>CAWJGO010000001.1:0-1522936 GCA_963842515.1 uncultured Pseudomonadota bacterium
GCGGCTGCTCGAACTCAACGCTGCCAGGCTGATCGTCGTACGGATGCTCGAGGATTTTCAGGAGCTTGCAAAACGGCCCGAAGTCCCCGTGCGTGGAAGCTGCTTCGAGCGCCGCCTCTACGCGATGATTGCGCGGAATGAATGCGGGATTCACGCGCCGCATGTTCGCGGCGCGCTCCGCGGCATTCTGCGGATCGCTTGCGAGGCGCTCGCGCCAGCGCCGCAGCCAATCCGCGATGCCAGGAGTGGATGCGAACAGCTCGAGTAGCGAGGCGTCATTAGCCGGTTCGTCGGCACACCGCGCGAGGCGGCGAAACGTCAGCGTGAAATCCGCACCTGCCGATCGCATCGTTGCCAACAGGGCGCTGACGAGCTCGGCGTCGCCTTCCTGTGCGCTCGCCAGGCCAATCTTGCGCCGCATGCGTGTCAGGAGCTGAGCATCGAACACCGGCATGAAGTCTTTGACGACCGCTGTCGCGAGCTCGACTGCTTTCCCGGTGTCCGCATCGATGAGCGGCAGCAGGGTTTCGGCAAATCGCGCGAGATTCCATTGCGCAATGGCGGGCTGATTGCCATACGCATACCGGCCGGCATGGTCGATGGAGCTGAAGACCGTGTTCGTGTCGTAGTGATCCATGAATGCGCACGGTCCGTAGTCGATGGTCTCACCCGAGATGGCGACGTTGTCCGTGTTCATGACGCCATGGATGAAGCCCACGCTCATCCAATCCGCAATGAGCGCGGCTTGGCGCTGCGTGACGGCTTCGAGCACGGCCAGCGCGGGAACGTCGGTGTCCCGCGTTTTCGGATCATGTCGTGTGATGACGTAGTCGAGTAGCTGGCTGACTGCATCGCGATCGTTGCGAGCCGCGAAGTACTCGAAGGTGCCGACACGAATGTGACTGGCAGCCACGCGCGTCAGTACGGCCCCTGGCAGCAGATCCTCGCGCACAACCTGCTCGCCGGTCGTGACCACCGCGAGAGAGCGCGTGGTCGGAATGCCGAGCGCATGCATCGCTTCGCTGATGAGGTACTCGCGCAGCATGGGCCCGAGCGCTGCGCGTCCGTCGCCATTGCGCGAGAACGGCGTCCGTCCCGAGCCCTTGAGCTGGATGTCGCGCCGCTTGCCGTCGCGCCCCACCCGTTCACCTAGCAAGATGGCGCGACCATCACCGAGTTGCGGCACGAAGCCGCCGAACTGATGGCCCGCGTAGGCCAAGGCGATCGGGTCGGCATCATCGGGCGTTTGATTGCCGGAGAACAACATTGCACCTTCGTGTTCGAGGACGGCTGGATCGAAGTCGAGCTCGTAAGCCAGACGGGAGTTGAAAGCGACGAGCTGGGGATTCTTCGCAGGCGCGGGCGCGACCCGCGCGTAGAACCGCGCAGGTAGTGCGGAATAAGTGTGTTGGAGACCGAGCTTCATGGGCAGCAGTGTATCTCGCTCAGCGCCATCTCTGCGCCGGCCCACGCGCGTGTAAGCGCGGCTATTACTTGTTCGGCATAAATGCCGAAGCGGGCGCCGACGTCATCGCTCTCAGATCCAGCCTGGGCTCCTTCGCCATGCGTTCCGACACGAGTCGGTAGCCGACGCTATATCCGGCCCACATCGGGATGGCGGCTTGTTGCGAGCCAAACATGAAGGCCTGCAACTTCTCCCACTCCGTTGTGCTCAGATCCTTTGCCATCGCGAGCCACGTAGAAGAATACGCGTCGGCGTCGAGCGCGGTCGTCCACGGAGCGCGATGCGTGAATAGCCTTCCAGCAAAATAGTCCGCCCGTCCTTCGAAAACCAAGTAGTCGGCAAGAGTGAACGGCGCGCTGGCATCGAAGTGATTCTCTAACCAGTAGCTGTGATGCATTTCATGGGCGAGAACGTAAGGCAGGACTGACTTCCAGTTGGCGTCCGGATGAACGCGCAAGATGATGCGTCCTCGTCCAGCGGTCACTGCGGAAATTCCACCCATGAGACTGCGCGTTAAGTCATCGTCGGGGCGCGCCAGATCGATGCAGACACGCAGCGACCCTTGTGGCAGCGCAGCGTTCGCCTCCCGCCAGGCGTCCGTCGCGATACGAACAGCTTCGGCGCGGTCGAATTTTGCTGCCTGAGCTTTGCGCTCGGCGACGCTCATCTTGAGATCCGGTGCGTAGATGGTGGCGAACTCTGCGAACTCGCCTCCCGCCACACATTGCTCGGTCCACTCTTGAAGTGCCGCAGCGCCGTCACGTTCCAAGAGGGCATTGTTTGAAAAATAGAAATCGATCGATCTGTCTGCGGAGAATGCAGCTGAGCTCTGCAACAGCGCAGCAAGCAACACGAGATGGATTCTGGTCATGAGGCTACTCGCGACAGAAATGGTTCGTAGTCTGTAAGACGTGGAGCTTATCAATAAGGTTGCGCGCGCATCGCGCTCCTGAAGCAGATCGGCATATCGCCACGGGATATCCGCGCCATCACGGTCGAAAATCCGAAACGCTTCTTCAGTTGCCGCTGAGAGCCGCGGGCTGCCGGCTCAGACTCCATGCGGTCTCGCCGTGGCGAACCAGGAAAACGTTTGGCAAGTTCATGGCCGCGAACTCAGTTCGCGGGTACGCGGGTGCTGTGGAAAAACTGGATGCGCCAGGTGCCGCCTTGCTTCAACAGCACGGCCGACTCAAGCCAGCTCACGTCCTTCTTCTCCGCGGCGTCCTGCACAGAGCCACGATTTGTGTAGGTAATCCATGCCACCTTACCCTCGATACGCACCTTGGGCGCAGGCACTGTCCACACGAAAGTCTTGCCGGCCGCATGCAAGCTCTTGATGAGCGCCATGAGTTCATCGCCGGTGAACTGTTCTCCCCCGTCGAACGCATGGAAGTCGGGAGTCGTGATGGCTCGCAGTTGCGCCGTGTCCTCGTTGGTCAAGGCGACGTACATCTGGCGAAGCGTCTGCGCCACGGCCTCTTCATCGGCGGTTTCCGGTGAGGCGTGCACGGCACCTATGAAGCAGAACGCGATAGCGAGCATCCAGGCCGGAAACACTTTGTTTGTCATGACTGCCATCTTACAGAACGGCAAATTCTATTCGCTGGCGGCGAAAGAAGTGCCGTGGTGAGCCACCTACGCGGTGGTGTACTTGCGCCGCTTCTCCGCTGTTTCCGCGCTGGCTCGCTCAATGGCTTCGACTTCCGTGGCCTCCAGCAGCCCGTCGATGACGCGCGCCAGATGGTCGCGCATCGCCGTCCGCGCACCATTGGCATCGCCGCGCTTGAGCGCGTCGACCACTCTGGTGTGCTCCTCGATGCGAGGCTTGACGCCCATGGCCCTGACTTTGTGGCTCAGCAGTTTGTATTGCGGTGAACGCTGGCGGGCATCCCACAACGTCTTTACGGCCGCAAACAGGGCGCTGTTTCCAGTCGATTCTGCGATCAGCTCATGAAAGCGGCGGTCTGCGTCCTCGCTTTGCGCCACGTTGTGTTCGTTCTCTTCTCTCATCTCAGCGACAAGAGCCGTGAGTTCGGAGAGTTGCTCGGCGGTAATCCGTTTTGCGGCAAGCGCGCAGGTTTCTGATTCGATCGCACGGCGCGCTTCCAGCAACTCAAAGGGTCCGAAGTCGGTGATCCCGGCCACCCCGCCCTTCGGCACCGCGGCGATGACGTGCACCCCGGAGCCGTAGCGAACCTCGACCAGACCATCCAGTTCCAGGGCGATCGTCGCTTCGCGTACCGATGGCCGGGACACCTTGAAGCGCTGCGCCAGATCACGTTCGGAGGGAAGCCGCTGCCCGACCGCGTAGGTGCCGCTGGCGATCTCCGCCCGCAGCTCCTCCGCGATTCGTTCGTAGCGGCGTCGACCGTCGCCCATTCGGAAACCTCACCCTAGAAACTGAACTTCGCGCGAACTCCTGCGTAGCGCTCGAAATCGCGCGGCAGGATTACGTTGATCGCCTGCCTGCCGCCAAAATTGCCGTTGCTGTTGGCGTAGTTAGCGTAGTACTGCTTGTCCAACGCGTTGTTCACGAAGGCGATGACTTCGTAGCCCCGATCGGCGTCGCGCACGCCAATCGAGAGGTTGAGAATTCCGTAGCCGGCCTGCTCGCCCTCGGGATCTACACTCAACGCGTAGTTGATTGCGCTCTGGTAGACATACGCACCTTGCAGAACGCCCGCCAGCGAACCGCCGCCCAAGGGCCGTGAATAGTCGAATCCGGCTGTCGCCTTGAATTCAGGAGCCTGCGGTGGACGCTTGCCGCTCAAGTCCTGGCGTGCCGGAGTGCCGCTGCAACCTTGCGCCGCGGTCTGCCCCGGATAGCACTGCCCCAGTGGGAAATCTTCGATGACTGCGTCGACGTAGGCGAGCGAGGCATTCAATTGCAGGCGCTGACTAACGTTGGCGAGCGAGTCGATTTCAACGCCGCGAGTCCTGACTTTACCCACGTTGGACAGGCGGAAATTGAAGGAGCCGTCCGGCAGGAACTCGATGCCCTGCGCCTGGAAGTCGTCGTAACGCACATCGAATACGGTCGTGTTCACCGTGAAGCGGCGGTCGAGGAACTGCATTCGCGCGCCGATCTCGTAGCTCTTGGAGGTCTCGGGTAACACCGGGCCGGCCAGCTGGCGATTGAGATTGAATCCCGTCGTCAAGTCGAAGGTCTGACCTTTGTGTCCCGTCGCATACGCGGCGTAGACCATGACGTCGTCGGTGAACTGATGCTGCAGTCCGGCGCGATAGGTCTCGAATCGGTCGCTGGCGTCTCCCTCGAAGAAGGCGCTGCCGTTCTGGATGTCGAGAAACGTGTAGTCGATATCTTCCTGCTGATGCCGTATTCCGGCGGTGAGGGTCGTGCCCTCGATGAATTCCCAATCTGCCTGGCCGAATACCGCCTTTTGCTTGGAATCGGCACTCGCGATCCAACGTGCCAGCGAGAAGACGGGGCCGCGAACGAAATCGCGATCGAGCTGCGTGTCGCCGTAATAGAGTCCCAGCGTATAGCGCAGCGGCTGATCGTCGGACGACAACAGGCGGATCTCCTGTGTCAGCTGTTTCGACTCGAACACTCCGATCTGGATATTGTTAGGCGCGACGGCGGAGGTATCGTCCTGGTCGAGCAGGTCATCGAGCTCGAAACTGTCGTGCGACGAGATGGACACGAGCGTGTGCTCCGCGGGCAGTCCGATCTCCAGTTTGAGGGACTCACCGTGACCCTTGTAGTCGGTTCCGGCCGCGAAATTGTTGCTGATATCCGTATTGTCGGCATCGGCGACGATGCCTGGGAGCGTGACGGAGTTCGGCAGGGTGGGATCGTTCCTGAGCAGCGCATTCGGGGCGAGCCGGACAAAGGGTCGTCCGACGCTGGTTTCACCATCGATGTAGTTAGCGGCCAGAGTCGCGGTGAAGCTCTCGGACGGGTTCCACACCATTTTGCCGCCCACGGTGGTCGACTCGCGGCCGTTCGTCGTATCGCCGTTGAATTTGTTCTCGACGTTACCGTCGTAATTCGTGTGCTGTGCGGAGAGGCGAAATCCAACAGTGTCGCTGATGGGCCCGGACAGGTTGAACCCGCCGACTAACTCTTCATCGGAGGTTCCCAATAGATGCACGTTTCCCGAAAAACTTTCGGTGGGACCCGGAGTCACGATGTTGATGAGACCGGCCGACGCCGCCTTGCCGTACAGCGTGCTTTGCGGTCCGCGCAATACTTCGATTCTTTCGACATCAGAGAGATCGGCGAAGGCGCGCGCTTGAAACGCAACGGGAACATCGTCCACTTGAACCGCGACGCTGGGTTCCACGCCAATGCTGAACGCAAATGTGCCGATGCCACGGATCGACACCGAAGCGTTCACGGGATGCTCAGCGGGTTTGATGACCAGTGAGGGAGCGATCCGGGTGAGGTCCGCAAATTCGTGAATGCTCGCGCTCGCCAATTGGTCGGCGTTGATGACCTGCACCGCCTGCGGGACTTCCTGAACGGATTGCGCGCGCTTCGTGGCGGTGACGATGACCTCTTCGAGTCGATCTGCAGACTCAGGCGACTGAGCCTGCGCCAATTGCATGCATGACAAGCCCAGCAGCCCCGCGCGGCCGACTAACAACAGTTTTTCATTTCTCACGATCCCCTCCTGGGTCTAAAGCCGGTTATCCGTTAGACCACTTGACTATGGTGTGGCTATACCTCTTGAGTCAACTGGTATACCACCCTGGAGGCGGGCAATCGCTTGAGTGTCAGAAGTCAGAGGGGGCATGTGGCAAACCCATCGAATGCCTGCAGCAAACGATGGGTGCCACCACGTGCATATCAGTGCCGGCGCTTCCTGCTGCTCGTGAAGATGTCGCCGTCGCGCCCGAAGTACATTCGCTTGCCGTCATGCGACAAAGTCGCGCGTTGCTCGACACCCAGGGTGTTCACCGAAGGTCCCAGATTCTGCGGTTCTGACCATCCTTTGGTGGGCCACCACGAGTACGAGACGTACACGTCCTGCATGCCGAACGCGGGCTTGTTGCGTCCCCATGTGGTGCGGTTGGAACTGAAGACCATCTCGAGTGCGCCATCCTCGCGCAGGCGCACGTTTGGCATGATGTCCTCGAAACCCGCAGTGCTCAGCGCTGCGATACGCTTGCCCGGCCCGAAGGCGCCATCGAAGCCCAGCTGGCTCACGTAAATATCCTGATTGGCGCTGCCACCATTCGTGGAATAGAACAGGAACGTTCCGTACCAGGTTTCCACCAGCGAGGGACTGCGCTCGCCGCCCGGCGTATTCGGACCCTCCGGCGCACATTTCAGCATCTTTGGCGTGCTCCATCCGCCCGCCGGACTCTGCCGTGCGAGATACATGTCGCCACCGCCGCAAGGTGTGGCGCTCGTGCCATCGCCGGGACGTTCCGAGACGAAAAAGAGCCAGCGGCCCATGACCGGAGTCGGGCAAAAATCCGCCGAGGCAGTATTGATCGGCTCACCCAGATTCTTGGGGGCCCCCCAGGCGGAATCGATGCTGTCGCGATCTGCTGCCCAGATGTCATTGCCGCCGAATCCGTCGGGGCGCGTCGAAGCGATGAAGATGGACAACCCGTCCTCCGACTCAATCGGACATCCGTCCGCCACGGTCGAGTTGAGTGCCGGGATGGTGACGGCCGTGCTCCACGAAGAGGGATCCGGATGGCCACCTGCCGACAGTGGCCCCGAGGTCAGTCCTACAGCCACTGCGGCGGCCCATGCACAGCCAATTCGCGCCAAAACCCTTCTGCCTTTTTTCATATTCATACCCTTGATTCCTTCGTTGGATGATCGCGCCGGGCAACGAAAATCGAGACCGACGCCGACAATGCGGGCGCTACAATCGCCGCAGCCGCTCTCAAAACTCTTTGGTCGCGACTCAAAAATTCTCAAACGAGCGCACGGAGCAATCTTTGATCCAACCGCCGACACCGCCCATCTACGCGTTCGCCGATTTCCGGCTCGACGCGCAGCGTCGAGTGCTGTCATCGCGCCTCGACGGTCGTCCGGTGCAGGTCACTGGAAAGGTTTTCGACACTTTGCTGTATTTCGTCGAGCACGCCGGTCAGCCACTCGACAAGCAGAAGTTGCTGGAGGACCTCTGGCCGAACGTGATCGTCGAGGACAGCAATCTCACCCAGACCATCCACACCTTGCGGCGCGTACTGGGCGAGCGGCCGGGCGAGCATCGATACATCGTCACGCTGCCGGGTCGTGGTTATCGCTTCGTTGCCCAAGTGACCTCCGGCGAAATCGACGACCAGGCGCAACCCGCTGCGGCCGTGCCCGAACCGCGTCGTGGATTCGCCGGCCTGCGCAGACGCTCCTTGGGTGCATCACTTGCCGCCGCGCTCATCATCGCCGCAGGCCTGACGGCTTTTTTGATGCGAGCGCCTGCCGCGCCTCAGGCCAGCACGTCGACCCACCGGCCGATGGTTGCCGTGGCCGTCCTGCCGTTCGTGGACATGAGCGAAGAGAAGAATCAGACGTACTTCGCCGATGGCCTCTCCGAAGAAATCCTGAACCTGCTGGCACAGTCCGACTCGATGCGGGTGATCGCGCGCACTTCGTCGTTCTCCTTCAAAGATCGACCGCAGCTCGACATCGCTACCATCGCCCGCCGGCTCGATGCGACCCATGTGCTGGAGGGCAGCGTGCGCAAATCGGGCGATCACGTTCGTATCACCGCGCAGCTCGTCGACGGCGCAACCAGCGCGCATCTGTGGTCGCGCACGTATGACCGCGATCTGACCGACATCTTCAGCGTGCAGGACGACATTGCAGCGGCAGTCGCTGCCCAACTGGACGCCACCTTGAGCGACGGAGATGAGCTGCAGCGGGCCGACACGACGAATCCGAAGGCTTTCGAGCGCTACCTGCATGGCAGGTACTTCTTCAATCGAAGCGGCGAGTCGGACGTGACACGCGCCAGGGAATATTTCGAGCAGGCCCTGCATGACGACCCTAACTACGCGCGTGCGTGGGCGGGCCTCGCCGGCACGTACAACGCTTCATTCAGTTCGGGACAGGCCGCCACACCGGAGGCACAGCGCGCATGGCTGGCGTCGATCGAGCGCGCATTGTCGCTGGGCCCCGGCCTCGCCGAGGTTCACGTCAGAGCTGCTCAGTACTACTGGTGGCTCGGCGAATGGAAGAGATCGCAAGAACACTGCAAGCTCGCCATTGCCTTGAATCCTTCGGATTCTCTGGTGCTCAGTGTCTCCGCATTGAAAGCCATCGCGATTGGACACCGGCAGGAAGCGCTGTCACTGCAGCGGCGCGCAGTGGCTGTTGACCCGCTGTCGGCACAGGCCCGCGCCCATTTGGGGATGTTGCTGGCGGCGGTTGGCGAACTGGAAGCGGCGGAAGTGGAGTTGCAGCATGCGCGCGAGCTGAGTCCGACATTGCCGAGGATCGATTTCGATATCGCCAGGGTGCTGGTGCTGCAGCGTCGATTCGACGAAGCCTTGGAGTTGGCCGGGCGACTCCCCGCAGGGGCACTGCGGGAGCAGGGGCTCGCACTGGCTTACTACGGCGTCGGCAACATCAGCGCTGCAGATGCAGCACTGGCGCGGCTCACCGCGCTTGCGGAAGCTCCAGGTGCCAACAAGCTCGCGAAGGTCGCGGTTGCCGAGGTTCACGCCTTTCGCGGCGACCAAAGCCTCGCGCTCGATGCGATAGAGAACACGCTCGGTCCGACCGCCAATCGTCAGACGAACGCGACCACGATCTGGACGAGGCAGGTGATTCATCGCTCACCGTTCCTGACGTCCCTGCATGCTCATGCTCGATGGCGTCCACTGTTTGCGAACTTTGCCCTCGATGCCGCCGATCATATGGCGGCGGTCGACTAGTCAGACCGAGTATTCCGCGTTCCCCTCGACGACAGTCTGCGCGAGCTCCGGGCGCTCACCCGCTTTCCAACGGTTCACGCGGTGCCGCACCCGGTACCGAAGCGGCCCCCCATCCGCCGACTCGCTGCGTTCGAACGGCACCGGGATGCAGACGAACTCGGTCTCTAACCAGTCCGCCGTCACCGTGACCAGCCCGTACCCGTGTCCGCCGAGATCCACGAACTTGAGATGCGGTGCGACCGCGGGGTTGTGAAGCTTGCGCGCCTCGGCGGCGCTCGCTTTCGACAGCGCGAGCGCAGCGCGCACGCCGTGCAGCAACGTGTAGTTGATCGCGGGGATTTCGCGATGCTCGCCGGTGTAATACAGCGCGCGCAACGCGTGGTCGGGCTTCACGATGCGATCGCCGAGCTCGACGAGGCCCTGCGCGGAGATGGAGCCCGTGACGAACTCGACGCCCACCGGGTCGTAGGCGCGCGGCGGCAGATCCGCGGATGTGAGGCCAGCCCAGAACGAGTGTTTGTCGCCGGCCACCACCGCGAGCCCGGTGACGCCCTTCTTGCGCAACACGTCGTAGATCTGCGCGTGTTCCGAGTAATAGCCGCCGCTCGCCAGCCCGAAGCCCGTGCCCGGCCACTTGGGGCCTAACTCCTCAGGCAGGTTGGCGAGATCCGTGCGCCACGCGAGGGTGCCGAACGAGTGTCCCCAGACCTTCCACGGCGCCTGGCTCGTGCTCAAGCGCTCGATGAGCCACGCGCGCTGCTTCGGCCCTAGATAGGTCTGCATCGGCGCATCGACGCCCGCGTTCGGAACGTCCTTACCCGCGAACTTCAGTGTCGTGGGCGGTTTGCCGCCGTTCGCGGTGCGGCCGTCGTCGATGATTCGCGCGGTATCTTCGTCGACGAACATCGGGAATCCGTCCGGTGACACCGCGGAGCCGTCCGCGTCGGCGATCTTGTACGAGCGGTTGTCGGTGAGGATCAGCTCGGCGTTGCGGCCGTAGCGGAACGCGCGGTAGATAGTGAGGCTTTCGACTGCCGTCGCATTGTCGGCGCCAAGCCCAAAGCCGTTTGCGTCGTACTCCGTGATCGGCGTGTCCTTGACCGCGGGCGCCTCGAAGCGGTCGCGTTTCGCGCCGGGGTGCGCGACGCGCGCCGGCTGGTATTCCCACCACGCCTGGTTGGCCACGACCTTCAGGGTCTGCGCGGGGCGCTGCTTTCCGCCTAACACCTGGATGCTCTGATATCCCTGCCACGAGAACTCGTGGTTGTCCCACACCGGCACGAACGGCCAGCGGGCGCGCGCGTCCTGCAGGTCGGGGTCGGTGAGATAGGCGCGGTACACCGTGCGGTAGTCCGCGAGCGTCGCGGGCAGGTGGTAGTCGCGGAACTTGTCGCCGTCCGGGTATTTGAACAACGGGCGCAGGCGGCGGCCGCGGTACTTGCCCTCGGGCATCTCGTCGGCGTAGTTGATTACCTCGTAAATGAAATCGCCGAGGTGCAGCACGAAGCCGAGTTGCTCGCCGCGCGGGCGGCGCTCGTCCTCGTAGATCATGCGGCGATAGGCGTTCGCGGCGCCGATCGACATGTCCTGGCAACTCACGAATGTGAAGCGGACCGGGCGCGCGTCGCGGTCGCGGGGTGCAGTTAACGTGCGGCCGACGCGGCTGCCGTTGCCGTCGGCGTCGGTGAAGCGGTACCAGTATTCGGTCGACGGTTTGAGGCCCGCGGCGTAGAAGCGGCAGGTCCAGTCCGTCTCTGCGGTAACCTGGATGAACTCGCGCGTCTCGATCTTCTTGAAGTCCCGATCGCGGGCGACTTCGAGGAATATCTGGTGAGTCTCGCGAAGGTCGCTGGACTTCGGTTGCAGTCGCGTCCAGAGAATGACGCTGTCGGGCGCGGGATCGCCGGAGGCGACACCCTGGGGATAGAACTCGCGGCGCTCGGTCCACTTTGCACGCTCTGCGCAAACGCGCGCGGTATGCCGAGCGCGAGCGTGGCACCGACGGCGCTCGCGGCCTCGAGGAACTGGCGGCGGGTACGCATGCTGGGCATCGTGCCTCAAGGCGCCGCACGGCGTATTCGTTTCAGCGCGCGGTTCGTCGCGAGCGACCGTCAAGGGGGAGATGAAGCGCTATGCTTTTGCGCAGAAACCTTTTTCACCGTCGAGGAACCTGACCATGTCCGACACAAGCCGCTGCCTCATATCCCTCTCGGCGGCCGCAGCGTTGGCTGTGGTGCTCGCGGGCTGCCAGCGCGCAGCAGAAGAGAAGAAGGTCGCCCAGACTGTCTGGGCGCTGGATGAGAGCAAGCTGCAGCAGCCGATCCGCTTTGCCGTTGCCGATCTGGATGCATCGCAAAGCGCATGCAAGGACCTGTCGGCCTATGTCAACGGCAAATGGCTCAGCTCCAATGCAATTCCCGCTGATGAATCCGGCTGGGGTGCAGTCCAGATCCTGCGCAACCGCTCGCTGGGTGTGCGTCAGCAACTGGCCGAACGCATCGCCGCCGAACCCAATGCCGCCGGCATCGACAAGATCATCGGTGATTTCTGGGCCACGGGCATGGATGACAAGAAGCTCAACGAACTGGGCATCGCGCCGCTCAAGGATCGCCTCGCCGCCATCGACGCACTCACCGATGGGCCTTCCGTTGCCGAGCACCTGCGGACGATTTCCGCGGTAGGCGAGAACCCCCTGTTCGCCTTCGGGCCCTTAGCGGATTTCAAGAATTCCACGCAGAACATTGCGGCGGCTTTCCAGGGCGGCCTCGGCCTGCCCGACTCCACCTATTACTCGCTGGCGGACAAGAAGCCGATCCGGGAAGCCTACGAGAAACACATCGCAAAGCTGTTTGAGCTTGCGGGCGTGGCTCCTGCGGAGGCCGCAAAGCAGGCGGCTTCCGTATTGGGTTTCGAGACGCGGCTAGCGAAGGCGTCGAAGTCCAGTGAGCAGCTGTCGCGCGACGTGGAGCTGTACTACCACCCGGTGAAGATGGCCGAAGCGGACAAGCTTTCGCCGAATTTCCCTTGGACGAAGTTCTTCGACTCGCAGAAGGTTGCAACCCCCGAGTGGTTCTCACTGGGCATTCCTGCCTTCCACCAGGAAGTCAGCAGGATGCTCGAGGATGTGCCGGTGGCGCAGTGGCAGAGCTGGCTGCGCTTCAAGCTGCTGGATGATGCATCACCCTATCTCAGCGACGCGTTCGTCAGCGAGAGCTTCGATTTCTACGGCAAGACGCTGCAGGGTCAGAAGGAACAGCGCGCGCGCTGGAAGCGCGTTCTGGGCGTCATCGAGGGTTCGGCCGGCGAGGCCATGGGTCAGCGGTATGTGGAAGTGGCATTTCCCGCCTCGTCGAAGGCGCAGATGCAGCAGCTCGTGAACAACCTGCGCGATGCGTTAAAGGCGCGCATCGAGAACCTGACCTGGATGGGCGACGCCACCAAGAAGAAGGCGCTGGATAAATGGGCCGCGTTCAAGACCAAGATCGGCTATCCCGACAAATGGCGCGACTGGACCGGCCTCACTACCAGTCGCGACAGCTTCTACGGCAATGTCGCCGCTGCAAGTGCCTTCAACTACCGCTGGGAGCTGGACAAGATCGGCAAGCCCGTGGACAAAGACGAATGGGGCATGACGCCGCAGACGATCAACGCCGGCTACGACCCGCAGCGCAACGACATCACGTTCCCGGCAGCCATCCTGCAGCCGCCGTTCTTCGACCCTCAGGCCGATGAGGCTCTGAACTACGGCGCCATCGGCGCGGTCATCGGTCACGAGCTCACACACGGCTATGACGACCAGGGCTCGCGCTTCGGACCCACGGGCAACTTCGAGCAGTGGTGGACGAAGGAAGATGCCGCCAAGTTCAACGCGCTGACCGGCAAATTGGTCACGCAGTACAACGGCTATACCGCGGCGAGCGGTCTGACCGAGAAGGTCAATGGCAATCTGACGCTGGGTGAGAACATCGCCGATCTCGGCGGATTGAACATTGCCTACGACGCGTTCCAGAAAGCGGTTGCCGGCAAGCCCGATTCGAAGATCGACGGCATGACCCGCGATCAGCGGTTCTTCCTGGGCTTCGCTTCGGCCTGGCGCGGCAAATACACGCCGGAGCTGACCAAGTTGATCATCGCCTCGGACCCGCACTCCCCCGGTGGCGTTCGCGCCAATGGCACGCCCACCAATATCGACGCGTTCGCGAAGGCATTCGGTTGCAAGGAAGGCGACACGATGGTCAACAGCGGCGATAAGAAGGTGGTGATCTGGTAGCAGGCTGATCGTCGACCTCGACGAAGAAGACGGCAATTTCCGACACGATGTCTCTGCCACTCCCGGCGGGTCGCCCCGGCCTCACATGTTTCACTGCCCTCAACCATGTGAGGCACCCATGTCAGAGACACACAAACAGTTGTTGCAAGCGGCCAACTCGGCCATCTCGAAGGGCGACTACGAAGGTTTTCTGAAGCACTGCACCGAGGACACGCAGTGGCACTTCATTGGCGACCGCGCCTTGAGCGGCAAGGACATGGTCCGGCAATGGATGGCGGAAACCTACCAGGAGCCCCCTGACTTCAAGGTCAACCATCTCATCAGTGAAGGTGATTGGCTCACCGCGCTGGGCGAAATCACATCGAAAGACGACGAGGGCAACGAGGTCTGCTACGCCTACTGCGATGTCTGGCGCTTCGAAGGCGACAAGCTCGCTGAACTCCGGGCGTTCGTGATCAGGCCCACGCTCCCGGAGTGAATCGGCAGGGCCTTGACTGCGGCCGCTACTGCTTCGGCCGCGTCCCCGCCAGCGCCTCATCCAGCATCTTCACCAGCGCATCGCGCGAATAGCTGTATGGCTGGTCCTCGTTGAGCTGCGCGAGCTGCTGGAGTTGCTTGCGGATCGTGACTTCCGCCTCTTGCTGATCGGGTGTGACCATGTAGCGGCGCTTCGGTTTCTCCTCGAACAGCGCCTGCATGATCGCGGCCGACACTTCGTCGGGCTCTTTGAACTTGGTGCGATCGGTGAACGTCGTCGTCACCCCGGTGCGTTTCGCCGCGCTGGCGCCGATCGCGGAATTGAAATTGCCGGGCTCCACCACGTTGACGATCACGCCCTGCGGCGCGAGCTCGGCCGCGAGTGAATCGGTGAAGGCCTCGATGCCGTGCTTGCTGATCGAATACGCATTCAGCCGTGCGCCAGCGAGAATGCCGGAGATCGAGCCGATGTTGGTGATGCGGCCCTTGGATTGCGCCAGCAGTGGGCGAAAGGCCTGCGACATGCGAAAGGGCCCATAGACGTTCACCTGCATCGTCAGGTCGAACTCCGCCATGCTCATCTCCATTGCCGGGCCGGGTGTCGCGACGCCGGCATTGTTCACGAGCCCCCACAATCCGCGCCCGGCCTTCGTGACTTCCGCCACCGCTGCGTCCACGTCGGCTTGTTTGGTCACGTCGAGCCTGACCGGCTGCACGTTCTTGATCTCGCCGAGCGCCGCGAGGTCGGCATCCTTGCGCGCGCCCGCGTAGACGAAGTATCCGGCCGCGGCCAGATGCTCGGTGAGATTGCGGCCGATGCCGGTGCTGGCGCCGGTGACCAGCACCGCCTTCACAGGCGCCGCCGCGGCGGCGGGTTCGGCGGCCTGACCTAGCAACGGCCACAGGATCGACACGATCAGTAAATAGCGCATGCGCAGCCCCTTTGTTAGTGGGGCGCATGGTACGCGCGTCGCGCGATCAATTCACGGGGCGGATCTCAGCGCCGCAGGCGGCGATACAGCGAGCGCACGGCTAGGTAGACGCCGGTGTGGCGCGCCAGCGTGCTGCGAATCCGTGGCATCACGCGCAGCCGGTAACGCCACCGGCCCCTGGCGGGGACGCGATCGCCGAGGCCCTCCTGAATCGTATAGATGCACGGATTGCACACACCGCATGGCTCGCCGCGTATGGGCCGGTGGCAGAACCAGGTCAGCTCCATCAATTCTTCGAAGCCAGCGTTCCTGGCCTCGGTCCGCATCTGCTCCTTGGTCTTGTCGAACAGGGGGAAGCGGAAAGTCTTGAAGAGCTCGTAGCGACCATCGCCCTCGCGGCGTGGATCCAGCCGCGAGCGCGATGCATCGACCAGGTCCGCGAGCAGCTCCCGGGCCTTGTCGTCGCGGTGAATCGACAGCTCCATGTCTTCGATGTCGTGCTGGGCACAGAATCGCGCCAGCCATTCGTATTGACCGCCGATGAAGCCGAACTTGAGACTGCGCTCGAAGGAGTCGCTGATTCGCGCATTGGGAGCGACATCGTCGAGGCGGCACTCGATGGTGGCCTGCAATCGGGAAGCCGCCTCCGGACTACGCTTCGCCAGCAGTTCGCGAATGTTGCGCATGGCCCGCTGCTCGGCGGGGACCGCCGGGCGGTATTGCAAATGGTCGAGCACATAGAACGGCTGCACCTCGCGACCCTCCACCAGCAGCAACTGCAGCAGGCGGAAAGTCGAGTCCCAGCCGCCGGTCCACAGCAGCCGAGTGGCAGGCGAAGCGCTCACCTTTTGCAACATGTGACCCCCTCTTTGTGGGCGGTAGTTTGGATCGGCCATGCTGTCCTGACATACGCGGCCACCGCCTCGTTGCTGCGTCGGATAAGCGCACGCTCGCGCGCGTGCCATTCCGACAGTTCGCGCCGAACTGCTGACACCGGAGCAGAACGGCAATTTCTATTCGCAGGCGGGGAAGGAAGTGCGTGGTGAGGGTAGGCTGATTCTTGACAGGGTGCGGCGAATAGCACGCGGCATTTCGGCCGGGGAGATGCAGTCAAGGTAGATAGCCGATCTCGCGCTGCTGGCGCAGCGCAAGCACGCGCACCTGGTCGCGCTGGATGTCAAAGCGATAGAGCGCAATGTAGCCGGTCGCGCCGTATGAGATGACGAGTTCGCGAAGGTCGCCTTCGACTCGGCGACCAATCAAGGGATGGCTGGCGAGGTTCTCAACCGCCGAGCGGATAGCGGCCGCGCTGGCGATGGCGACCTCGGGATTCTGGTCGCGCAGAAGTTGCATCGCGCGCTCGAGGTTTTCGACCGCGTACGCCGAATGGACTACTTGCGCCACGGCTTGGGCCGCGGGCTCGCGACTCCTTGCGCAAGTCGCTCGGTCCAAGCGTGCACGTCTTCAGCGCGATACACCTCGCCTGTGCGGTCGATCTCCGCATCCGCCGCCAGAGCCTCTTTTACGAGACTGCGCATCTGTTCTTCATAAGCCGCGTGCTTTTCAACAGCCTCGAGGATGAGGCTGTGGACGGAGCGGTCGGTCTCTTTCGCGATACTACGCAGACGGGCGCGAAGTTTGGGTGGAAGGCGGATGGTCGTGGTGTCCGACATGGCACAAACGTAGCACGCAGCTGCGGAGCCTCGCAATGCGCGTCGGTCTCATGCAGTCAGCCACGCAGGCGCCTGCCATAGCGGAATGTCACTTGGCGGCCGGAATTTCTGCCGCGGCGCTCGCGTCGCGGTAGTAGGCCTCGGCGAGCAACCCGATCAGCCTGCCCTTGGAGAAGCGGAGCGTGTTGTCCTCATAAAGGCATAGTCCATACACGTTCGCGAGCGCGGCCATCGCGTCGATCTCATTCGGTGACCCCGCGGTGGATAGGATCGCGATGCGCGCGTTCGCCGGATCCTTGTGGATGACGCAGCTCGCGAACTTCAAAATCCCGGTTTCGCCGAGGACCTCCGGAGTCGTTTGGGAGCTGGCGCCGGGTGCCGGAGCCGGGAAAACCTCTTTCCTGCCGAACTGCTTGCGCACCAATGCTTTGTACAGGCTGCCCCGGAATGCCGGCCCGTTGTAGCGCAGTTGCGCGGACGCGATGCATTCGGTTTTCGCGAGGTAGCGGAATAGCTCGTTCTGCTCCGGCGAGTCGGATGGCATCGCGAGCGCCTCCAGCACCGGCTTGCGTCGACGGTCGAGCACGCACACCGCGAATTGGTCCATGGTTTTGCGGGCGATATCGCCCGAGAAAGTTCCCTCGCGGTCGAAAGAGGCGGGCCCTTCGCGCGGGATGATGCTCTGGGCCGCCACTGGCGCGGCCACTACCAGGGCCATGAGAAATGCGGTGATGCTCTTCATGTGCTTGCCTCTGGCGCGCCGTTGTTCATGCGCAGTGGTCGATGATGCGCCGAGGCGCGTAGCCAGGACAGCTTATTGACCCTTCACGCGATTGACGGCACCGTGCCCGCCATGTCCACCGCCGAACACAGCTTGCAAGCTCCGCCTGCCAACGCCAGGTTGCCACGGCAGATCCCGTTCATCATCGGCAACGAGGCGTGCGAGCGATTCAGCTTCTACGGGATGCGCAACATCCTGACGCCGTTTCTGGTCAGCATCGCTGCTGCTGTACGCGCCGGAAGCCGAGCGTGCCGGAATGGCCAAGGACGTGTTCCATTCCTTCGTGATCGGCGTGTACTTCTTCCCGCTTCTCGGCGGCTGGATCGCCGATCGGCTGCTCGGCAAGTACCGCACGATCCTGTGGCTGTCGCTCGTCTACTGCGTGGGGCACGCGTGCCTCGCCGCGTTCGATGACAACCGCACCGGCTTCTACACGGGTCTCTTCCTCATCGCGCTCGGCTCCGGCGGCATCAAGCCGCTCGTCGTTTCGTTCGTCGGCGATCAGTTCGATCAGTCCAACAAGCACATCGCGAAGGTCGCGTTCGATGCCTTCTACTGGAGCATCAACTTCGGGTCGTTCTTTGCCTCGCTCTTCATGCCGATCCTGCTGCGCAAATACGGCGCGGCGGTGGCATTCGGCGTGCCGGGGATCCTGATGTTCATCGCCACGGTGATTTTCTGGGCGGGACGCAGGAAGTACGTGCATGTGCCGCCCGCGCCATCCGACCCGCACTCGTTCCTGCGTGTCGCGCGCACGGCGCTTTGGTCCCGCGTCGAAGGGCAAGGACGGCCCGGCCTCATCATCGCCGCGATCGGTGCCGCGCTGGCTCTCGTTGTGCTCTCATCGCATCGGATCGCTCGGCTTCGTGGCGTCCGCCTGTCTTGCTCTCGTCTGCTTGTTGGTCTTCGGCGGCACCGGCGCCTATCTACAACTCGATCGCGCACGCGCGCTGCATCCCCAGGATCGCATCGATGGCGTCCGGGCCGTGCTGCGCATCCTCATCGTGTTCGCGCTCGTGACGCCGTTCTGGTCGCTGTTCGATCAAAAAGCGTCGACGTGGATCCTGCAGGCGGATCAGATGGCGAAGCCCGAGTGGTTCTCATCGGCGCAGATGCAGGCGCTGAATCCGGCGCTGGTCATGCTCCTGATTCCCTTCAACAACCTGGTCCTGTATCCGGCGCTGCGCCGCCTGGGCGTCGAGGTGACGGCGCTGCGGCGGATGGGATTCGGCATCGCATTTTCGGGACTGGCGTGGATCGCGGCGGGCGCCATCCAACTCTCGATCGACGGCGGTGAGCCGGTTTCCATCGTCTGGCAGATGCTGCCGTATGCGCTGCTCACATTCGGCGAAGTACTCGTTTCGGCGACGGGGCTCGAGTTTGCGTACAGCCAGGCGCCGCAGTCCATGAAAGGCACGATCATGGCGTTCTGGTACCTGTCGATAACCACCGGCAACCTCTGGGTGCTGTTGGTCAACGCCAGCGTGCGCAACGAGGCGGTGTTGTCGAGAATCGCCGGCACTGGACTCACGGAAGCCGCGTTTCTGATGTTCTTCTTCGCGGCATTCGCGCTCATCGTCGCATTCGTTTTCGCGTGGTACGCGCGCCGCTACCCGATGCAGGACCACTATCGAGCTTAGTTGAGCGGGCAGCGGCCTGCGGTACGATCGCTCGATGCGAGTGTCGGTATCCATCCTCATTGGTCTCGCCAGCTGCTTGCACACCACGGTGCCGTATGCCGCCGAGGCCCCACGGCTCGTGCGGATATTCGACGGCAAGTTCGCCGAATTCCGCGATGGCAAGCGTCAAGTGACGCTCGAACGCTACGGGCGCGTCGGGGAATGGACGCTGATGGAGACTCTGCCTGGCGATCGGCCCGTCGCGGTGCTCGAGTCCTTCGGCGACGACGCGCGGATCCTGTTCGTGGATGCGCGTGGCGTGCAGGTTTCGCTCACGAAATCCGCGGAGACGACCTCGGATCCGTCAACGCCGTATCTCGGCCACACGTTCGCCGAGGTCAAGGCAAGCGCGGGCGACCTGCTCGGCGCGAAGATTCTCTCGCAACCCGGCGATCCTGCGTATGCGCAGATCGCGGGTGCATTGCCGCCGATCCGCAAGGTGCGCGCCAACATCTACAGTTTCATCGGCACCCCGCACAACCGCGACAAGGTGTATTTCAACTACGGCGGGCGCACGGCGAACTTCGACCCGGCGGTCTACGAACCCTCGGTGCGCAAGGCCCGGAGCGCGAATCGAGTGCTCGACGGCCTCGTCGGCGGCTATCTACCCGTGTTGCGGTTCGTTTATCCGGACGGAGACGCCGCCACCGAGATGCTGGCGTTCGCGCCGTTCCGCACGATGAACGGCAACGATCGGGTGCAGCCCGTGTGGTATCGGGTTACGCGCCTCGAGCATGGGCGGGTGCAACGGGTGCGCTTCGTCGACACCTACCTGCCGTACCCGCCGCGAAACGTCGAGGCGGCACCTGCGTTCTATTCGGAACTGCTGCAGACGCGCGGCGCGTGGACACTGTTGCTCGAGCAAGCCATGAGCATCGAGCTGCCGGACGAACGAATGGCGAACCTCGCCCGCTTCTCGCTGCTGCGCGCATTGATGACCCGCATCGACAATTTTCCGAAATACGGCGTGGTGGAGAACAACTACGGCGGCGTCGAGCACGACGGCTTCCCCGATACCTTCAATGTCGAAACCACCGCGATGATCGAATGGGGAATGCTGGACCGCGCCGGCGCCTACATCGACAACTACTTCGGCAAGTTCGTGAGCGATGGCGGAGTTCTGGTGTATCGCGGGCCCGAGACCGGGCAATTCGGCCGCATGCTGACCGTGCTCGCGCAGTACGCGAACGCGGGAGGCGATGAAACCCTGCTGCGCAAATACCGGCCGCGCATCGATGCGCTGACGCGTCTGCTGCTCGACTTGCGCGCGAAAGGCCTGCAGCTCCCGAAGACCGATCCGGCCTATGGGCTCATCTCCGGCTGGAGCGAGGCGGATTCCGTCCTCGATGAAGACCCGCTGCGTTACGTTCAGCCGTACTTCTCGAACAGCACCGAGGCCGCGCGCGGATTCCGCGATCTCGGGCGCGTGTGGCAGCGGCTCGGCAGGGCCAAGGGTGACGCGGCGCTGACCGACTGGGGCGTGACGCTCGAGGCCGAAGGCGCTGCGCTGCGCAAGGATATCGACACCGCCATGCGAGGCTCGGTCCTCGACGACGCCGGCAAGCCCGTGCTGCCCGCCATCGCCGGTGTGCGCGAGCCTTTCCATGTCGCCGTGGTCCGCGACCGCCTCGATCCGCAGCATCGTTCCTACCGCGCCTACATGGAGATGTTGTTCTCGGGTAGTTTGACGCGCGAGCAGGCGCGCACCATCCTCGACTATCGCTCGCGGCACCACGATTCGATCCTCGGGCTCGGCACGGCGTACGGTTACGACACGCGCGAGATGGTCGGCTTTCTTACGTACGGCACGCTGTACGGCATGATCCAGCACGATTTCATCCGCGAGGCGCTGCTCACCACCTACAGCGACATGGCGCACCAGTACACGCGCGGCCAATGGCTGGCGCCCGAGACGCGCAACATCGCCGACGACATCGAAGCCGCCCCGTACTGCACGCCCGCGCAGCTCGTCGCACCGCTCGCGGTGAAGTGGTTGCTGGTATTCGAGGATCCGGAGAGCGATACGCTGTGGCTCGCGAAGGGCGCACCGCGCGACTGGTGGAGCGAGGGCAAGCAATTCTCGGTGAAGGATGCGGTCACACGCTTCGGCCGCGTGGGCTACCAGATGGTGTCGCAGTGGGAGAAGCGCCGGCTCGCCGCGCATCTCGAGCTGCCGCAGGACGGCCTGAAGGCGGAATTGCGCGTGCGCTTCCGCGCACCGGAGCAGCGGCGCATCAAGTCCGTTACCGTGAACGGCAGGTCCTGGACGCAGTTCGATGCGGCCGGGGAATACGTGGTGTTACCCGCCGGGACCGCGGGCGCGCAGCACGTGCTCGCGAGCTTCTGAGTTCGTGGCGCCTCAGCGCCGCCCGAAACGAAAAAACCCCCGGCAGTTTCCCGCCGGGGGCTCTTATCTTCTCTAGCTAGACGTCGAGCGTCTGGCAGTAACGAGCGTTTCCGCTCCTTACATGTCCATCCCGCCCATGCCGCCCATGCCGCCCGGGGCTCCGCCGCCGTGCGCATGGTCGTCGTCCTTCGGAGCTTCCGCGATCATGACTTCCGTCGTGAGCAGCAGACCCGCAACCGACGCCGCATTCTGCAGCGCGAGACGCGTGACCTTCGCCGGGTCGAGGATGCCCTCTTCCAGCATGTCGCCGTACTCGCCGGTGCCCGCGTTGTAGCCATAGGCGCCCTTGCCCGCCTTGACGGCGTTCAGGACCACCGCGGCATCTTCGCCAGCGTTCTCGACGATCTGGCGCAACGGCTCTTCGATGGCGCGCGACAGGATGCGAATGCCGACCGTCTGGTCTTCGTTCGCGCCTTCGAGCTTGTCGAGGGCCTTCTGCGCGCGGATCAGCGCAACGCCGCCGCCTGGGACCACGCCTTCTTCAACGGCGGCACGGGTTGCGTGCAGCGCGTCTTCGACGCGGGCCTTCTTCTCTTTCATTTCGATCTCGGTGGCAGCGCCAACCTTGATCACGGCAACGCCGCCGGAGAGCTTGGCAACGCGCTCCTGGAGCTTTTCTTTGTCGTAGTCCGACGTGGCTTCTTCAGCCTGCTGACGGATCGACTCGATGCGCGCCTTGATGTCCGACGCCTTGCCGGCGCCGTCGATGATCGTGCTGTTCTCTTTCTCCACGACAACTTTCTTGGCTTCGCCGAGATCGTTGACGGTGGCCTTCTCGAGCTGCAGACCGACTTCATCGGAGATGACCGTGCCGCCCGTGAGGACCGCGATGTCCTGCAACATGGCTTTGCGGCGATCGCCGAAGCCCGGGGCCTTCACGGCGCAGACCTTCAGGATTCCACGGATGTTGTTCACCACGAGGGTCGCGAGGGCTTCGCCTTCGACGTCTTCGCAGATGACGAGCAGGGGACGGCCCTGCTTGGCCACGGCTTCGAGCAGCGGCAGCATTTCGCGGATGTTGGAGATCTTCTTGTCGCAGAGGAGGATCAGCGGCTTCTCGAGCTCGACTGTCTGGTTCGCCTGCTGGTTGATGAAATACGGCGAGAGGTAGCCGCGGTCGAACTGCATGCCTTCAACGACATTCAGCTCGTTTGCCAATCCCGAACCTTCTTCAACGGTGATGACGCCTTGATTGCCGACTTGCTTCATTGCGTCAGCGATCGTTTCGCCGATCGACTCATCGGAGTTCGCCGAGATCGTGCCGACCTGCGCGATGGCTTTCTGTTCTTTGCAGGGCTTGGACAACTTCCTGATCTCTTCGACAGCGGCGATGACCGCCTTGTCGATACCGCGCTTGATGTCCATCGGGTTGCGGCCCGAGGCCACGGCCTTCAAGCCTTCGCGGATGATCGCTTGCGCGAGAACCGTGGCGGTGGTGGTGCCATCGCCGGCTTCGTCAGACGTGTTGGAAGCGACTTCCTTCACCATCTGCGCGCCCATGTTCTCGAACTTGTCCTTGAGCTCGATTTCCTTCGCGACCGACACACCGTCTTTGGTGATGGTCGGAGCGCCGAAGCTCTTGTCGAGCACCGCATTGCGGCCCTTGGGGCCGAGCGTCGCCTTGACGGCGTTGGCGAGGATGTTGACGCCGCGGAACATCCGCGTGCGGGCGTCGTCGCCGAAACGTACTTCTTTGGAAGCCATGGTTATTTGCCCTCGATGATGGCCATGACGTCTTCTTCACGCATGACAACGAGATCATCTCCGTCCACCTTCACTTCGGTGCCGGAGTACTTGCCGAACAGGATCTTGTCGCCGACCTTCACGTCGAGCGGGCGGACATTGCCGTCCTCAAGAATCTTGCCTTTGCCTACCGCGATGACTTTGCCCTGTACGGGCTTTTCAGCGGCGCTATCCGGAATCACGATGCCGCCGGCCGAAACGCGCTCTTCTTCGAGACGCTTGACGATCACACGGTCATGAAGGGGACGAATCTTCATGGCTTCGCTCCTTAAATTGAGTGTTGAGTAGAAACTTGGTTTTGAGCCGTCGAGGACGGTGCTGTTAGCACTCTCCCCCGGCGGCTGCTAATTGTATTGGCGGATCGCCGATTTACAAGCTCGGAATGGGGTCAGGGACCGTTTTTCGAGGCGAAAAACGGAGCCAGACCCCTGCCAGGCCCCTGAACTGGGGGGCCGGTCAAAGCGTCCAACCTCCCGCCGGGCGATCATTCGTCGGATTGCCGTGCCCGATATGTCGCATAGGATTGCGGGCCTTCGAATCAATAGAGGTGATCGGTGCGCGCCAAGAGCTTCCTGTCGTCGGTTTTAGGTCTGGCTGCCCTGCTGAACGGGGCGCCCGCGCTGGCGATCGGCGAAGACGAGTACCTGCCGCCCGAACAGGCCTTCACGTACACCGCGACCGCCGACGAAAAGACCGTCCGGGTCGAATGGACGGCAACCAAGGGTTACTACCTCTATCTCAAGCGCATGGGCCTGTCGGCGGCTACGCCCGGGGTCACCGTCGGCGATTCGGTGTACCCGAAAGGCGAGATCCACAAGGACGAATATTTCGGCGAGCAGGAAATCTTCCGCGGCAAGTTCAAGGTGAGCGCGCCGCTCACGGGCGCCAAGGCCGGTGACACGGTCGCGCTGAAGCTCAAGTGGCAGGGCTGCGCCGATGCTGGTCTTTGTTATCCGCCCAGCGTCTGGGATGCCACTGTCAAAGTGGCCGCCGCGACGAGTGCGAGCACGGCCGACCAGCTGTTCGAACGCGCCGATCCCGCGGTTGAAGGCGAAGAAGAATATCTCGACGTCGATCAGGCTTTCGCGCTCACGGACGAAGCGTTGTCGGTCAACAACATCCAGCTCAACTGGCGCATCGCCGACGGTTACTACCTCTACAAGCAGCGCATGAAGGTCGAGCCTGCCGGCGCCACGAAGGCCATTGGTGCGCTGGTGCTGCCCAAGGGCGAGTCACACAGCGACGAATATTTCGGCGAGCAGGAAGTGTATCGCCAGAGTGTCGATGCGACATTCTCGGTGCCGCCGTCCGATGCGAAAACGGTCGACGTGAACGTTACCTATCAAGGGTGCGCGGACGCCGGCCTCTGTTATCCGCCGCAGACCAAGCTGGTATCGATCTCGCTCGAGGACGCGCCGGCGACGACCGCCGGAGTCCCTGCCGCCGGCGAATTCGTCTCCGAGCAGGACAGCTACGCCGAGAAGATAAAACACGGCAACATTTTCCTGGTCTTGTTGTCCTTCTTCGGTGCGGGCCTGTTGTTGGCCTTCACGCCGTGTGTTCTGCCGATGGTGCCGATCCTTTCCGGCATCATCGCGGGCAGCGGCGAGAACGTCACGACGCGGCGCTCGTTCATGCTGTCGCTGAGCTACGTGCTCGGCATGGCCTTTACCTACACGGCCGCCGGCATCGCCGCTGGCGCCATTGGCCAGGGGTTCAACCTGCAGGCCACCTTCAACCAGCCGTGGATCGTCGCGATTTTCAGCCTGCTCTTCGTGGTGCTTGCGGCCTCGATGCTGGGACTTTTCACCATCGAGATGCCCGGTTTCATCCAGACCCGCCTCTCCAGCAAGAGCAACGAGCAACAGGCCGGCACTTATCTCGGCGTCGGCGTCATGGGCTCGCTGTCCGCGCTGATCGTTTCCGCCTGCGTCGCTCCACCGCTGATCGCGGCGCTCACGGTCATCAGCCAGACCGGCAGCGTCGTGCGCGGTGGTGCCGCCCTGTTCGTGATGAGCCTCGGCATGGGCGTGCCGTTGTTGTTAGTCGGTGCATCCGCCGGAAAACTGCTGCCGCGTGCCGGCGCCTGGATGGACACCGTCAAGAACCTCTTCGGCGTGCTGTTCCTCGGCGTCGCGGCCTGGATGCTGGCGCGAATCGTGCCGGGCTGGCTCAGCATGATCATCTGGGCCGTCCCCGCTGTGGTGCTTGCCTGGGTCTTGTTGAGATCTCGCGCGAAGTCGGCGCCCGGCAGAAACCTCGCGCGGGTGCTCGGCCTGGTGGCCGCTCTCTACGGCGTGGTGTTGCTGGTCGGCGCCGGGCTGGGCAGCACGAATCCACTGGCACCGATTCCGCAGTTCGCGGAAAAGCAGACGCATCTCGAGTTCAAACGCTTCAAGACCGTGGCGGATCTGGAGCGCGAAGTCGCCGCGGCGCAGGCCTCAGGCCGGGCAGTGATGGTCGACTTCTACGCCGACTGGTGCGTGTCCTGCATCGAGATGGAACACAAGACCTTTACGCAGCCCGAGGTGCAGGAGGCGCTGAAGAACGTGGTGCTGCTGCAGGCGGACGTCACGAAAAACGATGATGAAGACAAGGCGCTGTACGTGCACTTCGGCATCGTCGGCCCACCGACCATCGCGTTCTATGGCGCGGACGGAACAGAACGGCGAAACTTCCGCGTCGTCGGGTTCATGAAGGCTGCGGAGTTCGCGGCCGTGGTCCGGCAAGCGGTCGCGCCCGCGACTCAAACTGCACAGTGAAATCTTCGGGTTCCACGTCGCTGCGCTTCATCGTCGCAGCGCTGGTCTTTGTGGCCGCCGCCCTGGGCGGCTATTACTTTTCCAAGTCGTCGCGCGACAGCCCAGGTCTGGTGATTGCTCCCGCGACCTCCGAGCCTTCGGTACCTGCGGCCGCAGCAACCGAGGCGACCCCCAAGAAAACCGTCCCGGACAAGCTGCCCGACATCACGCTCGCGGATCGCGACGGCAAGGCCACCAAGCTTTCGAGCTTCGGCGGGCGGCCCCTGATGGTGAATTTTTGGGCCACGTGGTGTGCGCCCTGCCGGCGGGAGATCCCGCTGCTCAATAAGATAAGAACGGAGCGACGGACCCAGAACGCCGAGATCGTCGGAATTGCCGTCGACTTTCGGGAAGATGTCCTCAAGTTCGCGGCAAAAGTGCCCCTGAACTACCCGCTGCTCATCGGCGAAGAGGACGGATTGGCGGCCGCCGAGGCGTTCGGCATGGGGATGGCGTTTCCTTTCTCGGTCTTTGTCGACAGCCAGAATCGCATTTTGACCGTCAAGATTGGCGAGTTACACGAAGATGAGGCCAATTTCGCGTTCGATCGTATCCGAGACATAGACAATGGGGTCCTGACGCGCCAGGAAGCCCAGGCAGCGGTGGCCGAGGCTTTCCGGGAGATGGCCGCCGAACGCAGCCGCCTGGCACCGGCGACGGAAACGAATTCGGACGATTAGAGCCGGATCGCGGCAGATTGCCGAATACCGCGCACGTTGCCTGCCGATTACGGTAAATTCGCCGCCTTCACGAGGGGAGGTCTTCGATAGCCGTATGGCACGACTCTTATTACTCAACGGACCGAACCTGAACCTGCTGGGGCAGCGCGAACCGGATGTCTATGGATCGGACACGCTGGCTTCCATCGAAGAGCGCACCAGAAATGCCGCCGCCAAGTTCGGCCACGAGCTGGTGGCCTTCCAGAGCAATGCCGAACACGAGCTCATCGACCGCGTGCAGACGGCCAAAGCCAACGGCATCTCCTTCGCGATCCTCAATCCCGGCGGCTTCACGCACACCAGCGTCGCGCTGCGCGACGCGCTGCTCGGCGTAAAGCTCCCATTCATCGAGCTGCACCTCTCGAACACCTTCGCGCGCGAGAAATTCCGCCATCACTCGTATTTCTCGGACATCGCGGTCGGCTGCATCGTGGGCCTCGGCGCCCTGGGTTACGAACTTGCCGTCCAGGCTGCCGCGGCGCGCCTGGCCAAATAAAGACTCAAAGAAGGGAATCCAAATTGGACATTCGGAAAGTAAAGAAGCTCATCGAACTACTCGAGGAATCGGGGATCGCGGAAATCGAGATCAAGGAAGGCGAGGAAGCGGTGCGGATCAGCCGGATGCCCACCGGCGGCTTCATGACCCACATGCAACCGATGATGCAGGCGCCGGTCGCCACCATCGCCCCACCGGCCGCGGCCCCTACTGTCGCCAGCAACACCCCCGCCGCTCCCGCGCGCCCGAATGAACACGTGGTGGCGGCCCCGATGGTCGGCACCTTCTATGCCTCGGCGTCGCCGGGCGCCAAGGCCTTCGTGGAGATCGGCACCGAGGTCAAGGAAGGCCAGGTGCTGTGCATCATCGAAGCGATGAAGATGATGAATCAGATCGAGAGCGACAAGACCGGCAAGGTCACCGCGATCATGGCCACCAACGGCGATCCGGTGGAATTCGGCCAGCCGCTGTTCGTGATCGAATAGCCCGCAAACATGCTCGACAAAATCGTAATCGCCAATCGTGGCGAGATCGCGCTCCGCATTCTTCGCGCGTGCCGTGAGCTCGGCATCAAGACGGTCGCCGTCCATTCCACCGCCGACTACAACCTCAAGCACGTGTTGTTAGCCGACGAGTCGGTGTGCATCGGTCCGCCGGCGTCGCAGAAGAGTTACCTCAACATGCCCGCCATCATCAGCGCGGCGGAAGTGACCGATGCCGTGGGTATCCACCCCGGCTATGGTTTTCTTTCGGAGAATGCCGACTTCGCCGAGCGCGTCGAGAAGAGCGGCTTCACGTTCATCGGCCCGCGCGCCGACGTGATCCGCATGATGGGCGACAAGGTGTCGGCCATCAATGTCATGAAAAAGGCCGGCGTTCCCTGCGTACCCGGCTCCGGCGGCCCCTTGGGCGACGTGCCCGAAGAGAATCACCGCATCGCGCGCGACATCGGCTACCCGGTGATCATCAAGGCCTCGGGCGGCGGCGGCGGTCGCGGCATGCGCGTGGTGCACACCGAAGCGTCGCTTCTCAATGCCATCGCGGTCACGAAGTCGGAGGCGCATGCGGCCTTCAACAATGACCAGGTGTACATGGAGAAATTCCTGGAGCGGCCGCGTCACATCGAATTCCAGGTCCTGGCCGACAACTACGGCAACGTCATCCACCTGGGTGAGCGCGATTGCTCCATGCAACGCCGCCACCAGAAAGTGGTCGAGGAGGCGCCGGCGCCGGGAATCACCGATGCCCAGCGGGAAATGATGGGCAAACGCGTGGTCGACGCGTGCACGGCCGTGGGATATCGAAGCGCCGGCACACTCGAGTTCCTGTACCAGGACAACGAGTTCTACTTCATCGAGATGAATACCCGCATCCAGGTCGAGCATCCGGTGACCGAGCTCGTCACGGGCATCGATCTCGTGAAGGCCCAGCTGATGATCGCCTCCGGCGAGAAGCTCCGCTATGCGCAGAAGGACATCAAGATCACCGGGCATGCGATCGAATGCCGCATCAACGCCGAAGATGCCAAGACCTTCATGCCCTCGCCCGGTCCGATCAAGCTCTGGCATGCGCCGGGTGGACCCGGCATCCGCGTAGATAGCCACATCTATTCGGGCTACAACGTGCCGCCGCACTATGACTCGCTGATCGCCAAGGTCATTGCGCACGGTGACACGCGCGAGACGGCCATCGCCCGCATGCGTAACGCGCTCGCCGAGATGGTGGTGGAAGGCATCAAGACGAACACGGCGCTGCACCAGGAAATCTTCACGCACCAGGCCTTCCGCACGGGTGGGCAGGACATTCACTACCTGGAGCGCCGCCTGGGCCTCAAGTAAGGCGTGCCGCACCTTGCCCTCACCTTGACTCTGGACGGACTCGACGCCGACCGCGTCGAGGAAGCCTGTCTGGAGTTCGGCGCAGTCGCCGTCTCGTACACCGATCAGCGCGACGATCCCATCCTCGAACCGGCGCCGGGCGAGTTTCGCCTGTGGCCGCATTCACGGCTCCAGGCGCTGTTTCCCTTCGACACGTCGCCGGACGATCTGATCGCGGGGCTCTCGCACGTGTTGCGGGTCGAGCCTGAGCGGTTGACGCTCGAGACGCTGGCTGACCGCGTCTGGGAACGCGAATGGCTGCGCGACTTTCATCCAATGAGTTTCGGGCGACGACTGTGGGTCGCGCCACACCACGCCCATGTGCACACGCAGGGCGCGGTGATCGTGCGACTGGATCCAGGCCTTGCGTTCGGCACCGGCACGCACGCGACCACGGCCATGTGCCTGGCATGGCTCGATGAAAATGCCCAGGCGGGGCAATTGGCCATCGACTATGGCTGCGGCTCCGGAGTGCTGGCCGTGGCCGCCGTGAAGCTCGGCGCGCGCGAAGCCTGCGCCTTCGACATCGATCCCCAGGCGCTCACCGCCACGCACGACAACGCTGTCGCCAATGGCGTCGAAGGCCAGGTGCGCGTGGTCGACAACGATGCGGGGCTGCCGCCGGACGCGGACATCCTGATGGCTAACATCCTGTGTGGCCCGTTGTGCGAACTCGCGCCACGTTTCGCGGCGCTGACGCGGCCCGGCGGAAAAATCGTGCTCGCGGGACTTCTGACCGCGCAGGCCGATGAGGTGACACGTGCGCACGCGCCGTGGTTTGATATCGCGCCTTTTGCCTCCCGCGACGGCTGGACGGCACTTGCCGGCAATCGCCGCGAATAGGACGTATCCGTTTGTTCACCGTCTGCCCGAAATGCACGCTCACTCTGGTCGTCACGACGGTGGATTTGCGCGCCGGACAGGGATATGTGCGCTGCGGACGTTGCGCGAATGTGTTCAACGCATTGATCGCACTGCGCGAGGGCGAGCCGGGGGGCACCACCGCCGATACCGCCACGCGCCGCCTGCTCGAAACCGCGCCGGATGATTCGGTCGAGCCCGCGTTGGGATCGGGTGTGGCGATGGAGCCCGATCCTGAAGTTGAATTCGATTCCGCGCTGGAGCCAGAAGCGGAATCCGACACGCCTTCCGAAGAAGGCTCGCTCGAGTTCGATGCCGGCGCCACCGATGTGTCGGAGATATTCATCTCGCCGCCGGAGGCCGAACACGATACCGGTTCGGGCAATTACGAAGCCGTGATTCTCGCCGAGGATCCGCAACAGGAGGTGCTGCCCGAATTCGAGCTCGAGCCATTCGTCGCGCCCGACTTCACCACCCCGGAATTCTCGCCGACCGACACCATCGCGCGGGAAGACTGGTCATTGCTCGATGACACGCCCGCCGATGACGAGTCCGTCATCGAGGAATCGCCGATCGCGGAACCGATCGCGGAACCGAACGCACCCGATCCGCCGTGGGTCGAAGAGATGTTCGCCGAAGCGGAAGCCGACGCCGAACGTGTGCGCACCGCCGAACACGAGATATTCGCTGAAGAGAGCAGCGATGAGCCGCAAGTCGTGCAGGCGGCGCGCGCCAGCACCGGCTCGGCGGCGCCAAGTGACACCGTCCTCGAGCCTTTGCTCGGCAATCCGGTCGCGCGAAGGCCGCGCTGGCAATACGTGAGCGGCGCGGCACTGCTCGCGGTGGTGCTGCTGCTGCAGATCGTGCATCACAACCGGCAAAGTCTGGCGCTCGACACGGTCTTCGGTCCCATGGCGGTGAAAATCTATGGCGCATTTGGCATGGTGCTCATGCCCCGCTGGGATCTTTTGGCCTATTCGGTAAAACAGCTTGGTGCCGAGGCTCAAGGCAGTGAAGGCACGCAGTTGCGCGTCCGGCTCTCCGTGCAGAACGACAGCTCGCGTGTGCAGCCACTGCCGCTGCTGCGGCTCACGCTTCAGGATCGCTACGGGAACCCCGTGGCAACGCGCGACCTCGAGCCGGCTGAATACCTTCCCAAGCGCGTCGCCGGACTGCGCCTGCTCGAGCCCGACCAGCGGATCGACGCGGAATTGCAGGTGATCGACCCGGGTAAAGCCGCGATCGGCTTCGAGATCGACGCCTGCCTTCGCGCCGAAAGTGGCGCCATCGGCTGCGCGAACGAGGCGCGGCGCCGCGCGCCCGGCTGAGCGGCAACCGTGCGAATCGGTCCCTACGAGCTCAGCTCGACTGTCGTGCTCGCGCCCATGGTCGGCGTCACCGATCGTCCATTCCGTCAAATCGCGCGCAGCTTTGGAGCGGGTCTTGCCGCGTCGGAGATGATCACCAGCGACGTTCGTCTATGGACGACGAAGAAGACGCAACTGCGCATGGACCATGTTGGCGAGCCGGAGCCCCGCATCGTGCAACTCGCTGGTGCCGACCCTGAAGCGCTGGCGGAGGCCGCACGCCGCAACATCGATCTCGGTGCGCAGATCATCGACATCAACATGGGTTGCCCGGCAAAGAAAGTCTGCAACCGGCTGTGCGGTTCGGCCTTGCTCACTGATGAAGCACTGGTCGCAAGAATTCTTTCGACGGTCGTTGCCGCGTCGAGCGTTCCTGTGACACTCAAGACGCGCACCGGATGGAGTCGCGATTTGCGCAACGGTGTGCACATCGCGCAACTCGCTGAATCGTGTGGCATCGCAGCGCTCGCGATTCACGGCCGCACACGAGAAGATTTCTATGACGGAGCAGCGGAGTACGAAACCATTCGCGAAATCAGATCGCGGGTGGGAATTCCGTTATTCGCGAATGGAGATATTGATTCGCCGCAAAAAGCACGCGCGGTGCTTGATTTCACGGGCGCATCAGGAGTAATGCTCGGGCGCGCGGCACATGGCTCGCCGTGGATTTTCCGTGATGTCAATTATTTTTTGTCGCACGGAAAAATTGCGCCTGCACTTCCACTCCGGAAAGTGCGTGATACCATCCTCGCGCATCTCGAATCCCTCTACGCATTTTACGGCGAAGAGACTGGCCTTCGAGTAGCACGCAAACACCTCGGTTGGTATTTTGAAAAGTTGCAGGACGCGCCCGATGTACGTCGGGAGTTGATGGCAGCTTCAACGTCGGCGATGCAGTTTGCGTTGGCGAAGAAAAGTCTCGATGAAGTCGTTCACGAGGCCACCGTTGCAACCTGGGGAGGTATTGCAGCGTGTGTTTAAGACATGGCGTGTTCAGGCTCGGACACTGACGATGGGGCTCGGTAATGACGGCGAAAACTTCACGGACCAGAAAAGATTCCGGTCGCAACGGCGCGCTCGAAGTGCCCTTGCGTAACCACGCCGAGCGAGCGCTGTCCGACTACTTCTCCAATCTCAACGGCCACAAGCCGGCTCATCTTTACGACCTCGTCTTGCGCGAAGTCGAAGAACCGCTGTTTCGCGCCGTGCTCGATTACTCCTCCGGCAACCAGTGCCGGGCCGCCGCGATCCTCGGCATCAACCGGGGCACGCTGCGGAAGAAACTCCGCCAGTTCGGCCTGTCCGGCTAAGAAAAAAGCACCAGGATGCTCGTCACGATCCGCAGGGCCCTGTTGTCGGTCTCCGACAAGACAGGGCTGGTCGAATTCGCCCGGGCTCTCACGGCCCGCAAAGTCGAGCTGCTGAGCACCGGCGGCACCGCCCGGCTGCTGACCGATGCCGGGATTGCCGTAATCGAGGTGTCGGCCTACACGGGCTTCCCGGAGATCATGGACGGGCGCGTCAAGACGCTGCACCCACGCGTTCATGGTGGCCTCCTTGGCCGGCGTGGCGTGGACGATGCCGTCATGGCGAAACACGACATTCCGCCCATCGACCTGCTGGTGGTGAACCTGTATCCGTTCGCGGCGACGGTGGCCAAGCCCGACTGCACCTACGCGGACGCCATCGAGAACATCGACATCGGCGGCCCGGCCATGGTCCGCGCCGCCTCCAAAAACCATGAATCGGTGACCGTCGTCGTCGATCCGGCGGACTATGTGCACGTGCTCGCCGATCTCGACGCCAATGACGGCGCCACGAGCATCGACACGCGCTCGAGCCTCGCGGCCAAGGCGTTCGCGCACACTGCCAAGTACGACACCATGGTGTCGAATTACCTGCTGGCGCGGGAAAGCGAAGATGCCGCGTCGTTCCCGGAAACCCTGCCGCTGGTGTACGAGAAGATCCAGGACCTGCGTTACGGCGAGAATCCTCATCAGCGGGCCGCGTTTTATCGTGAGCCCGGTGTCAAGGGTTCGTGCGTGGCCAGCGCGGTCATGCTGCAAGGCAAGGAACTGTCGTTCAACAACATCGCCGACACCGACACCGCGATCGAGTGCGTGCGCGTGTTCAACGAACCCGCCTGCGTCATCGTCAAGCATGCCAATCCCTGCGGCGTGGCCACTGCGGTCTCGCTCGCCGATGCATACGATCGCGCCTATCGAACCGACCCCACCTCCGCGTTCGGCGGCATCATCGCCTTCAATCGCGAGCTCGATGTGGACACCGCCAGCGCGATCGCCGGACGGCAGTTCGTGGAGGTGATCGCGGCGCCCTCGGTATCGGCCGCCGCCGCCGCGGTGCTCGCCGGCAAAGTGAACGTACGTGTGCTGGTGGTGGGGCCACTGGCCAAGCAGTCCCCGTCCGAGCTCGAATTTCGCAGCGTGGTGGGCGGACTTCTGGTGCAGAGCCGCGATACCGCGCTCGCTCATCCGGACACCTTCAAGGTCGTCACGCAAAAGAGTCCCACGCCCACGCAATACGCCGACCTGTGGTTCGCGTGGCGTGTGTGCAAATACGTTAAGTCCAATGCCATCGTGTTCGCACGCGAGGGCATGACCATCGGCGTGGGCGCCGGGCAGATGTCGCGCGTGTATTCCACGCGGGTGGCGGCGCTCAAGGCCAAAGACGAAGGCCTGCAGGTCGAGGGCAGCTCCATGGCCTCGGATGCGTTCTTCCCCTTCCGCGATGGCATCGATGTCGCCGCCGAATACGGCATCAAGGCCATCGTGCAACCCGGCGGCAGCAAGCGCGACGATGAAGTCATCGCCGCGGCCGATGAACACGGCATGACCATGGTGTTCACCGGCATGCGTCACTTCCGCCACTGACAAGCCGATGAAAGTCCTGATCGTAGGTTCCGGCGGGCGCGAGCATGCGCTCGCCTGGAAGTGCGCCCAGTCGCCGAAGGTTTCCGAGGTGCTGGTGGCGCCCGGCAACGGCGGCACCGCCACCGAACCCCGCGTGCGCAATGTGAACGTCGCCGCGGAAGACATTGCCGGGCTGGTCGCGCTCGCCAAAGCCGAGCGGGTCGGCCTGACCATCATCGGTCCTGAAGGGCCGCTGGTATTGGGCGTGGTCGACGCGTTCGCCGCCGCAGGGCTTCGCTGTTTCGGTCCGCGCCAGGCGGCCGCGCAGCTCGAAGGCTCGAAGGCCTTCACCAAAGCATTCCTCGAGCGCCACGGCATACCGACCGCGGCCTACGCGACATTCACCCGCGAGACCTTCGATGCCGGATGGGTCCGGCAGCAGCGCACCCCGATCGTCGTCAAGGCGAGTGGCCTCGCGGCTGGCAAAGGCGTGGTCATCGTCGACACGCCTTCGGAAGCCATCGCCGTTGCGGAAAGCATGTTCGGCGGCCAGTTCGGGTCCGCGGGCGACCAGGTTGTCATCGAGGAGTTTCTGCCGGGCGAGGAAGCCAGCTTCATCGTCATGGCGGATGGAAAAAATATCCTGGCGTTCGCGACCTCGCAGGATCACAAGCGGCTCGGCGATGGGGACTCAGGTCCCAACACCGGCGGCATGGGTGCCTATTCACCGGCGCCCGTGGTCACGCGCGCCATGCACGAACGCATCATGCGCGAAGTCATCGAGCCCACGATTCGCGGGCTGGCGAAAGACGGCACTCCATACATGGGTTTTCTCTACGCCGGCATCATGGTGCATCCGGACGGCACACCCAACGTGCTCGAATACAACTGCCGCTTTGGTGATCCGGAAACCCAGCCCATCATGATGCGGTTGCGCAGCGATCTGGTGGAGCTGTGCGATGCGGCGCTCGATCACCGCCTCGACGCCGTGCACGCCGAATGGGACCCGCGCGCCGCGCTGGGTGTGGTGCTCGCCGCGCAAGGATATCCGGACGACGTGCGCAAGGGCGATGTCATCGCCGGCCTCGAGGCCGCCGCCAAACTACCCGGCAAGGTGTTTCACGCGGGTACCCGCCCGGAGGGTGGCAAGGTGCTCACCCACGGCGGTCGCGTGCTGTGCGCCGTGGGGTTGGGGGACAACGTTTCAGCGGCGCAGGCGCAGGCTTACGGGCTGGTGGATGCGATCAGCTGGCCGGGCATGCAATGCCGGCGCGACATCGGGTATCGCGCGTTGGAACGGGAACAGATCCGCAGGCAGTAGGCTGCGGCCTACGCTAAACGTCCATCCCGGCGACTCCAAATGCGCGCGGCGCAGGCCGCACTATGCAGCCGTCACAAGCCCAGGGATCCGGATGCTGCAGACTCTTCAAGCCGGTCGCGCGCTGGCAGCCATCAGCGTGGCCGCTTTCCACCTGTCGATCACCATGGGCGTGGAACGGTACGGCGGAGTTCCGGTATTCCAGGAATTCACCAAGCACGGCAGCCGGGGCGTGGACTTCTTCTTCGTTCTGTCCGGATTCATCATCCTGTTCGCGCACTTCGGTGACATAGACAAGCCGAAGGCATGGGGCGAGTACATCTATCGGCGTTTCATCCGGCTGTACCCTATCTACTGGCTGTACACCGCAGGCTTCGTCGCCCTGCTGGCGCTCGGCTTCGGCACGGAAGCCGGCATGCCAAGCAGTGTGGCCGACTGGCTGACTTCACTCACGCTGATCCGGTTCACCGACGGCTCCCCACCTCTTCCGGTCGCCTGGACGCTGTTTCATGAAGTCGCTTTCTACGCCACGTTCTCGCTGTTGATATTGAACAAGCGCCTCGGCATCGCGGCGTTCGCCATCGCGGCCTGCGTCTGTATAGCGCTCTACAACTACCCACTGCCCGAGCACCGCACCCCGTTCAACGTCTACACCGCGGCCTACAATCTGTTTTTCCTGCTCGGCATGGGCGCCTACTGGCTCTACCGGCGCGGCGGCCGCGGCGTCATCGAGTTCGCCGCCGGCACCTGCATCTTCGTGGTCGCGCTCATGACGATGGGGCTGCCGCACAAGCTGTCGCCAATGCTGCTGGCCTTCGGCCTGGCGCTGATCGTCGCCGGCGCCACCAAGCTGGAGAAAGCTGGCCTGATCAAGGTGCCCTACTTCCTTGCCTTCATTGGCAACGCCTCGTACACGCTCTATCTAGTCCACCTGGCCGTGGAAGGATTGCTGCTGAAGATCGCCATCAAGACTCAGCTGTACCAGACGGCAGGCGCCCATGTGACCTACCTGCTGGTGCTGGCGTTGACGGTTGCCGCCGGTTGCCTCGTGTATGCGCTGGTCGAGCGGCCGCTGCTGGCGCTGCTCCATGAGCGCCACAAGAGGCGGCGCGCGGCGGCGCAGGCCATGGCAACGGCCTGAGGCGTCCAAAGGCCGCTGGATCACTCCGGCGCGGCAATACGCGTGTATGAGGTAACGCTGGCCGGCAGCACGTCATAGCTGTACGGCACGAAGATGGTCACCTCGAGCATGCCGTCGCGCACCCATTCGATGGGCTGATCGATACCGCGCGTCACCACTTTGTAGTCGGTGCCAAGCGATGCGGTGACCTTCTTCACATCGGCCGCGAACAGCTCGATGACGCGATCGCGATACTGCGCCGGGTTCACGATGCTGATTTCGAACGCGCCGTCATCGTCGATGATGGTGCGGCCTGCGGGTTTGATGCCGCTGGCGAAGTCCTTGAGCTTGGCGACCAGCGCTGTGCTGTTGCCCACGGCCTGCGGGATGCGCGTCTTGACGCTGATGGTGGTTTCGGACGTGTCCGGCCGTTTGCCACCCACGAGCTCGAGCGTCGCTGAATCCAGCTTGAGCGGCAGCACCAGATTGTTGTCGCCAATGACCGAGAGCTCGATGGATTTGTCTTTCGCGGCGGCCGCCAGCATGGCGCGCAGCGTCGCCTCGATTTCACTCTTGCGCGTCTTCTCGTCGCGCGAGTCGTTGCTCACCTCGACCATCAGCAGGAGGAAGTCGCCGGGACGCTTGAGGCTGGTGCCGGGAATCGTCGAGCTCTCGGCGCGCATGCCGGTGACCACCACTTCCTGGATGTCCTGCGCATGCACGGCTCCAGCGCCGAGCAGTGCCAGCCCGGCAAACAATATTCTTGTTCTCATGTTCATCCCCTCCCGAGGTCAGTTGTTGTTGGAGTCGCCTTCTATTTCCACTTTTCGCTCGCGACGACGGCGCCGATTTCAGCGTGCGCCGCATTGAGCTCGGCCGTCGTGAGCTTCGATTCGCTCATGTAGACGGCGATGAAGATCGGCCGGCGGCCGGGTGGATAGGCGATCGCGATGTCGTTGATCGCGCCGTTCGCGCCGCTGCCGGTCTTGTCGCCGGGATTCCAGGATTTTGGCAGGCCGGCGCGAATTCGCTCGAGCCCGGTGTTGGAGGCCGCCATCCAGTCGATGAGCAGCGCACGCGACGGCAGTGACAATACGTCGAGCGTGAACATCTTCAGCATCGAGTCGACCATGGCGCGAGGCGTAGTGGTGTCGCGCGGATCGCCGGGAAGATTGCCGTTGAGCTCAGGTTCGAAACGATCGAGGCGCGTGACTTCGTCGCCCAGCGTACGAAAGAACGCGGTGAGCGCCGTCGGACCGCCGATTCCCCTGAGCAGGATGTTCGCGGCTGCGTTGTCGCTTACCGTGACCACGGCGGTGCACAGCTCGCGGACTGTCATGCTGCCGGCGCCGGCCGCGATTTTTGCTTCCACCGCCGGGGAATGTGCGACGAGATCCGCTTTCGCGACTGGCATTTCGCGTTCGAGCGGGAACGCCTTGCGGTCGACCTGCCACAGCAGCGCGGCCGCGAGCGGTAGTTTGAACGTGGATGCCATGGCGTAGCGCGCGTCGTCGTCGTACGCCAGACGCTTGCCGCTCTGCGAATCGAGCACGTGTACGCCGAGCCGCCCGCCAATCCGCTTATGGATGCGTTTGAACACCTTGCCCGCCTGCTCCGCCGCATGCGCGTTGGATGCAAGCGCGGCAGCGGCACAGGCGAGCAGCCATTCACGACGCGTGAGCATCAATTTTCCGCCAGTGCTGCCGGGTTTCGTGTAGTCGGGCATGGGACGTATGTAGACCATGGACACCTGCTCCAGGTTCCGGCGGCATTGATGGCCCGAATACTAAACAAACCGGTGCCGGTGGACTACGCGAACCGTACTGTCTAACCTTTGGCCATGTTACGCATCATCGCTCTCGCCGCTTTGCTCCTCAGTCCGGTCATATTCGCTGCCGACGCAACCGCCCCTTCGCAACAAGAGCAGCGCGTGATGCAGGTGACGCAGGACGCCTGCGTCGCGTTTCTCGAGGCTGATCTCAAGGCCGTGGAAGCCCTGCTAGCACCTGGATTCACGCTGGTGAATTCGAACGCAGTGGTTCAAACGCGTGAAGAAGTGCTGGCCGAGGTTCGCAACCGCGACCCGGTTTACACGGAGTTCCGCAATCACTCGATGACCGCACGAGTATTCGGCGATGCCGCCATCGTCCAGGGCATCACCACGGTCAAGGGCAGTTCTGGCGGACAAGTCTTCGATGTGAACGTGCGCTTCACCGACACGTTGATCCGCGAGAAAGGCAAGTGGCGCCTGGTGGTGAGTCACGTCACCGGCATCAGAAACTGACTACTTGCGGGTCGGGCCCGGCCGCCGAACCACGATATCGATGCTCTCGCTGTCCGGGTCGAACACGATCTGCGCCTCACCTTTGTCGAGCTGGCGCATTACCTGCGCAATCTTCGACTCGAAGCTGACATCGCGCTCGCCGTAGTCCGTGCCTTCGCGCAGCACGAACGACTCGATGACGCCGCGTAACGCGTCGGCCGAAAGTTCGGCGTGCGGCACCACTACAGGTGCCGGCACGTCGTCACTTGGACCGGGACTATCGCGGTCCTGACTCAAAACACATATTTCCGCAGCAGCCAGGCCGAGCCGGTCAGCGCGCTCGACACGGCAAGCATGATCCACTCGGCGTGCTGTTCGGGGGCCGCGATGACGCGCGGGATGTGCAGCAACACGACGAACGAGCCCATCATCCCGGTCAACAGCGTGGCTGCGAGCCGCGCCTGGATGCCGCTCACGAAAGCGAGGCCCGCCGCGAGATGCCCCGCGCCGGTCGCATACGCCCAGAATAGTTTGTAGGGGATCCACGCCGGCACCATGCTGGCGGTGAACTCGGCGTAGTTGAAATGCGCGAAAGCGAACACCATGGCGCTGGCCCCCGCCAGCAAGCGCGCCACCAGGTTGAGCGTGCCGCGCATCGAACCCGCACCCGCGGCAAACAATGCCAGTCCACCCATGGTCAGGAAGGTGATTTCGGCCGGCGCGTTCCACGCGCCGATGCTGCCGATCGACTTGAACGCGTTTGGCAAGTGGAACGCAACCACCCAGAACCCGTAGAACACCGTGAGCAACAGCGCGCCGGCGCGTTCACTCCTGCGCACGAGCACCGCGCCGCCGCCGATGGCGAGCAGCGCCCCACTGAGATAAGCGAGTTGCGTGCGCGCGCCTATGCCTTCAGGCACGCCCTGCCACTGCAACGCGAATTCGTGGAAGTAGATGCCGACGGCGCCGAGCAGCAGCGTGCCGAGACCGTAGAGTGCAGCGTGGTAGTTCATGGTGGTGCTCACGACATTGTAAGGAATGGCCTTACTGTATCCACCAGCGGAGAATCAAGCTAACTACTCCGAGGCACGCGACGCTGATGGCCCAGATGAGGGCCATCCAGCCGAGCCTTCGCCACAGCGGCGCACTTTCGGGACCCGGCGCGCTCAATGGTAACCCTCGTGCGCAACCTTGCCGCGGAACACCCAGTACGACCACGCGGTGTACGCGAGGATCAGCGGGATGAGCACGCCGGCGCCCACCAGCATGAACGCCTGGCTGCTCGCCGGTGCGGCCGCCATCTGCAATGTCACGCTGTTCGGGATCAGGTAGGGATACATGCTGATGCCGAGCCCGACGAAGGACAGTCCGAACACCGCGAGCGTGATCACGAACGGCGCGAGCTCGTAGTTGCGGCGCAGGCTGCGGGCGAAGCGCCACGTCAGGATGGCGATGATGAGCGGAACCTGAGCGGTGAACAGCACACGCGGCATGGTGAACCACCGCTCGTAGTACTGCGCGCCCAGGAGCGGCGTCGCCAGGCTCACCGCGAGAATGGCGAGCAGCGTGATGGGCGCGAGGATACGCATCAGCCGGCGCGCGTGCTGCTGCGTTTCGCCATCGGTTTTCCAGTTGAGCCAGCAGGCGCCTAACAAAGAGTATCCCGCGACCACGCTGGCACCGGTCAGCAGGCTGAATGGTGTCAGCCAGTCCCACCAGCCGCCGCCGTACGCGCGGCCTTCCACCGCGATGCCCTGCAGCAGCGCACCGAGCATGACCCCTTGCGAGAACGCCGCGACCAGCGATCCCACAGTGAACGCGAGATCCCATATCGGCCGGTGCCTGGCATCACGCCAGCGGAACTCGAACGCGACGCCGCGGAATACCAGCGCCAGCAGCATGGCGATCAACGGCGCGTACAGCGCCGACATCACCACGGCGTACGCCAGCGGAAACGCGGCCATCAGGCCACCGCCGCCGAGCACCAGCCAGGTTTCGTTGCCATCCCACACCGGAGCTATGGAATTCATGGTGGTGTCGCGCTCGCGACCGACACCGAACACCGGAAACAGGATGCCGATACCGAGATCGAATCCGTCCATGACGACGTACATGAACACGGCGAACGCAAGAATGCCCGCCCAGATGTTGGTGAGGACGGTGCTGTCAGTCATGTGATGGTCTCTTCGGTGCGCCACCCGCGGCAAGTGCGGGCCCCGGCGTGATCCCCGCGGCATGCGCGGGCGCGTTCGGCAAATCGGGCTCGTGTGGCTTAGGCGCGTGCGACATGAGCCGCAGCAGATACCACGTACCCATGCCGAACACGGCGAAATACACGATGACGAAGGCGATCAACGACGTGGCCACTGCTGGCGCCGCCAGTGGCGATGCCGACTCCGCGGTGCGCATCAGTCCGTAGATGGTGAACGGCTGGCGTCCGACCTCGGTGGTCATCCAGCCGGCGATCACCGCCACGAAACCCGATGGGCCCATCACCAGCGCGAAGCGCAACAGCCAGCGCCAGTCGTAAATCTTGCCGGCGGCCCGCGCCAGCAAACTACTCAATCCCAGCGCGAGCATCAGGAATCCCAATCCGACCATGACGCGGAACGTCCAGAACACGACTTCCACCGGCGGACGATTCTCGGGCGCGACCGTATCGAGTCCCGCCAGCGGCGCGTTCAAATCATGTTTGAGGATCAGCGACGACAGCCGCGGGATTTCGATGGCGTGGTGCATGCGCTGCTGCTCGTCGTCCGGAATGCCGAACAGGATGAGCGGCGCGCCGTTCGGGTGGCTGCGGTAGTGCCCTTCCATCGCCATCACCTTGGGGGCCTGGTGCTCGAGCGTATTGAGGCCGTGCAGGTCGCCGACGAAGATCTGCACCGGCGCCACCAATGCCGCCATCCACATGGCCATGGAGAACATCGTGCGTGCATGCGCCTGGCGGGAATCCTTGAGCAGGTGCCAGGCACCCACCGCCCCCACGGCCAGCGCGGTGGTCAGATAAGCCGCGATCACCGTGTGCACGAGGCGATACGGAAAGCTCGGATTGAAGATGATCGCGGCCCAGCCCGCGGCCGGCACGAACTGCCCGTGCATGTTGATCGCGTAGCCCGCGGGTGTCTGCATCCAGCTGTTCACGCTCAGGATCCAGAACGCTGAAACGAAAGTGCCGACGGCCACCATGAGCGTGGCGAAGAAATGCAGGCGCCTGCCTACCTTCTGCATGCCGAACAACATGACGCCGAGAAATCCCGCCTCGAGAAAGAACGCGGTGAGGACTTCATACGCCATCAGCGGCCCGATCACCGGACCCGCTTTGTCGGAGAACACGGCCCAGTTGGTGCCGAACTGGTAGGACATGACGATGCCGGACACCACGCCCATGGCGAAAGCCACCGCGAACATCTTCAGCCAGTATTTGTAGAGGTCGAGATACAGCGCCTTGCCGGTCTTGAGCCACAGCGCTTCGAGCACCGCCAGGAAACTTGCGAGGCCGATCGAAAGAGCTGGAAAAATGAAGTGGAAACTGATCGTGAATCCGAACTGGATTCGCGCCAGAAGCAGTGCGTCGGCGTCCTGAAACATGGCGCTATTTTAGACCGGCGGCCGCGTGTACCGCGCTGATATCAACTGTCCTGCAGTCGGGCTGGTCGATATGGATATCTTTTCGGCACCACCGGTTGGTACAGGCCTTTCCGCGCATACTGCCGGCACAAACAAACGACACGAAACTCAAGGATCTATGAAAAATCTCATCGACGCCGCCATGGAAGCCGGCAATTTCAAGACGCTGCTGAGCGCATTCAAGTCGGCCTCACTGATCGACATGCTGCGCTCGCCCGGCCAGTACACGATATTTGCGCCCACCGACGCGGCCTTCAAGCGCCTGCCGGCGGGATCGCTCGATGCGCTGTTCAAGGACACGCGCACGCTCAAGCCGTTTCTCTGCAACCACATGATGGCCGGCGTGAAAGCCGCCAACGACATCCTGCCCGGGGAGCTCAAGCCGATGGAAGGCAGGCCGCTGCGCGCGTCGCTGCATGGCAGCGCGGTGCACATCAACGGCGCGACCATCGTGCAGTCGGACATCCGCGCGACCAACGGCGTCATCCACGCCATCGACGACGTCCTGGTGCCGCTCAACCCGATTCTCGCGGCGGTAGCCTGACCCCCGCGCCCTAGGCGCCGCGCGGCACCACGTTCGCATTCAGCCGGAACAGGTTGTTAGGGTCGAACTTCGTCTTGAGGGCCACCAGGCGGTCGTAATTGAGGCCATACGTGGCCTTCATGCGGCCGCCGTCCTCATTGAACTCGTTCACGTAGAAGCCGTGCGTATGTGGCTCGACGTTCTTCCACGCGCTGCGCGCCCACTGGCCAACCGCGTCGCTCAGCGCCGGGTCTTCCCACATCGCAAAAACGAATGAGTTGTAGGCGAGACCGCGCTGCGCAAACGCAGTGGCCGCGGGGCTGACGCGTTTTATTGCGCCGCCAGCGGGCTGCATGCTCACGACCTGCACTACCGGCAGCTTTGCATCGGCGATCGTCGCCATGACCACGTCGATGAGCGCGGCGCTGGTCCTCTGAACGAAGCCGCCTTTGATGAAGTATTTCTTCCCGTGGCCCAGATTTACATCCGCGGACTGCTGCAGCTTTACGTAGGGCGTCGGAACCACGTGATCGGCCACGGGCTTGCGCAGCTGGCGCAGCGGCGCCAGCACTTTCTCGCCTGCTGCGATCGGGCCGCTGTAGCAGACGTCGAGCGACAGGATGCGCATATCGTCCGGCAGACGTATGACGCTGAGATCGAGACTGAGCTCTTCGGGCATTTCCGGGGCGTAGTCGAACAGGAAGGCGAGAACCGCGGGCGCGTCCTCGAACGAATAGACGAGCTCGCCGCCGAGCATCAGCGGATCTATTGGATGGAGGTGGAAATCGAAAGAGGTCGCCACGCCGAAATTTCCGCCACCGCCGCGCAAGCCCCAGAACAGATCCCTGTTCTCCTGTGCGCTGGCCGTGACGAATCTGCCATCGGCTGTCACCACGTCGATCGCCCGCACGTTGTCGCAGGCGAGACCGAAACGCCGCCCGAGGCGACCAAAGCCGCCGCCCAGCGTGAGGCCACCCACGCCAGTGTGCGATACCGTGCCCGCGGTGGTCGCCATTCCGTGCGCCAGCGCTTCGCGATCCAGCGCGCCTAACAAGGCGCCGCCTTCGATCGTCGCGATTCGCCTGCGCGGATCGACGCGCGCGCTGTTCATCTGCGACAAATCGATCATCAGGCCTTTCTCACACACCGATTGTCCGGAGAGGCTATGGCCACCGCCGCGTACCGACAACAGCAACTGGTTCGCGGCGGCGAATTTCACCGCCTCCATGACATCGGCAGCGCCGCTGCAACGCGCGATCAGCGCGGGGTGACGGTCGAAAGCGCCGTTCCATGCGCGCCGTGCGGTGTCGTAACCCGCGCTGCTGCGCAACAGAAGCTCACCACGAAGACGCGCGGCGAAATCCTTGACGTCCGTTCCCTTGAGGATGATCTGCTTGCCGCCGCCGGTGACCGCTTCCACATCGTCGATGGTGGCCGCTTCGGCCGCGGCAAATAGTTTTCCAAACGGCAATGCCGCCGCAGGGATGGCGGCGAGTGCCGAACGCATGAAATGACGGCGCTTGAGGATGACGCTCATGTTCTTCTCCGTTATAGCGTGCGTGTAAGTTAACAGTTTCGCCGCGAATCTGAACGGCAACTGAATGAAGTCTCACCTGCGCGGTGCGCACTTGTCTGGCGGCGTGCACGGGCTTAGCCTCAGCCTCATGAAAATGCGCTCATGGATTCTGATAGGCACTTTGCTAGTGCTGCCGGCGCTCGGGCTCACCGAAGAATCAGCCGCCGTGAAGCCGATGCCAACCGCAAGCGCGCCGGTGGCGCGTGACACCTCGCCGAAGTCTCAGTCGACATTCGATCTCAAGACTGCGGCAATACAGAGCGTCATTCGCGCCTCGGCCGCGACTGCAAGCGACGGCTTTCGACTGTTGTCGCCCACCGCACAGCAGCAATCGCAAGACAATGGCGCCACGCGGCCGGACCTGCCTGGCATTCCGTTCCGCGCGCCGCGCCGCCTGCATCACATGGACTGCGACTCTTTCAACTGCGTGGCCTACACCGCCGACGACCAGGCGCTGTACACCATCTCGCGCGAGCAGCACTTCGGCATCAATGCCGACGATTCGAAGGAAGCCTGGCTTTCCTGCCAGTCCGGCAACGATCTGCTCACCACCTTCGAGCGCTACGACAAATGCCGCGGGGTGAGCATCGGCCTGCCGCAGCAGACTCACGACCTCATCGTCGATCTGCCGAAGCTCAGGCTCTGACGACTACGCGTTGGGCAGCTGCGCGCGCAGCCGCGCAATTTCCTGTTCCAGGTCGCGCACGCGTTCCAGCAGTTTGAGCGCCACGCCGACAGCCCGCGTGTCCAGCTCCAGATCATCACGCAGCCGGCTGGCCGTGCGCGCCAGCGTCACGACGCGCGCGCTGAATTGATAACCCTCACCGGCAAGATCGCGTGCCGGCAACACACCGCTGTGCACCAGCTCTAGCAGCTCGGCTTCACGCAATCCTGAGAACTCGCTGAGCTCACGCAAGCTCACGATGCGATGTTCGTCGAGCCACAGGACTTCCGTTTCGACGCTCACGTGTCGCTCCCGTCGAAATGCCGCCGCGGGCTGAACGTCGAGGCCTTGGTCAGCTCGGCAAACAGCTCCCGCTCCCGCTCGCTGAGCTCGGCCGGCACCACGACCTGCACCACGGCGAACAGGTCGCCGGCGCCGCCACGCGGGATCGGCAGCCCCCGGCCCGCCAAACGCAGCTTCCTGCCGGAAGACGTGCCTGCCGGCACCTTGAGACTCACCGCGCCGGCCAGCGTGGGCACTTCGACCGTAGCCCCCAGCGCCGCTTCCCACGGCGCCAGCGGCAAATCGAGGTACAGGTCGTGGCCGGTGGCACGGTACAGGGGGCTTGGTTTCAACGTGATGTCGAGATAGAGGTCGCCATCTCGCCCACCCCGGAACCCCTTGCCGCCTTTGCCGGGCAGGCGCAATCGCTGACCGTCGACCGCACCGGGCGCGATACGCGCCTTCACCGTACGCGGGACGCGCCGCGGGTTTCCCGCCTCGTCGTATTCCGGCATGGAAAGCGACAGCGACAACGTCGTACCGCGGAATGCATCTTCGATGCCGATCTCCACGGGCACCTCGAAGTCCTGTCCGGGCATGCCTCCGCCATTGCCGCCACCGAAGGGACCGGCGCGTCCGCCGGGCCGGCCGCCGAAGCGTGAGAACAGATCAGAGAAGTCGATGTCTTCGAATGAAAACTGTTCGGAGCCGGCGCCGTGCTGGCGCGCCCACTCCGGCGGCGGCCGGAACTCCTCGCCCTGCGGGCGGCTCCCGAGCGCGTCATAGGCCGCGCGCTTTTCGGGATCCTTGAGCGTCTGGTACGCCTCGGCGATTTCCTTGAAGCGCACCTCGGCTCCCGACTCCTTAGAGACATCGGGATGGTACTTCTGCGCCAGCCGGCGGTAGGCCTTCTTGATCTCGTCCTGCGAAGCGCCCCGCTCGACGCCGAGCGCGGCGTAATAGTCCGCGTACTTCATTGCACTCCGTGCCCAGTCGTCCCGGTCAGTTATCTCCCATGGGCATCTGCTTGCGCTTGTAGCCCGCGGGAATTTCGAACATCGAGGCGGGTATGGCCTCCTCGCGCCACACTTTCATGAGCTGCTCATTGTCGCCGAGCTGGCCGTTCTCATAGCCGCGCGACCGCACCGGGAAACCATTTACCTTCGCCTGTGCGCTGAATTCGTTGCTCATCATCCCGGCCAGCATGGGGACCGATTTCGCCATTTCCTCGAACACCTTGGCGAAGTTCGCGAAGATCACCTGGAAATTCTCTTTGCCCGGCAGCGCCGAATACGGCACCACGCAAATCTGATCGTCCAGCTCACCGTTGCGCTTGATGTCCCAGATGCGGCAGGCGCGTCCATCCACCTTGTCGGATTTGCCGGTGTCGAAGGCTTCGACCGTCCACTTGCGATCACCGCCGGACATGCCGGGCACCATCTGCTCCATCTGCGCGCGCTGCTCGGGCGGCAGTTTGGCGAGCTGTTCCTTCATCTGTTCCATCGCCGCGCTGACTTTCTTCGCGAGCTGGTCCAATGTCGCCTTGTCGACGGCGACATAGCTCTTTTCTGCATCGTCGATGATGAATAGCGTGCCGTCCTTGATCAGCGTCGCGCGGCCATCGCCGTCGACGAACCTGCCAAGGCCGTTTTGCACGTACATCTTTTGCGCGAGCTCGGTCTTATCGGCCTTGATGTCGTGGTCGACCATTTCCACATAGACGCCGGCACTCGCCGCCTGAGCGGCCAACCCCATGGCAATCCAGTAAGTGCGTTTCATGAAACCCCTCATGGTTTTTGAGTTCGCGACTCTACACCGCACCCCGACCCATGTAATTTGTATCCAACTTTCATAGACTTAAGGGATCATGGAAGAGCGCCGCAAGCCAGTTCTCGGACGCGTGGTCCCGGGGGTGTCCCCCAAACTGCAGCGGCGATTGCGTCGCTTCTTCGCCCTCGTGCAATGGCTGAGCGTGCCGCTCGCCGGCCGTCTGGCGTTTCGTCTGTTTCTCACGCCCGCGCGCCGCAAGGTCGAAGCCGGGGATGTGCCGATCGTCGCGCAGGCGGCACGGACTACGCTGCGCTGCGGGGCCGAGAGGTTCACTGTCTGGCGATGGGGTGAGGAAGGCCCGGTGGTGGTGTTGCTGCACGGTTGGGGCAGCCACGCGGCGCGTTTCGCCGATTTCGTCGCTCCACTGCGCGCCGCCGGATTTTCCGTGATCGGCATCGACGCGCCTGCGCACGGCGCATCTCCGGGGCGCCTTTCGGACCTGCCGCGGTTCCGTGACAGCCTCGCGGAAGTACTGCGCGCCCACGCGCCGGTGTATGCCGTGGTCGGCCATTCGTTGGGCGGAGGGGCCGTGCTCACGGTGCTCGCCGAGACGGCCGAATATCATCCGAAGAAAATCTGCCTGTTCGGCGTGCCTTCGGACATGGACTACATTCTCGGATCCTTCGCGATGATGTTAGGTCTGAAATATGCGGCACGCGCCAATCTGCGCGAACGTTTCGCGGCGCATTTCGGGCGGCCCGCTGCGGCCATTTCGGTGGCCGCCGCAGCGCCGGGGATTCAAATACCGGTGCTGGTGGTCCACGACGAGGAAGACAGCGTCGCGCCCTTCGCGCAAGGGACCGCACTCGCATCCGCACTGCCATACGCGACGCTGTGGCGTACGCAGGGCCTCGGCCATAGCGGCGCATTGCGCGACGCGGGCACCATCGAACGCGTGGTGACTTTCCTGCGCGAGTGACGCGTCAGCCGCGAGCGGTCCAGAGCTCATGCGCGTGCTCGCGCGCGAATTCGTGCAGCGTGCGCAAGCGCAAGTGCGGCGCGAAGGCTCCTTCAGGGAAGGACTGGCCCGGCGAAGGCACCGCAACGACGCTCATACCGGCGGCGCGCGCCGCGCGCACTCCGGTGGCGGAGTCCTCGAAGGCGATGCATTCCTGCGGCGGGACTCCGAGCAGGCGCGCGGCGTGTAGATAGATCGCCGGATCCGGCTTGCCGCACTCGACGTGGTCGGCCGACACCACCGCGTGGAACGCGCCGGCAATACCGAGCTCGCCCAATACCAGCTGGCACAGCACGGCCGGCGAATTCGAGGCCAGACCCACCCGCCATCCGAGCTGCGCGCACAATCCGAGAATCTCGCCCACACCGGGCATCGCCTGCCGGCGCCCGCGGATCAGGTCGGCGACCCGCGCGACCACCGCGGCCTCCATGTCCTCGACCGATTTGTCCCGCCAGGGACGCACCCCGAACCAGTGTTCGGCCACCTTGCGCGTGGTCATCGGCGCGGTCACCGCCGCCATTTCATCGCTGATCTCGATACCCACTTCGCCGAACACGTCGCGCTCGGCGAGCTTCCAGAAAGGCTCGGAGTCGATGAGCAGGCCGTCCATGTCGAAGACCGCAGCGCGGAACATGTGGGGCGCGATCAGAAGCTCGCGCGGAAGAAAAGCTCAGGCCCAGTCGTCTCCATGTTGAAGAGCAGCGGCTGATCGGCGTCCATCACGTTGAGGTCGACTTCGAGCTTGCTGTAGCCGAGCCCGATGGAGAAATTCTTGCGCCAGCGATATTGGACGTCCGCGTGATAGTCGGACAGCGTGCCGTCGAAACCCTCGGGGCTCGCGGAAAACGACTGGCCGCGCGCCGTTACCGACCAGCGCTTGGAAATACGAAACGCTCCGTTGACCGCGATGGTCGGGAAGATGCCAGCCTCGGAGTCGCGCTCGCGATTGAGGGTTCCAGGCTGGCTGCCTTCGGCCCTCGCCTCGAGGATGTGCAGGCCGAGACCGAGCCCCGCCTCGAAGCGTTCGAACTTGAACACCGAATAGGTGTAGGTGAGCGACAACATGCGCCAGTCGAGTTTGGCGCGAAAGGTTTCGCCGGCGTCGAAGATGAAGTCGCCAAAAAAGATCTCCCGCGGCAACACCGATTGGCTGAAGCGATCGAGCTTGAAGTAGTCGATGCGCATGTTGCTGCGCTCGGCCATGCGGAAGCTGAATTCGATGCGGCCCTGGTCGACGACGTCATCGAGGCCGAGGTCATCTTCGGCACTGAGCAGCGTGCCGTCGGGTATCGTTGCGCCCGTGGAGTCGACGCGCAGCAACGTGGTGACGTCGCCCTGGAAGTAAGTGCCACGCACATAGAAGCGATCTGAGACCGGGCTCGCGAGCTCGAGCGACTTGGGCTTGAGCGCTTCGCTCGGCTTGAGCACGGGCTCGGCCGTCCGCTCACGCGGCCCGTTGTCGACGGGTTCCTCGCGGTCCCTGCGCAGGATGGCGCAGCCGACATTCAACAAACACAGAATTACGACCAGCCCGAGGCGCATCGATTGGCTCCCGACGGAAAGCAAGCGGCGCCATGATCTAACAGCTTTGCAGTGGGCGCCAGCGTCGCGGTACCGCGACGCGCCGGGTGTGAGTTGAGTCACACCCGGCGCTCCCGAAGAGAGCGAAAAGTCAGCGTTTCATGGCCTCGAAGAATTCCGAATTGGTCTTCGTATCCTTCATCTTGTCGAGCAGGAACTCGACCGCGGCCAGCTCATCCATGGGATGCAGCAGCTTGCGCAGGATCCAGATCTTGGCGAGTTCGCCAGGATCGGTGATGAGCTCTTCCTTGCGGGTACCGGAACGATTGATGTTCATGGCCGGGAACACGCGCTTTTCAGCGATACGGCGATCCAGGTGGATCTCGCAGTTGCCCGTGCCCTTGAACTCTTCGTAGATCACGTCGTCCATCTTCGAGCCGGTGTCGATGAGCGCGGTGGCCAGGATAGTTAGACTGCCGCCCTCCTCGATGTTGCGCGCGGCGCCGAAGAAGCGCTTCGGCCGCTGCAACGCATTCGCATCCACGCCACCGGTGAGCACCTTGCCGGAGCTCGGCACCACGGTGTTGTAGGCGCGCGCCAGGCGCGTGATGGAATCGAGCAGGATGACCACGTCTTTCTTGTGCTCGACCAGGCGCTTGGCCTTCTCGATCACCATTTCCGCGACCTGCACGTGGCGGGCGGCGGGTTCGTCGAACGTGGACGACACCACTTCGCCCTTCACGGTGCGCTGCATCTCGGTCACTTCTTCCGGGCGCTCGTCGATGAGCAGCACGATGAGGTGCACTTCGGGATGGTTCGCCGTGATGGACGTGGCGATGTTCTGCAGCAGCATGGTCTTGCCGGCTTTCGGCGGCGAGACGATGAGGCCGCGCTGACCCTTGCCGATGGGCGAGACCAGGTCGATGGCGCGTGCGGTGAGATCTTCGGTCGAACCATTGCCCCGCTGCAGCTTGAGCCGCTTGGTGGGATGGAACGGCGTCAGGTTCTCGAACAGCACCTTGTTGCGCGAGGAATCGGGCGAATCGAAATTGATCTCGCCGACCTTGAGCAATGCGAAGTAACGCTCGCCGTCTTTCGGCGGGCGGATGAGGCCCGAGATGGTGTCGCCGGTGCGCAGGTTGAAGCGGCGGATCTGGCTTGGGCTGACATAGATATCGTCTGGCCCGGCGAGATAGCTGCCGTCGGATGACCGCAGGAAGCCGAAGCCGTCCTGCAGGATTTCGAGCACGCCGTCGCCGTAGATGTTCTCGCCGTTGCGTGAATGGGCCTTGAGGATGCCGAAGATGATGTCCTGCTTGCGTGAGCGGGCCAGGCCCTCGACGCCCATGGACTCGGCCATCTTGACCAGCTCGTAGATCGGCTTGGCCTTGAGCACCGACAGATTCATCGAGCTCTTGGTGGCCGCGAGCTCGGCCTGGCTGATGATCTCCGAAGCGTCTACTTCGTACGCCTCTGGCGGCTGGTCATCGGGGCGCGGGCCACCGTTGTTGCCGGGGCGGTAATTCGGATCGCGGTTGCCGTCGCGGTCGCGCTGATGGCCACCGCCGCCTCCGCCTCCACGGCCGCCATCCTGACGCGGGCCTTTGTTAGGGCGATTACGGCCCTGGTTACCCAAGTAGCCCCTCACAGGTGCGCATCCAGGAAGGACTTGAGATCGGGCTTGCGTACCGAGCCGACCTTCTGCGCTTCCACAGTGCCGTTCTTGAAAAGGATCAGCGTCGGGATGTTGCGGATGCCGAACTTCGGCGGCGTCTGCGGATTCGACTCGATGTCGATCTTGGCCACGCGGAGCTTGTCTTTGTACTCCGTGGCGATCTCGTCGAGGATCGGCGCGATCATCTTGCAGGGCCCACACCACTCGGCCCAGAAGTCGAGAAGGACGGGCTTGTCGGACTTGAGCACGTCCTGGGTGAACGTTGCGTCCGTAGTGTGGACGATGTCCGGATTACTCACGTGGAAGGACCTCCATGGGAAAACAGAAAAACTTTGAGGATCGAGTATTTGGGATGTTTTGAAGCGGCGCTTCGCGGAGCGGCAGGAAGCCGTGCTCAGGACGCGATCAAACGGTTAGACTGCCGATGCGCAGTCAAATTGCCTGTTGAAGAGAACCCAGTGTTTGGTGTGGAAGCTTTGGATTTGCGGCTCGAGGCTCGGTGACGAGCAGGTCCGCGTCTTGGGGGCATTTTTTAACTGGTCCGACTGCCATTTGCAAGCGCCACATGCGCCCAATGCATAGACGACATCCCCAATACATAAGTAAATCAACTCAATGACAGAGACACATCTTTCCGACCTGGCCTTCGCATCGCTCGATCTCGTTCCGGAAGTCGCCCAAGGCATCCTCGACGCCGGTTTCGTCCGCGCCACCCCCGTACAGGCAATCACCTTGCCAATTGCGCTCACGGGCAAGGATGTGGCCGGCCAGGCACAGACCGGTACCGGCAAAACGGCAGCATTCCTGGTGGCCCTGTATCAGCGCCTGCTGACCAACCCACCGGCACCTGGGCGCAGCGCTTCGGGTATTCGCGCACTGATCCTCGCGCCTACGCGCGAGCTCGCCGTGCAGATATTCAACGACGCCGAAGTGCTGGGTAAGCACACCGGTCTCAAGATTGGCGTTGTCTATGGGGGCGTCGATTACGAAAAACAACGCAAGTCCCTGCAGGACGGCATCGACGTCCTGATCGGCACGCCCGGCCGCGTCATCGACTACTTCAAACAGCACGTCTTCGACATGCGTCACGCCCAGGCGGTGGTGCTCGACGAGGCCGACCGCATGTTCGATCTCGGCTTCATCGCCGACATCCGTTTCATCCTGCGCCGCCTGCCGAAGCCGGAGGCGCGCCAGTCCATGTTGTTCTCGGCAACCCTTTCGCAGCGCGTGCTCGAGCTCGCCTACGAGCACATGAACAATCCCGAGCTGGTACGCATCGAGCCCGATCGCGTCACCGCGGACAAAGTGCGGCAGATGATCTACTTCCCGGCGATGGTGGAGAAAATTCCGTTGCTCATCGGGTTGCTGCGGCAATACGAAGCGCGCCGCACGATGGTATTCGTGAACACCAAGCGCGTGGCGGAGAAACTCGAGGGATATCTGATCGCCAACGGCTTCAAGGCGCAGGCGCTGTCGGGCGACGTGCCGCAGAAGAAACGCCTGCGTTTCATGAAAGAATTCCACAGCGGCGAGCTTGCGGTGCTCATCTGCACCGACGTTGCGTCGCGCGGCCTGCACATTGCGGACGTGAGCCACGTTTTCAATTACGACCTGCCGCAGGACGCGGCTGATTACGTACACCGCATCGGCCGTACCGCGCGGGCCGGCGCGGAAGGTGACGCCATCAGCTTCGGGTGCGAGGAATACGCGGTGTCGCTGCCGGAAATCGAGGCGTACATCACGCACAAGATTCCGGTGTTACCCGTGAGGCTCGAGTTGTTAGCCAAGGACCTCAAGCCCCCCGTTTACAAAGAATGGGATCCGGAAGACGGTCCGCGACCCGTTCGCCGCCCTGGCGGCGGCGGTGGCGGTGGGCGCGGCGGTCCGCGCCGCCCCGGCGGTGGTAGCGGAGGCCGAGGCGGTCCGCCACGGCGCAGCGGAAGTGGCGGCGGCGGCGGGCGCGGTGGCCCCCGCCGTGGCGGAAGATAGAGACTGGTGGTGCCGGGCACCAAAAGTCGTCATTGAGAACCCGGCGCGCCGTGTTTCGGCGCCTGCTCAACTACGACTTTTGGTGCCAGGCACCGTCTAATTCGGCGACGGCGTCGACTGCCGCGTGAGCCACGTGCTCACGCCGCGAACCGCGGGTGTCCCAATGGCGCACTCCGTACACCCAGCGTATTCCCGCGGTGCGCGCGGCCTCGAGCATCTTCGAATTGTCATCGGCAAACAGGCTGCGCGCAGGGTCGTAGGCGAATCGCGCTCGGGCAGCCTCCCAGAACCGCGCGTGTTCCTTGGGCGCACCGAAGTCATGCGCGGTGACGGCGGCGTCCAGATAGTCGAGCACGCCGGTCTCCTCGTGTTTCACCGCGAGCGCGATCGGATGCGAGTTGGTGAGCAGCACCAGCCGCTTGGCTCCCGCGCGCATGCGTTCCAGGAATTCGCGCGCGCCCGGCAGCCAGGCAACGTGCGAGCGCACCTCGCGATGCAGCGCCCCGATATCGATTCCGAGCGTACGTGACCAGTATTCGATGCAATACCAGTCCAGCGTTCCGCTGCGTTCCGTGAAACGCCGTGCGATTTCGGCATAGGCCGCGTGCAATTCCATGGAGTGCGCCACGGCGAAACGCTGCGGCACGAGATCGCGCCAGATATGGTTGTCGTAGGCCTGGTCGAGCAGCGTGCCGTCGAGATCGAGCAGCACGGTATCGATGGCCGACCAGTCCGGGCGGGAATGCGGGTTCGGTGACATGCGGGGCGTATCATACGGAGCCCGAATGGATGCCAGCATGGAAACCCTCGTCGACTTCCACACGCACAGCCATTTCTCCGATGGCGTGCTGACACCGGCTGCGCTGGTGGAACGTGCCCACACGCGCAACGTCGGTACCCTGGCGCTCACCGATCACGACACCACCGCCGGCTTGCCCGAAGCGCGCGCAGCCTGCGCGGTGTCCGGTATCCATTTCGTGCCCGGTGTCGAGCTCTCGGCGCAATGGCGTGGCCAAACTATTCACATCGTCGGACTGCAGGTGGACGAGTCCCACGCCGGCTTCAACTCCCACCTGGTCAAGGTGCTCGAGCGGCGCCAGGCGCGCCTGCGGGAAATCGGCGAGCGGCTGGAGAAACGCGCTCGCCTGCCGGGCCGTGAGCTTGCCGCAGCGGCCGCGAACGCCACCGCACCCACGCGGCTGCATCTCGCCCGTTTGCTGGTGGCGCGTGGCCACGCCCGCGACACACAGGAAGCTTTCGACCGGTGGCTGAACCACGACAAAGCCGGCCATGTTCCTGCCGAATGGCCAACGCTCGAGGTCGCCATGGCGGTGCTGCGCGACAGTGGCGCCATCCCGGTCCTCGCGCATCCGCACCGCTACCGGTTTTCCGCCGGGGCGTTGCGCGAATTGACCGCCGTATTCGTACAGGAAGGCGGCCTCGCGCTCGAAGCCAGCATGGCCGGCATGAGCCCGAATGACGCTGATCGCATCGCCTCGTTGTGCCGCCGTTTCAAGTTGCACGCCTCGATGGGTTCGGATTTCCACGACCCCGCCGTGCCTTGGAATCCCCTTGGCCGGTGGCTTAAGCTTGCGAGCGGTCTCGAGCCGGTCACCAAATGCTTAACACCTGAACCGAGCCGATGAGCGAAATCGAAGATCAGGACAATGTCGACCGCGAGCTTTTCAAGAATGTTGAAAAGCTGCGCGAGCTGCGTATCGCGCATCGCGACCTCGACGAGGTGATCTCGCGCCTGTCGCTGGACTTCCAGTCCGATCAACTGCAGCTCAAGCGCCTGAAAAAGCGCAAGCTCATACTCAAAGACCAAATCACGCGGCTCGAAAGCGAGCTCATACCGGATCTCAACGCTTGAAGAAGCTGTTCGAGCAACTGACCACCCCTGAAGTGATGGCCGAAGTGCTCGCGCTGCTCATGGCGGGCCTGCTCGCCACCGCGCTCGCGCACTACATCAAGAACTGGCTGCGTCCGCTCGCGGCTCGCGCCGGCCTGTCGCGCTGGGCGCAGCGTTCCGTGATCGCCGGCATGGTGCTGACGCCGTCGCTGCTCGGCGTGCTGCTCATCCTCGGCCTGCGCGTGCTGTTCGCCAGTTTCGATCTGCGCACCGAGCTCATCGACACCGCCATGGATCTGGCCACTGTGCTGGTGCTGGTGCGTTTAGCGGTGCATGTGCTCAGCATCTCGTTGGGGCCGAACAGCTGGATTCGCGCCTGGGAGCTGCGGATCACGTTTGCACTGTGGGCCGCAATCGCATTCCAGGTATTGGGCTGGTTCAGCGGCATCGAACGCACATTCGATGGCATCGATCTGGTCCCTGGCAAGACCACGTTCACCGTCTGGGCGCTGCTCAAGAGCGTCGTGGTCATCGTCGGTTTCCTGGTGGCTACCAGCCTGATCGCGCGCACCATCGAGCGGCGCGTCATGAAGCTCGAAGGCCTCGCGATCTCGACGCGCATCGGCATCTCGAAGTTCTCCACGTTCCTGCTGGTCGGCCTCGGCATCTTGTTAGGTATCAACGCCTCGGGCGTGGATCTCACGGTACTCGGCCTCTTCACCGGTGCCATCGGCCTCGGCCTGGGATTCGGCCTGCAGGCCATCGCCAGCAATTTCGTCTCCGGCTTCGTGCTGCTGCTCGACAAGTCCATCAAACCCGGCGACGTCATCAGCTTCACCGGCACCACCGGCACCAGCACCGAGAACTTCGGCTGGGTTCAGGAGCTGCGCGGCCGCTACATCGTGGTTCGCGACCGGGACGGCGTCGAAACGCTGGTGCCCAACCAGAATCTGATCACCAATTCGGTGATCAACTGGAGCTACTCCGATCAGCGCGTCCGTATTCGCCTCCCCGTGATGATCAGCTTCGAGGACGATCCGGAAGTGGCGCTGCAGGTGCTGCTCGACGCGGCTGCGAATCATCCGCGCATCCTCAAGGATCCGGGTCCCGTGTCGAGGCTCATGAGCTTCGAGAATTACGGCATGCGGGTCGAAGTGCGCTTCTGGATCCGCGATCCCATGAATGGCGTCAACAACGTGCGTTCGGACGTCAATCGCGAGATCTGGCGGCTGTTCAAGAAACACGGCATCACGATTCCCGTGCAGCAGCATGACGTGCGCCTGATCCAGGCAGAACCACCCGAGGCTCCAGGCTTTCGCCGATGAGCCTGGTAGTCAGACCGGGAGTCGAGATCCCCGATAGCGACCTCGAGGTAGCCTTCATCCGCTCTGCCGGTCCCGGTGGCCAGAACGTCAACAAGGTGGCCACCGCGGTCCAGCTGCGTTTCGCGCTCGATCGCAATGCCACGCTGCGCGACGATGTGAAGGCGCGCCTGCGCGTGCTGGCTGGGCAGCGTGTCACCGACGCCGGCGAACTGTTGATCGTTGCCCGTGCAACCCGCAGCCAGGAACAGAATAGGCGCGATGCCGAAGAACGGCTGTGCGACCTGGTGCGGCGCGCGCTCGTGGTGCCGAAGAAAAGACATGCAACCAGGCCGACGCGAGCCTCCAAGGAGCGCCGCCTCGAAGGCAAGGCGCGCTCGCAGAAGAACAAACGCCTGCGCGGCCGCCCCCGTTTCGACGACTAGATGGAGTGATGAGATGATCGTGTGGCGTGAAAAATTCGTCGCGACCGGGATCCATTTCCTCGTGACGCTGACGTTCGCGGCAATCGCAGCCGCGCTCGTGTTCCTGGTGTGGTTTCCCGATCCCTTCCAGACGATGATCGGCGGTACCGAGCTGTTTCTATTGGTGGTCGGGTGCGATCTGGCGCTGGGACCGCTGATCTCGCTCGTCATCTACAACAGCAGGAAATCGCGGCGCGAGCTCCTGACCGACTACTCCATCGTTGGCGCCGTGCAGCTCGCCGCACTGGTGTACGGCGTGTACATCCTGGCAGCCACGCGCCCGGTGTACATAGCTTTCAGCGCCGATCGACTCGAGATCGTCATTGCACGCGATATCAGCGACAAGGAGCTCGCGGCCGCGCGCGATTCGCGCTACGCATCGCTGCCCTTGGCGGGCCCCCGCTATGTGGGCATCAAGGTTCCGGAAAAAGAGCGCAGTGCCGCACTCTTCGAGGAAATGTCCGGCAACCCATCGCATGCGCGACCGCGCTTCTATGTGCCGTACGAGTCGTCGCTCGCGCAGATACGCGCGCGTGCCAAGCCGATTGCCGAGCTCGAACAGCGGCTGCCGAAGAGTAAACCGCTCCTGGACGCCGCGGTTGGCGAGCTCAGCATTCCGGCATCACGGATACGGTGGTTGCCGGTGAGTCATCGCAAAGGTTTCTGGACCGCATTGATCGACACCGACAATGGCAAGCCGGTCGCCTATGTCGATTTCGACCCGTACTAGAAATCAGTCCCGCGGCAGATCCGGCTGGTCGACTGGAGCCAGCCAGCTGGTGATGTGCGTCAGCATTTCCGCTCCGGTCCATTCGCTGCCATCGCTGAAGATGACGCGCAGCGTCGACGCGTCCGGAATCAACCCGAGGTAGCCCTCGAGCGCCAGGCGGTCGAATCCTTCCTGGGTGCGGATCACGAGTGAATCGCTGAGCCGCGTGAGCAGCAGGTCGTCAGGTGCGATTCCGGGGCCGATGCGCAGTGCGACACGACCCGTGGTCCACCAGTCCTGTATCGACACGCTGCCGGAGCCACGACCCCACGCGTAGTCATTGCTGACGGCAGCGTCGCTGCCGTCGGCTTCGTCCAATTCCGCTTCGATGCCGATGCGGAACTGGCCGCTGCGCTCGAGCTCATCGAGGTACTGCTCCGCCTCCGGCGCATACGGCAGGTCTAACAACTTTGCGTTGCTGCTCGAATCTTTCATTCCTCGACTCTTCCGCGCGCCCGTGCCCGATTGCACACCAACTTTTACCAGCCGCAAGACCACTGTCTGTAGTCAGATGCCGTCTGATTGCGCGTAGTTGGGCGAAAAGCCCGCGCCGCAGCACGTTATGTTGCACTGAATCAAAGTAATTCCTCACCGCGATAGGGGATACCCGGAGGCGCCGCGGAAGGCGGTGCCCCGCACGGCCTCACTTCTTCTTGCGCTTCTCCTGCGCCGTTTTCTGATCGACGTAGGCGCGGCCTATCCATTGCGCCGCGTTGAAATTGGCGCCGCCGTATTTTTCCTCGAACTCTTTCGTCGGCCGCGCGGCGACCACGTCCTCCTGGCTCTTGCCGGCCCTCACCAGCTTGGCCACACGATCGCGAACCACGACGAGCATGTCGTGATAGGCCTGCAACTCCGCCTTGTTGCCGAGCGGACCGTGCCCACGAATGATCTTGGTGTTGTCGTCGACGGTGGCCAGCACCTTCTCGTGCGCGAGGATCAGGCCATCGAACGTGCCGCCGGTGTTGCCGTCGATGAAGGGGAAACCGCCGGTGAACGTATCGCCCATGTGCAACACATTGGCCTTGGTGAATCGCACCGCGATGTCCGTGGCCGTGTGCGCATTCGGCAGATGCGTGAACTTGAGATCGTCGTCGTTGAAATGCAGCGTGGCCGAATCGGCGAACGTGATCACCGGCAACGCTTCGCGGGCGCGCGCCGGGATGGCCGCGTTCGTGGAAGGATTGACCTGCGCCGTTCCCAAGAACCTGCGCACGTTCTCGTGGGCGATGATGACCGCGCCCGTCTTGCCGAAGGCGTCGTTGCCACCGGTGTGATCGCCGTGCAGGTGCGTGTTGATCAGGAATTCGACCGGCTTGTCCGACAGCATCGCCACCGCGGAGCGAACCTTCGGGGCCATGTCATCGAACTGGGAATCGATGATGGCCGCGCCATCGACGCCGACGGTGAGGCCAATGTTGCCGCCCTTGCCCATGAGCATGTAGATGCCGGGCGCCACGTTGATGGTCTCGATCTTCACGTCCGCCGGCGGCGCGGCGGGCGCCGCCGCCTGCTGCGCCAGCGCGGCCGACGAAATGGCGGCGGTGATCAATGTCAGTGTCAGTGTCTTCATGCTCGCGTTCCTCGATAAAGGTGTTGCCTGTCCGCTATCCGATGTCATCAGTCGTCCGCGTCCATCGACGGTCCGTCGTGAGCGGTCGAGTCATTGCGTCTGCCGGAGCCGGCCAGATGATCGTCGTGATCGGCACTCTCGTTGCGCCGATCCGGCGGGCTCTTCGGCCGCACGAGCCATGCCGCCAGCGCCGGCAGCAGGATGATGGCACCCAGCATGTTCACGAAGAACATGAAGGTGAGCATGATGCCGATGTCGGCCTGGAACTGCAGCGGTGAAAACACCCAGGTGACCACGCCGATGGCCAGCGTGATGCCGGTGAAGATGATGCTCGCACCGGTCACTCGCATGGTCTTTTCGAACGCGTGGCGCACATCGTCACCGGCGTCCAGGTATTCCTGCATGCGGCTCCACAGGTAGATGCCGTAATCGACACCGATGCCGGCACCGAGTGCCACCATGGGCAGTGTATTCACCTTGAGGCCGATGCCGACGATGGCCATGACGGCGTAGACCAGGATGGACACGAGTGCCAGCGGCACGAACACCAGCACCGTGCCGAGCAAGCTGCGGAAGGTCAGCAGGCACATGAGAATCACCGCGGCGAAAACCCAGCCGAGAATCGGATACTCCTTGGCCTTCACTTCCTCGTTGGTGGCTGCCATCACCCCGACGTTGCCGGTGGCGAGATTGAACGAAGCGTTCGGGAAGGTGTTGAGCGTGCGCCAGGCTTTCACCTCGTCGACCACGCGCTCGATGGTTTCGGCCTTGTGATCGCGCAGGAACAGCATCACCGGAATCACGTTGCAGTCCGCGTTCAAAAGGCCGGTGCTCGTTTCGATGTAGCGCGTGGACTGCGTGAGCTGGTTGGGTTCACGCGGGATGTTGCGCCACTTGAGGCTGCCTTCGTTCCATCCGGCGATCGCGATCTTCGCGACTATGGGCAGTGCCATGACTTCCTGCACGCCCTCGACGTTGCGCATCTTCCACGCGAAGGTGTCGGCGGCCGTCATGAGCTGGTAGCTCGTGCAGGCCGGCTCCGTCGTCTCGACGATCACCGTGAGGATGTCGACGCCGATGGAAAACTTGCTGGTGATGATGTTGCTGTCGCGGTTGTAGCGCGAATCGGCGCGCAGCTCGGGTACGCCCGACTGCGTGTCGCCAATCGGCGTTTCGCGGCCCTTCCACACCCCGAACACACCTAACAACAATGCGCAGCCGATGATGATGGCGGCGGGCCTGCGTTCGGTGATGCGGGCAAGGGAGCTCCAGTGCGCCGTGAGCTTGGCCTGGCGCCGCTCGACCCGCGCGCGGTATTGATCGTCCCACCTGACCCACGACACCAGCACCGGCAGCAGGATGAGATCGGTGAGGATCACGATGGCGACGCCGATGCTGGCCGTGACCGCCATCTCCTGCACCACCTGCACCGGGATGAGCAGGATGGTGATGAAGCCGATGAGGTCGGCGAGCAACGCGATGATGGCCGGCATCAGCAACTGCCGGAATGTCTGCCGGGCGGCATCCATGCTGCCGACCCCGGCCACCGCGGCCTCTTTGACCGCGCTGATCTTCTGCACGCCGTGCGACACGCCGATGGCGAAAATCAGGAAGGGCACGAGCAACCCGAGAGGGTCGATGCCATAGCCGAGCAGTACCAGCGTGCCCAGCTGCCACGCCACCGCCACGATGGAGCAGACGATGGGCACCACCGCGACCTTCAGTGACTGCACGTAGTACCAGACGGCCAGCAGCGTGAGCAGGATGGTGATCACGGCGAAAAGGATGACCGACATCGCGCCGTCGGCGATGTCGCCGACCACCTTCGCGAAACCGATCATGTGCACGTTGATGCCCGAGCCTTCGGCTTGCACCAGAACTTCGCTGCCCTGGATCTTGTCGCGCACGCGGCTTTCCAGTTCTCGCGCGACCTCGATCGGATTGATGGGTTTTCCCGTGGCGTCTTTCTCGAGCACGATGGCCGACACCAGCGCCCCGGAGAAGTCGTTGGCCACCAGGCGGCCGCGGATGCCTGCCTTGAGAATGTTCTCGCGCACCTTGGCCAGCGCTTCGGGCGTCGGCACGAATTCCGAGTCGACGACGTTGCCGGCTTCGATGCCGTCCTCGACGACTTCCATGTAGCGCACGTTGGGAGTGAACAGCGACTGCACGCGGCTGCGGTCGATGCCGTCCATGACCAGCACTTCGTCGGTGGCTTTCTTGAGGGCGTCGAAGAACGCCGGCGTGAACATGTTGCCGTCGCGCGCGATGAGGGCCACCAGCACGCGATTCGCCCCGCCGAACTCGGCCTGGTGCTTCACGAAGGTCTGCATGTACTCGTGTTTGAGCGGCAGCTGCTTGGTGAACGACGCATCGATGTGCAAGCCGCGCGCCGCAATCACTGTGAGCAACGCGGTGATCAGCGCGAACGCCACCACGATCAGCACGCGGTGACCGAAGATCAGCCGCTCGAGTGTCGCTGCGAGCCTCGAATCGCCGGGTTTTCCGGGACCAGCCAAGACTAGCTACCCGCCGGGTCGAGCCGGATGGTGCGCACACCGCCCTCGCCCGCGACGATGACCGTCCCTGCGGGACCTGGCAGCACCGCTGATAGGCCCTTGCGGTCGTCCTGTTGCGTGAGGCGGAACGTCTCGCCGGCATCCCCCGACACCAGAAGGACTCCGGCGAGGCCGCCGATGACCACGCGCAGATCGTTCACGGCGACTCCGTCGGTCAACATGGCCGTGGTATGCGACTCGAGCGCATGCCAGGTCTCGCCCGCGTCAGCGGAACGAAACAGATGGCCACGCAGCCCGAACGCCAGCAGCCCGTCACCGCGGATCGCCACCAGCCCGAAGTAGCTGCCCTCATAGGGCGATGGCAACACGCGCCAGCTCGCGCCCCGGTTGTCCGAGCGATACAGCTGGCCACCCTCGGCGGCCACGTACAGCCGGTTGCCGACGCCGACGATGCGGTTCAGGTGATAGTCGGGTGGCACATCTTCTCCGGCCGCAGCCGGAGCCGCTTCGCCGTCATGCATCGCCGGCGCACGCGGCGGCGCGAACTTGGACGACGCCCAGTGCCGGCCGCCGTCGTTGGTCGTGAAATAGGCGCCATACGCACCCACGGCAATGCCGCTGACGCGGTTTGCGAACCACAGGTCCAGCAGTGGCTGTTGCGCTTCCGGCGCGAAGTGCGAGCGCGTCCAGTTTTCGCCGCCATCGGCCGTGTTGAGGATGGTTTCGTCGTGGCCGACGGCCCAGCCGTATTGCGAATCGACGAAGAACACCGCGGTGAGCATGACGCGAGTGGGTACGCTCTTCGCCTGGCGCCAGCTCCCGCCCTGGTCGTCCGACAGCAACACGTGACCGCGCTCACCGACGGCGACGAGGCGATCGCCCGCGACCGCGAGGTCGAGCAACAACGAGCTCGACGCGAGCGGCTCGATCTCTGCGGGCTTGTTGGCCGGATCGTTGAGGTCGAGTTGCGCGAGCGCCATGCCACCCGCCGCCAGCGTCGCGACCAGCGCGAGTATCGATATTGGTTTCCAACGGGCAAGTTGATGGCGCTCAACTTGCCCGTCCATGAACTGCTGAGACCTCAGCGTACGCCGCGCCGCTGTAGAGCGGCCGGCTGGTAATCGGCGACCGTGCGCTTCTGCGTGAAGTCGCGGCTGCGCGGCTCTTCGTTGTCGAGCCCGAGCGCGAGATAGCGGCCGTTCGACAGGTCGTAGACGGTTTCGAGCGCGGTCCACAGGGCCGGCACGTCGTAGTACTGAATGACGTGGCCTTCCTGCACGCGGTAGAGCTGGCCACGGCTGTCGTAGCAGTCGACTGCGAGGATGTGCCAGCTGTCTTCATCGACGTATAGCGTGCGGCGGCTGTACAGATGGCTCTGGCCGGCCTTGAGCTTCGAGTCGACGACCCACACCCGATGCAGCTCGTATCGCGTGACGTCGGGATTCACGTGGTTCTTCTTGAGGATGTCGGCGTACTTGAGCGTGTTCGAGTGCAGCTTGTAGCTGTTGTACGGCACGAGGATTTCTTTCTTGCCGACCAGCGTCCAGTCGTAGCGCTGCGGGCTGCCGTTGTACATGTCGAACTGGTCGGAGGTGCGCAGGTTGTCGGAATTGGTGCCCGGATTGTCGAACGCCACGTTCGGCGCGCGCCGCACACGTCGCTGGCCGGGGTTGTAGACCCAGGCGCGGCGATTCTCGAGCGATTGATCGAGCGTCTCCTGCACCAGCAGCACTTCACCGGCGAGGCGCGCGGGCGCCACGGTCTCCTGAACGAAATAGGCGATGGTGTTGCTGAGGTTTTCCGACTTCGCTCCCGCCAGGCTGTACGCCACCATCGTGTCGTCGCGGAACTTCACCATGGTGTAGGCGCCGCTCGCGGTCACCGGAGCCTGGCCGATCTGGCGCACGATGACGTCACCGCGATAACGCAGCACGTGGTTCCAGAACACCTCCACGCCTTCCTTCGGAATTGCGAACGGAATGCCTTCACCGGCGTTGGTGACGCCGTTGCCACCCTTGGCCAATTGCGCGGTGGTCGCGATGCGTTTCGTGGCGTCGTAAATGCGCTGCGGGGCGGCGGCACTGCGATGCGTGGGATACACGTTCATCTTGAAAGTGGCGCGATAGGTCTGCAGCAGCTTCTTGTGGCCCTCGGTGAGCTTGTTGGCGTACTGACTCATGTTGGTCGAAGTGACCGTGTACAGCGGCTTGTCGCCTGCATACGGATCGGGGTGGTGCTGTCCCGGACGGAAGTTGGCAAAGCCCGCCTGAGCTGCCGAGGTGAGGCCACCGTCCCAGGCGGGAATGGACCCATCGGCGTTTCCGGCCTTCTCGCCACCCAGCGGCGTGAGCTCGGCACCGAGCTTGGCGGCGTCGGCCGCCGACGCGGCCGCGAGGGCGGCAGTTGCGCCGAGCGCGATACCCGCGATTGTCCCGACGGTGGCTAGAATGAATTTTTTCAGCATGGAGATTCCCCTCGTCGCGGTCAGAACGAGAACTTGACGGTGGCCGCAACGTAGTCGCGATCGTTGAGGTCATTGAAACGGCCGGCGCCGCCGAACTTGGTCCACGACATGTCGAGTTCCCACTTCGCCCGCAGATTCGCGGCGACACCCAACGTGAGCCCGTAACGACCCTCGACGAAATTGCCACCCGGTCCAGGCGTGGTCCCTCGGACGTCGTGCTGCCAGTTGAAACGTGGCAACACGTTCCAGGGTCCCATGAGGCCGGGATATTCGAGGCGGCCCGCGACGCGATAACCATATGACGTGGCATCGGCGAAGCGGTTCTGCGGTTCGACGAGATTCAGCGCGAGACAGGCCGCCGCCGAAATCGTCGGGCAATGACGGCCGCGCAGCTCGAAGTTGCCGCTGACATTGGTGGCCGGACCGTTGAAGCGCAAACCGCGATCGTTTGGCCCGCCCGTGAGCTTGTCGGGCATGTCTTCGATATGCGTAAGGCCCGCTTCGGTGACCAACACCATCTGGGCTGCTTTGAGCACATTGGAGAAGGTCTTGGTGGCGGTGAACTGCACCTGGTAGGTGTCGTAGCGATCCCAGCCCGGCACGACCTGGCTGAGACCGAAGTCGCCGAGCTGGCCGCAATGCGTGAGCGTCGAAGCGGCCGGCACGCCTTCCGGGCAAGTGGTGGGCAACGGCGTAGCGCGCAAGGTAGCCAAGCCCTGTTCAAAGGGCGTGAGTGCCGCGAACAGCAGTTCCACGTCGTCGAATTGCAGCGGCACGTCCTGGCGATACGCCACTTCACCTTGCAGCGCGATTCCGCCCCACTGCAGCTGCGTATTGAACGAGAGGCCGATGAGCTTGATGTCTTCCGGATACTCGGTGAAGTAGCCCGCGCTGAGCGCGTATTCATGTGTCGCGATGTTGGTGGCCTGCGCCGTGACGTCGCCGCCCGCAAGGTGCGTGCCGGCGCCGACGCTGGCGTACCCCGTGGCGGCGGCCAGTGAGAGGTTGCCACCCGCCGCCGCCGCGCGCGCGACGCCGAGCTGCGCCGCCGTGGCGATGGCGGCAGGCCGCGGCAGGCCCGCGGCAAGCCCCTGCGCAGCAGCACCAACGGCGTTGAGCGCGCCGAACGCATTGCCGACTCCCGCCTGGCTGCCCGTCTGACCGGAAATCAGCGGCAGGCGGCTGTGATAGTTCAGGAAGAACAGGCCGAACTCAGTACCGTTGTTGAAGCCCGGCGCGTAGTACTTGAGATTGAAGCCGTACTGACCGTCGTCGGAAGGCCTGACCGTGGCCAGTCGATTGACGGTCTGGAAATTCGTGATGTTCGGGCCACCAAGCGGACTGAAGTCGACGCCCTGGTCGGAGAACGAGCCGAATCCGAGCACCACCTTGCTGCCGCCGGTGGGCGCGAAATCGTTGTTGCTGAAGTAGGAACCGGCTGGCTCGGGCACCGTGGCGTTCCAGTCGGTGATGTAGATAGCCTGGGCCGAAAAGTTGTCATTGAACTGCACGCTGAAATTGACCATCTCCTGCGGCAGGAAGGCTTCTTTCAGTTCAGAGCCCGGCACGCGCAGCGCCGAGACGTCGAAATGGTTGATGGTGTTGATGCCGTTCTGGATGAAGGTGCTTTCACCCCAGCTCACCACCTGTCGACCGAGGCGCAGCTCCGACGCCATGCTGCCGATGTCGAACTTCGCGTACACGAACGCATCGAGCAGGCGCGTGTAGCTTTCCACCAGGTCTTCGGACTTCTCGGAGAGCGGCGTGCGCTGCGTTTTGCCGGCGGCCTCATCATAGAGAGCCGATGCCCGCACGAACGCGCCGACGCCGCGATAGTTGAGCGACACCTCGGTCAGCACCTTCAATGCCTGCGAGAACATGTCGGTGTCGTAGTTGAGGTTGCCGTCGTCGATGTTCGGCGAGCGGCCGCAACCGCCGTCGGCTATGGCGATGAGCCGGCAGTCGCGCGACTCGACGCGCCAGGCCTGGCCGTAGGTGAGCGTGGTGTCCCAGCTGCCGGAGAACGTGCCGGAGTCGTTCTGGAAATCCCAGGCGTAGGCGGCTGGGGACGCGAGGGCCAGTGTCGCGACGATCGGCAGCGAACGCATCACGGAACGCCGGATCAGATCGTTTCTCATTAACTTCCCCTGAAGACCGCGGACCGGCTGCGAGTCGCGAGGAAGGAAGCAGCCGTACCGCTGGGCCGTATCGTATTAGTGTTCCGCCGCGCTGCTGCCTCCCCTCGCGGACGCGTAGGCGCGGACGTGTTGCGCGCGAGTATAGCAGCGGGTTCCGGGCCGAAAGCTAGCAGCGCCTATCCCCGGGAAATCCCTAGACCTGAGTGACCTGCAGGATGCTGTGTCTGATTTGTTCCGAGAGCACCAGCTGCGCATCGGCGGCGACGCGCATCAGCACCTCGTCGAACTCGAGGTTGCCGCCCTCGCCGGCCGCAAGGACGCCACGTTCGCGCAGCAAGTCGATGAAGTTCTCGAACAGCGCGCGATCGAAGAATTCCGGTGAATTGAAGCCATAGAGCATGTTCATGCGCTGGGCCGCAAGATGGCACTGCTGCTCGAGCGCCTTCTGCGTCATCGTGCCGCTGCCGGCCTTGAGCAGCAGCGAGATGGCGAGATAGTAGCGTTCGATCGTCTGGATGGTGGCTTGCGACAACATCGACAGCTGCATGGCCGCCGGCGAATCCGGCGTAGGCCGCATCCAGGCGGTCCGGTCCTCGTTAGGTTGCAGCACACCCTGTTCGGCGAGCGCAGCAAGAACGCCTTCCACGACCGTCGCCAGCTCTTCTTCGCGCCAGCGCAGGAAAAGCTCGGCTGCGACGTATGGATAGATGCGCCATGCCAGGCGCTGGATATCCTCGGTGCGCAACATGGCGTTGCCGATGAACGCACAGGCCACGAGCGACGGCAGCGCGAAGAGGTGCAGAACGTTGTTGCGGTAGTAGGCGATGAGCTGCGCGCTCTCGTCGCTCATTTTCACCACGTCGCCCAGCTTGTGAGAAACGCGCGTGATGAGCTTGAGCGTCTCGCCGTACGTCACGATTTCGGCGGGGGTTGCATCGGTGACCGTCACCCGTGGACTGTAGGGGGAGGCGCGCAGCAGCTTGAGGTATAGATCGATCTGGCGCAGCAGCGCGGTTTCGGGCAATGCGCCGCGCGGCGACGCGAGCAGCGTCGTCGCCAGCAGGTTGATGGGGGTGACGGCAGCGGCGGAGTTGATACCCCGCATGATGCGCAGCGCAAGATCTGCGACCAGCGCGTTGACCGCCGGAAGCCGTGTCTCGTCATCGAACCGCTGTTCGTGCCAGCTTGGCAGGTGGGCGTCCAGCAGGTCGTTGAGGCGGATGGGCTCGCCGACGTTGACGTGCACGGTGCCGAACCGCTCGCGCAATACCCGCAGGGACAGCAGCAGGTCGAGCCAGCTCTCCTTCTTCTTGGGCGCACCCGACAATTCCGAGATGTACGTGTTGGCTTCGACGATGCGCTCATAGCCGAAGTACACCGGCACGAATACCACCGGCCGCACCGGATCGCGCAGGAAACTGCGCACCGTCATCGACAACATGCCGGTCTTGGGCTGCAGCAGCCGGCCGGTGCGCGAGCGGCCGCCCTCGATGAAGTATTCGATGGAGTGGCCGCGCGCCATGATGGCGGCCAGGTACTTCATGAACACCACGGTGTACAGCGCATTGCCCGCGAAACTGCGGCGAATGAAAAAAGCGCCGCCCTTGCGCAGGAATCGCCCCACCACCGGGATGTTGAGATTGATTCCCGCGGCAATGTGCGGCAGCGCGTAGCCCTGGTGATAGATGATGTACGACATCAACAGGTAGTCCATGTGGCTGCGATGGCAGGGCACGTAGACGACCTCGTTGCCCTCCGACACCTCTTTGAGCGTGGCGGCGTGATTGAATCTCACGCCGTCGTAGACGCGGTTCCAGACGCGGCCGAGCAGCTTTTCCGCGAACTGCACGAACGCGTGCGAGTAGTTAGCGGCGATCTCGAAGGCGTATTTGCGCGCCTGGATGAGCCCGGGACGGTATTTGTCGTGTTTGTCCTTCGCCTCGGCCGCGACCACGGCGCGTACCGCACGGGCGCGCAGCACACGCGCCACGATCGTCCGCCGGTGCGAGAGGTCCGGGCCGATGCGGATCGCGCGCTGCCGGCGCAGGATGCCTCTCAACACTCGCGTCACGCGGCGCGCCTGGTCGTGCGCGGGCGCAGCGTCGAGCAGGGAGCGCAGCGAAATCGGCTCGCCCATCTCCACCATGACGTTGCGGCCGTTGATGAGCACCGCGACGAACTTGGCGGCGCGTGAGGTCAGGGCCCAGTTCTCGGCGAACAGCAGGCGCAACCAGGAACCTTCCTTCTGCGGAGCACGGCCCCAGTACACCGCGGCCGGCACCAGCAGCACGTCGCGCACGGCGTCACCGCGCAGAGCGTCGACCAGCGCCAACAAATGCGGCGGCGGACGCCGTGAGGCGGTGGCATCCCAGAAATGACGGCGGCGCCCGACATCGAAATAAGAGCGGCGCTCTTCCACCGGCAGGCTTGCGGAGCGTTTTTCGGGATACGGCAGCCCGCGCCGGCTCGCGACATTGCACAGCACCGCAAGGTCCGCGACCGAGTCGCGCTCGAGCACGTAACACACGGGCACGTGCGCCGCCGCCAGCGCCGGTGGCGCCTCGGCCGGCTGCACGGCCGCCCGCACCCACAGCTTCAGGAATCGTCGCAGCAACCAGGCCATGCGCTAAGCGTGTCTACCAGCCGTATCATGTTAGGCGTCGCAGTGTAGCCGAGTCGGCCTGACCGCCCTCCAGGAAGCCACAGGTAATGAGCGATCTCACGGGGATTAGGATCATTCTCACCGGGGCGTCCGAAGGAATCGGCCGCGCGCTGGCGCTGGCGCTCGCTTCCCGGGGCGCAAAGCTGGCACTCGCGGCGCGCGATCGGGAGCGCCTCGAGTCCCTGGCCCAGGAATGCCGCACGCGCGGCGGCGAGGCACGGGCCCTGCCCACGGACGTCACCAGCCAGCAGGACTGCGAGTGGCTGGTCGGCGAGGCCGTGAATGCCTTTGGTGGTATCGACGTGCTGGTCCACAACGCCGGCATCACGATGTGGAGCCGATTCGATGCGCTCAAGGACCTCTCGATCTTCGAGCGCGTCATGGACGTGAATTACCTCGCGCCGGTGCGGCTCACCGCGCTGGCGCTGCCGCATCTCAAGCAGTCGAAAGGATTGCTGGTGGCGGTCGCGAGTCTCGCCGGGCTCACCGGCGTGCCCGAGCGCTCAGGCTATGCGGCGAGCAAGCATGCGCTCATCGGCTTCTTCGATTCACTGCGCATCGAGCTGCGCGGCAGCGGAGTCGACGTGAGCGTGATCGCGCCGGATTTCGTGGTGAGCGAGATTCACAAACGTGCCATAGGTTCCGACGGCGAACCGCTGGGCGCATCGCCGATGATGCAGTCGAGGATCATGAGCGCCGAGGACTGCGCCGCGCGCATCGTGCGCGCGATCGAGCGCCGCGAGCGTCTCGTGCTGATGTCGGCGCGTGGCCGGTTCGGCCGCTGGCTCAAACTACTCGCGCCGTCGCTCATCGACCGCATCGCGGAGAGGGCCATCCGCCAGCGGCACTAGTGGGGACATTCCTCGTTTCCTGGCAAAAGGGGACGAGGAGCGTGGGTGGAGGGTCGAGCGACGCGCGCCCATGCAGGCGTGATCTCGCTATCGCCGGGCCCTTCGATCAGTGGGGCAGCGCAAGAATTGGGTACGCCGACCATCGCGAAGACATTCTGCTGTAGTTGAACGAAAAGGCCGTGAAGAGTCCGGATGAAGCAGAGAAGCGGCTCAGTGCCATTGAGCCCGCAAGACCCGGCCCGCTCGGCTCACGCCTGCATGGACGCGCGTCGCTCGATCGTGCACCGACGCGCCGCGGCTCCGTTGGCGAGGAAAAGAGGTGTGTAGCCCCGGCGTCGGCAAGAGCGCTGGACCGCACGTCTCTTCCCTTCTCCGTTCTCAGCGCAGCGGAGAACGGGGACGCGGTCCGATGACGTTGGCGCCCCAACGAGCGTACACGGCAGGAGATGAGCGAGCGGGCGGGGTCCTGCGGACTCAATGGCACTGAGCCGCTTCTCTGCTTCATCCGGACTCTTCGCCGACTTTTCATCCAACTACAGCAGAATGTCTTCGCGCCAAGCGGCGTGCCCAAATCTCGCCCCGCCCAATTATCAAAGGGCCCGGCGAAAGCGAGCTCGCTCCTGTCGTGTGCGCTCGTTGGGGCGACCGCCTCTTCGCACCACTTCCCCATTCAACGCCGGCACTTACGGCAGCTTCAGCGAGGCCTGCCCAAATGCATACCGCCAGCCGTCCTTGGTGCGCACGTAGGTATCGCTGAACCAGAGTTTGTATTCGAACGTCACCTGGTCGCTCATGCGCTTGCCCTTGAGCCACAGCAGCGCGGTCACCACCGCGGTGTCCTTGCCGAACAGCCGCACGGTCTGCGTGCCGGGCATCTCCACCTGTTTTTCATACTCGATCTGTTTGCCGCGCGCCTCCTCGATCAACTCGGGGCGGGAAACTACCGTGCCGTTCCCCAGCACCAGCGTGAATTCCGGATGCAGGATGCGATCCATGGTCTTGAAGTCATTGCGTTCGACCGCAGCCTGATATTCGGTATCGAGCGCAGCGACGATCGCAGCCGGATCGTCCTTTGCTGCCGATATGTTTGCGCACAACGTTGCGGCCAGCGCGACACGAGCCAAAAGCCTTCGGGTGGTTTTCATGGCGGGTCCTTTCGTCATTACGACATGTCTTGGGGAAGGTCGAGTGAGATGAGAAAGTATTCGAACAGGTACTTGAGGAAGCGCACCTCGTCCTGCAGCCGGTGATCGCTGTTGAGGATGTGCAATGCGCAGCCATGGCGGCGCGCGAACTCCATGCTCTGTTCCACCGGCACCACATCGTCTTTCCAGCCGTGCACGATCATCGTGGGGCAATCGAGCAGCTTTTCGCGCAGGGGCGGCAGGCCCGGCATCGTCAACGCCGGCGCCATGAGGAACACGCCGCGCGCGTGCAGCAGCGAGGCCGCAGCCACCGACACGTAGCCACCGAGACTCGAGCCGCACAGCACCAGGTCGCCTTTGAGCTCCTTGCAGTATTCGACCAGTTTGTTGACGCGGTCGCGAGGATCGTCGATGCCGCGGTAATCCACGGACTCGACTTCGTAACCTTCGCTGCGCGCGTTGCCGGCGAGCGCGGTGATTTTCACGCCCCACGGGCCTGCATCCTTGCCATGCGAAAAGACTACGTAACGGTCCACCACTGCTCCCTCACATCTTCCATAACAAAGCGTCGAGGCTTCGCGCGGTAGCAGGCGTGCGCTTGACCAGCGCGCGATGGCCGCGGATCTCGACACCCTCGCGTGCCAGCCGGCGCAACTGCTCGCGCGCGCTCGCGGAGCCGCGAGGAAAGGCGATTCGTCCACCTGCGCCGGTGACCCGATGCCACGGCAGCCGCGCATCGTCGCCGGCGTCGCGCAAGACCTGTCCCACGAGGCGGGCGCGCCCGGGCAGACCGGCGCGACGCGCCACCTCGCCATAACTCACGAAGCTGCCGCGCTTGATGGCGCGTATCGCCTTGCGGATCGCCGCGGCGCGGATATCAGCGGACGTGGCTGTCGAAGTCTCTTTCATCACGATCTTTCTGCGTTTACAGTCGGTGCCCCGCGGCGTTGGGATTCGATCACGCGATGGCCCGAGTAGCAACCGACATACATTCCACCCGTCCACAGATGGACTGGCTCACCATGACCGACACCACCATCGCGGGACCCACGCTTCGAGCGTGGGCACGCGCGCGGAGTTCCGCATTCGGACGGTGGTTGTTTGCTCGCACGGTATCGAAACGCGCGCCCTACTTCGGCACCATCCGCCCAAGTTTCCTCGATCTGCAACCGAAGTTGTGTCGCGTTGCGATGAAAAAGCGCCGGGCCGTGGAGAATCACATCGGCACGGTGCACGCGCTCGCCATGGGCAATCTCTGCGAGCTCGCCGCCGGTATGTGCACCGAAGTCACCATTCCCGTCGGCATGCGCTGGATTCCGCGCGGCATGACCATCGAATACCTGGCCAAGGCCGAGACCGACGTCGTGGCCACCGCGCGGCTCGACAAGACGGAGTGGACCGGCCCGGAAAATGTCGGTGTCCCCGTTACGGTTACTGACATAAGCGGCAAGGAAGTGGTTCGCGCGGTCATCAGCATGTACGTATCGCCGAAGCGCGCCGATTGAAGCCTCGCCCGGTCAATCACTGTGCGCAAGCGAACAGACTTCGCGGCGTGGACGGCGCAGACTCGGCCATGATGACCGGTACCCCCACCGCGCAACGCGCCGCGCTCGCACCTTTCGCAAAAGCCTCGTTGCCGCGTGCGCTCTGGCAGCTCGCGAACACCCTGCCGACTTTCCTGGCGCTGTGGATTGCCATGGCCTGGACGCGCCACGTCGAGTGGCCCTACTGGTGGGTGATGTTGCTGCCCACCGCGGCGCTGTACGTGCGGCTCTTCATCCTGCAGCACGACTGCAGCCACGGGTCGTTCTTCAAGAGTGCCCGTGCGAACCGCTGGGTGGGCGCGGGCCTCGGGCTGCTCACCTTGTTTCCGTTCGCATACTGGAAGAAGACGCACGGTGTGCACCACGCGACCTCGGGCAACCTCGATGAGCGCGTGCTCGGCGACATCCGCACGCTTACGGTCAACGAATACCTCGGCAGCTCCCGCTGGATGCGTTTCTGTTACCGCTTCTACCGCAGCATGCCGGTGATGCTGGGCATCGGCCCTATCTACCAGTTCGTGGTCAAGCACCGCCTGCCGCTGGGAATGCCATGGCGCTGGAAAAAGGAATGGCGCAGCGTGGCGCTCAACAACCTCGCGCTGCTGGCGGTTGGCGGCATTTTCTACGTGCTGTTCGACTGGCGCACGCTGCTGCTGGTGCAGCTGCCGGTGGTGGCGATCGCCGGCGCTTTCGGCGTGTGGCTGTTCTACGTGCAGCACTGCTTCGAACGCAGTTACTGGGTGCGCAAAGATTCCTGGGATCCGCACGCCGCCGCGGTCGATGGCAGCTCCTTCTACGACCTGCCGCCGGTGCTGCGCTGGATCACCTGCAACATCGGCTATCACCACATCCACCACCTGGCGCCGCGCATCCCTAACTACCACCTGCGTGCCGCCTACGAAGCGGCGCCGGCGATGCCCGGCGTCCAACGCCTCCGTCTGCGCGACAGCCTGCGGTGCGCGCGCATGAAACTCTGGGACGAGAGCCTCGGCCGTATGGTGGGCTTTCCGCGCGGATGAACCCACGCGGATGAACCCAGGCAAGCGGTGGACGCTCCAGGGGAGCGATGGCCGGCCCTATTCGAGCGCCACGCCTGGAACCCTGGGCGGACACCGTTCCGGCGGGATCTACGGCCGGCTCGACTGTCGCGCCGCGCTGCAGGCGATCGCCCGCGGCGGTTACAAACCGCAGCGAGTGTTCTTCGCCGATGAACAGACCGCAGTCGCGGCCGGATATCGGCCCTGCGCCGTGTGCATGCCCGCAGAATATGCGCGCTGGAAAGCGCGCCGCGGAACGTGACCCTTCACGCGGCGTCGTGAAAGATCACCCCGAGGGTGTGGCGCTCGCCACTGCGGATACGGCTGACGCCATGCCGCAGGTTCACCCGATAGGTTCCCCGCACGCCCTGCACGGGCCGGTGGTGAACCGCGAACACAACGGCGTCTCCCTGCCGCAGGTTCAGCACTTCGGCGCGCGTCTGCATGCGCGGCCGCTGCTCGGTGATGACGAACTCACCGCCGGAAAAGTCCTTTCCTGGTTCTGACAACAACACCGCCACCTGAAGCGGAAACACCTGCGCACCGTAGAGATCCTGATGCAGGCAGTTGTAATCACCCGCCGCGTAGCGCAGCAGCAATGGGGTCGGCAACGTCTGTGACGCATCGTGACAACGCGCCAGGAAATCCCGGTGCGCAGTCGGAAAGCGTGCCGCCACGCCCAGCCGCTCGTTCCAGGCGTTGGCGATCGGCGCCAGATGTGCATAGAACGCTTCGCGCAAAGACGCGACCCCGGCCGGCAGCGGATACGCGAAGTAGCGGTACTCGCCGCGTCCGAAGCCGTGCCGCGCCATCACGACGCGGCTGCGGAACGGCGGATCCTTGGCGTACAACGCCGCGAGCGCGCGGCATTCGTGCGCGCCCATGAGCGGCGTCACGGCACTGCCCTGCGCATCGAGCTCGGTGCGCAGACGTTGCCAGTCGAGCCCGCCAACCCGTTGCGCCGCCGACGGTTCCGGTGGCGCGCTGACCACGGCCGCGTTCATTTACGCCGCTTCCCGTTCCAGCAAGGCGCGTTTGCGGGCGATGCCCCAGCGATAACCCGACAACGCGCCGTCGCTGCGCACGACGCGGTGACATGGGATGGCGAGCGCCAGCGCATTGGCGCCGCAGGCCTGCGCCACGGCACGCACAGATGTCGGCGCGTCGATCTTGCGCGCAATGTCCGCGTAACTCGCGGTGACTCCCGGTGGAATCAGCTTGAGCGCGCTCCAGACACGCTGCTGGAATGCGGTGCCGCCGATATCGAGCGGCAAGTCGATACCGGCGCCTGGCGACTCGACCAAACGGACGACGCGAGCGAGCGTGCCGGCGAGCGCCGCGGTGTCTTCGACCAGCTCGGCACGCGGAAATCGCCGCTCAAGGTCGCGCAACAGTCCGCGCCGGTTGTCGCCGAGCAGGATGGCGCAGACGCCCTTGCGGCTGCGCGCGACGACTACGGCACCAAGATTGCTGTCGGTGAAGCCATAGCGAATGGTGTTCGGGGTGGTCATTTGCGAATCCTCCGGTGTGCCGACGAATATTCGGCTTGTGGAGGGGCAATCTAGCGACCGGGCCCCGCCCTGACATTCCGATTCTTGCCGACTTTGGAGTACGTCAAATACACCGACGGGAGCGTCAGGACCTGCCATCCTGCTGTTCTGCCGCTTTCCAGCGCTTCATCTCAATCGAGGAGCAACCGCCGAGTGACATCCGCATCGAAGATTTCAGAATCGCAGGTCAAGAACAGCACGCACATTCTCATCGTCGATGACGACCGGGAGGCGGGCAAGTCGCTGGCGCTGATGTTGTCCGCCACCGGCTACGATGAAATCAAGACAGTGCGCAGCGCCGCACGAGCGCTGGCCATCGCCACCACTTTTCAGCCCGCCATCGCCTTTCTCGGAACTCCGCAGTCCGATGGCAGCGGCAGTGAGCTCGCGTCGCAGCTGCAAAAGAACGCTCGGCCTGCGGGCATTCGCGTCATCGGCCTCACCGACAGCGCCGAGCATCCTGCCAAGGAAGTCGCGCGCGCTGCCGGCCTCGAGCGTTACCTCACGCGGCCGGTGACCCAGGCGGAGCTCGACAAGGTTCTCAGGAAGTAAAGCCGCTCAGCTCTTGGCCACAGGCGCCAAGGGCTCGACCACGCGAGTGAGAGGTACGAGCCCGCGCAGGATGCTCGACTCGATTTCGAGGTCGACGCTCGGCGAATAGTTCGCGAAGCGATTCACGGTGATGGAACGTGCACGCGAGCCGCTCGGCTGATGCGTGACGAGAAAAGCGTGGTACTCGCCGGGCTTGGTGGCCGCGAATCCGAAGGCGAGATTGACCTTGCCGGCGCGCAATGTTTCCTCCGTATTGATGCGCTCGTCGCACACGACGAAGTAGCTCTCCTCGCCGCTGCGCCCGACGAAAGCGCCCTCGGCATACAGCGAGTCGAGGAACGCCTCGACCTGGGCCCGCGCCATCGTCCAGTTGGCTTGCGCATTGCGCTCGAACAGCATCCAGCGTGTGCCGCGTTCGACGCTGGTCTGCACGAACAGCGCCAGGCGGCGCGGTGACAGGAAACGCCAGTCGCTGACCGCGGCGGAGCCGCTGGCGAGCGTGCGCGGGCTGGCGGCAAACTTCGGCGCGATGCGCACCGACTGCAACAGGTTGATGCCGGCGTTCACCAGCCGGGCGCGATCGGCGTTCTGCACGTTCCAGGCCGGGCGCAGGCCCGGACGCAGGATGGCATCGTCACCCTCGGCGGCGGCCCAGACCGGCCAGTTCTCATCGCAGCGCGCGATCATGCCGGCCGCGACACCGCAGGGCGCGAACATTTCGAATCGTCCGCGCAGCCGATCGAAAGCCACGATGCGCGGAAAAAACATCGCCGCGTCTTCGCTGCGGAACGGCCAGTGACGCATGCCATCGAGCGCCGCGGCGCTCGATGCCCACGAGGCGGGCGGATCGACGATGAGCATGGCGCGCCGCTCGCGGCAGAAACGGCCCGCCACCAGCAGCGTCGACAGCCCGACGTCGTGGTCGCGCGTGAGCGGCGGAATACATAGCAGGTTGATGTCGGGCGCGGAGTGCAGCGCGAAGAGACCTGTACTCCGCTGCGCTGAGCCGATGACGTCGTAGTCGGTGATCGGACCGCCGTCGTCGCCGTCGGGATTCGAAGGTGTGTAGCCGATGACCGCGCCGGTGGCCGCGGCTGGCGTGCGTAGCGGCCGCTCCGTGGGCACACTGCCCTGCACTCGCACCAGGCGCGAATCGAGCAGCGCATCGGCCACAAAACGGTCCGCGCCCGGCGTAGTCGACAGCCGCCGGAAGATTTCCTGTTCTTCGATCTGCTCGGAGCCTGCGGTGCGCACACGCTGCACGACGAGGTTGAACCGGTCGGCTTCCCGTGCCTCGATGGCATCGTAGTCCACCGAGGCACGCAGGAACTCGCGCGAACCGGCCCCCACGCCGCGCAAGATCAGCTTGCCGTTGGCCGTGGGCAGCGTGAGCGTGGGCGGGCTGGCGCCGTTCACCACGCGCACGATGACGGCGCAGCGGCCGCCATTCTCGAAGAACTGCTCGACCGCGTAGCTCAGCGTGGAGGGTTGCCACAGGCCGCCGAACACGCGCGAGTAGTCGGCGAAGCTGCGTACGGGAACGGGCTCGTTGACGGGTCCCTTGAGTGCGCGGCCGACGAAGGCCGCGATATTGGTCGCGGCGCGCGCAATGACACGTATAGAGCCGGGTTGTTCGGCAGATGGGACTTGCGAGTCAAACGGCTCGGCCAATCAACTCCCCAAAACGTGAGCCCGACAATTTCGCAGCTTCGCAACGTGCGCGGAATGTAGCAGCGTCTCAGTGACGCCGCCACAGCGGAACGTGGCGGTGTTTGAAAAATGTGACGAGCGCTAACCCCGCGACGAAGCCGCCGACGTGGGCGCCGAATGCAATACCGCCTTCGGACTCGCCGGGCGCCTGCGAGGCGGCGATGCTGCCCATGATGAGCTGCATGCCGAACCAGGCCGCCAGTACCCAGATGGCCGGGAATCTTCCGAGCTGCACGATGAGAAATCCCAGCGGCAACCCTAACAAGACGCGCGCGCGGGGAAACAACAGCATGTAGGCGCCGAGCACTCCGGAAATCGCGCCGCTGGCGCCCACCATCGGGATTACCGAGCCTGAATTGGGCAGTACTTGCGCGAATACCGCCGCGACTCCACAGATGACATAAAAGATGAGGAAGCGCGTGTGGCCCATCGACTCCTCGACGTTGTTCCCGAAGACCCAGAGGTAGAGCATGTTGCCGGCCAGGTGCCAGAAACCCCCGTGCATGAACATCGAGGTGAGGATGGTCGCCCAGGCGGGGATCACCTCGATGCCGGGCGGCAGGATCTCGCGCCCGGTGAGCACCGCGGGCACCAGCCCAAAGGCGTACGCCGCCTGCTGTGCGCCGACGGAAGTCAGCAACAGGTGCTGCCACACGTACACCAGTACGCAGGCGATGAGGATTCCCACCGTGACGAACGGTGTGGTGGTGGTTGGATTGTCGTCGTGGAGCGGGATGACCACGTCAGGTGAGCTCAACTACCGGACCCGCGGCGTGCGCGGCGGCGGCGCTCACCAGGAGCGCGGCAAAGAAAATTCTCATGCGCCGACTTTAATGGGTTGGAGTCAGCGGGTCACTTCGACCGACGTTGATGCACGCCGCCGTTTCGGCGACGTCAGGAGTGGCCGCCAGGCTTGGGTAGGCATGTCCCCAGTTGTTAGTTGGCCACGGGTTTGGGCGCAGGTGTCGCCGGCGCGGCCGCGGCGGCCGCAGATTCAACCGACGATTCGCGATCGGATACGAGCTCCTGGAACGTGGCTTCGTCCACTGGCAGGTCGGAGATCCCATCCCAGGTTGCGCCTGGCGCGACCTTGTTCTGCACCACCGTCGCGGTGGTGACGATGTGGTCGAGCTGGTCGGGTCCACCGGATATCGACACAGGAATGCCGCGCGGCTCGTGCGCGAGTTTCGAGACTGCTTCCCAATCTATCTTCTCTTTGCGCGCCGCGAGCTCCTGCTGGATGCGTTCGGCCAGCGCTTTGTTGAGGAGCTTGGCCTGTGCCTTCTTCCAGTCACGCGGATCGTCTTCGAGAATATCGAAGGCCTGGATGTGCAGCGCGCCCTCATGCCAGCCGAATACGAAAGGCTGGTTGACGACGCGCACGGCGGTACCGATGGGAGCCATCTCATAAAGCTGCGCGATATCTTCGGGATAAAGGCGGATGCAGCCATGGCTGGAGCGCAGACCGACACCCGCTGGCTTGTTAGTGCCATGAATCATGTACGTCGGCCAGCCGAGGTAGAACGCAAAACGGCCGAGTGGGTTGTCGGGACCTGCGGGCACGACCGCCGGCAGTGGATCGTCGTTCTTCCTGTGTTCGGCGAGGATCGACGCCGTCGGACGCCAGACGGGATCCTTCGTGCGGCGCATGATCTTGGTGGCGCCCTCGGGAGTCTTCCAGCCCACCTTGCCGATGCCGATCGGATAGGTGTGAACGACCTGCGTCTCGCCTTTTTTCACCTTCGGGTAATAGAAGAGGCGCATTGCGGCGGCGTTGATGACGATGCCTTCGCGCGGCGCGTTGGGCAGGATGAACTGCGAAGGAATGACAATCTCGCGGTTCTCGCCTGGCAGCCACGGATCGACGCCCGGATTGGCGCGCACGATTTCTTCGTAGCCCACGTTGAAGCGACGCGCGATGTCGGTGAGCGTGTCCTCTTTGGTGGCGCGCGTTTTCTGGACGACGCCAACGATGTCGACCGTGGGCGCTATCTCGAACCGATGTGTGGCCGCGGGTTCGGGAAGCGCGGGCACGACATTTGCGTCTTTCTCGACGTCACGTTTGCCGCCCCACCTGGGTCCGGCGTCGAACAACGAACATCCCGAAACCAGCGTGGCCACGAGCGCGGTCAAGATGAGGGGCCGCAGCGCGGCTTGAGTTTTCATGGCCAAAGTATGACACCGCACGAAGAATTCAGGCTGTCGGCATTCTGCTACAGCAGGGCGGGCTGATTCGAAAGCTCGTCGCGAGCGCCGGCCCGCACCGGAAATTCCCGCTCTAACAACCCCGCCACCGCTGCCACCCCCGCCACGGAGCCTTCCGTGAAGCGGCCTTCCCGGAAATGGCTTTCGATGAGCCTGCAGGCCGCTTCCCACTCGGCGGGGGAAATCCGGGTAGCGGCGCCGCGGTCGGCGACGATCTCCACGTCGCGGTCGGCCGCCAATACATAGATGAGTACGCCGTTGCGAAGTTCGGTGTCCCAGACTCGAAGTTGCGAAAAAACCTGCACGGCCCGCTCGCGCGGCGTGACCCCGGTCCATAGCTCCGCGATATCCAACGCCGTCTCGATCGCGAAACGGATTTCGCCGGAACAACGCAATTCGGCCTGCTGGATGGCCGTTTCGATGCTGGCGTGCGCCGCATCGGAAAAACGCCGGCGGGTGCCGGCGCGCGTGGCGCAGAGGTGACGGAGCATGCGCATGGCGGACATTGTCTAACTACCAGCGGCCGGACGCGCCGCCGCCTCCACCACGGCCGCCGAGGCCGCCACCAAATCCCCCGCCACCACCACCACCGAATCCGCCACCGAAACCACCGCCGAGGCCACCGCCGAGGCCACCGCCGAGTCCGCCGCCGAACCCACCGCCCCGTCCGATATCCCGGAATACGCGCCCCGTTCCAGAGCCGCCCCGGCCGCCCCGGCCTCCGCGGCCACCGCGGCCGCCCAGCATCAGCGTGAGTAAGAAAGCTCCGACGCCGATACCGGCCGACAACGGAATGCGCGACGTGAGCCACCAAGCCAGACCGCCGCCGCCGAGCCCGGCGATGAGCGCGAGCGGCGCGCGGCCGATGAAATTGCGCAACAGCTGCAACACGGCAATTCCCGCGAACAGCAGGAACGGAAGCGGCGCGCCGGTTCCACCAGGTTTCCAGGCCTGATCCGGAGCCGGCAGCGGCTCGCCATCGATGACCCGCAGCATCTGGTCGAGACCTGCGTTGATGCCGCCGAAGAAATCGCCCTGCTTGAACAGCGGCACGATGGTGTCGTTGATGATTCGGCCCGCGGTGGCATCGGTGAGCACGCCTTCGAGGCCGTACTGGACTTCGATGCGCAACGCTCGATCGTCCTTGGCCACGATGAGGATGGCGCCATCGTCGACATTCTTGCGCCCGACCTTCCAGGCTTCAGCGAGCCGTACACCGAACTGCGCGATGTCCTCGGGTTGCGTGGTCGGCAGGATCAGCAACGCAACCTGCGACCCTTTGCGCGCCTGGAACGCGGTGAGTTTTTCGTCGAGCGCCGACTGCTGGGCAGCCGTGAGAGTACCGGTGAGATCTACGACCAGGGCTTCGAACTTCGGCACTGGTATCTGCGCGCGCGCGGCCGTGGCGTGGCCGGCCAGCACCAGCGCCAGCATGAGCAGCGCAGTTTTCACGTCACGGGCTCAGTTCGCGGGCGGCGGCGCGGGAGGCGAGGAAGTCGGCGCGGCTTCGACCGGTGCAGCCGATTGTGATGGGGTCGAAGTGTCGAAGTTGACGCCCGGTGCCGTCGAGATGGCGGCCTCGTTCTGCACGGTGAAGTTTGGCTTCACCTCGAAGTCGAACCATTTCGCGGTGAGGTTGGTCGGGAATTCGCGCACGGTCACATTGAAGTTCCTGACCGCCTCGATGTAGCGATTGCGTGCGACGGTGATGCGATTCTCGGTGCCTTCCAGTTGGACCTGAAGATCGCGAAAGTTGGCGTCGGACTTTAGGTCGGGGTAGCGCTCCACCGTGACCAGCAGGCTCTTCAGCGCCTGCGTGAGCTCGCCCTGCGCTGCCTGAAACTTGGCAAATGCCTCAGGGTTGTTGATGAGCTCCGGCGTGAGCTGGATGGAGGTCGCTTTGGCGCGCGCCTCGGTTACGCCTACCAGCACGCGCTCTTCCTGCGCGGCGAAGCCTTTCACGGTGGCCACGAGATTCGGAATCAGGTCGGAGCGCCGTTGGTATTGATTGACGACTTCGGACCAGGACGCTTTGACCGATTCGTCCTGGTTCTGCAGTTTGTTGTAGCCGCAGCCCGCGAGATTCATGCTCGCCGCCACCACGATCAGAGTCACTAACAGCTTGCGCATGGGAAATCTCCGCTTCACCAGATTTTGACACGCTCGGCTGGCTGCCGATACATGCGATCACCGGGCTTGACGGCAAACGCGTCGTAGAAAGCGTCGATATTGCTGGTCGGCCCATTCGTACGAAACTCGCTCGGGCTGTGCGGATCGGTGATCAGGCGTTTGAGCAACTCCTCGTCGCGGTACTTGCGACGCCACACCTGCGCCCAGCCGAGGAAGAACCGTTGTTCGCCTGTGAAGCCATCGATTTCCGGCGCCGCCTTGCCGGCCAGCGAGATCTTGTAGGCCTTGTACGCCACCGCCATGCCGGAGAGATCGCCGATGTTCTCGCCAAGCGTGAGCTCCCCGTTCAGCGGACGATTGTCGAGCACCTTGTAACCGGCGAATTGCTTCACCAGCTCACCCGCGCGTTGCTTGAACTTGCCGCCATCGTCGGCGGTCCACCAGTCGCGCAGGTTTCCGTCGCCATCGTACTGCCGGCCCGAATCGTCGAAGCCATGACTGATCTCGTGGCCGATGACTGAGCCGATGCCGCCATAGTTGACCGCAGGATCGGCGCTCATGTCGAAGAACGGCCAGCGCAGGATGGCGGCGGGGAACGTGATCTCGTTGGTCGTCGGGCTGTAATACGCATTCACGGTCTGCGGCGTCATGAGCCACTCACCTTTGTCCACCGGGCCGCCGGTCCGCTTCACGAAGCGCTGGTGCTGAAATTCCGCCGCGCGCAGCAGGTTGCCGATGAGGTCATCGCTGCGCACCGTCAACGTGCTGTAGTCACGCCATTTGTCGGGATAGCCGATCTTGACGGTGATCTTGGAAAGTTTCGTCTTCGCTTCGGCGCGGGTTTGCGGACTCATCCATTCGAGGCCATCGATCGAGGTGTCGAACGCCTTGAGGAGGTTGCTGACCAGTTCGAGCATGCGCGCCTTGGCTTCGGCGCCGAAATGCGACCCGACGAACATGCGGCCGACGAGCTCGCCCATGTTGCCGTCCATGGAATCTACGGCGCGGCGCCAGCGCGGACGCGGCTCGGGCACGCCATTCAAGGTTTTCTGGTGAAAATCGAACTCGAGGTCAGCAAACTGCGCCGACAACGCCGGCGCGTAGTCGTCGAGCAGCTGGAATTTGAAGTACACGCGCCAGTCGGAAACGGGCACGGTCTTCACCAGCTGGCCGATGCCCTTGATGAACGACGGCTGGTACACCTCCAGCCGCTGCACGGGCCCGCCCATGCCGTCGAAGAACGCAACCCAGTCGAAGCCAGGCGCGAGTTTCTGGTATTCGGGCAGCGTCATCGGGTTGTGCGTCTTGACCGGATCGCGGTTCTGGACCTTGGTCCATTGGTAGTTAGCGAGGCGGGTCTCGAGCGCGGCGATACGCGCCGCGGCCGAGCGCGCATTGCGCTCCCCGGCGCGCGCCAGCATGTGCTCGACGTACTCGGCAAACTTCGCGCGGAACCGCGCGTATTTCTCATCGGGAGAAAGGTAGTAGTCGCGGTCGGGCATGGTGAGCCCGTTCTGGTAGAGCGCTCCGAGGTACATCGACGAATTGTCCTTGTCGGGCGACGAAAACCATGCGAATGGCTGGGAAAGGCCAAGCTGCTGCGTGCGGCCGATGTAACGCGCGACGTCGCGCGCGGTGACAATGGCGTCGATGCGCGCCAGTTCGTCTTTGAGCGGCGCCAGCCCCACACTCTCGACTCTCGCGTTGTCCATGTACGCGCGATAAAAATCACCCACTTTCTGCGCGTCCGAGCCCACTGGCCGGTTCGGCTGTTCGGAAGCGGCGACGATGAGTTGCCGCACTTCTTCCTGGGCCTGGTCGTCGAGGATGATGAACGAGCCATAGTTCGAACGATCCGCAGGGATTTCGGTATTGGCGAGCCAGGCGCCGCCGGCGAATCGATACAGGTCATCCTGCGGACGGACGCTGCGATCGAAACCCGCCAGGTCGAGGCCGGATTTCAGCGGCGGCGCGACCAGTGCGGGGGTGGATACCGGCACCGGTGCAGGCGCGGAGGCGGCACAGGCTGCGAGCGCGACGGCCGTAAGCACGGCCACCGAAGCCATGACGATGAGGCGAATGAGCATGGAGATCCCCAAACAACAGGTGCGAGGGGACCGAGTATAAAAAAAGCCCCAAGCTTTGGGGGCCTGGGGCTTGAGAAGGCGGACTTTCGATGAAGGGAAAGAAGTCCGCTAGGGGATTCGTCAATCTTTCAAAAAGGGGTCAGTGCAGTCGGGCAACTTGCAGGATCTTGATGTCCTCGGCGTCGATCTCGAAGTTCGCGGCCAGCAGCCGGCGCAGTTCCTTCGAATCGCGGCGTTCGCCGAGAGGGTGGGTCAGCTCGATCACCCCACTCCATTCACTCGAGTGCGCCGGTTCTGCGCTCGTGACAAAGTGTGTGTAGTAACGGGCTGCCATGGGGGAAAGCGTAGATTGACCACCCCAAAACGGCTGTGAGCCGCTGCACAGAACCCTTTGGATGGGGCCGGCGGCTACTGAGACCTCCATCACATATGTCTTGAAAGCATGAGCCGTTACCGACAAGCAGAGAAACCCGGATCGCAATTCATCACCCCGGCGGGTGCAGCACGCCTCAAACAGGAGTTGGATGAACTGTGGAAAGTGGAACGGCCGCGCGTGACGCAGGCCGTGTCTGAAGCCGCGGCGCAGGGCGATCGCTCGGAAAATGCCGAATACACCTATGGCAAGCGTCGCCTGCGCGAGATTGATAGGCGCGTGCGGTTCCTGCGCAAGCGCCTCGACGGCATGACCGTGGTCGACAAGCCCCCTTCGGACCGGCGCCGTGTGTTTTTCGGCGCCTGGGTGACGCTCGAAGACGACGACGGCAAGCAAACAAAGTACCGGATCGTCGGCCCCGACGAGTTCGATATGGCGGAGGGGTACATCAGCATGGACGCACCCCTGGCGCGCGCGCTCATGCGCAAGGCGCTCGATGACGAGATCAAGGTCCTGCTGCCGGGCGGCGAGCGCGAATTCGTCGTCGTGGAAATTTCCTATGAATAAGTAATTTCCGACTTGCCGGCCGTCGGGGATAGTTGTAATTTCTGTAATGACAGAAATTACAGGCGGACATATGCAACTCTCCACCACCATGCAGCGCTACATCGTCCACTGGGGCGAGATGGGGAGCCGCTGGGGCATGAATCGCTCCGTGGCACAGATCCACGCCCTGCTATACCTCGCCGACAAGCCCCTGAATGCCGATGAAATCGGCGAGACGCTCGGGATCGCGCGCTCCAACGTGAGCACGGGCCTCAAGGAGCTCGCGAGCTGGGAGCTCGTGCACGTCACCCAGATGCTCGGCGACCGTCGCGATTTCTTCACCGCTCAGCACGACACCTGGGAGGTCATCCGCATGATCATCGAGGGCCGCAAGCGCCGGGAGATCGATCCCACGCTCGCCGCACTGCGCGAATGCGTGGCGCTGCTCAAGAACGACAGGGAAACGCCCGACAGGGTGCGCGAACGCATCGCCACGCAGCTCGAATTCCTCGAGACGATGACGCGCTGGTACGACTCCGTGAAGCGCCTGCCGCGCAAGACGCTGCTCAAGATGATGCGCATGGGCGAGCGGATCGCCAAGCTCATCGGAGACTGAGGGACCACATGACACATGCCCGCACACTGCCGCGCCCCCTGACGTATGAGCGTGCCGGCCCCAGCGCGCGGCACGGCCTGCGGGATGTGATCGGCGTTGCAGCCTGGAATCGATTGCCCGAGGCGGTGCGCGAACGTTTCGCCGATGCCGCGGGCGCAACCACTTACGCGGGCGCGTTCGAAGTGGTGCGCGCCAGTGTGGCCGGCCGCATTTTCGCGTGGCTGGGCAGGCTCCTCGGCACACCGGTGGCGCCGCGCGCGGGAGCCAATGTCGAGGCGCGCGTACTGGTCCGGCCCGGCACGCATGGAGTGGAATGGATCCGCGAGTACCGCTGGGCCGACGGCGCGGTCCACCGCGTCCGCTCCACCAAGGTCGTGACCGACGGAACGCTCATCGAAAAGCTCCCGGCGCGATTGTGCATGCCCCTCGATACGTACGAGGACGGTGGCGTGCTGCACTTCGTGAGCCGTGGCTACTACTTCAACCTGGGCTTCAAGGTGTGGTTGCCTGCCCTGTTGTGCCCGGGCGTGACGCACGTCGAACACATCGATCTTGCCCACGGGTGGTTCCGTTTCACCATGACGGTCGTCCACCCGCTGTTCGGCGAGCTGTTCTTCCAGACCGGGCGCTTCTGCGCCACCGAGGAGCTGCCATGACGCTGGTATTTTCTCTGTTGACGGTGCAGACCTTGTTAGGCGCGCTGGACACGCTGTGGAACCACGAGATCGCCGAACGCCTGCCCGCGCGGCGCGCCGCCCGCCACGAGCTCGCGCTGCACGCTGCACGTGAATTCCTCTATGGGTTGCTGTTCCTGGCGCTGGCCTGGCGCGAATGGCATGGCGCGTGGGTGGCCCTCATCGCCGCCGCGCTGCTGCTGGAAGTTGCCATCACCGCCGCGGATTTCGTCATCGAAGATCGCACGCGCCGCCTGTCCGCATTCGAGCGTGTGCTGCACACCGTGCTCACTGTGTTGTTCGGCGTGCTGCTCATGGCCATTGCGCCGGTGCTGCTCGAATGGCTTCGCCTTCCCACCGCGATCATCGGCGTCAACCACGGCGGGTTCTCGGTACTGTTCACATTGCTGGCGGCCGGCATGACCGCGTGGGGACTGCGCGACGCGATCGCTGCGCTCGGGCACTTCCGGCCAACCGAATGGTTACGCCATCCGATCGAAAGCGCGCAGCAGCATTCGGGCCGAGGCGTGCTCGTCACCGGCGGGACGGGCTTCATCGGCGGACACGTGGTGCGTGCGCTGCGCAAGCGTGGTGATTCGGTGTGGGTGTGGACCCGTGATGCCGACCGCGCGCTGGGGCGCTTCGGCCCGCATGTGCACGTGGTCACCAAGCTCACCGATATTCCCGGGGATGCGCGCATCGACTCCATCGTGAATCTCGCTGGTGCACCAGTCATCGGCCCGCCATGGACGCGTGCGCGGCGCCGGCTGCTCATCGACAGCCGTGTGAAAACCACCCAATCGGTGCTCGACTGGTGCGCAACGCGTGCGCTGCCGCCGCGCGTACTCGTGAGCGCGAGCGCCATCGGGTTCTATGGACCCGCCGCGGACGAATGGCTCACGGAAGCTTCTCCGCCCACCGCCGCGTTCCAATCCCGGCTGTGCTTTGAACGTGAGGCGGCGGCCGATGCCGCCAGCGCGCAGGGCATTCGCGCCGTCAACCTGCGCATCGGGCTGGTGCTCGGTTGCGACGGTGGCATCTTCCCGCGACTGGCGCTGGCCGCACGCTTCGGACTCGCAGCGGCGATCGGCGACGGCCGGCAGTGGATGTCGTGGATCCACATCCATGACTTGCTGCGCGTCATCGAGCATGCCATCGATGAGCCTCAACTGCGTGGCGCACTCAACGCCGTGGCACCCGCGCCGGAACGCCAGGACGATTTTCAGCGCGCGCTGGCACGCAGCCTTCGCCGGCCGTATTTCCTGCGCATGCCCGCCGTGGCGCTGCGCCTCGCGCTCGGCGAGATGGCGGAGTTGTTGGTGAAGGGGCAGCGTGTGGCGCCACGGCGGCTGCTCGACGCTGGTTTTGAATTCCGCCATTTCACGCTGGCGAGCGCGCTGCGCGATCTCACGGCCGACGGCGCCCGGCCACGCGCGCTGCGCGCCGCCGATCGCGATTGCGAGGTCTGGTTCAACGGCGACTGCCCGGTATGCTCCCGGGAAATCGGCGTTTATGCCAGGCTCGCCGAGCGGCGCGCCCTGCCGCTGCGCTTCCACGATTCGATGCGCACGCCGGAACGCCTGGCGGCTTACGGACTGCGGCGCGAGCACCTCGAGCGGCGGCTCTATCTACTCGACGAACACGGCCGAATCGTCAGCGGCTTTCGCGCGGTGCTCGCGCTCTGGGCCCGCCTGCCCGGCTACCGACGCCTTGCCCCGGTGTTCGGCTGGCCGCCGCTGCGCGCCGTATGCGAATCGCTTTACGACCATGCAATAGCCCCTGGGCTCGCGTATTGGGCGCGCGCCCGCCAAGTGAAGGAGAGTTAGGCCATGAATGGATTTTCCGCGCTCATCACCGTCATCGCGATTTCCCTGGCGCTGAGCGGCGCCACGGTGTTTGCGATTCATCACCCGCTGCGCAAGCTGCTCGAGGCGGTGTGTCCGCTGGGATTCACGGCGGAGTTCTGGACGCGCGCCGCGGTCACGGTGCTCTTCCTGCTGCCGCTGTGGGTGGTCCTGGTGTTCGGCCTGCCCGGCTTTCGCTACGTGGACGAGATGCCAGCCGGCGAAATCGCGCGGCGCGCACTGGCCGCGGCCTCATTCTCACTGGTGGGCATCGTCGTGGCCACCGGCTTCAGACTATCCAACTTGCGCGCGCCCTCAGCCAACGACTATCCGCCGCCAGTTCGTTGAACCGCCGGTCGCACGCTCGCCTCATACACGGACGTTCTTGAACTGCCAGGGATCGGAGGTGTCGAGGTCTTCGGGGAACAGCCGCTCGCGATCGTGCAGCGGAGTCCAGTCGGTGTATGCGCCAGTCATGGTGCCGAGATACGGCGTGCAGATCTCCAGATTGCGCACGTAGTCGATCTCGTCGGGCTCGACCAGCCCGGCGTTCGGGTTCTCCATCGCCCAGATCATTCCCGACAGGCACGACACCGTAACCTGCAGGCTGGTGGCGTTGTTGTGCGGCGCGAGTTTCCGCGCCTCGTCGATCGCCAGCTGCGAGCCGTACCAGTACGCGTTCTTCTTGTGCCCCGCGAGCAGCACGCCGAGCTCGTCGATGCCGGTCGTGATCTCGTCGAGCAGGATGCGCTGACGATCCTGCAGGTGCCAGTTGCGTCCCGCGAACTCGTGCAGCGACACGATGGCCGAATCGCACGGGTGATATGCGTAGTGCACCGTGGGGCGGTAGACGACCTCGGAGCTCTGCCGCACCGACAGGTAGTCGGCGATGGAAATGGCTTCGCCGTGCGTGATCAGGAAGCCGAAGAAATTTCCGGCCTTGGGTGTCCAGGTGCGCACGCGCGTGGCCGCGCCCGGCTGCATCAGGTAGATAGCCGCGCCGTTGCCGAAGTCGTAACGCTTGCCGTCGCGCGGGAAGTTCTTTTCGTGCGTTCCCCAGCCGAGCTCGCTCGGTTGCTGGCCTTCGCTCACGAACCCGTCCACCGACCAGGTGTTGACGAACTCGTTGAACTCCTTCGGCTTCGAGGTCAGCTGCGTGTCGCGCTCGGCGATGTGGATCACCTTGATGCCCAGCTTGCGCGCGAGCTGGCCCCAGTCTTCGCGCGACTTGGGCACGCCGGCATCGACGCCGGTATCGCCGGCGATGTTGAGCAGCGCCTGTTTGACGAAGTGCGACACCAGGCCCGGGTTGGCACCGTGGGTGATGACCGCGGTGGGCGAGCGCGTGTTCGCGGCGCGCAACGCCAGGGCTTCCTCGCGCAACGCGTAGTTGGTGCGCTTGGCGTGCGGAATGGTGGCGTCGGTGTAACCGCCCGGCCACGGCTCGATACAGGTGTCGAGGTACATCGCGCCCTTCGACCAGCAAAGTTTGATCAGCGCAATCGACGAGACGTCGACTGACACATTGAGAACGAAGTCACCACGGCCGATGTACTGATCGAGTTCGCGGCGGAAATTGTCGCGCGTGAGCGGCAATACCACAAATTTCACGCCATATGATTCCGCGATTTTCCGGCCGCGGTCGTCACCGGTGATGATCGTGATGCGCGCTTTCGGAATGCCGATGTGCCGCAACACGAGCGGCAGCGTGCCCTGACCGATGCTGCCGAAGCCGATGAAAACGATGCGTCCCGGAAACTCGATGAGAATCTTGTCATTCGCCATGATTGACCCCGTCCAAATCAAGGCGTGAGCGTATCAACCATCATCCTGTGTTGCCACCGGATGAATGTGTCAATCATCGTTTGTCAGCCATCTCTTCTCGGCCGTCGCTTGTCAGACTGGGGCATCGCGCCAGTGCGGTGGATACGTGCGTTCGTAGCCGGGCAGCGATTCTACGCGCTGCAGCCATCGTCCAAGCGCCGGATAGTTCGCGTCCACCGGCGCAAACCGCGATGACAACTCGCGCGCTTCCGGCAGCGCCAGCGCACGTAACAGCAATTTGATGCCCGGATAAATGAAGAAGTCTGCGGCACCCTGTTTGTCGCCGACGATCCACGGCCCCTTCGACAGACGTCCTTCGATGGTGCGCGCCTCGCCGCCGATCATATGCATCGCGTAAGTGCTCTCATCGGAGTGCGGATCGCCGATACGATTGAGCAGCGCGCGCGTGATGCGCGTCACGTGCGGCTCGATATACGCCTGGTACTCGCAGCACACGCGCATGATGACAGCGCCTTCTTCGGGTGAATCGCCGAACAGCGGCTTCGCGGGATATTTGCGATCGAGGTAGTACAGGACCGCGAGCGACTCGAACACCACGTAGTCGCCGTCTTTCAAGGTTGGTACGCGGCCCCGCGGATTCATGGCCAGCATGTGCGGAGCCTTGTGCTCCTGCACCGCGAGCTGCATGAGGTGGCTGCGGTACTCGAGGCCCTTGTGCTCCAGTGCCAGCAGCACGCGCCACGAATATGGACTGCCGCTACCCCAATAAACGTCAATGGCCATGTTTGATCCGGATTGTAAAATGCAGCATGCGCCATTTCACCACTCTCATCGACGCGAGCACACTCTTCGAGCAACTTTCGCGCGACGATCTCGTCGTGTTCGACTGCCGCTTCGATCTAGGCAATGTGCACTGGGGCGAAAACGGATACGCGAGCGCGCATCTGCCTGGCGCTCTTTACCTCCACCTCGACCGCGATCTTTCGGGTCCAATCACCCCCAGCAGCGGACGCCACCCGCTGCCCGACCCGACGAATCTCGCAAGGCTGCTCAGTGAGCGTGGAGTCGGTGGAGGGTCTCAGCTCATCGCCTACGACCAGGGCAGCGGAGCACATGCCGCCCGCCTGTGGTGGCTCGCACGCTGGATCGGAATTCGCAGCGTCGCGGTGCTCGATGGTGGTATCGCCGCTTGGCGCATGGCAGGCCTGCCGCTCGAAACCGCCGTGCGCACGCCGCGACCGCAGGACCTTCCAGTGAAACTCGACTCCGATGCCTGGGTCAGCACCGCGGCTGTCGATGACCTGCGCCTGCGCCCAGGGAATCTGCTCATCGACGCTCGTTCGGCGGAGCGCTTCGCGGGGCTGAACGAAACCATCGACAGGAAAGCGGGTCACGTGCCCGGCGCGAGGAACCGCCCTTTTGCCGCCAATCTCGATGGCAACGGCCGCTTCCTGACGGCGGGCGAACTGCAGCGTCATTTCGGCACACTGCTCGGTTCGGTGCCGCCCGCACAGCTGATTTCAATGTGCGGTTCCGGAGTCACCGCCTGCCACAACCTGCTCGCGCTCGAACACGCCGGCCTTACGGGTGCGCGCCTCTACGCCGGCTCGTGGAGCGAGTGGATTCGTGATGCGCGCCGCCCTGTTGCCACGGGTACGTACTAGATTTGCTATCGTGCGCGCCACCGTGGCAGTCGAACCAAACCCAAATTCCGCGAGCGCCAGCGATGCGCTCGCGCGACGCTCCGAACGACCGATTCCCTGGTCGGTCGATGACTCCGCCGAGCTCTACCAGGTCAACGCCTGGGGCAAGGGCTACTTTTGCGTGAACCCCGCCGGCCATCTCGTGGTCCGGCCGGACATGAATCCCGAGCGCGAGATCGACCTGTTCGACGTCGTGCAGGGATTGAAAGAGCGCGAGCTGACGACGCCGGTGGTCGTGCGCTTCTCCGACATCCTCGCCCACCGCCTCAAACATCTGCACGACGCGTTCGCGCAGGCGATCGCCGAGAACGACTACCAGAACCGGTACACGGCGGTGTTTCCCATCAAGGTGAACCAGCAGCGCCTCGTCGTCGAAGAGGTGTACCGCTACGGGCAGCCATTCGGCTTCGGCCTCGAAGTGGGCAGCAAGCCTGAGCTGCTGTCGGTCATGACCATGACGGCCGACTCCCCGGAACGCCTCATCGTCTGCAATGGATTCAAGGATGACAGCTATCTCGAAGCGGTCATCATCGCCACCAAGCTCGGCCGCACCATCATCCCGGTGGTCGAGAATTTCAGCGAGCTTCCCGCGATCCTGAAGATCGCCGAGAAATACAACGTGCGGCCGCGCATCGGCGTGCGCGTGAAACTCGCCAGCGAGGGATCGGGCAAGTGGCGCGACTCGGCCGGTGACAAGTCGAAGTTCGGCCTGTTCATCACCGAGATTCTCGAGGCCGTGGAGATCCTGCGCGAGAAAGGCATGCTCGACTGCCTGCAGCTCGTGCACTGCCATCCGGGCAGCCAGCTGCAGGACATCCGCCGCGTCAAAGACGCCATCAACGAGCTCGCGCACGTGTATGCCGAGCTCAAGTTGTTAGGGGCTGGGCTACAGTACATCGACGTGGGTGGCGGCCTGGGTGTCGACTACGACGGCAGCGGCACGAATTTCGCCTCGTCCATGAACTACACGCTCAACGAATACGCCAACGACGTGGTGTATCGCATCGCCAATGTGTGCAACACACGCAAGATCGCGCACCCGATGATCGTCAGCGAGTCGGGACGCGCCATTGCGGCTCATCACAGCGTGCTCATCTTCAACACGCTCGGTTGCTCGGCGCTCGATCAGTTCAAGGTCACCGGCCGCGAAGACCAGGAAAACGGCGGTCGTGAAATGCCGCAGCCGGTGCGCGACCTGCTGGACGCGTTCCGCACCGTGACCGAGCGGCGCGTGGTCGAGTGTTACCACGACGCGCAGACGGCGCGCGACCAGGTCCTGCAGATGTTCAACCTCGGGTTGCTCTCGCTCGAGCAGCGCGGCCTCGCGGAGCGCCTGTACTGGGCCACCTGCGCCAAGGTGCGCGATCTCACGCGGAAGCTGGACGAGGTACCGGAAGAGCTCGAAGAGCTCGAGTCGATCCTGTCGGACATCTATTTCTGCAATTTCTCGGTCTTCCAGTCGCTGCCCGACAGCTGGGCCATCGACCAGCTGTTCCCGATCATGCCTATCCACCGGCTCGGCGAGCGGCCGACGCGCAAGGGTGTGCTGGCCGACATCACCTGCGACTCGGACGGCAAGATCGACCGCTTCGTGAGCCAGCGCGACGTCAAGCGCACGCTCGAGCTGCACGCGATCACCGCGCAGGACGAGTACTACCTCGCGGCATTCCTGGTGGGCGCCTACCAGGAAACGCTCGGCGACCTGCACAACCTGTTCGGCGACACGCACGTGGTGCACATCCGCTTCCACGACGACGGCGGCTGGTGGATCGAGGAAGTGGTGAAGGGCGATACCGCGAACAAGGTGCTGGAGTACATGGAGTATGACGTCGCCGACCTGCATCCGGCGCTGGTGCGTGACTGCGAGCGGGCGGTTCGCGAAGGGCGCATGTCGGTCGCCGAGGCCCAGGGCATCAAGCGGTTCTACGAAGGCGAGCTCGACGGCTACGCCTATCTAGAATAAGTGATAAGGGAGCGGTATCAGACACCGTTCCCGCAGCCGAAACTGGCTGAAAATGCCAGAAATAGCCGCAGACTACGGTACCGCGCCGGCACCCGCCGGTCCGTTGTTTACAGCTTCTCGAAGCGAGGAGTAGCATCGGTCGCGTTCGATGCGTCTAACGGTTTCATCCCCTGAAGTGCACGAACTACGGTGCAGGCCGCTTAAGGTAAGAGAGCCGCGCAATTGACCCTTGAAACGTGCGCTTTGAAGCCTTGACCTGTTGTTTGTAGCCCGCGGTACATGCAGGGGCCGCATCTCCTGCCGCTGTCCGCTTTCTGAGCGAGAAGCCTCGAGATGACGACGATCTATGTGGGCAATCTGCCCTTCTCCGCAACCGAGCAAGACATCAAGGTGCTCTTCGAGCGCCATGGCAAGGTTGATTCCGTAAAGCTGATCAACGACCGCGAAACGGGCAAGCCCCGTGGATTCGGTTTCGTCGAGATGGGATCCGGCGAAGCACAAGCCGCGATCCAGGGTCTCAACGGATACCAGATGAACGGCCGTCCGCTGCGCATCAACGAAGCACAGGAGCGTCCACCGCGCCCGCGCCAGGGCGGTGGTGGACCGTTCCGCCGCTGACTCGGGTCAGGTCACGTTTCCAGAAAACGGTGCCAGAACGGATCAAGTAGATAGAACGGTGCGGCTCTGGCACCGTTTTCAGGAAACGTGGCCTGACCCCACCGCCGCGTGCGGGTTTCTTTTTTCTTCGCCTGGAGAATGAGATGCCCTGGAAGGTGACGGCGGCGTTCGCGGCGTGTCTGTTAGGCGCCTGTGCCTCGGCGCCGTCGCCGCCCGACTCGCCACGGCTCGAGCCACCGCGCGACGAGGCCACCGCCGCCGAAATCGGCCGCGTGCTCGCCGGCGAGCACCGGCTCGCCGAAAACCGTGCGCGCGATGTCCATCGACACCCGCTCGACACCTTGCTCTTCTTCGGCATCAAGCCGGACATGACCGTTGTCGAAGTGTGGCCGGGTGCCGGTGGCTGGTACACCGAGTTGCTGGCACCGCTGCTGGCGAAACGCGGCAAGTTGTATGCGGCGCAGGTGGCCGCGGCGCCGGACAACGCCTTCGTCACCGCCAACCTCAAGTCCTTTGCCGACAAACTGGCCTCCCGGCCGGACATCTACGGCAAGGTCGAGGTCACCACGCTGGGAAACGGTAATGGAGCGATCGCGCCACCAGGCAGCGCCGACCTGGTCGTGACGTTCCGCAATGTGCACAACTGGATGAGCTTGGGGCTGGCGCGCGAGGCTTTCGCGGCCATGTACGTCGCGCTCAAGCCCGGCGGAATACTCGGCGTGGTGGAACATCGCGGCGACCCGGCCAAACCGCAGGATCCGCGTGCGGCCAGCGGCTATGTCAACGAGGAATACGCAATCGCGCTCATCGAGGCCGCCGGCTTCGAGCTGGTGGCACGATCGCAGGTCAACGCCAACCCGCGCGATACCAAAGATTACGCGCAGGGTGTGTGGACGCTGCCGCCTAACTACCGCTCAGGAAACCGCGAGCGAGCGAAGTACCAGGCAATCGGCGAGAGCGACCGGTTCACACTGAAGTTCCGCAAGCCGTAGCAACGGACGACGGCGCTTTGCCGGCGTTGTCCGAAGTGGCCGTCAGGCCTGGGTAGGCCCTACCACATCTGCTTGAGACGCGACGCCACGTCGATGGTGCCAGAGTCGGCAGAAGTCTCGCCGATCTTCACTTCGATGTTCGATCCCTGGAACGTCTGCTCATCGAAGCACTTGACGACCTTCTCGGTAAGGAAACGGCTACGACCGCCGTAAACATGCCCGTCCGAAGTTTTCGGCTGGCTGGTGATCTGGAACCGCAACGGGATGACGCAGGTGAGCTCATTACGGGCGCGGGTCATCGCCACGTACAGCAGCCGGCGTTCTTCCTCGATGAGCTCCGCCTTGCCCGTGGCGAATTCGTTCGGAAAGCTGCCGTCGACCACATTGAGAATGTAGACGTTGTCCCATTCCATGCCCTTGGCGGAGTGCACGGTGGAGATCACCAGATAGTCCTCGTCCATCATCGGCTGCCCGGCCAGATCGCTGGTGGCATGCGGTGGATCCAGCGTGAGCTCAGTGACGAAGCGCTCACGCGTCTGGTACTGCGAAGAGAGCAGCTCCAGCTGGTCGAGATCGCCGATGCGCATGTGCACGTGCTCATAGAGCCGTTCCATGTGTGGCTTGTACCACTCGCGCACCAGGTGGATCTGGCCACGCCATTCGCGATTTGGATCGCCCAAGGCCGCGACCAGCTCGTTGAATTTTCTCCACGCTCCGCGTGCGTCGACCGGCGGCTCGAATTTTTCGAACGAGCTCCATTGGTAGTTGCTGGCGACGAAGTGATCGAGTGCGCGCTTGGCGTTCGCCGGGCCCATGCCGGGCATGAACTGCAGCACGCGGAACGCGGCCGGCTGGTTGTAAGGGTTGTCCGCCCAGCGCAGCACCGCCAGAAGGTCCTTGACGTGTGATGCCTCGAGAAACTTGAGGCCGCCGTATTTGACGAAAGGAATCTTGCGTTTCGCGAGCTCGATTTCGAGTACGTCGCTGTGCGAGCCGGTGCGGAACAATACCGCCTGACGCTTCAGCGGAATCCCGGCCTCGCGCGAGGCGAGCACGCGCGTGCAGATGAATTCGGCCTGCGTCGGCAGATCGTCGACGGTCACCATCTTGGGCCGTGGGCCCTGCCCGCGCATCGACAGCAGATGCTTGCGGTATTGCCGCGGGGCATCGGCCATGAGCGCGTTGGCCGAATCGAGGATGCTCTGGCTCGAACGGAAGTTCTGCGCCAGCGTGACCACTTCGGCCTTGGGCCGGAAACGGTCGGGAAATCCGAGAATGTTCTCGACCGCGGCGGCGCGGAACGAGTAGATAGCCTGTGCGTCGTCGCCCACCACCGTGACGCCCTGGCCGTCGGGCTTGAGCGCCATGAGGATGTCGCCCTGCAGCTTGTTGGTGTCCTGGTATTCATCGACGAGCACGTGATCGAAATGCGCCGCCACGGACTTGGCAATGCGCTCTTCGCTCATCATGGCGTGCCAATAGAGCAGCAGGTCGTCGAAATCGAGCACCCGGTATTGCGACTTGCTTTCGACGTAGCCCCTCAGCAGCTTGCCGATGTCCTCTTCGAAGTGCGAGCACCACGAATACTGCGTATCGAGCGTTTCCTTGAGCGACTTCTGCGTATTCACGCGATACGAATAAATCGCAAGGCAGGTGTCTTTGCGCGGGAAGCGCTGGCCCTTGCCGGAAAAGCCGAGCTCGGTGCGCACGGTGTCGACCAGGTCGGCCGAGTCGGAGCGATCGAGCACGCTGAACGCCGGGTCGAGCCCCACGTGTTTGGCGTAGTGACGCAACAGCCGGTTGCCGATGGAGTGGAACGTGCCGGCCCAGGTGAGCCGCTGGGAAATCGCGGAAGCCTTGCTGCCGAGCTTGTCGTCGAAGGCTTCGCGCATGATTTCATTCGCGCGCCGTTTCATCTCGATGGACGCGCGGCGCGTGAAGGTGAGCATGAGAATGCGCGCCGGATCGACCCCGCTCATTGCGAGATGCGCCACGCGGTGTGCGAGCGTGTTGGTTTTGCCCGTGCCCGCGCCGGCGACGATCAGCAAGGGACCCGCGCGAAAACCCTTCCCGCCCGGAAGAGGCTCACCGTAGGTCACCGCCTTGCGTTGCGGAGCGTTCAGACTTCCGAGTTGTTCGGCCGTAGGCATCAATACAACAATATATGAAAGGCAGTTGGATTTAGGCCCAACTCCCTGAGAGCCGTGACGGACGTCACGCCCGTATCCTGCGGGAATGTGACGCCTTTTTGATCTAGATTCGCGCCCGCGAATGGATTGCTGGCGCCTCGTCGCGATTATGAGCGCGGGCCGTCGGCCGGTACAAGCAGCGCGTCGATTGTTGCAGGGACGCGTCGTGCGTTTCAAACAACTCGTCGGCACCCGCGGGATTAGTTTGACTACTCTCGGGCTCGCGTTCGCCAAGCAGGTACACTCGCGCGATGCTGTTCGAGCGGAAGAAAATCTTCGACGGGCGCGTCATCCAGGTGAGCGTCGATACCGTAGACCTTCCCAATGGCATACGCCTGCCGCTGGAAATCGTGCGCCACCCGGGAGGTGCCGCGGCGGTAGCCATCGATGCCGACAATCGAGTGTGCCTGCTGCGTCAGTATCGACATGCGGCAGGCGGTTACATCTACGAGCTTCCCGCCGGCAAGCTCGAGCCGGACGAGGCGCCGGAGATCACCGTGCAACGGGAGCTTGCCGAAGAAGCGGCGGTGTCGGCCACGCACTGGGAATCGCTCGGCACCTATTTCAGTTCGCCCGGCGTGTTCACCGAAATCATCCACCTGTACCTCGCCACGCAACTTTCGCCCGCCACCGCCGGTCCCGAATCAGGCGAGGTCTTCGAGGTGGAGTGGTGGCCACTCGAGCAGGCCGTCGAAAAAGCGCTCAACGGAGAGCTAGCCGACGCGAAGACAATCATCGGGATACTGCGGGCTGCGTCACGCCAAAAAATTGCGTGAAACGGCTCACAGCATGCGATTTGTGGTGGCCGGAATGGTCACTATGTCAAACAATGGAGTTTGCGCCTCGGTCATACTTCAGGCGTGACAGAAGACGATTCAAACGACAAACCGCCACAGGCGGCCAACCGGCGCCGTGTATCTCAGATCGTCCATGACGATCGTGGTAACGCGCGTGTGGAGTGGATCGACGCGGGCCGTGCAGGAGTGGCACTCGAACGCGCGCCGCTGACCGTCGAACCGACGCCGGCACGTGGGGAAAACGGCAAGCTGACAGTCGAACGCAAACGCGCCGCGGGTTTCGATCCGTACGCTCGTGTCGGTGCCGCGCACATTCCCGAGCCGAAGAAACCTCAGAGCAAGCGCGATCTGCGCAAGCTCGGCGAGTGGATCAAGCTCAAACGCGAGCTTGAAACCCGCAAATCCGAAGACGACCTCGACGTGGAATAGGACGTTGCTGCGGCGGGCGATCGCCACGGCACTCTGTAAGAAACGCCAGGACTCGCAAGGTTCAGGCGTAACGCTCGATGTGGCGCAGCTTGCGGACATTCCCCCATCGATAGAAACGCCGCAGCTCCGCGAGCAAGTCACGCGTGACTCCGTACCGCTTTCGTTCCAGCAACGCGCCGACGTGCCGGCAGAAACGCGCGGCATAGCTGGAGGCGGTGTGATACAGACCGATGCGGCCGGCGGCGGCCACTGCGTCGACGTGCGCGCGCTCGAACAGCGCACGATGCAACTCGCGCGGAAAGCGGCCATCGCCCTGCGCGCGCAGTAACCACGCGCACAGCACGTACTTATCCACCTCGGCCTGCAACTCGAGCTCGAGCAGCGTTACCGGCTTGTCGTGCCCGGTGTTCCAGGCGACGTAGACGAAATGGCTGACGCCTTCGGCGGCGGTCAGGTAGTCGGCGAGGTTCTCGTGCGTCAGGCCAGCAAATGGATCGCTTTGCGCCAGCCGCTGGAGCACGGCGGCGTCGATATACAGCGCCATCGACAGGGTGTCGCCGTCCTCCGCCACGATGAGCTGCTCGTCGCTCGAGCGCGCTTCGCCGATGCTTCTGAGCTCGGCGCGTGTGATGAGGTATTCGCGCACGTCCGGCGTCGCCGGCAGGTCGTAGATTTCGGCCAGTGCACTCTGCAGCGATGCGAGCGTGGTGGCGCCAGCCATCAGTTGACGAGCGCGCTGCGCGCGGCAGGCGCAGGCTCGACGCCGAGCTTGCGCAGTAGCTGGCGCGAGCGCTCGCTCCCGGTCTTCACCCAGAGCTCGTACAGCCGCAGCCGATCCTGATCAGAGTGCTGATAGGCGGTTTCGCTGATTTCATTGAGCGCGTCGACCATGGGCTGAAACTTCGCGGCGAGCTCGGCGAACACCTGGCGCATGGTTCGGGCTCGTGTCGAGGGGCAGCTTTCGGCCAGTGCACCGTAGGCCTGGCCGCCCATTGCTATGTGGTAGTCGACATCGACCAGCTTGCGTGCGAACCCCTGCGAAAAGAATCCGGCAATGAACAGCGACACATCACCCAGGCGCTGCAGGCCACGGAACCTGGCTTCCTGCGTGGGCGCCTCGAGCGCCTCACCCAACATCAGCGCCAGTGGCTTGAGCCTCTTGCGCGAATCGTGGCGCGCCTCGTTGTGGGGATGGCGCTCGTAGAGCGCGTCGGCGTCGGAAAACAGCGTCAGGACGTTCACCACATAGTGCTCGGTCTCGCCCTCGACCGCCACGCGTTGATGCGACAGCGCGTCGTGCAACGCGTCCCGGAAAAACTCTTTCAGACTTGCAACCGGCTGGATGGTCATTGTTCACCCCGATCGATTGACGTTCATTCAATTCATCGGCGCCCGACGCCTGTCAGTTGAGCGCGTTGCGAGAGCGGGTTCCGTGACGCAGGAGCCGTTTTCACGAACCCGCACGCCGCCCGCCTGGCAGTCGCCGGTGCACAGTGCTAACTACGTGCGGGTGACGGTGCACCGTTCACATTTTCAGGTGAGCAGTGCGACGAGCCCGGCGAGGTCGGTGACGCAGGCATCCGGCGCGGGCAACGCGGCGGGCCAAACAACACCACCTCTATTCACCCATACAGTTTGCATGCCAGCGGTGCGCGGGCCTACGACATCAGCGTACGGTTCATCGCCTACAAACAGTATTTCCGCAGGCTCCAGCGTCAGTGAGGCGGCTACGCCCGCGTAGGTGCGTGGGTCAGGCTTGGCGCATCCCAGTGCGCCCGCGTTCAAACTGATTTCAAAATGGTGCGCGAGTCCTATGGTGGTGAGATCGGCATTTCCATTGCTGAGCGTCGCGAGCCTGAAGCGCCGCTTGAGAGTCTCGAGCGCGGAAATCACCTCGATGTAGGGTTCGAGCTGGTTGCGCGCCGCATGCCAAAGGGCGAATGCCTCGTGCGCCATGTCCCGGTTGTAACCCACCTCTGCCGCCAGCCGTGCGATGGTTTCGCGCCGCAGGTACGAAAGGTCGTGCGCTTGGTGAGGTTGTTCGCGCAGCAGCGCGGCGCGCATTTCGAGCACGTCGGCGCTGGTGAATCGTTGGGGAATGCGCGGGTATCGCGCCTCGAGCCAATCGGCGAGAATACGTTCCGCGCGCATCAGCACCGGCTCGATTTCCCACAGTGTGTTGTCGAGGTCGAAACAGATCGCGCTTACTGCGCCAAGAGCCATGGCGCGCATGGTAGCGAGGGAGCTCTCGTGAACGAAATGCTGCTCATCATGGGCAACAAGAATTATTCGTCGTGGTCGCTGCGCCCGTGGATTCTCATGAAACATGTCGGGCTGGCGTTCGCCGAGCGCATCATGCCGCTCGACACCCCGGAATTCGCGCGTGACGTGGCCACGTTGAGCCCGACCCGCCGCGTGCCGGTGCTGCGGCACGGGCCGCTGCTGTTGTGGGATTCGCTCGCCATCTGCGAATACGTCTGTGAGCTCACCGGCCGCGGCTGGCCGAAGGAACGCGACGCGCGCGCCGTAGCGCGCGCGGCATGCGCCGAAATGCACTCCGGATTCTCGATTCTGCGCTCACAATGGCCCATGAATGCGCGCGCGACCGATCGGCGAACCGCAGCGAATCCGGAACGTTCGGCGGAAATTGCGCGCGTCGAGCAGCTGTGGGACGACTGCCGCACGCGCTTCGGCGCGGGTGGTCCCTGGTTGTTTGGGTCTTACAGCGCCGCCGACGCAATGTATGCGCCCATCGTGCTGCGCCTGCGCACCTACGGCGCGCGGGTACGCGAATCCACCGCGGCGTACATGGCCACCGTACTGGCCGACGCGCACATGCGTGACTGGCTTGCGGCGGCAGCAGCCGAAAGCTGGAGCCTCGATGCATCCGAGATCGGACGCCAGGTTTCCCAGAACAATTAAACGACCGCACTTAGACGACGAAACCCAAGTTGGAGATCTCCATGAAGTCCTGGCTGCGCATCGCGACCGTGTTCGCGTGCGGAATCTGCGCTCAAGCCGTGGCGGCCACCGAAGCCGCGCGTGCGTTCACGCCCACCGACCTGAACCTCCTGGCGCGCGTCAGCGATCCACAGGTGTCACCGGATGGTCGTTACGTGGTGTACGCACAGCGGGAGACCGATCTTCCGGCCAATCGCGGCCGCAGCGATTTGTGGCTCGTGGAAATCAACAGCACCGCCGGCAAACCGCGCCGTCTCACGCAGCACTCGTCGAACGACCTGCATCCGCGTTGGGCGATCGACGGGACCAGCATCTACTTCCTGTCTTCACGCACCGGTTCGCAGCAAGTGTGGCGGCTGCCGCTCAACGGCGGCGAAGCCGTGCAGATCACGGACTATCCGCTCGACGTGGGCACTTTCCGTTTCTCGAGCGGCGGCGGTCGCATCGCGCTCGCCATGGAGGTGTACCGGGACTGTGCCGACCTCAAGTGCACCCGCGACCGCATCCAGGCGGCCGCGGACAGCAAGGTGTCCGCCCGCATCTTCGACAGCCTGTTCATACGGCACTGGGACCGGTGGAATGCCGGCACGCGTTCGAACCTGTTCGTGGCGCCGGTGAACGCCGATGGCCGCGCCGGCACACCGGTGAATGTGAGCAAGTCACTGGATGCCGACGTGCCATCCACGCCCTTCGGCGGCGATGAAGAGTTCACGTTCAGTCCGGACGGGTCGCGCGTGGTCTTCAGCGCGCGCGCTGCGGGACGCGAGGAGGCGTGGTCGACGAATTTCGATCTGTACGAAGCCGCTTCGGACGGTAGCGCGCGCCTCAAGAACCTGACCGCCGACAATCCCGCCTGGGATACCCAGCCGGTGTACCTGCGCAACGGCGACCTGGCGTGGCTCGCGATGAGCCGTCCGGGTTTCGAAGCCGACCGGTTTCGCATCATGCTCAAGAGTGGCGGCAGGACTCGCGAAGTCGCCGCCAATTGGGATCGCTCGGTGCAGCATCTGGACGTGATGCGCGATGGCCGCACATTGCTCGCCACGGCAAGCGATCTCGGTCAGACCCCGCTGTTCGCGGTGAACGTCGACACCGGGCGGGTATCGCCCCTTTCAGGACCAGGTTACGTGGGCGAATTCTCTCCGGCGCCGCGCGGCACGGTGGTGGCCTGGCACGACCTCGCCTCGCCTCCCGACCTCTATCTGCTCGGCGCCAAGGGCGAGCGGCGCCGGCTGACGACCGCCAACGCCGAACTGCTGGCGGGCCGCACGCTCGGAACGTTCGAACAGTTCAGTTTTCCGGGCTGGAACAACGAAACCGTCTATGGCTACCTCGTGAATCCGCCCGGAGTCGCCAAGGACAAGAAATATCCGATCGCCTTCATCGTCCACGGCGGCCCGCAGGTGAGCTTCCAGAACCACTGGAACTGGCGCTGGAACGCGCAGACTTTCGCGGCGCGCGGCTACGCGACGGTCTTCATCGATTTCCACGGGTCGCCCGGCTATGGCCAGGCTTTCACCGATTCGATCAGTCAGCACTGGGGCGATCGCCCGTTCGAAGACCTGCGCAAAGGTCTCGCGGCGGCGCTGCAGAAATACCCATGGCTCGACGGCGAGCGCGCCTGCTCCCTGGGCGCTTCCTACGGTGGCTACATGCAGAACTGGATCGCGGGCAACTGGCCCGACGGCTTCCGTTGCATCGTGAATCACGACGGCATCTTCGATACCCGCTCGATGTACTACACCACCGAAGAGCTGTGGTTCACGGAGTGGGAGAATGGCGGACCTTATTACCAGACGCCTGAGATCCATGAGCGTTTCAACCCGGCGCACCATGTGAAGCAATGGCGCACGCCAATGCTGGTGATCCACGGCGAGCAGGATTTCCGCGTACCGGACACGCAGGGCATCGCCACTTTCACCGCGTTGCAGCGCCTCGGTATCGAAAGCCGGCTGCTGTACTTTCCCGACGAGAATCACTGGGTGCTGAAACCTAACAACAGCATCCACTGGTACGGCACGGTGCTCGACTGGCTGGACACGCACACCAAGCCATGAATGCCGGCGCGAACCTCACGAACTACTTGCGCGTGAACATCTCAGGCGCCGAGCCGCCGCAGGAGTAACTGATCGTATTGGCATCTGCCGCGGGCTTGATGTCGCAGGTACCCGCGGGCCGCACGTCTTTCGGCAACAGCGCTGTGAACAGCTCGGGGTTTTCTCGCAGGTTGCGCCACTGGCCTTCCTGCGTGAAGGTGAGCGCGCGCAGGGTCATCTGCTTTTCATCCGCCGCGACCTCGATGTTGAGCAACCGGCCAAAGACACCACTGGCGTCGCGCCGTTCCACGTACACCGCCTCATCCGTCACCATGCGTGCCCGCACCGGCATGATGAACAGCTGCGCGCCGCTCGCGCTTTGAAATTCGCCGGTCGCGTTCTGTTTGAAGAGCGCGATGGCATCCTTGTTCTTTTTCTCCTGCGTTGCGCAGGCTGTAAGGCCGGTCGCCAGCGCCATTGCGAGCGCGCCGGCGGTGATGCGTTTCATGGTGACCTTCATGGCGCTCCTTCAACCGTAGTAGGCGCGCCACTCTGCCTGATAGCCGGCGCCGAGCGTGAGCAGTTTCTCCAGCAGGTCCGGATAACTCACGCCGGCCGCCAGCGCCGACTGCGCAAAATCTTCCTCGGCGGCGAGGTTTGGGTTCGGGTTGGCTTCGAGCACGTAGATCTGGCCGTCGGCCGTCACACGATAGTCGAGACGCGCGCAGCCGGAGAGCCCGAGGCAACGATAAATGCGCCGCGACAATTTATCGAGCCGCGCCACGACCGCGGGCGGCAATTCCTTCGCTTCGTTGGTCGTGATGCCGTGACGTTTCTGATATTTCTTGTCCCACTTCACGCGGCGCGTCGCGATGCCGGCGCCCGAGTCTGACACCGAGCCAAATACCATTTCCCAGATGGGCAGGCGCGTGAGCCGGTCGTTACCCATGACGCCCACATAGAGCTCACGGCCTTCGATGTATTCCTCCACCAGCGCATCCGATTGCACCTGATCGTGCACGAACTGGATGCGTTGTTTGAGCTGGCTCTTGTCCGTGACGATCGACGCCTGCGAGATGCCGAGCGACGCGTCCTCGGTGGTCGACTTCACGAACAGCGGGTACTTGATCTTGCGTGGCAGGCGCAGCTTGATGCCGCGCCGGAACACCGCGAACTGCGGCGAGGGAATGCGGTGGAACGACAACAACTGCTTGCACAGCGGCTTGTCGCGCGCCAACAGCAGGCCGCGCGGATTACAGCCCGTATACGGCTGACGCAACAGCTCGAGGAATGCGACCACGTGCTGGTCGTAGGTGACGATGCCGTCGAATTCCTCGAGCAGGTTGAACACCATCTCCGGTTTCCACTCGGTGATGACGCTGCGCAGCTCCTCGAGGCTGTCGGAGATTCCGAGACAACGCACTTCGTGGCCTGACTTCTTCAAGGTCGAGACCACGTCGTATTCGGTACGCCACTCTTCGATTTCTTTTTCGCTATGGCCCTCGAGGGTTTCGGGGGGAACGAGCGTGGAATGAACGACGACCAGCGTCCGCAGTCGCTTCATAGGGAAAGGCGCGGACTTTCACCCTGCGCGTACAGACGCGTCAGGTACACGAGCATCCAGCGCGCATGGCGAAGGGCATCGCGCCGGCTGCCACGCACCCAAAGCCCGAGCTTCTCGGCGCGCTCGACAACGATGCGCAGGATCTGCTCCACGCTGTAACGTTCCTCGCGCAACTCGCTCATCGTCGCGTTGACCAGGTGCAGCGCATGCGCGCGCAGGAAAGTGCTGGCCCGGCGCGAGCGCCAATTGCGCTCCGCCGTGAACACGCGCTCGAGCAGGTGATCCGTGACCGTGCGGCGATACATGCTGTAACGCCGCAGCTTGCGGCGATAGTGATCGGCGAGCGTGCTCGTGTTCTCGCGCAGCGGTTCCACCACTTCGCGGTTGCGTACCGGTGGACGCTTGGTCCGTACGACGGACAACAGTTCGTCGACGAACTCGAGCTTGTGGAACGCCGGCCACTGCGCGTACGTACGGCGCCACGATGAGTTGGGTTTGAGCCATACGGCAAAGGTCTCGGCGAAGTCCTCGCAAGGATGCGCCTGCGCGTACCACTCGCCGAGATGCTGCACGTAACGGCGGCTGCCAGGCCGCGCTCTGTAAGTATCCGGGTACGGCAACGACGCCGGCCCGAATATTTCGCGCCATCGCTTGCGGCGCCGCAGCCGGTAGGCGGTGTCAATGGCGTGACCTGCTTCGTGGCGCAGGATGCGCATGGCGCTTTCGGCGCTGCCGCCTTCGACATTGCGCATCATGCGTCGCTCGAGACGCTCGAGTCGGGGATGCGCGAGATAGAACGGCACGGCAATGCCCGGCACGCCATCGGGAGAAAACCACTCTTCCGACAGCCACACGTGCGGCCGGAACGAAATCTGGCGTTTGTCGAGCTCGGTATAGAGGCGGCTCACGCGCTTGGCCACCGGGGAGCGTTCGATCTTGAGGTTCAGATCGCAGAAACGCAGACCCAGCAGTTGCTCATCGGACATGCGCGTCCACGAGCGCTGAGCACGCCTGCCGCGGGAAGGACGCGTGGTCGACATGGGCAGCACTTTAAGCGAGACGATTCACTTGCGGAATCATGTTCCGAGGGTCACGAGGGCATGAGTGAGAAGCCGGTCCGCGCTGTTTATCAGCACTTCTTGTTTGATCAGGCTGTTACGCCAGATTCCCGGAATTGCACTCACTCCATGATAGGCGCCAGCCACTTGGCCATAGGTGGCGGCGACCACATCGGAGTCGCGGCCGAGGTTCGCCGCCAGCAGCACGCCATCGCGAAACGTCTCGCTGCGGTGAAACGCCCACATCGCCGCCTCGAGAGCTTGCAGGATCCCGCCGCCGCCGGTGATTTCCGGAGGGTCGCGGTGCTCATAGGCTCCGTCATACAGGGCCAGCACCTCGGGACGGGTACTTGGAGTCCGCCACAGTTCCGGCGGAGGCCGTAGCACTGCCGATTTATCTCGGCCCGCCAGGGCGCCGTGGACCATGGCGGCAAACAGGCGCACGCAGTCGAGCACCATGGGCGCCTGCGCGGTCAGGCGCGCCGCCTCCGACGCCTTCGCCACAGCGGTGGCGGTATCGGCGAAGAAGTACATGACGGCTGGCGCGACGCGCGACAGCGGGTCCTTGTCGTGTTGCTCGGGGTCGTGCGAGCCAGCGAACGGCTGGCGTTTGTACTGTGCCGTGGCCAGGGCTCGCGCGACGCTGGCTGAAATCCCCACGCACTGCCCGGTCGCGCTACCGTAGCCCTCCCGCTGCCAGCGCGCGTAGCGCTGTACCTGGTCATGGGCATCGAATCCTTCGCGCTCGAGCAGGCTTTCGGCGAGCAGCAAGGCCATGGCGGTATCGTCGGTCCAGGCGCCGCGCGGCTGCTCGAACGGCCCACCACCCAGCAGATCGCCCACGGCCGCGAACGTGCCGGGTTTGCGGAATTGAGTGGCCGCGGCGAGCGCATCACCCGCCGCGAGCCCGACCAGCGCGCCCTGGAAGCGTTCGCGCAAGGTGCGCGCCGCATCCATGACTTCGGGCGCCTGCATCGGATCGGCGGCCGGCGGCCAGGAAAGGTTCTCACGCTGCTCTTCGGCGGCCGGCGGCCAGGAGAGTATCTCGCGCTGCTCGGTGGTGGCCGGCGGCCAGGCCAGTATGTAATCGCGCTGCAGGTCGGTTTCCGGCACGTCGGGCCAGGTCCGCGAGCGCTCGTTTCCCTGCCAGAGCTCGTTGAGCCGTACGAGCGCCGCGTCGGCGGACAGGCCGCGCCCGATGAGATGGCAGGCAACCGCAATGCCGGTGCGGCCGATGCCTGCACGACAGTGCACGTATACCCGCCGGCCGCGCGCCAGCGCCGCGTCGATCTCGGCCTGGATCTGCGCCATGTGTTCGTTCGCGCGCGGCACGCCGTGATCGGGAATCGGCTTGCGCACGTAGTGCACGCTTCCAGGTAGATAGATGTCGTACGGCGGCAGCTCACCGGCCTCGGTGAGATCGATGAATGCGTCGAAGCCGGCCTCGAGCAGCGAAGTTACGCGGCGCTCGGCGTCCTTGGGCGTCTTGCCGCCCGGATATTTTCCGGCCAGCAGTCGGTCGGGGATGACCCAGTACGACTCAGCGAGGGGTTTGCGTACGGTCGCCATCCAGACTCAGAAAATCGAATGTCCTGGGATCCGCCAGGTGCGCCGGCTCGACGTTGCGAAGCGCAGAGAAGATGGACTCGGTGCGCCCCGGGTATTGCCGCTCCCACTCGGCCAGCATTCGCTTGGTTTCCTTGCGCTGCGCGTTGTCCTGCGACCCGCACAGCTTGCAGGGGATGATGGGAAATTGGCGCGCCGTGGCGTAGCGCTCGATCAGCGACTCGGCCACGTAGGCAAGCGGGCGGATCACGATATGGCGTCCGTCCTCGGACTTGAGCTTCGGCGCCATCGCCTTCAGTCGTCCGCCGAAGAAAAGATTGAGGAACAGCGTCTCGACGATGTCGTCACGGTGGTGGCCGAGCGCAATCTTGGTGAAGCCGTTCTCCGCGGCATACCGATACAGCGCGCCGCGGCGCATGCGCGAACACAGCCCGCACATCGTCTTGCCTTCGGGGATCACTCGCTTGACTACGCTGTAGGTGTCCTGCTCGATCACGTGGAAGGGCACGCCGATGGTCTTCAGGTAGTTGGGCAGGACCTCGGCGGGAAATTCGGGTTGCTTCTGGTCGAGGTTCACGGCGGCCAGCGTGAAGTCGATCGGCGCGCTGCGCTGCAGTGACAGCAGCACATCGAGCAGCGTGTAGGAGTCCTTGCCGCCCGACAGGCACACCATGACGTGATCACCTTCGGCGATCATCCGAAAGTCCTCGATGGCCTTGCCCGCGAGCCCGCGCAGGTGCGCGCCGAGCTTCTTGGCTGTCTGCGACGGCCACTCAGGCGATCTCTCGAGCAGTGTGTCGGGCGTGGCGTTCATGCGCCGGCGATTCTAGCGGACTGTCGGATCGCTGATGGGCTCGCGCAGCCGCAGTTGACGGACTATGGCAAACACCGCGAACGCGGCCAGCACGTGTTTGATGGTGTGGCCACTCAGGGTGCCGCCGAGCAGGCGGTAAACCTGCAGATCGAAGGTCTCGAACACCTTGGCGAGGCCGTACCAGAGGGCTGCCCACGCCAGCAGGCCGCCATGGCTGTAACGCTGCGCGGGCCCGAACAGCAGCAGGAAGACGATGACGACAATGGACCACGTCTGGTATGCCGCATAAGGAATGAGGTTCCCGGCCCCCATGCGCTCGGTGCCGTACCAGTACAGCACCGTCACGATGCCGAGCAGCAGCAATGGCCAAAGCGCGCGGCGGCCGAGCTGCGGGTCCGCACGCTCGGCGACGGCTGCGGCGACCAGCCCTGCGAATCCCAAGGTCATCGGCAATCGATCCCAGACCAGCCGCGCGTTGTCAGGAGCCGCGTGGTAGTACGCCGAGCCGAAGCACGTGAGCAGCGCGCCGAGAAAAAACACCAGATAGGGCAACTGTTCCCGCCCGTCGGTGAACTGCCCGTCGCCCTTCCAGATGTAATACAGGCCGAGCGAGCCGCCCAGCAGGAACGGCAGGTTCGATATCACGTTGAAGAAGTTTGGAACTGCCCAGACCGTGCGGCAGTCTGCGAACGCGTGGTACGACAGCGGCTGTGGCATCGCCGGAACGAAGATGGCGGCGAGTGCGAATCCTGCGGTAAGCGCCCCGAGGAGCCAGGTACGCGAGACCCGCATGCTCAGCCGCAGCCGGCCGTCATGCTGCGGCGCTGTCGACGTCGGATTCCGGTTCGAGGTATTTCGATTCGAGATATCGCAGCGCTGAGGCTGCCGACAAGGGCTTGCCGGTCGCGAACTTGAGCAGCTCCTGCGCGGTAATGCGCGCGCCCTGCCCGTGCACGTTCTCGCGCAACCAGCCGATCAGCCCGGCGAACTCGCCGCGCGCAATCTGTGTTTCCACATCCGGGACCGCTTCGCGCAGCGCCTCATAGAACTGCGCCGCCATCACCGCGCCGAGCGCGTAGGACGGGAAGTAGCCGAACGAGCCGACTGCCCAATGCACGTCCTGCAGCACGCCCTCCAGGTCGTTGCGCGGCACGACGCCCAGCCGCTGTTCCATGCTGGAATTCCATGCATCGCGCAAATTGCGCACCGCGAGTTCGCCGGACAGGAGCTGGTTCTCGAGCTCGTATCGCAACTGGATGTGCAGCGTGTAGGTGATCTCGTCGGCATCGACGCGGATCGGACCGCGCTTCACGCGCGTGAGCTGCGCGTAGAGGTTTTCTTCCGACCATTCCGGACCAGAGACACCGAAATGCTTCTCGAGCAGCGGCTTCAGATAGGTGACGAAGCCACGGCTGCGGCAGACGATCATTTCCATCAACAGGGACTGGCTCTCTTCGAGCGCCATGCCGCGATCCCGCCCGACCGGTTGGTCGGCGTATTCGGCAGGCAAGCCCACGTCGTACATGGCGTGGCCGGTTTCGTGCAGTGCCCCGAGCAATCCAGAGAACGGCTCGGTGGTATCGAAGCGCGTGGTGACACGCACGTCGCCGGGCACGCCCTCGGTGAAGGGATGTTCGCTCTCATCGAGACGGCCGCGATCGAACGGAAACCCGACTGCTTTCATGACCTCCACGGCGAGCGCGCGCTGCTTGCCCGCGCTGAACTTGCCGATGATGGGCAGCACGGGATGTTGCTCCTGGCGCGCGAGCACTTCGCGGATCAGACCCGGCAACCGGCGCGCCAGCGCCTTGAACATCGCATCGATTTCGCCCGCGGTGAGGCCGGGGCTGAACTCATCGACGAGTGCATCGTACGGCGCGAGATTGCGCGCCTGGCCAAGCAGCTGTGCCTTGTCGCGGACCAGGTGGACAACCTCTTCGAGGTGCGGCGCAAAGTCTTCGAACTTGCCGGTCTCGCGCGCATACAGCCATTTTGCCTCGGCCTTGGAGGCGGCCTTGGCGAGGCGCGAGACCAGCGCGACCGGGGTCGCGATGGCGAAGTCGCGTTGGCGGCGCATCTCGCGCAGGTTCGAGACTTGCCAATCCACGAGTCCACCGGTGTTGGCCTGGGCACGATCCAGCAGGCGTGTGATCCGCGGCGCGGTCACCAGCGAGTGGTATTCGGTTTCGAGCGCCGCCAGCTGCTCACCGCGAACGTCCGCGCTGCCGCGCGGCATCATCACCGCCGCGTCCCAGCGGAGGATTGCCATGGCACCACGGAAGGCATGCAGGCGTTTCCATTCCTGCTCGAGCTGTTTATAGGGGGACTGGGCCATTGAGGGATCGCGGAGGCGGGGGGAAAGTGTCGGGCGCCAGTCTACCAGCGACCCTCCCTCCCGCCTGCTGGGAGGGCCCTGAATGCAAAGAGAATCAATTAGTTAACCGCTCAGGTTGCGGTTGACAGCGCCGGGCGGCCGGGCCCTCTGCTTGGCAATTATGTCAACGCCGCGGTGGTGAATCAGCCGAGAGGACGATCCGGCGATGGGGTACCTGCGGATTCGGCCGTGACCGGCACGCCAGCGGGAACGGGACGTTTGCCGAGCAACCCGTCGACCAGCCGCGACATGTGTTGGGGGGAGCGGGTGTTGCGCGCGATCAGCAGATAGAGCGCTGGGACGACGTACAAGGTCATCGCAAGCGAGACCATGGTGCCGAAGAACACCGTGGCGCCGATGGATTCACGGCTTTCAGCGCCCGCGCCATGCGCGAGCATCAGCGGCACGGCGCCGAACGCAGTGCAAAGACTGGTCATGAGCACCGGACGCAGGCGGGTGGCCGACGACTGGATGATGGCGTCCACGAATTCGACGCCGCGGTCGCGCAGCTGGTTGGCGAACTCGACGATGAGGATGCCGTTCTTGCAGGCAATGCCGATCAGCATGATGCAGCCGATCTGGCTGAAGATGTTGATGGTGGAATTGAACAGCCACAACCCGATCAATGCACCGGTGATAGCGAGCGGCACCGTGACCAGGATCACCACCGGGTGGATGAAGCTCTCGAATTGCGCGGCCAGCACCAGATAAACCACGAGCAGCGCGAACCCGAACGTGATCCACAGCGCGCTGCCTGATTGTTTGAGCTGATACGTTTGGCCGTTGTAGATGATCTGCGCCGCCGGGGCTTCTTCGCGTATCACTTGCTCCATGTACTTCACGGCATCGCCGAGCGCGTAGCCGGGCGCCAGCGAGCCGGCCAGCTCTATCGCCCGCATGCGGTCGGTGCGACGCAACTCATTGGGCCCGGCGCGCTCTTCAATGCGCACGAGCGCCGAGAGCGGCAGCAGGTCGCCGTTCTTGTCGGAGCGCACGTAGAGATTGTCGAGATCGCCGACGGTGGCACGTTGCTCGTCGCGGGCCTGCAGGATCACGTCGTATTCCTCACCGGAACGTTCGAAAGTGGTGACGATACGCGAGCCGAGCATTGTCTCGAGCGTGCGCCCCACCGACTGGAGGGAGACGCCGAGATCCGCGGCCTTGTTGCGGTCGATCTGGATGATGACGCGCGGTTTGCGCTCAAGGTAGTCGGATTCCAGGTCCTGGATGCGTGGGTTTTCCGCCTCGACGCGCTGCATGATCTTGTCGCGCCATTTGACGATTTCAGCGTAGTCGCCGCCACCGAGTGCGATTGCCAGCGGGCGCGTGCTGTTACGCGTGAGCGGACTACCGGCTTGGTTCACGTTGACCCGCGCGCCGGTAATGGCCTGGGTTCGCTGACGCAGACGCTCGGCGATGAGCCCCGCACTGTCATCGCGTTCGTCCCAGAGATTGAGCGGCAGCGCGACGAAGCCGGTATTGGTCTCGGCTCCGCGGCCAAACCCTCCCGTGCGTACGATCACGCGCTTGGCGTTGCCGCGCGTCACCTCGTCCTGGGCGATTTCTTCGACTTGGCGCAGTTGCCGGTCGAGATAGGCGAGGCTTGCGCCCTCGGGCGCCCCGACGAAGATGCGCACGAAAGCGCGATCCTCATCCGGGGCGAGCTCGCTGGGCAGTTTCGAGCCCGAGAATGGAAAACCTTGGATCAACAGCATGACCGCGACACCGAAGAGCGCCAGTGCGCCGCCCACGATCCACAGCGGGCGCCGGCCGGTGAGCGCACCACGCAGGACCCGCGCGTACCTCTCGTCGATGTTGTGAAACAGCCGGTCGATGCCGCCGGTCACGCGCGACTTCGGCATTCCGTTGGCAAACAGCTTCGACGTCATCATCGGAGTCATGGTCAGCGCGACGAACGCGGAGAAACCGACCGCGGCGGCGACCGTCACGCCGAATTCGCCGAACAGTCGACCGGTATCGCCGGTCATGAACGACACGGGCACGAAGACCGCCATGAGCACCAGCGTGGTCGCGATGACCGCAAAGCCGATTTCCTTCGAGCCGTTGATGGATGCGAGCACCGCGGGCTCGCCGCCCTCGATGCGGCGCACGATGTTCTCCAGCACTACGATGGCATCGTCGACCACCAAGCCGATCGCGAGCACCGCACCTAACAAGGTGAGCGTATTGATGGAATAGTCGAGCACGAGCATCACTATGGCCGCGGCGACGATCGACACGGGGATGGTGACCGCGGGTATGAGCGTGGCTCGCAGCGTCCCGAGGAACACGAAGATTACGACCAGCACCAGGATCAACGTCTCGGTCAGCGCCAACACTACGTTCTTGAGCGATGCGGCGATGAACATGCCGTTGTCGATGTTGATCTCGGCGATGATGTCCTTGGGCAAAGTGGACTGGATCGATGCCAGCTGCTTCTTGACGGCCGCCGACGTGGCGAGCACGTTGGCTTTCGATTGCGGCAGGATGGCCATCGACATGCCGACCAGGCCGTTCGAACGCGAAATGCTGCGGTCGTCCTCGGAGGCCAGACGCACCTCGGCCACCTCGCTGAGCCGCACGAGGTATCCGTCGACGCCGCGGCCGATCACCAGGTTGCGAAAGTCCGCTTCGGTGCGCAGATTGGTATCGGTACGCAGCGTGAATTCGCGCTCGGTGGATTCGAGCCGGCCGGCGGGTAACTCGACGTTCTCGCGCAGCAGCGCATTTTCCACATCGGTGACCGTGAGCTGGCGCGACGCAAGATTCTCGCGCGACATCCACACCCGCATCGCGTAGCGCCGCGCTCCGTTGACGCGCACCGAAGCCACACCTTCGAGCGTCGAGAACTGGTCGACGAGGTAACGTTGCATGTAGTCGGTGAGCTCGAGCACCCCGCGCTGGGTGCTCGACACGTTGATCCACACGATCGGATCGATGCGGCTGTCGACTTTGGTGATTTCCGGAGGATCCGCCTCGAGCGGCAGATTCCGCGCGACGCGCGACAGGCGCTCACGCACGTCGTTCGCGGCACCATCGAGATCGCGATCGAGCGAGAACTCGACGCTGATCTGCGAGCGTTCGTCGCGGCTGCCGGAGTTGAGGCGCTCGACGCCTTCGATACCGGAGATTTCGTTTTCGATGACCTGCGTTATCCGCGTCTCGACTACATCGGAGGACGCGCCGCGATAGTTGGTCTCGATGTTGACGACCGGACGATCGACATCGGGGAATTCGCGCAGCGAGAGGCGCGTGACTGCACCGATGCCGAGGATGAACAGTAACAGTGACATGACCGTCGCGAAGACGGGACGGCGTACGGACAGGTCGGAGATCATCATCGGGACCTCCTTACTGGGCTATCCGCGCGGGGCTCGCGCTCGCTTCGTGGGATTTATCCAGATCGTCTTCGGGCATCCCCTCGGCTCGTTCAATGGCGAGCACCAGGGATCCGTCGCGCACCTTCTGCGTTCCTTCGACAACTACGCGTTCACCAGCGGTGAGGCCGGTGAGCACTTCGACGCTTCCAGGACGCCGGGATCCGATTCGGACTTCACGGCGCGTCACTTTTCCGTCCACCACCACGAATACGAATTGGCGCTCGGCTTCGGGCGTAAGCGCCTCTTCGGGGATGATCAGCGCCTGACGTTCGTCGTTCGCCAAGCTGACGTTGAGGAACATGCCGGGCTTGAGGGCGCCGTCTTCATTGGCCAACAACGCACGCACCGTCACCGAGCGGGTGTTCATGTCGACGCGCGAATCGATGCTGCCCACCGAGCCGGCGAAGGTGCGCCCGGGGAACGCCGGCGCGGTGGCGCGGATGGACAATCCCTCGCGCAACGAAGCGAGGAAATTCTCCGGCACCGAAAAATCGAGCTTGATGACGCTGGTGTCATCCAGCGTGGTGATGACGTCGCCAGGGCTGATGAGCGTTCCGACACTGACGCGACGCAGGCCGACACGTCCGGAGAACGGCGCGCGAATCACGGTGTCTTCGAGCCGTGCGGTCGCTGCGCCGAGCCGCGCACGGTTGGCTTTGAGAGTGCCTTCGAGCTGATCGAAGCTCGATTTGGAAAGAGCCTGCGTGTTCATCAGCTCGCGGCTGCGGTTGTACTGGCTCTCGCTCTCGGTGAGCGTGGCTTGCGCGGCCGCGACGTCGGCGCGCGCCTGGGCATCGTCGAGCTGCACCAGCACCTGGCCACGCTTCACGCGCTCACCGTCGCGGAATCGCACTGCGGTGACGATGTTGGAAATCTTGGTGCTGATGTCGACCGATTCATTGGCGCGCGCGTTGCCCAGCGCTTCGAGTTTCTGGCTGATGCGTTCCGCGCGCACCGGCGCGAGCGTCACGGAAGCCGGTGCGTTGTTACGCCCGCCACCGCCCTGCGCGGCCGGCGCACCAGGCTCGGCCTTGTGCTGCGTCGCGTAGATAGCCCAGGCGGCGCACAGCACGGCCACGGCAATGCTGATCGGAGTAGTGAGATTGCGCGACTCTGACATCGTGTGCGGCTTCGGACCTGTCGTTTGCGGAGGGCAAGTATGGCACCGCTAACACGCCGACACACGAGGGGAATCATAAAGTTATGACACCCCGATATGCCTTTCTTCCCAGCGGCGGATCATCTGTTTGCGCGCAGCCCCCCAACGGTATCCGCCGAGGTCACCGCCGGCCCGAAGCACACGATGACAAGGGATGATCCAGGCGATGGGATTCGCGCCAACTGCATTACCAACGGCCCGGGCCCCTTTCGGTTTACCGAGCCTCTCTGCTAACGCGCTGTATGTGACCGTCTCACCCGCGTCTAGTTCGAGCAGTGCACGCCAGACCTGCACCTGGAAATTCGTGCCGCATACGGTCAGGGGTAACGTTGTGGCCCGATGGCCCCATATGGTGTCGACCAAAGTCTTAGCACGCGCGTCATCACGGACGAGCTCGGCCTTCGGCCAGGCGGCACGCAGCGCCTTCAGCTCCGCAATCTCCCCACCAGCATCGACAAAGGCAAGCCGGCACAGACCCCGTGAGGTTTCGGCGATGAACGCCGTTCCGAATGGCGTCCCGGCAATGCCGTGGCGAATGCTCACACCCGCGCCACCCGCGCGAATTTCTCCCGGCGTCATTGCCTCGAGCGTCACTGTCAGATCATGCAACCGCCCGCCTCCCGAAAGTCCCACAGAATGGGCTGCGTCGAGCACTGAAGGTTCAGCGTGCAATGCCTGCCCCGCCGCGCGGCTGGTGACTTCGGCGAGATACTGTTTGGGAGTGAGACCCGTCCACCGGCGGAACAGCCGGTTGAAATGAAATTCGGAGAGGCCAACGGCCTTGGCGATTTCCGACAATCTCGGCTGGCGTTGATATTCGCGCTCGATGAATTCAATGGCCCGCGTCATGCGCGCGAACTCGCGGCTGTCGAGAAACCCGTCCGTCATTGAGCTGACTTTCATATCCATGGCCACATTGTGTGGGCGGCCGCCGTGATCTTCGACCCGATCCTTGCGCCCTCAGCGGCCGGCCGGCTGCTCCTCGATTCCTTTCAACAACATCGCCGGCAGCTCGGGCAGGCTGCTGCCACCGACGTTGGCGATGTTGAGGATGGCCAGCTGGCGGCGCGGGATGACCCAGTAAGCGCTGCCATTGTCGTCGGTCACACCGAGCGCTTCGTCGCCGTCGATTCGCAGGCGCGCAACCTGCATGCCGGTCTCGGCGTTCACTCGCGAGGGGCGCGCCATCTCCTGCACCCAGCCGCGGGGCAGCACCGCGTTTTGTCCATTCATTCCATCGCTGCCGAGCAGGTTGAGGACGCGCAGCATGTCACGCGCGGTCGCGTGCCAGCAGCAATGTGCGGCCGGCATGCCTGCGCGCCGATCGAGCTGCAGCTCCGCGGTACCCGCGCCCAGCGCTCGCCACAGGCGCTGGTCGATATAGGTCTCGAACGGTTGGCCGGTCACACGTTCGACGATGACCGCCGCGAGTTGCGTGTTGGCCGGCGAAACGTTGTAGAAGCCTCCCGGCTCATGGTCGAGCCTGAAGCCGAGGGCGCTCGATTCGAAATCGTTGCCTAACAACATGCGCACGCCGCGGGCGGTGGCAAACTGCGGCAGTTGCGCGAGGTTTTCCCACGGCGAGCGATACAGCAGGCCACGGATGTCGCCACCCGTTTCGAGGCCGCTGGTTTCCTCGAGCAGCTGACGCAAGGTGATCCGGCCGCGCGGCTCGTCGTCCCACTCGGGCAGGTAACGCGCCACCGGTGTATCGAGCGAAGCGATGCGGCCGTCGTTCTTCGCGATGCCGATCGCCATGGCCGTGAGCGGTCGCGCCACCAGCGCCGCCGGCAGCAGCGTCGCTGCATCGTCGGCCTGGAAATAGCGCTCCACCGCGAGCTCGCCGCGATACATGACTAACAAGGCGCGCGAACCGGCGCCGCGTGCGCGATTCACCGACTCCTCGACCACCAGTTCGTCGATCACCGGCGCGGCAGGCCTGGGGATGGCCACGGCCGGGGCGGCCGGCAAGCCGATCGTCGCCACAGGTAGGTAGCGACCGTCGGCGGGCAACGGCAGTTGCAGGGCGCGGCGCCAGAACGGCAAGTCAGCCGTGAACACGCCTAGCCCAGAGGACACCAGCAGCAGCACGATGGCCGTGAGAAATGTAAGTACTCGGCGCATGGAAATGGGGACAGAGACCTGGTGCCATGCTACCAGTGCGTGCTCAAGGCTAGAATGCCCGCCGCCGTGAAACTCTCGATCTGCGCCATCGCATCCGAAGTGGTACCGCTCGCCAAGAGCGGCGGGCTCGCCGACGTGGCCAGCGCCCTGTCGCGCCAGCTTACGACCGCGGGGCACGACGTCCGGCTGTTCGTGCCGTTTTATTCGCAGATCAAACGCGACCAGCTCAACGCCACTCGCGTCGAAACGCTGCAGGGGCTGGCTGTTCGCCTCGGCAGCCACGAGTACGGCGTCGACATCTGGCGCGCGAACCTGCCCGGGTCGGCCACGCCCGTGTACCTGGTGGACTCCGCTGCGCTGTATGCGCGCCCTGCTCTGTACACCGGCGACCTCGATGAGCATCGCCGTTTTCTGGTGCTGACACGCGCCGCGCTCGAATCCTGCCGGCGCATGAATTTCCGGCCGCATATCGTGCACTCGCACGACTGGCACACCGCTTTCGCGCCGCTGTGGCTGCGCTCGAACTACAAGGACGACCCGGTGTTCGCCGGCGCAAGGTCGGTCATGACCATCCACAACATCGGTTACCAGGGCGTCTTCGGCGCGGCCGACCTCGCCGACCTCGATCTCGGCCCGGACGCCTATCTACTGCACCAGGACGACCTCAAGGCCGGCCATATCAATGCTCTCAAGCACGGCATCCTGCACGCCGACGCGGTGACCACCGTGAGCCCCACTTATGCGCGCGAAATCACCACGCCGTTGTACGGGATGGGCATGGAACTGGCGCTGGCGGCGCGCGGCAGCGCGGTGCGCGGCATCCTGAACGGCGTCGACTACGAAGAATGGGATCCGCGCCGCGACAAATACCTGCCGATCCACTACGGACCCGGCGAGAGCCCGGGCAAGGCGGAGCTCAAACGCAATTTCCTCCTGCGGCAGGGAATGACGCCGACGCGCGGGCGCGTGCCGCTGTTCGGCATCGTGAGCCGGCTCGCCTCGCAGAAAGGCTTCGACCTGCTCACCGATACGCTGCCAAAACTGCTGCAGGACAACGATGTGCGGCTTGCCGTGGTGGGCACCGGGGATGCGGTCTACGAGAAATTTTTTGCCGGACTTGCCCAGAAGTTCCGCGGCCGGGCGTGGTTTTTCAGCGGGTACGACGAGGCGCTGGCCCACTGGATCGAAGGCGCGAGCGACGCGTTTCTCATGCCCTCTCAATACGAGCCCTGCGGCCTCAATCAGATGTATTCACTGCGTTACGGAACGATTCCGATCGTGCGCAAGACTGGCGGCCTCGCCGATTCGGTCGTGCATTTCGATCCGGCGACCGGTGCCGGCACCGGCATCGTCTTCAATGATTTTGACGCCATCGCAATGGCCTGGGCACTCGACACGGCGATGAGCTGGTACGCGCAGCCGGCGCTCTGGGAGCGCATCGTGCAGAACGCCATGCGCTGCGATTTCTCCTGGGAGACCCAGGCCAATGAGTACCTGAAATTGTTCGCCGAACTACTTCAGCTTGACGCTGCCGCGCTCGTCAAACGGGATGCGCCGCAGAAAGCCGCTGGCTAACGCCACACTGCCGACCAGACGGTAATCGAGCGTTTCCGAGGAGCCGCCGCGCGCCAGGAGCCTGGCGAGCGCGCCGGCCAGGTTCGCCGTTACCTGCACGTCGAACTCGGCCTCTCCCATGGCCGGCACCACGAAAGCGGCATCGGTCATGCCCTGTGCGAGCTCAGCGTCGTTCACTTCGATGCGATAGCTGATCCCCTTGATCGGGAGCTCGCGCGTGTTCGGATTCAACACGCGCATGCGCACCTGCAGGCGCTGCGAAAAAATATCCGCGCTCTGCATCTTCATCGACACCACCGACAGCTTCGGCGCTTCCAGGTTTGGCAGCACCGAGCATCCACCGAATAGCGGCAAGCACAGCAGTGCTGCGATCAAGAGGCGGCCGGTGTGGCGGTGCTCACGCATGCGAGAGCATGTCCGGCGTCACCAGCACGACGCCCTTTTCGGTCACCAGGAACCGCCTGGCATCTTCGGCTTGATCGAAGCCGATCCGCATGCCGCCGGTGATCTGACACCCTTCGTCGATGATGGCATTGCGAATCTGGCAATCCTGGCCGATGCGCACGTCGGGCAGGATCACCGAACGTTCGACGAGTGAGCGTTCCTCGACGCGCACGCCGGAGAAGAGCAGGGACTCGCGCACCGTCGCACCGGAAATGATCGCGCCGCCCGAGACGAGCGAGTTGATGGCCACGCCGCGGCGACCATCCTCGTCGAGTACGAATTTGGCGGGTGGGGTCTGCGCCTGGTAGGTCCAGATCGGCCAGTCTTCGTCGTAGATGTTGAGCTCCGGAGCCACCCAGACGAGTTCGAGGTTCGCCTCGTAAAACGCGTCGATTGTTCCAACATCGCGCCAATAAGACTGCGCACGCGTCTTAACGTCCCGGAAAGGATACGCAAAGACCTGCAGTTTCTCGATGGCGTCCGGCACGATGTTCTTGCCGAAGTCGTGCTTGGACTGCTCGTTGGCGGCATCTTCGATGAGCAGCTTTTCGAGCAACTCGGGGTTGAACACGTAGATGCCCATCGATGCCAGCGCGACGTCGGTGCGGCCCGGCATCGGATCGGGCGTCGGCGACTTCTCGACGAAGCGCGTGACGCGGTTCCACTCGGTCACGGTGAGTACGCCGAATTCCTTGGCCTCCTCAATCGGGACTTCGACCACGCCCACGGTGATGTCGGCGCCCTTCTCCACGTGGTAGGCGATCATCGGCCCGTAGTCCATCTTGTAGATGTGATCGCCGGCCAGCACCAGCACGTGCTTGGGGCGATGGGAATGCATCACGTCGATGTTCTGGTAGACCGCGTCGGCGGTGCCGCGGTACCAGTGACTGCCCGTCTTTTGCTGTGCGGGAATCACTTCGACGAATTCGCCGAACTCACCGCGCATGTAGCCCCACCCGCGGTGGATGTGCTGGATCAGCGATTGCGCCTTGTATTGCGTGAGCACGGTGATCTGTCGGATTCCGGAATTCACGCAGTTCGAGAGCACGAAATCGATGATGCGGAACTTGCCACCGAACGGCGTCGCGGGTTTGGCTCGATGTTCGGTGAGGCCCTTGAGCCTCTCGCCACGGCCACCCGCCATGATGACGGCGAGCGTGCCGCTCGTGAGCCGGCTGACGTAACGACCGGATGTTGCGCGTGCTGGGCGTTTGGCCATTGGGTCCCTCGGTTTTTTTGCAGTATAGGGCTCGTGCTACCGTAGACGCATGCCTCATCGCGCATCCGTCGCGGCATGCATCGCTGCACTTGGCGTAGCGTTCCTGACAGTCGCATCCGCCACTTCTCCTACAGTCCCTGGCGTCGCTCCTGGCGACAAGACCGGATGCTTTGCCGCGGGCGATGGATATCTGCGGGCCCGCCTCCGCGGCGCGCTCGACCTGGATCTCGATTGGAAGAATGCGCAGATGGAATGCGAAGGGGGTCCGCGTCCGTCGGGCAATGGCGTACGCGTCAGCATCGGCGGTCCGTTACGTGGCGAAGGCCGGCGCATCCGCATGGTGTTCGGCATCGGTGGCATCACCGAGGGACGCGGCGGCGAGACTTTGCGCACCAACGTCACGATCCTCTTCGAAGGCGAAGAGCGCGTCTTTGCCACCCTCGGTGACGACAAGTGCACGGTGGACTCGTTGACCCAGCGGCGCGTGGAGACCCTGGGAATCGACCGCGCGGTGTATCGCGTGGAAGCGCGCGGCTTCTGCCTCGGTCCGGCCACCAGCCTGTCGCGCGGCGAGCGGGTATTCCTCACCAGCTTCGATTTTGCAGGCCGAGTCGAATTCGTGGACGATGACCGCCATGCGTCAAAACCAAGTCCCTGATCGACTGCAGCGGGTCCTCGTGGTCCTCGCGGCCACTCTGGCCATCGTCGGAGGTGGTGCCGCATACGCGCAGGTTGGTCCTCCCGAGGATCTCGCTGCATTTCCGAGCGGCAAACTCGAGATCGCGGATGGCAAGAAAGTGCGGCACACCTTCGAGGTATGGGTGGCCGATAGCCCCAGGCGTCAGGCTCAGGGCCTCATGTTCGTGCGCACCCTGCCCGCTCTGCGCGGCATGCTGTTTGTGCACGAAAGCCCTAAGCCAATCAGCATGTGGATGAAGAACACCTACATTCCGCTCGACATGGTGTTCATCGACGCGCGGGGACGCATCCAGGAGATCATCGAACAAACCAAGCCGCATTCACTCGATCTCATCGGCAGCAAGGAACCTGCGCTCGCGGTGCTGGAAATCGCCGGCGGCGAAGCGAAGCGCCTCGGGTTGCATCCGGGACAGCGCGTGCTTCATCCAGCGCTCGTCGGATATCATCCCTAGTCACTTGCTAGGCCAATTTGGTTGGGAGATAACTCATGAAAAGAATCGGCACCCCCGTGCTGGCGGCTGTGGCCGCGGCATTCACGATGGCAATCACCGTAGAACCTGCGGTTGCGGGCGCGGCGGAAGGCAGCTGGTACATCGCGCCGCAGGTCAACGCGTTATGGCTCGACGATGAGCGGACCGCCGACGATGACGCCGGCGTCACGCTGGCATTCGGTCGCACGCTCAACGCCAACTGGGACGCGCAGATCTCCCTGTTCGGCTCCGAGCATCAGCGCACCGGAGACGCTTCGCTCGAGTTGCAAGGCCTCGCGCTGTCGGTAAATCGCGTGTTCTACCGCGAAGGCCGCGTCAATCCGTTCATGAGTTTCGGCATCGCGCAGATAAACAGCATTCTCAAGCCCGGAGCCGACGATTCGGCAATTTCCGCGCTCTATGGCGTGGGTCTGCTCATCACGCTCGGCGCAGAGCGTGATGATGGCAGCGCCATGCAGCTGCGTGCAGATCTCGGCGGACGGCGCGCGCTGTCCACCGACATCTATTTCGAGAAACCCATCGACTACGTGGCGGGCCTGGGAATCCAGTATTCGTGGGGTGGCTCGCGCCGCGTGCTGGACACGGACGGCGACGGCGTTAACGACGACGTGGACAAGTGCCCGGGCACGCCCGCCGGCACAGCGGTCGACTCGAGCGGTTGCCCGCTGCCGCAGGATGACGACGGCGACGGCGTCACCAACGACATCGACAAGTGCCCCGGCACACCGGCCGGTGCCAGGGTGGACGCCAGCGGCTGTGAGCTCGACAGCGACGGCGATGGTGTTGGCGACAGCCGCGATCAATGCCCGAATACGCCCGCCGGCGCCAGGGTCGATGAACGGGGCTGCGAGCTCGATAGCGACGGTGACGGCGTGGTCGACAGCGCCGACAAGTGCCCAGATACGCCCAAGGGCGATCGCGTGGATGCTACAGGCTGCTCGTTCAAGGAAGAGATCAAACTACCGGGCGTGGTGTTCGAAACCGGCAAGGCCGACCTCCTGCCTGAGAGTCTATCGGTGCTCGACGGCGCCATCTCGACGCTCAAGCGTTACCCCGAGCTCAAAATTGAGGTCGCCGGTCACACCGACAGCCGCGGCTCCGACGCCTTCAACCTCGACCTGTCGGACCGGCGCGCCGCGACGGTTCTCAAGTACCTCAACGATGGCGGCGTGACCAACGCGTTGACTTCACGTGGTTACGGTGAGCGCCAGCCGGTCGGCAGCAACAACAGCGATGAGGGCAGGCAGCAGAACCGCCGCGTGGTGTTGCGCGTTCTGAACTGAACCGGTTGCGGGCTACCGCAAGACCGTGATCCCGTGCCCTCTCGCCGCCAGGCGAGAGGGCAGGTCCGCAGCGACAAACCTCACCCGGCCCGGCCACGAAATCCAGCAGCAAAAAAAAAGGCGGCTCCCGAAGGAGCCGCCCAGTTTCCATCGATGATCAGCTTCTTGTTAGAGGTCGATCTTGGCACCGAGACGGAAGTAACGGCCCATGACGTTCGGGCCGGCCCATGCCGGGTTGAACTGGAAGAGGCTGTAAGCCGCCGACGGCTCGAACTCAGGCCCGATGTCAAACACGTTCAACACGTCCAGGTACACCGTGTACTTGTCGCTGAACTTGTGACGCACCGTGAAGTCGGCGTTGATCTGCGCCTTGGCGTCGCACAGCACCGGCGTGCCGTCAACGTAGGGAACCGTCGAGATGTGGTTGAGCGCGTTGTTGATGCAATCGCCTTCCACACCGCCGAAGTCGATCGACGCCGTGTCATAGCCGCTGGTGTAGTAACCAGTCAGGGACACCGATGTCTGCCCGAATTCCAAGGTGTTCTGCCACGAGCCGCGCAACTTCGGCGCGCCCGAGCAGGACGTGATGTTGCAGGGGCTCAGCGTGCCGTCATAGCGCAACACATCGCCCGCATCGGTCGTCAGCTCGTACTTCAAGAGGTACGAAGCATCGAGTGAGCTCTTCCACGTGAGGGCATCGCCCAACGGCAGCGTGAAGTTGGCGCCGAAGTCGACACCGCTGACTTCCTGCTTGTCCTGGTTGGTGAACGACGTCTCGATGAAGCCCAGAGCCGGCAGCGCATTCGGGAACGCGGGGTCAGGAACGCCTGGGATGACATTCATTCCCGGCACGTTCACGACACCGTTGTTCGCGTAGTACGCCTCTTCTGCCACCGAGGTATCGGTGACGCCGACGATCAGGTCCTGCACCTCGATGTTCCAGTAATCGAGCGTGAAGCTCAGGTTGGAGACCGGCTCGAGCACCAGGCCGAACGTGTACGAGGTCGACGTTTCCGGGTCCAGCTCCGGATTGCCGGTCTGCGTCAGGCCCACAGCATACGGCTGCGTCGCATAGGCGTTGCCGCCATGCGCAGCGCAGTAAGCCGCAAAGGTGGCGCAATTCACCGTACGAGTCACGTAACCCGTGGTCGGCAGGCCGAACGATTCGTTGAAGCTCGGAATGCGGAAGCCTTTCGAGAACGTGCCGCGAATGGCGATCTGCTCGATGGGCGTGACCTTGAATCCGAACTTCGGCGAGAAGTTGTCCTGGCCCGTGGAGTATTTATCGAACCGGCCCGACGCCATCAGCTCGAGCTGCTCGAACACGGGTGCGCTCAGCTCGAAGAAGGCCGACTTCACGTCGCGGCTACCCTCAGCGCCGACGGCGTTGATCGAGTAGTAGCGGGTGTAAGGCGCGGAGTCGTTCGCCGGGTTGCCGCTCGGAGCGGTGATGGATTCCTCACGATACGAGGCACCCAACGCGGCCTGCATGGAGCCGCCCGGCAATTCGAACAGGTCCTTGGCAATCGTGCCCTGAACCTGCCACAGCCGCGACGGGGAGTACCGGCTGGCTGACGGCGAGATGTAGTCCCAGACGTCATCCGGCGTGGCGACGGGATCCATGAAATTGAACGTGCCGCGGGCGGCCACGTCCATGATCCGTTGCGGGATCAGGTAGTTGCCCTCGGTGCGCTGCAGGCCGTTTTCCGAGGTCGTGAAGTTGGCCGAATAGCGCCAGTCTTCGGAGAAGGTGCCGTCGATACCGACAACCGCGCGTACCGCGCGCGAATTGGTCTCGACGTTGCGGCCATAGGGTGAGCGCAACAGGATATGCGCCGTCTGGCCCAGTGCCGCGTAGGGGTTCTGCGGATTCAACGTGCCATTGGTCGCGTTGCAGCCGGTACCCACACCGTTCACTGTGCCAACGCCTGCCGAGCAGACGTACACCGGAAGGATGACGTTGTAAGAGGCGAGCGTCGCCGGTCGCGGCGGCGTCGGCAGGCCATTGAAGCCCAGTGGCGTGAACGACGCGAACGTGTCGGTCTTGTAGAAGTTCGCCATGGTGTAGAACTGCGCGTTTTCACCCACATTGGCGGTGAAGCGCAGCGACACGCCGGAACGACGGATGTCGGGGCTGAGCATCTGATAGGCGTTCTGGAAGTCGACTTCGCAAACGCTGAGCGGAGCCGTGGTCGACTGCGCAGCCGTGATGTTGACGGTGTCCCACTGGCGGCAACCTGCCGAAGGATTGAGATAGTCGAAGCGGCCGGCACCCGTGGCGCCGCCCGCTGCCGTCACCGGACGAACCAGCGAAACGCCGGGAATGCTGAACAGGCCGTTGAAGGTTCCGTCTTCGGCAGTCACGCCATTCCAATTGTTGTTGGTCATGCAACTGCCGGAATCGCCGCAGATGCGGGTAAGATCACCGGAGTTGAACGGGTAGCCACGGTCGCGTGCGAACACCGGTTCCGACTTCTGGTATTCACCGCTCACGTAGAAGTTGAATCCCTGACTCTCCAGGCTGCCGAAACCCCAGGTCAGCGCGATGCGATTTTCATCGCCGCCGCCGTCCTGTGAAATGGCACCCGCTCCATCGATGTGGAAGCCCTGGATTTCTTTCTTGGTGATGATGTTGACGACGCCGGCGATGGCGTCGGCACCGTAGGTCGAGGATGCGCCGTCGCGGAGCACTTCGATCCGCTCGATGACACCGCTGGGAATCGTGTTGAGGTCGACGAAGTTACGCTGGCCGTCATCGGCCAACGGATAGGGCGCCATACGCAAGCCGTCAACGACTGAAAGCGTGTTCTGCACCGTCAGGCCGCGCAGCGCAGGCGCCGTGGCGCCGCTCGCGAAGTTGAAACCTGTGTTCCAGCCCGCCTGGATGGTGCCGGCATTGTTCGCCGACAGGCGCTGCACCGCTTCGGAAACGGTGTTGATGCCGCGCTCGGCCAGATCCTCGGCACTAATGACAGTCACTGGCGAGGGCGTTTCCGCGTCTGTACGACGCAGAATCGAGCCGGTAACGATGACCTCTTCGAGCGGCTCGTCTTGTGGCTCAGGCGCTGCCTGCGCGAAGACCTGTGATGAAGGCAATGCGCTGGCCGCGACGGCTGCGGCTAACAGCGCACGGCGTACTGCGGCGCCTACCGCGCCGTGACCTGCGTTACCTGATTTCAGATTCATTGTTTTCGTCCCCAAATTGTGTTGCGTTCCCGGTGCGCACCGCGCATCGGGTTACAAGATTGAGTGCTCTAGGGAACGCCGGCCAAAACCATGGAAATGGCTCACGCAGCCCCTCGACGAACGGGGACCCGCGAATTGGCGCCCATGAAACGCTTCAAACTCCTGCAATGGCGGCGAGCCTAACACGAGTGTGGTTTGCAACAACACCAGATTTGGGACGGGGTTGGTTAGCTTTACTGAGGCTAGACCCTAATAAATTCATCGAGTTATGCAAATGCAGGGCATCCTGAAGGTCCTTGTTGACAAACTATGTCGCGTTCCAACCACGAGTTTTCCCTCAGGCATTCCCGAAATTCCCGGCGGTTCGTCCACGGTTGGGCGCAGAAAGTGCGTCCGGCACAAGCGCCAAGCGGATGTTGCGATGCGACCAACGGACTGGCCCGCCCGGAACTTTCGGCTCGCAACTCGAACATGCCGCACCGAGTAGTTAGGCTGCGCCCCGGTTCAGGGCGGAAGTCGCCTGGGTGTCGCGCGCCTGCGCACTCGCACGGTGTTCTCCTCACCGGGCGGCAGCAGCCGCAGCTCTTCGCGCCGATAGTCGATCATCATCGCGCGTGCGGTGCCCAACACGTCCATGCCGAGCACGATGGCCGGCTGGTGTGCCACCCCCCACATGCGGAATACCTCGAAGTCGCCGAACACGACTTGCAGGTTGCCGATCTCGGCGCCACCGATGCGGATCGCGGATGTGGCGACGAGGTTGCCGAATACCTCCTGCGAGGTGGCGGCATGGATCTGCCGGCGCGTCGCCGGATCGAGGGCCGCCGTCTGCAGGCCCGACGCCGCCAGCAGCGCCGGATTACCGAGCGAGCGCTCCGCGCCCGTATCAATGATGGCGACCACACGAACACCGCCGACACGCGCGTTGACCACTGCAAGGCCGCCGAAACGCAGGCGCGCACGCACTACCTCCCAGTGCCGGTCGACCCCCGGACAAGAGGTGCGCAGGATTGAGACGCGCGCCTTGGCGAAGTCCACGTACAGGCACCCGCGCGCGAAAGCATCCGCGCCGAAGATTCCGTCTGCGTCGGCAAACACGCGTGGCTCGACCACTGGAAGCTCGAGTTGAGGCAGGGTGATCTCGCCGGCGCTGATGCTGCGCACCGGTACCGTCGAAACCACTTCAGAGCCGGTGATCCCGCGCAGCAGTTTCGCGCGTTTCGGATCCGGCACGAGCTTCAGCCGCTCCACCACGCGCGGGGAGATCACGCTGCTGGACGCGCCCGTGTCCACGACGAAAGCGAATGGGCCCTTGTCATTCACGTACACCGGCGCCATGACGCGACCGATACGATCTGCCACGGTCGCGGCCACGTAGACGAAATCCTCGGGCTTGATTTCCGCGACCGGCGGCGCAGCAGCCGGCCCTTCGGCGGCATATCCGCGCAGAACCAGTAGTGCTGCGAGTCCAGGAATACCCGAGAGGACACGGCGCGCCATTGGCAAACGGTACCGCATGCGCACCGGGAAAAGGACGACCTTCGCTGTTTGTTGCGCGGGCTGTTGGTGCGACAACTACAGGATTTTCAGACAGTTACGCCGCAGCAAGCAGCGCAAATCCGCCCGCCGCGCGCCGCAGGCGCCGAGCGACGGTATTCCAGGGGGCGCTATCTATAGAATTGCCGGCGCACATGGTCGCGCAAACGCCAGTAGAAGCCCGCGGCACGTCCCCGCTGACTGACGGCTCCGACGCGCGCCTGCGCGCGCTCACCGAGCACGCGCTCGAGATCATCACCGTGCAGGATGCCGATGGCGCCTTCACCTACGCCAACGAAGCCGTCGTGCGCTACCTCGGCTACTCCGTCGCCGAGTTGTTAGGGCGTAGCGCGGCCGAATTCCTGCATCCCGACGACGCCGCGGCGATGGGCGAACGGTTCAGCGCGATACTCGCCACGAACGCGCACCCGGAGCTCAACCGGTTCGAATACCGGTTCCGTCACCGTGATGGCAGCTGGTGCTGGCTCGAGAGCGTGGCCGTGAACGCGCTCGCGAACCCCACGGTGCGCGGAATCATCAGTCACTCGCGCGACATCAGCCGGCGCAAGGCGAACGAGCACAGCCTGTCGCTCAACTACGCCCGGTACCGTACGGTGGCCGACTTGTCCGAAGGCGCGGTGTACGAATACCTGATGAACGCTCAAGACGTGTACGAGCTCGAGTGGGTGTTCGGCGCCGAACGTGTCTACGGATGCAACGAGGAAGAATACCGGCGCCGCGGCTGGCAGAGTTTCCTCGTCGGCGATGCCTCCCACGAACAGAGCCTGGCGCGAACCGAGCGGTACCTGCGCGGCGAAACTGTCGAATTCACCACGCAGATCCGCCGCTGCGACGACACGGTGCGCTGGATCGAGGTGAGGAACCGGCCCATCGCCGACCCGGCGACCGGCAGGTTCAACCGGCTCGTGGGCGTCGCCATCGACATCACCGAGCGCAAGCAGGCCGCAGACGCGCTGCGTGAAAGCGAATTCCGCTACCGCACCGTGGCCGAACTCACTTCCGGATTCGTCTACGAGTCGACCGTCGATGAGCACGGCGAAGCGCAGGTGGTCTGGGCGAGCCCCGGTTGGGATGAGTTCTTCGGCGGCTCATTCGAAGAGCTCAACCGTATCGGCTGGCGCCACGTGTTCTTGCCGTCCGATCACGCCGGCGCCATCCAGCGGCGGCAAAAACTGCGGCGCGGTGAGCGCACCGAGACGGAAATGGCGCTGAAGACACTGCGTGGCGAGACTCGCTGGATCCACCTCGCCAATAAGCCACTGGTTTCCGCGGATGGCAGCGTGCGCCGCTTCATCGGCGTCGTCCACGACATCACCGACCGCAAAGCCAATGAAGAAGTGCTGCGCAGCCAGGCCCTGGCCATCGAGGTCATGCACGAGGGAGTCGTGTTGTCGGACAGCGGCGGGATCATCCGCATGACCAACCCGGCCTTCGATCGCATGTTCCGCATCCCGCACGGCGCGCTCATCGGCAAACACCTGCTCCAGCTGCCATGCGATCCGCCGCTCGACCGGCGCATCGCCGAATCCGCCGACGAGGCCGCCGCACGCACCGGCGCGCCGCTGGTCAGCGAGCTCACGGTGCGCAGCGCGCATGACGGTGACAGCGGGCTGTTCGTCGAAGCGGCGATCACATCGCTGGTCCTGCGCGGCGAGCGTTTCTGGCTGACCATGCTGCAGGATGCGACCGCGCGAAGGCAGCTCGAGCGTGAAGTCCTCGAGGTCAGCAACCGCGAACAGCAGCGCATCGGCAACGATCTGCACGATGGTCTGGGCCAGGAGCTCACCGGCATCGCGTTGTTGTTGCGCGGGCTCGAGAACCGCGCCGAACGCGAAGCACCAGCGTTATCGCCGTCGATCGAGGAAGTGGCGCTGCTGGTCAACGATGCCATCTTCACGACGCGCGCCTTGGCGCGAGGCTTGTCGCCGGTCACTTTCGACCGCGGCGGCCTGGCACTCGCGCTCGAAGAGCTCACCCGCCGCCTTTCCGCCATGTTCCACATCGATGTGCGCTGCGAAGCGGACAGCGCACTCGATCGCGGCCTGGAATCCGTGAACGCGCTGCACCTGTACCGGATCGCGCAGGAAGCGGTGACCAACGCCGCCCAGCATGGTCACGCCGACAAGGTTCAGATCGAGCTGCGCTGCGATGGCGACCGCGGCCTGTTGCGCATCGAGGACAGCGGCAGCGGTTTCAATCCCGCGACTCAGCCGTCGAAGGGGCTGGGCCTGCGCATCATGCATTACCGTGCGCAGATGATGGCCGGCAGCCTGCGCATCGAGAGCGCGCGTGCGCGCGGCACCATCGTGAGCTGCTGGTTTCCGCGCGGCGGAGGCCATGGGTTGCCCGAGGGTAGTTAGAAGCCTCTACCTGGCGCGCACCGGGATGCCCGCAGCGATCTTCTGGCTCCACTCGGCGGGCCCGGTCTGGTGCACCGAGGTTCCGTTGGCGTCCACCGCCACCGTGACCGGCATGTCCTCCACCGTGAATTCGTAAATGGCCTCCATGCCGAGATCTTCGAAGGCCACCACTCGCGACGCCTTGATGGCCTTGGACACCAGGTAGGCGGCGCCACCCACTGCCATGAGATAGGCCGCGCGATGCTTGCGGATGGCCTCGATGCCGACGGGACCGCGTTCGGCCTTGCCCACCATGGCGATGAGTCCGGTCTTCTCGAGCATCATCCCGGTGAACTTGTCCATGCGCGTCGCTGTGGTCGGTCCTGCAGGACCCATGACCTCGCCGCGAACCGGATCGACCGGGCCGACGTAATAGATGACGCGATTGCGGAAGTCGACGCCTGCCGGCAGACCCTTGCCGCTGGCGAACAGGTCGGCGATGCGCTTGTGCGCGGCATCGCGGCCCGTGAGCATGCGGCCGTTGAGCAGCAACTGCTCGCCAGGCTTCCAGGCGGCGACCTCGGCGGGCGTCAACGCGTCGAGATTCACGCGCCGCGCATCCGCCGCCGGCGCCCAGTCTATCTTCGGCCAGTCCGAGAGTTTGGGCGGAACGAGCCTGGCGGGGCCGCTGCCATCGAGCGTGAAATGCACGTGCCGCGTGGCGGCGCAGTTCGGAATCATGGCCACGGGTTTCGAGGCCGCGTGCGTCGGATACTCGAAGATCTTCACGTCGAGCACGGTAGATAGGCCGCCCAGTCCCTGTGCGCCGATGCCGAGCGCATTGACCTTGTCATAGAGCTCGATGCGCAGCTCCTCGGTCTTTGTCTGCGGGCCGCGCGCCTTGAGCTCGGTCATGTCGATGGGTTCCATGAGCGACTCCTTGGCGAGCAGCATGGCTTTTTCGGCCGAGCCGCCGATCCCCAGCCCTAACATGCCGGGCGGACACCAGCCCGCGCCCATGAGAGGCACGGTCTTGAGCACCCAGTCGGTGAGCGAGTCCGATGGATTCAACATCACGAACTTCGCTTTGTTCTCGGAGCCGCCGCCCTTGGCCGCGACCGTTATCTCGACACCGTCGCCCGCGACGAGCTGCGTGTGGATCACGGCGGGCGTGTTGTCCCCGGTGTTCTTGCGCGAGAAGTTGGGGTCGGCGACGATCGAGGCACGCAGCTTGTTGTCGGGATGTAGATAGGCGCGGCGCACACCTTCGTTGATCATGTCCTCGAAGCTCATGCTCGCGTCCCAGCGCACGTTCATGCCGACCTTGGCGAACACCATGACGATGCCGGTGTCCTGGCAGATGGGACGGCGGCCTTGCGCGCACATGCGCGAGTTCGTGAGGATCTGCGCGATCGCGTCGCGCGCCGCGGGCGACTGCTCGAGCTCATAGGCCCGGCCGAGCGCGCGGATGTAATCCGGCGGGTGGAAGTACGAGATGTATTGCAACGCGTCGGCGACGCTGTCGATGAGGTCCTGCTGGACGATGGTTTTCATGAGGTGAAAACATTTTAGCGCGACGCGGATTGGCCGTTTCGGTTAAGTTTTCCGCATATGACAGAAACCAAACGAGTCGTCGTCATCGGTGGCGGTTTCGCGGGCCTGTGGGCGGTACGCAAACTCGCCGCAGCGCCCGTCGCCATCACGCTGATCGACCGCCACAATCATCACCTGTTTCAACCGCTGCTGTACCAGGTGGCCACGGCCGGACTGGCCGCGCCGTCGATCGCGGCGCCGCTGCGTCACATCCTGCGCGATCAACGCAACGTCACCGTGCTCATGGGCGAAGTCCTCGGCATCGACACGGCGTCGCGGCACGTGACCCTGCCGGACCGGCAGATCCCGTACGACTATCTTCTCGTTGCGAGCGGCGCGACGCATGCCTATTTCGGACACGATCAGTGGGCGCAATTCGCGCCGGGCCTCAAGACGCTCGACGACGCTTTCGTGATCCGTCACCGGGTGCTCGCCGCCTTCGAGGAGGCGGAAGCCGCCACCAACGAGGCCGAGCGCGCCGCGTGCCTCACCTTCGCCGTCATCGGCGCCGGTCCGACGGGCGCGGAGCTGGCGGGAACGCTGGCCGAGATTGCGCGGCACACCCTGACGCGCGATTTCCGTCACATCGACACGCGCAAGGCACGCATCATGCTCATCGAAGCAGGTCCTCGCGTGCTCTCCACATTCGCACCCGGGCTCGCCGACAAGGCACGCCTGCAGCTCGAGCGGCTGGGCGTCGAGGTGCATACCGGCGTGCCGGTGAGCGAGATCGGCAGGGATTTCCTGCAATTCGGCGAGCAGCGCATCGCGGCGCGCACCATTCTCTGGGCGGCCGGTGTCGCGGCATCGCCGCTAGGCAAACAACTCGGCGCCGAGCTCGATCGCGCCGGGCGGGTACGAGTCTCGCGCGACTTGAGCCTGGCCTCACATCCGGAGATCTTCGTCGCCGGCGACCTCGCAAGTGTCGAGCAGGAGGGCAAGCCGGTACCGGGCGTCGCGCCGGCTGCCAAGCAGATGGGCGCGCAGGCTGCCCGCAACATCGTCGCGCGAATTGCCGGCCGCGACACGAGCCCTTTTCACTACACCGACTTCGGCGCGCTCGCGACCATCGGCCGGCATTCGGCCATCGCGCAACTGCCGAAGCTGCGGTTCTCCGGCATATTGGCGTGGTGGTTCTGGCTGGCGCTCCACATCTATTTCCTGATCGGATTCCGCAGCCGGCTCATCGTGCTCATCAACTGGGCCTGGGCCTATTTCACCTACGCGCGCGGAGCGCGCATCATCCTCGGCAACCAGACCTCGCGAGACAACGATGGCCGCCAAGAAGAAAACTCCGTCTAAGGCCAAAGGGAAGCGCGCGCAGAAGCTCGCGCCGAACGCGATCAAACGCGGCCTGTCGGCCACCGAGGTGGCGTTGACCCTCGACCACGAAGACATCGCAGCCGTGGTCGAACTGGTGCGCAAAGCGGGCGGCGCACCGCTCGGCGCCTATCGCGAGCCACTCGGTGGACGTCCGTTGCTGCTCGCATCGCTGCCCTTCAGCGCCGTGCAACCCACACCCTTTCAGCGCGATCTGTCACCCACGCACGCCAAACGCCTCGCCGGCGCCATCGAGGCAACGGCTGCGTTTCTCGATCCACTCATCGTGGTGCGCGGCGAAGATGGCCGCTTCTGGACGCCGAATGGCCGGCATCGCCTGGCCGCCGCCAAGATGCTGGGCCTCAAGCAGATCACCGTGCTCATTTCGCCGGACGAAACACTCTCCTATCGCATCCTGGCGTTGAACACCGAAAAGGCACACAACCTCAAAGACAAGAGCCTCGAGGTCGTGCGCATGGCCCGCAATCTCGCCAAACGCGAGCCGTCGCGCACCGAAGCGTCGCTGGCCGCCGAGTTCGAGGCCGCGGAGCTGCTGACGCTCGGCCTGGTCTATGAGCAGAACCTGCGCTTCGGCGGCGGCGCGTACAGCCCGGTGCTCAAGAAGGTAGATAGATTGACCGCGCGGCCGCTGCCGGTGGCCTTGCGCGAGCGTACCGCCTACGCCGCACGCCTCCAGGAAATAGATAACGAAGTGAAGCGGATCGTCGCCGCACTGCAGGCGCGCGGCATGAAGTCGCCTTATCTGCGTAGCTACGTAGTCGCGCGTATCAACCCGGTCCGCTTCCACAAAGTGAAAGCCGGGGACAAAAAGCCCGTCATGCCGATCGCGCAGGCGCTGCTGCGCATGGTGGCGTCGGCGAAGAAGTTCGACCTGGGCAAGGTGAACATGAGCGACCTCGCTTTTGTCGCCGCCGGCGCCGAATCCGCCGAATAGTTGGGCCGGGATTTAAACCTTTTCCATTGTGTCCGCACCGGACACCTTCTGCCCGGCGCCGCCGGCCATCGTCCCGCCGCAACCCACCATTTTTCATTGCAACCGTTTCGCTTCCTCGCGCGTCTATATCAGCGTCCTGATTGACACGTTTCGCACCTCGCCTCTCACGCCGGCAAGCGAAGAGCCGACGCGTCATCGGCCAACAGTCCGCTCTATACAACCGGAGGATTTGCCATGACTCGCCCCAATTCCCAGCTCGTGTTGCGCCGCGCTTCCGAATCTCTGTCGGCTGGCGCCGCTGCGCTCGCCGTTACCTTCACCTTCCTCGTGCTGCTCACGGTCGATGCGCGCGCCGCGGAGCCGATCGCCCCGCCCAGCGTGGCAGTGAGTTATTCCGACTTGGCATTTGGCAGCGCCGCAGGCACGGCCAGCGTTTACCGCAAGCTCAACAACGCAGCCCGCAAGGTTTGCGGTTTGAATGCCGGCGTTTCGCTGTCGGCTGACCGGCGCATCGCCGCGCAGGAATGCGTCAACGAAGCACTGGCCGACGTGGTGCGTCGTATCGACCGGCCGATGCTGACTTCGGTGCACGCGGCCTCGGCGCGCAATTTCGGATGAGTGGGATCGGTGCTCTGCGGGGAAATGGGGACATTCCTCATTTCCCCGCGAAGCGGGCAAAAGGGGAAGTGCCTACTGAGGCGCGTCCCCTTTTGCTAGGAAATGAGGAATGTCCCCATTTCCCCGCGGAGCACGTCGCTATCGATACAGCAGGATGTCGGACCGCTGCTCTTCCCATGCAGCCTCGTCACGCGACGCGATGCGATCGAGGTCGGCGGGAACCGCCGCCGGGTCGTCGACCCACTCTCGCAACAGCTCGCTGCCATTGATGAGATCGATGGCGAGTCGCGTGCGCTCGTATTCGTAGGGGAAGTCGCGCCACAGCGGATATTCGCCGCGCAGTCGCCGGATGCACTTGAAAGCTCCGGCCACCAGGCGCCACGGCCTGAATTCACCATGATTGTAGGCGCCGTCTTCGACGTGGATCTGGAAGCCGCCGCACAGCTTGCCGGAGTGTTTCTGGAAAGTGGGCTCGAACCAGCAAGGGCGAAGCCGGCATCCGCGCAGCCAGCCGGGCACGATGCGATGCATCGCGGTGATCAGCGAGCGCGGCTCGAGTCCGGGTGCGCCTAACAATTCGAGCGGCCGCGTGGTGCCGCGGCCTTCCGACAGCGTGGTGCCTTCCAGCATCACGGTGCCGGCGTAGGCGCGCGCCATCGCGAGGCTCGCGGCGTTCGGACTCGGGTTGACCCAGTTGCGCATCCCCACGGGCCAGCCAAACCCGGGCCCCTCGTCGGGCTTCCAGCCGCGCATCGGGATCACACGGTAGTCGACCGCCAGCTTGAAGTGGCTGACGAACCAGATACCGAGCTCACCCAGCGTGAGACCGTGGCGCATCGGCATGGGCCCCGCGCCGACGAAGCTCTCCCACCCCTCCCGCAACGCCAGTCCCTCGACAGGCCGGCCGGCCGGATTGGGCCGATCGAGCACCCAGACCGTCTTGCCATGCCGAGCAGCCGCTTCCAGCATATATAGAAGAGTGGTGATGAACGTATAGATTCGACAGCCCACATCCTGCAGGTCGACCAGCAGCACGTCGAAATGCGCCAGCATCTCCTCGGTGGGTCGCCGCACCTCGCCGTACAGACTGAACACGGGAATGCCGTGCACCGGATCACGAAAGTCCGGCGACTCCATCATGTTGTCCTGCTTGTCACCGCGCAGCCCATGCTGCGGGCCAAAAGCCGCGGTGATATCGAGGCCGCGAACGCCGCGCAACGCGTCGAGCGAATGCTCGAAGTCTGCCGTCATCGAGGCGGGGTGCGCGAGCAACGCGACACGCCGGCCCTCGAGCTCGTGCAGCAGTTTGACGTCACCCAATAGGCGATCGATTCCGAACTGGATCACGTGCGTACCCTAATCGAGCTCGACGACAAAACCGTCTGCATGGTGGAAATCGGGTTTCTCGGCGGGATGCTTGAGTGCCCAGTATGACAGCACCCGCGCTTTGTCTTCGATGATCGCCGCCAGACCGAGACGCAGTCCCGCTGGAGCTACTGACTTGATCAGCCATGACATGTCGAGCGAGACCGCGAGCTCGACAGCGTCAGTGCCGATGTTGCCGGCGATGATGGGCGCCGCGCCTTTCAGCATCGGCGCCATCCCTTCGCGGTAGCCGGTGAAGTGATATGCCGCCCAGGCGCCCGACGGCGAGAAATTGTATTCCCAGTAGTCGCCCGTGCCGCGGTGGCCGATGAACACCTCAAAACAGCTATGCCGCCACAGTCCATCCGTGCGGACAGGAGGACGGGGCTCGGGAAGCCTGAGCGCGCTGAGATCGGCCACGAGACGGTAGGTGAGGTTGAGATGATCGTCGCCTGCGCGCGCGATCGATACCGACAGCTCCTGCACGAGGTCTTGCGCCGCGCCCGGCTCCGAAACCGGATGAGGCAGCAGGATGTGACGGCCGTAGGTTGAGTCCAGGTTCATGCTGGCGAGCAAGCATACGCCCGTTTCCGAACCCTGTTTGGCCGATCCCGTTCGGTGAGAAGGTCCTTCGGTCAGGGAAAGGAGGAATTCGCCGAGCGCGGTGCTCGCTGGTAGTTAGTGGCGCGCGGCGCAGACGCGCATCGGCGGCGGAAACCGAAGCCAGCCGTTCGTAGTGATCGAGCACCGCACCGAGCGCGGCGAGGCGGCGGTCGTGCATGGCGATCCCGTGCGTTCGTGGGCGCTTCCGGTTCTGCATGTACGGCGAGCTGGAGGGTGCGGCGGCCGCGCCGTCCGCCCCGGAAGCGGTACAGGCCGTGGCCAGCGGCAATGTAGTGGCGAAAGGAGGGCGCATTGGGCCTCCGATGTCCGGCTTCCGGTTCGCCAGAATGAGTACCCCGCGCGCTGGATGAGGGTTCCTTTATGGCCTTCGGCTTTCGCATAATGCGTCCCAAGGAGAATCTCATGAAAACAATACTGATCAGCGCCCTACTCGCCCTCGCCGCTCCGGCTCTCGCCACAGCCGCGACCCCCATCGAAGACTCCATCGCCAGCCCTGAGCGCACCGCGAAGGATCGCGAACGCGACGCGCGCGAGAAACCCGCCGAAGTGCTGGCCTTCGCCGGCGTCAAGCCGGGCATGACCGTCGTCGACATGTTCGCCGGCGGCGGGTATTACAGCGAGTTGTTAGCTGGCGCGGTGGGGCCCACCGGCAAGGTACTTTCGGTCAACAATGTGCCGTACGCGCAATACGGGAAGGACGCCATCAAGGAGCGCTTCACCGAGGGCCGCCTGAAGAACGTCGAGCGTCGCCTGGTCGAGGCCAGCTACATCAATTTCCCGCCAAAGAGCGTCGACCTCATCGTCATCGTGATGTCCTATCACGACGCGTTCTGGATCGACGAGAAGGAAGGCTGGCCGGAGATCAACACCGACGGCTTCATCGAGTCGTTGAAGCGCATGCTCAAGCCCGGCGGAAAACTACTCATCGTCGATCACAACGCGCCGGCCGGCAGCGGTAAGGAAGTCGTCGCCAAGACCCATCGCCTCAACGAGGACTGGGCGAAGAAGAGCCTGACCAGCCACGGCTTCGTGTTCGAGAAGGCATACGACGGCCTGCGCAACAAAGAGGACCAGCTCGACAAGATGGTTTTCGACCCGGCGGTCCGCGGCAAGACGGACCGATACGTGCACCTGTACCGGGTGAAGTAACGATGGCGCGCACCGCCGCCAACCGGCTGGCGTTGCCGGGAGTCGTGGCGGCCGGCGCCGCCTGGCTGTGGTGCTGCGGCAGCCTGCAGGCAGTGGCGGCCGACCCCAATTCCGCGGTCGCCGCCCTGTCGCGCATCGCGGATGATTGGGACAAAGCGATCGTGCGCAAGGACGAGACAGCGATCGCCGGCAACATGGCGGAAGACTTCCGCATGATCGACAAGAGCGGCAACGTCGAAGCGAAGCAGGCGTTCGTCGCCGGCATCATGGATCCGAAGCTGCGCATCGATCCGTACACCGTCGAGGAATTCGACGTGCGCATTTACGGCGACACGGCGCTGCTCAGCGGGCGCACGCGCATGACCGGCGAGTACGACGGCAAGCCCTTCGAATCCAACTACCGCTATATCGATATCTATGTGCGCAAGAGTGGCAAGTGGAAGATCGTGAGCGTGCAGATCACGAGCTTGGGGTCAGACCCCAATTCCGGGCAAAAGGGGCCAGAGCCAAAGTCGTAGTTTCGATCGAAGCGTTCGCCCCGCTGGGCTCTGGCCCCTTTTGCTAGGAATTGGGGTCTGACCCCAAGCTGGAGCGGGCCTCGGCCACTTCCGCGGCCGTGACCGGCGAGGCGCCGTTGCCGAACTGCTGGCGAATGTAGGTGAGGATTTCTGCGAGGTCCGCGTCCGGCAGCTGGCGAAATGGCGGCATGACGTTGCCGACGTCGCTGTCCTTGCGTGACGCAGAGTCGAAGCCGCCCGACATCACGAACAGCGCCAGTGCGCGCGCATCACCCCGCACCCAGGTACCACCGGTTATCGCCGGCTGCATGTTAGGTACCCCACCGCCATCAGCCTGGTGGCAGCTCAGGCAGTGGGCGCCGTAGAGACGCTGCCCGGAGCGGGCGTCTGGTGCTGCTGCCGTGGCGGCTGCGGGCGGCGGAGTGCCGGCGTTCGCGCATCCGCAGGCCGCGGCGAGGCACACGCCTAACAACACCGCTGCCCTGTGAACGCCGCCGGGGATCATTTCTTGGCGTACGAGATTCGCCAGACGCGTCCCTTTTGCGAATCCGACACGTACAGCGAGCCGTCCGGTCCCACGGCGAGACCAACCGGACGATAAAGCGCATTGCGCGGGCTGTTGTCTTTCATCTCGCCGGCAAAGCCATCGGCAAACACTTCGTAGGATCCGTTCGCCTTGCCGTCTTTCATCGGCTGGAACACCACCTTGTATCCGGCCTGCGGCTCGGGGGCGCGATTCCAGCTGCCGTGGAATGCGATGAAGGCGCCGTCTTGGTATTTCGCCGGGAAGTTCTTGCCGGAGTAGAACAGCAGGTCGTTAGGCGCCCAGTGCGCGGGAAAGCTAACCAGCGGATTCGGATATTTGCCCGCCTCCGGCTCCTTCTTCGCATCGCCACCATATTCCGGCGCCAGCACACGCCTGCCGAGCTTGTTGTCTACGAAGGTGTACGGCCAGCCGTAGTCGCCGCCATCGACGATCTGGTGGAACTCCTCGGCCTGGCGGGTGGCGTTGTCTTCGGCGTTGTAGAGCTTGGGGAACAAGGTATCCAGGGAATCGCGGCCGTGAATGACCGCGAACAGCGCCTTGTGTCCCGGGTTCCATTCAATGGCAACGGCGTTACGCATCCCGGTTGCGAAACGTTTGCCGTCGGCAGGCGTCTGGTTGAGCTTGGTGCCGTCGAACACCCATACGCCGCCGTATTTCTCGAGGATCGGGCACGGGTTCTGACCGAGCGAGCCTTCCTGCCGATCCTTCTGCTGGCAGGAGTTCGAAGGAGCGCCGACATTGATGTAGAGCGTGCCCTTGTCGTCCAGCGCGAAGGTCTTGTCCGAATGCTGGCGCTCTGGCGGGAATTGCGCGACGACCGTTTCGCGCGCGCCGGTCGGCGCGAGCTCGCCCTTCTTGAGCGGATAGCGGTAGACGCCGACGTCGTCGGAGACATACAGCCAGTTCTTGAAGATGCGCACTTCGGTGCCTTTGACATCGCCGAATGGCGTCGCCAGCTCGGCCTTGCCATCGCCGTCGGCATCGCGCAACGCCGACAGGCCGTCGCGACCGGCGAGATAGATATCGCCGTTGGCGGCGACGTCCAGGTGGCGTGCCGTACCCCGGCCCTCGTGGACCACCACGGCGGTGAAACCCGCGGGCAGCGTCAAACCATCGTCGGCCGCGACAGCCGCGGCGGCGAGAAGTGGCAGCAGGCCGATACTAACTACTCGAGCGAGGCACGCAGTGCGCATGTTCCATTCCTTCAAGATCAGGTTGTTTGGCCGGCGGCAGCGCGGCCCGTTTCCAGCGGTGAAATGAACAGCATTCGACCTAAGTCGAGTGCAGTACGCGGCCGCTCACCCCGACGGCGCGGAATTCGGACGGCAGATAGTGCGTGTGAAACCGCACTAACGCAACGGGCGATGCGAGGCGCGCATCCTGTCGAACGCAGGCGCACGGCGGCCACGGAAGCCAGCGTCCGCCGGTTACGCGAGGTGGCAACGATTGTCGGAACTATCCTGCCGCGCCGATGGCTAGCACGCGCTCCGCGCCGGCGCCAGTGGCGTGCGACCTTCGCCGGTTTACATCACGTCATCAGCCCACTTCTGGTGATACAAACCCCGTATTTTCGCGCACGACATTTGCCAGTGCGGCGCCTAGCTAGAACTTTTCGTGTCACAGTTTTCGAAGTCGTGACTTAAGGGTCGAAGGGCTCGCCAACTCCCGGGCAACCATGCACTATGCGGCCCGTCATCCATCGGGCTCGCTCACGAGAAATCATCGCATGGCTCTAGTCGATCCGGTCATCGAACGCGTGCTCGCCGACTTCGAGCGGCGCGCCGAGGAAGAACACCGCCGCACCGCCGCCCCCGGCTCTCCCGGCACCAATCTCGACGACCTGCTGCTGTCCGTGGGACGCGATGCGGGCATGTTGCTCTATCTACTCGCCACGGGTGCGCAGTCGCGGCGCATTCTCGAGCTGGGCACTTCGTACGGATATTCCACCGTGTGGCTGGCCGCGGCGGCACGCGCCACGGGCGGCAAAGTCATGTCGCTCGAGCTCAAGGAGACCAAGATCGAGCACGCGCGCCAGGCATTGACGCGCGCCGGGTTGTCGACGCGCGTGGAGTTCTACGCCGGCGACTGCCTCGACACGCTGAAGGCGCTGCCGGGGCCGTTCGACTTCGTGCTGCTCGACGTGTGGAAGGATATCTATCTACCCTGTTTCGAGCTGGTGCATCCCAAGCTCGCACCGGGCGGCGTGATCGCCGCCGACAACATGCTGTTACCCGAGAGTGCTAGGCCGCATGCCGATGCGTACCGGAAGGCGGTGCGGGCGGCGGGCGATCTGGATTCCGTGCTGCTCGACGTGGGCAACGGGATCGAGATCAGCCGCAAGCGCTGACTCGCGCGAGCGCCGGGCTGTCAGGCGAACGACCGCGTCACCAATACGACGAAGAAAGCGTAGAACAGCGCCATGCCGATCAGCGCCACCCGCCGCCACATCGGCGGCCGCAGCGCCGCCGGCAGGATGCGCGTGTTCAGGTAAAGCAGGTGCAGCGACGCGATCACGAAAACCAGGCCGCCGATGTTGGCGCCGATCTGCAGCAGCACAATCGGCTGCGTGAACCACAGCGCGGTGATGCCGAACACCACGACAGCCCCGAGCACCGTGTAGTACACCGCACGCACATCGCCGCCGCGCCAGATGCGAACGCGCGAGCTGCCGGTCCACAGGATGTCGGTGATCGAGCGTGTCAGGCCTTCCACGACATCGAGCTGGGTCTTGAAAAGGATCCACGCGCCGAGCAGCGCCACGATCACGCCCAACCAGGGGCCGGCCGCTGCGCCGATGGCCTGCGCCAGCACGGCGCTGATGGCGAGACCCTTGATGTCGGCGCCACTGGCGACGAAGGTGACGTACAGCAATGCCGGCAGCATCATGCCTAACAAGGCGCCGACGAAGAAGATTCCCCACTGATCGACGCGCACGATGCGCCACCAGCCGCGCCAGCGCGAAAGATTCTCGGCGCTGGCGTCGAACATGAACCCGGTATCGGCCAGCCGGACTTTCTCGCCGCCCACCGCGCCGCCGATGTGTCCCACGCGGCTGCCCATGCCATACCCCTTGTCGCGCGCCCAGTTGGACAGCGTGAGGTTCAGCACTCCACCAGCGCCCGAATACGCCACCAGTGCTCCCAGCAACAGGATGTCGAGGTGTTCGGGCAGAAAATTGAACGCACCGCGCGCGGTATCGAAACCTGTGAAGCCGGCCAGGGCGGAGAACCAGGTGCTGGCCGGAACGTACATCAGGCCGAGCACCAGGAATCCGCCCAGGATGCAGGTCACCAATATCCAGTTGAGCAGCTCGAGGGTGCGCGCGATGCGTTTGCCGAGCAGCAACACGGCGACGCAGCCGAGAAAGGTGCCGACGCCGATCAGGTAGGTGGCCAGGGAATCTTCCGGCGCCGCGGCGAGCCGGCCCTCGAACAGGAAGAAGATCGCGCCGGCGGCGACTCCGGCCCACGCCGGCCAGCCGATCTGCAGGAAATACGCGACCGCGTAAAACCACGCCCAGAAAGTCTTGCCGGGGCGGGTGCGCATGAATCCAGTGACGACCGGTTCGCCGGTGGCGACCGTGTAACGCATGAGCTCGGTGTTGAACACTGTCTGGAAAAAGACCGCGACCAGCGTCACCCACAACAACGACAGGCCGTGTTTGACGAAGGTGGCGGGCCCTAGCAGGAACTCGCCGCTGCCGATCGAAAGCCCAAGCACGATGACGCCCGGACCACACACTCCTATCCACGACAGGCCGCGCGGCACCGGGGGCTGAGGCAGATCGGCGCGCACCCAGGGCGCGAGACTCTTGTTATGCGTTTCATCCATCCCGCGCCAGAGCATACACTCTGCAACGAATGATCGAATTCCAGGAGCTCACGCGGACCTACGGCGACTTCACGGCCGTCCGGCCGCTGTCACTCACCGTACGGCGGGGCGAGGTATTCGGCTTCCTCGGACCCAACGGCGCCGGCAAGACCACCACCATCCGCATGATGATGGGCATCCTCGTACCGAGCGGCGGCCGCGCATTGATAGACGGACTCGACTGTCACACGCAGCGCGCCGAAGTCCAGCGCCACGTGGGCTATCTACCGGACAACCCCATCTACTACGACTTCCTGCGCGGCCGCGAAATCCTGCAGTTCGTGGCGGAAATGCATGGCATGGGGCGCGGCGACGCCGAGAAGCACGCGCTGCGCATGCTCACGGAGTTCGGCCTCGAAGAGGTGGTGAACGAATTCGCGGTCAACTATTCCATGGGCATGAAGAAGAAGCTCGGTCTCGCCTGTGCGCTGATCCACGACCCACAGGTGCTGATCCTCGATGAGCCCATCAACGGGCTCGATCCCCGCGCCGCGCGTGAGGTCCAGGATCGCCTCAAGCAGGCAGCGGCCGCCGGCAAGACCATCTTCATGTCCACGCATCTGCTCGACATGGCGGAGAAGGTCTGCACGCGCGTCGGCATCATCCATCGCGGCGAACTGGTGGCAACCGGATCACTCGCGGAGCTGCGCGAGCGCGTCGATCAGAACGCCTCGCTCGAAGAGGTGTTTCTCAAGGTCACCGACGAAAACGCCGCCCAGGCTTCCGCGCCGTGAACCAGGCCGCCGGTCGTGCGGGCGCGGCGCCGCTGTTGCACAGCACTTTCCTGCTGATTCGCCTGCGGCTGCTAAGGCTCGCGAATCAGCTCACCGCGGTGTCGCAGGCGAAGAAGGCCCCTGGCGACAAGACGCGCACGGGCAATGCGGGCAAGAAGAGCAGCAAGGTGATTCTCTACCTGGCCTGGCCGCTGATGATGTTCGCATTCGGTGCTTTGGCGTCGAGCGCGGTCGTGAACCTGCATCACGCGCTCGACGCCGCGGATACCTTCTGGGTGACGGTGGAGTTCAGCGCGGCGTTGACCGTGGGCGTCGCGTTCCTGCTGCTGGTGTTGTGGAGCTCCTCGTTGCTGCTCACGATCGCCTCGGGCGAGCTCGCCAAACCCGATTGGGACCTCGAGTGGCTCATCACGTTGCCGATGCGTTCCGACACTTTGTTGTGGGCACGAATTCTCGAACGCAGCGTGGTGAACCCTTCCGGCGCACTCGCGCTGCTGCCGGCATGCACCGTGATTGCGTGGTACTCGGGCTTTCGCTGGTCTGCGCCCATCGTAGGGGTGCTGGCTGCCTGGCCGTTGCTGCTGCTTGCCGCCCTGGTCCGCACGCTGCTCGATACGGGCCTGCGCCTCACACTGCGATCCGGGCAATTGCGCAATCTGCACGCCGTGATCTCCGTGCTGTCCATCGTCGCCATGTACCTCGCGATGTCGATGGGCATGAAGGGCAAGGCGCGAGTTCATGCTCGGAATCGCGGCCGCGATGCCGGACTGGCTGACCTACACGCCGATGGGGCTCACGGTGCGCGCGCTCAACGAGCGCAGTCTCCTCGACGCGGCCCTGTTGCTGGCGGCGCTGCTCGCACAGGTCGGCATCATCGTGTGGCTGGGCGTGCGGCTGCTGCGTCATCAATTGCGCCACGGCGTCGTCGCGGGCGGCGCCCGCGACGCGTCGCGCGAACCTGCAGCCAACGGCAATCACGACGCGCGTCGAGCGCCGGCCCGGTGCGATTGAGCGCCGTGCAACGCCGCGAGCTCACGCTGCTCGTCCCGCGACCGTAACTTTCTCGTGCAAAGCCTGGTGCTGCCGCTGCTCATCGTCGGCGGCCAGCTGCTGCTCGGATCTTCCGGCGTCGCCACCTCGATGTGGAAAGACCCCAATGTGCTGGCGTCGGTGGCCTTCGGACTGGCGGCGTACTCGCTCAGCATGTCGGCTTTCCAGACGCTCAACACCGAGGGCCACGCGTTGTGGCTGCTCTACACCTTTCCGCGTTCGATCGACGAGGTGCTCAAGGACAAGGCAAAGCTCTGGGGTGTCATCACGCTCGCCTACCCGGTCGTCATGTTCGTCGATCGGCGCGGCGCTCGTACCCACTCTCGACTGGAAATTTCTCGGCGCGATGCTGACGGCTTTCCTCGGCATCCCTATCTACGCGTTCATCGCCGTGGCGCTCGGCGTATTCGGCAGCAACCCGCTCGAGCAGCAGCAGAATCACAAGGTCAAGCCTGCATACGTGTACCTCTACATGTCGCTGGCCGCCCTCTACGTCTACGCCATCGTCGCGCCGAATCCCGCGCAGCGACTCATTTTCATGGTGCTGTCGCTGCTGCTGGCGTTCGCGCTCTGGCAGAAGGCACGCGACCAGCTCCCCTATCTACTCGACCCGGACGCCTCGCCCCCGGCGCGCGTATCGACCTCCGACGGCCTGATCGCGGCGATGGTGTTTTTCGTCGCGCAGGCGGTCGCCGGGGCCGTCATCATCGGGCGCGGGCGCGCAACTGGTGCCATGGTGCTCATCGCGTTCTCCATCGGTGGGGCGCTCACCTACGCGCTCATGCGCTCGGTATATGCGAAGGCGAAGACCGAAGGAGTGCCGCGCATACTCGGTGACAACAACTCTCCGCTGCTCGGCATGGCCTTTGGCCTGGCCGCGGCGGCCGTCGCGATGGTCTATCTATTCGCGCTCCGGTCGATCGGGATGCTCGAAGAGGCGGCGCGCGACAGCCGGTCATACGTCGAGCTTGGGTTGTGGGTGGTGCCGCTGGCGGTCATCGCGGCGCCGGTCTTCGAGGAGTTCATTTTCCGCGGCCTGATCTATCGGTGGCCTGCGCCGCAGTTTCGGGGTGTGGCCCGCAACGCTGGCCAGCGCTGCGGTGTTCGCCATCATCCATCCGCCGCTGGCCGTCCTGCCGGTGTTCGTGCTCGGCGTGAGCACGGCACTGGTGTACGAACGCACGCGCAGCCTGCTGGCGCCCATGATGGTGCATGCGGTGTACAACGCCTGCGTAATAGGCCTTCCGACTCTTTTGTTCTGAGCACACCTCACCAGTGCCGTCGGTGTCCGTCCGACGTCAGTTTCCGCCGACCCGCAGGTGATTGTTTGTAGTTAGCCCGCCAACTGGCGTCGCGAATCTGCGTCGCCCGCCGTGATGATTGTCGCGCAACTGCGACCCGCGCCAGCGCATTGCCCGCGTTCCCGCGCCTGCGCTGCGCATTTGTAGGATGGCACGCGGACTGCTGAATTTCCCGCAGTGTGGTCCGACTCGATGGGAAACTTTCGACGTCGATGCCGCTCAAACCTTTCGTTGAGTATTCATTGCGCAAGGAGAAATCATGAAGACTTCGAAGACATTGATTGCCGTTGCGATCGCCGCCCTGATTCCGCTGGGCGCGGCTGTTGCCGGTGATGGAGCCAAGGACAAGGCGGGCGCCAGCGCCACCTTCGACAAACTCGATACCAACCGGGACGGCAGGATTTCGCAGGCTGAAGCATCAGCGGATGCGAACATCGTGTTCTCCACCGCGGACATGAACGGTGACGGTTACCTCGACAAGAGCGAATGGAAGAGCAAGGACAAGGGCTCGACCGGCCCCGCGCCGCAGTCGACTCCCAGCCCGTCGACCGATCCTTCCGCGCCGCAGACGAGCGAGCCGGCACCCGCCGATACCGAGACCCCGCGGCAATAAACAGCCGCTTCCGCAACCCAATCCGCGCGATCCGGGCCTCGGTCGCGCGGATTTTCTTTGGCGTCGGTCAACTGCCTTTGCTTGCGGCGTGACGACGTTCGCACAACACCCTGCGGAATTTCAGTTTTGCCCTGGTTCGCCGTTATGACGGGATGGTGAACCAGGAGCGAACGGTGTCCGATAAACCCGAAGATTTGACCGGCGGCACGGCGCTGATTCGCATCAGCGCCGCCCTCGAGGCCGAGGCATCGTGCCGGCAGGATCTTGCCACCGCTTTGGCGAACGAGCGCACGCTGCTGCGCACGATGATCGACCTGATACCGGCGTTCATCTACGCGAAAGATACCGGCAGCCGCTTCATTGCGATGAACGCCGCGTTGGCCCGCAACATGGGCACCACGTCCGAGCAGGCGATCGGCAAGACGGATTTCGATTTCTTTTCCAAGGACCTTGCTCAGAAGTTCTATTCCGACGAACAGGCTCTCCTCAAGTCCGGCACTGCCATCATCGATCTCGAAGAACCCGGGTTCGATCAGGTCACCGGCCAGCCGCGCACGGTGTGCACGTCGAAAGTACCGCTGCGTGACGAGAACGGCATGGTGATCGGCATCATCGGCATAGGCTTCGACATCACCGAGCGAAAATTGGCCGAGCAACGGCTGGCGCAGGGAGAGCATCTGGAGTCCATCGGCCGCCTCGCCGCCGGCGTGGCCCATGAAATCAATACGCCTATCCAGTATCTGAACGACAGCGTCTATTTCATTCGCGAGGCGATGCAAGATCTGCTGGCGCACAATACCAAGCTCGCCGCATCGTCGCCGTCACCGCCGGAGGTTGACGAAGACCTCGAAGACATCAAGCAGGAGCTACCGCCCGCCCTCGATCGCGTGGTCGACGGACTTGGACGTATTGCCGAGATCGTGCGCTCGATGAAAGAGTTCTCACACGTCGATCAGCGCGAGATGAGCCGCGTCGATTTCAACCGCGCCATCAACAGCACGCTGATCATCGCGCGCAGCGAATACAAGTACGTCGCCGACGTGGAAACCGACTTTGCGGAGCTGCCGCTGGTGACCTGCCATGGCGGGCAGATCAACCAGGTGGTCTTGAATCTCGTGGTCAACGCCGCGCACGCCATCGCCGACAAGGTGAAGGGAACTCCCGACAAGGGGCTTATCACCGTGAAGACTCGGGTCGAAGACGGATTCGCCGTATTGAGTATCGGCGACACCGGTGGTGGCATTCCCGAAGCGATCCGCAAGCGGATCTTCGAGCCCTTTTTCACCACCAAGGAAGTGGGCAAAGGCACCGGACAGGGACTGTCGATCGCCCACAACGTGATCACCAGTCATGGCGGCACGCTCGATTTCGTCACCGAGATCGGCAAGGGCACGACTTTCTACGTGCGTCTGCCGCTGACCGCCGAGCAAAGAGAAGCCGCGGTCGCCTGATCGCGCGTCACTCAGCCCATTCGTGAGAAGCCGCCGGTGTTGCCGCCACCGGATTGGCCACCACCCTGCGAGCCGCCGCTACCGCGACTGCCACCGGACGACCGCGCGCCGCGCGCGAAACCGCCGCGGCTGCTGCCGCCGCGACTTCCGCCGCGGTTGCCACCTTGATTGGCGCCACGGTTTCCCGCGCGATGACCACCGCCGCCGTTGGCGCCACCCGACGAGCGTGCGCCGGGTTGCGCGTCAGATCGTTGTCCCGCGGCGCCGTTCGCCTGGCCAGCAGGAGCGTACGACTGATGATCGGCGCGACCCGCACCGCGATTTCCACCGCCATTGCGCCCGCCGGCGCGCCCACCACCTGAGTGGTTAGGCCTGCCTCTTCCACCAGGAGCGCGATGCTCGGGACGGCGCCGCGGATCCTGGTGCGGCTGGTGTTCATCGGTGGCATTGCGCGGCTGATGCGTGCCCTCTTTGATCTCGAACTTCGGCGGCTCGATGAAATCGATCTTCCGCTTGAGCAGCCGTTCGATGTCGCGCAGATAGCTCAGTTCATCCGGCGAGACCAGCGAGATCGCAGCTCCAGTCGATCCCGCACGCGCCGTCCGGCCAATTCGATGCACGTAATCTTCCGGCACATTGGGCAGCTCGTAGTTGACGACGTGCGGCAACTCCTTGATGTCGAGCCCGCGCGCCGCGACTTCGGTGGCCACCAGTGCCGTGATGCGATTTTCCTTGAAGTCCTGCAGCGCCTTCACGCGCGCGTTCTGGCTCTTGTTGCCGTGGATGGCCATGGCATTGATGCCGGAACGCTCCAGCTGCTGCGTGAGCCGGTTGGCGCCATGCTTGGTACGGCAGAACACCAGCACCTGGTGCCAGTTGCCCTCGATGATCAGGTGCGCCAGCAGATGGCGCTTGTGATCCTTCGGAACTCGGTACGCGCTCTGCTCCACCTTGTCGGCGGTGGCATTGCGCGCGGTGACCTGCAGCGCCGCCGGATTGCGCAGAAAGCCATTGGCGAGCTGGCGGATGTCGTCCGAGTAGGTAGCCGAGAACATGAGGTTCTGGCGCTGCTGCGGCAACATCTTGAGGATGCGCTTGATGTCGCGGATGAAGCCCATGTCGAGCATGCGGTCGGCTTCGTCGAGCACGAAGATCTGCACTTCGGACAGCGAGACGGCGCGCTGTTCGCACAGGTCGAGCAAACGGCCGGGTGTCGCCACCAGGATGTCGCAGCCGTGACGTGCCTTGTCGATTTGCGGCTTCTCGGACACACCGCCGAAGACGACCAGCGTACGCAGGTCGCCGTACTTGCCGTAGTCGACGATGCTCTGCGCGACCTGCGCGGCGAGCTCGCGCGTCGGTGTGAGCACCAGCGCGCGTGGATTGCGCCCGCCGCGAACGCCGAGTTTCTGCAGGATGGGTAGCGTGAAGCCGGCGGTCTTGCCGGTGCCGGTCTGCGCGCCCGCGAGCACGTCGCCTCCGGCGAGCACTGCCGGAATGGCCTGAAGCTGAATGGGAGTGGGGACCGTATAGCCCTTGTCGGCAACGGCACGGAGCAACTCGGGCTTGAGCCCGAGAGTTTCAAATGACATTAGTTAGATACCTTGGAAATGCTGAAACGACTCGCAGTTCAAGACGCGCAAGGCGTTTGAAGCGGTCATTAGCGAGAGATGGGTTGCGAATCGATGGGTCCGTGAGGACTTTGAGACTTGCGGCTTGTGGGGGGCGATGACCGCGCGACCCTGGGTAAGCGGGCGCGACTATACAGTGCGAGCGCGCCGTTTGCCAGGATTGCCGGTTTTTCAATGAGTTCCGTGAGCTGCGTCGCCGTTTGCCAGACATCGAGCCGTGCCGCAGTCCGACGTCCTAACTAAAAGTAATGAGGAATACCGCAGTTCGTAGGTAGAGGCCGACGGCACCCGGAAATGTTTTCCCTTTCGCGTGGTGATTGCTGTCTGCATTCGCAGACGTCGGTTCTTCGTAGTGTTCCTGCAAACGGACTCACTGCGCATAAAGGGAACCCATGACTACGAATCGCGTTGGCCGCGGCCTACTTGCGGCTGGTCTCATTCTGTCAGCCCTCACCGGCTGCGGTGGTGGTGGCGACAATTCTCCCGCCCCGCCGCCCCCAGCTCCCGCACCGCCGCCCCCGCCGCCGCCGCCTCCGGGCCCCGCTCCGGTGCCCGCGCCTGGCGCTGGCGTGACTTCGGGCGACACCTTTGGCGTAACCAGCACCGGACGACTGGTGACGTTCGATCGCGCCGATCCGGCGCTCGACACCGCCATCGCGATCACGGGGCTGCAAGCGGGTGAGACAGTGGTCGGCCTCGACGTGCGTGCCGGCGGCGCCACGCCGGGTGAGTTGTACGCACTCGGCAGCACCGGCCGCCTGTACACCATCAACACGACCTCGGGCGTTGCCACGCTCAAGTCGACACTCGCAGCGGATGCCGGCGACAGCACGGATGCGTTCACCGCGTTGAGTGGCACGGAATTCGGTGTCGACTTCAACCCGGTGGCAGATCGCCTGCGGGTTGTCAGCGATACCGGGCAGAACCTGCGCATCGATGCCGACACCGGCGCCACCATCACTGACGCGCCGCTCGCCACTGCCGGCACCGCACGCTCGGGAGTCAACGGAGCGGCATATACCAACGCATTCGCCGCGGCCTGCCGCACTGCCCTCTACTACATCGACGCGAGCACCGACCAGTTGCTGACTACCAGCGATCCGAATGGCGGCGCGGTTACTGTGGTCGGCGCGCTGGGCGTCGACACGACTGCCGCAAGCGATTTCGAAATCGCCACGGCCGCCGATGGCACCAACACGGGTTACGCGGTGCTGGTGGTCGGCGGGGTGCCCACCTCCTATCAGGTGAATCTGTCGACTGGAGTGGCGGCCACCGGTGGCGCGGTCACGCGGCTCGACGCGAATGAGCTCGTGCGTGACACCGCGATTGCGGCGCCCGCCACGGCGCCTACGCAAGCCGCCGGCGAGATATTCGCGCTCACCGAAACCAACAAGCTCGTGTCGTTCAACGTGGCGCAACCGCAGAAGACGTGCTCCAGCGCCACGTTCACGGGGCAGCAGGCCGGCGAGAACATCGTCGGCATCGACGTGCGGCCCGCGGACGCGGCACTGTACGCGCTCGGCAGCACAGGCCGCCTGTACACCGTGGACACCGCCAGCGCCGCGCTGACGCTCAAGTCCACGCTGGCCGCTGCGGTCGGCGACGTCACCGCGCCGTATGCCGGTATCCTCGGCAGCGAGTTCGCCTTCGACTTCAATCCGGGCAACGACCTGGTCCGGGTGGTCACCGATCTCGGCCAGAACTTCCGAATCACACCTGACAACGGCGCGGTCACCACCGACGTCGACCTGAACCCGGTTGGCACGGTGGCGGGAGGCGCTGCGTACGGCAACAGCTTTGTCGGCGTGAATATCTCGTACTACTACACCATCGACTCCGCGGGCGACGCGCTGCAGGTAGTAGGCCAGCCGTCCGGCAATGCCAGCCTGGGCGACGTGGAGCTAGTCGGCGCGCTCGGCGCGGGCGACGTATCGTCGGTGGCGGGTTTCGACATCTTCGGCACTAACAACCAGGGTCTGGCGGCACTGACCCTCACCGGCGCGGCGACGTCCGACCTCTTCACCATAAACCTCACTACGGGCGCCGCCACGCGCATCAATACCGTGGGCGGCGGTGAGCGGGTACGTGGGCTCGCCTACGCGCGCCTGCCGGCGGCGACGGTGTTCGCACTGACGTCCGATAACCACCTCGTGACTTTCAAACCGTTGACGCCGGGTACGTTCGACAGCGACGTGGCTGTCACCGGGCTGCAGGGTGCGGAGGCCATCGTCGCGCTCGACATCCGTCCTTCGAATGGCGCGTTGTATGCGCTCACCGATGCGGGCCGGCTGTACACGATCGATACCACCACCGGTGCCGCCGCCGGTGCGGTGACGCTCACGGCATTGCCGGCGGACACCACCGCGCCGTTCACGGCGCTGGCGGGCACCAGCTTCGGCGCGGACTTCAATCCGGTCGACGGCTCGTTGCGCGTACAAAGCGACGCGGGTCAGAGCCTGCTCGTCGATGTCGACACGGGTACGGTAAGAACGGACGGCGCTCTGAATCCGGGTACGCCGCAGGTGGTGGCAAGCGCGTACACCAACAGCTACGTGGGCGCGACCAGCACCACGCAGTACGAGCTCGACCTGGCCTCAGGTACATTGGTCCGGCAAACCTCGGTCAGTGGAGCGCTGACCACGGTGGGCCCGTTCGGCGCGGGACCCTTCGCGCTCGGCGGCGGCTTCGATATCGTCGGCGGCGACAATGGGCTGGCGGTGGCGGCGCTGCAGCCTACCGGCGCGGCCGGATCGACGTTGTATCGCGTGACCCTCGGCAACGGCACGCTGACGTCGCTCGGTTTGTTAGGGACCGGCACCACGGTGGTCAGGGCACTCGCAGTCCGGCTGCAATAGTCATGTGCCAGCGGGGCGGCAGCTGGCCGGCTGCCGCCCCGATGAACAGGGTATCCTCGACGCGGAGCATGCCGCAGGCGTTCGCCGGGCACTCGCGCTGCTGTCATCGGGAGTCCCGCGCGCATGAAATGGGTCGTCATCATCCTGGTCGTGATCGTGGCCGGCGCCGTGGGAAACTACTGGTACGAGGGGTACAGCGCCCAGTCGGCGCTGCTCGAGCAAGCGGTTTACCGCGTGCTCAAGGAACACGAGCCGGGCGTTTACGACAAGCTGGTGGATGAATACAAAGTCTACGAGCGCGACGAAACACGCCGCGAAAGTTTCATCAACCTCGCCAACTCCGAGATCACCCTCACCGCCACGCGCAACCTCGCGCATGCGTCGCAGGCTTCCGTGCTCGCGCTCATCAAAGACATGCTCGCCACTGCGAGGCGCCTGGAGAAAGAAGCGGGCGAGGCCTGCTTCCGTTATTGGTTTCCGCAGGTTGCCGGCCCGCCGGACATCGCGAAATACATCGATCCCGCCGCCCAGGCCCACACGCTCGATCTCATGGGTGAAGTGATCCGCAGCGCCGCCGAAAAGCCGGAGCCGCTGCCGGCCGCGGAAGCGGTGAAGGACAATCTCGCCAAAGTCATCAATGGCACCTACGAGCAATACGGCGCCGACGCACAGATGATCTCGCACGCCGACGACCCGCGCGTGGACCGCGCCAAGGTATGCACCATCACCAACTCGGTGTACGAACGCATCCTGAGCCTGCCACCCGCGCAGAGCAGCGCGCTGATCCGCGCGATGACCCAGATCCGCTGAGTGGGAAAAGGGAGATGAGAAATGGGGTCAGACCCCATTTGCTGGCAAAAGGGGCCAGACCTGGCTGTATGGGTGTGTGGGGAGGTTCGGGTGGAAGGTTCCAGGCGCTCGCTGGTGAGCGCGCCGGACGGCGTTCGCTTGCGCGGGGCTGCGCGCCAGGGCTGTCAGCGGTCGATAGCGATCAGCGCAAAACGAGCACGTAGATAAGAACCACCAAAGAGTACCTGCGCGCTGATCGCCCCGCGCTGCGCCGCTCACACGCGAGCGCCTGGAACCTTCCACCCGAACATCCTCGCGCGCCCACACAAGCGGAGAGGAAGGATCCCACAGCAAGCGGGTGTGGTGTGCCCCCAGCTAGCGGAGAAAAGAGCGCAAGTCGGAAAGCTCGCGCGAGCAACCTTCCGTGCGGCTCCGATCTCAGCCAAGCGAGCAAACGGGCACGCGGCTCCATCGAAGTGTGAGCTGGCGTTGCTGGATCGCTCAGGGTCGAGAGCGAGCGTCTGAGCGGCGAGCGCGAGGCGATCAGCGCGCAGCTCCTCTTTGGTGGTTCTTATCTACTCGCTCGTTTTGCGCTGATCGCAATTGATCGCTGACAGCTCTGGCGCGCAGCCTCGCGCGAGCGAACGCCGTCCGGCGCGCTCAGCAGCGAGCTCTCGACCCTGAGCGATCCAGCAACTCCACCTCCCACTCCCATCCAGCCGCGTCCCCGTTTCCTAAGAAATCAGGAATGTCCCCTTTTCCTGGCGGTGGGCGTGGGAGTGGTGGCGGCAAATGCGCTGCCGGCGCGGGTGAGCCACCGATGGCGCGCGAATTAAGAAAAAGAGAAGTGGTGTCGGTCACGGAACAGGGGACATCCCACATTTGCTGTCACAAGGGCTTCATTCGTCGCCGGTGCAATCCGGCGAATGACGCGCCATGGGCGAACAATCTGACAGCGCGTCAATAGTGCGTGGTGAATAAGAACATGCACTTACATCATTTCCGCCACTGGCACGCAGCTTGCTTTACTCCCGCCATCGCAGCTTCTTCGCTGAGTCCTCGGGTGATCCAATGGAATGCGTACCCCTTCGCTGAAGGCCATCAAGACCTTTCAGATCGCCGCCAGACATTCGAGCTTCGCCATCGCGGCTGATGAGCTCTGCATCACGCCGTCGGCCGTGAGCCACCAGATCAAGACGCTGGAAACGCAGCTGGGCCTGCCGCTGTTTTCGCGCAGCGCTCGAGCCCTCGCGCTCACCGACGCCGGTGCGCGCTATCTCGAGCAGATAGACGATCTGTTCATGCGGCTGGATTCGGTCACCGAACAGCTGCGTGCGCGTTACGGGCGCGACAGCGTGCGGCTGCACGTGCCGGCATATTTCGCGAGCGAGATGCTGCTGCCGCGGCTGTCGGAATTTTCGAAGCTGCACGAAGGCATCGACCTGCGCATCGAGACGCAGGGTGCGCACGGCCGCCTGCACGCCGCGGAGGCCGACATCTCGGTGGTGGTTGGATCGGGTCCCTGGAACAAGGGGCTGATCGCGCACCCGCTGTTCGCCCAGACGATGGTCCCGGCCTGCTCGCCGGAGCTGTATGCCGAGCGTCCGGTGAAAAAATACGATGACCTCAACAGCCACACGTTGCTGGTGCACGAAGCGCGCCGCGACGACTGGGATCGCTGGGCCATCACGGTTGGCATGAAGGCGCTGCAGCCCGCGCAGATCGTGCGCATCGATTCGATGTCGGCGGCGACGCGCGCCGCGGAGAAAAGCATCGGCATCGCGCTGCTGCCCGCCGAGCTCTCGCGCCGCAAGTTCGACAGTGGCCGCCTGATACGCGTGTTCGATGACGAGCTCGTGACACAGGAGGAATACACCTTACTAGTCCGCACCGAAGACGAAAACCGTGACGATATCCGCGCCCTGTGCGCGTGGCTCATGGAGCTGGCCGCACCGATGAGTAAATCCGATGCTGGCCGCCAATCTTCTCGTTTGTTGCGGCAGGCCTGACCCAGTAGTTTGACAATCGTGGTTTTCAAACATTGTCAGGAGTGCAACATGATTCGTCGAACTTCGAAATATCTGCCGAAACTTTTGCTGTCGGTTTCGCTCGTGGGCTTCGCCGCCTACGCGAACGCCGGCACTGCCGCCGTGACGCCCGCGCTCGCCGCGTGCAGCAAGGCGCTCATCGAGACGATCGCCAAGACCGAATCGCTGCCGGCGTACAAGGTCAAGGCCCCGACGGTGTTCATGTCGGACCTGGTGGACCCGAACGCCTTCACGGTGTACGCACGCCACGGCAAGACGAAGGCCTTGCTGGCCAAGGCTTCGTGCAAGGCGACCCCGGCCGGTGAAATCCTTGCGTTCAAATCAATTCCGCTGAAGGGCTAGCAGAAAGCCCGAGGAGCTAACTATCGACCGCACTCTCGAACACGGCGAGGCGCGGACACCGGTTCCCCCATCCCCCCTCTAGCGGGGAACGGTGTCCGCCTCTCGACCGCCCGGGCGAGGCGCCGAGGTGGCTTTCTGGGCTACCATCGCGCGGCATGCAACAGAGTCCCGCCGACCCTTCCGCCACTCCCCCTCACCGGTCCGATTCGGGTTTTCCCAGGCTCCCGCCGCGGGCTCCGCAGGTACGCGCGCGCTGGCGGCGTTACTTCGGCATGTTTCTCATGCGCCTTTCCGGCTGGCGCATCGCCGGCAACATTCCCGATGTCCCCAAGTACGTGCTCATCGTGGCTCCGCACACTTCCAACTGGGATTTCTTCCACGGCTTCTGCGCATTCCTGGTGCTGCGTCTCGACAACAGCTGGCTGGCGAAGCACACGGTCTTTTTCTGGCCACTCGGCATCCTCGCGCGCCGCTTCGGCGGCATGCCGATCGACCGTTCAAAGGGCGGCAACGTGGTGCGCGCCTGCGTGGCGGAGTTCGCGCGCCGCGAGAGGATGTCCATCACCGTCACACCCGAAGGCACGCGCGGCAAGGTGAAGGAGTGGAAGCTCGGCTTCTACTACATCGCGACCGAAGCCAATGTTCCCATCGTGCCGGTGGCGTTGAACTACCGCGACAAGCTGGTGATGATTCTGCCGCCCTTCTTGCCAACCGGCGACGCCGCGGCCGACCTGCCGAAGATCAAGTCGATGTACTCGGCCGACATGGCCCGGCACCCGCAAAACTTTTGACCGGCGCATGCCGAAGCGTCTACTGGTTCGGTCTGCAAAGCGCTGGCCGAAGGTGGCGCAATATCCTGCGTTACGTGCGCTCGGCGGATGCCGGCAAGCTACGCGAAACCATCGGCTCCACGAGTACAGTGACCGACAACTTGTGATCGGCGCCACCCAGGATCACGCCGCGTAGCGGCGAGACGTCGCCGAAATCCCGACCCCAGGCGACGGCGATATGGTCGGTGCCGGCGAAACACCCATTGGTCGGGTCGAATTCGATCCAGCCATAGGGCGGGCTCCACACCGACACCCAGGCGTGCGATGCGGCATCGCCGACCAACTTCCCGGTACCGTCAGCCTGTGCGGCGTTGGTGCGCAGGTAACCGCTCACGTAGCGCGCCGGCAGGCCGCGCGAACGCAGGCAGGAAATCATGAGATGCGCGAAGTCCTGGCAGACACCGCGGCGGGTCTCCAGAACTTCGGTCGGCGAGGTACTGACGGTGGTGACGCCGGGTACGTACTTGATGTCCTTGTGCAACGTGCCGCTCAAGGCCTCCGCGCAGGCGAGGATCGGCCCTTCTTCAGGGAAACACGCGGCGGAATAGTCAGTAAATGATTGTTTGAGCCGCACGTGCGGAGACTCGTGCCGGAACCGCGCCGCGTCGAGCTGATCGCGCGACGGCCACGCACCACGGTAGGCGAACGAGTCGCGCAACTTCTCCCAGGGTTCGGTGGTATCGGGCGGCACCGCCGGGCGCGTATGCACTTCGATCTGCATCTGCGACACCACCGTCAGCTCGCGATGCGGCTGCGCCAGCTCGATGCGGATCATCGGATTGCCGAAAGCGTCGAGCTCGTTCACGCGCCGGTGATTCTCCGGAATGATCGTGATTTCATGCTCCAGGCACTCCTGGTATGGCGCGGGACGCGGCACCAGGTGCAACAGATGGTGCGAGTGCACGACGTCTGCGGCGTACTGGTAGCTGGTCTCGTGGCGGACGCGATATCGTCTGTTCATGCAGCGTGGGTCATGTGGCGAGCGCCTGCGCGTCGGATTCGATGAGCGCGAAATAGCGGCGTGACAGGCGGTCGGAAAGATCCGCGGTGCGCTCCGCGACTCCGGCCAACTCGCCAGCCAGCTCAGTGCGTGCCGCCTCGCCTGCTTCACCTTGCGCGTCGAGCAAGTCGGCCGAGCCTTGAGGCAACAGCGGGACATCCGGCACGCCGCGCTCACGTTCACTGCCCAGCGAACGCGCGAGGTCGTCGAGATCCCGATCGATGGAGCGCCGATGGAAGGCCAGTGCCATCGGGTGTCCATCGTCGTAGAGCAGAAGGTTGAGCATCTGCGACAGGCGCGGAACGCCGAGATAGCGGGTGCGATAGATAGGCGTGCTGTCGCAGACGTCGAGCAGCCATTCCACTGATTCGGGTCGCGTGGCATCGGGGCTCTCGAGCTGGCGCACCAGGATGTTGGCCACGAACTGCATGCGTTCGATGCGCCTGCCCAGGCGCATGACGCGCCAGCCCTGGTCATGCATCATGTCTTCTTCGGAAAATCCGGTGAGCGCCGCGAGCGCGAGCAGCACGCGCTCATAGACTTCGCGGCTGCTGCCGCGCGTCGCCGCTGCTTCCTGCATCTGGCGCTGCAGGCCCACCACGCCCCGCCAGTAACGCGCCGACAGCCGGTTGCGCACCTGCGATGCGCACCACGCGAGATGCCTGACGTCGGCCGGCAAGCCCGGCGCGTCGCGCGTGCGCAGCGCGTCGACGATGTCACTCGACTCGGGCACGGCATGCAAGCTCCGGCATACCTGCACCGCATGCGCCCAGACGCGCGCGTCGCTGCGTGCGGCCAGCGTGCGCAACAGCAGCCGCGCGTTGCTCTCACAACGCACCGTGTAGCGCCCGAGCCAGAACAGGTTCTCGACCAGGCGCGAGGGAATGTAGTCCTGGCGCTGCAAGCTCGCCCATTTGCCGGACTGCGCGGCCAGGGAATCAGGAACGATGGTTTCGACGTGCGGATCGTCGCGAAGCACCCAGATGTCCTTGGCGCCGCCGCCGCGCTGCGTGGACACCACGTCGGCGGCCGCTTCGTTGGCCACGCGCGCGAGTCCGCCGGGCATGACGTGCACACCGTTGCGCGTGACCACCGCGTACACGCGGATCGTGAGTGCGCGCGTACCGAGCTCGTTCGTGGCCGCGGATTTCCACACCGGTGCCTGGGACAGGCGCACGTGCTCCTGGGCCACGTAGGCATAAGGCCGGTTGCGCAGGCGCTCGATGAGCATTTCGCGGGCTTTGCCTTCGAACTCGCGGCCGAACATGGGTTCGAATCGCTGGTTCGGGTAGGTAGGCTTGATGACCAGGCGGTCGAGATTGGCCAGCACGTATTCGAGCGCGGGCTTCTCGCCCAACCACCACGTGGCGATTTCCGGCAGAAGCAGCTGCTCGCCAATGAGCCGCTCGGCGATGGGCGGCAGGAAACCGAGCCAGGCGGCGGACTCCAGCACACCGGTGCCGAGCGCGTTGGAAACCATGACGCGGCCGGCGCGCAGTGCGCCGATGAGGCCCGGCACGCCGAGCGCGGAATCGCCGCGCAATTCCAGCGGATCGCAGTAGTCGTCGTCGAGGCGGCGCAGGATGGAGTGCACGCGGCGCAGTCCGCCCAGTGTCTTGAGGAACACCGTGTCGCCGCGGACCGTGAGATCGTGACCTTCCACCAGCGGCATGCCGAGCTGCCGCGCGAGGTAGGCGTGTTCGAAATAGGTTTCGTTGTACGGCCCGGGCGTGAGGATGACGGCGAGCGGCGACTCGTCACCCGCTGCGTCGAGCATTCGTTCGCGCAGGTGTCCGAAAAATCCGCGCACCCGCCGCACCGCCATGTCGGGAATGGCCTCGGGATGCACCTGCTCGAGAATCTCGCGATTCTCGAGCGCATAGCCGGCGCCGGAGGGCGCCTGGGTGCGATCGGCCAGCAGCCACCATCGGCCATCGGGCGCGCGCGCCAGGTCCGCGGCATAGAAGTGCAGCCAGGTGCCGTCGGCCGGCCGCAAACCGTGGCAGGGCCAAAGGTAGTTAGGATGTCCGAACGGCAGCTCGGCGGGTATGTGCCCTTCGGCCAGCAGGCGCTGCGGGCCGTACAGGTCGGCCAGGAGCGCATTGAGCAACCGCGCGCGCTGCGCCACACCCGCTTCGATCGTCTGCCACTCCGCGGCCGGCAGGACGAACGGCAGCGGATCGAGCGCCCAGGGTCGATCGGCGCCCTGCGGATCCGCATAAACGTTGTAGGTGACGCCGTTCTCGACGACCAGCCGGCGCGTGAGCTCGAGCGAGCGGCGCACCGCGTCGGGCGACTCGTCGGCGCGCAGGCGGTCGATGAGCGGCCGCCAGTGCGCGCGCACCGCGCCATGGCCGTCGTTCAGTTCGTCGTATCGTTGAAGGTCTGCGGGCTCGAGTACCGCGCGCATGTCAGTAGCGGAAGTCACTCATCAGACTTTACGCAGATCGAGAGTGAACGGGAATTCTATGTTTGGCGAATCCACCGGCGGTGTGACCCGTTTCGGCGTGTGACCCATTCTGACAAATCGCGCCAGGCGCCGGCTCTCCGACTCGAAGGCGTTCACCGGGAAGGTGTCGTAACTGCGGCCGCCGGGATGCGCGACGTGATACTGCGCGCCTCCCATGGAGCGGTTCATCCACGTGTCGACCAGGTCGAAGGTGAGCGGCGAATGCGCCGGGATTAGCGGATGCAGCGCCGAGTACGGTTGCCAGGCCTTGTAGCGCACGCCGGCCACGAACTCACCCACCGTTCCGGTGGGCCGCAACGGGATTCGTCGTCCGTTGCAGGTGAGCGTGAAACGATCGGGCGCGAGGCCCGTGACTTTGACCTGCAGCCGCTCGACCGACGAATCCACGTAACGCACCGCGCCACCGGCGGCGCCCTCGTCGCCCATCACATGCCAGGGCTCGAGCGCCTGACGCAACTCCACTTCGGCACCGAGAGCGGCGAAATCACCGTACTTCGGGAAGCGGAATTCGAAGTGCGGCGCGAACCATTCGTTCTTGATGCCGAAACCGGCGGCGTTCTGTTCGGCAATGACGTCGGCCAGGTCCTGCTCGACGAAATACGGCAGCATGAAACGGTCGTGCAGTTCCGTGCCCCAGCGCGCCAGGCGCGGCGGTTGATAGGGCTCGCGCCAGAATCGCGCGATGAGCGAACGCAACATGAGTTGCTGCGTGAGGCTCATGCGCTCATGTGGCGGCATCTCGAAGGCGCGCATCTCGAGCAGCCCCAGGCGCCCGGTGTTGCCGTCGGGCGAGAACATCTTGTCGATGCAGAACTCGGAGCGATGGGTGTTGCCGGTGACGTCGATGAGCAGGTTGCGCAACAGCCGATCCACGGTCCACGGCGGCGTCTGCTGGCCGATGGGCGGCAGCTGCTTGAAAGCCAGCTCGAGCTCGTACAATGAATCATTGCGCGCTTCGTCGATGCGCGGCGCCTGCGAGGTCGGTCCCACGAACAGGCCGCTGAACAGGTACGAGAGCGCTGGATGGTTGTGCCAGTACGCCAGCAGGCTGCGCAACAGGTCGGGCCGGCGCAGGAACGGCGAATCGGCCGGTGTCGCGCCGCCGAGCACGAAGTGGTTGCCGCCGCCGGTGCCCGTGTGACGGCCGTCGATCATGAACTTCTCGGTAGTTAGGCGGGTCCGGCGAGCGGCATCATACAGGTGCGTGGTCCGGTCGACGAGATCGTCCCAGCTGCCCGAAGGATGGATGTTCACCTCGATGACGCCGGGGTCCGGCGTCACGCTGAAGCGGTTGAGGCGTGCGTCTTTCGGCGGCTCATAACCTTCCAGCACCACCTTTGTATTCATGCTCTGCGCGGTGGCCTCGACTGCTGCCACGAGCTCAAGGTAATCCTCGAGCTTGTCGGTGGGTGGCATGAAGATGTAGAGCACGCCATTGCGCGCCTCGGCGCACATCGCGGTGCGCGTGATCTGCGCGGCGGAGGTCTGCGCCACTGGCGCGCTGGCGGGCGAGACGACGCCATCGCGCTGTTTGCCACTGGTGCGAGTCGCTGCCAGTTTGGCGTCGCGAATCTCCGTTTCACGCAGCTGCCGGCGGATTTCCGCCTGCCCCGGCAGCGGATTTGGTGGCGCCATCGGGTCCGGCGGGTTGGTGTACGGATAGTCTTCTTTCTTGACCCAGGGCATCGAGTCGAGCGGCAACCGCAGCCCGAGCGGCGAGTCGCCCGGAATCAGGTAGCAACGCTCACGGCGCAGGAACCAGTCGCCCGTTTGCCAGCGATCGCCTTTCACGTGACGCGAGACGGGCAGAACGTGGCCCACGACACTGTCGAGCCCCTGCTCGAACACCCGCGCCAGTCGCGCTCGTTCCACGGCGTCATCGAGTCTGGATGCGAACGGATCGACGTTGGCCGGCAGCCGGCGCTCGCGCCACAGGTAATAGAAGGCATCTTCGAAAGCCGCGAAAACGTATTCAGGTGGCAGGCCGAGCCTTTCAGCCACGCCGACGAGAAAGACGCCCGCGACCGCGGCGGTAACGCCGCGATCCTCTTTCTCGTCGTCGAGCAGCGCGGGATTCGTCCAGACCGGCTCACCATCGCGGCGCCAGAAACAGTTGAGCGACCAGCGGGGCAGCTGCTCGCCGGGATACCACTTGCCCTGGCCGAAATGGGCGAGTCCCTGCGGCGCGTATTTTTCCTTGAGGCGACCGTAAAGCTCGATCGCCAGGCGGCGTTTTTCCGGCCCGAGCGCCGCGGTGTTCCACTCGGGCCCGTCGGGATCGTCCACCGACACGAACGTGGGCTCGCCGCCCATGGTGAGCCGCACGTCACCAGTGAGCAGCTGCGCGTCGATCGCGTGACCCAGCTTCTCGATCTCGGTCCACTGTTCCTCGGTGTAGGGCCTGGTGACGCGTGGCGCTTCCCAGATCCGTTCCACTCCCATGTGGTGCTCGAACTCGACTTCGGCCTCATCGACCGCGCCGGTGACCGGCGCCGCGGCCAGTGGCTCGGGCGTGCAGGCCAGCGGAATATGGCCTTCTCCGGCCAGCAGGCCCGAGGTGGGATCGAGGCCGATCCAGCCGGCGCCCGGTAGATAGACTTCGCACCAGGCGTGCAGGTCGGTGAAATCATTCTCCGGACCCGACGGGCCATCGAGCGACTTCATGTCGGCGGTGAGCTGGATGAGGTAACCAGACACGAACCGCGCCGCGAGGCCCATGTGCCGCATGAGTTGCACGAGCAGCCAGGACGAGTCGCGGCACGACCCGGATTTCTTGAGCAGCGTGAGCTCGGGCGTCTGCACGCCGGGCTCCATGCGGATCAGATACTTGATGTCGTTCGCGAGCTTGGCGTTGAGCTCGACGAGGAAGTCGATGGTGCGTTTGCGTTCGCGCGGAATGGTGCGCAGGTATTCCTTGAACAGAGGTTCGCCGCGGAACATCACCAGATACGGCGCCAGGTCGCGCTTCTCCGCGCCCTGATAGGCGAACGGAAAAGTCTCCGCGTACGGCTCGAGGAAGAAATCGAACGGGTTGAGCACCGCCATCTCGGCGACCAGGTCCACCTCGATGCGCAGTTCCTGTGTTTTTTCGGGGAACACGAAACGCGCGAGGTAGTTAGCCTCGGGATCCTGCTGCCAGTTGATGAAGTGCTTGCCCGGCGTGACGTTGAGCGAATAGGAAAGGATGCGCGTGCGGCAATGCGGCGCCGGCCGCAGCCGGACGACCTGTGGCCCGAGCGCCACGAGGCGGTCGTAGCGATAGTGCGTTACGTGGTTGAGTGCAACGTGTATGGACACGCCGGCATTCTACACAGGACGTCTGTTAGCCACGCCCGCACCAAATTGCGCCAAAAACGCACCGCCGGCACCATCGGGATGCGCGCACACTGCGGTTACGCACTTTTTTGAACGGCGGATTTTGGCTCTGGTATTTTTGGGTCGGGCACAGCCACCAACAATGAAAACCGACTGGACGTCATACCCTTCCCCTGGATGCCACGATGAGCTCGTGGGCCCCGGTGGCGGCGCACGCGCAGCCGGGCGTCAGCTGATGCGTTATTTGACGGATATGGATGGCGGCGAGATCGCCGTGCGCCAGCAGGCGGCTGAGCTGGCCATCAAGGCCATGGGCATCACGTTCACCGTCTATCACGAGCAGGACGGCTCCATCGATCGCGCCTGGCCACTCGACATCATTCCCCGCACCATCACCCGCAAGGAGTGGCAGAAGATCGAGGCGGGCCTGATCCAGCGCGCCGCCGCGCTCAACCTCTTCATCAACGACGTCTACCACGAGCAGAAATTCATCAAGGACGGCCTCATGCCGGCCTCGATAATCGCCACCTCCAAGAATTACCGCGCCAACGCTTGCGGCATCGTGCCACCGTCCGGCACCTGGGCGCACATCTGCGGCTCGGACCTGATCCGCGACAAGGACGGCACGGTCTACGTGCTCGAGGACAACCTGCGCGTTCCCTCGGGCGTGTCCTACATGCTCGAGAACCGCCAGGTGGTGAAGCGGGTGTTCCCCGAGTTGTTCGAGAGCGCGGCAATCCTGCCGGTGGACGACTATCCATCCCAGCTCTACGACATGTTGAGCGCGCTGTCGCCGCGCAAGGAAACGCGGCCCGAAGTCGTGGTGCTCACGCCGGGCATCTACAATTCGGCGTACTTCGAACATGCCTATCTCGCGCGCCAGATGGGCTGCGAGCTGGTCGAAGGACGGGATCTCGCGGTGGATAGCGACGACTGCGTCTACATGCAGACGGTGCGCGGCTGGACACGCGTGGACGTCATCTACCGGCGCATCGACGATGACTTCCTCGACCCGGAGGTTTTCCGCAAGGATTCATCGCTCGGCGTGCCCGGCATCATGCGTGCCTGGGCGGCAGGCAAAGTGGCGCTCGCCAATGCGCCGGGCGCCGGCGTCGCCGACGACAAGCTCGTCTATACGTACGTGCCCGACATGATCAAGTACTACCTGGGCGAGGATGCCATCCTGCCGAACGTGCCATCGTGGCGTTGCGGCGAGGCCAAGCAGTTAGACCACGTTCTCGGCAACCTCGAGACGCTGGTCGTGAAACCGGTCGACGGCTCGGGCGGCTACGGCATGCTCATGGGACCCATGTCCACCAAGGGCGAACGAGCCAGGTTCGCCGATTCGCTCAAGGCCGACCCGCGCAGCTTCATCGCGCAGCCCATCATCACGCTATCTACCGTACCGACACTGGTGAACGACAAGCTCGAGCCGCGCCACGTGGATCTGCGGCCGTTCATCCTTTCCGGCCCGCAAACCGCCGTGACCACGGGCGGACTCACGCGCGTGGCGCTGCGCAAAGGCTCGCTGGTGGTGAACTCATCGCAGGGCGGCGGCAGCAAGGACACGTGGATCGTGGATACGGACAGTTAAATGCTCGCCCGGGTAGTGGAAAACGTCTACTGGCTCTCGCGCTATCTGGAACGCGCGGAGAACACCGCGCGCATCATCGGCGTGAACACCAACCTGTTGCTCGACCTTCCCGGCGGCATCGCGCCGGGCTGGCTGCCGCTGGTGGATATCTCCGGCAATCGCGCCGAGTTCGACGCCCAGTTCAAAGACAAGGGAACCAAAGGCGAAGAGCGCGACGTCGTCCACTTCCTGATCGCCGACAAGCAGAACCCCGGGTCGATCTGTTCCTCGCTCACGGCCGCACGGGAGAACGCGCGCACGTTGCGCGAGATCCTGCCCACCGAAGCCTGGGAGCTGCTCAACGAGTTTTTCGCGGAGTTCTCCCGCGACCTCTCCACCGGGATCAACAAGCGCACGCGTTTCGATTTCCTCAAGCGCATCGTCGTCACCCTGCAGACGCTGTCCGGCATGCTCGACGGCACCATGAATCGCAACGACGCGCACACCTTCAGCACGCTGGGGCGCAATCTCGAGCGCGCCGACATGACCAGCCGCATCGTCGACGTGCGCTCGGCGCAGCTGCTGCCGGCGGAGACGCCCGAGCTGCGGCCCTTCGAGACCGTGCAATGGATGAGCGTGTTGAAGTCGCTGTCCGGTTACCAGATGTACCGCCTGAAGATGCGCACGCGCGTAAAGCGCACCGACGTGCTGCAGTTCCTGCTCCGCGACGATCAGTTTCCACGCTCCTGCCTTTATTGCCTCACGCAGCTCGAGAGCTCGCTGACCCCATTGCCACGCAGCGAAAGCGTGCTGGAAGTCCTCGAAGGGGCCGCCAAGTTCATCGGGCGCGCGCCGCTAGCTACCCTGGATCAGCCCGGGCTTCACGAGCTCATCGACAACATCCAGCTGCGCATCCACAACGTGCACGGGCGTCTGGCCGAGATCTACTTCCCCTCGGGCGACATATCGGGAGTGTTGCGCATGAATGGCCAGGGCCAGTCGCAATCACAGTCGCAGCGCCAGACTTCGCTGTCATTCGGGGAACGAGCCAAGGCATAGTTGGCGCAGGGTTCGCGAAGGGTGGGCGATGGAAACGACCAAGGTATTTCGGTTTCTGGTGCTGGGTTCGTTGGCACTGGTCATCTTCACTGCCGTCGCTGCGTTCTACGAGCCGGCGCTCCCCGAGGCGGTCACCGCGTATCTAGATGGTGAAGGTGCCGGCCCCTTGTACCGCAATCTCGATACAGGCCCGCTGAGCACGCAAATTGCGCTGGGCGCGCTGCTGGTGGGACTCCTTGCCGCTCATGTCGCGTCGTGTATCGGCATGCTGATGTTTCGGAGCTGGGCGCGCGTCACCTTCATCGGCACCATCGTGGTAGGACTCGCTCTGATTCCGCCAGGTGGGTCAATGCTGTTGGGGCCGTTGCAGTCAGCGCTCGATGCTTTGTTCAACATGGTCGACGGCGCAATTCTCGTCATGTTGCTGGTCGATCCGATCAAGGCGAAGTTCGCTGCACAAAGGCCGATCGTGCGCCATTGAGCGCGGTTGCCAACAAGGTGGTCGTGTTATCGGGCTCCGGCCTCTCCGCCGAGAGCGGCCTGCCCACCTTCCGCGACTCCGCAGGATTGTGGAATCAATACTCCTGGCAGGAACTCGCCAGCCCCGAAGGCTGGCGCAAGCAACCTGAACTCGTGCTCGCGTTCTACAACGAACGCCGTGCGAAGGCATGGGCAGCGCAGCCAAACGCGGCACACATCGCCATCGCCGCGCTCGAGAAGAAGTTCACCGTGGTCGTCGTGACACAGAACGTCGACGCGCTGCACGAGCGCGCCGGCTCGACCCAGGTCTTGCACGTGCACGGCGAGCTGGCATTCGCGCGCGGCACCGGCCCGTCGCGCAAGCGTTATCGTATCGACGGCGCGCCAATCGAATTCGGGCGGCTTTGCGAGGATGGCAGGCAGCTTCGGCCGGACATCGTGTGGTTTGGCGAAGAGACCCAGTTCATGGACGCAGCGCGCCAGTACGTCGCGGCCGCGGACAAAGTGCTGGTAGTTGGCACGTCGCTCGCCGTGTACCCCGCGGCGTCACTGGTAGACGTCGCGCGCGACGATGCAGAAAAAGTCCTGAACTCACTCGCAATGGACGATGTACCTCGCGGCTACCAGTTCCTGCCGGGGGCGGCGACGAAGATCGTTCCCGCCCTGGTCAAGAGTTGGCTCGCGATCTGACGACGCTACGCCGACGCCTTTCTCCCGCCCCGCTCGATGCTCGCATGCGCGATCTCGCGCTCCAGCAGACACTTCGACATCTCCGATGCCCGCGTCACGAGGTCTCGCGCGCCGGCCCGCAAGCCTTCGCTTCCCTTCACAAAATCCATGTTCCGCTCCATCTCCTCGAACTCCCAGCCAAGCGAATGCGCGATGAACGGGAATTGCGGCAGAAGGAACCCGATTTCGCTGAAAAAGCCCATCATCTGCCCGGCCACGGCCTGGATGCCGTCCTGACCGCCGGTGATGATGAAGCAGGCCACCTTGTTCCTGATGAGCACCTTGTTGTTCAAGGTGATCTGGTTCTGGATGCAGTTCATCCGCTCGACCATCTTGTAGTACAGCGAGCTCGCGGCGCCCCAGCGAATGGGCGTGGCGATGAGCAGGATGTCGGCCCAGTGCACGGCCATTTCGTATACCTGGTCGAGCTGATCGGTTGAATCCATCGACGTGATGGAGCATGGCCAGGTGCAGGCCTTGGCGGCCTTGGAGTAATAGCCCTCGCAATTGCGAAACCTGAGCTCGTTGAGCTTGATCTGCTTCGTCTCGGCGCCGAGAGCCGTGCCCGCGTGCTCGAGCGCCACGCCTAACAAATGCTCCGAGGTCGAGAAGCGCGGGTTCTTGGCGTCCATGGCGGTGGTGGAGATGCCGCCCACGCGCAAGGCACCGGGTGCCCGCACCGTGGGGCGCGTCAGCGGATGCGGGTCGTGCGGAAGGTGACCGCGCTTGCTGGTGGGTTTGGCGGTAACTAACAACCGGCCGTTCTCTTCGCGCACCCCGTAGCCGGGAACTTTGTCTGCTTCGTAGCCGGGCTCGCCCTCACCCGTGCAGCGATGAAACTTGTATTGATGCCATGGGCAGACCACGAACTCTCCATCCAGCCGGCCCTTGCCGAGCGGCCCGCCGACGTGATTGCAGACGTTGGAGATGACGCCAAACTTTCCGTCCTTGAATGACACCGCAATCAGCCGTTCGCCGAGTTTTGCCTCACGCAGCGGTGCGCGTTTGAAATCCGCGGCCGCGCCGACGTCGACCCAATCGCCCGCTGGCTCGTCCATGTTCTTCTCCCGGCAAACTTGAGGCTGGCGGCAATAATATCCCCTACACTGCCGCGACTCATGCTGGGAGCGTCTGGGTGCCACACACGACAATGACGGAACTCGAGCGCGCGACCATGAAGCGCGTGACGTGGCGCCTGCTGCCCTTTCTGCTACTGCTGTACATCATCTCGTGGCTCGACCGCGTCAACGTCGGCTTCGCCAAGCTGCAGATGAACTCCGACCTGGGCTTGAGCGAAACAGCCTACGGATTCGGCGCCGGCATCTTCTTTCTTGCCTACGCCGCCTGCGAAATTCCCAGCAATCTGTTCCTGGTGCGATTCGGTGCGCGCCGCTGGATCGCACGCATCATGATCACCTGGGGACTCATTTCCGCCGGCATGATGTTCGTGCAGGGCGAGATGAGTTTCTACGTGATGCGCCTGTTGCTGGGAGCGGCGGAGGCCGGTTTTTTGCCCGGCATCATCTATTACCTGAGCCAGTGGTTCCCGCGTCCGCAACGGGCGAAGGCCGTTTCCTGGTTCATGATCGGCATCCCGCTCTCCATCGTCTTCGGCGGTCCCCTGTCCGGATGGTTGTTAGGCTTCGAAGGCCACCTCGGGCTGCATGGGTGGCAATGGATGTTCCTGGCGGAGGGCCTGCCCGCCGTGTTCCTGGGCTTCGTGGTGCTGGGCTTCCTGACTGAGAAGCCAGGAGACGCGAAGTGGCTCAAGGCCGAACAACGAGAGTGGCTGAGCCGCACCATCGAAGCCGAACACCAGATGGCGCAGGCGCGGCAGCGCGTGGGGATAGCGGAAGCGCTCCAGCATCCCACTGTCTGGCTGCTGGCTCTCATCATGTTCTGCTGCCAGACAGGTAGTTATGGCCTCACGCTGTGGGTGCCTACCATCGTCAAAGGCCTGTCCGGCTTCACCAATCTGGAAGTCGGCTTCATTTCTGCACTGCCATACATCGCGGCGGCAATTGGCATGGTGCTGATCGGACGCAGCTCCGACCGCAGCGGCGAACGATTCATGCACGTCGCGATTCCGACCGCCATCGGCGCGCTTGGTTTCTGCGCCACCGCAATACTCAAATCGCCGATCCCCGCGATGATCGCGCTCACCGTGGCCGCGGTCGGCGACTACGGCACGCGCGGCCCGTTCTGGGCATTGCCGGGGAAATTTCTGACGGGCGGCTCGGCTGCGGCCGGCATCGCCCTGATCAATGCCATGGGCGCCGTCGGCGGCTTCATAGGACCGTTCGCGGTCGGGTACCTCAAGGACGCCAGTGGAACGTTCGAGAGCGGCCTGTTCCTGCTCGCCGGAATCCTGATGATCGGCTCCATCCTGACGCTCTTGTTGCGCAGCTCCCCGGCGCTCAAGGACTAGCTACCAAACATGGCTCACGACCATGCGGGACTGCGCGCCTTGGCGCTCGCCATGCCGGGCACGCACGGGGTAAGATGGGTCTCTAACTAGTACGCGGAAGGGAGTGGCCGTGACGAAGTTCGACTATTGGCAGCGCTGGGGCATCGATCTAGACGACACACAGTTCGCGAACGCCTGGGCGGCATTGGGCGTTGCACAACCGCACATGCTGCAATATCCGGACCGCATCACGGCGCTCGACGCCGCGGTCTCGAAGCTGGGTTCTCGCGCGCGGCTGCCGTGGGCGTTCCCGCTCGAGCAGACGGCGGCTCGCGATTTCGGCACTCCCGAACAATGGGCGGACGCGTGGTCGCTCGTCTGCAAGGTGCCGCCGCGCCTGTCGATCGTGGCGTTTCCGGCCGCGGAGCCCGTCCTGCCGTGGCTTAGACTGCTTCACGAAACGAAACCGGGCGCCGAGTCTGTGTCGTTCAGGTTACCGCCACGTGCGCGCGCGCCTGTCGATGTCTCCTGGCCGCTGCGCCTCGGATTCATTCCCGGTAACGCCGGCGAAGGCGTAATCGACACGGTGCGCGGCAACTGGCCTGCCAATTCGCTCACCCGGAAAATGGCGCTGGGCCGTGACGATGCCAATTGCGACGTGCTGGTGTATCGCGGAGCGCCACGGGTGCTGCTGGCAGAACTGCTCGCGCTGGTCGCGGAAATCAAGACGCATTTCGTGCTGCTGCTCGACGCGGGCAGCGAAGACTACTCCGCCGACAAGAGCCGGCTCGATGCGGCGCTCATCGAGCTGCATGCCAGCGGCTATGCCTTGATGCGCGCGCCCATGGCAGGCGGCGATCTCGCCTTTGGCATCAACCAGTTCGTGGCGGAGATCTCCCACTCCGCGCCGTTCGACATCGCGATCGAGAGGTCGCTCGGGTCGAGGCGCTCCGACGCAAAACTTGCACGCCTCGATACGTTCGCCGCGTACACCGAGCCACTCGTCAGTTTCCAGCTCTCGGACCTCACGGAGCGATTGTCACAGCGCGCGCAAGCGCTGCCCGCCGGTGCGCAGATCGACCTGTCAGCGCTCGGACCCACCGAGCGATGGGAGAAACGTGGCGTGGGTGCGCAGCCGGCGGATCAGGCGCGCCTCGAGCGTGAGCGGCAGCAGGCGGAACAAGTTCGCCTCCAACGGGACCTGCAACAGCAGGGTCAACAAGCGATGCGCCCGCGTGCGGCGCCGCCACCCATGCCACCGATGGCTGCTCCCGCGCCGATGGCGCCAGCGCCCGGCGGACAGGGCACCGGCCGTGGTGAAGCCGCCGCACCGCCCGTTCCGCGCATGGTGGCTCGCGCGCTGACACTCGATCCCGCCTCAATTCCGTTCGATCATGAAGGCGATGGCGGGTCCACGCTCGCGACCGTGGCCGACGCGGTGGAAGCGGCTGAAGTGACGGCCGAGGAACAACAGCAACGCGCCGCGCGTTTCCTGCAGCAGCGCTCGTTCGTGCGGCGCGGCGGTGAATTTCAGGAGGCGCGCAACGGTTTCTTCGCCGGCCTGCCTGCGCTGGTACGCGTGCGCATCGGCCCGCCCGAGCGCGCATGGGATTCACTGCCCAGCGCGTTTCCGCTGGCGGCACTGCCGCAACACCTCGATCAATGGACGCTCACGGTGTGGTTGACCGAGCCCGAGCACCTGCGCGAGCCATTGACCGGCACGATCAAACTACCGCGCGACGGCGCGAGCACCGAGACCGAATTCAACTTCAAGCCGCAGGGACGCAGCGCGAGCTTCGAGGGGCGCATCACGGTGTTGCATCGCGGGCGCGTGATCCAGACCGCGGTGCTGCGCGCCAGCGTGCAACCCGAAGAGCCGCCGCTCGAGGAAGGTGTCGCGCCGGCTCTCGCCGAATTCATTCCCGTGCGGCAGTCGCTCGGTGAGCTCAAGGAGCGGCGCCAGTTCGATCTGGCATTCGTGCTCAATCACACCTCGACGGGCCGCCCGCTCGCCGTGGGCCTCGCGGGCAAACATGCGTGGCTGTCGGATCTCAGCCAGAGCAAGAAGATCGCGCAGACCATCAGCGCCAGGCTCGCGCCGGTCGCGAAATCGGCGGCCGACTACGCCGGCGGCCTCGATGTGGAAAAAGGACGCGCGCTGCTCGTGCAGCTCGCGCAGGCGGGCAGCTTGCTGCATGTGTTGTTGGTCGAACAGCAGATCAACGCCAACGGCAACCGCCCGGAGCTGGCCAAGGCGGAATACCTGCAGGTCATCAGCACCAAACTCGACGCGGTGATTCCGTTCGAGTTCATCTTCGATCATGCCGCGCCCGAGGATGATGCCAAGCTGTGTCCGAAGTGGCGCAAGGGCGTCGAGAAAGGTGCCTGCGCCACGAGCTGCGACAAATCCTCGGGCAAACATGTATGTCCGATGGGGTTCTGGGGTCTGCAGAAGGTCATCGAACGACATGCGTTGAGCCCTGAGCTCACCGCTACGGGACGCGAGATGTTCCTGCAGTCGGAAGCATCGGCTGCTCGGCCGGCGCTCGAGCTGGGTGGAGTCAGCGTGTACGGTGCGAGTGATCGCGTGAAGGCGCCGCAGCTCAAGGCGCTGGCAAAAGCCTTGAAAAAAGCCGGGGGCAAGGAACCTGAACAGGCCGGGAACTGGGACGAATGGGTCAAGTGTGTGCAGCGCGCCCGGCCCAAACTACTGATCGCGCTGGCTCACAACGATGGCGAGGGTCTCACGGCCAGCCTCGAGCTCGGCGGCAGGATCTTGAAGTCGGTGCTGCTGCGTGAGACACACATCCGCGGGGTCGCACAGGATCCACCCCCGCTCGTGGCGCTGCTCGGCTGCGACACCGTGGGCACCGCCGACGACTACGGCAATCACGCCGCGATGTTTCGCGCGCGTGGCGCAGCCATCGTCATCGCGACGATCGCCACGGTGCTCGGAGAGCATGCGGTGCAGGTGGGCGAAAGTCTGGTGGCCGGCTTGTTAGCCGGGGGTGGCGCGGCACCCAAGCGCGTGGGCGAGGCCTTGCGTGCCATAAAACGCCAGGCGCTGCTCGATGATCAGCTCATGCCGCTGTGCCTCATTGCCTACGGTGATGCGGACTGGCAAATCAAGCACTGAGGATTCCCATGGCCAATCCCTTTCTGCGTATCGAGATGCTCCCCGCCTTTCACGGTGATGCCCTGCTGGTGGAATACGGCGACACGCGCACGCGCCGCCTGCTCATCGACGCGGGGCCGGTCCACGCGTTCGCGGATGTGAACGCGCGGCTATCCAGGTTTCCTGAAGGTGATCAGCGCGTCGAGCTGCTGGTCGTGACCCACGTCGACACGGATCACGTCGAGGGCATGATCCGGCTGCTCGCGCCGCCGGTGGCGCGCTGGCCGATCGCGCCAGAGGAAATCTGGTTCAACGGCTGGCGGCACATCGACGAGGCCAATGTCCTTGGCGGCCGCGAAGGCGAATTCATGAGCGCGCTGATCCGGCAGCGCGCCGGCGAGAAGTGGAATACGCGTTTCGCCGGCCGTGCCGTGTGCGTCGAGAAGCTGCCCGGCGACCGCGTGACGCTCGAGGACGGCATGAATCTCACGCTCTTGTCACCGAGCGCGGCGTCGCTCGCCAAGCTGTTGAAGGACTGGCGCAAGAACGCCGAGAAGTGGGAGATCGAACCCGGCGATCTCGACGGCGCGTGGGCGCAGCTGGTCGAGGCCAACAAGTTCCATCCCGACGAAGAACTCACGCTGGGGCCTTTGGATCTGTCGGCCAAGCTGCGCAAGATGCTCAAGGGCGGCGACCCGAGCACTGCCAACGGCAGCAGCATCGCGTTCCTGGCCGAGTTCCGCGGCAAGAGCTGCCTGTTGCTCGCCGACGCGCACATGAAAGTGGTGTGCGCCTCGCTGAAGCGGCTCGGCGCGACGAACGACAGCCCGCTCAAGGTGGACGCCGTGAAGATGTCGCACCACGGCAGCAAGAACAACATCACTCCGGAATTCTTCGAGCTCGTCGACGCAAAACACTGGCTGTTCAGCAGCAACGGCGACAAGTTCAACCACCCTGACCCCGAGGCCGTGCAGGCCGTCATCAAGGGCTCGCGGCGCAAGCCAACGCTGTGGTTCAACTACCGCTCGAAGTTCAACAAGCGCTGGGAAGCGGGCTCGAAGCAGCCGGGTGCGAAATACGCGACGCGTTATCCCCCCGGGAACAAGGCCGGAATCGTGGTGAAACTATGAAGCGCATCGTGATCTGTGCCGACGGCACCTGGAATCTGCGCGACCAGACCGACGAGAAGACCGGCAAGCGCCGCCCCACCAATGTCACCAAGATCGCGCGCGCGGTACTGCCGCGAACCACCGCGGGCGTCGACCAGGTGGTCTGCTATCACGATGGCCTCGGGACGAGCGGTCCCATGGACAAGGTGACGGGCGGCGCCTTCGGCGACGGCATCGAAGACAACATCCGCAACCTCTACCGCTTCATCGCCTACAACTATCTACCTGGTGACGAGCTGTTCTTTTTCGGCTTCAGCCGCGGCGCGTTCACGGTGCGTACGCTCGCGGGCTTCATGCATCGCATCGGACTGGTGGAAAAAGACGACGACTACTTCGTACCCGACTTGTACGCCTGCTACCAGAGTCTGTGTGCCGACGACTCGGAACAGTGGAAACACGCGCACCGGCACATACGGAACAAACGCCCCTGCCCGAAGATCCGCTTCATCGGCGTGTGGGACACCGTGGGAGCGCTTGGCGCGCCTGGCGCGATGGGACAGATCCTCAACAAGAAGAAATACGATTATCACGACGTGAAACTGAACCCGACCATCGAGAACGCCTATCACGCGCTGGCCATCGACGAATTGCGCAAACCGTTCACTCCGACTCTGTGGGAGAAGCCGGCCGGCTGGAGCGGCGGGCTCGAACAGGCCTGGTTTCCGGGCGTCCACTCAGGCGTCGGCGGCAGTTACGCGCCCGATGGGCTGGCGAACGAAGCGCTGCACTGGATTGCGGAGAAAGCCGAAAACTGCGGCCTCGATCTCGACTCGAACTACCTCGGGTTCTTCAGGCCCTGCTTCAACTCGGAGAAACACGAGTCGTTCAGCTTCAAATACCAGGTGCTGGGTGGCAAGCACCACCGGCCGATCGGCGAGTTCGCGGCGCATGGCGAATGCGTGCACCAGGCGGCCATGGACCGGCGCAATCTCTTCGCCGACTACCGGCCCGAGAAGCTCGAGGCCTATCTGGCGGCCGGCGCCGTCGCGCCGTTCGCGCAGACCACGCGCGTGCCGCGCGGCACGCCATGTGCCTGACCCGAAGCGATCAGACGTAACTCAGCCACCACGCGCGGCTGCGCGCCTTGACGTTCGCGACCCAGCGGCAGAATGGATACAGCAGCGCGACGACCAGCGCCCAGACGGCGTAAACCAGGGGTAGTGAGACGCCGTAGTTCTTCGGATAGAACGGCGGGAACGTCAGCAGATCGCGCACGGGAATGTCCTGCATGAGGCCTAACAACAGGCTCAGCGTATGGAGCAGGTAGAAGTGCGCCACGTAGAACGCAAACGGCACGCGGCCGAACATCACGAACGTGTCCTTGAAGAAGCCGCGCATGCGGTCGGCAAACGCGCAGAAGATCGCTGCCGGCCCCAGTGTCATGGCGAGGAACTGCAGGCTGGGCGGATACTTCGTGGTGTTGAGGAAGTCGATCAGCGTCGCCGCGCCGCGCGCATGCGGCTCCCACTGATTGGGTTCGCCGTAGTTGTCGATGAAACGCAGGACGACGAATCCGGCGGTGATACCCAAGCCCCACATCAGCAACGCGCGATTGCGCGCCTGCGCTTCGCGCTCGAACAACCCCGCGGCGCCGAAGCCGAGCAGCATGACGCCGAGCCACGGCAGCAGCGGATACAGGAACAGGAAGTGGAACGGGCCGCCGACCTTCGACATGCTCACGTGCAGCGCGGCCCACAGCGGCGGGCTGGTGTCGACGATGCCGGCGCTCACCGGCCAGTGGCCGTCGAGCGCGTTGTGGCCGAGCACGATCAATACTCCCAATGCGAGGCACACCTTGCGGCCGAGGAATTGCAGCGCCGACAGCAGCACCATGCTGGCGCCGATGGCCCAGATGACCTGCATGAACGCCAGCGTCTTGCCGCCCAGTTGCTCGATGCCGCCGGGCGAAAAGCTGGTCGCCGTCGAGATGATGAAGATCTCGACGAAGATCAGCCACAGGCCGCGCGTCAGCAGGAACCTGCTCAACTCCGCGGGAGTCTTGCGCGCCACCATGAGACCGGCGCTGGTGCCGGAGAGCAACACGAAAACCGGCGCGCAGAAGTGGGTGATCCAGCGCGTGAATGCCAGCGGCAGGCTCACGTTCGGGTCGCTCATGGGATCGATCGACATCGACGTGCTGAAGAAGTCCCGCGTGTGGTCGATGGCCATGATGACGATCACCAGGCCACGCAACATGTCGATGGAACTGAGGCGGTACCCGCGTGCGTCGGAAGAGTTCATCGCGGCATATTGAAACCTTTACTGTTTTTGGGCAATTGTCTGTCATGAGAATAACTATCTATGGCATTAGGAATTGCGACACCATGAAAAAAGCGCGGAGCTGGCTCGACGCGCATGAGGTGCTCCACGATTTCCACGATTACAAGGTCGCCGGCATCAGTCGCGCGAAGCTCGAAGCCTGGGCCAACGCCGTCGGCTGGGAAGTGTTGCTCAATCGTGGCGGGACCACGTTCCGTCAATTGCCGGACGAGGAGAAACAGAACATCGACGAACGGAAGGCGATCGAGCTCATGCTCGAGCAACCTTCCATGATCAAACGGCCGGTGCTCGAGCGGGGCCGGACACTGCTCGTCGGCTTCTCGGAGGCGCGCTACGCGGCGATTAGATAGCCGGCTGCGCCGTCGATGCGGTTTCATTGCGTCGAGAAGCGACGCTGCCGCGGGCCGCGTGTGCCAATCAGGTCGCAGGATCCGGGGACATGCGCGCAGTCGCAACCGGATGCGGATACCTGCGGCCGTTGAGAAACTTCCCCACAAAGGTTGCCCGCACCAGGTAGCGGTAGCTCGACAGCAAAATCGCTGCGGTGATCGCCAGAATCACAGCGAGCTTCACAGACCAATGCAGTGGCCAGCGCAGCAGCCAGGCTTGCAGCAGGCACACGATGGGCATGTGGATCAGGTACATCCAGTACGACGCATCCGCGAGATAGCGCCATCGGCCGCTCGGCGCATCGAGATAGCGCACGCCCATGCCAATGACCGCGAATGACCAGCACCACAGGGCAAACGTGTAGGCGCCGGCAAAGCCCAGGCGTTCGACGCTATCGAGATTCAGCGGGCCGAACCTGGGCGTAGTTCCCACGATGTAGAGAGCGGTCATGGTGCCGAACAGCGCGCCCGCGACGTACAGCCGCCAGTCGGTTGCAAGCAGGCGCAGGCAGTCCTGTTGTCGATGAAAAAACCAGCCAACGAGGAACGCGCCACCGTACGCCAGCAGCGCCGGGAAGTTAGGCACCAGGCCCAGGATGGGGGCTGGAATGCCCATCCACTGGTGCCACCACGGACTCGCATGAAGCGAAGCCGCGATGGGCACTGCCAGCAGCAGCGGTGCCAGGCGGGTCTTGATGGTGGATGCGAGCACGCGGCCAATCGCCGCACGCAGTACGCCATTCGCGTCCAGCCGCACGACGACCGAGCGGCCGAGCAGCACGAGCGAGTAGAGCACCAGCAGCAGGTAGAGAAACCACAGATGACCCCATGGCACCGGCGGACCGACGACCGGAAATGGCGGCGCCATGACGGGAGGACCCTGGATACCGAGCTGTCGCGCGCCCCAGATGAACGCCACGATGGTGAGCGGCATCACCAGCAGGTAAAACGCGATCAACGGCAGGCCGATGCGCCGTAACCGATTCTTTAGAACGCCTCCCGTACCGAGCCGTTGGTGCAGTACCCGTGCAAAGAACCCCGCGATGATGAAGAACAGCGACATGCGAAACACATGGATCACGAAGAACAGCACGCCGAGTCCCGAGCTGGTGGAGGCATCGGAAAGCGGCCAGTTGACCTCGCGGAAACCCGGCAGGAAAGACATGGTCGCGTGCAGCACGATGCCGAGCAGCAGTGCGCCGGCACGGACCGCGTCGAGCGAATGAAATCGTGGTTCGGTATTCATGAGTTCAACCTGTCGCTGAAGTATTGAAGCCGGGCCCGGCGACCCCGCGCGCGCCGCGTGAGCACCAGGTTCCACACCAACGCACCTGCCACATAGGCAGCTGCAACACCTGCCGCTATCAGCCCGAGAGATGAAATGGCGCTGACATATCGCAGCTGCGCGGCGGTCACCATGACTATCGAAAACAATGCGAGGAAACTTCCGGCACGCCCCAGACGCAATTGCTCCGCGATCCAGTCCTCGCGCGCGATCGAATCTTTCAACGACTGCAAGGCGTCAACGGCGCCCGAGGAGGCGGGCTCGCGGCGCATGCGCACCATGACCGCCGCGGAGACGATGGCGAACACGGCAACGACCACTCCCACCCATGGATACATCAACACCGCAAGCCACGTCGCGGCGACCACACCGAGGACAGCACCTGCAACCTCCACGAGTGTGACCAACAGCATCTGCCGGCGCTGACGTTTGAGATGCTGGTCGATTTCGTCGACCGATACCGCGGCGGCATCGGCCTGCCACATCTTCGCAAGATCGTTCCATTCGGACGCCGGTATCTCGTTCATGGTGGTGCCTCGAGCATGGCGCGCAGCATGTCGCGCGCACGGGTGCCGCGGATTGCCACGGCATTGGCCGTCAGTCCCAATGTGTCGGCGATCTCGGCCGGTGTGAATCCTTCCAGCAGCAACACCGCGACTTCACGATAGGCAATCGGCAATGTGCGAACCAGGGCGATGAGACGCCGGCTTTCATCGCCCCGGATTGCCAGTTCCTCTGGCGTCGGCGCGGTGGCGGCGAGATCTTCGGAGAGTTCGATCAGCGCCGGCTGGCGTACGGCGCGGCTGATGTGCGTGACGATGCGGTGATGGGCGATGCGTGCCACATAGGTGCGTTCCGAACACTGGTGCCGGAACGCCGGCCATGCACGCCAGATCGCCACGAGAATGTCCTGCGCGAGGTCGCGCGCCAGGTCGGGGTTCGCCTCGTGGCTGGCGGCCATGCGCCGCGCCAGGGCGGAATGGTCGCGCAGGATTGCTTCTAGGCTTGATTCGGCATCGACCATTCAGGAAGCCATAGTCTCCGGACTGCCCCGGACCTTTCAAAATGAAAAAGGCGCCGCCTGGAGTGTATCCAGGCGGCGCCCGTTCAAATGGAGACTTGAGCCGCCCGCGAGCGCGGCTGCGTCAGTCCCCAGCCCCCTCTAGTTAGAATCCGAACTTCGCCGTCACCGCCCAGAAGCTGCCGGGCAGGTCGTAGGTCCCCGCGTCGTAGCCATTGAGCGAGCAGCTGTAGCAGATCGGCGGATCCTCACCGAAGATGTTGTTCACGCCGAGCGCGAGCTTGAAGTTGTCCATGCCGAAAGCGCGGGTCCACGCCACCTGGGCATCGTTATAGATCGCTGAATCGAGCGTGTGGAATGTCTGCGCGGCACTGCACCCCGGCACGGCCGTGGTCAGCGCATTGCCGCAGAACTCGTCGACCGAGTCGATGTAGCGGGTGCTGAAGCTCGCTTCCCAGGAGCCCTTCTCCCAGCCGAGCTGCAGGTTGGCCTGCAGTTTCGGAATGGCGCTGTCGCTCACCTCGATGCCGACCGTGCGCTGCGAGACGATGCCGTCGGTGTCCGTCGCCGTGAAATCGTTGACGCGCGTGGCCTGCAGGCCCGCGCTCAAGGTACCCCATGACAACGCATTACCGCGCCAGTCGATCTTGAAATCGAAGCCGTCGGTCTCGAGAGTTCCCAGATTGTCGAGGAAGTTGTTAGGCGGGTTGAGGTTGCCGCTGGCCGCGCGTGTGAACGGCGAACACAGCGTGGCGTCGGTGCCGCCGGCGCCGAGGCAGGCGTTGAGCAGCGCCGCCAGATCACGGGCCTGGACACCGCTTTCGATCTCGTGACGGTAGTAGGTGAGCTCGAAAGTCAGCCGTTCCGCGAACCCCTCGGCCCAGGTGGCGTTGTGCACGACTCCCACGGTGAAGCTGTCCGACTTCTCGGGCTGCAGATCGGGGTTGCCGCCGGTGAACGTGGTGATCTGGGTATTGGCCTGTTCGAAGCCGGACTGCACTCCCTGTGCGCGGCAGGCGGTTTCGAGTGGCGTAGTGTTCGCGCCGTCACCATCGAACACGACCGGCGGAACTCCCGTGGGGCCGCAGGGATCGGTGAGGGTCGCCGCGAACTGCGTGAGCCCGAACAGCTCGCCCAGGTTTGGCGCACGGAAGCCGGTCGAATACGTACCGCGAAGCGCGATTGCCTCGATCGGCTGCCAACGCATGCCGACCTTTCCCGTGGTCTCGTTGCCGAAGGTGGAGTAGTCGGAATAGCGCACGGCAGCGCTCGCATCCAGCGTCTCGAACAGCGGGAAGCTGAACTCCGCATACAGCTCGTTTACATCGTAGTCGGCGGCCACCGGCGCGGCGAAGGAGTCCTGCGATTCGCCCGTGGCGCGAAGCGGATCGGGCTGGAACTCGCCTTCGTACTTGCGATGCTCGGCGCCCACCGCGAATCCCGCGGTTCGATCGCCGATGTCGAACAGGTCACCGGTGATGTTGGCCGACAACAATTGCAGCGTTTGTTTGGAAGAATCGATCTGCGTGGTGCGGATGTAGTCGATCATCTCCTGCGTGAACGGCCGCCCCTGCCCGCCGAACAAGTCGAGCGGCGTGCACCCCGGCACCAGCGCGCAGATGGCCGGATCGCCGAGCGCGATCTGGATTTTCCCGATGTTGTAGCCATTCGTGAAAGTCTGCGACGCGTTGTTCTCCGAGCTCGCGAAGTTCACGTCCCAGTGGAAGCGGCTGTCGGTGCCGAAGTTTCCCTCGATCCCTAAATTGAAGTACCAGGTATCGACATCCTGGTTGAACAGCCGTGGACCGACTTCCACGGGACGGCGCGTGACGACCGCGAAGTTGCTCGCGGCATCGAGGTCGATGCCGAACGGATTGAAGGGATTCAACGCCGAGATCGAGATCGAGTCGGCCAGCCCCCCGGTGCCGGCGTTGGGCCCGACGAATATGGGTTCCGGCGCGGCACGATTGCTGGATTGCCGGTTGTTGAACAGGCCCTTCACGTTGACGCTCACGTTGTCGGTGAGGGCGAAGGACATGCGCGCGAACATCGATTTGCGCTGCGACGGTGTGAGCAGCAGGTTGAAGGGGGAATAGTTGAAACGATCGGCGCCACCGAAGTTGTGATAGGTGCCGGCGGCCGGATCGGCGGGATTCCACACGGGCGTGGTCGTATCGTTGTTGAGTGTCAGGTCGTAGAAATCGTCGGGGGTCGTGCACGAACCATAGGTGCTCGCGGGGCGTGCCGGGTCGCAGAAGACGAAGCGACCCTGTGGAATGCCGGAACTTCCGGCCGCGAGGCCTGCAAGCGGCTGCGGAAATGACGACTGGTCCCATTCACCCGAGTCGATACCCTCCTGCTCGTAGTAGCTCGCGACAAACAGGCCTGAGAAGCGCTCCCCTCCCCCGCCTAACGTGATGCTCGCGTCGGTAGTTGGGCCGCCGAGCTCGTACTCGCCGCGATAGGCATTGAGCTCGACACCGTCGAATGACTTGCGCGTGATGATGTTGACCACGCCGGCGATGGCATCCGAACCATAGATCGCCGACGCGCCGTCTTCGAGCACCTCGATGCGCTCGATGATGCTCATGGGAATGGTATTCAGATCCGCAGCGCCGGACACACCCGACGCCGAGGATTCATTCACCCAACGTATGCCATCGACGAGCACGAGCACGCGCTTGCTGCCGAGGTTGCGCAAATCCACTTGCGCTGAGCCTGCGCCGATGCCGCCGCCGTCGGCCGGGTAGCCGAAGTTGCCGGAGGAGTTGAATTTCGCGTTGAGGGCTTTGCCCCCCGCGGTCACCTGCTGCAACAACTCGCCGACGCTGGCGAGGCCGGTGCGATCGATGGCGGCCCGGTCGATGATGGAAACAGGTTGTTGGGAGTTGGCGCTCGACTGGACGATGCGCGAGCCGGTGACGACGACCTCTTGCATGCTGGCGTCGTCCGGCGGGGCGTCCTGCGCCACCGCGGTAGCGGCGGACAGAATAGATAGGAGCAGAATCTGCGGCGCAATCCGATTCGTGACGGGATTTTTCATGGCTCACCTTCCTGATTGGTGGTTCGCCGTCCCCCTCCCGGGACGTGTGCCGCAATCAATACGCCTCACCAAGTCAAAAGAAAAGAGTCATTGTGGTGAATGTGCGACCGGCGATTGCCCGGATGCGCTAGTCCGAAGCAGACATTGTAGATTTTACGCAACAGTAACGGACGAGTGCATCGAGGCATCTTGTCGGCACGCATCGAGGCGTTTGCCCGTTTCCCGGCACAGGCGCGTCTGGTAAATCACCGTGCCGGGGGAATGGAGTCTTCATGAAGAACAAATGGCGCGCACGCGCACGCTGGTGTTGGATTTTTTTTCTTGCCGCATTTGCCATGCCTGCCGCTGCGCAAGACGGAGCCAGCTTCTACGGCATGCTTCGCTCTCGCGACTTGACCCCTTTCGGTTTCCTGCGTCTCGACATGCGTCCCGCGCATTCGATGAACATCGAACCGCACAGTTTCGCGTTCGAAGCGGAGCTCGGCTATCAGAACACCTGGGCGTTGAGCCGTAACGTCGAGAAATACCTCACTTCGCTCGAACCTTCCGGGCGTCGCGAAATCGGTCCGGCCGAGATCGATGCCATCCGCAACCTGCCCGGCGAGAGCTATCTACTCGACGTCGAGTCCGCCACGCTCGACGTGTCGGTGCACTACAAGATCTCGAGTCAATGGAGCGTGTATGCCATCGCCACCGCGGTGTCGTACCACGGCGGTTTCATGGATTCGGGCATTGAGGGTTTCCACGAAGCCCTGGGGTTCAGCACCTTTGGCCGTCCCGCCGCCGCGCGTAACGACACCCATCTGATCTACGATCTGAAAAGCGCGCAGGTCGTGTTGTCCGAGGCACCGAAGAGCCCGGGATTCCTCGACCCCACGTTCGGCCTGCGGTACACCGGCTTCAAACTACCTGGCAAGTGGCAGATGTCGGTGGAAACGGCCGTCAAGGTGCCGTTCGACGGCGCGCGCCCGCTGCTCTCCACCGGCCGGACCGACTACGGAATGCAGGCGTCAGTAAGGCGATTGGGTCACCGCAATGCCCTGCACATGGACTTTGCTGCGGTGTATTACGCCGGCGAGGAGCTGCCTGCACCGCACGACGCCCAGGTGGTCCCCACCATCGTCATCGGCTGGGAACGGAAGCTGACTGGCCGCACGAACTTCAACCTCCAGGCCTACGCCAGCAAGAGCGTGTATGGGCGCGAGCAGACAGATCTGGATGAGCTGTTGAGCGACAAGTACCAGCTCAGCCTCGGGCTGCGCCACCGCTTCGACTGCTGCGTGGTGTCGTTCGCGATTACCGAGAATCTGCAGAACTTCAGCAACACACCGGACGTCGGCTTCCAGATGGGCTTCGCCTGGGTACCGAGGCTCAAGCCCTAGGTTCAAGCAGTGCTGCGCGACTCGAAATCGTCTTCTTCGCACTCGGCGCGCGCGCGCAGCGCGGTGGTCACCGTGCTGTCGCCCGCGGTAAGCATGGCGGTGGCGTTGAATTCCACGATCCAGGCGAGGCACTTGTCGGCCGGGAGAGCGCGCGAGTAACGGAAGCCTTGCGCAAAGTCGTAACCCGCGGCGGCGAGGAACCTCGAGTCCCACTCGCTTTCCACACCTTCGGCGACCAGCTCCAGTTTGAGCGCGTGTGCCATCTGCGCGGTGGACTCGACGATGATGCGATCGTCGCTGTTGTTGCGCATGCCCATGACGAACGATTTGTCGAGCTTGAGCGAGTGCACCGGCAGGTCGCGCAAATAACCGAGCGACGAATAGCCCGTGCCGAAATCATCGATGGAGATGAGGACTCCTAGCTTGTCGATTTCCTGGATGACCCGCAGGGCGCGCGCCGGGTCCAGCATCATCGCGCTCTCGGTTATCTCCAGCTCGAGCGAAGCGGCGGTCACACCGGACTTCTCGAGCAGCTGACGCAGCTGTGCCGGGAACCCGGTGTCCTGCAGCAGCCGCGCCGAAAGGTTCACGGCGATACGCACGTGCACGCCGCGCTCGCGCCAGGCGCGGATCTGCCCGAGCGCGCCGCGCAATGTCCATTCGGTGAGCGGCCGGATCAGGTCGGTGGCTTCGGCGATGGCAATGAATTCGTCGGGGCCGATCGCGCCCTGCGTCGGATGGAACCAGCGCAACAGCGCTTCGGCGCTTTCCACCATGCCGCTGCGTAGATTGACCTGCGGCTGAAAATGCAGCTGGAGCGCGTTGTTGGCGATGGCCGCGCGCAGCTCACCGCCGATCGCGAGCCGGCGCACGGTGTTCTCGTCATGCGCGACGTCGTAATACTCGAAAGGGGTGCCGCGGCGCTTGGCCACGTACATGGCCACATCCGCATGCCGCAGCAGCGTCTGTGCGTCGCTCGCGTCCTGCGGAAAGCGTGCAATGCCGATGCTCACGCCCACTTCCAGCGAAATGCCGGCGACGTCGATGGGTTTGCGCAGGCAGTCCACGAGCAGTTGCGAGGCATTGGCGATGACTTCGTTGTTCTCGGGGCGGCTGATCAGGACGGTGAATTCGTCGCCGCCGATGCGCGCGATGAGGCCGCGATCGCCCAAGGCCTGCTGGAATCTCTGCGCCACCTCGCACAACACGCGGTCGCCGACGTTGTGGCCGAGCGTGTCGTTGACCTCTTTGAACCGGCAAAGATCGAGCATGAGCAGCGCCAGATGTGGCCGTGGAGCGTCCGCGCCCAGCGCCGCCTCGAGGTTCGAAAGCAGCGCGGCGCGGTTCGGCAGGCCGGTGAGCGAGTCATGCGTGGCCTGGTGCTGCAGCCGGCGCTGTTGCGCGCGACGCTCGCGAATGTCGCGCACGATGGCGGTGTACAGCCGCTCGGAATTGAGCCGAACGCGGCTGACGGAAATCTCCACCGGAAACACTTCGCCATTGAGCGTGCGTGCATCGCACTCGCGGATTTCGCCATGCAGGGCGCCAAGCCGCGGGCCCGCACCGTCGCCCGCGAGCAGCGTGATGAATTTGGCGATCGGCTCATCGATGAGCTCATAGGATGCGCACCCGAACAGGCGCGACGCGGCGGGGTTGGCGGTCTTGATGATGCCGGCGTCATCCACGCACACGATGCAGTCGGTCGAGGAATGCACCACGCTCTTGAGCAGGGCATCGCGGCGACGCATGCCGACGGCGTACGCCAGCGCACGCCAGGTCTGCGCCTCCAGCGAGCGCACGGTGACCGCGATGAACAGCAGCGCGCTCACGAGCAGCGGCGCCGCGGTATCCAGCATCGTGCGATCGTATTTGAAGACTACGAGCGAAAGGCCCCCGATGGCCGCCATCGACACCGCGAGTACGGCCAGGTTGCGCAACCAACGCGCCCCTCTCTTGCCGCTGTAGAGCAACGCGATGAGCGCCGTCCACAACGCCAGCACACCGAGTGAGGTCAGGCGCGACGGAACCCGCGGTGCGCCCGCGTTCACCGTTTCGGCCGCCAGTGCCTGGACCACGATGCCCGGCAGCGTTCGATAAACCGGCACGGACAACATGTCGCCGAGCTCGATTGCGGTGCCGCCGACGAATACCGTCTTGCCGGCCAGTGCTTCGCGCGGCACTTGTCCGTCCAGCAGGTCGAGATAGGAAACGTAGGCGAACGAGGTCGGCGAGATGGAGAAGTCGATGAACACTTCCTGCTCGTCGGGCAGCAGACGCTGCGGATCGATGACCGTCGGCAGGCGCTGGCCCTCGATGGTCCAGAAGTTGCGCCAACTGCGCGTGAGGCCGTCGGCCCCGGGCGGCTCGCCATTGACCACGGCGCGCTCGGTGCGGCGCGCAAAGCGGCGCAGCGGAGCGGCGGTGATCAGCGTTTGTTCCGTGCCGCTCGAATGCTGGAAGTAGGTAGGCAGGATCACCGCGTAGTCACGCGGTTTCGCGAGCGCGGCTTCGAGCAGTGCGTCATCGAGCGCATTCGACTGCGAGCTGAAATCGATGTCGAGGAATACCGAACGAGGCGCGGCGGGCGTGAGCTGCTCGATCAGCTTGGCGTGATGACGGCGCGGCCATGGCCATTGATCGAGCACCGTGATGCTGTTCGCGTCGATGCCGACGATGACGATGTCCGAATCGACTTCGTGCGTGAGAAATCTTGCGCGCGCATCGACGGCCGCGTTCTCGAGCGGCCGCAGCCGGCCGCTGGCACTCAAGATCGCGACCAGTGCAAATGCGGCCAGTGCGGTGAGCCACCAGCCATGACGCCGGGCGAATCGCATCATTTCTTACGGCGGCGCAGCAGGCCGTCCAGCAGTCCGCCGATGTCGACAACACCCGGGTTCTGGTTGTCCGGGCCCTGTCCGGGATTGCTTGCATCCGAGCCGTCGGCATCGTTTCCGTGGCCGTTGTTGCCGTCATCGTCGTCGAGGCCGAGATCCAGGCCGAGACCTAAGTCAGTACCGGCGATGGTCAGGCCGAGATCGATCGTGCCAGCACCCACATCGGCAGCGACGCTCACACCCGTATCGACCGCAGCCAGCGGTGTACCTGCGCCGACGTCGACGGTAGTTGCCACGGTGCCTGTGCCAAGATCCACGGCCGCAGCCGCGCCCACGTCAGCAGTTACTGCGCCCGCATCGACAACGGCGGTGGCTCCGGTATCGACCGTGCCCGCGCCAAGGTCCACGCTGGCGCCGGCGCCCATGTCGGCAGCGACCGGACCGGCGTCAACCGTAGTGGTAGTCGTGAGATCCACGGCAGCGCCGCTCACGCCCAGATCGACACTCGAGCCGAGATCGACCGGGCCTGCCTCGACGGTCGTGCTCGTGGATACATCGAGCGAGCCGCCACCGAGAGTCACGGCCGCGCCGGTGTCCACGGAAACCGGACCGGCATCAATAGTTGTGCTCGTGGATACATCGAGCGAGCCGCCACCCAGATTCACGGCGGCGCTGGTGTCCACGGAAACCGGGCCGGCGTCGACGCTCGTGGATACGTCGAGCGAGCCGCCGCCCAGGTCCACAGCTGCCGCCACATCGACGGCAACCGGGCCCGCATCGACTCGCGTGCCAGCAGCCACGTCAATGCCGCCTGGCGCTGCATTGGCCGCCGCATTCGCACTCACGCCCAGGGAGTCGCCAGCGCTCGCGGTGGCAGTCGTGCTCGCTTCGATGCCGGTTGTGAGACCCAATGAACTCTCTGCACCTGCTGCTACACCGGTGTTACCCAGCGTATCGACCACGCCGGGGATCACCGGGCGGACGCCGCCGCTATCCACCAACAGCGAGTCAGCGCCTACGTTGGGAGGAGCGACGCGCGGCGCCGCCGGGCTGGGCGTGCCGTTGTCGGAACTGCCGCCGCCTGGCGCACGCGGACCAGTGGGCGGCGCCTTGCCGCCATCCATTTTCAGGACGCTGATCGATTTATCGCCGCGCTTGCGCGCCGCGATCTCGCCGGCCTTGAGGTCGACCACCGCGCTGTCGTCGGTGGCCCGCACTTCGAGCAGGCCTTCGAACAGGGAAATCGTGGTGCCATCATCCTGGGCGGCGACGTTGAACTGCGTGCCCTTGATGACCCCGACCAGATAAGGAGTCTCGACGCGCAGCTTGCGGCCTTCGCGTTTGCCGATGTCATAGAACGCGTTGCCGCGCGGCTGCACGATCCGGTCGATCGGCGCGCCGCGCTTCTCGAGCGCCGGGAATTCGAGCTGCGTCTCCGGGCCAACGCTGACCGTGGTCGCGCCCTGCTTGAGCTCGACCGCGCCGTCGCGGCCAGTGCGCAAGGTGGCTGGCAGCTCGAGCACACCGCCCGGCCGCACAGTGCGCGCTGCGCCGTTCACGGTGAAGTGCACCTCGCCCTTCGCGCTGACCACGACGATATCGCCCGAGTCGATGGCCAGTGCTGCCGGCGACACCAACAGCGCGGTGAGCGCCAGCGTCATCGTGGCGATTAATCTAGCTACTGGATTCATTGTCGACGGCTTCTTCTTGTTGCACGACATAACCTGAAATCCCCTGCATTTATTTGCCGAATCCTACTAAGAGAACTCCGGCAACAATGTGAGTCGCATCCCATCATCAGTTGCGGCCGTCGAGGAGAATGTGCCCCTGTGAATCGGTGCCCGGGAAACATGTACACGCTAATAACAATAAGTGGTGCCGCCAGGGACAAAACGCACGTCGCGCGAATGCGCCGCTGTGGCCTTGTCATAATGGTTGCCATCCTCCTCGGTGTGTTTTCGGCCGGCGTTTCCGCCGAGACCCACAGCCTAACTACTGCAAAGGTCGCTGGTACCTCCACACCGGTCGTCCCAACGGGCACTGCGCAAACAGCGACTCTTACGACTGTGATAGTCGGCGGGTCGACCGTGTACTCGCCGCCGCGGCTTTTCGCCGCCTATCGCGACCAGCTCGGCCGTCCCATTTCTCGCGATGGCGCGCGCGCCATCCTGACGTCGCTCGCCGACCTTTACGTGGGCGATGGCTATGTGAAGCCGGAATTCAAGCTCGACGACACGCTGACCGGGCGCGGAGTGCTGCGCGTGCAGGTTTATGAAGCCCAGGTTTCCAACGTGATCTTCGAAGGCGACGGCCGGTTCCGCGACGCGCTGGACGAAATCGGCGCGCGCCTCGAGAACACGCGGCCACTGCGCAAGGACGACGTGCCACAGGCGTTGCGCGCCATGCGCCAGATCTCGGGTCTCGCGGTCACCGCGTCGACTCGCCGCGATCCCGCCATCCGCAATGCCTACGAGCTCACGGTGCAGACCACATTCTCGCCGCTCGACGGCGTGGTGCGCATGAACAACCGCGGCACCGATCAGGTAGGGCCGGCCTTCATGTTAGGCCAGATCTTCGCCAATGGACTGCTCGGGCGTGGAGAAAAAATCGGCCTGATCTTCGCGGCGGCGACCGATCACGACGAATACCTGGGCGGCGGCCTGTATTTCGACACACCGCTCGGGGCCGGCGGCTCGCGCGGCAACGTCATGTTGTTCCGCTCACATTCGGCGCCGAACGAGGCCCCATTCAACCTCGACGATGAGTACACGCACGAACGTGTCACCTTCAAAGTTTCGCGCCCATTGCGCCAGGATTCGAACCTGACCTTGATCGCCAGCGGCGGCCTCGAGTCCGACGACCTGACCATCGACAGCAATGGTGAGCTGATACGTGCAGACCGGCTGCGCATCATCGAAGCGGGCTTGCGCGGCTCCTGGCGTGGCAAGACGGGCACGCAGTATTCGACGAACCTGCAGTTGCGCAATGGAATCGATGGTTTCCTGGGTGCCGGACTCGAAGCAAGGGACCTCGTGGTCGACCCGCGGCGCGCCGATTTCGTCGTCGCCCAGTTGCAAGGCACTGCGTATCGCCGATTTGCGGAGCGCTGGTCGGTACGCCTCGACGCATTCTCGCAGTACACCAACCAGGTTTTGCCCGACACCGAGCGATTCAAGATCGGCGGCGATCGCCTGGGGCGCGGCTTCGAAGTCGCCGAGATCGCGGGCGACCGTGGGATTGGTGCAAAAATCGAGCTGCGCCGCGATCTGCTCGCCACTGAATCATTCGTCGGCCGACTCTCCGCGTACAGCTTCTATGATTTCGGCGCTGCGTGGAAACAAAACCGGCCGGGACGCGAATCGGCGGCTACTGCGGGTTCGGGCATTGCGATCCAGGGAGGCACGCTCACTGGCTATCTGGAGTTGGCGGCGCCGCTCACCGGCCCTGACATCGAAGGCAAGAAGCACACCTCGGTGTTCGCGGAGATCAGCTACCGCTTCTGATGATCGGCCGGGCCGCCGGCTTTCTGGACGCGCGTTCTCTTTGGAGTGCACGCTTGAGATACAGCGCCACGACGATCACGCCCAGGCAGGCGAGACTGGCCCACATCTCCGGCTGTTTGCTGGGCATGACCGCCATGGCCACCATGACGGCTATCATCGCCAGCGCCGCTCCGCCCGCAATCAGCTTCGCGCCGCCGGAATCGCGCAATTCGGGGCGCGAATACGGGAAGCGAAAATGCGCCACCACCACGAATAGATAGGTGAACATCATGAGCGCGCCGCAGGAGTTCAGCAGGAAGCTGAACAGCTTTTCCGGCGCGATCCAGTTGAGCGCCATCACGATGAACCCGAAGGCGCTGCCGAGCAGGATGGCGCGCGCCGGAACCTGACGTTTGTTGACCTGCGTGAGCCAGCGTGGCGCGTCGCCCTTGTCAGCCATCGCAAACAGCACGCGCGCGGTGACGTAGACCCCGGAGTTGAGGCAGGACAGGACCGCGGTCAACACGACGATGTTCATGATGGTCGCCGAGCCCGGAATGCCGATGCGATCGAGCGCCAGCGCGAACGAGGAGTCGCCGGATTTGAACTCGGTCCACGGCACGATGCACAGGATCAGCAGGATCGACAGCACGTAGAACAGCAGGATGCGCAGCACGATGGTGGCCGCGAGCCGCGACATGGTGCGATTCGACTCGGCCGACTCGGCGGCAGCGACCGTGACGATCTCCGCGCCCACCATGGAGAAGATGACCGTGGTGACGCCGGCGAAGATGGCACTCCATCCGAACGGAGCAAAGCCGCCACCCACGGTCAGATTCGAGACGGCCGGACTCGACGGATTGCCGAGGCCGAACAGCCACGCCGCCGAGACGACGATGAACACGATGATGGCTGCCACCTTGATCGAGGCGAACCAGAATTCGAACTCGCCATAGGAACGCGCCGATGCGAGGTTCACTGCCGTCAAAACCGCCATGAGCGCAAGACCGATCTGCCAGACCTCGAAATCCGGCAGCCACGCATGCAGGATCTTGGCGCCGGCGATGGCCTCGATCGCGACGACGACGACCCAGAACCACCAGTACAGCCAGCCGGCGATGAAGCCAGCGCCATCACCCAAGCCTGCGCGCACGTATTCCGTAAACGAGCCCAGGCCGGGCTGATCGAGCGCCATGCGCGCCAGAATGCGGATCACCGCATACACGACGATGCCCGCCGAGAGGTAGCTCAAGATCACCGCCGGTCCGATGGTGGCGATCGCAGCGCTGCTGCCGACGAACACACCGGCGCCGATGATGCCGCCGATGGAGATCATGATGAGGTGACGCGCGCGCAGCGATTTGGAGAGCTTGGAGGAAGCCGGTGTGGAAGCGTCGGTGGCGTTCAAGGTGTTCGCTCTTGTTGGCTTGTGGCGACCGAGCGCACCATACGCCGAACAGGGTGAAAAAATAAAATGAAACGACGAGATTTCTTCGGGGCCGCATTGTTCGGGGTTGCAGCGCAAGCGCTGCCCGCGGCAATCGATGCCTCCCGCGCCGCCATGACCGACATTCCCGCCGTTCGACTCTCAGGTGCGGCCACCGTCCTCGAGAAGGGAGCGTTGAACGATCTCGCTAGGCAGGTGCGCGGCAGGTTGATATTGCCGATGCACTCCGAATACGAGCAGGCACGCCGTGTCTGGAACCCGATGATCGACAAACGCCCCGCGGTCATCGCGCGCTGCGCCAGCGCTGCAGACGTCTCGAGAGTCATTACATTCGCGCGCGAGCGCGAGTTGCTACTGGCCGTGCGCGGCGGCGGCCATAGTTTTCCCGGCCACTCAACCTGCGATGGTGGCTTGGTTATCGATCTGTCCGAGTTGCGTGAGGTGCGCATCGACACGGACAAGCGCATTGCGACTGTCGCACCGGGCGCGTGGGTAAGCGACGTGGATTCGAAAACGCAGCCTTTGGGTCTCGCGACCACCATGGGCCAGATATCGGACACGGGCATCGCGGGCCTCACATTGGGCGGCGGTTACGGTTGGTTATCGCGGCGGATCGGTCTCGCCTGCGACAACCTACTGTCGGCGGAACTCGTCACGGCCGACGGCAAGATTCGTCGCGTCAGCGCTGCGGACAACGCCGACCTGTTCTGGGCAATCCGAGGCGGCGGCGGCAATTTTGGCGTGGCCACCTCGTTCGAATACCGGCTGCATGAACAAAAGCCGCAGGTGTACGCCGCGTACATCGCCTATCCGCTCGAGCGAGCGCGCGAAGTCATGGAGCTCTATCAAGAGACGACCGCGAGGGGTCCGCGGGGCCTGAGTCTCGATCTGAGCTTCGAAGCCGCGGCCGACGGCGCCGCGCTGGTCGCCGTTTACGCGTGCCACTCGGGCGATCCCGCGGACGGGCCCGCGCTGCTGGCGCCGTTCGAGCGTGTGGCGAAGCCCGTCCAGAGCGTTCACGGCCCGTCCACCTACGAGCAGGTACAGCATCAGTCCGACGGACCGCATCTGTCGACCGTGCTCCACTACATCAAGGCCGGGCTGATCAAAGAGTTCAAACCCGGTCTCATCGAAGTTCTGCAACGCGAGTTTCAGCCGACTGGGCAGATAGCGGTCTACATGCAGAACGCCAGCGGTGCGGTCGCGGACGTCGCGCCCACCGCAACGGCGTTCTGGAATCGGGAGAGCATGGCCAATCTCATGATCCTGGGTACCTGGAAGAACCCGGCCGACACCGAACGCAACCGCGCCGCGATTCGTGCGCTGTGGGACCGGATCGCTCCGTTCACCGCAGGGTTCTATACAAATCTCAGTGACGCGGATCAGGCCAGCACCAACCGAAACTTTGGCGAGAACTACGCGCGGCTCTCTCAGCTGAAACGCAAATACGATCCCGGCAATCTGCTGCGCCTGAATTCCAACATCGCACCCGCCTAGCACCTGGAGGATTTATGGCTCGCATCCTGTTAGCAGTATTGCTGCTGTGTGCGCCGACCGCCGCGCTGACGGACGGTTTGCAGACCTCGCGGCTCGAACAGGAGGTGCGCGACCTGCAAAGACGGGTGCAGGCGCTGTCGCGGCAAGTCGATGAGCTGCGAGCGCAACTCACTCGATCCAGCGCCCGGCCCAGGGTGCCACCCTCAACGAGCGCTCCGGCAGCAAGCTCAGACGAGTGGCTCGACGCCTCCAAGTGGCAGCGCGTGAAGCCCGGCATGAGCGAGCTTCAAGTCGTGAGCGCACTGGGGCCGCCCACCTCCATGCGGGTGGAGAAAAACGAACGAGTGCTGCTCTATGCGCTGGAGATTGGCTCGTCGGGTTTCCTCGGCGGCAGCATACGGCTGCGCGATCGCGCCGTCGTCGAAGTCCAGGCGCCCACGCTGCAGTAAGCATCGATGTCGATTTCGGGGTTTGCGGTTCGACTACCCGGTATCGATTCAAAAACTGAAGGACGGAAGCGATCATGACATTCAGCAGCGTGAAGACCTTACAGGCGTTCGCCGCCGTGGCAGCACTGACTCTGGCGGCGTTTTCGGTGCAGGCGCAGGAGGCCAAAACCGGATACGTGAAGAGCAATGGCATCAAGTATTACTACGAGATCAGCGGCAAAGGGGACCCGCTGCTGGTCCTGCACGGGGGCCTGGGATCGACTGACATGTTCAAGCCGATCATGCCCGCGCTCACGGAGCATCGACAGGTGATCGCCGTCGACCTTCACGGGCATGGCCGCACGGAACTCGGTTCACGCAAGGTCAGCCTTCCCGACATCGGCGACGACGTCGCCGCGGTCCTCAAGGAGCTCGGATACAAGAACGTCGACGTTTTCGGTTACTCATTTGGCGGCGGCGTTGCATTCCGTCTTGCCGTCCAGCACCCGTCGATGGTTCGACGTCTCGCGCTCGTCTCGGCCGGATTCTCGGATGAGGGTTTTTATCCCGACATCCGCGCGCAGCAGAACCAGCTCAATGCTGATTTCGCGAACGCCATGAAGGAAACGCCGATGTACAAGTCGTACGCCGCGGTGGCGCCGAAGCCGGAAGATTTCCCGCGCCTGATCCAGGCCATGGGCGATCTCATGCGCGGGCACTACGACTATTCGGCGGATGTGAAGAAACTCACCATGCCCACGATGCTCATTTTCGGCGACAGCGACATGTATCGTCCCGAGCACATCGTGGAGTTCTACCAGCTGCTGGGTGGCGGCCTGCGAGATGCGGGCTGGAACCGCGAGACCATGGCGAAGAACCGGTTGGCGATCATCCCCGACCAGACGCACTACGACATCTTCTTCTCACCGAAACTCGTCGCCGCCGCGCTGCCGTTCCTGGATGGCGTCAGTGGTTCGAAAAGCTGGGATGAAGTCACGAGCGCGCCGAAGGCGACCGCTGCGAACGCAACCGCGACGACGAAGTACCCGGCGTCGCAGTGTGCTCAGCCGTAGCGCAGCTTGAGGGCGAGGACGGTTCCCGCGAGCGCGAGAGTGACGGTGTTCGCGAGGATCATCGGCAGCGAATCGATCGCGATTCCATAAGCGAGCCAGAACCCGACACCGATGGTGAAGATCACGTACATGCTGCGGGAGATGCCGCGCGTGTCGCGCGAGCGGATGGTCATGACGGCTTGAGGGATGAATGATGCGCTGGTGAGCAGCGCTCCGGCGTAGCCGAGCAGTTCGAGGTTCATTTGTGGACCATCCTAACGCAGCATGCCGAGCCACTTCGCTCGACACTGCAAGCGACGTTCAAGGCAATTGGCCACCAGGAATCTCACGGTTTGAAAAATAAGGACGCCAGAATGGAAAACCAGATGCCAGCCAGGCTCGGAGTGCGTCGTATAGCTTTGTGTAGTAGCCCTGCTCATAGGCAGTGGGTGTAACCCACCAGCTGACATCGATGTCGTAGCTCAAGAGTTGTTCGGTGAGCGCGGTGCGCCGACCGAGTGGGTACAGATAGGCGCAGCCGAGATAGGTGTTGCCGACGTGACGGACGACGTAGGCAAAGGACGCAGATTCTCGAAACTCGAGTTCGTGCCAGATGAGATCCACGTAGTTGTACGCCTCAGTAACGGGCCCGGTTGGCCACCCGCCGCCGCGAGTTCTGTTGATGAGCTCGATGCTGGCGTTGATGCCGCGAACGTCGTCGCTCAGGTCATCGCGCGTGATGGCGGTCGCCACGAAGTCGTCGTGCTGCAGTTTGACGGGTGGGATGAACCCATCGGGGAGCTGGAGTTTCCTGATGAATTGGGTGTAGTCCAAGATTCTTGGATCCTCATCGGCGAAGTGGTGGCCGGGGTCGGAATCGAACCAACGACACGCGGATTTTCAATCCGCTGCTCTACCAACTGAGCTACCCGGCCACTGTTGGAATCCCCTCGAATAAGGGGGCGCGTATTAGACCGACAGGCTCAGGAGGCGTCAAGCAACCGGGGCCCCAATCCCTTGATTTGCGACAGCTTGCCACCATTTCGGGCCGACCATGAATACAGCAGCCAATCTTGCCACCACCCCGCGGGCGGTCATCCAGACGCTTCGCGGCCAGCCGGCCTCCGACGGCGCCGGCGTCAAGCTCACGCGGGTCATCGGCCAGCCCAAGCTGCCCGACCTCGACCCGTTCCTGCTGCTGGACGAATTCGGCACGGACAAGGCGGAGGATTACATCGCCGGTTTTCCGGAGCATCCGCATCGTGGCTTCGAAACCGTCACGTACATGCTCGACGGTCGCATGCGCCACAAGGACAACCACGGCAACGAGGGTGTGCTCGAGCCGGGGGCCGTGCAGTGGATGACCGCCGGCCGCGGCATCGTGCACTCCGAAATGCCGGAGCAGCGCGAGGGCCGCATGCGCGGCTTCCAGCTGTGGATGAACCTGCCGGCCAAGGACAAGATGGTCGCACCTAACTACCAGGAATTCGGCGGCGACAAGCTTCCGGTGGTGGAAAAGACCGGCGTCAGTGTCAAGGTGATCGCGGGACAGTACGAGTCGGCCGTGGGGCCGGTGCGCCAGCCGGCCACCGATCCGATCTACATGGACATCCGCATCGATGCGGGCGTGGATTTCGCGTTGCCCGTGCCGGTGGGCCACTCGGCCTTCGTGTACGTGTACGAAGGCGGTGTGTCGGTGGGCGTGTCGCGTGAAGCGGCGACCATTCACGCGCAGGAGCTCGCGGTGCTCGGCGACGGCGGCGAGTTGCGCCTGCAGGGCCGCGATGCGCGCTCGCGTGTCATCGTCGTCGCCGGCCGTCCGCTGCGTGAACCGGTGGCGCGTTATGGCCCGTTCGTGATGAACACGCGCGAGGAGCTCCACCAGGCCTTCGCGGACTACCAAGCCGGAAAGTTCTGACTGTTGGTGTGTTGTGGCGGGCGGTCTCCCCCACCGACCCGCGCGCTGGGACGGCGCAGGCAACTGCGCCGTCTTTTTTATCGCTTCACGGAGTGCCGTGAAAGACGGCCTCGATATTGTGCCCATCCGGGTCGAGCACGTACGCGCCGTAATAGCCGGGATGATAGTGAGCGCGAACGCCCGGGCCACCATTGTCGCGGCCGCCGGCGGTAATTGCCGCGGAATGGAACGCCTCGACGAGCGCGCGCGAGGTCACGCGGAACGCGATATGAACCGGCGGAACGTTCGGTTTGCCGCTCGCGATCCAGAAATCCGGCATCGGCGGCTGGCCGAAACCAGCGACATCGGCACTACCGGTGACCGCGGCCGGAATCTCCTTGAGGACCTGGTAACCGATGGGCGCGAGCGCGAGGCTGTAGAACGCCTTGCTCTTCGCGAAGTCACTGACGTTGACACCAGCATGGTCGATCATTGCGGCACGAACTCCTGGGGTTTTTGCGAGCCATCGCCGAAGAAGAATTTCTCCATCTCGAACTCCAGCCGCTTGCGGTGCGCGGGTTCGATCGGCGTCAGCCGGTACTCATTGATGAGCATGACCTGGTGCTTCACCCACTGCTGCCAGGCTTCCTTCGACACATTCTCGAAAATGCGTTTGCCGAGCTCGCCCGGATACGGCGGGCGGTCGAGGCCCGGCGCCTCTTTCTTGAGCAACACGCACTGAACCATTCTCGTCATGACTCGATTCTCTCCGAAAGATTTCCAAGCAGTGTCTTGATGGGCGCGGGCAGGCCGACGCGTGCGGGGCGCAAGAGGTCATACCACAGCGCGTTGCCCTCGCGTACCCGGACCTCGCCCCGGCAACTCGCAACCACCGGTGTAATCACCAGGTCGAAGTGCGTGAAACTGTGCTCGATGTCGGGCAGCGGTGCGCCGGCGAGGTTCACCTCGGCGAGCGTGTTCTGCGCGTATATTTCGGCCGCCGCGCGGTCGCCGAACTCGGGCAGGCACCACAGGCCGCCCCAGATGCCGGCCGGCGGACGTTGTATCAACAACACTTCCGACGCGCGTCGCGCCACGAGCATCACGGCGGTCTTGCGTTTTCTGGCAGCGCGCTTGCGCTTCGCAGCCGGAAGCTCGCTTTGGCGCCCTTCGATGCGCGCCCGGCAATCCACGGCAACCGGGCAGACAGCGCAGCGCGGTCTGCCTCGCGTACACACGGTGGCACCGAGATCCATGATGGACTGGGTGTAAGTGGCCACCGCGTCCGCCGGCGTATTGTCATCGGCGAGCCGCCAGAGTTCCGCCAGCGTGGCGCTGTCATCGGGCGCGCCGTCGACGGCATAGAAGCGTGCCAACACGCGCTTCACGTTGCCATCGAGAATCGAGTGATGTGCACCCGCAGAAATCGCGAGGATGGCCCCGGCGGTGGAGCGGCCGATGCCCGGCAGCCCCATCGCCATCGCGAGCGACTGCGGAAAACGCCCGCCGTGTTCATCGCGGATCAGCTGCGCGGCGCGGTGCAGATTGCGCGCGCGGGCGTAGTAGCCAAGCCCGGTCCACAGGTGCAGTACTTCGTCCGCAGGCGCGTCGGCGAGCGCCCGCACGTCGGGAAAGCGCTGCATGAATCGCTCGAAATACGGAATCACGGTGGTCACCTGCGTCTGCTGCAGCATGATTTCCGAGACCCACACGCGATAAGCGCTGCGGTCATTCTGCCAGGGCAGATCGTGCCGTCCGGATTTCGCGTGCCAGGCGAGCAACCGCGGTGCGATTCGCGTGGCGTGTGTGTTCATGGAGTGCTCGTTTGCCTGGGTTCGCTGCGCAGGCCCTGCTCATCCAGCAGCAGCCGCAGCGTGACGCCCTTCATGTCGATGTCATCGAGCGTTGCGCGCTCCAGTTCGATCACGCCGCGAAACTTGAGTTTCTTGAGCATGGCCGTGGGCAACACGAACGGTTCGCTGGCAGGATCGGCCGGCGGAATGTAGCGGCCGATGTTCAGCAGGTCGCCGCGCAAGGCGAATTCACCGGGCGGATCCTCGCCCGCGCCGCGATGAAAACTGCCGCTGAAGCTGGTGTCGTCGAGGGTCAGCGTGACCGGATCGATGCTGATGGCGCCGGCGTTGAACGCCCAGTTTCCGCCGAACCCGATCCGGCCGAGCGCTTTGGGGTCGGTGGTTTTCGGTGCTTCGATGCCCACCCCCGCGAGCAGAGCGCGCAGGTCGAAGTCATTGGACATGACGACGCCCGTAAGTTTTGGCTGCTTACCGAGCGTGCCGCGAACCGCGCCCGCGGCCTCAAAGCCACCGAATTCGATCGCGAATTTTTCCACCTCCACCGACGCGAAGTCTTCAGGCACCACCGCGCGGGGAACTTCCAGTTTGAACGGCACGCCTGCCGCGGCGAAGCCATCCATGTGCAGCACACCCGCGACCTGCGTATCGGTGAACGGCCTGCCCGGGGAGATCTCGTCAGTAGTTAGATCGAGTGCGGTGACTTCGACGCGCCGTGGCGCGGCTTCATCGACGAACAGCACCCGGCTGTCCTCGATTTCGATGCCGTCGATGTGCAGCTCCATCGGCCTGGCATTGGGGTCGGCCGGCTTATCGCCGCCCAAGCCTTCCCAGTTGCCGCGGCCGTCGGCGTGCCGGACCAGGCGTACATCGGCACCGCGCAGGAACACGCGATCGGCCACGAGCTCACCGCGCAGCAGCGGAAAGAGCTTTGCGCCCAGTTGGGCACTTTTCCAGGACACCATGGGATCGGGGCCGAATCCCGCGGCGTTGCCGAAACGGCCTTCTCCAGTACGCAGCCCGAGCCGCGGGAAAAATCCCAGCTCGATTTCACCGACCAGCGTGAACTCGCGGCCGGTTGCGTCCCGCACCGCCGATTCGATGGTCGACTTGAAGCTATTGGGGTCGACCAGCCAGACGATCACCAGCACGCCGAGCACGACGAGGGCGACGAGCGCACCGAGACCCAGCGAAACCCATTTGAGAAGACGCACGCGGCCGACATTGTATCCATGTCGGCCGCGCGGGTTTGAGCGTCGTTATCGGTCGCAGATCTCGATGTCGCCCGACAGCGTTTTCGCACGAATCCGCGCGCCGGCTTCGACCGTGCGGACGTTCAGCCGCTTGCCCGGACCATACTTGCTGACGCGCTCGACGGCACCGCCCGAAAGACAGCTCTCGATGTCGCCGCTGAAGGATTCGGCTTCCGTGGAGAACCCACCGGGCGCCGAGACATTCAGGGTGATATCGCCGCTGACGCCTTCGACGTCCACGCGCCCATCGCGCGTCAGCTTGCCATTCACCTCCAGATCGCCGGAGGTGGTGCGGCCGCGAAGCTCGCTGGTTTCGACCATGCGCACGCGGGCGTCGCCGCTCACCGTGACCATGTCGAGCTTGCCCGCGGTGTTGGTGAGGTCGAGGCTGCCGCTCACCGAGCTGACGCGCAGCGACTGTGGCCTGCCGTTGCCGCGCACGGTCACATCGCCGCTCACCGAACGCACGTCGGACTCGTCGCCGGCGACGTCGGCGGTGATTTCACCGCTGACGCTCTTGAGCCGCTGAGTGCCGAGCACGCCGCGCGACGACACATCGGCGCTGACGGCGGTCACTTCGACGCTGCTGCCCTTTGGCACCGACACTTCGATGTCGGCATCGCCATCGTGCGAGTTGCCCCGAGGCAGCACCACCTTGATGACCGTGCGGCCGCCGCTCGATTCGACGTCGACGCGTTCGACGTCCTCGCCCAGGTGGCCGGTGACCTGCACTTCGTCGCGGTCCCAGCCGCGCACATCGACGGTGCCCGAAACGTTGGAGATCACCACTTCGCCGTTGGCGGTCGCGGCGACCTTGCGCTCGATGGAGCTTCGCTGCCGGCTGCGGCCGCGAGCGGCAACGCGCACAGAGCTAACAACGTGGCAGTGTTTGAAGTATTTGAACTGGCTCATGATCTTAAGTCTCCTGGCTGCCGGAATCGCGCACCACGGTCAGCGCGCGCATTTCTTCCTGGCAGGAATTCACTAACAACTCTTGCAGCAGCGCATTGGCCGGATCGCGCCCGAGCGCCGCTTCGATATCACCGATCGAGCGGCGCAGCGTGGCGAGACTGGCCGCCACCTTGTCGCGCTCGGCCGCCGGCATGGTGTTGAGCCGGTTCTGCACTTCGACCAGCAACGCATCGCGCTGCTTGCGGTAATTCGCGTCGCGCAGCGCCGCGGGGATCATGTCCGGCGACCCCTGCGTCGAAGTGGCGATCGTCCCGGTATGACCCGGGCCGATGAGACGGCCGAGGAACACGCCGAACGTGACCAGCGCGACCGCTGCTGCCATGCCGACCGCGGGCAGCCAGCGTGAGCGGCGCGCCGCTGTGCGCGCTGTCGCGCCAACTGTTGGTTCGATTTCCCCGGATTCACGGTCCCTGGGCTCCGCTTCGATGGCCGCGCTGATCGCGGGCCACAGATCGCGCGCCTGGCGGCAGATCCCGCGCCAGCTCGTCGATTCGTTTCACGCGTCGCCCATGGAATTGATCAGTCATCGCACACCTCTTTCCAGTCGGTCCCGCAGCAGGCCGCGTGCCCGATGCAGCTGCGCCTTGCAGGTGCCGACGGCGATGCCAAGCATCGACGCGGCTTCCGAATGTTCGTAACCGTACACGCCGCACAGCACCAGCGCGTCGCGGGCGCCCTGCGGCAGCGATTGGATCGCCGCCTCCAGCTCTTCCTCTTCCACCGGCGTATCGAAACTCAGCACCGGCTCGGCGTATTCGGTGGGATCTTCGACCGCCATCTCGGCGTTCGACGGCCCGCGCCGCTTCTCGAGAACGGTGTTCACTGCGATACGGTGCAGCCAGGTGGAGAAGCTGCTGCGCGCCTCGAATCTCGGCAGCGCCTTCCATGCCTTGATGAAGGCGTCCTGGGCGCAGTCGGCCGCGAGATCCGGGTTGCGCGTCATGCGCAGGCAAAGCCCGTGCACGCGCCCCACGTGATCGCGGTAGAGACGCTCGAAGGCTCGTGAATCGCCCTTTCGTGCGCGCTCGATGAGCGCCACGTCGAAATCAACGACCGTGTCGGCCCTGCCTTTGTCAGCGATCGTCATTCGGGCTGTCGCACCATCTGCCAAGCGTCTCTCCTCGTACGTACCTTAGAGGTGGACTTGGCGTCTTGGGTTTGAAATGCGGTTCGGGGAGGGTGTCACGGGAGGGGGCCAGACCCCAATTCCTGAAAATGGGGCCTGACCTCATCGATTTGCGCTGTTATCGCAGGAATGCGGCCGAGGTCTGGCCCCATTGTCTGGAATTAGGGCCTGACCCCGGTCTTAGCTGCGCTGGGTACCGCCGCTGAACCACTTCATGGCGTACTGCAGGAGCTGGCTGTTGGTGGCCAGGCCGAGCTTATGTTTGATGGTCTGGCGGTGCGATTCGATGGTCTTCACCGACAGCGTGAATTCCTGTGCGATCTCGCGGGAGCTCATGCCGCGGCCGATCATGTTGAGGATCTGCACTTCGCGGTTCGAAAGGCGGGCGACCGGGTCATTGGTCTCGGACCGATTCTCACCGGCGCGCTGATCGAGCGAGCGCTGTACGGTTTCGCTGACATACGTGCGGCCATCGAGCACCCGGCGCACGGCGATGAGCAGCTGGTCGGAGGCCGCCTGCTTCATGATGTAGCCCATGGCCCCCGCGGCCAGCAGCCGTTCGGCGTAGATCGTCTCGTCGTGCATCGACAGCACGAGCATGCGCAGCTCGGGCATCTCCGCGTGCATTTGTCTAACAAGTTCGATGCCGTCGCCGCGCTCGAGCGACAGGTCGACCACCACGATGTCGGGTTTGCGGGCGCGAATCGCCTCGCGCGCGGCCGGCTCGCTGTCGGCTTCGCCGCAAACGGTGAGGTCGGGCTCCGCTTCGAACATGCGCCGCAGACCCTGGCGAACGATCGGGTGGTCATCGACGATGAGAATCTGGCGCTTGGTGGCCATCGCTGCGGTCATGATCGATCCCCTACGCCCATTTATTAGTCGTGAATCGTGACGAAGATACTGCAGAGCGTCAATCCTTGCCCCTACGTATACGCCACTATAGTTAGACCCAATTCACCTGACGAGCTCATTCCTTGAGCGGAAATCCCCCGCGCGGCAACGAATCCCCGGTAAGTGGCGGCCGATGCGGACAGGTACAACGGACGACTACGCCGCCGCCGTTGTTGTTCGCAATCGTAACGTCACCGCCGAGCATTTGTGCGCGGTAACGCATGAGCTTCATCCCCATGCCGTTGTTGCTCGCGTTTCTCTCATCGAAACCCCTACCGTTGTCCTGAACGCTCAGGGTCAATGTGCCTTCTGCCGTGGCGAGGTCAATCGTGACTTGCGTAACGCGTCCGTGACGGATTGCGTTGGTGAACGCCTCCTGGGCGATGCGATACAGGTGCGTCGCAGCACCGTCATCGAGCGTCAGCGGCTCCTTGAGCGAGGTGTTGAAATGCGCGCGGACGCCATAACGTTCCATGCCCCGCACCGCCATCGACTGCAGGCCGGCGATCAGGCCGCCACGGTCGGCGCCCACCGGCGCGAGGCCGCGCGCCATCGCGCGCGTGCTTTCGATGGCACCGTTCACCAGGCTGATGATGTCCTCGACGTCGGTGCGCGCCGAGGAGTTCTCCTTGCGTAGCTGCGCGACCACGCTGCGCAGCATTAACGCAACACCAGTCAGATCCTGTCCCAGACCGTCATGCAGGTCTGAGCCGATGCGCAACTGCTCGCGGCCCGCGATCTCGAGGATCTCGCGCTCGAGCCCGCGGCGTTCGGTGACGTCGGTGATGACCGCGAGCCGATGCGTTTCGCCGTCGACATGCGTGAGCGTCGCGACGCATGCGGCATCGAAGGTGGAGCCGTCGCGGCGCCGGCATTTGAATTCCACGGGCGTGAGGCCCGGCGGCTCGGTGATCGACCCCAGCAGGTGCTGGTCGAGCCGCTCGCGTCGCATGCCGGGCGGCTGCGCGATGAGGTCGTCGATGGAAGTGTCGACGGCGGCACCGGCCTTGAAACCGAACATGCGTTCGAACGCAGGGTTCGCCATGCGGATCATGTTGTTGATATCGATGACCACCACGCCCTCGTGCAGCAGCTCGAACATGCGCGCCTGGGTCTCGCGCAGGCGCATGCGCGGCCTGGCGATCGGTGATCTCGGTGATGTTGATGACGGCGCCGGTGATCGCGCCGGTCGACCCCACGGCGCGGATGCGCGAATCGAACACGCGGCCATCGTTGCCGCTGCTCGCGAGTTGCAGGTCGACGGGCTCGCCGGTCTGCAGCACCCGCGTGAGCGCCGCGAGAATACTCGGGCGGTCTTCGGGCTCGGCGATCTCATCGAGCCGCTGGCCGATGATGGCTATCGCGCGAATGCGCGCGAATCCCGCGATTGATGAATTGCACGCGCCGCTCGGTGTCGACGAGGATCAGCCAGTCGCTCGGTGCCGGCGGCCACCATCTGCAGCAATTCCTGCGAGGCGCGCAAGGCCTGCTGGGCGTCGCGCCTGCTCGCTGATGTCGATGGCGACGCCGACGATGCGCACCACTTTTCCGGCGGCGTCGCGCACCACGCAGGGTGAATCGAGCAGCGTCACATAGTGACCGTCGCGATGCCGGATGCGGTACTGGAGGGCCACCATGCTCTCGGCATTGCGATCGAACCATTGCCGCAGCAGCGGCTGGTCATCGGCGTGCACCAGCGCGGCCCAGTCGGTCGGGCGCGGCAGCTCGCGCACTGGAATAGCCGAGCACCCGCTCGCACGCCTTCACCCGTGGACATCATCGGTTTCCGCGTCGATCTCGTAGATCACGCAACGAAGCTCGCGCGCGATGGCGCGGAACCGCTGATCGGCGGCCGACAGCGCGGTTTCGCGAATCTTGCGCGCGGTGATGTCGACCACGAGCCCGAGAACCCGGCGCGTGGTGCCGTCCGGCGCCCGGTCCACGACATAGGCGCGATCGAGCGCCCAATGCCAGCTGCCGTCGGTGTGGCGGAAGCGATATTCGGTCTCGAGCACCTGCGCCGCGGAATCCACGCGCACCAGGCGTTCGCGAAACCGCTCGATTTCCTGCTCCGGATCGGTGCCGAGCAGCGTGCGCCAGGTCTTGATGTTGGCGCGGCCGAAGGCGGGGTCCACGCCGAACACGCGGTAGTAGCCGTCCGTGTGGTTGGTGAGGTTGTGCGCGACGTCCCAGTCCCACACGCCGGCGGTAGTTAGTTGCAGCGCCGCCTCGACGCGCTCGTTGCGCGCATTGGCGCGGCGCTCGGCGACCTTGGTCTCGTCGAGGTCCATGCACACGCCGAGCATGCGTACCGCGTTGCCCTGCGCGTCGCGTTCGACCACGCGACCGCGCTCGAACACCCAGCGCCAAACGCCGGCGCGCGTCTTGATGCGGTATTCCGCATCGTAATACTCGGCCTTGCCGGCGACGTGCTCGGTGAAGCGCCGCGCCGCCTCCGGGCCTTCGTCGGGATGCAGGTTAGCGTCCCAGCGTTCGACGTGGTTCGTCGCCGTCGCAGGGATCGATGTCGTGGCGATCGCACCAGTCGTTGAACCAGCGCGTCGTGTCGGTCGAAGAAATTCGTTTCCCACAGCCCGATACCCGCGCCCCACGCGGCCGTCTCGAGCATGGATTCGCTCGAGCGCAGGTGCGCTTCGGCACGTTTGGCGGCGTCGATGTCGAGCGTCACGCCGATGACCAGCACCGGCCGTCCCTGCAGGTCCCACTCGACGGCGCGGCCGCGATCCTGCATCCAGCGATACTCGCCGGCGGCGGTCTGGAAGCGGTATTCGAACTCGACCGAGTCGCGTGCCCCCTGCGCGTGCTCGCGCAATTGCCGGTCGACATGCTCGCGGTCGTCGGGATGCAGGTTGCTGAACCAGGGATTCGGCGTCGCGTCCCACTGAGCTCGTGAATAGCCGGTCATCGCCAGCCACAGTGGGCTCGCGGTGCGGCGCGTTGCTTGGTACATGCCATTGCCAGAATGCCGCGCGCGCGCCCCAGAGCGCGGTCGCAAGCCGCGACTCGCTGTCGCTGCGCGCGACTTCCTCGCTCTTGCGGCGGTCGATGTCGAGCAGCAGCCCGGCGATGCGCAGCGCCGAGCCGTCGCGCTCGCGCTGCACGACGCGGCCGCGATGGAGCACCCAAAGCCAGCGATGTCCGGCGGCTAACAACCTGTATTCGCACTCGAACCGCTCGCCGCCGTGGTGGCACGAATCGGTTGCGGCGTTGAACGCGCCAAGGTCGTCCGGATGAATACGCCGTTGCCACTCGGCGCACGCCATGACGCTCGCGCTCACTTCGATACCGAAGGCCCGGAGCCAGGCATCGTCGACCTGCAGTTGATCGGTGGCGAGCTGCCAGTCCCACACCGCCGCCTGCGCAAGCTCCAGCGCCGAACGGAATTCGGCAGGCAGTTGCCCGATGCCTTCGGTTGTTGTGGATTCGGGACGGGCGTTCATGACCGATTATTGTTACCTGCAAGCCAGACCGCGCACTTTGATGCAATTCCTGCTTTGCGGTTATCGACTGTCGAAAGTCTCGAAATCACTCGCCTTTTCATGCGTTTCGCCCCGCTCGCCGCCTGCGAATTAGGCTTTCTAGTAAGGGTCGTACGGCTACTGGACCGCAGGTCTTGTCAGTAGTCTCTGACATAAGGCTTGGAAAAAGCTCGAACTGAGAACCAGGGACTGGCGGGGAGAACACAGTGGTAGAAGCAGGCACAACACGAAATTCCTTGGTCGCGGATTATTCGGAGTGGAAAGCCCGCGACTATTTTCAGACCTACTACAGCGAGGTCGTGCTGCCCGATGAGCAGGCGGTACTCGCGTACCAGATCGACGTTCTGCGAGCGGCGCGTGCCCGATTCGGCCGCGGCCTCGAATATGGCTGTGGTCCGACCATGCATCGCGCCATCGCGGCTTCGAAGTACGCATTTCGTATCGACATGGCCGACTGGCTGGCGGACAACCTCACCGAAGCGCGCGAATGGCTGTGCGCCGACGATAGCGCGCCGGAGTGGAAGCGATTCACGCGTTACGTGCTCGCCTGCGAAGGAAACGCCCGTCCGAGCAATGCGCGTGTCATCCAACGCGAAGCACAGACCCGCAAGGTCGTGCGCGGCCTCTATGTCAGCGACGCGCGCCTGCGCCAGCCGCTCGGCGCCGCGCGTGAGGAATTCTACGATCTCATCATCACCGGTTTCTGCATCGACGCGATCTCGAGTGACCGCGCCGTGTGGCGCCGCTGCATGCGCAACGTGACGTCGATGCTCCAGCCAGGCGGCACGTTCATCATCCACGCGCTGCACCAGTGCAAGGCCTACAAGTGTGGAGACCGCATGTTCCCCGGTTCCAACCTCAGCATCGACGACATGCGCGACGCGATGCTGGAAAACGGCTTCACCAGTTCGACCATCGACGCGCAGGTGATTCCTTGCCGCGACAATGCAATGTACGGGTATTCGGGGATCCTGACCGCGTCGGCCCGCAAGGCACCCGCCCGCAAGCGCTAGTTAGAGCGGTGGTGCCCGGCACCACCTCCCCTCACAATCGCTGGACGAGCCACACGAGGCCGGCGGCACCGAGCGCGCAGGAACCGAGCGGCAACACGCCGTTGGCGTACCAGCGCGTGGCGCGCATCGAGTAGATGAGCGGCAGCACCACGGCGACGATGCCAAGCTGCGCCACTTCGACGCCGACGTTGAACCCCGCGAGCAGCGGCAACAGCGAGCTGCCAGCCGCATCGATCTCGCTGAGCGCGTTCGCAAAGCCGAACCCGTGAACGAGGCCGAATCCGAACGCCAGCGGCAGCCGCAGCCTTGACAGCTGTGGCAGCAGGTTGATGCCGGCGGCCACGGCAATCGATGCGGCGATAGCCACCTCGATAGGCTGGGTCGGCAACTTCACGGTACCGGTGACCGCCAGCGCGAGCGTGATCGAATGCGCGATGGTGAATGCGGTGATGATGGTCACCATGTCCCGCGTCACCTGCGCAAGCCCGGTGGTTCCCTGCCACTTGCCTGCCACCGGCCGCATCACCGACGGCAACAGCAGCAGCAGCACGAACGCGATGTGGTCGTAGCCGATGAGCACGTGCCACACACCTTCGCCGACAAACCGCACGAAGCTGCTCCACGCCGACGCCTGCGCGGGCTCAGTCCACCCGGGCGAAGCCGCACTCAGCACACCGGCGAGCTGTTCGCTGCCGCGATGTGCGCTGAGCAGTACGCGTTGCGAGGCATCGCCGCTCATGAACAAGGGGCCGCCCACGGCGAGCAGTCCTGGTTGCTCGCAAGTGGCGAGCAGTGCCACCGAGAGAAAATTCTGCTCGGCGCGCGCTGCGAGCGCGAAGTCCTGCACGCGCACCGCGCAAGGCGCATCGCCGCGCTTCACGGCGATCTGCTCCAGCACGGCGCTCGTCAATGCGGGCCGCGCGTCCACGACTTCTTGCCAGGTCACGTTGCCGTCGTAGTCAGCGTCGATGAACACCATCCAGGCCACGTCAGCCAGCGACAGGTCCCAGCGCAGCGCGACAGGTTGCGCCGATTCCGCAACCTCGACGATGAGAAAACTGGTGTTGGCGGCATGCGCCAGGGCCGGCGGCGAAACGCCGATGGTGCCGAGCAGGCATAACCCCAGGATGGACAGCAGGCTTTTCACGCTGCAACTCTAACTGCGCGCCGGGTGCGCGAGAATGTTTTCAGTGATGTAGTCGCGGTAACCGGTGCTGCGCAGCCACTGCCGCAGCGACTCCAGAGCCGCGGCGTCGCGCGCTGCGCTGGCGGCACGCGCCAGTACGCGCACATCGGGCAGCTCCCTTTGCAGCTCGAAGTTCCGGCGCGCCGCCGCGAGCGCGACCGACGGTTGGCCGTCCACCAGCGCCAGCATTGCCGCTTCGCGATCGTGCATGGCGTCGCCGCGCGCCGCTTCGAGATCGAGCCACGCGCGCGCGCGCGCGATGAGCTCCGACCGCTCCCGGCCCTGTGCCAGTGCAGCGCCGCGAACCAGCAGCGCGACGCTGGGCTTGTCGATATCGAGCAGCTCGCGCGCGTCGCGGGTATCGCCACGCGCGGCCAGAGCATCGGCCAATGCCGCGCGCACGGAATCGTCGCGCGGCGCCAGAGTCAGTGCCGCGCTGTAGTCGGCAATGGCCCGGTCCAGTTCCTGATTGCGCTCGCGCAGCTCGCCGCGCGTGGCGAGCAGGTAGGCGTGTGCATTCTGGTCCGCGCCGTCCACCGGCGTGTTGTCGAGCAGCGCCTGTGCCCGGTCGAATTGTCCGCCGCCGGCGAGTGCCTCGGCGAGACATGCCAGGCCGATGGGCAGGCTGTTGCCACCGCCGGCGGCAAGCTGTGCGCAGTCGCCGCGAGCGCCCGGAAAGTCGCCGCGTACCAGGCGAATCGACGCGCGCAACAAACGCGCGTCACCGTCGTGTGGAGCGTCGCGAATGATTGCATCGAGCAGCGCTTCGGCAGCGGCGAACTCGTGGCGATATTGCAGGAGCTCCGCGTAGAGACGGCGCAGCCCGGCGCCCGCCCCCGGCCGCGCGGCCCGTGGCGCGAGCAGCGCTTCCGCGCGGCCGAAGTATCCCGGCTCGCGCTGGGTGCGTGCCCGCGCGATGTAGGCGGTGGCGAGCGCGACAGTAGCGGGCTCTGACTCAGCGGACGATCGCCACCCGGCGAGCAATCCGCGCAATTCCTCGTCGGGCAGTGCCCGGCGAAGGCTCGCGACCACGAAATCCGGATCGGTGGGCACGAACCGATCGGAAGCCGCCGCGACCTGAGTCGCGGCGGCCACCGCCAGCAGCGTCAACAGACGTACTGGACCCCTCATCATTCATCTCCACTCGGTATCAGCAGTTCGAAGATCGCTGGGTCATCGGCGTCCTGCGTGAACGTGAAGCCATTGACCGTCGTAACCTCATCCGTTTCGCTCTTGGCGAAGGTAGATAGAGTGACTTCGCGCACAGATGCCGGGCGTGCATTTACGGCTACGCGGAACGCGCGCAAGGCCACAGAGCCCTGCGGGTCAGTCACCGTGAGCGTGACGCGCGCCGTCCCCGTCGCCGCTTCGAGCGGCGTCAGGGTGATGGTGCGCGTCGCGCCACTGCCACCCAACGTCAGCCCGTCGGCCGGGAACACGGTCGTTCCATCGGCGACCGCCGTCACGGTCAGCAGTCCCGCGTCGCTTTCCTGATCCGCGACGCTGAAGGTGATCGGCCCTACCGGCGAATCCTGGTCGACGGTCATGTCCGGGATGGCGGAGAGAGTCGGTGCAACGTTGATTGGAGCTGGCGTCGCCTGAGCATCCCTGTCGGAATTGCGGCTGCAGGCCGCCACGACGAGTGTCGTGGCGACGAGAGCAGCGATTCTGCTTTTGTTTGTATTGCGCAATTGCATCTCAGGTTCCTCCAGCGCCGGGCAACGGCGTCGTCAGATACGGGAAGGTCGTGTAGAAATCGGCGGCCGATAGCGGAGCACCGTCGGTGAACGGCACATTGCCCACTGGCGCATTCGCTGCGGTGCAAAGGCCTAGGTCGACAGCATTTCCACCGACGGTAAGTGGATAGCAGAGCCTGCCCATCACCACGCGCAGCGCAATGTCCACCGTGTCATCGCCCGGACGGCGCCCGTTGGGAAAACCCGCAAGATCGCCACCGGCCACGCCGAAGTTGCTCTGCAAGGCGGCGGCAACTGCGGGGATGACGGTGTTGAGGCGTGTCATCTCCGAGGCGGTTACGGTCGCCATCTGATTCACGCCGACGAAGCCGGTCAGGAAGGCCGTGACCAGATCGTTGCGCGGCAGATTGTTAGGCGCGAGGTTCGCGATGTTAGTTCCCAGCGTCTGGTTGACCGGACCGCGGAACAACACGTCCAACAAGGCAGGCAATGTCGGGTTCGTCACGTAGGTAGCGAACTGGCCATCGGCGCGGGGCGCACTGGCGCTGAAGCGATCTTTGTCGGGCAACCCGATCACGAGCTCGTTCACCAATGGCATACCGAGGCGCGACACCTGCACCCACGGCCCGCCATCCACTTCCGGACGCGAGAACGTCGGCAGCGGGTTGAGCAGCCTTGCTTGGCGCAGCGATGCGCTGGTCCAGCCGCCGATGACGCCGTTGCCGCCGCCTGTCAGGCAGCTCTTGTGCATTTCGAGCGCGATGCTCGTGACATTCGCGTCGTCCACGGCGTTGTTGGCTCGTGACTGCGTGATGCCACCGGGAAAGCCACCGCCATCGCCAGCGCCGGGGGCGGAGTCGCCCTCGACAGGCACGAGGTTCACAAGGTCGAATACGCGACCCAGATTCACCGCGAAGCCTTCCTTGCGTTGGCCGACGAACACGCGCCCCGGCATGTTGCAACCCGGAACGTTGATCGTGTAGATGAAAGAGTTCGCGTAAGCCTGGTATCCGGCAACGCTGCCGAAGGTCTTGGTTCCGACGAAGTCATAGGGCTTGCCAAATACCGAGCCGCCGCCGCTGCCGGTCACTTGAGCCGCTGTCCCACGGCGACGATCGCCGCGCACCAAGGTCAGCTGGTAGCTCTCGCGAAAGTTCAACGCCGAATTGTCGGCAGCGGTAACACCGCCTACGTTCTTGAGCGGCACCGCCACCTGGGGTCCGCCGATATTCAACTTGATGCCGCGGTTGTCATTGGCAAGCCGGTTGGTGAAGCGGAATTGAAACGTAAGATTTTCGTTGGCATCGCCGTCGTTATCGACGTGAATTTCGTACAGGGCCGACGAGTCCATGGCGAAATAGTTGGGGCCGCCGTACGGCTGCTGTAGTGGGATGTAGTTGGCGAGCATCGTGACGTAACCATCGCGACCCGGCTCGTAGCTGTTGAACAAGTAGAAATCGGTGGAATCGACCGTGGGCATGCGCGTGATGTTCGGCGCCTCGCGGTGACTCGATCCCCAGGCTGAGGGCGAAAAGGCTGCGAACGGCAGCGCCGCCGCGATTGCGGCTGCGATCACGCAGTGTTTACTGATTGACATGAGGCGTCCCCTGGCTCAGTTGAGCGATAAGTTGAAGGTTGCGCATGGGGATACGCGTGGTTTCGCGTTCGGATGCGCGCGTCACGCATCTCGCAACTATATTTTTGGTGTGTGCATCCGATGGCCTACAGCCGGCGTAGGTTAATATCCGGGTCGACATGCCTTCGTCGGTTCCATCCCACAAACTCATCGCTCTCGCGCGCCTCATCGGTGGCACGCCCTTGCTCGAAATCCACTGCCGCTATCGCGGCCGCGAGCAGCGCATCTACGCCAAACACGAGGCTTACAACTTCACCGGCAGCATCAAGGACCGCATGGCGCTGTACATCCTGCAGCGCGCCTATGCGACCGGTGACATCAACGCGGGCGACGTGATCGCCGAAGCCACCAGCGGCAACACCGGCATTTCGTTCGCCGCGATCGGCCGCGCGCTCGGGCACCCGGTACGCATCTATATGCCGGACTGGATGAGCCGCGAGCGCGTGCTGGTCATCCAGAGTCTCGGGGCGGCGGTGATACCCGTCTCCGCCGAGCTCGGCGGCTTTCTCGGCTCCATCCGCATGGCCGATGATTTCGCGCGTGAGTCCGGGCGGGTGTTTCGCCCGCAGCAGTTCGACAACGCCGCCAACGTGCAGGCGCACTACGAGACCACGGGGCCGGAAATCACCGCGCAACTCGCAACACTCGGCCGCGCGCCATCGGCCTTCGTGGCGGGCGTGGGCACGGGCGGCACCGTCATGGGCGTCGCCCGCCACCTGCGCGAGCGTTTTGGAAATGGTATCGCGGCGTATCCGCTCGAACCCGCCAACTCCCCCACGCTGCGCACGGGCCACAAGCTTGGCCGGCATCGCATTCAGGGCATCAGCGACGAATTCGTGCCATCCATCGTGAAGGTGAATGAGCTCGGCCGCATTCTCGACATCTGGGACGGCGACGCCATCGTGATGTCGCAGCGTCTAGCCAACGAGCTCGGCATTGCCGTCGGCATCAGTTCCGGCGCCAACCTGCTCGGCGCACTCGAGATTGCGCACGAACAGGGCGATTCGGCCTGTGTGGCCACAGTGTTCTGTGACGATAACAAAAAGTATCTTTCCACCGATCTCTGCAGTGACGAAGAATGCAAAGAGCACTACCGCTGCAATGACGTGGAGCTGCTCGACTTCCGCGTCATCTCTCCGTGTGCATCCGAGGCCGCGGCGCGCACGTAAGTCGTTCAGGCTATGGACCGCTTTTCGGGGTAACAACAATGTCACTGACCACACGTCTGGGCGCCGTTGCGCTCGGCTTTGCCGCAACTTCCGCATTCGCCGCCGGTGTTCCCGCCGACGATCTCGCTGAGGTCGTGGTCACGGCACATCGCCACAAGCTCATCGGGCAGGTGGAGTCGTCCAGCCAGGGCACGGTGACGCGCGCGCAACTGGAAACGCGGCCGGTGCTGCGGACCGGAGAATTGCTGGAGACCGTGCCGGGACTCGTGGTCACGCAACACAGCGGCGACGGCAAGGCCAACCAGTATTTCCTGCGCGGTTTCAATCTCGATCACGGCACCGACCTCGCCACCAGCGTCGATGGCGTTCCGGTGAACATGCATACGCACGGCCACGGCCAGGGCTACACCGACATCAACTTCGTGATCCCGGAATTGTTGGATCGCATCGAATACAAGAAAGGTACCTACTACGCCGACGAGGGTAATTTCTCCGCGGCTGGCGCCGTCGACCTCAAATATCGCCGGGCCCTCGATGACACGCTGCTGTCGCTCACGGTGGGTGAAGATTCGTATGCGCGTGGGTTGTTGGCCGGTTCCACCAGGCTCGGCAATGGTGATCTGCTCTGGGGCCTGGACTACGGCGTCACCGACGGACCCTGGCAACTTCCGGAGGACCTGCGCCGCGTAAACGCGCTGGTGAAATATTCGCGCGGCGAACGTGGCGACGGCTACGCGCTGACCGCCTCCGCCTACGACGGCACCTGGACTTCCACCGACCAGATTCCCGAGCGCGCGGTGAGCTCTGGGTTGTTAGATCGCTTCGGCTTCGTCGACCCCACCAACGGCGGCGAGTCGCATCGATATGCGCTCAACTTCGAAATTGAAAAGCCGCTGGGCATTTGGAACCTGGCCGCGAATGCCTATGCGCTCGACTACCAGCTCGACCTGTTCTCCAACTTCACCTACGGTCTCGACACCGACACCGGCGATCAATTCGAGCAGTTCGACGATCGCAAGGCCTACGGCGTGCACGCGGAAATCCGCCGCGAAAGCAGCATCGGCAACCTGTCGGGGCAGTTGCGGGTCGGCGTCGATTCGCGCTTCGACGATATCGGCAAGGTCGGCCTGTATCTCACCGACGACCGCGAGCGGCTTTCGGCCATCCGCGAAGATGCGGTGCGACGGGTCGGGCTTGGCTTCTACGTCGAGCAGCAGGTTCAAGCCACCGAATGGTTGCGGGTAATCGCCGGCCTGCGCCATGACCGCGCCGACTTCGACGTGGACAGCGTTCTTGAAGTAAACAGCGGCTCCGCCAGCGACAGCATCACCAGCCCCAAGCTATCGCTGGTATTCGGGCCCTGGGCCGAAACGGAGTTCTTCGTCAACGCCGGGCGCGGGTTTCACGAAAACGATGCGCGTGGCACGACAATCACGGTCGACCCCGCTGACGGCGTCACCACCGCCGAACGCGTGCGCCCCATGGTGCGCGCCAGCGGTGCGGAGATCGGTGTGCGAACGGCGGTTCTGCCATACACGCAACTGGCGCTCACCGCGTGGACACTGGATCTCGACTCGGAGCTGCTCTATGTCGGTGATGCCGGCGCCACCGAAGCCAATCGCGCCAGCGACCGCCGCGGCGTAGAGATCGGCGTATACATCACCCCGCGCGAGTGGCTGACGCTCGATGCGGACCTCGCCTGGTCGCATGCCCGTTTCAGCGAATTCGATGCGGCAGGCGGTCACATCCCCGGCGCCGTGGAGAGCGTGGCGTCGCTGGGCGTGGCACTGCAACACCCGAACGGATGGTTTGGCGGCGCCCGCTTCCGCCATTTCGGCAAGGCACCGCTCATCGAAAACAATAGCGTGCGCTCGGACCCGACCACGCTCGTGAACCTCGAGTTGGGCTATCGGATGAGCAAGCGTTTCGCGCTCTCGCTCGCGGCCTACAACCTGTTCGACTCGGACGACAACGACATCACATATTTCTATGAGAGCCAGTTGCCCGGCGAAGGTGCGCCGGTCGAAGACCGCCATTTCCATCCGGTGGAGCCGCGCACGCTGCGCCTGACGGTCGAAACCCGTTTCTGAGTTTGTGAGCGCGGGCGGCCGCGCCGCCGCGTAGAATCCGCGGCGATGCTTGCTCTGCTCCCGCGCGCCTTGAACCTGGCCGCCGCCCTGGTCGCGGCGTGCGCGCTTGCATCGGTTTCTTTAGCGCAGACATCCGCGCCGGCCAAACCCGCCGCCACGGCAAAGAAGCCGGCCACCAGTAGTTCGAAAACGAAATCGGCGGCCACCCGCAAGAAAGCCACCAAACCCGTCTCGCCCCCTCCACCTCCTCCCCCACCGGTCGAGCTCATCGGCGTCATCGTGATGCCCGCGGATGGCATGCGCGCGGGACCACCATCAGGGCAGTTCGACGGCGAAGGCCGGCGCGCATCGGCGCCGCGCTTCGAGGCGCAGCCCGTTCAGGGCGTCAGCTCGATCAAGCCCGGGCGCACGGCCGGCGCGTGGTGGGCGCTCTCGGACAACGGCTTCGGTGGCAAGTGGAACAGCCCGGATTACCGCCTCTGCATCTATCTATTCGACGTGCGCCCGCGAACCGAAGCAGGAACGGATTCCCGCACCGCGTTGCAGGCCGTCGTCGAGCTGTCCGATCCCGCCAAGTTCTTCCCCTGGCGGCTGGCTGATGAGAACACCCCGGAAAGGATGCTGACCGGCGCCGACGCGGACCCCGAGTCGCTGGTGATCATGCCGGACGAAAGTTTCTGGATCGGCGAGGAGTTCGGCCCGTGGCTGCTGCACTTCTCGGTGGACGGCGAGTTGTTGGCGCCGCCGGTCGAATTGCCCGACAACGTGCGTTCGGCGGATCACCCATTGGTGGTGGCACATGCCGATACCGCGAGGCTGGCCAATTCACGCGGTCTCGAAGCCATGGACCTCGCCGGCGACAACAAGACGCTGGTGTCCATCGTCGAAGGCAAGGTTACCGGCGACGCACCGAAGCACCTGCGCGTGCATCGCTACGATACGGCCGCCGGAAAGTGGCTGACTCCCACTCTTATATATGAGCTCGACGCCGATACCGGGTCGGTCACAGAAATGTCGCTCATCGAGGCCAACCGTTTCGTGGTCGTGGAGCGCGACGAACTGCAAGGCGACGCGGCCCGAGCCAAGCGCGTTTACTCCATCGACCTGGACCGCGCCCTGCCCCGCAAGCCGCTGCAGAAAAAACTGGTCATCGACCTGCTGGCCATCGGCAATTCGCGCGGCCTCGTGGTGACCACGCCGGCCGGCGCTCCGTTTCGTTTCCCGTATCAGACCACTGAATCCATTCAAGTCCTCGACCGCAAGCACGTGGTCATCGTCAACGACAACAACTATCCAGCCACGGGTGGTCGCGGCGTGAACGTCAAGGACGCTACCGAGTGGATCTGGCTCGAGCTCGCGAACCCTCTGTAACCGCCGTGACCCTGATCGCTCTCAAGAACGCGGAACTCGCGTTCGGACTCCATCCGCTGCTCGACGGTGCTTCGCTCGCCATCCAGGCCGGCGATCGCGTCGGTCTCATTGGGCGCAATGGGACCGGCAAATCGTCGTTGTTAGGCGCGCTGCTCGGCAATATTCCGCTGGACAGTGGCGAAGTGCAGCGCAGGCCCGGACTCAACATCGCCAGCGTCGAGCAGGAACCAGTGTTGCCGGCGGCGGAAACCCTGCGCGAATCGCTGGTGTTGCGTGGCGACTTCGCCGCAATACACGACGATCGTCAGCTATGGGCGCGCGAGGCGCGCCTGACCGAATTCCTGCAGCGCTTCTCCGTGGACCCCGAGGCAAATCCCGCGTCGGTGTCGGGTGGCGAGCGCAAACGTGCGGCTCTGGCGCTCGCTTTCGCCACCGCGCCCGACCTCATGCTGCTCGACGAGCCCACCAACCACCTGGACGTGGACGGCATCGAGACGCTGGAGGAGTTGCTGCAGCGGAACGTCACCTGCATCGTCATCACGCACGACCGGCGTTTCCTCGACAAGGTGGCGAATGCGATCGCCGAGCTCGATCGCGGCATCCTGCGCACCTTTCCGGGCAACTACACCGTGTATGAGGAGCGGAAGGCGGAGATCAACATCGCCGAAGACCTCGCCCACCGGCGCTTCGAGAAATTCTGGGCACAGGAAGAAGTGTGGATCCGCAAGGGCGTCGAGGCGCGGCGTACGCGTAATGAAGGCCGCGTGAAGCGCCTCGAGCATTTGCGCGAGGAGCGCGCGGCCAGGCGCGAACGCATCGGGCAGATCAGGCTCACCGTCGATACCGGCGAGCGCTCCGGCAAGCTGGTGGCCGAGCTCGAGAACGTCGGCAAGCGCTTCGGTGGACGGCCCATCCTCGACGACGTGAGCTTGCGCGTGATGCGCGGCGACCGCGTCGGCTTGTTAGGCCCGAACGGTGCCGGCAAGACGACGATGATCAAGCTCATCGTCGGCACGCTGGAGCCCGACAGCGGTCGTGTGCGTCGCGGCACCAATCTGCAGGTGGCGTACTTCGATCAACTGCGCGATCAGCTCGATCCCGAACGCACCATCGCCGAAACCGTGAGCCCTGGCTCGGACTGGGTGCAGGTCGGCGAGAACCGCAAACACATCTCGAGCTACCTGCAGGACTTCCTGTTCGACGCGCGCCGCGCCAACTCCCCGATCCGCATGTTGTCCGGTGGTGAGCGCAACCGCCTGTTGCTGGCGCGGCTCTTTGCGCGCACCGCCAACATGCTGGTGCTCGATGAGCCCACCAACGACCTCGACATCGATTCACTCGAGCTGCTCGAGACCATGCTGGTCGACTACCAGGGCACGCTGCTGCTGGTCAGTCACGATCGCGCGTTTCTCGACAACGTGGTCACGCAGACCATCGCCTCGGAAGGTAGCGGGCGATGGGGCGAATATGTGGGCGGTTACAGCGACTGGCTGCGGCAGCGTTCGCTGCCGCGCGCCGCCAGTGTCGCGCCGCGCGTTGCCGCCGCGCCATCGGCGCCCAAACGCAAGCTCAGCTTCAAGGAGCAGCGCGAGCTCGACTCACTGCCCGGCGAAATCGAGAAGCTGGAAGGCGAACAGCAGGCGCTCACGCTGCGCGTCTGCGAGCCCGACTATCACAAGGTCGGGGCGGAGCAGATTCGCCGTGACCGCGAACGGTCCACCGAGCTCGATTCTTTGATCGCGGCTCGCATGGAACGCTGGGAGACCCTCGAGGCGTTGTCATCGCGTGTCGTCGAGAACAAGGCATGAAACCGGGATCGCCCAAGCCACCCGCCATCCGCATCTGGAAGGAAACCGCGCACCGCGGCGGCAAGGGCGTGAGCGCCATCAACGGCATTCCACTTCCTGAGGCTGCGCTCGAAGAAATCTGCAGCATGCTGAAGAAAAAGTGCGGCACCGGCGGCACCGTCAAGAACGGCGTCATCGAGATCCAGGGCGATCACCGCGACCGGCTGGTGGAAGAGCTCAAGAAACTCGGCTATACGGACGTGAAGAAGGCCGGCGGGTAATGGGGACCATCATTTTCCGCGCACGCCACCCGTCAGCACGATGCGCATCGCCTGCTCCACCGACAGGTCGGTCTCGGTGAGGCGGCTGCGCGGCAGGTACACGGTGTAGCCACCGATCTGGTAGCTCATCGGTAGATAGACGGCGACGAGATCCTCGCCGCCGCCTATACCGATCGTGTTGGCATGTTCCTGGGTGACGAACCCGATCAACCTGCCGAAGCCGAAGTCGAGCGTGACCACGCGGTCGAGGTCGCCCTTCTTCTTGTCGGTGTTCACCAACCGCGTCATGTCGCGGATGGCGCTGTACACCGTCTTGACCACCGGCACGCGCAGCAACAGTTCCTCACCCATGCCGAGGATGCGCCGGACGAGGAAGGCGTTCACCGCCAGGCCGACCACGAACAGGATGAGGAAGCCCGTGATCAGGCCCATGCCCGGCCAGTAGTTAGCGTCGTCGATGACCCACTTGATGGGCATCGACAGCAGCGTCTCGGTCGTGACACCCAGCCAGTAGACGAAATAGAGCGTCAGACCGATCGGCAGGATGGTCAGCAGCCCTTTGAGCAGGATGTTTCCGAGACTTTTCATTCAGCTTTTTCTGAAGGCTGTTTCTTTACGGCTACTTCTTCGGCTTCACGAAACGCAGCGTCATGCGATCCGACTCGCCGATCGCGTCATACTTGGCGCGATCGAACGCCGGATCGACCGGCTTGCCGCCCTCGGAAGACTGGCGCACCGGCGGCAGCGTCCACACGCCGAACGGATGATCTTTCGTGTCTTTAGAGTTGGCGTTGACTTCGGACTTGCCTTCGAACTTGAAGCCGGCCTTGGTGGCGGCGTCGATGACGGCCTTTTCGGTCACATACCCAGCCTTGACCGGCGGTTCCTGACCCGGGTTGCCGCGGTGCTGTTCGATGGCGAGCACGCCGCCGGGCTTCAAGCTCGCGAACAACTTCGCGAGATTGGCATCCTGCGAGTTGCCGTTCATCCAGCCGTGAAACACGCGCGCCGCCAAGATGAAGTCGAACTTGTTAGCCGGCAGCGGAGCGGCCTTCGCACCCCAGTTCACGAGGTTCACCTTGCCGTAGATCGCGGGGTCGCCGAATTTGGCGGCAAAATCCGCGCGGCCTTTTTTGGCATTCTCCGAAAGCGCCGGATCGTCGAGATCGGCGGCGGTCGCGTAGAACTCGCCCTTGTTGAGACGCGCGTACGGCGCGAGGATTTCCGTCCACCAGCCACCACCTGGCTGCACTTCGAGGATCGTCATACCGGGTGCCAGACCCCAGAAAGCGAGCGCTTCGGTCGGGTGGCGATAGACATCGCGCGACTTGGCGTCGGCATTGCGCCAGTCACCGGCGACGGCTTTTTCGATGGTCGGCACGTCTTTCTTTTCGGTGGCCGCGAAGCTGCCCGTGGCCACGGCGCCAAGCACGCCGAGTGCAAGGCCAACTGTTACTGTCCTGAATTTCATTGAGGTTCCCTCTCGATTCGATTTGCGGGGATGGCATGCTAATGAATCTGGCGTCGTTCGGCCACGCCACCGATAAGATTGCCGCTGCGCACCGGGCGGCTGGTGGTTCTGGATGGCCATCGGCCTGCGGACGGCCGCGCTCGCCTTGTTTGCCCGACGCGACGGCCATCGCCAGCGCGCTTCCAGGGCATTGCGTTCATCGCCCCGGCAGCGGCATCTGGTGATTGGGCGGGCGCGGACGCGCTCTAACTAGATCTGGAGCGGGTGATGGGAATCGAACCCACGTTAGTAGCTTGGGAAGCTACAGTTCTACCATTGAACTACACCCGCGCCTTAGGTTGATGCACAACCTGGTGCGAGAATAGCAGGCGACATGCAATCTTCGAAACCACTGATCGTCTTGGCCTTGCCGCAGGAATCGCGCGGCCTGCTCGAAACGGCTGGAGCCGACCTTTTGTACACCGGCGTAGGCAAGGTGAACGCGGCGGCGGCCCTCGCTCGGCGCCTGGCGGAGATTCGCTGTGCTGGTGGGACGCTGCCGCTGGTGGTGAACATGGGCACCGCCGGCAGCCGCAGCATTGCGGCCCACAATCTGGTGGCGCCGACCCGATTCGCGCAACGCGACATGGACGTAAGCGGGCTCGGCTTCCTCCCCGGAGTCACGCCCTTTGACGCCACACCGCCGGTCCTCGAGTTCCCGCGCGTCTTCGGTCACCTGCCGCCGGTGCTGTGCTCCACCGCGGACTCATTCGCCACCGACCGCCACTCGATCGACGGTGATGTTGTCGATATGGAGGCATTCGCGCTCGCGCGCGTGTGCCTCGCCGAAAACGCGTGCTTCGGGTGTGTGAAATACATCACCGACGGCGCCGACAGCGATTCCGCCATGCACTGGGAAGCCGCACTGGATAATGCCGCGCGCGCCTTCACCACCGTCTACGAGCTCCTCGCCGGAAGATCATGAACCAACCCGAATACCGCCCCATCCGCAGTTTCGTGATGCGTGCCGGCCGCATGACGGTCGGTCAGACGCGCGCACTCGAAGAGCTCTGGCCGCGTTACGGAGTGGAGTTCTCGCCGCAGGCGTTACCTCTGGACGCAGTCTTCGGCCGCACCGCGCCGCGCACGCTCGAAATCGGCTTCGGCAACGGCGAACACCTGGCGGCGCTGGCCATTGCCCATCCCGAGCGAGACTATTTCGGCATCGAAGTACATCGCCCGGGGGTGGGACACCTGCTCATGCTCGCCGCCGGCGGCAACCTCACCAACCTGCGCGTCAGCACGCACGACGCCGTGGAAGTATTGGGCGAGCAAATCGCTCCAGCGTCGCTCGATGAAGTCCTGGTCCTGTTTCCGGATCCGTGGCACAAGAAACGGCATCACAAGCGCCGGTTGATACAGGCGCCGTTCGTGGAGCTGGTCGCGTCGCGGCTGCGACCTGCAGGCGTACTGCGTCTAGCTACCGACTGGCAGGAGTACGCGCAGCAGATGCTCGAGGTGCTGTCGGCCGCAACCGCTTCGTTTGCCAATCAATCCCCGACCGGCGACTGGATGCCGCGGCCGGAGGAACGCGCGCCCACGCGTTTCGAGAAGCGTGGCGCGCGGCTGGGGCATGGGGTCTGGGATCTGGCGTTCCGGCGCCTCTAGCGGCGCCCTTCAGCGCCGGGGATGACGATAGAAGTTCACCTGCACGAAGCTGCGGGGATTCTGCGACGCGGCGGGAGAATCACCGCGAGACCAGTTCAGCTTCACTTCAGGCCGGTGATCATATGACTCCCATTCGGCACGAAGCCGCCGCTCGACGCGCCGTGCCACCCACTTGCCGATGGTTCGCGCCATGCGCTGACGCACGGAAGATCTCAGTGCGGGTTCACCGGCTCCGATGAGGACCAATCCTGTTTTTCTGTTTTCTTCTTTTTTTTTCCGACGCGCTCTTCGACCTTTTCCAGCTGCTGGGCCAGCGCAGCGGCGGCTGACTCTGGATTCTGTCCGGCATGCTCGCCCAGGGCCGTACGAAATGCGGTGACTGCCTCGCCGAATGCGAACGACAGGCGGGCCGTATTGCGCTCCAGCGATTCACGGGTTCCATCGGCGCCTTGCTTCACCTTGCCGCGAATGCGCTCGCGGGTTTCGGGGGCCGCATGCTTGTACGCGAACACGCCGATGGCCGCGGTGAGCGCTTGGGCGATGAGCACTCGCCCGGTGGTCGAGTTCACGAAATCCATGACCGGGCCCTTGCGAACCGCCTTGGGGATTTTGACGCCCGCGACGCGCTTGGGAACCTTGATCCGTGATGACTTGGCCATGACTCACCTCGCAATGCGATCTCGAAGGATCACATTAAACGCCGGGCGAATCGCCTTGGCTCTCGTACGCCACTGGGTCCTACTGTCGGTTCACTCTCACGCGGCGCCGGAGCACGACGACAGGCATCAGAGGCATTTCGCTAGGGAAGCGCCTTGAACACTGCCTGCAACCCCGGCACCAGCGCCTGGATTTTCGGATCGGCGCTTTCGCGTGCGTTGACGTACAGCGCATACAGGAACGCCTGCATATTGTGACGCCGGGCGAGGCCGGCGCGAGTGCGGACATCTGCCTCGGCGGTTCCCGGCTGAGCCGGCGCCGCAACTTTGCGCAACCAACTTTCCCATTGTTCCGCGGTATACAGGCCGCGCTGTGCGGCGAACAGCACCGGACGCGCGAGGCGTTCGGATTCACCGTCGATGTAAGAGTGCGGGCCGGCGGGCGCCACTTGCACCGCGATGGCATCGAGAAGGCGGTCGATCGAGGCGCGATCGACCGCCGGATTGAGCACCAGCTGCAAAGCCAGGTCGGCGCCATGCGCCACGCCGTGACGCCAGCCGTCCTTTTCATCGAAGCCGCGATAGTCGCGTACCGAGGCGAGGTAGCGCGCGGAATTCTCGATCAGTGCGGCGCGCTGTTTGACGTCGAGCCATGGGGTGATCCGATCGGTGCGTGCGACTTCGGAGAGCACCAGCGCCGCGAACGGCTGGCGGAATCCGCCGCGATCGGCCTGATCGGGCGCGATCATCGCGCCGAGGCGTGCCAGCAGCGCGGTGCGCGTCGCGATATCGAGGCGATTGGCGCGCAGCCACGTCGAGTAAGCCTCGAAGGCGATCCCGTCGCGAAGGGCAGGATCGGCGTCAGCGAGACAGGGCAGCATCGCCAACGCGAGCGCCTGCCGCGCGCTGTCGTCGGCAACCTCGAACTTCGAGGTCTTGAGTGCTTCGAGTGCCGTGCGGTCGTAATGCGGCGGAGGGCACGCCGCTGCCAGCGCAGGCGCGAGCATGGTGAACAGTATCGTCAAGGACCGAAGGAAGATTACCGGCATCACGTACGACTCCGTTCAGACTCCGCCAAAACTGGCGCGTAGGCCATCGACGACAAACTGTACAGCCAGGGCGCCGAGCACCACACCGAACAAGCGATTGGCGACGTTGGTACCCGTGACACCAATGACGCGCATGAGCGGACCCGCGACCCACATGGCGAGGAGGCAACACGCGAGTACCAGGAGCGCGCAACCAAACATGAGCATGAACTGCACGGGATGCTGGGTCACCGGGATGGGGCCAAACCACAGCAGCAGGGTCGTCAACGCACCGGGACCCGCCATGAAGGGGAATGCAAGAGGGAAAACCGAGATGTCGGCGCGCTTCTTGCTTTCGACTTTCTCGTCGCTCGACGTGCGCGTGCCCGACTCGCGCGCGAACACCATCTCGAGCGCGATGAGGAAAAGCAACAGGCCGCCAAAAATCCTGAACGAGTCGATCGCAATACCCATCGCCGAAAGAAATCCGGCACCAACTACCGCAAAGAGTAGAAGTATTCCGCTTGCAACTAACACCGACTTGAGGGCCATCTTGTGCTTGTAGCGGTTGCTCGCACCTTCGGTGAGCCCGGAGAAGACCGGGATCAGCGAGATCGGTTCGACCACAACGAAGAACACGATGAAAAATTTGAGGGCTTGTTCGAGCATGATGCTTTGCGCAAGAAATTCGTTCTTGTAAGTGTCACTTTTCGGGAGCAACATGAACTCGCAGTCACGAAAAGCGCGAGCAGCATAGCAGCATCACGATTCGGAGGGATTCGATGAAACCCACCATCGGCAACTGGTACCGCATCACCGGCAGTGATTCATTCGAGGTCGTCGCCTTCGATGAAGACGACGGTACGATCGAGCTGCAGTATTTCGATGGCACGGTCGAAGAGATGGATCTCGAAGACTGGCAGGCCGAACACGAAGTCGGCGCGCTCGTCGAAGTCGAAGCCCCTGAAGACTGGACCGGTTCGGTCGATGTCGACCCCGAAGAAGACGACGCCCGCGCCACCGCGGGGTACGACAAGGAAGACGACCGCCGCCAGAGCGCCGGCAAGCTCGAAGGTCTGGATCTGTTTGAGTAGTTAGTTCTTCGGTCGCGGGCTGTGGCGACGCTACAAGGGCGCGTTGGCCAGACGCTCCACGTCCACGCCTTCCGCCAGCAACACATATCCGTTCAACACCTCGACCGGCACCGGCGTCAGCGACCGGCCGGCGCACGGTCCGGCGATACACAAGCCATTGTCGCGCGCGAACAGCGCCCCGTGTGAGGCGCACAGGATCAGGTTGCGGTCCGGGGTCAGGAATTTGTGCGGCCGGAAATTCAACGGGTGGCCGGCGTGCGGGCAGTAGTTCACGAAAGCCGCGACGCCGGTGGCTGTCTTCACGAGAAAGCCGCGCAGCGGCCAGTCGCCCTCGCCCACGGCGAAGCCGCGACTGCCGGTCTCCTCGAGCTCGGACAAAGAGCAGAGCACGCGGGTCGTATCGATCTCGCGCACGCGCAATCAGCTCCGCGGTGTGTCGAGCGACTCGATGCGGCGACGCATGATCCAGACGAGCGCGATGCCGGGAATCGCCAGTGCGAAGCTGGTCCAGTAGTAGGCGCCCCACCCTCCGTGATCGGCAATGTATCCGGCCGGCCCGCCGAGCGTGTATCGCGGCAGCAGCGCCATCATCGACAACAACGCATACTGGAAAGCGCTGAAGCGTTTGTCGCACAACGCCATCATCAATGCGACCGACGCGATGTTGCCCATGCCGCTGGCGAGTGCGTCGAGCGCCACGGCCCCCACCATGACTGCATAGTTCTTGCCGACGGCGTACAGCAACAGATAGCCGAGGTTCGTGACTGCCTGGACGATTGCGAACAGCAGCATCGCGCGGCGCAGCCCGAGCTTGATCATCCAAATGCCGCCGAGCAGGGCCCCGACGATAGAGCCGGTGGTGAGCACCGCTTTGACCACCAGACCGATCTCGGTCTTGGTGAAGCCGACGTTGAGCAGGAACGCGGTGAAAAATTTCAGCGCGAACGCATCACCCACCTTGTAGAGAACGATGAGGACGACGAGCGCGACCATGCCCGGCACGCCGAACAATTCGCGAAGCGGAATGAGCACTGAATCCGAGAGTGTCGGCAGTGACTTGCCGCGCGGATCATCGGGCTCCGGTGCCCAGACCGTCGCCAGGGTCATGAGCGCCATCGCGACCGCCAGCGTCAGGAAGGCCGCGCGCCAGCTCGCGTTGTCGGCGACGATGAGCGCCACGGCCAGCGCGCCATACGAAAAGGCGCGATAGCCCAGATTGGTCGCAGCCGCGGCGACGCCGCGCTCCGGCGGTCGCGCGACATCCGTGCGGTAGGCATCGATGACGACATCCTGGGACGCCGACAGGAACACCACCACGAGCAGCACGAGTGCGATCGCCGTGAGCTGGTGCGCGCCGCCGAAGACAGCCAGCGAACCGATTGACGACGCGAGCAGCAGCTGGATCAACGCGATCCATCCGCGCCGCCGTCCCAGCCAGGGCAGCGTGTAGCGATCGAGCAGCGGCGCCCATAGCGGCTTCAGCAGATAGGGCAGCGCGACATACATCAGCAGGCCGATTTTCGTATTGCTGATGCCGAGGTCGGTCAACCACGCCTGCATGATCGATTCGGACAACGGGTTGGGCAGGCCGGACGCCGCGCCTAACAACAAGATGGCGAGCATTCGCGGCTGCGTGAGGACATCGCGGATACGCGGCTTGGCCGGCGTCGCGGGGGTATCTGCGTTCACGAAGGGTCCGTTATCATGCGCTGCCCCCAATCATACGGAAGAGTTGACACGTGCAGGAGTACCAGAGAACTTTCGTCGACCTCGCGCTGTCACGTACCGCGCTGCGCTTCGGTTCGTTCAAATTGAAGTCCGGCCGCGAGAGTCCCTATTTCTTCAATGCCGGGCTGTTCAATGATGGTGAAGCCATCGCTGTGCTCGGCAAGTGTTACGCGGCGGCGATCGCGCGTTCCGGTCTCGAGTTCGACATGTTGTTCGGGCCCGCCTACAAAGGCATTCCGCTCGCCACCACCACCGCGGTCGCGCTCGCCGAGCACCACCACCGCAGCGTGCCCTGGGCCTTCAATCGCAAGGAAGCCAAGGATCACGGCGAGGGCGGCAACATCGTCGGCGCGCCACTGCGCGGACGCGTGGTGATCGTCGATGACGTGATCACCGCGGGTACCGCCATCCGCGAATCCGTGGACATCATCCACGCCGCGGGCGCCACCCCTGCCGGCGTGGCATTGGCGCTCGATCGCCAGGAACGCGGCCAAGGTGCGCAGTCGGCCGTTCAGGAAGTGTCGTCACAGTTCGGATTGCGTTGCGTCAGCATCCTCACGCTGGCGGAACTCATTGAGACGTTCGCCCAGGGACCGAGTGATGCAGTTCGCATTTCTCGCGAACAACTCGCTGCTTTGCAGGCTTATCAGCGCGAATGGGGTGTCGGCGCGGTATCCGGCGGCTCGACGGCTGGGGCAGAATAGAGTCATGCCCAAAACGATTCTCCTGCTGGTGACGGTGCTACCTCTTCTCCTGATTCCCGCCGCCTCGCAGGCGCAATCGGCCGGAAGTTCGGCGAAGCAGACCTACAAGTGGGTCGACGAGAAAGGTGTAGTCCACTACGGCGACCACGTTCCGTCCGAATATTCGCAGCGTGAACAGCGCGTGCTCAATTCCGAAGGCCTGGAAGTGCAGAAGCGCCAGGCGGAAATGACGCCCAAAGAGGCTGCCGAAAACGCGGCGCGGCAACGCGAAGAGTCGCGGCGCAAGCAGCGCGACATGTTCCTGATTTCCACCTACCCGTCCGTGAAGGAAATCGAGAACGTACGCGACGTGCGCCTCCAGCAGATCGACGCCCAGGTCACCGCGGCGGAGGCATACATCGCCAACCTCACGACGCGAATCGATGGCCTGAAGCAGCGCGCGCTGAACTTCGCGCCCTACAACACCTTGCCGAACGCACGGCGCATGCCCGACGATCTCGCCGAGGAAATGGTGCGGGCCATGAGCGAATTGCGCACGCAGAATTCCGCGCTGGCCACCAAGCGCGCCGAACATGAGCACGTGGTGGCGCTGTTCGACACGGACATCAAGCGGTTCAAGGAATTACGCAAGTCGGCCGCCGCGCGCGTCAACGAAGCCAACTCGAAGAGGCCCTAACCAGCAGGCTTGGCAGCTAGGTTCAACGCGAGCCGGTGTGGCCGAAGCCCCCGCCGCCGCGGGCTGAAGCCGCAAAATCTTCGACGACTTCCAGCCGCACCTGCACCACCGGCACGATCACCATCTGCGCGATGCGTTCGCCCGGTTGCACGGTGAATTCAGCCGCGGAGCGATTCCAGCACGACACCATGAGCTGGCCCTGGTAGTCGGAATCGATGAGACCCACGAGATTGCCCAGCACCACGCCGTGTTTATGGCCGAGACCCGAGCGCGGCAGGATCACCGCCGCGAGGCCGGGATCGTCGAGGTGAATCGCAAGCCCGGTCGGAATGAGCTCGGCTTTGCCGGGTGCGAGTACCAATGGCGCCTCGAGACAGGCGCGCAGATCGAGTCCGGCCGAGCCTGCGGTCGCATAAGCGGGGAGCGGGAATTCGTTGCCGATGCGCGCATCCAGGATGCGTACTTTGAGCGAGCGATCGGCGCCAATGGGCGTGACCTGTGCGTTCATGCGGACACGCTGGTGAGCCGTGCGCCTGCGCCACCCTGGAGGCGCACCGCGTAACGCTCGGCGATCAGCGCCACGAGATCGCGCGCCAGCGCCACCTTGGGCGCGTGCGGCAATTCACGGCGCCCATCGCGCCACAACACCAGCAGCGCGTTGTCGTCTTTTTCGAAAACCTTGTCGTGTCCAACTTCGTTGGCCGCGATCATGTCGAGATTCTTCTTGAGGAGTTTCTGGCGCGCGTATTGTTCCACGGAATCCGTCTCGGCGGCGAAGCCGACCACGAACGGCCGCGCGGGGCGCGCCGCCACGGTCGCGAGGATGTCGATGGTCCGTTCCATCTTGAGATCCATCGACTCGGAAGTTTTCTTGATCTTGCACTCGACCGGCGAGGCCGGGCGGTAATCGGCCACGGCCGCGGTGGCGACGAAGATGTCGACGCCATCGATGTTCTTCATGACGGCGTTCAGCATGTCGGCGGCACTTTCCACGTCGATGCGTTTCACGCCCGGCGGGGTCGCGATGCTCACCGGACCGCAGACGATGGTGACGTCGGCGCCTGCCTCGCGTGCGGCGGCGGCCACCGCGAATCCCATTTTTCCGGAGCTGCGATTGCTGATGAAACGCACAGGATCGATGCGTTCGCGCGTGGGACCTGCAGTCAGCAGCACGCGCTTGCCGGCGAGCGGGCCGGCGGGCGCGATGACGCTGGTGGCGAGTCCGGCCAGCTGCAAGGGTTCGAGCATCCGCCCGGCACCGACCTCACCGCAGGCCTGGTCGCCCTCGCCCGGGCCCCAGATGTGGACGCCGCGCGACTTGAGTGTGGCGACATTGGTTTGGGTGGCTGCGTTCGCCCACATGACGCGGTTCATGGCCGGGGCGAGCGCGATTGGCGCGGCGGTGGCCAGGCACAGGGTAGTTAGGAGATCGTCCGCCTGGCCGGTGGCGAGGCGGGCGATGAAGTCTGCCGTCGCCGGAGCAATGACCACGAGGTCGGCCCAGCGGGCGAGCTCGATGTGCGACATCGCCTTCTCGGCTTCCGGATCCCAAAGATCGCTGCGGACTTCGCGGCCGGAGACGGCCTGGAAAGTCATCGGCGTGACGAATTCGCGCGCACCGGCGGTGAGCACCACCTGCACTTCCGCGCCTTGCTCACGCAGACGCCGGACCAGGTCGGGGCTCTTGTAAGCCGCGATGCCGCCGGTGACGCCTAGGAGTACCCGTTTGCCATGCATGGGCCGGCATTATCGGCAGGGCGCGCGACGCTTTGCCAGTCGCATTCGTTTCGCCATTAGTTCCGGCAGTTATTAGCGATTCGCGAGGCTTTGCGCGCTTCAGCGCCACCCGAAGGAAAAGCCAAGATCGCGCTATGGATCAGCAAGTTAGCATCAACGAGTGGCCGCGCACCGAGCGGCCGCGCGAACGCCTGCTCGCGCGGGGCGCGCAGATTTTGTCCGACGCGGAGCTGCTGGCCGTGGTCCTCGGCACGGGCACCGCCGGCGCGAACGCACTCGACATCGCGCGGCAGCTGCTGCAGCACTTTGGCGGCAGCCTGCGCCGCCTGCTCACCTCCGAGGCCGAGAATCTGCTGGCGCTGCGCGGCCTGGGTCCGGCGCGTTATGCCACGCTCATGGCGGCCCTCGAGCTGGCGCGCCGTCACTACTGCGAGGCTTTACGCGCCGGCCCCGCCATGAACGCGCCGGCGGCCACTCGCCAGTTCCTCACGGCTCAACTGCGCGATCGGCCATACGAGGTGTTCTGCTGCCTGCATCTCGACAACCGCCACCGGCTCATTCATTTCGAAGAGGTGTTCCGCGGCACCATCGATGGCGCCAGCGTCCATCCGCGCGAGGTCGTGCGCCAGGCGCTGCAGTACAACGCCGCGGCGCTCATCTTCGCGCACAACCACCCTTCAGGAGTGGCGGAAGCGAGCCAGGCCGACGAGCTCATCACGCGCCGCCTGCGTGACGCGCTCGCGCTCGTCGACATCCGCGTGCTCGATCACCTCATCGTCGGAGACAACAGCTGCCTGTCGTTCGCCGAAAGGGGACTTCTTTAAAACGGAGTTTCACCTGCTGCGAGCTGGCTGCTATCGGCCATGTCGACCTCAAGGCTTCGAAATCTGGCTCAAGACATCTTTGCGGACCTTTGCCACCACATGTGTGTGCGGGTCGACGACCTCAGCGATATCGTACTGCACACAATTGGTAAGAACAGTTGCGATCTCAGCCGCATTGAGGGCAAACCGCGCCGCGAGCCATTTCGCGAGACCGCTCGTCGCAGCTTGCATAGCCGTCGTCAGTGACCCATCGATTCCGGAGACCATGATGTATTCGTCATTCTCGGCCCATGGCTGATCGAGATATTCACCGCGAATCACATCAACGGTGAATTCCACGTCCATCGAAATCTCCAACCCCTGACCTGTGATCTCGCCATCGCCCTGCGCCGCATGCCCATCGCCCATGAACAGCATCGCGCCGGCTTGATAGACCGATAGATAAAGTGTGGTCCCTTCACGGATCTGGTTGTAATCGAGATTCCCGCCCCACCGTCCGAGGTCGGTCATCGTGCTCACCTGATCCCAGAACGGCGCGACGCCCACACCTCCGAGCATTGGTTGGAGCTTGATCGTGAATTGTTTGAGCTTCGCACTCGGCTGGTCCGGCACGGCGGTGCCGTTCTCGAGATCCAGCGCCCAGCGATTGCTCCAGTTCTCGATTCGCTCTTGTTCGTGTCCAGGTTTCAATACGTTTGGGTAGATTGTGCCGCGGTACTGCTCGGCCCATCGGCGGTTGGGCCGGATCTTGTTGAAGTGGATGGCCAGCGTATCTCCCGGCATTGCACCCTCCACATAAAATGGCCCTGTCGCATTATTGCCGGGCAACGCGCGCGGCATACCGTGCTCGTCGAATCCCCTTGCATCGACAGTTTTCGTGCGCACCGTGTCGCCCGGAAAAATGCGAAGCGCCGGCGGGATCGAGCCGGAGATGATGCGATAGAACTTGGTGGGCTCGAAGTCGTGCACGCGCGGTGCATTCGCAGCCCGCTGCCGTGGCCGGTGTCCCACGATCGAGATCGGAACACCGTGAAGCGCACCGCTGCCTTTCAACGTCCCGCGCTCATTGCGCACCATCAACTCACCGATCGGGGAAGAACCATAGCTCAGGACCAGACGCACGACTGCCTTGTTCTTTTCCCGCTTGCCGGTGAACTGGAACGTACCCCAGTCGGGCACGAGCCACCCGGAACGACCTTTGTATTCATCGCCGTCGCGAGTCAATTCCAGCCCGGCAACCGATGAACCTTCCGAATAGCTAGTCGTGACTTCCCACAACCCCACAATATCCGTGTTATCTGCGCCGAGACACTCTCTCGGCGTAAAGGAGGCGACCAACACCAACATCCCAAGCAGACTGACAAACGATTTCATAAACCGATCCTTGCGATGCAGAACAATGAGCGACCGCTCGACGCTCACCAAGAATTACGAACCGCAATCAGCGCTTCCAGCACCTCATTCCTCGATTGGCTATTGTCTCGCAACTCCGCATTGGAGCAAGGGTCGTCGACCAATGGCCGCTATCCACAGCTCATCCTAACAATGTGGAAATGAGTGACCAGCGCGGCGCGCGAGGCGCTTGGCAGAACCGTGGGCGGGCTCTTACCCGCCGTGCGGCAAAACGCCTCTTGAGGGCTGCAGGTCTGCGCCGGAATCATTGCCGGAACGATCTGTGAAGGAGGTCAAATATGCGCCATGCGTCCCGGCAACGATCTCGCTTGTCTGGCGGCACGGAGTTGTCCTTTATCACGGCGGGTGAGTCGTCCAGGCCCGCCGTGCTGCTCCTGCACGGATCTCCGAGCTCGGCGCGAATGTTCCGGGGGGTCATTCCCGGGCTGTCCCAAATTGCCCACGTGATCGCGCCCGATCTGCCGGGCTTTGGCGAATCCGACGTGCTGGAATCGCCGTCGTTTCCCGCTTTGGGTTCGGCGATCTCGGAGCTGCTGGAGCGGCTCTCGATCGGGCCGCGGTACATCTATCTACATGACTACGGTGCCCCGGTGGGTTTTCACATTGCCATGCAGGCGCCCGAACTCGTCTTGGGCCTCATCGTTCAGAACGGCAACGCTCATCGAACCGGGCTGGGTCCGCAATGGGACGAGACGCAAACTCCCTACTGGTCGCACCCCACGCCGAAAAACGAGGCGGCCGCGACAGCACATCTCACGTTCGAAGGAACGCGAGGTACCTACACTTCCGGTGCACCGCCGGACGTGGTCGCGCGCATGTCGCCGGATATCTGGGAAGAGGACTGGCGGGTGATGAACTTGCCGGGGCGGATGGACACGCAGCGAGCGCTCATCAGGGACTATGGGAAATACGTCGATCGGTTCGATGCGATCGCCGACTATCTAGCGCGCCGGCAGCCGCCTGCACTGCTGATCTGGGGAAGGCACGATCCATTCTTTGAACTCGCCGAAGTTCTGTCCTGGATGCGAGCCCTCCCGAGAATGGAAGCCCACATCCTGGATGCCGGCCATAAGCTGCTCGAGACACACGCCGCCGCGGCCGTGCCGCTCATGCTCGATTTCATCAAGCGCACGCAAGCGAAAGCGAAACAACGCGACAGCTGAGTGACGCCGCCTGAGCATGAGTAACGCGGAACCGAGCACTACCCGGACTCCTGTCATCCGCGCAACGCGCGCTTTGCAACTTAGCGCCCGGGCGACGCCGACTTGACGGCCGCGTGAGATATGCGAGGCTCACGACAGAACCTGAAGACCCAGCACAGACTGGGAGAGGAAGATTATGTCGCCGAAGCCGCACCGACGTGCCTATCCACTGATCTGCCTGCTGGGCTTGGTGTCATGTGGAGGCGGAGGTGGCTCCTCTCCGCCAACGACACCCGATGACACCACGGCCCCTGAGACCGAGCTGAATTCGACGCCAGCGGCGATCACCAACCAGCAGCGCGCCACCTTCAGCGCAAGCTCCAGCGAAGTGGGTACGGTTTTCGAAATCAGCCTGAATGGGGCCGCGTATCTACAGGTACCGGCAGTTTTTGCGCTCGACAACCTGCCAGACGGCGAACATGCCTTGAACGTGCGCGCGCGCGATGCGGCCGGCAACATCGATCTCACGCCGGCAACTTTTCGCTGGACAGTCGACACCCAGGCGCCAGACACCACGATCGCGACGGCCACACCCACGAGCTCCACGTCCGACGAGGCGACGTTCACGCTGACATCCACCGAGACCGGTGGCACGTTCGAAGCGAGCATTGACGGCAGTGCGTACGCCGTCGTCCTCAATCCCTGGTCACTTACCGGTTTCGGCGATGGCGCGCACACCATCTCCGTGCGTGCCATCGACCCGGTGAACAACACCGATCCGACTCCGGCCACGTTCTCGTGGCAGATCGATGCTACTGCCCCCACGGCACGCGTGGTCTTCCCGACGCGGTTCTCCTACACCGACGCCATGCAACTGCACGTGCGCGGCGTGGCACATGATGCCAACGGCGTGACAAGCCTCAGGGTCAACGGCACCGCTGCCATTTCGAGCGATGGTTTCGAGCACTGGTCGGCGGTGGTGCCTCTGTCGGTCGGCGACAACGCGCTCATCGTCAGCGTCACCGATGTCTTCGGCAACATCACTGGCACCGCGGCTTCCGTTACGGTGGCCAATCGCGGAGAGGTGGCGAACGACGTCACGAGCCTCGCCTACGACCCTGCTGTCGGTCGGGTGCTCTTTACCGATCGGGAACGCCGCGCATTGCTCGCGGCTCGCGTCAACGACGGCTTTGTCAGCTTGATTTCCGATGCCAACCGCGGCACCGGGACGGTGTTGCAGCAGCCGGCCGGGCTCGTGCTAGACGGCGCGCGCGCGCTCGTTACGGATACCTCGATCGATACCCTGGTCGCGATCGATCTCGCGACCGGAAATCGCACCGAGCTCTCCGCACCTGCGGCGCAGCCCGACATGCGTGTCTCCGCCGTACTTGCCTATCACGCGCCCACGCAGCGCGCATTCGTCGGCACGTTGAACGGCACCATTCTCGCCATAGATCTCGCCGGCGGTGGCACGCGAAGCGTGTTTTCGGGGGGTGGCACGGGCACGGGTACAGCGCTACTCAATATCCGGGGCCTGACGATCGATTCTTCTTCGGGAACACCGCGCCTGCTGGCGGCAGATTCCGGCGCGCACGCGATCATCGCCATCGACCTGACGACCGGCAATCGCAGCACGGTCAGCTATGCGGCGCCGAACGACCCGAACAACCAAGTCGGTTCCGGGCCTGCTTTTTACAGCTTCGGACAGTTGGCGGTCGACGCGACCTCGCAGCGAGTCCTGGTGCCGGACACGTCCTCGAGTTTCTTCGTCGGGCGCCTGTTCAGCATTGATCTTGCGACTGGCAATCGGACGGTGCTGATCACGAGCACCTCCGATATCGAGCTGCGTGTTCCCGCCGCTTTGGCACACGATGCCGTGGGTGGGCAGGTCTACATTGGATTGAGTGAACGCGCACGCGTGTTTCGCTATGACGTCGCCAGCACGGAGGTCACCCCCTTCGTCGACAGCAATGTCGGCAGTGGGTACGTGCTGTCCCAGCCCTCCGGCATCCTGCTCGATCGCGCATCGGGCTTTGCCGCTCTGTATTCGCCAACACTCTTTCCCGTACCCACCATTTATCGGACGAACGTGGCCAACGGCACCCGCTTTGCCGTCTCTAACTACCTGGGAACCGGCGGCGCGCCCACTTTCGGCAGCCCGGGCAATCTCGTGCCAGACACCCGCGCAGGTCTGAGCGGCAAGGCGCTGTTCCTGGACATTCCGCTAAGCAATCCGACCCTGTCGCTCAACAGCGTCGATCTGGTCACTGGCAATTTATCCGTGGTGGCCAGTGCCGCGCTGCCTGCCCATCGGTTCATGTCGCGCATGGCGCTCGACCTCGACAACAACCGCACAATTGTCGGCCTCACGATCCCGGGCGGCGGCGCGGGCAGCATCGTGGCGATGGACAACGTCACCGGGGCGTTGACCACGCTGTCGAGCCTGTCAGTGGGCGGAGGCCCGCCGATGTACGAGATTGGAGCCGTTGCTCCGGTGCCGAGCACGTTCGGGACGGCCGCGCGCGTGCTGGTCGGCGTGGACAATTCACTTCTGGCGGTGAATGGCTCCGGCGACCGCAACTTCATCGCCTCGGGCGCAAATATCGGCAGTGGCCCGTCGCTGATCAACATAGAAGACATGGTGGTCGATTTCCCGCGCAACCGGGTCCTGGTGGCCGCCTCCGCATTCCAGGCCATGCAATGGGTCGACCTCACCAGCGGCAACCGCATCATGGCGAGCGGCCGCAACCCCGACGACCAGAGCCTGCGTGGCACTGGGCCGCCGCTGTTCGGCCGGCCCTTGCGCCTTGCGACCGACCTCGACTCGAACATTGCCTATGTGACAGTGATGCAGACGGCCATATTGGCGGTCGACCTGGATTCCGGAGATCGCGTGATCATGTCCCGCTAGCGTATGCGGGAGCCGTGTACACCTTCGCCAGCCTGAGGTTGCTGCGCGCAGGGCCGGCTGGTATAAAGACCGCCCTTTGCTGGCCGAAAATCCGGCTAGCGCTTAGTTAACTAACTGATCCTTAATGGATTTCTTTGGAACTTTTATGAGCCGCGTCTGCGAAGTCACGGGCAAGAGCGTTGCTGTCGGCAACCGCGTCTCCCACGCCAACAACAAGAAGCGTCGCCGCTTCCTGCCGAATCTGCACACCCAGCGCTTCTGGCTGGAGACCGAGCGCCGCTGGGTCAGCCTGCGTATTTCGACCAGTGGCCTGCGCACCATCGAAAAGAACGGCATCGAATCCGTCATCGCTGGCCTGCGCGCCAAAGGCAAGAAGGTCTAAGCCATGCGTGAAAAAGTGAAACTGCTGTCGTCCGCCGGCACCGGCCATTTCTACGTGGCCACCAAGAACAAGCGCCTGCACCCCGACAAGATGGAAATGAAGAAATACGATCCGGTCGTGCGCAAGCACGTCAATTACAAGGAAACGAAGATCAAGTAATCTCGCGCCTCAGGCGCAAAGAATCCGGTCACGAAAAAGCCCCGTCAGTCACCTGCCGGGGCTTTTTCTTTGCCTACTCACTCAACACACAACAAACTCGACAGCAGATCTTGGGGTGGCGGCGGAATCGTGAAAAGCTCTGGGATGAGCTGGATCACTGGGTTCTCTTGCAGGAGGGTCCCGCCGCCACCCACAATCGTTCGTGCCTGATTAGACGCATCAGCCATGCGAAACGTTGCAGGTTGTTGCGACGGATCGTTTGAAATTCGCGTCGAACCGAACCCGTCTTACACGTGCCCGAACTACCCGAAGTCGAAACCACCCGCCGCGGCATCGAGCCGCACGTCGTCGGCCGGCGTATCGAGCGGCTGCTGGTGCACGACCGTCGGCTGCGCTGGCCGGTGGACCTGGCGCTCGTCGCGCGCGGTCGCCGGCAGCGCGATTCGTCGTGCCGGCCGGCGCGCCAAGTACCTGCTGCTCGAAACCGAGGCGGGCACGCTGATCCTGCATCTGGGCATGTCGGGCAGCCTGCGCGTGCTGCCCATCAGCGACGCCGCGCATCGCGCACGATCACGTCGACATCGAGCTCGACTCAGGGCAGACGCTGCGATTCAACGATCCGCGCCGTTTCGGCAGCCTGCTGTTCACCGACCGACGATCCGGCGCTGCATCCGCTGCTCAAGGGACTCGCGCCCGAACCGCTCGAAGACGGATTTCGACGGCGAATACCTGTGGAAGATCACGCGGCGGCGTACGGTCGCGATCAAGCAACTCATCATGAATTCCCGGCTGGTGGTCGGCGTGGGAAACATCTACGCGAGCGAGGCGCTGTTTCGCGCGCGCATACGCCCGCGGCGCCAGGCACGCTCACTCACCCGACACGGAGTGCGCGAAGCTCGCGCGCGCCATCAAGGCCACGCTCGCGATGGCGGTCAAGGTCGGCGGCACTACGCTGCGCGACTACGTCGGGGCCGACGGCAACCCCGGCTACTTCCGCCAGAAGCTGTACGTTTACGAGCGCGCCGGCCAGCCCTGCCGCGTCTGCGGCAAGCCGGTCAAGCAATTCACGCAGGGCGGCGCTCCACCTACTGGTGCGCGAACTGCCAGAATATAGCCGCCGCTTCGGCGCTTTCAGGCCATCGACACGACGTGACCACACCGGCTTCCATGTGTACCGCGGCCGAGCTCGCGCGCATTCAAGCGGCGACTCGCGAAAGTCGATCCGATTCTCGCGAACCTGATCCGCGCCGCCGGCAAGTTCACGCATGCCACGAACGCGCAGCACACGCCGTTTCATGCGCTGGCGCGCGCCATCGCGCATCAGCAGCTCAACGGCACCGCCGCGGAAAGCATTTTCGGACGCTTCGTCGGGCTGTACGCCGTCGATGGAACGGCGGCCGCGCTGCTCGAGGCGGAGATGGTGCTTCGACACCCCCGATGACAAGATGCGCGCAGTCGGGCTTGTCGTTCGCCAAGATCGCGAGCATCAAGGACCTGGCGCGGAAGACCATCGACGGCGTCGTGCCGCCCTACGGAAATCCTGCACACGCTCGAGGACGAGGAAATCATCGAGCGGCTCACGCAGGTGCGCGGCATCGGCCGCTGGACCGTCGAGATGCTGCTGATGTCGCGGCTCGGCCGGCCCGACGTGCTGCCCATCGACGATTTCGGCGTGCGCAACGGATTCCGCCTCGCCTACGGCCTGCGCGGCATGCCGACGCCGCGCGCGCTCGCGGAGTTCGGCGCGCGCTGGGCGCCGTTTCGTTCGGTGGCTGCGTGGTACCTGTGGCGCGCGGTGGACCTGCATCGCGCGGGCAAACTACCCGCTCCGGCGACGCCGACGCGCATCAAGATCGTGAAGAAGAAGGCGAAGAAGAGCGCAGCGAAGAAAGTCGTCGCCCGCAAATCCAGGCGGGCCGGCGCGAAGCGCGCCCGCAAGTAATCAGTAAACCAATCCCTCGCCGACGCCGCGCGGATCGGACGCCGCTTCGACCTTGCCGGTCTTGTAGTCCCACGTCACGACCTGCGTGTTGCCCCACTTGCGCGAGCCTTCTTGCAGCGTGTGGCCGCGCGCCTCGAGCTGCGCTGCGTTCCTCGGGCGTCAGAGTGCCGGGCTCGAACTCGAGCACGTCGGGCGAGAACTGGTGATGGAAGCGCGGCGCGCGCGACGATCTCCTGCGCGCTCTTGCCATCCATGAAATTGCAGCGTGCCGAGAATGACCATGCCGGGGATGTGGCTGCCGCCGGGCGAGCCGATGATCATGAGGCCCTTCGGCCCTTCGACGAATGTCGGCGTGGACGAGGACAGCGGCCGTTTCTTCGGCGCGATCGCATTGGCGTCGGCGCCGATGAGCTGAAAGCCGTTCGGCACACCCGGCTTCGCCGAGAAGTCGTCCATCTGGTTGTTCAGCAGGATTCCGGTGCCCGGGATCATCAGCCCCGAGCCGAAGAAGAAGTTGAGCGTGATGGTGGCGGCGACCATGTTGCCGTGCTTGTCGATCACGGAGAAATGCGTGGTCGACGGACCGGGACTCGGCGCGATCGACACCGGGCAGCGAGGCGCTCGGCGTGGCGCGATCCATGCGAATCGAGGCGCGTTGCCCGGCGGCGTAGTAGCGGATTGATGAGCCGCTCGACCGGGACATCGACGAAATCGGGGTCGCCGAGGTAGACGGCGCGATCGCGATGCACGCGCCGCATGGCTTCGACGATGAGATGCGTGCGCGTCACCGTGTCGACCTTGTCGAGATCGAATCCTTCGAGGATGTTCAGCGCGTCGATCAGCGCGATGCCACCGGAGGTCGGCGGCGAGCCCGACACGATGCGCGCGCCGCGATAGTGGCCGACCACGGGCGCGCGCTCGACCACCTTGTAGTTAGCGAGGTCGGCGACCGTCCAGTTGCCGCCGAGCTGTTGCACGCCGTCGACGAGCTTCTTCGCGAACGCGCCCTTGTAAAAGCCGTCCGCGCCCTTGCTGGCCAGCAGTCTCGAGGCTCGTCGGCGAGATCGGGCTGCTTGATGATGTAGCCGAGCGCGGGCACCTCGCCGTCGACGCAGGTAGACGCGCGTGGCGTCGGGCGTCTTGAGGAAGGCGTTCTTCTTGAATTGCATGCCGCCGCGCATGCGCGTGATACAGCGGAAACCCGTCGCGCGCGAGCTTGATGGCCGGCGCCAGGCTCACCGACAGCGGCAGCTTGCCGTATTTCTTCGCCAGGTGCGCGAGGCCCGCGGGCTCACCGGGAATCCCGGCGGCGAGCGCCGAGTCGCGCGACAGGCCGGCGACCAGCGTTGCCGTCCTTGTCGAGATACATGTCGCGCGACGCGGCGCCGGGCGCCATCTCGCGCAGGTCGATCATGGTCTCGAGGCCGTCGCTGGCGCGGCGGAGCAGGAAGAACCCGCCGCCGCCGAGGCCCGAACATCACGGCTCGACCACCGCCAGCGCCGCCGCGACGGCAACCGCCGCATCGAACGCGTTGCCGCCCTTGGCGAGAATTTCCTTGCCGGCATCACTCGCCAGTGGATAGGCGCTGGCGATGGCCGCATGGCCGGGCCCTGCCGCAGGAATTTTTGTGGCGGGCGCCGCCGCGTGCGCCGGCAACGCAACCAGGCAGGCGATGACGAGAACGATTGCGTGCATGGCACGCGCGCGCGACAGCTTCATTCCGCTCAGACCCGCTTCATCTTCTTGAGTTCGGCCGCCACCAGCGGATGCACGAACTCCTTCACGTCGCCGCCGAGAATGGCGATCTCGCGCACCAGCGTCGAGGAAATGAAGGTGAACTGTTCCTGCGGCGTCAGAAACACCGTCTCCAGCTCGCGATGCAGGTGCCGGCTCATGTTCGCGAGCTGGAATTCGAACTCGAAGTCCGACACGGCGCGCAGCCCGCGCACCACGATCTGCACATCGTGCTCGCGCGCGAAATCGACGGTGAGCCCCGCGTAGCCCATGACCTCGACACCGGGGATGTCGCCGAGCACCTGCTTGCGCCATCGCCACGCGCTGCTCGAGCGGGAACATCGGCGCCTTGTTAGGGTTCGACGCGATCGCGACGATGACGCGTTCGAACACGCCCGCCGCACGACGCACCAGGTCCTGGTGCCCGTTGGTGATCGGATCGAAGGTTCCGGGATATACGGCGCTGCGTTTCATGTGGCGAACAGATGATACCCGACCTCGCCCGCCCGACCGGCGCGAAGCTCCTTCCAGCCGCCGGGCAACGCCGGAAGCGGTTCGCGCGCGCGCCGCTCGACATAGACGCGCGCATCAGGCGCAAGCCTGCCGACGCCAGCGCCGCGGCAGCGGCCGCCAGCAGATTCGCATCGTACGGCGGATCGAGAAACACGATGTCGAATGGCGCTTCGCTTGGCCGTTCGCCAGCCAGCCGAGCGCATCGGCGCAGACGACTGTACAGCGCTGTCTTCCTGCCAGTCCCGCGCCACGGCCTCGATCGCCGCTGCCGCGCGCCGATCCTTTTCGACGAAAGTCACCTGCGCCGCGCCGCGCGACAGCGCCTCCAGCCCGAGAGCACCGCTGCCGGCAAACAGGTCGAGCACGCGCGCACCGCTCGATGCGCGGTTGCAGCCAGTTGAACAGGGTTTCCCGCACACGGTCCGGCGTTGGGCGAATTTCGACGCCAGCTGGAAATCGCAGACGCCGGCCGCGATGCCGGCCGCCGATGATGCGCAGGACTCGCGAGCCGCCACCTCGTGCGCGTGCACCACCACCTGCGTCATCGGCGCGCACAGTGGCGCGACTTTTCCCGCTGTTTTTTGCTTTCGCCAATACTCGAGACCCGCACGCTCGTCGCTTGCCACCTTTTGGGGCCCAAGCGTACCCTACGGCCCCAAATCGACAAGTTCGGCGCATCGTTCTGCACGGCGAGGGAATGCGACCGGACTGATGCTTCGCAAACAGAATTCCGAGGAGCGAACTCATGAAGAGGCTTATTGCAGCCACTGCCCTGGCTGCCATCGTCACGGCCGGTTGTTCGAGCTCTGTGGATAATCCGCCGGACGTCGGACCAACCAACCCGGCCGCGGGCAACGGCAACCCGAGTGGCGCGAATCCGCCGCCGGCCGCAGCCGACACCGCTGCGCGGTTCCAGCCAGCGCAGGGCATCTTCCCGTTTCCCAACGACCTGTACTTCTCGGGCACCACCGACGGCACGATCAACATTCAGCCCGCCAATGGGCTGATACCCCAGCAGGTGGGCCTCAACGCGCTCGACGGCTGGTCGACCACCGCACCCATCCGCGTCAGCTTCGCCAGCGCGCTGAATCCAGCCTCGTTCAGCGCGGCCAACGTGCGCGTCTACCAGGTCACCGTCAGCAACACTAACAAGGCGGTTTCGGGTTTCACGCGAGTGCTGACCTACGGCACCGACTACTCTGTCGGCGTCGCCACCGATACCGGTGTTGGCCCGCTGATCCTGGAGATCCGCCCGCTGCTTCCGCTGGCGCCCTCGGTGGGTCCTGCCACGCCGGCCGATCCGTTGCCACCCGCCACGGGTTATTTAGTGGTGCTGACCAATGGCATCCAGATGGCGAATGGCTCGGCTGCCACCGCGGATCGGGACTATGCGGCGATCAAGACGGCGCTGGGGCCGACGGTGAACCCGGCCGGTTGCGCCACGCTGCCCAACGCGCCCATGCAGGGCGCCTGCGGATTCACCGCCTCGCATTTCGCAGTGGCCGCGAATCCCGCGCTGGGCGCCGCAGCCGTGAATCCCGCGAACGTCATCGTCTCCTTCCACTTCAGCACGCAAGCGACGCGCGACACCATGCGCGCGTTGGGTCTCATGATCTTCAACCCGGCTGCACCCGTGCCGGCCATCGCAGTGAACGCCGCGCCGGGCACTCCACTCAATGCCATCAACCCGGCATTGCCGCCCATCGCGAACGCCCGATTCGGCACGGTGACGGTGCCTTACTACTCATACATCCCCACGGCGCAAAGCCCGGGTGGAATCAGCACGGACTCCAATGTGTTGCGCCGTGCCTGGACCGCCGCCAGCGCTCCGCCCGCACCACTCACCGATCCGCTCAATGAACGCAATCTCACGCGCTTCAATCCGGTGCCGGCGCTGGTGGCCAACAAGGCCATACCGCTGCTGGTCACAGTGCCCAATGCCAATTCGCCGTCGCTCGGCACGCCGCCCGCGGGCGGCTGGCCGGTGGTGATCTTCCAGCACGGCATCACGGGCGATCGCAGCAATGCACTGGCACTTGCCGGCGCCTTTGCACAGGCGGGTTGGGTGGTGGCGGCCGTGGATCTGCCGTTGCATGGCGTCGCCAATGCCGCCAGTCCGCTCTACCAGGCGTCGAACGAACAGACTTTCAACCTGGACCTGGTGGTGAATGCCACCGGCGCCGCAGGACCCGACAGCCTCATCGACGCTTCGGGCACGCACTACATCAACCTCTCGTATCCGCTCGCCAGCCGCGACAACCAGCGCCAGGCCGCGGTGAACATGCTCGCCCTGACTCGAGCGCTGCCTACGCTGGACCTGGACGGAAATCCCGCAACGGTCGACATCAACCCCGCTCGCATCGCCTTCGTTGGCATGTCGTTGGGCAGCATCACCGGCATCATCTATGGATCGGTGCTGCCGGTTCCCACGATGGCGCGCACCATGGCGTTTACGGTGCCGGGCGGCGGGCTAGCCGAACTGCTGCGCGATTCGGTGCAGTTCGGACCGCGCATCAATGCGGGCCTGCAGGCACAAGGGTTGTTGCCGGGCACGACGCTGTACAACCAGTTCATGCGCGACGTGCAGGCAATCGTCGATGCCGGCGACTCGCTGAACTACGTCGTCTCGACGGCCACGCAGCGCACTATCTACTTCTCCCAGGTTGTCGGCCTGAATCCGCCGCCGCCGAACCCGGACCAGGTGATCCCGAACAGCGCGACGCAGCGTCTGATCACGGCCATCCAGGGCGCAGGTATCACCTTCCCACGCGTGCCCCCCGGACCACGCGTCGGCTCCGGCTACGTGAACTTCATCGCCGGCGACCATGGATCACTGCTGTCACCAGCCGCCAGCGGCCCCACCACCGTGGAGATGCAGACGCAGGTTGCCACCTTCACGGTCACCGGCAACCCGCTCGCCGGGCCGAGTAGTCCGACCATCAACGTGACCAACGCGGCCGTGGTTCAGCCGTAAACTACGGCTCTCGAGTCAGGGGCGGTCCGGCACTCGGACCGTCCCTTTTCATTTTTGGAGACTGATCGTTGGCCGAAGCCAAGCAACCTTCGTTCATCGCGCGTATGCGCGCGAAGCTCAATCGTCCCGGTTCGTGGCTTTCGTATGACCTCGCCAACCTGGTGCCCGGCCGCAAGATCGACGCCGAGGTGCTCGATGAGCTCGAGACGCGCCTGCTCACCGCCGATGTCGGCGTCGACGCCACGCAGCACATTCTCGATGAGCTGCGCAAGAAAAGTGGCGCGCGACGAGCTCGACGATGTCGACGCGCTGGTCGAAGGCGCTGACGGATGCGATCACTGCGATCCTGCTGCCCGTCGCAGCAGGCTCTGGATATCTCGAAGAAGAAGCCCTTCGTGCTGCTGGTGGTGGGCGTGAACGGCTCGGGCAAGACCACGACCATCGGCAAGCTCGCGCGGCGCTTCGCCGACGCGCGCAAGCATGTCGTGCTCGCTGCCGGCGATACCTTTCGCGCCGCGGCCATCGAGCAGCTCGGCGTGTGGGCGACGCGCGCCGGCGCCGACATCATCCAGCAGCAGGCGGGAGCAGACCCGGGCGCCGTGGTGTTCGACGCGGTACAGGCGGCGCTTTCGCGGCGCGCGGACGTGGTGATCATCGACACCGCGGGCCGCCTGCACAGCCAGTCACATCTCATGGACGAGCTGAAAAAAGTGAAGCGCGTGATCCAGCGCGTCGAACCATCGGCACCGCACGAGGTCTTGTTGGTTCTCGATGCCAACCAGGGACAGAATGCGCTCACCCAGGCCACTCAGTTTCACGAGGCGGTGGGCGTCACCGGACTCGTGCTCACCAAACTCGACGGCACCGCCAAGGGTGGCATCGTGATCGCGATCGCGCGCAAGCTTGGGCTGCCCATCCGCTTCATCGGCGTGGGCGAACAGGCCGAGGATTTCGGTGAATTCGACGCGCGCGCCTTCGCGAGTGCGCTGGTATCCGGCAACAGCGTGGCCGCAGGCTAGACTCGCCCCATGATCACCTTCGACAACGTCGCGAAGCGTTATCCGAACGGACGTGAGGCGCTCGCGGGCGTCACGTTCACGATCCAGCCCGGTGAGTTCGTATTTCTCACGGGCCGCTCGGGCGCCGGCAAGAGCAGCGTCCTCAAGCTCATTGCACTGCTGGAACGGCCGAGCCGCGGCACGGTCACGGTCAGCGGCCAGAACACGGGCAAGCTCAAGGCCGGCCGGATCCCTGCGTTTCGGCGCGCCATCGGCGTGGTCTTCCAGGACCACAAGCTGCTGGTCGACCGGCCGATCTACGACAACGTGGCGCTGCCGCTGGTGGTGGCCGGGACGCCGCTCAAGGAGGTCGACCGCCGCGTGCGCGCCGCGCTCGACCAGGTCGGGTTGTTAGGCCGGGAACGCTCCTCGCCGCTCGAGCTGTCGGTGGGTGAACAGCAACGCGTCGGCATCGCGCGCGCGGTCATCAGCAAGCCGCAGCTGCTGATCGCCGATGAGCCCACCGGCAATCTCGATCCCGGCCTCAGCCGTCGAAGTGATGCGCGTCTTCAAGCGTTTCCAGGAAGTCGGCGTCACGGTGATCATCGCTTCGCACGATCCGCACCTGGTGGAGCAGTTCGGCCAGCGGGAGATCGTGCTCGACGGCGGCCGTATCGCCTCCGATACCTTCCGCGCCGGGCACTCCGCGCGCATGACGGCGCACGGCGCCGCAGCTCTCCGACCTGCCAGATATCCATACATGAGACGTACATGAGCGGCGTCTCCTCGTACGGCACGCGGCACCTGCAGGCGCTGTTCGGCTCGCTTGGCCGGCTGGTGCGCGCACCGCTCGCCACCATGCTCACGCTAATCGTCATCGGCGTTGCGCTGGCGCTGCCCGCAGGGCTGGCGCTGCTGGTCGACAATCTGCGCACGGCTACCGGCGATTTCAGCAACGCGGTCGATTTCACCGTGCACTTCAAGCTCGGTACGCCCATCGAACGGGTACAGCAGCTGGCAAGCGGCGCACGCGACCGCCCGGGCGTCGATTCGGTAACGGTGAAGACCGCGGCGCAGGCGCTGGAAGAATTCAAGCCAGGCCTCGGGCTTCGGCGATGCGCTGGCGGCCCTCGAGGAAAACCCGTTGCCGAACCACCTCGTGGTCCGGCCGACGAAGAACGCCAGCGGTCCGGCCGAAATCGAATCGCTGCGCCGCTATTTCGCCGCATTTCCGGAAGTCGACATCGTGCAGCTCGATCTCGACTGGGTTCGCCGCCTGCATTCGCTGCTCGACGTGCTGAAGCGCGTGATGTGGGTGGTGATGGCCGTGCTGGGCTTGGGCGTGCTTGCGGTCATCGGCAACACCATTCGCCTGGAGATCCAGCAGCGTCGATCGGAAATCGAAGTGACCAAGCTGGTCGGTGGCTCGAATGCCTTCGTACGGCGTCCGTTCCTGTACACCGGCCTGTTCTACGGCCTCGGCGGGGCGCTCCTGGCGGCCCTGATCGTGTTCGGCGGCCTCGCCTACCTCGACCGCTCGGTTGGCGATTTGTCTGCCCAATACGGCGGCCGCTTCCACCTGGAGGGGCTCGGTGGCCATGGGCTGGCCATGCTGGCTTGCGTGGGCGCGGTCTTGGGCTGGCTGGGGGCGCTTATCTCGACTGGACGCCACCTGCGCCAGATCGAACCCCGGGCCTGAGCTTCAATCGATATAGATCAATAACTTATCGTTTCGGTCCCCCCTTTGGGGGATGGAACTGAGTGGGCGCTTAGCACTCTAATTGCTCGACTGCTAATATCTCGACCCCGCGATAAGCAGATCGCCCAGGAGGTTCGTACCGATGACCGCCACCGCGCTTGCTGCCAATGCACTGGTTGCCCGCAAGAACGACTTCGTCCTTGCCGGACCCGTCGGAAGTTTCGACGCGTACATGGACAAGGTGAGCCGCATCCCCGTGCTGTCGCGCGAGGAAGAGGCTGTGCTCGCCAAACGTTTCCGCAACGACGGCGACCTCGAAGCTGCGCGCCAGCTCGTGTTGTCGCACCTGCGTTTCGTCGTGCACATCGCCCGCGGCTATTCGGGTTATGGCCTGCCGCTGGGCGACGTCGTCCAGGAAGGCAACGTCGGCCTCATGAAGGCCGTGAAACGCTTCGACCCGGACGTCGGGCGTGCGCCTGGTGTCGTTCGCGGTCCACTGGATCCGCGCCGAGATCCACGAATACGTGCTGCGCAACTGGCGCCTGGTCAAGGTCGCCACCACCAAGGCGCAGCGCAAGCTGTTCTTCAATCTGCGCAAGATGAAGAAGAACCTGGCGTGGCTGTCGCACGAAGAGACACAGGCTGTCGCGCGCGACCTCAAGGTGACGCCCGCGGAAGTGACCGAGATGGAAAAGCGCCTCGCGGCGCGCGATCTCTCGTTCGACCCGGTGCCCGATGCCGGCAGCGAAGACGGTGACGAGACCTACTCGCCCGCCGCCTATCTACCCGCGCCCGATGCCGACCCGGCGATGCAGATCGAGAATGCCGAGTGGGAAGACACCACGGGTGATCGTCTGTCGTCGGCCATGAAGACGCTGGACCCGCGCGCTCGCGACATCCTGGTGAGCCGCTGGACCGGCGAAGCCAAGGCCACGCTGCACGACCTCGCCGAAAAGTACGGCGTGTCGGCCGAGCGGGTGCGGCAGATCGAGGCGAATGCGATCAAGAAATTGCGAGGTTTGATGGTTGAGAGTGCGTAAGCAGCACGCTCACGCCTGCAGCTGGCTCACATTCAAGCCCCGGCCCAAATCGGGGCTTTTTCTTGTCCGATGCCAAGTTTTTGTGTTGTTTCGGCCCTGTTGTCCATGGATTAATTCGCCGTCATGACGAAATCAGCACTCAACCCTCAAGGCGAGCAGATGGCGGACGAATCCATGATTCGCACGCTGGCCGCGCAGATCGAAGCCATCTGGCCGCAGGAAAAGTCGCTGCTCAACTTCTACCGGCTGCCGCGTAAGGCCCGCGTGCTCGACGTCGGTGCCGGCACCGGCGAGTTCAGTGCGCGCGTCGCCGCCATGCTGCCGGAATCGCAGGTGCTGGGCGTGGAGCTGCTGCCCGCGTCCGTGGAGCACGCCCGTCACAAACATGCGGCACTCGCGCCGCGGCTGCGATTCGAAACCGGCGATGCGTTCAACCTCACGCAGCCCGACGACACCTTCGATCTGGTGGCCAACCGTCACATGATCCAGTCGATTCCGCACGTGGAACGCGTGCTGGCCGAGCTGGTGCGCGTCACGAAACCCGGCGGGCGCGTACACGTGCTGGCCGAGGACTACTCGATGCTGCACATGATGTCGGGGCCGCTCGACCCCGATGTGTTCTGGCGCAAAGGACCGGTGGAATTCTCGATGCGCACCGGCACCGATTCGCGCATCGGCCGTCGCGCCTGGACCTTGCTGCGCGCCGCCGGGCTCATCGACGTGCGCGTCGACTACATCGTGGTCGACACGCTGCGCGTACCGCGACGCGTGTTCGCAGACATCATCACCGCGTGGCGCGACGGTTACGTGCGAAGCGTTGGCGACGCCAGAATTCCCGGCCGCGCTGGTGCGGCAGCACTTCGATGAAATCATCGCCAGCATACTGAATCCGGAACACTACGCGGTCTGGCAACTGCCTATTGTTTCAGGGGTGAAACCCAAATCGGCTTGATGCGCTTCGGTCGCGCGCGGCTCCCAACGACAAAGGCGGCGGGCCAATGACCCGCCGCCCCGATTCTCAGCCTTCGAAAGTCAGGCTTTGGATCGATTCAGCCTTCAGTGATGGGCTGCAGCTTGAGCTCCACGCGACGGTTCTGCTGTTTGCCGGCCGGCGTTGTCGTTGCTGGCGACCGGCCGGGCTTCACCCGCACCGAAGGTCACGATGCGCTGACCGTTCACGCCATGCGATTGCAGGTACGTGCCAACCGAAGTCGCTCGCTGCAGCGACAGCTGCTGGTTGTACGCGTCAGCACCGTCGCTGTCGGTGTGACCCTCGACGTCGATCAGGGTCTTGTCGAATTCCTTGAGCACCAGGCTCACCGAATCGAGCACCTGGAAGAAGTTCGCATTCAGATCCGCGCTCGCGGTCTTGAAGGTGATGTTGCCGGGCATGTTGAGAATGAGGTCATTGCCACTGCGCGTGACGGACACACCCGTGCCCTGCAGCTGCGCACGCAGCTTGGCTTCCTGCCTGTCCATGTATGCGCCGACCCCCGCACCCGCGAGTGCACCGACACCGGCGCCGATCAGTGCGCGCTTGCGGCGCTCCTTGGAATTGTCGCCGGTGGCTGCACCGAGCACGGCACCCGCCAACGCGCCGATGCCGGCTCCCTTGGTTGTCTTGTTGACCTTCTTTTCGCCGGTATAGGCGTCGGTGGTCTGGCAGCCCGCCACCGTCAATGCGGCGGCCAGGGCTAACAATGTGGCTGCGTACAAAATTCGATTTTCATGAGAATCTCCTTCAGCGGGTCAAAGCATGACGGCGTGCATCTGAACGCCGAATGAACTCATTTTCTGTGAGCTGGTTCTCAGTCGACGGCGACGGATGAAGCCGGCGGCGTGGTTGCGCGTTTGTAGCCGCGCGGCCGAATCGCCACCGTATTGCGGATCACCGTGCAGCGCACACCATCCCTGCGGACATAGCCATATTCAAATGTCGGCGTCGCGCGACCTTCGCTTGCGAGCTCGCATCCTAATGTCATTCTCCTGTTCTGGCGTAAGCGCAAACCTCATCTCGAGGTCGGAGTTACCGCCATGATCGAAAGAAATCGTCATGGCGCGCGTCCACACGGAATAGCCCGGGAAAACGCGTGCGCACGCGAGCGCAGCAATCGGATCGGCGAGCGCCGCCTGGTAACCGCCAAACATCACGCCGCCGGGATTGCGGGACTTGCATTGAGCGGCAGCAGGATGCGCACGATGCGCCAGCCCGCCGTGATCTCCAGGACCTTGATGCGCATCGGCACGAACGGCGGATAGAGCTCGAGCAGCCGCGCATCGGAGAAAATTCTGCTGCGGGCCATGAACCTCATGAATCGCTGCATCAACGGCATGCCGGCTCCTCGTTTGGGTTTCGCGCATTCATTCTTGCTAACAACAGGGTGGCGGCGTAGCGTCCTTGGCCATGCGCACCGTGGAGCAGTGGTTCGGCGAGTATGGCGAAAGCCATAGCAATCCGCGCAATGAGCTGCTGCACATCATCTGCGTGCCGCCCATCGTCATGACCGTCATCGGTTTCCTGTGGTCGATCCCCGTTCCGGCGGTTTTTGCGCAGGTTTCGCCGTGGCTCAACTGGGCGACGATCATCATCGCGCTGGCCATCGTCTACTACTTCTCGCTGTCAGTCCTCGTTGGGTATCGGCGCCGCCATCGGTGCTCGGCATGCTTGTCTCGATCGTGCAGCTGGCTCGACACGCTCGCCTGGCCGCTGTGGGTGACCTGCCTGCTCATCTTCGTCATTGGCTGGATCGGCCAGTTCATCGGCCACGCCATCGAAGGCAAGCGTCCGTCTTTCATCAAGGACGTGCAGTTCCTGCTGATCGGGCCGCTGTGGCTGATCAGCCACCTTTATCGCCGGCTCGGCATTTCCTACTAGCCAGTCGAGCGCGTAGGTATCATCGCGCGATGCTGAATCCCCTCGATCTGTACGACGTGCGCGGCCTGCTCACCGAAGACGAGCGCATGGTGCAGGACTCCGTCGGCCGCTTCGTCGACGAGAAAGTCCTGCCCGTCATCCAGGACTGCTTCGAGAAGCATCATTTCCCGAAAGAGCTGATCCCCGAGATCGCCGAGCTCGGGTTGTTAGGCTCGTCCATCCACGGCTACGACTGCGCCGGCCTCAACGCCGTGAGCTACGGGCTCATCTGCCAGGAGCTCGAGCGCGGCGACTCGGGCATCCGCAGCTTCGTCTCCGTGCAGAGCTCGCTGTGCATGTATCCCATCTACGCGTTCGGCAGCGAAGAGCAGAAGCAGCGCTGGCTGCCCGACATGGCGCGCGGCCGCAAGATCGGCTGCTTCGGGCTCACCGAGCCGCACGGCGGCTCGGACCCGTCGAACATGAAGACCCACGCCGAAAAAGAAAGGCGGCGACTGGGTCATCAACGGCGCGAAGATGTGGATCACCAACGGCGCCATCGCCGATCTGTGCATCTGCTGGGCGATGACGGACGACGGCATCCGCGGCTTCATCGTCGAGAAGGGCATGAAGGGATTTCGCGGCGCCGGAGATCGAACGCAAGTTCTCGCTGCGCGCTTCGGTCACCTCTTCGCTGTTCTTCGACAACGTCGTCGTGCCCGAAGCCAACCTGCTGCCGGCTGTCAAAGGACTCAAGGGACCGCTGTCCTGCCTCACGCAGGCGCGTTACGGCATCACCTGGGGCGTCATCGGCGCCGCCCAGGCCTGCCTCGCGCAACTCATCGACTACACCAAGACGCGCGAGATGTTCGGCCGGCCGCTCGCCGCGACGCAGGCCATCCAGCTGCGGCTCGCCGAGATGGCGCGCAAGATCACCACGCGCGCAATTGTTGAGCCACCAGCTCGGGCGGCTCAAGGATCAGGGCACGATGCAGCCGTCGCAGGTATCACTGGCGAAATGGAACAACTGCCGCATGGCGCTCGACATCGCGCGCGATTGCCGCGACATGCTGGGCGGCTCGGGCATCAGCGCCGAATACGTGCCCATCCGCCACGCGCTCAATCTCGAGAGCGTCATCACCTACGAAGGCACCGAGACCATCCACCAGCTCACGATCGGCCGCGAGCTGACGGGCATCAACGCTTTCTAGGAAATTGGCGCCTGAGCGCTGGGCGTGAAGAATGGCACGCGCGTTTCCTGGAACACCGGCAGCGCCTCGCACCGCGCCGCCAGCATCGCCAGCGATCGGAACATGACCTCGTCCTGCGCGCACGCGCAGCGCGTCGTTGAGGAAGGTGAATACGCAGACCGCGGTGATGTCGGCCTGCGTCATGCGTTTGCCCACCAGCCACTGCGCCACGCCGCGTTCGCCGAGGTGGCGATCGATGGCCGCGAGCGATCCGCTCATCTGCAACCGGCAGCGATCGACCCAGGGCTGGTGCCGCTTCGCTTCCGGGCGGAATACGCGCTCGTAGACCTGCAGCACGCCCTTCTCCGCCGCGCCGGTCGCCATGGCCATGAGATTCAGCGCCTGGCGGCGCTCGACGCCGGCACGCGGCAGCAGCGCGCGCTCGGGCCCGGCGAGCTCGTCCAGGTAGTCGAGGATCGCGCCCGACTCCATGAGCCGGTCGCCTTCATCGGTGACCAGCGTCGGCACGCGGCCGAGCGGGTTGTACTCGCGGATGCGGTCGAAGTCCTTGCCGACCGACCAGTTGGCGTGCTCGAACGGCACCTCCAACAACTTCATGGTGATGGCAACGCGGCGCACGAACGGCGAATCGAACATTCCGATCAACAGCATCGAGCAGATCCTCCGTAGAAAGACCAGAGATGCCAGTGATATGCGCGCCAGCAGGAATCAGAAAAAACCTGCGGCGCCGCGCCTGCCGGTTCGATCTGCACGCGCAGCAGCGGATCCTGGTCTATGTGCCATTCGATCCATGCCCGACTGCCTTCGCAGCCCGTGCGCGACGAGCCGCCGAACGCGGCGCTCCGTCCGGCGCGCTTGAACGCGGTCCATAGCAGGAGGTGAAGCATGTCAGACCATTCCATTGTCGCCGAGCCGCAGCTCAATGCCACTCCGCTGATCGACGTGATGCTCGTTCTGCTGGTGATATTGATCATCACGCTGCCGCTGGCAACGCATGCGGTCAAACTCAATTTGCCACAGGGCCAGGCCGAGGCGCCACCGCCATTGATCCGTCTCAGCCTCTACTCGGGAGGTGAGATCTATTGGAATGACGAGCGCATCGAGTCACTCGAGCAACTGATGCCGCGTCTCCAGGCGCTGGGCCGGCAGGCCGACGCGCCCGTCCTGCGCGTGGTACCGGAGAAGCGCGTGCCGTACGGACAGGTCGCGCAGGTGCTGGCCGCCGCACAACGCTCACTCGTGCGATCACTCAGCGTGGTACCCATTTCCGACTAGCCATTGCAGTTGGAACGGGGCCGATCAGAACCCGCGCGCCGCGCACATCGTCGCTTCGGCTATCCAGCAAACCAGCAGGACGCCGATCGCGAACCAGTGCGGCAACGATGACGGTGACCCCTTGTCGGGCGCGCGCGCGACATCGCGTCGCTCATGCAAACAATCCGGTGCCGCGCTCATAACGGCAGCCAGTGCGTTGCCGCTTCGCGCCGGTGCAGGTAGACGAAACGTGCCCGCGACGAGACGCACGGCAAAGTCGTTGCTGCGCGTGCCCACCCGTTCGAGGAACCGGCGCCAGCGCTCTCCGGGCTGTGAGCCAAATCGTTCGGCGGCATAGGTACGATGCTGCGATTCGCTGTAGTCAGTCATGGCGGCGTCCTCGGTTGGCGTTTCGTGGCCATTTCGCGCCCGCGCGCCGGCCAGACCGTGACGCCTTGGTGGCGCTACGCCGACCGAAAGTGACCAAATGTGGCCGGCTCCCTGCGTGCAGGTCCGGTCGCTTACACTGCGCGTTCCATGAAAAAGACCATCGCCATCGTCGAAGACGAACGTGCCATCCGCGACAACTACGCCGCGGCTTTTTCGCGCGAGGGTTATGCCGTGCGCGGCTATCCGAATCGCCGCGACGCCATGGCGGCCTTCACCGCGCGGCTGCCCGACCTCGCCGTCATCGACATCTCGCTCGAAGACGAGCCCGAGGGCGGCTTCGAGTTGTGCCGCGAGCTGCGCGGCCTCTCCGCCGAGCTGCCCATCATTTTTCTCACCGCGCGCGACAGCGAGCTCGACGCCGTATCCGGTCTGCGACTGGGCGCCGACGACTTCCTCACCAAGGACCTGTCGCTCGCGCACCTCATCGCGCGCGTGAACGCGCTGTTCCGCCGCGTCGACGCGCTGCGCCGGCCGCCCGAGGAAAAACAGGTCATGCGCCGCGGCGCGCTCACGCTCGACAGCGAGCGCATGTCGGTGGAATGGAATGGCCAGGTGGTGCTGCTCTCGCTCACCGAATTCTGGATCGTCTACGCGCTCACCAAACACCCCGGCCACGTGAAGAACCGCCAGCAGCTCATGGATGCGGCCAACGTCGTGCTGGACGACAACACCATCACTTCGCACATCAAGCGCATCCGCCGCAAATTCCAGGTGGTCGACGAGAAATTCGACGCCGTGCACACCGTGTACGGCATGGGATATCGCTGGGTCGAATGACCGGATAATCCCCGTGGGACGCATATCGGATCTCATCAGGATCGGACCCATCTCCGGGTTCCGGCTGCGGACCAAACTACTGCTGCTGGCGCTCACCACGCTCGCGCTGCCATGGGCCGGCTGCCAGTACGCACGCGAGATGGAAACCGTGTTGCGCGAAAGCGAGCAGCAGTCGCTGCTCGCGGTGACCACGACGATCGCCGGATCGCTCAAGGGCCGCCAGGAACTGCTGTTCCGCGCCGATTCGCTGCCGGCCGTGGCGAACGCCAACGCGCGCGACATCACGCCCGTGGTGCTCTCGGGCGCGCCGCTCATCGACGGGCGCGCCGACGAATGGGACACGGATTCGCGCAACCTCATACGCGTCGCCTGGCCCAGGCGGCGACGGCCTGCGGCTGCTCGGCCGCAACGCATGAACGCTGGCTGTATCTCGCGCTTGCTGGTGCGCGACGACAAGGTGGTATTCGACGCCTCGATGCTGCGGCCACTCGATTCCGAGAGCATCGGCGATCGCATCTGGCTGGCATTCGACGACAAACGTGGCGGGCAGCAGCAGCTGTTCTTCGCCAGCACTGGTGCCGGCGCGATTGCGCGCCCGGCGCATCGAAACCCGCGAATATGGCCGCGAGGAAGCGGTGGAAGAGCCGCGCATCGAATCGGTGTGGCAGCGTTCGCGCGACGGTTACGTGCTCGAAATCGGCATTCCGCTGTCGCTGGTTGGCCAGCACATCGGCGTGCTCATCGACGATCGCGACCGTCGCGGCGCGACGCGCGTCGAGCTACGGCACGCTCGACGTCGCCGACCTGCGCGCCACCGGGCAGGCTGATCGCCGCATCGCCCGATCTCAGCGACCACCTGCGACAGTTCGCGCAGCCGGGCGTGGAGCTCACGGTGGCTTCTTCGACCGGCGCGATCCTCACGCGGCTCGATGCACCCGCGCTGCCGGGCGACTACACGCGCATGCGCGGGTTTCTGCCACGCATGTACCGGCTGTTCCTCGACGGCGATGCGGTGCCGCGCCGCGTCTCGCAGGCGGAGCGGCAGCGCGCAGCCGAATCGCTCACCACGCGCGTCGCCGCGCGGCAAGCCCGAGACCGCGCTGTTCGCCGGCCGGTACGAGAACAGCGTCATCGTCGCCGCCGCTGCGCCTATCTTCTCGGCAGACGGCAAACACGTATTCGGCGTCATCCAGCTCGCGCAGACCGCCGATCGCTGGCTCACGCTTGCGCGACCGCGCGCTCACCCGGCTGCTGAATCTCACGCTATTCGTCACGCTGTTCGCGGTGGTGGCCGCGTTCTGGTTCGCGGGCCGCATGACGCTGCGCATCACGCGGCTGGGCGCCGCCAGCGAGACGGCGCTCGGGCGCGAAGGCAACCTGTCGCGCGTGCTTCCCGAAGCCGAAGCCCGCGACGAGCTCGGCGACCTGTCGCGCAGCTTCTCGTCGCTGCTCGGCCGGCTCGATGAATACACCGGCTACCTGCGCACTCTCGCCGGCAAGCTCGCGCATGAGATCCGGACGCCGCTCACCATAATCAGGTCGTCGCTCGAGAACCTCGAGTCCGAAGGCAACGACTCGGAGAACGCCAAGGTGTACATCTCGCGCGCCCGGGAAGGCAGCGAGCGGCTTGGCGCGATCCTCACGGCGATGGGCGCCGCTACACGAGGTCGAGGAGGCCATCGCGCACAGCGAGCGTCAACGCTTCGATCTGGCGGCCGTGGTACGCGCCGCGGTGGCTGCGTATGGCAGCGCCTTTCCCCACCGGCGGTTTCGCTGCGAGGTCGCCGACGATGCTGTCGAGATCACCGGCGCACCCGATCTCATCGTTCAGCTGCTCGACAAGCTCGTCGACAATGCCGTCGATTTCAGCGCCGATGGCGCCACGATCACCGTAAGTCTGCACGTCGGACTCCTCCGGCGCTGAAATTTCGGTGGCCAATCCTGGACCGCCCTTGCCGCCCGAAGCCGCCACCAAGCTGTTCGAATCGCTATGGCAATCGCGCGCCGGGAGCTGACCGCCGACCGCACTTCGGACTCGGGCTCTACATCGTGCGACTGATCGCCGAATTCCACGGCGGCAGCGCCGAGGCTGCGAATCTCCCCGACAGACTCTGGCGCGATCTTTACCGTTCGGCTCAAGCGTTGATCCAAAACCGCGAATCCGGTCACCTCCAGAGGCCGTAACTTCGGTCGATACCATTCACAAGAATCGTTCTGTCGCGCCATTGAGACATTGTGGTAACGACGATTCGGCGTATGATCCGACCTCGCGTAGTCTCGAAAGCTCACGCTAAGTATCTGAATTCAAGGTTGTTAGCGAGCTTGTAAAGATTACGAGGTTTACTAGGTTCTGCACTGCACCAACAATTGATGCGCGGAGAACACAACGATTTAGCGATGAAGAAACTCAGGATTTGCTCACGGGCACGGGTTCAGTCGGTAGCGAAAGTTTCAGCTACTGGCGAGGACGATCAAAGCGTGGACTGACACGCGGGCTTAAATGTTTAGCCGGAGGCCGCAAGGCCGCCAACGTCCCAGCCGAATAAATTTGCAGTCCGTGTAGTCGACTTGTTCGGCTGACAGCGATTACCTAAGTCGACGACGACCTACTAACAAGCCCCGCTCTGCGGGGCTTTTTTTTTCGGCTGCGGGCCGTTCCACATTTTTGCGTAACAGACGAGCAGCGCTCTGCGCCATTGCGTAGCCTCGCCGTTGTTACATGAAAATGAGGAATGTCCCCCATTTCCGGCATGCGCATCGCGATTCTCACGATAGCTTTGTTAGCCCTGTGCGCACCGCTCAGCGGTTGCAAACGCAGCCTCGATGAAGGCGACGTGCGCGAGTTCATCACCATCGCCGATGACACGGCGCGCAAGCGTTTCGCGCCAGAAATCTGCGAATTGCGCGGCAAGAACTTCAAGCTGCGCGTGACCTTCCAGGGTCACATCGCGCGTTTGACACCCACCGAGCTCGAGATGGATCGCAAGCTGTTCTGCAAACAGGCGGGAATCTTCGCGCGACTGCGGCAGTACCGCCTCGAGCGAAAGTCGATCGCCGTCGATGTGGCGCCCGACCGCAAGACCGCGCGCGTCACTTCGGACTATGTCGAGACCATGCCGTATTACGATCCGGACGCGATGCCGTCGACGCCCGATGATTTCCGGGAGTTTCAGATCGTCGAAACGCGCGACGAGTCCGTGGTCGGCATCGAAGACGGTGACCTCGTCTTCCTGAGCAGCGACAGCGATTCCAGCCAGACGCTCGTTGCCAAGGGCGACTTCAACCTGCCCTACGACTGATGCGCGCACTCGCAGGCCCTGCAATGTTGTTAGTGATGGTGGGTGGCTTCCTGATCCACCGCGCACTGTCGAAGGAAGACGCGCCGGCGCGCGATTTTCTGCAGTTGGAGCTCGCCGGCGCCGACGCCGAACACACCGGCTCGTGTTACGCGCTGAGCACCGTGCTCATTGCGAATCTTCCGTTCAGCACTGCAACCCGCACCTGGACGTTGCGCGACGACGCCTGGACCCTGACGCTCGAAGAGGTGGCGCAGGGGCAAGGCGGGCCGGTGCGGGTTTTCCAGAAGTTCACCTTCGAGAAACATGACGACCGCGTGCGCCTGGTCTCCGTGGAAGCCTCGCAGGGACTGCCTACCGAAGTGGGGCCAAACATCGACGACTTGCTGCGCGCTCCCAACGCGCGCCATTCGACCCCGGTGGATCGCTGCCTCGACCCCGGCGCCGCGCACTATCGCTTCCGCCCGAGACGCTGACCCATCAGTTGTGGCAAGGTGCGCGGCCATGCCAGCACTACGATTCGTCGCCGCCACGATGTCGCTGCTCGCGCTCGGCGCCGCGGCGCCAGCCCAGCAAGTCATTCCGCTCTGGGATCAAGGCGCTCCCGGCTTCGAAGCGCGCCGCGCGGAACCCGAACAGCACCAGGACTGGTGGTACAAGAACATCCACAATCCCTCGCTCACGGTTTTCCTTCCGCCCGCGGGCAAGGCCAATGGCACGGCGGTCATCGTCGCGGCCGGTGGCGGCCATCGCGAGCTGGTGTTCAATCCGGAGGGCGTCGAGCCCGCGCAATACCTCGCGAGCCTGGGAATCACAGCTTTCGCGCTGAAATACCGCCTGTTCCGCGAGCCCGGTTCGAAGTACACCATCGACAACACCGCGCAGGACATCCGCCGCGCCATGCGCACGGTGCGCGCGCGCGCCGCAGAATGGAATTTGGACCCCAGCCGGATCGGAGTCATGGGCTGGTCCGCGGGCGGCGAAGTCGCGGCGCTCGTGGCCTATCCACCGGTTGGCGGCGATGCCAATGCCAAGGACCCCATCGAGCGCGTCAGCGCGCGGCCCGATTTCCAGATCCTCATCTATCCGGGACCCCTGGGAATTCCGGCCAAGGTGCCGGCCAACGCCCCGCCGCTGTTCCTGTTAGGCGCGGCCGACGATGAATACGTGGCCGACGTCTTGTTCGATCTCACGCGCAAATATCGCGACGCCGGTGCATCCATCGAGACGCACATCTACGCGCAGGGCAAACATGCCTTCAACATGGGCCAGCGATCGCAGTACGTGAGCATCCGCCACTGGCCGCAACGTCTGGCCGAGTGGCTCGAAGATCGCGGTCTCACCAAGCAGGCGCATTGATCTCATGGAATTCGCAACCACACCCGCCTCGCTGGCCATTCTTGGCATCATCATCGTCATCAGCGTCATCGCGCTGAAGTTTTCGCCCAGCATCATGGATCGCAATCTGTTGCGACCGTACTGGCTGCTGCGCAAGCGCCAGTACGACACCATCATCACCAGCGGCTTCATCCACGGCGATTTCGGCCACCTGCTTTTCAATTCACTGACGTTCTTCTTTTTCGGCCCGGCACTCGAGTACCGCATCGGCACGACGCGATTCGTGGCGTTGTATTTCATCGGGCTGATCGTCAGCAGCCTCGGCACCGTTTACAAACAACGCAATAATCCCGACTACGCGGCGCTTGGCGCATCGGGCGCGATCCTCGCCGTGCTGTTCGCCTACATCGTCTATTACCCGACGCGTAACCTCTATCTGTTCTTCGCGGTGCCGATCCCCGCGGTGGTATTCGCGTTCGGCTACCTTGCGTACAGCTGGTGGGCCTCGAAAAACAAGCGCGACAACATCAACCATGACGCACACCTCGACGGCGCCATCACCGGTTTGATATTCGTGGGTCTCACCGACTTCGATGCGTGGAGCCGGGGGCTGCACCAGGTGTTCGGCTAGAACCACGAATAGTTGAAGCTGATCGACACCCGCTCGGCGACCGTGGGATTCGGCGCCACCTCGTGGCGCAGCCAGCTCTCGAACATGACCAGCTTGCCCTGCTCGGCCGGCACCGTTACCCACACCTGGTTTTCGCGTCGCGCGCGTGCGCGGCGCGGGGGCGAGGCCATGAAACGATCGAGCCGCGGATCCTCGAATTTCAACCCCGAGCAGCCGCGCGGCGTGCGCACGTAATACGTGCCGCTCAACGACGCCAGCGGGTGCAGGTGCAGGCCGTGCACCACCTGGCGCGTCATCACGTTCACCCAGCAATCGGTCATCGCCAGCCTGCGGCCCGCGAGATCGAAATCGAGAGCACGCGCGAACGTGCGCACATGCGCGTCGATGCGTTTCTCGAGCGCCGCGAACGTCGGCGACATCTGGTGCATTCGTGCCGACGAGTTATACGAGGTATAACCCCCTGGATAGTTAGTTGCGGACCACTTGACGCCGGCAGTGTCGTCGACGCAGAGCTGGCGGCATTCACGCAGCAGCCGCGCATTGAGGCTGTCCGTGCGCCCGCGCGTTAGACCTTTGGTGTAGATACGGGTGGCAAACAAGCTCGTAACGGGCATACGGCAGCATAGGCAATCTCTGGCGACCCGCAAAGCTCGACGACTATACTTCCCGTCCCTTCCACCAAGGACGTGCTCCCAATGAACAAGTCACTCGCACTGCTAGGCGGCGTGCTGGCACTGGCCGCCATCGCCTGTCCTCCGGCTCAGGCGCAGAACGCGGTCCACAAGCTGACCAAGGTCTGGGAAACCAAAGCCACTCTCAAGGTGCCGGAAAGCGTGCGGCTCGATGCCAAGCGCAAGGTGCTGTACGTCTCGAACATCGACGGCGAGCCGTGGACCGCCGACGGCAAGGGCTCGATCGGCAAGGTCGGCCTGGACGGCAAAGTCATCGATGCCGAGTGGGTGAAGGGACTCGACTGCCCCAAGGGCATGGCGCTCTCCGACGACGGCAAGCGGCTGTATGTCGCGGACCTGGGCGGTGTCGTCGCCATCGACATCAAGTCCGGCAAGATCAAGAGCAAGGTCGCCATCCCGGACGGGCTGCAGCTCAATGACCTGGTCAATGACGGTCAAGGGCACGCTGTATGTTTCCGACTCCAAGGGCAAGAAGGTCTTCGCCGTGCGGGAAGGCAAGGCGTCGGTATATCTCGACGAAACCGTGCTCAAGGGGCCGAACGGGTTGTTAGTCCACGACGGCGCGCTGTACGTGCTCGACAACAACAGCCTCAATCGGGTCGAGCCCGACAAGTCGCTCAAGGTGCTCGCCGATGGCATGCCGGGCGGCGCCGATGGCCTCGAGAACGTCAAAGGCAACGACTTCATCGTGTCCGTATGGAGGGCGGCGTGTGGTATGTGAACGCCGACGGCTCGAAGCAACTGCTGTTCGACGGCAAGGCCGAGAAGACCAGCACCGCCGACATCGGTTGGGATCCGGCCACCATGACGGTCTACGTGCCCACGTTCTTCAAGAACACGGTCATCGCCTTCAAAGTCGAATAGCGGCGATCCTTTGCCGCGCCGGGGGGAACCGCTTTTTGTGAGCGGTTCCTCACTCCGGCCGCCTTGAAGACCGGCCCGCACGCCTCCGGGCTCAGTAATCAGCCTCGCTGCCGACATCTGATACAGGAGTGGAGCGGTCTGAGGTCGCGCGTTGCGCGTAAACAAGTGATCCCTGATCTGAAAGCGCAGCTGGCGAAGGCCTTCGGGCTGACCTCGGAAACCGAGGTTGAAGCCCTGATCGGCAAGCTGCGCGCGGGCGACGCCGTGGACGTGCATCTGCTGCGCGAGGGCTGCCTCGCGCTCGTCGACAACGTGCGCGAAGCGCGCGCCGCCCATGCCGCCAGCGACCAGCGCCTGAAGATCGCGCTCGAAGCCTCGAACCTCGGCGCTCTGGGACTGGGATCTAACGACCAGCCATCTGTTCGTCGATCACACGTACTTCCGATTCCTCGGTCTCGAGCGAGAAGACCAGGTCATACCCATCGATGAACTGGTGCGCCTGGTGCATCCCGAGGATATCGAGGGTTTCAGCGCGGCCACACGCGATGTGTTGCGTGGCAGCGTGCCGCTGTTCCAGGTCCAGCATCGCATGCGGCACGCCGACGGCCGCTGGGTGTGGCTCGAGACCTACGGCAACGTCACGCAGCGCGATGCGAGCGGCCGCGCCACGCGCATGACCGGCACTCATGCCAACATCACGGACCGCAAGCAGCTCGAGCGCGCGCTCTCCAACACCTTGCGCGTCATGCAGGCCCTGCTCGAGACTCTGCCGCTGCCCGTGATCATCCGCGATACCGAGTGCCGCGTGACGCTGGTCAACGCCGCGTGGGAGAAGATGTTAGGCATCACGCGCGAGGAGATCACTCGGCAAACGGATCGAGGCGTATCCGAATCGGGTGGTGTCGGATAATCAGCGGGAATCCGACGACGAAGTGCTCGCCACCAAACGCGCGGTGCGCTACGAAACCGTGGTGCACGGCCTCGACGGAACCGACTTACGACGTGATCGTCGCCAAGACGCCGCTGGTCGCCGAAGACGGCACTGTGACCGGCATCGCCTCGGTGGTCACCGACATCTCCGAGCAGAAGCGCAATGCCGAAGTGCTCGAGAAGCGCGCGCAGGTCGGCCGAAGCCGCGGTGCAGGCCAAGTCGCGCTTTCTCGCCAACATGAGCCACGAGCTGCGCACGCCGCTCAATGGCGTGGTCGGCATGGCGTCATTGCTCGAGAACACCGCGCTCGATGCGAAGCAGCGGCGCTTCGTGCGCACGCTCAAGACTTCAGCGGAGGCGCTGATCACGCTCATCAACGACGTGCTGGACCTGTCCAAGGCGGAAGCCGGCAAGCTCGAGCTGGCGCACGGCCCGTTCGAGCTGCGGCGCGAGCTCGAACAGGTGGTCGGGTTGTTTGGCGCTCGCGCCTACGACAAGGGCATCGAAATCGCAGCGCACATCGCGCGCGGCGTACCCGCCATCATCCATGGCGATCCGATCCGGCTGCGCCAGGTGCTGGGCAATCTCGTCAACAACGCGGTCAAGTTCACCGAATCGGGCGCGGTGCTGCTGGCCGTCACGGTGGTGCCGGACGAAGGCAGTGACACCGTGCTCGAATTCTCCGTCACCGACACCGGCGTCGGCGTCTCGCGCGAGGAGCAGCAGCGAATCTTCGAAGCGTTCGAGCAGGCCGACGGCAGCGTCACGCGCAAGTTCGGCGGCACGGGCTTGGGGTTGGCCATCAGCCGCCAGCTGGTCGAGCTCATGCACGGCAGCATGGGCCTCGAGAGCGAAGCCGGCCGCGGCAGCCGCTTCTCTTTCCGTATCCCCGCGGGCGTTCCATCGCGTGGAGATTCCGCGCGTCATACCGGCCGACGATATCGGCGCCATCGTCATCGGCTTGCATCCGGTGATTCGCAGCGCGGTGTGCGACACCATCTCGGTCGAAAGCGCGCACGTGATCAGCGTCGACTCCTCGATCGGCGCGATCGAAGCGCTGCAGGATTTCGGCCCGCGCGTCACCTGCATCCGCGTCGTCATCGATACGAATGCGGCCGCGAAGATGGAGCAGGCCGTGAGCGCGCTGCGCGCCGCGGCAGCTCCGCGCGTCAGTCGAAGTCATCGCGCTCATGCCTCCGGATGCGGATGCCACGCCGCCGGCAGGCGTGAATCGCAGCCTGGTCAAACCGCTGTGCACTCCCGACCTCACCGCCGCGGCCATACCGGTCGACACCGCGCAAAGTAGCCGCATTCGTGCGCTACCGGCGGCGGGCTCGCGCGGACGCGCGCTCGTCGTCGAAGACAACGCGGTCAACCAGGAGATGGCGCGCGCCATGCTCGACATGCTCGGCTTCCACGTCACCACCGCGTCGAACGGCCACGAAGGCGTAATGGCCGCGGCCGCCGACCCTGACCTCAACCTGATCCTCATGGATTGCCAGATGCCGGTGATGGACGGGCTTGCCGCCGCACGCGCGATCCGCGAAGCGGAGACGCAAGGGCGCGCGCGTGCCCATCGTTGCGCTGACCGGCAATGCGATGCCGGGCGATCGCGAGGCCTGCGTGGCCGCTGGCATGGACGACTACCTCGCCAAGCCTTTCTCGCTGGCTGCTCTCAAGGCAATGATCGACCGCTGGACGGGTGCAAGCACGCCGGCTGGCGTCAGCGCTGTGCGGAAAATCTAGGCAATCTCAGCGCAGCGCACTCATCTGTCGTGCATGCGCCGAGATGATTGCGATGGTCGACGCGTCCGAGTCGAACACGCAGTACAGGCCCTGCGGTTCCTGCGGCGGATCGCCGACGAAGCTGTCGCCCGCCTTCCACATGAAGTCCGCATTCTGTGTGCGGCCCGCACCGCCCCAGGCCCAGAAATTGGAGCCGGCGATGGCATCGCCAGCGGCGGCGCGCCGGGCCAGCAAGTCGAACACCGCCGTGTAGAACTTGTCGCGGTAGGTGGTGGGCGCACCCGGGCCGTACGACACCGTCGTCGCGGTTGATGCCGAATTCCTCGAGCACGATGGGCTTGCCCATCTTGTTGGCCGTGTCGATGTGCCAGTCGAGGTAGTCCTGCATCTTCTGTCCAGGCTGCATCGTAGGTGGCGGCCGGCTTCTTGGGGTCGAACCAGCTCCAGTTCGGCGCCCACATGTGGAACGTCAGGTAGTCGACGTTCGGACTGCCGTGCGATTTCACGTACAGGTCGCGGCTGCCGGCCGTGCCCATCCAGCCCTCGTTGCCGGTGCTCACCAGCTGCTTCGGCGCCAGCTTCTTGATGAATGCCGAGGTGCTCGTCGATCCACTTCGCGAACGCGTCGAAATGCGGTGCTGTCGCGCGTCGACGCCCGGACGCGGCTCGTTCGCCAGCTGCCAGGACATGATGGTCGGATCGTCGCTGATACATCCGGCCATTCACCGGGTTCTTGCGCGCGATCAGTTGTTTGACGGCGAAACGGAAGGCTTCCTGTGCCTTCGCGTCGCGATAGAAAGAGGCGGATGATTTCGATGAAGGCGTTCCAGTCGCCGGTGACGTCCGGGTCCGCGGCGGCCTTGCCGGTGGACCAGCTGACGTATTGCGACATGCCGCCCGACCACTGCCAGAAGTTGTTCAGGTAGAGCACGGCCTTCATGTCGCGCCTGGCCATTTCGTCGAGCAGGAAATCGAGGCCCTGCCACGAGGTTCTCGTCGATATGGTCGGGCCCCTGCAGTACCGCCGGCGTCACCGCGCGCTTGAGCGTGCTGCGCTCGGAGATGGCGAGCACCCGCAGGTTCGTGATGCCCTGTGCCTGCGAGCGTGTCGAGCTCGTTTATGAGCCGCGCGCGATCGCCGGTCTTGCCCGGCGAACCCAGGTACATGCCGTACCAGAGATTCGCGCCGGCGAAGTAGTAAGGCTTGCCGTCGAGCTGGAAATGTCTGCCCTTGACCGTGACGAACCCGGACTGGGTGGTGACGGTGGTGCTCGCCATGGCGGGCACGATGGCGCCGAGAAGCGCACACACAGTGACGAACACACGACGCTTCAACATGGATCGACCCTCGTGAGGATGCGCGCCGCGATGGTAACGCGCGATGCGGGCAGAGGGTTAGTTGTACGTCGTCGACGCGTGCTTGCGCCCCAGGCCGAGCTCGAGGGCAACGGCATTGGCCGTGACCGGATCGTAGCCGGCGATCGAAGCGATTGCCGCGGCCGCGCTCGCGCGTCGCTCTTCGTCGCTCAGCGACTTCATCCAGGCAACCGCCGCGGATGCATCGCGCGCTATCCACTGCTGTGCCACCTCGGTTCGCAGCTCATCGCGGGATTTGCCCGGCGGCTGCCGCGCGAGAAGGGCCACAACCCTGCCCGGATCCACCTGGATGAGCTCCGGCAGGAGAAACGTGAACGCGGTCTCGCGCCGTTGCGGATCGTTCCCCTGCAGCGCGTTCTCGATCTCGCCCTCGAGCATCTGGTTGTGCCCGTGCGCCATCAGCGCGATCTCCTCCTCGGTCTGCGCCCGCTCCGTCGAGGTCGTGTAGATAGGCGAAGGTGGCGGTGGCGGTGTCGCTTTGGGCCAGGGCGGCAGGCGCGACTCTTTCGCATTCAACAGATAGGCGGCACCTACGCTGACCAACGTCACGAGCACCAGGGTTACGATGGAAGTTGGTTTCATAAAAAAACGGGCAGCGAATGACCGCTGCCCGCGAGTTTACTCAGGTCAAAGCCGGTGTCAGTTCGTCACCGTACCGGCCGTGCCTGACGGGGTATCGCCACTCATCGTCAGATAAATCCTATGCATCAATCCTTTGCAGCTCGTACGACCATACTCCTGCGGTCTATGGACGCAATCGTGGGATATGGCTACGGATGAACCGCACGCTCATCATCATCGGAATCCTGATCGCGGCCGCGGGTGTGCTCTGGAAGCCATTGTCTGCGCTACCTCTGTTCAGACTGCCGGGGGACTTCGTCATCGATCGGCCGGGGTTCAAATTCTTCTTCCCGCTGACCACCATGTTGCTCATCAGCCTCGTGGTGTCGTTGATCCTCTGGCTGTTCCGCCGCTGATCACTTCCACTCGAGCTGCGCGACCGCCGCCGTCATGTTGAGGCGCGCCTGTTGCTCGTATTTCTCGAAGAAACGATCGTGCTGGTAGATAGCCGCCCGGCCGAGGAATTTTTGCAGGAGGCTGCTGCGCCCGGCGACGTAACGCGCCCGTGAGACCCACCAGTATTCACGCCGGATGGCGCGCTCGAACTGCGCATAGATTTCCGGCGGCTGTCCGAGAATGGCCAGGTCGATGTCGACCACCAGCGCGGTGTCGCCCGCGAAGCCTTCCTCACCATGCGTGGTGGCGAGCACCATCTGGCGGATGCGCTCGACCGACTCGATGGAAGCGGCACGCAGCATGCGTCCGGCAAGCGCGGCGCTCTGCTGCTCGTTGTCGCGGCGCCAGCTGCGGTAGACAGCGTCGTGGAACCATAGCGCCAGCTCCACTTCGCCGGGGCGCACCGCCAGCGCGCGCGCGCCGTCGAGCTCGCGCAGGCAGGCATCGAGATGCGTCAGCGTGTGGTAATGCCGGCCGATGCCGCTCCAGGAGCGGCGCACCCGGCGGTAGTCTCTTTCATAAGCAGCGACCCCGACATCGATGCAGGCGCGGCTCCAACGCTCGAAGTTGACGAGCGGTGTCATGTTCGGCATCGGCACCCCCTCAGCGTCGACAACGCTTAGAGTGCCACCGGAATCCCGGCAAAAGCTATCGGGTGTCTATTGGATGTAACCCAACAGCAGGCTGGCGGCGAGAAAGAACAACGTTGTAATTGCGGTGGGCAGGTAAGAAATCGACGTCACTTCGCAGTATCCCCGGTGTTCTTCTATTTCTTGGTCTTGCGGCCCGGCACTTCTTACGAGCGCTTCGGGCCGCTTGTTCTTGGTCGCGGGACGAGTGTGGCCGCGCCCGTGCCACCCCGGCAATCAGGTCACGGGCGCGGCGCGCACAAACCGAGACATTTTCCCGTTTTGCCGAAATCGCGACACGCAAGGCGTAAGACGCTGATTACGTGGAGCGTCGGATACGGCGAACCCACCGGGCCTCAGGCGCGCTTCTTTTGCTTGGCGCCAGCTTCGCGCAACTTGGTAGCGCACTCCTCGCAGCAGACTTCCACGGTCTTGCCACCGATCTTTACCTTGATGGTGGATGCGGGCTCGAGCGGATAGTCGCAGACCGCACAGGTTTTCTTTGCCATGGCTGATTCCTCAGGTACACCCGCGATTCGGGGCGTGCTCAGAAGATCATTTTGGGGGTAGCGCGGCTGTCGAAATCTTTAGCGAATCGGGAGCGTCCCGATTTCGCCCGAAACTGCGCGGGCGTCATTCCATAATGCTGCCTGAACGCCGCCGAGAAATGGCTGTGGCTCGAGAATCCCAGGTCCTGGGCCAGCGCCGACAGATCCGTGCGCCCGGCGATCAGGTCCAGCGCACGCGCCAGGCGTAGCCGCAGGTGATAACGATAGAGCGGCATACCCTCGACTTGCTGGAACACCTGCGTGAGATACACCGGCGAGCCTCTGATGTCGGCGGCGATGTCCGCCAGCGTCCAGCGCCGCGACAGGTCGCCGGCCAGCAGCACCTTCACTCTATCTACCAGACGGCGGCGCGAATGACTGGCGCCGGCGGCGCGCGAGGTGCGTGGGCCGATGGCGCGCGATACCAGCGTGAGCGACAGCCCTTCGGCCTCGAGTGGCTCGATGCTGCCGTTCTGCAGCGAATGCTTGAGCAGCATCACCACCGCCTGCGCACGCGCGTCGATGCGCAGATGTTGCTGGTTGAATGCGAAATCACCGCTCTCGCACACCAGGTTCTTCGGCGCGAGCTCGCGCAGCGTCGCCTCGCCCACCGACAACACCAGGCTGGCGTCGCCACCCGTGACCGGATGACTCACCTGGTAGCCTTGGGCACGGTTGAAGAACAACACGTGGTTGGCATCCGCCACCGCCTGGTCGCCGCCCACGTGGCGCAGGTAGATGCCGCGGTAGGGGAATACGAAGTGCGTATGCGAAGCGCACTCTTCCGCGCTGCGATGCCGGCAGAGGCCGCGGCAATCGACATGCCGCACCGTCACCACTGCTGAATCCAGCAGGCGGTTCACCGTGAATTCCTTCATCGGTGTGTCGAGCGGATTGGGCTGCAATGACATGCGGGCACAGTATGAACCGTGCCCGCATGCGTCAATCCGAAACGTTCTTATCCGCGGTTAAGACAACCTGCTGTCTAGTCAAAGCGGTTGACGCGAATTCCTTGCTGGGTCTCGGAGTTTTCCTGCATCCACACCGCGATGGCGTTGCCGTCGGCATCGACTGCAACCGCCGGAGACCTCGCATCACCGTCCACCTCGCCCGGGAATTGCGCGGCCCGGTCGATGACCTCTTCCGCGCCCCAGGAATTGTTTTCCGGGTTGTACTCGTTGGCCGACAGGTAATACGGATACGGGACGTTTTCCTCACCGATGCCGCTGGTCAACGTCCACACTGCGACGGTGTGCCCGGCGGCATTGCTCACTAGTTCAAATGAAGTGTCGTCGGCGACGTGACCGATCGGCACGTACTCCCCGATATTCAGTTGCGTGCCCCAACCGGTGCCGGGCACGTAGCGATTCACGACATAGTGACCTTCGTCCGTACCCTGCTTCTGCAGCCACATGGTCATGACATTGCCGTTGCCGTCGATGCTGGCGCGCACGTCGTAGGCATTGCTCTGCGGCTCGTTGTTGTTGGTTTCGACGATGCCCGGTGTTCCCCAGGTGCTGCCGGTCAGGCGATTGGAGACGATGTGCAGCCGCGTGCCATCGGTCTGCGACCACAGCGCCGTGACGATGCCCGCCGAGTCCATGACCACACTCTTGCGATAGAAGATGCCTCTGCCATAAAGCGCGCTGCCGGAATCATGGTTATCCACCGCCTGTGGCGCCGACCAGGTATCGGTTGCCATGTCGTAGCGGCTCGACCACAGCTGGCGTTGATCGAAGCCGCCGCCGCCGCCTTGTTCCCAGATCGCGATCGCGCTGCCATTCGGCAACATCGCGATTTCGGGGGAATGCCCGCCGAACTGCAATTCGTTCACGAGGCGGCCGAGATTTGCCGGCGATGTCCAGCCGGTGCCGGGTGAATATCGGTTGTAGAGGACTCCCCCCAGCCCATTGACCATGGCGTTTCCCCAAACGACCAGCACGTTGCCGCTGCCATCGATCGCAACTTTCGGATCAATGGTGCCGCCTTCACCGGTGACGAGGTTGTTGAACGCGCTCTCCGGAGCGCTCCAACCCGAACCCGGCGTATAGCGGCTCACCGCGACCGTGTACACGGTTTCGACCCACGCCGCGACCGCGTTGCCGTTGGCGGCGACGGCGAGCTGTGGTTTGCGCCGAGTCGAAGGCGACTGGCCCGGAATCGGCAAGCCCTGATTCTGGATGTTGTCTGGCGTGCTCCAACCGGCGCCCGCGGTATAGCGACTGAAATAGAGTCCGCTGCCTCCCGCGTTGTCGCGATCCTGCTCCCAGATCGCGAGCGCATTGCCCGCCGCGTCGAACGCCACCTTCGGTGCGCGGAAGGTATCGTTGTCCTGCAGGTCGTCATCGGTGGCGAGCGCCGCGGCCGCGCCCCAGTTGCGCGCCGAGGCCGAGCTGTTGATGCAGGTCACAGCGATGTTCGTGACGCTGGCGCCGAGGATGTCCCCCGTGGCGTTCGCCATCGTGCAGATCTGCGCCATCGGCTGCGTGAACACAAACGCTTCGTACTCGGCGTTGTTGACGATCGCGAGCGGAAAAGTGAACGCGCCATTCGCACTCACGGTGAGACTGTCGGACCCGGAGTCGGTGAGCGCACGCAATACCACGCTCTTGCCGGCGCCGAGTCCGGACACCGTGCCACCGAGCGTGAAGCCGCCGGCCGTGCAGGTGACGGCGATATTGGTGATGTTGCCGACGCTCACCGTGCCGCTGCCATTGGAAACGGCGCAGGTCTGAGAGCCCGGCGGCACCGCGACTGTGACGTTGTATGCCGCGCCGCTCGCCATCTGCGTCGCGAAGGTGAAGGGGCCGCTCGCGGCCACGCCCAGCGTGGTGCCGTTGGAATTCTGCAGAGTGAGTGCGCCGCTGGCGCCGGCCACGGTCCCGCCGATGCTGAACGTGAGTGTGGCTCCCGGCGGCTGCGGTTCCAGGCCTGGCGGCGCATCGTCGTCATGGTCTTTACAGGCCGCCAGGCTCATGACGAGTGTGCAGGCTGCAAGTAGATTGAGCAGGTAACGATTCGACATAAGCGCGCTCCCGAAAAAAGGGGCGCGAACCCGCCGCGACCCTGTACTCCTAAAGACGGAATACCGGGATCGCGAAGCTCATCACTCGCTCAGGCGGTGCACGTTGCCTTCAATGCCCGCGCGGCGGCGAGCCGCGGGTCTGTGGGCAGCGCGTTGCTGTCGCGCAGTGCAATGGCTGCGTCCAGCGACTTGCACGCCTCCTGCCTCTGGCCGCTCGCGAGCTGTGCCGCAGCGAGTTGGCGATGCGCCCTTTCCTCGAGGATCCACAGGTCCGCACGACGATTCGAAGCGATCAGCTGCTCCAGTACCGCGGCAATTTCCTTTCGTGCGACTTCTGGCCGGCCCTGCCCCAGATCGATCGATGCCATCGCCAAGCGGGTCTGCAGCGTTCCGCCTCGTGCCGGATCTCTCTCCGTGTCAACGAACACCTTCGCGGCATCGCCGAGTACCGCGCGCGCTTCGTCGAAACGCCGCAGCGCCACCAGCGCCTCACCCCGCATCAGGAGATTTCTGGCGGCGGTGAGCGATTTTGGTCCCTGCGCTGTGGCGATGATCGCCGCCGCGAGCTCGACATCTTTCAGGGCGTCGGCGGGCCGCTGCTGGTCGAGGGCGATTTCGGCGCGCGCGTGCAAGATGACCGGCAGTCCACGCTTGTCCGCGAGCCTGTTGGTGGTCGCCTCCGCGGCGTCGAGCTGCACTCGCGCGCGATCGAAGTCGCCTATCGCCGCGAGCGATCTGCCGAGCACGAAGCGCGTGTTCTTGTGCGGAATTCCCTCGGACTCGTTTCCGTCGAGCTGCAGGGCGAGCACTTCCTCCGTCTCTTTCACGGCGGCGCGGTACTTGCCTCGCGAGGTCATCATGTTCGCCATGTGAGTGCGCGACTCCAGCGTCGTCTGGCCGCGCATGCCGGCCACGAATGTGCCGACCTCGATTGCCTTGGCGTATTGCTCCTCCGCCTCGGCGAAGCGAAACAATCCGGCGTAGGCGCGCGCCAGCTGCAGGTGGGCGCCGGCCACCAGGTCACTGAGCGGTGCCGAGGTGCGGATCGCGAGCTCGAGGCCGCGTTGATTGGCGACGATGGCCTCGTCGAATCGCCTTTCGACCTCGTACGCCGAGCCCAGGCTCAGGTAGGCACTGGCGAGCGCTGGCGTGGCGGGAAACTTCTCCATGACTCGAATGGATTCCTGCAACTGCGCGTAAACCTCGGTCCCCTTGCGATTGCTTTTCAGATACCGCGCCATCGCGGCTTCCATCAGTGCACGCCCACCCAGCAACGAATCCTGCTGGCCCGCGGCCGTAAGGATTGCGATGGCCTCCTCCGCGCGTTCGACCGACTCATCGATTCGTTCTCGCTTGCGCAACATGAAGCTCAGGTCGAGCAGCGGCTTCGCCTGGCGAGGATCGGTTACGCCGAAATCACGCCGGATCGACTTGATCCTCTCCAGGTACAGAGCCTCGGCCTGCTCGAAATGCCGCAGATACCAGCTAAGGTTGCCGAGCACGTCTAACAACTCGTCGCGCACCTCAGGGTCCTGGTTCTCGACGAGAAGGATCTTCCTGCTGGCATTTACCAGCAGGTCTTCGGCGGTCGTCACGCGGCCGCGCGCGCCCTCGGGGTTGCGATCGCTGTTGGCGTTGAAGATATCGACGATGAAATCCTTGACCGCGGTTGCCTTGGCGGTTTCCAGCTTCGCCACCCGCGCCTGCTCGCGTGCCTCGCGCGCCTGGTAGAGCACCCCGACGACGCCGAGCGTGGCCGCAAGCAAAACGCCGGCCGTGGCGGCCACCGCGACGCGATGCCGGCGCACGAAACGATTCATGCGATAAGCGCGCGATCCTGCGCGGGCAGCCACCGGCTCGTGGCGCGTGTAACGCGCCAGATCTTCACGCAGCGCGAGCACCGAGCCGTAACGCTCCATGGGCAGCTTGCGCAGCGCCAGATGCACGATGTCTTCGAGGTCGTTCGCGAGCACACGCTGCAATCGATGCGGTGTCGTTCCGCGCAGCGTGGCGATCCGCCCGTCCGCCTGGCTGCCCGCGCGGCTCAATGCCACCGGCTCTTCGTGCAGCACGGCGTGCTCGGCCCTGGCTCCGCTGATGTCGCCGCCAAACGGCCTGACCCCCGCCAGCAGCACATAGAGGAGAGTGCCCAGCGAGTACACATCCGTAGCGGTGGTCACCGGCTCGCCCAGGATCTGCTCGGGCGCCGCGAACTCCGGCGTGAAGATGCGGCCGGTGATGCGCGTGAGCTCGGTCCGAGCGGCGCCGGTGTCGGACTCCATGAGCTTGCCGATGCCGAAGTCGAGCAGCTTCACCTGCCCCTGTGGCGTCACCAGGATGTTGGATGGCTTGATATCACGGTGGACCACGAGATTCGCATGCGCATGCGCCACGGCAGCGCAGACATCCACGAAAATCCTGACGCGGGCGTCGATGTCGAGCGAGCGAGCGTCGCAGTAGACATCGATGGGCTCGCCGTCGACGAACTCGAGCACGATGAACACCACGCCATCGTCCACACCGGCGTCGAGCAGCCGCGCGATGTTGGGATGTGCGAGCTTGCCGAGCAGCTGCGCCTCGCGCAGGAAACGTTCGCGCATCGCTCCATGCGCAAAAAACGGATGCAGCGTCTTGATCGCCACCTCGCCTTCGTAGAGGCCATCGTCGCGGCGCGCGAGCCAGACTTCACCCATGCCGCCCTGGCCAATTTCGCTCACGATGCGGTAGCAACCGAGCCGCGCGCCGACCTGCAATGCCGCCGTGCCATCGCCGCGCGTGTCGCGGCGCACGCTCATGAAACCGACGCGCGTCGCCTGTGCGTCCGCGTCGAGCAGCGCGCGCACGCGCACGTGCAGGTCCGGGCGCGACGCCGCGAGATTCGCGAGCAGCTTCTCGCGCGCATCCATCGGCTCCGACAGCAGCGTATCGATGAGGCCCAGCACCTCGCGCCAGGCGCCGGTCGCGCCCTCGTTCATCTTCTCAGGGCTCATCGGACCACATCCGCCGAGTCGTTCATCGTATGCATCAGGTAGGCACGCGCTTTCGTCCAGTCACGCTTTACGGTAGCCGGGGACACGTCGAGAAATGTGGCGATTTCGTCGATTTCGAGCCCACCGAAATAGCGCATCTCCACGACGCGGTGCGCTCGTTCGTCGATGCGCTCCAGCGCTTCGAGCGCGTCGCCCAATGACTCGAGTTGCGGCTCGGAAAAACTCTGCTCGGCGACGCCGGTATTCAGCGTGAGCAGGCGCTGGCCGCCGCCGCGCCTCTGCGCGTTGCGCGATCGGACATAGTCGATGACCACGCTGCGCATGACGCGCGAGGCATAGGCCAGGAAGGCGGCGCGATCGTTGCCGGGCAGGGAATCCTGCTGTGAGAGCCGCAGATAGACCTCGTGCACCAGCCCCGGGCCGTCGAGCATCGTGAGCTGCGCCTGGCCCGCGAGGTGGCGTCGCGCCAGCCGGTCGAGCTCGGCATAGACGCGCGTGAAGAAACGCTCGCGCGCCGCCTCATCGCCGTGGCGGGCCTCGTCGAGCAGTACCGTGATCTCTCCCATGCGAAATCACGTTACTAGAGGTCCCGGCCCCTCGCCACCACCCGGCGCGAATCTTGCGATCGGACGGGGGAAGTGATTCCGCGGGATTTACGGCTTGAGTACCATGAGCGCCCCTCGGCGCAGGCCGCCGGCATCAGCTCACGTTGGAGGTTTTTATGCTTCGATTGCCCGCTCTCGCCGCCCTCGCATTCGCACAGGTCGCGGTCGCCGCTGATGATAAATACCCCCTCAAGATTCCAGCTCCGGGCGGCGAAGTGATACTGCCCGACGAAGGCGCGAAGAAATCGCACGACGGATGGCGCTACGCCGCCGTGCGCCGCGTCGGCGACATGCTCTACGTCTCTGGCGTCATCGTGAATCGCAATCAGGGTGAGGGCAATGACGTCGCCGCATTCAAGCTGCAGGTGCGCCGCGCGCTCGGGCGGCTGCGGGGAAACCTCGACGCTGCCGGCTCCGATTTCCAGCACGTGGTCATGATCAACAGCTTCCACGTGTGGCAGGGGCCTAACTTCGCAGGGTCCCGCGACGAACAGTTCCAGGCATTCGAAGATGTGATCGGTGAGTTCATGAAAGCCCCCTACCCGGCCTGGACCGCTGTGGGGACGACCGGCCTGCTGTCCGACGGCGGCATCGTCGAAGTACAGCTCATCGCCAAGGTGCGCTGAGCAGACGCACGTCAGTAGCGGCGAGCGCTTACAGATTTCGGCCGCTGGCCTCGGGCAACTTGCGCGCCCATGGTATTGCCATTGTCCACCGACAGCCGTGGCGCGGGCGGGCTGCCGGTCTTGTTCGCCCACTCCTTCGCAGGCGATCTCTCACACTGGAGCGCGACGCTCGAGTACCTGAAGGCTCAGCGACGCGTGGTTGCCTTCGACTTCAGCGGCCACGGCAGCTCTCCCGGCGCATTGCGCTATTCCTATGTCGAGCTCGCGAAGGACATCGGTGCGGTGGCCGAAGCGCAGCAACTCGACTCCTTCGCATTGGTCGGGCACAGCATGGGCGCCGCCGTTGCCACCGAATTTGCCGCCGCTCATTCCCATCGCGTCAGAGCGCTGGTGCTGGTGGACCCGCCGCCGGCGCCAGGCGCAATTCCCCCCGAGCAGATTCAGCAGATTCACGATGCGCTCGACGACGATCCCTACGCGGTGATCGAGCAATTCTGGAATCAGCAGATGTTCATCGACGCGCGCGACGACGTGAAGCGCAGACTGCTCGCCAGCCTGCGCAAGCTGCCGCTTCGGGCTGCCATCGATCTCACCCGCGAAAACTTCGCCGTCGACTCCTCCTTCGCGCTCGGTCGCTACCCGGGCCCGAAGTTCGCCATCGTCACGCCGCGCAACGACGCGCCGCTCAGCCTGCACAAGGCGGTGCCGGGCGTTTCGCACGCCGTCATCACGGGCACCGGCCATTGGATCCACCTCGATAAAGCCGAAGAGTTCAACCAGACCTTGGCCGGGTTTCTCAAGGCAGTGTGATTAGTGCTATAGGTAGCCCGCGATGGGGACTACCATTTGAACGAACAACAGCGCCCGACGCGCGCCCGCTATGTAGTCGTGACTTTCATGGTCACGCTCGCCATGGTCACCTACCTCGATCGCGCCTGCATCGGCGCGATGGAGCAGCATATCGCGCGAGACTTCGCGCTCGACCCGGCGCAGATGGGGTGGGTGTTCACCTCGTTCATCCTGGCCTACGCCATCTTCGAAATTCCCACTGCGCGTTGGGCTGATCGCCACGGCGCCGGTGCGGTGCTCACGCGCATCGTGAGCTGGTGGTCGGTGTTCACGCTGCTGACGGCCGGCGCTTTCAACTACGTCTCGCTGCTGATCACCCGCTTCCTTTTCGGCGCGGGCGAAGCCGGCGCATTTCCCTGCGTGGCGCGCGTGATGTCACGCTGGGTGCCGCTGAAGGAACGCGGCACCGCCAAGGGCATCTTTTTCGCCGGCGCCTACGCGTCCGGGGCGCTCACGACTTTCACCGTGACCGCGCTGCTGCCATTCATGAGCTGGCGCACCATTCTGCTCGTCTTCGGCTGCGTCGGCTTCGTATGGGTCATCGCCTGGCATCGCTGGTACCGCGACGACCCCACCGACCATCCCGCGGCCAATGAAGCCGAGCGCGCGCTGATCATCGCGGACCGCCCGCCAGTGGTCGCGCACCCGACCGGTCTCGCCTACTGGGCCCGCCTGCTGAAGCAGCGGAATGTGCTGCTGCTGTGCCTGTCGTACATGCCGAACTGCGCCACGTTCTATTTCTGCATCACCTGGCTTCCCAACTACCTGCGCCAGCACCATGGCTTCGAAAAGAACGAGCTCGGCTTCGTCGCCGCGCTGCCGCTTATTCTCAGCATCGGCACGCAGTTCCTCGGCGGCTTCTGGTCCGACAAGATCGTTGCGAAATTTGGAATCACCGCCGGAAGGCGCACACCCGGCATCTTCGGTTACGGCGTCGCTGCGCTGTTCGTGGTGGCCGCCACGCTGGCGTCCGACCCGAAGACCGCCGCCGTGCTGATCGCGCTCACCGTCGCCACCTGCATGCTCACGACCGCCTCCTCGTGGAGCACCTGCGTGGACATCGGCCGTGAACATTCCGCCACCGTCAGCGCCACCATGAATACTTCCGGGCAGATCGCCGCCATCGTGATGCCGCTCGTGGTCGGCTATTCGCTCAAGCTGTTCGACAACTGGAACGCGCCGTTCTATTTCCTCGCGGGACTCTTCGTCATGGGCGCGGTGTGCTGGATGTTCATCGATCCGAAGAAGCCGGTATTCGGGGGCGAGCCGGCGCAAATCCTTCCCTCTCCGCTGGCAAATTCACTTCGCCAAGCAGCTCGTTGACCAGCGGCACCCGGGGCTCAGGAATTCCTGAAGGGATTAGAAGATGAATATCGACGAATAGCGATGAATCGCGCCGATCTCAGACGCACGCTTCCGTTTTCGAGGTCGGGATGATGGCGTGGGGCTCGTAGCCCTTGGCGTAGCGCAGTGGCTGGCCGGAAATGTCTTCGCGGAGGTCGGCATGACGGGCGAGATTCACGCGGTTCTCGATGCGGAAGGTGATGCCGTCCTCGTTGAGGGACAGCGACTTCACGCCCGAATACGGCAATGGGATCCGCTTCGCGTGGCAGTAACTGATGATGGCCGCGGTGATGGCGGCGAAATCGAAGCGATGCCACTCGATGATGCGGGTTGCGGCGCTGCGCAGCGCCACGTCGATTCCGTCACCGCGCTTGCTGCCGCTGATGAGCTTCGCCTGCAACACTTCGCCGTGCAGCAGCACGCCACCGCCCTTGCGATCGAAGTGCACGAGCGCCTCGAGCACCGTATCGAGCGGCAGCACCAGATTCCTGGTTTCGCTTATGGTCACGGCTGACATGTGACCGATCGTACCGATGAGCAGAGAAACACCTAGTGCTGGTCCACAATAATCGCGCTGTTAAATGCGCCGCCTCGCGCAGCCGTGAGCGGCGTCACGCGGCCGCGAGCGGCATTTGACCTAACAAACTTCACGCGGCGCGCTGCTGATGCGTGAGTCACACTCTCTAGGGCGGACTCGTAGAGAGCGCACAATATTCGCCACAACAGATTGCGGCGCAGGAACCCGCCCACTAGTTTGTGAGCCATGAAAACGCTGACTGCCCATCGCCTCCCCGCGCTGCTTGGTTATGTTTCATTCCTGTTCGCCTGGCCGGCCGCCGCGCAAGTGGGCCCGATCCAGCCGGTGCTGGTGCTGCCCGGTGGAAAAATGGAAGTCACGCACGACCGTCCCAGTTTCGCAGACGACTATTCCATACCGGTCGATGTGTACGTGGCCGCCGATGGCAGCGTCACCGGCGCGGTAGTTAGCTCGCCCAGCGGCAACGTGGCCGCCGACGGCATCGCCGCCACCTACATGCGGGAACGCAAGTTCCTGCCGGCGCTGGACGCGGGCAGCCAGCCCGTCGACAGCGTGGTCAAGGTCAACGTGAACATGTTCAAGCGCGGCTCCAAGAAAGTGGTGCGCGTGACTCTCAAGCCGCCGCCGGTGGATGGCGAGACGCTGCGTGTGCGCAAGCTCATGTGCGCGGACTTTCTCTGGGAAGTCAATCGCATCAAGACCGAGGCCGGCATCAAGGACTTCAGCCTCGAAGTGATGCCTTACATCTCGGCGCACATGTACGTGTCGTCGAAGAACCTGCCGAGCGAGGTCCAGGAGAAGTTCTGGGACTCATGGCCGCACACGCTCAAGAAGGTGATCGACCGCTGCGAGAAGGACGAGCTCAAGTTCTACTTCACCGACGTGCTCGTTCCGGCGCTCGACGGCATGATACCGACGCAGGAAACGGCGACCGCTTCCGCCGCCCCGTAAAGGGCTATTTGCCCTTGCCGCCCTTGAGTGCGAACGTCACCTTCAGAGTGACGCGGTACTCCGATATCTTTCCCTTGTTCACTTCCACGCTTTGATCCTTCACCCAGGCGGCAGCGACGCCGCTGATGGTCTCGGATGCGCGCGCGACACCCTGTTTGATCGCGTCCTCGAAGCTGTCCTTGCTGGTGCTGATGATTTCAATGACTTTGGCGACTGACATGGGTTTCTCCTTAGAATTGCGGTCGTGCATCACGGCCGGAGGGCTCTTGGCGCTCGGAGCCACAATATACGCATTCGATATCGAGCTGGCCGACGCGGATCGCGCCGTCTACGAAGCCCTGAGCCTGCGTGTGGCGCAGCATCCCAGCGAGACGCCCGACTATCTGATGACGCGCGTGCTCGCCTATTGCCTGGAGTTCACCGAAGGAATCGGATTTTCCAAGGGACTCTCGGACCCTGACGAACCCGCGATTTTCGTGCGCGACCTTACCGGCGCGTTGCAGACGTGGGTGGACATCGGGCTGCCCGAGCCCGAGCGCCTGCATCGCGCCAGCAAGGCTGCGCCGCGCGTCGCGGTGTACACGCATAAGGATCCCGCGCAGTGGGCGGCGCGGATTGCGCAGGCGAAGATCCATCGCGCCGAGAAGCTCGAGGCCTTCGCCTTCGAGCGAGTGTGGTTGACGAGCCTCGTCGCCAAGCTCGAGCGACGCATGAAATTCTCCGTCGCCCGCTCCGAGGGAGAGATCTATCTCACCATGGACAGCGACACGTCGCAGACCGTGCTGCTGCGGCCGCTCGACGGGTAGCCAAGCGCTGTTACCACGCCGTCTGCTGGCGCAGGTACTGGCCGCGCTTCATCGCGATGTAGTCGTCGTGCCTGACCTCGCGCAGCTGGCGCGCGAATCGCTCGGTGTCACCGAACCAGCGCTCGATGCTCGCTTCAAAGCGCTGTTGGGCGGGCCTCTGAAGTGTGTGTAGATAGGCGTCGAACGCCAGGTAGTAGCGCATGGTGTTGCGCTCCAGGGCACCGCGTATGCCGCGCACCAGGCGCGGTGCCTCCTCATCGTCCTTGATCCAGGTGAATCCCACCTTGTCGCGCCCGCGTGTCGCGAAGTAGGCACTCGTCGCAACCCGCGCCAGGAACCCCTGCGTGTACGAATATTGGATGTGCATGAACGCGCGCTCGCCATCGATCGGAATCAACTCGAGTGCGATGAGATAGTTGCCGGTACCCAGCGGCCCTTCTCTGGCGGCCAGCTCCACGCGTAAGAAGTCGGCCCTCGAAGCGGCAACTTTGTAGACGAAGTCGATGCGATGGGTGTCATCGAGCGGCTGGTTGGTTTTCTTGCCGACCGCCGCCGACAGCAGTGAACGGCCGTCGTCGTTGCTGGCGCGGCAATACTGCACATTGAGATGCAGGATCAGTGACTCGCACCAGCTCGCCGGCTCGGTGAACGCCGCGGCGACCGTGGCGAAGGGATAGTGGATGACGGCGTAGGCGTCGCCGCGCGGTGCGCGCGAACTTTCAACCGACTCGACGTGCAGGCCCGGCTGTATCGCGCTGTACTCGAGCGCCTCGGTGAGCGCGACGTAGCGCGCCCGCAAGGGCGCGGCTGGATCTGGAGAGGACTGCTGTGCAGGCGCACCGGGTGCGCACAAGAGTGACGCGGCGGTAAACGCCGCGGCCCGCAGCCGAATGGTGAAGATATTGACTGGCAATGACTTGGAACCTGCCGACGCAATATCAGCAATGTCATGCCGGCAAGCCATAGGCGATTGCCGCGAGTCGCCGATTGCCCAGCCGGCCGGCCGGCGGGGGCGGATACCGCTCGCGGCCGCGGCCTCGCCCTACTTCGGCCTTCCCGAGAACCCCGCCGCGGTACGCAGCGCATCGGCATCGAGTAGTTTGCCGTCGAGCATGATCAGGCGCGTGCGGCGCAGGTCGCCGAGACGCTTCGAAGGATCGCCGTCCACCAGCACGAGATCGGCAACTTTGCCCGGCTTGATCGAACCGGTGCGCTTGTCCTGGCCGACGAGCTTGGCCGGCACGATGGTGGCCGCGGCGATCGCTTCGGCCGGCGAGAACCCCGCTTCCACGTAGATCTCCAGTTCGTGAATGAGCTCGATACCTGCGCCGTCGGTGCCGGCGACGATGGGCACGCCGGCCTTTTTCATCTTGCCCAGAAGCGCAACCAATTTCGCCCAGCTCGCGCGATAGTGGGCACGCGTCAGGTCTTTGGGCACGGCGAAGCCGCCCGTGCGGAAGCCGCGCTCGGTGGATGGCGGCAGCGTGCCAACGAACGGCGCGTACGCCGGCGACAGATCGCCGTTCTCCGGAACGTACAGGCCTTCGAACGCCACCATGGTCGGATCGCTGTAGATGCCCTTCGCCGCCATCACCGCGATGATGTCCTCGATCGGTTTGCTGGAAAGATCGAGGTCCTTCGCATAACGCCCGGGACCTTCGAAGCGCATGATGCCGTTCGACTCATTGATGACCGCCTCGGGCATCGCCTGCATCACGATCCAGTTGATGTGCGTGACTTCGTCGTACCCGGCGTTGATCGCGTCAAGCGGGCGCATGCCGACGGGAATGTGGCCGTGCACGTGCAGACCTTGTTTGTGCGCTTGGGCAGCGGCAGCCGGCAGCCACGCCTTGTCGAGCGTGCCGTAAAACTTGATGCCCGTGAAACCATTGGCCTTCGCCTTGTCGACCAACGCGACCGCCTCGGCCTCACTATTGGCGACGTTGGCAACCTGTGCGGTGTACTTGCCCTTGCCGTCGATGAGCGATGACGCGTAGACGTGTGGCATCAACAGCTCACCGCGTGCCGCGCGCGTGCGCCGGTCGAGCGTGAGCGAGTCGTCATTGCCCGGATCGCGCAATGATGTGACGCCCATCGACAATTCCTGCAGGCCGGTGAAGTCATTCGCCACGTGCATGTGGGAGTCCCAGAGACCGGGCAGCAGCGTCTTGCCGCGGCCGTCGATGATTTGCGCGCCAGCCGGCACTTTCACGGATTTCGAAGCGCCCTCGCTCGCGATCAGTCCCTTGTCGACGATCACGGTGCGGTCTTCGAGAAACTGCCGCGCGTCGGCATCGAACAGCCGCACGTTGGTAAACGCCACGGGACCCGCCGGCGACTTGAGGAGCGCCTTGGCCAGCGCCGGCCCGCGTGCGGCCATCGCTTTCGCTTGCGCGTCGTTGAGGCGCACGTGCTCGGAAGCGTATTGCTCCGGCAGCCAGCTCAGGAAAAACACCAGCCCGAAGAACTTTCCCTTGGAATCCGCCCAGATCGGAATCGGCGAGTTGCTCACGCCGGTGATCGACCAGGCCGTCACTTCCTGACGCGTTGCGCCCTCGCCCACGGTGAGAGTAGTTAGCTTCTCTGCCTTGGCCTGGCCACCGGGAAGGAGTTTCATCGTGTGCCCGGGGCTCGCGAGGATGCGCTCGAGGAACCACGCGGTCTGGTCGATCGGTCCACCCTGTGCGGAGTAGAAAGCCGGCGCTGCATATGCCGCGCTGCCCGCGTCCACCGGGCTCTTCCAGCCCGCCTTGCCGTCCGACACGGTGAATGTTTCGGCGGCGTCTCCCTGCGGCGTCACGCCGCGAATCACCACGCTCGCGGGCATGCCATCGGCACCCGCCTTGCCGCTCGATTCGAGCTCGAACACCTGGCCGCGCAGGTTGAAACTCTCGCGCCCCATGCGGGATCCATCGGGGCCAACCCAGATCCACGAATCGCCGTGCTTGGTGCCGGTGGACTGGATGATGTAGTGCTTCGCGCTGGCGGGAGGCTTGACGAGATCGGCGACCGGACTTTGCGCCCAGGCGAGTGACGAGAGTGCGAGGACCACGCCACCGAGAATTAATCTGCGCTGCACGGCAATCTCCCAGGAAAGTGTTGCCCGGGAGAATAGACGCTTCGAAAGTTTGATTCACGCGCGCCGCACGCGGCGCGGCGTGGGTTCGTGTCGGCTTGCCTTTATTCGCCGCCGAACCGCTCCACCAGCAGGTCGGTGAGCACACGCACCTTGCGCGGCGGATGCTCGCCCGGCGGCCTGACCACGTACAGACCGGCTTCGGGCATCGGGTAGTCAGGCAGCAGCGTGACCAACGAACCCGCAGCGAGCTCGTCCTCGATCACGAAGTCCGGCAGCATCGCGATGCCGAGGCCCGCGAGAACCGCCGCCACCAACGCCTGCCCATTGTCCGCCTTGAAGCGTCCATGCGGATGGAGCACCACCGTGTTCGCGCCATCGCGCAGGCGCCAGACTTCGGTGTTCTGCATGAGCGCGGGATGCTTGACGAGATCTTCGAGAGAGCGCGGGGCGCCGTGCTTCGCGATGTATTTCGGGCTCGCGACGAGCCGCCCGCTCACGGGTGCGATTCGCCGCGCGATCAGTGCCGAGTCCTGTAGAAATCCGATGCGTATCGCCACATCGAAGCCTTCGCCGAGGATATCGACGAAGCGATCGCTGTACGCGGTCGTGATGTGCAGCCGCGGGTGACGGCAGGCCATCTCCGCGATCACCGGCGAGACCCGCGTCGCGCCGAAAGACAGCGGCGCCGAAATGCGCAGCAGGCCGCGCAACTCCCCTTCGGGCGACAAGCTCTCGCGCGCCGCCGCCAGCTCCGCGACCACGCGTGTCGCGTGCTCACGGAAAGTGGCGCCAGCTTCCGTCAGCGCCGCACCGCGTGTGGTCCGGGTGAACAGCTGGGCGCTGAGCTCACTCTCCAGCCGTGCCAGGCGCCGGCTCACGATGGACTTCGGCAGCCCCAGACGGCGCGCCCCGCCGGACACGCCGCCGGCGTCGGCAACGGCCACAAAAGTCTCCAAATCCACTAGTTCCGTCATTTGCGTTCCATTTACAGCAACACAGAGTCCCTATTCCGGTGGCTAGTGTAGCGATATCCGGAACGCCAGACTGGATTCCAAGGAAAAAGGAGCAGCAGTCATGTCGAACATTCTGGTCATCAACAGCAGCGCCGCAGGGGCGGATTCGGTATCCCGCGAGCTCGTGGCGGAGGCCGTGGCGCAGCTTCGGTCCGCAAATCCCGCGGCTGCATTCACGCACCGCGATCTCGGTATCAACCCACCACCACATCTCATCGCGCAGACGCTGAACGGCGTGCGCGGCACGGCCGTGACCGAAACGGAATTCGCGGCGCGCAGACTTTCCGATGAATTCATCGGCGAGCTTCGCGATGCCGACACCATCGTGATCGGCGCGCCGATGTACAACTTCGGTGTCTCGACCACGCTGCGCGCGTGGTTCGATCACGTGCTGCGCGCCGGGGTCACGTTCAAGTACGCCGATGGCGTGCCGCGCGGGTTGTTAGGCGGCCGGCGCGTGATCGTCATCGAATCGCGCGGCGGTCTCTATAGCGAAGGACCCGCGCAGGCCGTCGATTTCCAGGAACCCTATCTCACACACTTGCTCGGGTTCATGGGCATCACCGACATCACCTTCATCCGCGCCGAGAAAATCGGCTACGGGCCCGAAGCACGGGCCGCGGCGATCGCGGCGGCAAAAACGAAGATCGCCGCAGTGGTGCGGGCGCCGCTCGAAGAAGCCGCTTGAGCAACGCGCATCAACACCCGCTGTTTGCAGTCGGCGACAGCAGACCGCCCTGACGCTCGTCATGGCGGTTTGCGCGTGACTTCGCGCTCATGTCCTACTCCGACAGGCGCTTCGCGCCGGTACCATACGAGGCCTTCACGAGGAGTCTTGCATGCGCATCCCCACATTGGTCTTGTGCCTCGCCGCAACCACGATGCTCGCGGCTTGCGGCAACCAGGAAGGTCCCGCCTCTAACGCGGTGACCACCGTCGAAGCCTCCGTGGCGGAAGTCAGGGACGACGCAGCGAAGTACACGCCGGAAGAATTGAAGGCCGTGGACACCAAGCTCGCCGAGATGAAGGACGATGTCGAGAAGAAGCAATACAAGGAAGTGCTCACCGAATCGACCGAGCTCACTAAAGAAGTGGCGTTCCTCAAAGAAACAATTGTCTCGAAGAAGACGCAGGATGCCGCCGCGACTCACGAATGGCAGGACCTGAGCGAAGAGGTTCCGCAGCTGATCACCGCCATCCAGAATCGCGTCGATAGTCTCTCGGGTTCGAACAAGCTGCCCGCGGAAGTGAACCAGGATGCTTTCGAAGCGGCCAAGTCCGCTTTCGAATCGATGAGGGCTTCCTGGGCCGAAGCGAATGCCGCGTTCAATGCCGGCAAGGCGACCGAAGCTGCCGACAAAGGCCGCATGGTCAAGGCGAAAGGCGAGGAGTTGCAGCAACAGCTCGCCATGCCGATGGCCTGAAGGTTACGCGGGGCAGCGTTGGAAATGCGGCCCCGCGGTTCCCGGCTTCAATGCTGCTGCCGATCGATCTCGGCGCGCAATCGCTGTTCCTGCGCCTGCAGCTCCGGCGTGAACTCCGCGCCGAAATCTTCCAGTTCATAGAACGGACGAATCTCCAGCTCCGCCTCTTCACCCGGCATCGGATCCGGGCAACGGCGCGCCCAGGAGACGGCCTCGTCGAGCGACTTCACTTTCCAGATCCAGAAGCCGGCGATGAGCTCTTTCGTTTCGGCGAAAGGGCCGTCGACGATGCTGTGTTTGCCGCCCAAGAACTTGATGCGCTTGCCGGCGCTGCTGGGCTTCAAGCCATCGCCCGACTGCATGATGCCGGCATTCACCAGCTCTTCGTTGAATTTGCCCATATCCGCGAGCAGCTTTTCGCCAGGCATGACTCCCGCTTCGCTGTTCTTCGTTGCCTTCACGATCACCATGACTCTCATTTCGATCTCCTTATATAGGGCCCTGCTGGGGCCATTGCGTCCAGTTGGGTGTTCGTGGAGTAGTCGAACGGAAAAGCCCGGAATCGACAGGCGTGATGGCCGCGCTATTCGGCGTGGTCGGGCCTGGCCTTGCAATCGCGCGCCGGACGCTTGCGATTGAGCGTCGCGTTCCCCGCAGGAGCGTTGTCGTCGCGCACTTTGCAAGTCTCGCCTTCATCGGGCGATTGGCGCGGCACGTCGGCGGAACCCGCGAGAGGCTCGGAATCTTCGGCAGGCGAAACATTACCGTGCTCGAGGTCATGAGGCAGATCCACCGGCCGCCAGGGATTTGGCGAGGCGATCAACATGCAGGCGCCGTCGCGCCCGTAGGCGAATATCGTGGAACGCCGCCCAAGGCACATATCCCACATCTGGCTGTCCGTGTAGTTGCGGTAGTGGTGTCGCAGTTGCTCCAACGTGGGCGCGCCATAAGTGCCCAGCGGACAGTCGAGAAAGCTGAAGCAATACAGCGCCGCGTAACGATCAGGAGCGCGGCCTCCGCGCCAGGACTCGTAGCTGCGATCCCGCCGAGGCTTTGGGGATGTATTCGCGGTGTTGATGACCTGGTCCGCGACCTGGCTCGAGAAAGAGCCACCATGGGCGGGCGCCGATGGCTGGCCGGCAGTTTCGCGGACGACAACCTCACGAATCGCGTCACGAAGTTTGCCTTTGTCGCCGGCGTCCGCCGAAGGCACCGATGCGGCTAACAAGATCAGGGCAGCGAGGTGCGCGACACGGAACATGCCGCCGAATCTAGCCTCGCCTGGCAATTTGGGCAAGTTGGTGCGCTGCACGAGCAGGCGCGCAAGCCTTTGAGCGCCCTGATGAATCCCCCATGGTCCAGGGCACCTAACGACAGGCCGGGTGCGCGTCTTCAGCCTATAGCTAACAACTTTGGAGCCTTTGTCCTACGCAGCGCCCGACGAGAGCGCGTGTAGCCTACCAACGTGTAGGTCTCCGCCACTGACTGGGGTGTCATGTCGGGAGCCCGTCGAATTCAGTCTGAAGGAGTGATCATGCAAATTTCGAAACTATTACTGGCTGTCGCCGCGGCCGCGGTGCTCGTGACCGGATGCGCCAAGCAGCGAGGCGCCGCGAACGATTCGTTGAAAGCGGTGGAAACATCGCTCGAAGAAGTGCGGAGTGACGCCAAGAAATACGCGCCCGACGGCTTGAAGGGCGTCGAGTCCCAACTGGCCAGGCTCAAGGAAAGCCTCGACAAGAAGGAATACGACAACGTCCTCGCCGGCACACCGCAACTGCAAAAGGCAGTGGCCTCGTTGAAAGACGCCGTCGCATCCGGCAAGGAGCACGCGCGCGCCGCGCTCGCTTCCGCCAAGACCGAATGGGCGAACCTGAGTGCCGAGGTGCCGAAAACGGTCGAGACCATCCAGACCCGCGTCGATGACCTGGCGAAGCGCAAGATCCGCTTCAGGGTGAGCAAGGAAGAGCTCGAATCCGCGAAGTCCGGTCTCGAGTGGATGAAGTCCGAGTGGGCCGCAGCCACTTCGGCGGCTTCCTCTGGCAATGAGATCGAAGCCGCAGAGAAGGCGAAGGCCGTGCAGGCGAAGGGTGAGGAAGTCAAGAAGACGCTCGGTATCAAAGAGGCCTGAGCGCCGAAACTAGTTAGATAGAAGTCCGTCCCGGGAGCCTGCGAGCTCCCGGGCTTCGGACGAGGGATATGGAGGAAGCCATGTCTGAGAAACCTCAGCCCGATCGCGCTCCGGATGAAGAGCCGCCACCCCATCCCGCCGAGCCATTGCAAATCGACACGCCGGTCATCGACATCCAGGACCTCGAGCACCAACCGGGACCTGATACCCGCGTACCCAACAAGGGCGTGAAGATCACGCCGCACATCGACGACTCCGACGACCGGGACTTCGCCAAAGAAGACCGGGGCGCGATCGACGCGATGCAGGCCTTCGAGAAGACGCTGCGGGAACAGCTGCCAGGCTGACGGCTCCGGTGCACCCTCCCGAACAGGAGCGTTCCTACACAGGTGTGCACGCTTGCTGAGTCGGGCATGCATTGGCGCTGCACTACAGTGGGTCGACCAGCAACGGAGGGCGGCATCATGACGAACCCCAGAACCATCGATCTCGACAGCCTTCTCGACGAGCAGGGAAACGAGATTCTCAAGGGCCGCGACATCCGTTCGGTCGGGCCGAGCGACAGCTCCGACACCGGTGCAGACATGGTTGGAACCGGCGGTCCGCTGGACAGCACCAGCGATCGCAACGGCACCGGCGAACGCTCGAGCGTCGAGATCGAATCCGATGCCGAGTCGGACGTCGACCTGGCGGCCGATCGCATCGTCGAGGCCGAGGACGCAGGACTCGGCGGCGGACTCGACCAGGCCGAAGAGGCGCTGCTCGGAGTCACGGACGAAGAGATAGACGCCGCCGTTCGCGAGAAGCTTGGCCTCGACCGCAAATAGTCTTACCCATTTACTGCGGCCCCGCCGCGAACTGTCTCGCGCGCGGATGCGCGCAGCGTGCGCATCATCCACCGGTCGTTGTGCTCGTGACCGGTACGGCCAATCGGCGCATTCAGGTCGCGAAAACCGTGCCGGCCGTAGAACTCGAGCGCCGCCTGCATCTGCGTGATCGTTTCCAGGTAGCAGCGCACGTAGAGGAATTGCCTGGCCGCCGCAAGGCTGCGCTCGAGCAGTGCATCGCCGATGCCGCGGCCGCGCGCATCGCGGCGCAAATACATGCGCTGCAGCTCGCAAGTCAGAGGGTCCGCGCCCGCGAGCGGCGCCACACCTGCCCCTCCCACGACTTCGCCGCCTAACAAGGCGACGAAGTAGAGCGTGCGCTGGCGGTTGTAGGTCGCGTACAGCGCGTGGTCCGCGGCCTCGAGCAATTCCACCCCGCGCTCGGCAATGCCGTATTCGCGGCGCGTGTTGGCAATGATTTCGAGCAAGGCCGGCACGTCGGCCGGCTCGATAGGGCGTATTTCGAGAAGAGCTGTCTTTGGCATGTTCGCTTCCTAAAAGGGGCCTCCCCGACGGATGCGAACAAAAAAACGCCTCCGCTAGGGAGGCTTTGGGTTATGAGTCGTTACCTGTTTCGCACGCTCAGCCGCCGGCCTCCACGATGTGTGGTGACCACGAATAATATTTGCAGCAGAGGTTGAGCACGGGATGGAAATTACGTGCCGGGCGCGCGGCTGTCAACGACCGCGAAGAAACGAGCGGTTATGTCGGTATAAGGCTGTGGGCGGCGCCGGCTGTCTCCTCCGTCGCCACGCGGCGACGGTCTTCGAGCCAACCCGGCGTAAGCCGATCAAATGCGCCCCGATGTCCTACAAAGTTGTTTGTCAGGCCGCTCTACCTTGTGCGCTAACAGCCAAGGAGTCATCCAATGCGTATTTCCCAAGCCTTCCTTCCACTCGTCGCGGCGACGTTGCTCATGACTGGCTGCGGCGATAAAGAGCCCGCGACCAGTGCCGTAGCCCAGGCCGAGGCCGCGATCGAAAAAGTGCGTCCCGAAGCCACACAATTCTCGGCGCCGGAGCTGCAAGCTGCTGATGCCACTCTGAGCGGCATGAAAGCAAACCTCGCGAAAGAGGACTATCGCGCCGTGGTGGCCGAGGTTCCAAAGTTCAATACGGAAATGAGGACTTTGAAAGAGTCGATCGTTTCCAAGCAGACGCTGGCCGTGGCCGACCAGCGTGAGTGGGAGTCGCTGAACCAGGAAGTGCCGAAGACCGTCGAGGCCATCCAGGTTCGAGTGAACAATCTCGCCGGCGGCAAGCTGCCGAAGGAAATCACCAAGCAAACCTTCGACACGGCGAAGAAAGAACTCGAGACCATCAAGACCACTTGGGCGGAAGCTGCGGCCGCCGCCACTGCGGGCAACACCACGGAAGCCGCCACCAAGGGTCGCACCGTGCAAGCCAAGGCTGAAGAACTCAAGACGCAGCTCGGCATGGAAACGGATTCGGCGGTTGCGTCGATCGCCAAGCCGGCGCCCGGCACTAACTAATCGAGATTGTCATCTGCCCGGCCAGGTTCAGCAGTGCTGAACCTGGCCGGGCTCGTGTCATCGGTCGCGATCACGTTCCCGCCTGGTGGCGGCGCTGAGCCACTCCACCCTGAAATGATTTGCTTTACGAGCGTGCCCGAGGTGGTCAACTGATTCGCCGGCCAGCCGCCCGCTGTGCTCGCGCCGGGCAGCAGGGCCGAGGCGCCTTCCGCTTTGTCGTTCGTCGCCCAGTTGGCATGGCTGATGCCGCGTTCCTTGAGGAAGCTCATCCAGGTATTCGTCGCATTCGTGTTCACGGCACCGTTGCCGTCCGCATTCACCGCACCCCACTCCGTGACGAACAGCGCGACACCACGATTGAGCGCCGTTTGCGCTTTGTCGCGCAGGAACTGGCCGTGAGTACCGGCGTAAAAGTGCAACGCGTAGGCGATGTTGGTTCCAGCGATCGGATCTGCCGCCGCCACATCCACATCCTGCGACCACGCAGGAGTACCCACGACGATCAGATTGTCCGGATCGATCGCGCGTATCGCACCGATCACCGCCTGTGCATAAGGCTTGATCGTGCCGCTCCACGAGATCTGCAGCGGCTCGTTGTAGATTTCGTAGATGACGTGGTTGCGCGTGCCGTAGGTGCGCGCCATATCCTCAAAGAATGCGATCGCGTTGCTGCGATACGACTCCGCGTGATGCGAGTGCCAGTCGATGATGACATACATATCGTTGGCCACGGCCGCATCGACCACGGCCTTGACGCGCGCCAGGTTTCCGCCGGGATCCTGCAAATATCCGCCGCGGTCGTCGACACCCATCGCGGCGCGGACGAGGTTCGACTTCCAGTCTGTCTTCAACCACTGCACCACGTTGGCGTTGTAATACTTTTCACCGCCCCAGCCGGTATTGCTCCAGAACAAACTATTGCCCGCGAGGCTGGCTGGCTGACCTCCCGCGCGAATCTGATTGCCGCTGACCGAAAGCGGTGCGACATCAGCAAGCGCGGACGCCCCACCTATTGAGATCGCGGCACCCACGATGAATCGGGCAATTCCCATCTCACTACCCTCTCTGCGAAGTCTTATTGCAGGTACCGAGGTCACCGGAGTAGTTGCCCGCTTTGGCGTTGGAGGTATCAAACCGGCCAACGCGCCCCTGAAATCGTCCTGGAATCGTGACGTTGAAGCTGTGGGAAAATTTTCGTTCGCCCAATTCGTAGGTGCAGCGGATGTTGCAATTCATGGCATCTTCGGTCTGGCTGTCGACCTCGGCCTCGAGAATGCCGTGCGAATTCACCACGCAGGTCAACAGCTTGATGGGGCCGTCCGAGGACGACGGCGGCGTCAAACCGTAGACGTCAGCCTGGGCCGCCAGCATCGCGCCAAGAGCCACCAGACACTGTCGCGTTTTCATGTTCGCCCTTTATGCCTTCGGCATTTCATTCTCACCGGCCCAACTGGAATTTCTCGAACTCGTGCAGCGCGCCTTCCACGCGTTGCTTGTGCGCGCGGGACGCGCCCCGGCCGAGCCAGTTCCAGCGTTGGACCAGGAGTTTCTGCTGCTGCCGGTCGGTTTTGAGGTCCAGTGCGGCAACGATACGATCCCCGATCAGCACCGGGCAAACGAAATAGCCGAATACGCGCAGGTGCCGGGGGACGTAGGCTTCAAAGCGATACTCGTAATCGAAAAGGAGCCGGAGCCGCTTGCGCTGGATGACCAGCGGGTCGAACGGCGAGAGGATGTGAATCTGTTCCGGCGACGGATCGGGAACAGCGTCGAGGACATCCGGCCGCACCCAGTGCATCAGCGGTCCCGCGCCGTCCACTTGCACGGGTATGAGCTCCTTGCGGCGAACCCGGGATTCCACCAGTCGCCTCATCGCCACTTTGCGCGGCGCGTCCTGATAGCAGATCGAATCCACACTCACGATGCCCTGCGATCGCAGGGCGCGGTCGAGCAGATAGCTCAGAGTTTCCCTTTCGATCGCGGCGCGTGGCAGACGGTCGCAATTGAAATGGCGAGTCAGCAGCTCATAAGTCTTGAGCATTCCCGTCCGCTGGCTGACTGTCACCAGTCCCTTGTAGAAGGCCGCCTCCAATGCGCGCTTGGAGGGCTTGCGGCTGCCCCATGCGTAGTCCTTTTCGTCGCGCACATCGTTGTCGATGTCACGGATGCTGATGGCGCCATCTTTGCGGATGCGTGCCACCACTCGGCGCAGATCGCCGTCTGAAACCTTGCCGTACCAGACGACGCGCCGCTGCCAATCCTGGCGCATGTGGCGCACGAAGAACCGCAGGCTATCCGTCGGCAGATACGAGAGCGCATGCGTCCAATACTCGAAAACTGTCTTGTCGATGCTCTGCGCCTGATGCAGATGCTCGCGCCGATACGAGGGGATGCGCGTGTGCAGAATGTGGTGATGGCTGCGCTCGATGACGTAGATAGTGTCGATCTGCAGATAGCCCAGGTGCGCGATCGCCGCCGGCGTGGCTTGCGGGCCGGCGCCGAATGGCTCCGTGGTATCCAGGCGCTGGGCGTGCAACCAGATTCTGCGCGCCTGGGCAGTGCTGAGATGGACAAGTGGATTTTTCAAGAATGGCAAGATAACCGCTCGTACGCCGCCATGGTTATCCCCCAGGCCAACACCTGGACCTGCTATCGCAGGTTTCAGATCCTCGCGCGGCGCCGGAACGTCAACATCTGCACGGTGGCGACTCCGGCGACGCCGATGAACAGCCATGGCTGAGACGCTACGACGCCCAGAACCGGTGCCAACCAGTCCGCGTCAACGGGCTCCTGCGGCCCCATCCAGAGCCAGCCCGCCACGCACACGCCGATCATCGCGACGAATGCGCCGAGCAACGCAACGTCATGCCAAGTCGAGTGCCGCCCCGCGCCGCCGGCCTCGGCCAGCGCCGCCACCTGCGCCGCGAAATCCTTTGGCAGACCAGTCTCGGACGCCAGCGCTTTCGCGAGGGCCGCGCTTCGCTCAGGTGGCTTCATGGTGCGTTGACTCCGCGTCGCCGCAGCCAGTCGCGCAAGCTCGCGCGCGCGCGAAACAAGTGGCTCTTGATGGTCCCTTCGCTCATACCCGTGATCGTCGCGATGTCGAGAATCGACAGCTCTTCGAGGTGATAGAGCGTGACCAGGGTGCGCGGCACGGGCGGCAGCGCGTCCACGCCTTCGCGCAATCGAGCCGAGAGCTGCTCATCGCCTGAAGCCGCTTCGAGATCGAAAGACTCGTCGGCGAGCGTGGCAGTCTCGCCTGCGTCATCAAGGTAGGTGACGGGCGTGGCACGGCGCCGCTCGAGGTGACGCAGCGCGATGGAATAGGCAATGCGTCCGATCCAGGATTTGAGCGGGCATTCGAAGCGGAACTGGTGCAGTTGCCGGTGCACGCGCAGGAAGGTTTCCTGGCACAAGTCACGTGCATCGTCCGGGTCGCGGACCATGCGAAAAACGATGTGCCAGCACAGCTTCTGGTAGTCGCGCACCAGCGCCTCGAAGGCGCCTGCCTTGCGATTGAGAACGGCTCGTACCCGTGCGTGCTCATCCGGCTCCTCGTTCATCGATCAAAACGGCCCTCTAGGTACTGGATACGGCGCCGGCTGATCCGGTTGCAAAATCTCCTGCAACCGCCGCCCGCGTGCCCGTATCCATTGAATCAGCTCACGATGTGTTTTCTCAGAGGTCGATATGGACGCCCAAAGAGTACTGGTACCGATTGCCCTGTTCGTTTGCGCCACCTTCGCGTTCAAGGCGCTGCTCGAAGCCGTCATCAGGATGCGCCTCATGCGCCTCGGGCAGAGCGAAACTTCACTGCACGCCTTGCTGGACGCCGACCGTTTCCAGCGCCGGACCGGCGCGTTGCGCTCCGGCATCGCGCTCGTTGCCCTGGCCTGCGGCGCCGCGCTCATCGAAGCATTCGGCTGGCGCGATGTCACGCCCGGCGCCGTGGCCGCCGTCGTTCTGCCGATGGGAATCGGCGAGCTGATCTTCTTCTTTCTTTCACAGCGCGAGAACGCGGGACTCAAATCATGAAACGTATTCTTGTTTGGTGTTTGCTCGCGACCTTGGCACCTGTGCAGAGCCGGGGCGCTGGCGAAGGAGAATTCTCCGGCACCTGGTCGGGGACTTTCGACATTCATTTCGCGGACGGACGCGTCGTCAACGACACGGCGTGGCTGGTGCTGCAGCAGTCGGGCGCGACCGTGACCGGAACCGTGGGGCCTAAGGCCGAACAACAGAAGCCGATTCGCGATGGCGTTGTATCGGGTAACGAGCTCGAGTTCGCCGCGGACAGCAACCCCGGCAAGGTGTTGAAATTCGCGCTGAAACGCGATGGCGGTAGATTGTCAGGCGAGGCAAAAGGTGAGCTCGGCAATGATCACGTGCGCGTGGTGCTCGACCTCACGCGCGGCGCGGCTGCTGTCTTAGGTGCGCCGGACGCGCTGTATCAAAAGATGCTTGCGCTCGATACCGCGATGTTCGATTCGTTCAACAAGTGCGCCGATGCCGCGGAGTTGAAGAAGCACGCCGGGTTCTTTGCGAAGGACGTCGAGTTCTACCACGACCTGGGCGGCGTCACGCTCGGCGTCGATGCATTGATGGCCACCACGCAAAAGAACGTCTGCGGGAAATTCCGTCGCGAGCTCGACCTTCCGACCTTCCGCGTGTTTCCGATTCCGGGCCTTGGCGCGATGGCGCTCGGGACGCACCGCTTCTGCCACACGCCCACCACGTGCGAAGGCATTGCCGAGTTCACGATGGTTTGGCGGCAGAAGGATGACGTGTGGCAGATCACGCGCGCGCTGAGCTACGCGCATCGGTCGCTACACTGAACCAGTACTTATGCCGGCCTCACGTAGGCCGACTCCGACGATCGAATCTAGCTATCCGTTGGTCGAATCCCGGAACGGTACGTAGACCGAAAACGAGGTCGCGCTCCAACTGGGGTAGTTCGGGGTCGATTCACGCGTGCGCGGGAGCACGTCGTCCGGCCGCTCGTCGCGTTCCTCGGACCGAAACAGTTTCTCGTACGCCAGTCGCTGAATGTATTGCGCTACTCGTCGGGTTCGTGGCATGTCGGTGCTCCTCGAATGAGGGCGGAACGTTACTCCCCACGAATGCTGTCGCCAATAGGAGTCAGTCCGACAAACGTGTCGGTGTCGCGCGACGTGTAAAAATTTCCATGACGCGAGCACCGCATACCGAAGCTCATTCGCGGCCGCTTGTAGGCCAAAGACTACAGAGCGACTGAGCCTGAGGATTTTTGAATGCTTGCCGACGCTCTGATTGAAAAGCCATCCAGAGCAGTGCAAATTCGCTCACGCGCAATCACGCGGGACGCGCACCAAAGCGACATTCACACAACTAGCTAGAGCGGCATCGCCTGCTCGTACGAGGGACGGATCCATGTACATGGTGAATAGAGCCCGACATTTGCTGGCCGCCGGCTGCATCGCCGCCCTTCTGCCGTTGGCAACCTTCGCGCTTGACGGCGGCGATTCTCGAGGTGCCCGACAGGCCGAGTTCCTGGACCGCGGCGTAGTGGCCGTGAAGACGGACACCGGCGTGTTCGTCAGTTGGCGGCTGCTCGGGGATGAGTCCTACCGCGCGGATTTCAACGTGTATCGCGACGGCAGGAAGGTCAATCGCCGGCCGTTGAGTGGCGCGACCAACTATCTCGATGCTGCCGGGCAACCCAGCTCTATCTACACCGTTCGCCGCGCAGATGACCCGCGCGACCGCGGTTGCGCGAACCACAACGACCGGCGGCGCAAGCACAAGGACTGCGCTGGCAACTCGGCCGCCGTCTGGGCGAGTTCCTATCTATCTATTCCACTGGTCAAGCCCGCCGATGGCGTGACGCCTGCCGGCGAGGCTTACACGTATCGCGCCAACGACGCGAGCGTGGGCGATCTCGACGGCGATGGCGAGTATGAAATCGTGCTGAAGTGGGATCCCACCAACCAGAAAGACAACTCACAAGGTGGCTATACCGGTGAAGTGTTCGTCGATGCCTTGAAGCTCGACGGGACGCTGCTGTGGCGCGTCGCTCTCGGTCGCAACATCCGCGCCGGTGCGCACTACACCCAGTTCATGGTCTATGACTTCGATGGCGACGGCAAAGCCGAGATCGCCATGAAGACTGCCGACGGCACGACCGACGCGCTCGGCAACGTGATCGGCGATGCGGCAGCCGACCACCGGAATACCGCGGGCTACGTGCTCGCGGGCCCTGAGTTCCTCACCATGTTCGAGGGCAAGACCGGCAAGGCGCTGGCGACCATCAACTACATCCCGCCGCGTGGCGTCGTGGGGGACTGGGGCGACACCTATGGAAATCGCGTCGACCGTTTCCTCGGTGGTGTGGCGTATCTGGACGGCCGGCATCCGAGCCTCATCATGAGCCGCGGGTATTACACGCGCACGGTCATCGCGGCCTGGGACTGGAAAAACGGCGCATTCGTGCAGCGCTGGGTGTTCGATTCCAATGTTGCCGGTACTCAGTACAACGGGCAGGGAAATCATCAGCTGTCGGTGGCCGACGTCGATAACGACGGCAAGGATGAAATCGTGTTCGGTGCCATGACGCTGGACGACAACGGTACGGTCTTGTACACAACGAATCTCGGCCACGGTGACGCACTGCACGTCGGCGATCTCGATCCGGAGCGCGCAGGGCTCGAGATCTTCAAGGTCATGGAGTCCACGTCCTCGCCGTATGGCCTGGCGGCCTGGGACGCGGCGACCGGCGAAATCCTTTGGGGCAAGTTCACGGGCCGGGATACGGGCCGCGGCATGTCCGCCGATATCGATCCACGGCACGCCGGCGAGGAGATGTGGTCCAGTGGCGGCGGCGGCCTCAACACCGCGAAGGGTGAGCCACTCAGCACGACGACACCCTCCTCTATCAACATGGGCATCTGGTGGGATGGCGATCTATCGCGTGAATTGCTCGACCACAACTTCGATGCGGTGCCGCGCGCGGGCGTCGGCCGCATCGACAAGTGGGACTACGAGGCCGGCGTGGCCGTGCCGATCCTGACTGCCGAGGGGACGTATTCCAACAACGATACCAAGGGCAACCCGGCGCTCCAGGCGGACATCCTCGGCGACTGGCGCGAAGAGGCGATGTGGCGTTCCCAGGACAGCAGCGAGTTGCGTCTCTATACGACCACCGACCCCACCACGCACAAGCTGCGGACCTTGATGCATGACTCGACGTATCGACTCGCCATCGCCTGGCAGAACGTCGCCTACAACCAGCCGCCGCATCCCGGGTTCTTCCTCGGCACGGGAATGCAGGCACCGCCGAAGCCGAGTATCTATTTTCCGCGACGTTAGGCCGCGCCGGTAGATAGTTCGACGGAGGATGGATGTGAGAACGCCGGGCGAGTACAGGTCAAGTCCGGGTGATCGACACGCCGCCATCCACCAGGAGCGCAACGCCCGTGATGAAGCTCGATGCGTCGGACGCGAGGTGGAGCGCCGAACGCGCGATCTCCTCGGGCCGCGCCATACGCTTGAGCGCGTGGAGACCCTCGATGAACGCCCGTGTGCCCTCGGGGGCACCTTCCGCATTGGCGTGATTGGCCGGCGTATCCGTTCCGCCCGGAAGGATTGCGTTCGCCCGGATGCCCTTGGCACCGAACTCGGCAGCCAGCACCTGCGTCAGGCCGACGATCCCTGCCTTGGCCGCGGCATAGGCACCCATGTCGGGAAAGCCCACAGTGTTGCCAACGAAACTCGAAGTGAACACGATGGAGCCGCCACCGCGGCTGATCATCGCCGGCACCTGGTACTTCGCACCCAGAAAAGCGCTGGTGAGGTTGGTGTCGATCGTGTCGCGCCATCCGCTTAGCGACAACTCGGGCACCGGCGCCATCTCGCCGCGCGAGCCGGCATTGTTGAAAGCAATGTCGAGCCCGCCGAACTCACTGATCGCCGTATCGACCAGAGCTTTCGCGTGAGCTTCGTTTTTCACGTCGCCCGCAACGGCGATCGCCTTTCCGCCGGCCTTGTCGATTTCACCGACCAGCGCGTCGAGCTCTGCCTGGCGGCGACCCGCCACCACGAGCCTGGCGCCTTCCTGTGCGAACAACTTCGCGGCCGCGTAGCCGATACCCGAACTTGCTCCAGTAACGATGGCAACTTTGTCTTTGAGTACGTTCAAAATTCATCTCCTGGTCCATTGGATCTGACCCAGAAGATGACACCTCGGACTTCAAGGAGCACTCCGATTCTTGCTATTCAATCAAGCCCGAACAGCTTGCGTGCGTTGCCATAGCGGATTGCGGTCTTCTCACTCTCGGTCAAACCGAGGCGATTGAGGGCATCCAGGTTTTGCGCAAGCGAGTATTGCGGAGAGTCGGAGCCGAACAGCACATGATCGACTCCCACGTTCCGGATCGTCCAAACAAACTCGGCTTCGACGGGTGAGTCGGCGACCAGCACCGCCATGGCCGAAATGTCGAAATAGATATTGTTGGCGAACAGGTTTTCAGCCGTGCGTGCCGCGGCCAGGATGTTCCAGAAGCGGAAGTTCAGTCCGCCCAGATGCGCAAAGATGAAGGTCGTCTTCGGCGCCTGGAGTGCCAGGTTGAACAATTTTTCGCTGTCGCCGGGCAGGATATTGGCGTTGTCCATCAGCACGATGACGCCCAATTCTCCGGCGCGCTGCGTCAGCGCCAGCACGCGGGCATCGGCGGCATCGAAGCGTTGGGTGTGCGGGTGTATTTTCAAAACCTTCACGCCACGTCCGGCCACCCGCTGAAGCTCGGCCAGCGCCGCGTCTCCGTCATAAGGGTGCACAGTCGCAATCGGCAACATCTTTGGATGCTTAGACGCGAGCGCGATCAGCTCATCGTTGTTAGCGCGGATGCGATCGATCCCGCCCTGCAAAGCCTGGTTGGGTCCGCCAAACCACATGGCGCCAAATCCGCTGACCTGCTGTTTGTCATTCGCGACCTGCGCCTCATATTTCTCGAGCGAGCTCTTGCCGTGGTGCAGGTGAACGTGCACATCGAATGTCTGCTGCTGCGCTGCTGCAGGGATTGCGGCAAGCAGGAACAGGACCGTGGGAAAACTCAGTCGCATCATTAAACTCTCCGAGAGGTTGCAATCTCCGCCGTCATGCCGAATTCCTGGGACAGCAACCTGGCGAAGGCGATCGTTGTCCTATCTTCCAGAAATGGCCCGATGAATTGCGCCCCGATGGGCAAGCCATCTCTCGTGCGCCCGATCGGAGCGACCGTGGCTGGAAGATGTGGCAGGCCCGCAATCAACGGCCAGGCGTGTTGCGGAGCGTAAGGCACATCGGTGCCGTTGATTCGAAGTTTTCGATTCAAGCCTGGCCAGGGATCATGCTCGGGGAAGTATGGAAAGGCCGGCACGGAGTAGCAAGGAGCGATCACGACGTCGTATGACTTGAAGAACACATCCCACTTTCGACGCAGCATCTCCTGCGCAGTCAGGCAGTCGTAATAGTCCTTGATCGTTCCTTTCGGCGCCGGCGCCTCGGGATTCATGCCGGTCTTGTAGACCCAAGCAAACTTTTCGACCAGCGCCTGGTTTTCCGACAGTGATGGCAGCAGATCGCTTTCCCGGGACACGCTGGCGCCGGCCAATTGCAGCTTGTCGGCCAACGCGTCGATGGCGGCAACGATTTCGTTGTCCGCGGTCGCCGTCGGGTGTTGAGTCAGTACGAAGACACGAAAGTCTGAAAGCCGTTCGTGCCGGGGCGGTGGCAAATCGATTTTGTAACCCACGGCGAATCGCCCGTCCGTACCGGTCAGCACCTTGAGTGCGAGGTCGAGGTCCGCCGCAGTTCGCGCCATCGGGCCCGCGGCCGCCCAGACGCGACCGACGAGTACGCCGCCGCCGGGTGGTCCATGACCCTCGAGTGGAATGATGTCGAATGAAGAGAGGTGGCCGAGCACGCCGCAGAAAGACGCCGGAATCCGAATCGAGCCACCCGCGTCGCCGCCGAGCTCGAGCGGAACCATGCCGGCCGCAAGGGCGGCCGCGGAACCACCCGACGAACCTCCGGGCGAACGCGTCAGGTCATGGGGATTGAGCGTTCGGCCGTAGACCGGGTTGTCACTCTGGTAATCCGCGAGACCGGGCGCGACATTTGTCTTGCCCAAAATGACCGCGCCCGCCTCTTTCAAGCGTCGCACCGCCACGGCGTCTTCGGCAGGCACATAGTTTTTTGCGAATTCGAAACCGAATGTCGTCGGCAGCCCTGCCACGTTGTAGCACTCCTTCACCGTCATCGGGACGCCGGCGAGTGGCAGGTCCGCGCCGTACGCCACCGCCCGATCGACTTGCTTTGCCTGGGCACGCGCGCGCTCGAAATCCCGCACTACGACCGCATTGATCGCTCCATCCACGGCTTCGATGCGCGCGATCGCCTCGTCGGTCAACTGCAGTGCGCTGACTGTCTTTGAGCGCACGGCGGCGGCCAACTCGGTGGCGCTCGCCTGCGCGAATCCTTGCTCGAACTGATGCATTACTATTACTCCTCGCTGGGTGTTCGGTTCAATTGGAGGCCGCCTGGGCGGGCTGCATGAGCGCATCGGGGTTCAACCAGACGAGCTCGAATACGTGACCATCCGGATCCTCGAAGGCGCGGTTGTAGAGAAAACCCATGTCGATCGGTGCGCGCACGTCGGCCTTGCCACCGACCTTCGCCGCGCGCTCGGCCAGGACATCCACGTCCTGGCGGCTGTCGCGCGACAGGCATAGCAGCACCTGGCACGCGGTCTTGGCATTGGCGACGGGCTTCGGCGTGAAGGTCTGGAAGTACTCGCGCGCCAGCAGCTGGAAGGTGATGGTGTCCGACCAGATCATCGAGGACGCCTTCTCGTCACTGAATTGAACGTTCTTTCGACAACCGATTGCTTCGTAGAATCGGGTTGACGCCGCGAGATTCGCTACGGGAAGATTGATGAAGATCATCTGTGGCATGTCGCTTCTCCTAACTAGGTGAGATCACTGCCGACGCAGAGTAGTCACGACAAACTTCGCCGACAATGACGAAAACCGAGCAATAACTGCCATGGCCAGAACCATCGCCCTCGTAATCCACCCGGGCTTCCAGCTTCTCGACGTTGCCGGCCCCACCACCGCGTTCGAGATGGCGGAGCGATTCCGGCCCGGAAGCTACGACCTGAAACTGATGGCGCCGGGCGGCGGCGAGGTCGAAAGTTCCTCGGGCGCGAAGCTCACGGCGGCGCCGCTGATCGACGGCCCCTTCGATACGGTGGTGATGTCCGGCGGTGAGATCGTCCGCTCGATGGAAGCGCTGCGGGAAATCCTGGCCTGGCTGAGAAGAATCAGCGCCAGACGCATCGCCAGTGTTTGTTCGGGCGCCTTCATACTCGCTGAGGCTGGGTTGCTGGATGGGCGACGCGCCACCACACACTGGGCGAGCTCGCACGACTTCTCGCGCCGTTACCCCCAGATCGAACTGGATGCCGACCGCATCTTCGTACGCGACGGCGACGTCTGGACGTCGGCGGGCATCACAACGGGTATCGACCTGGCTCTCGCGCTGATCGAGGACGATCTCGGCCCTGAGGTCGCTCGGCACACCGCGCAGCAACTCGTCGTCTATCACCGCCGGCCGGGCGGCCAATCGCAATTTTCCGCGCTCGTGGAGCTCGGGGGACGCACCGGACGTTTCGCGGAGATGATCCTGTGGATGCGCGAACGCCTGGCCGAACAGCTCACTGTCGAGAGGTTGGCCGACAAGGCGGCGATGAGCCCGCGCAATTTTGCGCGCGTGTTCAGTGACGAGGTCGGCATGACACCTGCCAAGGCGGTCGAGAGGCTGCGGCTCGAGACGGCGCGGACCGCCGTCGAAACGACGCATGACACTCTCGATCGCATCGCCGAAGCCACCGGTTTTCGTGACGCCGGGCAGATGAGAAGAGCGTTCGTGCGCGGTTTTGGCCAGCCGCCGCAGGCGTTGAGACGCGCCCGCGCAAGATTCGAGGGAGATGAACGTCTGCGGATACCCGTCCGGCAGACGGCAAATACGAAGCTTGAAGCGTGACCCCGGAATACGCCTCGCAGGCAGACATCCACGCTGCGCGGCTTAGCGCTCGCGGTTTGACACGATCCGCGCATGGATCCACATGCCGACCGCGATGCAACACCACGCGATGAAAAATCCCGACATGCTGCCGACGGCCGCAAAAAAGAACTGCGCGGAATAGTGCGCGCGTGCATAGGGCAACCAGTCCCACAGTCCGACTCCCAGCGAAGCGGCCAACAGGAACCACAGCGCGCCGACCCGCGCTCGCTCACTGACCTTGTACGGCCGGATGAGTGACTTTGCCGGCAGGCGTTGCAGATGCCGCGCCCAGCGCACCAGGATGACGAGACCCAGCACTGAGCTAAGGAAGTGCAGCAGATGGTAGATAGGCAGCCATGGGAGTCCTGGCGTGGGCTGCAGCAGTGCGGGCAATGCGTTGGTCACGAAGGTGTAACGATGCGTGAAGGCGTCCCAGAGAAGATGGGTGACAGCGCCGAGCAGAATCGCGATGGACGCGCGCGCGACGAGCGGCAGCGTGATCGCATCGGTGTGCGCGAACCGCGTGTGCCAACGGTCGGACAGCAGTGTGATCGTCGCCTTCTCGAGCATGGCGACATAGAAAAGCCACACGAACAATCCTGCCGGCAATGCGAACGTGAACAGCCCGACAAGACTGTGCGTCACGGCGCGGCTCGCCTCGTGCGCGAAGAAGTACCCGAAGTCGGGCGCCATGCTGCCGACCATCAACGCAGTCAGAGGCAGCTGGTGCTTGCTGAAGCGATGCAGCGGTAATACCGCGGCGGCATGCGAAACGGTGAAGGGCATCTGGACCTCGACGCTAACCGATCGCGGTTCGCCAGGCAGGGAATTACTTAGATGATGCGCGGTCAAATCCGCATTTCCGAAGCTCCTACGCCGTTCGCCGAATCAATCCGACCGCCACCGCATAGTTAGTGTGCTGTGCCGCGCGACGGGATCGACTCAGGTATGATTTCCGCCACTGCACTCACAAGGAAGAAGAAGTGTCAGCACCCTCGTCTCTCCACGACGCCGGCGAGAGCAACGCAGAGATAGGCGGGCTGACCTCAGTCAGGGCTCGGGTGTTGCTGGTCGAAGATGAAACGGAAGTCCGCGAACACCTCGCCGAAGCGCTCGCCTCCGAATTTGAAATAACAGCGGCTGCGGACGGCAAGCAGGCCTTGCTCGCAGTTCTCAGGGGCCGGCCCGATGTGATCGTCACCGACATCGTCATGCCCGGGCTTGATGGCGTCCAACTCGTGCGCCTCCTGCGTGACACTCCGAGCACATCGACGATTCCAATCCTTCTGACATCGGGCAAAGCCGCCGAGGAGCTGCGCATCGAAGGTTTCGAGGTCGGAGCGGACTCGTACCTGGCCAAGCCATTTTCGGAAAGGGAATTGAAGGCGCGCATCCGCTCGATGCTCGAGGGCGCGCGCCGCCGCGATGAAGCCGCAACTCAGCGTACTCTCGAGCGCACTTCTGCCGAGCGCGCCGCCCTGCTCGAGAGCGTCACGGACGCTTTTTACGCGGTCGATGAAGAGTATCGCCTCAACTACGTGAACCAGCGGGCGCTCGCGTACTTCGGCAGCCCGCTGGGTGAGCTACTGAACCGCCCGGTGTGGGATGTGCTGCCGGAATCGGAACCTGACCTGCGGCCGATCTTCGAGCGCGTTCGCCGCGAAACAAACTCCATCACGTTTGACTCGTTCTCCACCGAGCTCAATGGGTGGCATGAGGTTCATGTTTTTCCGAGCGGCAAGGGAGTCGCCGTTCTCCTCCGCGACATCACCGAGCGCAGACGCGCCGAAGTGACGCTTCGTGAGAGTGAGCTGCACTTCCGCGTCATCGCCGATGCCGTGCCGGTGCTCATGTGGCGCGCCGATCCGGAGAACCGGGGCACATGGTTCAACAAGACCTGGCTCGAATTCACCGGCCGGGCGCTGTCCGAAGAGCTCGGGTTTGGTTGGGGAGAAGTCATTCACCCGGATGATCTCGACCAGGCGCTTCGTGACTGCCAGCGGTGCCTCGAACAACGTGCGCCACTCGAAATGGAATTCCGCATGCGCCGCCGTGACGGGGAATATCGGTGGATGCTCGACCGCGGCAATCCCGTTTACGATGGTCCCGATGGCGAGTTCTCTGGATACATCGGCACCTGCGTCGATATCACGGATTTGAAACGCAGCTCCAATGCGCTGCTCGCTGCCGAGCAACGTTACAAGGCGTTCGTGGCGAATAGCACGGAAGCCATCTGGCGCTACGAGCTCACGGAACCGCTCGATTTGCGGCTGCCCGTCGATGCGCAGCTTGCCCACATCCTCGAGCATGGCTATCTCGCCGAGCTCAATCAGGCGGTGGCGCGCATGTACGGCTTCGAGCGCGCGGACGACATGATTGGCATGCGGCTCACGGAAACTCTGCCGGTAGAAGACGAAGCCTCCCAGGCGTATTTACGACGGGTGATCGAAGCACGTTTCTCGCTGCCCGATGTCGAATCGCAGGAAAAGGATCGGGAAGGCCGAGTCCGCTACTTTTCGAACTCCATTACGCCGGTCATCGAGAATGGATACCTGCTGCGCGCCTGGGGCACGCAACGGGATGTCACCGATCGCAAACTCTATGAGGAGCAAATGACGCTCGCGGAGCGCCGGAAGGATGAATTCCTGGCGACTCTCGCGCACGAGCTTCGCAATCCACTGGCGCCGATTCGCACCGGCATTCACATACTGCGGACGCGCGAACTGCCGCCAAGTGATTCCAAGCGTTTGCTCGAAATGATGGACCGGCAGATGGCGCACACGGTGCGATTGCTGGATGACCTGCTCGACGTGAGCCGGATCAGCCGCGGCCGGCTGGAGCTGCGTCGCGAGCCCGTCGACCTCGCGCATGTCATCAAAGAGGCGCTGGAAACCTGTGGTCCGCTCCTGGAAACCCGGGAGCATCACGTCGCGATCAACGGTACTGACAACCGGCTCATCGTCGATGGAGATCCGGCGCGACTCACACAGGTCTTCGCCAACCTGATATCGAACAGCGCGAAGTACACCGACTCCGGCGGCAGCATCGCCGTGACGATGAAGCGGGAAAAAGCGGACGCCGTCGTGGCGGTCAGCGACAACGGCACCGGAATTCCTTCCGATGCGCTCGAGGAAGTGTTTGCCATGTTCTCGCAAGTGCGTTCGCGGCAGGGAGCTGCGGAGGGCGGCCTTGGCATCGGGCTATCGGTGGTGCGCACGCTGGTTGAAATGCATGGTGGCCGAGTGAGCGCCAGGAGCGATGGCGCCGGAACCGGGAGCACGTTCGAAGTGCGCTTGCCGCTGCTCGACTGATCTCAGCCCGGCGGAATGCGCGTGATCGCCTGATCGAAAGCCGCTTCCGATTGACGCGCCTGCCGTTCTTCTTCCGACTCGACGTGCTCGTCCCCCTCCGCTTCGTCCTCCGGCAGCTGGTCCGGCGGAATCTTCGGATCCAAGGGCTCGCCCGGAATGGTCGTCGGTCCGATAGGTTCTCTGGGGCGTTTGCCAGGCATATGGCACTCCTTTTCTATCCGCGCAACATAGGCGCGCGCTGCTGCCTCGTACGTCAGCGCGCGCCGGTGCTTGCGGTAAGAACTAGTAGGTCATGCGCAAGGAGAGACTGTAGCGGCGGTCGTTGAGCTGGTACTGCAAGGGCGCAGCGGCCGTGCCGATGTAGAGCACATTCATCCGGTTGTTCAGGTTGACGCCGTCGAACGACACGGCCATGTGGTCATTGATGTCAAAGCTGACCGAGGCATCGAGTGACGCGTACGGCTTGGCGTACTGCGGAATGCCGTTGGCGCCGCTGCCGGTAGTTTGGTCCAGGTAGCTGGAGCGCCAGTTGTAGGCCACCCGCGCGCTGACCGGGCCCTTTTCGTACAGACCCACGACGTTGTAACTGTTCTTGGAGAGTTTCTCGAGCGGCACCTGCTGGGGAATGTTGGAGCCGGGAGTCGCGAAGGGATTGCTGACACTGCTGTCCACATAGGTGTAGTTAGCCTGCAAGCCCAGGCCGCTGAATACGCCCGGCAGGAAATCGAAGAACTGCTGATAACCGAGCTCCGCGCCCTTTACCGAGCCTTCGCCTGAATTGACGCTGGTGCTGATGTCGTAAGTCACGCCGTTGAACTCGCCGAGGATGATTCCACTCGCCAGGAAGCCATCGACTTTCTTATAGAACACTCCCGCGGTCAGTGAGCTGGTCGGAGCGAAGTACCACTCCGCCGACAGGTCATAGTTGTCCGACTCGATCGGGTCCAGCGTCGGGTTACCCGAACTGGCGCTGGGGTTGCCGGTCACCGGATTGACCTGATTGGGATTGTTCAAGGTCAAATTGGTCGAGAGCTGATCGAAATTCGGCCGCGCCAGACCCTTCGAGAAACCCAGGCGTGTCTGGAACGTGTCGGTGAGCTTCGCGCGCAGGTTGAAGCTGGGCAGTGCCTTCGTATAGCTGTTGTCGACGTCGAGCGGCGCTGACGTGCCATCCGCATTGAACTGCGTGCCAGAGGACGTGAGCTCGGTCTTGATCACGCGGACACCGATGCCGCCGTCGATGGCCACGCTACCGATTTCGGTGGCGTAGTCGGCGACCAACCAGCCGGTATACGACTTCTCCGTCTGGCTGTTGAGATCACCGGGTGCGAATTCGTTCTTGGTCGTGGCGCCGAGCGCCGCGTAGAGCGCCTGGGTCTGCGCCCAGACGCCGTGACCCGCCGGGAACGCCGGGTAGAACAGACCATTCGTGACCGTGTTGCCGTCGAACCAATCTTCGGACGGGCCCGGCATCGCCAGCCCCGGGTTGTTGGCCAGCGGAACCAGCGGTGTTCCGGCCGGGGCCGAGCAGCTCGGGTCGGCACCCAGCGACGTCACGCAGACGCCGTGCCAGGTACCGCGCAGATCGATGTCGTTGTCGGAAAAGCGTGCGCCGCCGCGCAGCTTGGCGAAGAAGCTGCCGTCGAGGGCGTACTCGACATCGGTGGCGAGCGCCAGCGTGTCGGCGTCGTTGCGCTGCAGGGAATCTGCGATATACGGCGTGGTGTAGTTAGCCGGATCGGTCAGCATCCCCGGGTCACGCACTTCCCATCGTGGATACCTGCCCCGCAGGTCGAAGTCGACAATCGTGCTGTGCGGTGTGGTCAGGCCGTTCTGGCCGCTCTCGGTGTACAGCGACAGCACGTGGCCGTTGCGGTCGGCGTTGTAATACGACTTCACGAATTGCACGTCGAAATTCGCCTTGAACCGTTCGGTTACCTCCCAGGCGGCATTCACCGTGAAGTTCTGGCTCTGGCTCCAGAGCTCCTGGTCGTACCGGCCGGTTTCGAAGGCCTGGTTCTGCAGCGAACCGCTGGTGGCATATCCCTCGTCGTTGAAAGTGAAACTCGCGCCTGGCAACGGATCGGTACCGTAGCTGGTCACCACGTCGCCGGTGCGCACATTCGAACGGTTGTTGTAGTCGTAGTAGTAAGCGCCCGTTCGATTGAACCAGTACTTGGTCTGCTGATACTGGCCGGTGAGCAGCAGAGCATCGTTCGGTTGCCACTGAATGGCCGTGGCCACGCCCAGGCGCTTGCGGTCACCACTGTCGTCATAGATCTCGAAGCCGTACGGCACTTGGGCATTCGCCGGCGCGTTGGCGATCGAGCCCGGCGCGACGGTATCGAACGGACCGGCAAGCAGGCCGTCCTGGCGATACTTGCTGCTGCTCAGCACCGCATTGACCAGGAAACCGAACTCTCCCGCGGACGTGTCCCAGCGATTGCTGTAGAGGCCCGAGGCCGCGCCGCCATCGTCGCTCACGCGGTCATAGTAGTTGCCACGCACGGTGGCGCTGATGATTTGCCCGGTCGCATCGAAAGGCCTGCGCGTGCGCAGGTTCACGGCGCCGCCGACCCCGCCTTCGATGATGTTGGAAGGCGCATTCTTGTAGACGTCGATGCCAGCCAGCAGCTCCGGCGCCACACCTTCGAGGTCGAAGGCCCGGCCGCCCGAGGCCGAGTAGATAGCACGGCCATCGAGGAAGTTCTGCACCTGCGTCAAACCACGCACGGCGATCGCCGGCTGCGTGCGGTGATCGAAGTCGGTTGCGCCTTCGCCGTAACGACGTTGAATTTGTACGCCGGTGATGCGCTGCAAAGCTTCGGTGGTGTTGGCGTCAGGAAGTTTGCCGATATCCTGAGCCTGCACCGAGTCGACGATCTGATCCGAGTCACGCTTGATGGCTTGAGCCGAGCGCAGGCTCTCGCGCACACCCGTGACCACGACCTCCGTCAAGGCCTCGTTCTCTGCCGCGGGCGTTTGCGCGTGGATCGCGGTATTGGCGGAAATCGCCAGACCGAAAGCCATTCCCGAAACCCCAAGATTCTGTCGACGCTTGCCGTTGGTCACTCTGATTCCCTCTTCGATGATTTTTGCGTTTTATCATATAAATCGAGAGGGATAACTTTTTACGCCCGACACGTTTTGTCAGACAAGTCCGGTGACCTCGTTGTCGCGCTATGACGACGCTGGATCGCTAGTTAGGCGCACAGGAGCGGCAGGTGCGCCAAAGCTGTGGGCTCGGCCTCCGTATCAGGCATGAGCTCAACCCGCGTCGGCAACTCCGTATGCCGCCCGTCATGCCCCGGGGAGTACGCTCTGCTCGCCCGCTCACTCGCAAAAGGACATTGCCATGCGCGTCTCCATTCTCGGTGCCCTGGCCGCCGTCGTGATGTCCGCCGCAGCGCCGCATTCTTTCGCGCAGACTCCGGCGCCTCCCGCCGCACCGCAAGTCAACGTCTGGTCGGACCCGCTGAAAGTGCTGCAATTCCAGTGGCCTCCCGTCCCCGGCGCCACTCATTACCTGCTGCACTACAAACCTGACGCCTCCTCGCCTTTTGCAACCCACGGCAATCCGATCCTCGCACCGCGCGCACGTGCGGCGCTGACGATCGCGGTGCACGCATTCGACTGGGTGAACGCGCGATACAAGGTGTCGGCCTGCAATGCCGCCGGCTGCCAGGACTCAACGGAGATTTCGGTGCAAGACCTGATGCTTTCCAGCATCGGCTACGTCAAGGCGTCGAATCCGGATCGCTTCGATGGCTTCGGCGGCTCCGCACAGTTGAGCCAGGACGGCAACACGCTGGTCGTCTCCTCCCACGAAGACAGCAACGCCACCGGCGTCAACGGCAACCAGGCGAACAACGATTCTGAAGATTCAGGAGCTGTGTACGTATTCCGCCGCAGCGGACTCGTCTGGCGGCAGGAGGCGTATCTCAAGCCCGACATAAATAGTCGTCAACAGTACTTCGGCATTGGTTATCCGTTGGGCTTTCGAGCCCTCAGCGTCACGACAGACGGCTCGCTCATCGCGGTCGGCGCACCAGGGGAGTTCGTGAATGGAGTGGAGTACGCTGGCGCGGTCTATCTATTCGCGCGCGCGGCGGACGGGACCTGGAGCCAGGCGGAGAAGTTCACGCTGCCGGCACCAGTCGTCTATGACTTTTTCGGCGTGTCAGTGGACCTGAGCAGCGACGGTCTCTATCTCAAAGTGACCAGCTATGCCCAGGATCGTCGGATGCAACGCGACTACATTTTCCGTCACGGCTCGGCCGGCTGGTTCCAGTACGCAGTACATGCACCGGATCCCGGCGACGTCCTCTGCTCGTCGCAAATGAGCGGCAACGCGAGCGCGATCGTCTCCATCTGCCACGGGGAGCTGAACGGTACGCATCATCTGCGGGTGCGCCGGGGTCTCGGCACCTGGGAGCGGATGCAGGATACGCCGCTGCCAGCGACCTTCACGCAGAAACCGGCGGTCAGCGGCAACGGCGCGCGAATCGCGTTCTACGTGCCGAATGCGGCGGGTCAACGCGAGGTGCGCGTCTACAGCTGGAACGGATCCGCCTATGTCCAGGAGGCTGCGATCGAGTCACCCGGCGGCACGGCCACCGACTACCCGAGCTTCGGCCAGGAGCTGGCCTTGAACCGCAACGGCACCGTGCTCGCGATAGGCGACTACTCGAACGCCGTCAGCGGCGCGGGTGTGTCGGACCCGCCGCCCGTGACATCCCCAACGGCACTCAGGGAAGGCGCGGTGTTCGTCTATCAGCGTGGCAGCGGAACCCCAGGCTGGACGTTGACCAAGGTGGTGCAAGCGCCGAACCCCACCAGTGGCTTCGGCCGTGATCTGTCGCTGAGCGGCAACGGACTCACAATGGCCGTGGGCTCGCCGGGAGAACGCAGCGGAGCGCGTGGCATCGATGGAGACCAGACCAATACCAGCAGGCCGGGCTCGGGCGCTGTCTATCTATATTGAGGCAGCACCCTCCTATGGGACCACGGCGCGGAAGTCGTCGTAGTCAACCGCCGCGCGGTATCCCAAAAGCCCCACGCGGCCGATCACCGGCTGCGGATCCGTGGCTTCGAGCACCATGCGTCCGTTCACATACGCACGCAGCCGCGAGCCGACGGCTTCGAGCCGCACGGTGTACCAGGTGTTGGGCGTCACGGTGAGCACGGCGCTGCCGAGCTGCACGATGGCGCCGTTCACCAGCTTGCGCAGCGTCACGGTGTTCGAGCGCCGCAGCGCCACGTACACGTAGTTGTTGGGGTCATCGTATCTGGCCATGACGCCGACCCACGGATCGCCGGCCGCATTGAACGCGCGCGGCCGCACGCGCGCCTGCACGATCTGATCCGTATTGACGATCTGCTCCGGTCCCACCGCCGCGCGCGCGATGTCCGCGGTCGACGTCTGCTTGAAATGAAGGTCGCCATTGGCGCCTTCGTACTGCCAGTTCCACTGGCCCGCGCCCGAATAGGTCCAGGGCTCGGGCTGAAACTGCGGCGGCTCGTACACCTGCCCTTCGCTCGCGGTGTAGATAGTCTGCGTGAGGAACGGGCTGACGATCACGTTGTCGTAATCCGCCGCTGCGCGATACGAGAGCAGCGCGGCGCGCCCATGCGACAGCGCATCGTCCCAGGCTTCGAGCACCAGATTGCCATCGACGTAGACGCGATGCAGCGTGCCGACCGACTCGAGCCGCAGCCGGTAGGTGCGGTTGAGCGCCCAGGGCACGCTCGCGCTGTCGATCGTCGCAAACACCCCGCCCTGCATGCGCTTCAACTGGATGATTCCCGAGCTGCGCAGTGAGACGTAGTAGTAGTTGGACGCGTCGGTGCGGCGCGTGGCGAGGCCCACCCAGCGATCGTTGCCGTTGACCGCCGTCGGCTTCACTTCCGCCTGGATCGACTGACTGGTCCAGTCGTAGGCGTCGAGCACCGCGCCGGCCTCACCGGCCGTGCTGGCCTGGCGGAACACGCGTGAGTTGCCGCTCTGCACCACCGAGAACTGGCTGCCCGGCAGCGAGGTCCACCCAAGACCGTTGCCGGTGGCGAACGTATCCTGGAACAGCGCCGGCTGCGCGAAGCTTGCCGGCAGCTCGAAGTACAACGGCCCGGTCTCGCTGTTCACCAGCACGCCGCGGCCGCTCACCGACACCGATCCGATGTCGCTGCCGTCCTTGGCGGCAAGAATCGCGACGTGCCGGTACTGGCCGCCGTTCTCTTGCTGGAACACGTTGATTACGAGTGCGTCGCGATCCGGGTTCCAGCGCTGCTGGAACACGTACTGGTCGGATTTGACGATGGCGTTGCCGTAGGCATAGCCGTTGTACGGTCCCGCACTGGCGAAGTCGGTGGCGGTGCGCAGATTGTCGGCGCGATACCACTGATCCGAAGCATTGCGGCGCCACACCCCGGCGCCAAAGCGCGCGTAGTCGCCGATGATCATCTCGGCATCGCGGATGGCAACGTCACCGAAGGTGTGGCCCGGCTCAGGGACCAGTCGCGTGTGCAGCGGCCAGGTGGTTGTGCCGGTGCGTTGGAACACGTGCATCGCCGGTGCCGGCAAGTCGTCCCAGTTGTATGGACTCGCGACGACCGCCCAATTCGGCGAGATGTCGACATCGCCGCCGACGGAGTTGTCGCCGTCGCCGCTGTAGTCGCCGTTGAGAGAGGCGCGGCGCCACCCAGTTGCCGGTGGCGGGATCCTTCTCGAAGATGGTGCCGCCCCAGCTCGCGCTGCCGTTGAAGATGCGCCCACCGTCGATTTCGACATCGCTCACGGGCTCGTGCCATGCAACCGGCTGGCCCGGCGGCGCGCCGATCAGTTTCTGCACCCAGGTTCCGTTCTCGCGCTCGAAGATGTACATGGGCTCGAACGCGAGAGCCAGCACGCCGTTCTTCATCGCGATCGGATTGCGATTGGTGGCGTCGTCGCGCGCTGTTGTCGTCGCTCTCGGCCAGCTTGCGCACATACGTCCAGGTCGTGCCGCTGCGGCGGAACAGATGCGCGCTGGTGATCGTCCAGTAGTCGTAACCGCCTTCATCGAGATACGAGTAGTTGCTGAGCGCCACCGCCTCGTTGCCGTCGAGCGCCACGTCGCCCCAGAGTCCGTCGACTCCGGGCGGCGGCGCGATCCGGGACGACTCCTCGATGACCAGTGGGTGGGCGTGCACGAGTGCGGCCGCGCCGAGCGCGGCGAAGCCGACGAGGAAGGTTTTCATTGCAAGACCTGGAAGTGTTGTTAGAGGTACTCCCTGGGAAGATGTTGCAAGTAGCGCGCCATGCGCCGTGCGCGCCGGCCGGCCATCAGCGTGCGGACAAAGTATTGGCTCCCGGAAAAACCGGGCAATCCTTGCCGGAATCGCCGGCAAATTCTGCAGCGGCGCCTACGCGCGAATACTCAAGCCACAAAACGTCCGCCGGTTCCTACAGCGTCGCGCCGACCGCCGCGCGAGAATTCGGCTGCCACTTGAAATAAGTGAGCGAGCGCCACAGCCACTCCACCGGACCCATGCTGAAGTGCGCCATCCACCAGCGGGATAGCAGGATTTGCACCACGAAGAATGCGATGCCCGCCGCGACGGCCGCCGCCGTGCCAAGGTGACCCAGCATCCCGAAGCCGATGCCATAGAACAGCGTGATGCCGAACACCGTCTGCAACAGATAGGTCGTGAGGCCCATCTTTCCCATCGGCGCCAGTTGCGGCAGCAGCCCACGCGCCGGCTGACGCCAGAACACCAGGGTGACCAGTCCCAAATACACCGCGGACAGCGATGCCTGCTGCACGCTGAATGAGAATGTAGCCAGTACGTCGGCGAGGTTCGACGATGCCGGTGCTGCCGGTTTCAGCGTCGCGATGACCGTGGTGATCACGGCCAGCGTCCCGGTCCCGATGAGCAGCCGGTGGAAGAATTTTCGATGCGCGTCCGAATCCTTGAACAACTGCATGCGGCCTGCGCAGAGGCCCAACAGGAACAGGCCATAGGTCATCCACAGCCGGCCAGTCATCACCTGATAATCCACCTTGCCCGGCAGCGATTCGGTGAGATTGAGATACACGAGCTCACCTACCGTTCCTTGTTGTTTGATGTCGAACTGACGCTGCGGCGAGGATCCCGCCGGCGCCGCTGACGGAGTCGCTGAAGGGGCCGGCGCGGGAACGTTCGCGCGCGACAACCCGAGGATCAAGCCAGGAACGTTGAGCACCAGCACGATCGCCACCGCGGCCAGCACTTTCGTGTTCAGCTTCTGCACGGGAATCAGCAGCAGGCCCAGCACGGCATAGATAATGAGGATGTCGCCGCTGAAGAATGCCCCATGCACCAGCGCAATGAGCGCCAGCAGTATCAGCCGCCAGGTGAAGCGTCCCGAAAATGAGTCACCCTTGCGCGCCGCATTGGCCAGTTGAATCGCGAAACTGAGCCCGAACAGGAACGAGAAGATGGTGAAGAACTTGCCGACGAAAAACAGCCGCGTGACCAGGTCTACCCATTGATCCAGCGGCGTGAACGCCATGAATCCCGGCTTCGGGGGGCGCCCGGCCAGAAAGCCCATGCCCGCGTGGGTGATGACGATGCCGAAGAGCGCAAAGGCGCGAAGCACGTCCACCACCGCGATGCGGCTGGCGGGTGGTGAGAGCGAAGCAGAAAGAGAGGCCGGCTGCATGGCGATCCGCACGAGAAGTTAGGGAGGGGGCGGAGAATAACAAAGCCGCTGCGCTCTACGCATGCCCCTTCATGGGTACCGCATCGCCGCATGAGTGCGCACCCTCCGGCGCACACGCTGCCTACTTACGCGCGTGCAGAATCTTGAAGAGCTTGTCGCCCTTGTAGCCGTTGTTTTCGCGCGCGTACGCGAACTCCCAGAGCAGCGGCGTCGAATACAGTACCGAGGCGGTGCCGGTCGCCGGATCGAGTGACAGCACGACGCTCGCGGTACAGCTGGTGTGCAGGCCACGATCGCGCGCGGGGCACCAGCGATAGATCCTGAACTTGCGATCCTTCCGATCGGTCGACTCACCTTCCAGCGTTTCGATGACCACCTGGCCGCGCCGCACGAAGTTGTAGGGCTTGCCGAATTTCGCCACCAGCTTGTCGAGCACGCGATCGTAGTTGGTCACGTGATCGGCGGGCAGATTGCGCAGCTCGTCGCGCGAGTCGGTGTGGAACATCAATCGCACACCGCAAAATTTGTTCATCTCGTCGAACTTGGGCGGCACCTCGCGTTTGGTCGAATCCCAGTTCGCGCAGAACTGATAGATGATCGGCGACATGAGCACGCTGTGTTTGCCACTGCCGTAGTGAGCGCCCTGGTCCTCGATCGTGTACTCGGAGAGCACGTAGAAGCCGCCGCCTTCGAATGTCCTGCGCAGCGTGTTCAGTGTCGCCTGGAAGTCGCACCCGCCGGCCGAGCCGCCCATCGCCAAACCTGCGCCACCCACCGGTACGCAAGAGAAATTCAATTGCTTTTCCACGGGCCGCATCCAGGCGGCACCGATGCCGATGGGCTTGAGCGCAGCTTGCGCAAAGCCCGGGCCGGTCAGCACCTCTCCCCACAGATGACCGTCGAATCCGTCGGGCGCGACGTATTTCACTTTTTTCGGTTTGTCGGCGGCCTGCGCGGCGAAGGCGAACACCAACAGCAGGGTCGTAAAGACGCGCAAGTACGGATTGGCGGGTTTCATGGTGGGCGGGATTGTACCCGCGGCCTGACCCCTGGTGCGCGGGAAACTCAATGTCGTTGCGGTGTCGACAACGCCTCTACGAGCACGTCCGCGAGCAGCTTTCCCGCGCGCCGTTCCGGATCCAGCGCGGGGTTGTAGATAGTGACCTCGATGCCCAATGCCCGGCCGCTGGCAAGCGCCCTGCTGATGACGGTGTGGAGCTCATCGGGTGATAAGCCTCCCGGAAGTCTGAAGTCCACGGCAGGCATCACCGCATCGTCGAGGCAATCCGCATCGACGTGGATCCAGAATCCGTCGAGCTCGGGGCGGGTGAGATGGTTGACGGCTTCTTCCGCAGCCGTCTCGATGCCCATGCGTTGAATCGTGGGCAGATCGAATGCGAGCAACTCCGCAGGCAGCGGCTGGCTGCCGTATTCGGCCTGGTCTTTCGCGTCGCGGAACCCGAACGCGACGGCATCGCCCGGTTGAACCAACGGTGAGTGACCATCGAAATGCGTGAGCGACTTGGGACCGAACCCCGTGACGAACGCCAGGTCCATCGAAGCCGCTTCGCCATTGGGCTCCGCTTCCGGCTGGAAGAAATCGGCCTGTCCGTCGATGAAGAGCAACCCGTAACGGCCGCGACGCTTCAGCGCCAGCGCGGAGCCGAGCATGATCGAGCAGTCGCCACCTAACACCACTGGGAATTCGCCCACGTCGAGCAGCGGCCCCACGGCATCCGCGAGCTCATAGGTGTACTCGGCGATCTCGTTGCCGTTCAAGACCGTCGTTTGAGGGTCACGCTGGCCGCCGCGCGCGGGAGGTTCAACCCTGCCGCCATGCGCGGCCGACAAGCGCTCGACAAGACCGTGCTGCAGCAAGACGTTCGGCAGTTGCTCGACGCCGGTGGAGCGCAGGCCGAGCGTGGAAGGTGCCTCGAGAATGACGTGCTTGCGATCCTGAGTTGCATGCGGCATGGCCATCTCCTTAAAAATGAAAGGGGCCGCACGTGGCGGCCCCTTTGTGACTCGATTGGCCACCGTCTGGTGGTATTCCAGAGTCACTGCAGGTTAGGAATTTCTTCCGATGCTGCGTGGCGAGTATTGCGAGCCTTGCGTCCCGATCGAAGCGGCGATGTCCGTCACCTGCCGTCAATATCTTCCGACACGCGCCGATGGAGCGCTTACTTGGCCGGCGATGCGCCGGCGCGTTTGGCGATGAGTTGTTCGGCGCCGAAGTCGCCCACGTTGCGCGTGAGTTTCAGCTCGTCGCCGGCCAGCGTGCCACTGTAGGTGATGGTGATCTGGTTGCCGTCGATCGTGAGCGGCTCATTGAAAGAGACCTTGTCGCCTTCCACCTTCAGGTCTTTCAGAGCCACCGTACCCTTGCCCATCGAGTGCTCGTAAGTCGCCTCGCCGGTGAGAGCGTCGCCGGAATTCTTGAACTCATAGACGTACTTCTGAACGCCGATCGGCGAATCGAACTCTGCGGTCCATCGGCCGGGAAGATCGGCGGCGGCGGCTGGCAGCGCAAGAGCCATGAGCAAGGCGAGAGGGCCGAGGACGCGGATTTTCATGAGACCTCCGTCATATGAGTTTTCGAGAAGCAGCGATGGCAGTCCCGCGCCGGCATCGAGTTGCCGCAGCGGAAGATTGAGTATAGACGCACGCGATCAAGTCGCGGGCCATGGCTGCGTCGGATGTGGCCCGGCATTCGCCAGGTTCAGCGTCACATCGATGCCTGAGACGCGAACGCCGTCACGTTGCGCGCCGTGCGGGCGACACCGGCCTTCTCTACACTGGCGGCTAATCAACGGCCGCTTGCATGAAATCATCCGCCACACACTCCACCGCGCTGATCCTTCCCGCTTTGCTCATCGTGGCGACGCTGTTCTCAGCGGGATGCGCGACGACGGGTGACGCCGACGAGGAATCCGAGCCGACGGTGATGGAACCGCTGCCGGAAGTGTCGGACGAGGCGGCAGAGGCGATCGCGGAAACGGCACCGGTCGCGGAGGAAGAATCGAAGGAGAAAGAAGGCGAAGTACCGCTGGCCGTCGCCGAAACCGAGCAGGCGGAAGCTCCTATCCCGGAAGTCGTGGTCCAGAGTCGCATCCCACTTCGTCACGAGACGATCTTCGACCTCGTCACCGAGGCGCGCAACCTGCTGCGTGACGTCGAGCTCGCGTATGTGGTGACCGGAAAGGGGAAACGCCAGGCGCTGCGCGGGCGGCCCGTCGCCTTTGCTCTCTGGAGCGAGGCCAAACAAGAGTGGACCATCGCGCAACTGGAACTGCCGCGTCCGCCGATCAAATGGAAACCCGGCAGGAAGCCACTGCCCTTCCGCTCTCTCACGCCTGGAATCGACGCGCGGCACGTGAAGGGCACCGGCGCGGAGCGGCTGATGTTCGCCTTCACGAGGGATGGCGAGCCCTTGAAAGTGTATGGGCGCAAGTTCCCGGTGTTCGACAACAATCTCGTCAAGCGCAGACGGTGGGCAGATGTCGTCCACACCGCCAAGCCCATCGTCTATCTACCCTTCACCGAAGACACCTTCGACCCGGCGTTCGTCAGCGGCGGCAAGGAATTCCTGGTCGCCACCGCGGCCAAGGCGCTGGAAGAGCTGCGGCAGGCGAATGCACCGAGCGCCGCGTTTCCGGGCGAACTGCTCGCCGACGCCGTTCCGCTGCAAGTGATCACGACGCTTGCCGTCATCGAGCAGACCGACGACCGGGATTACGTCGAGAAGCAGGCGATCGCCTTCGACGAGGTCTTGAGCCAGTACGGTCTCAAGCGCGAGGAGGCTTATCGGTACAGCGTCTCGAGCGCGCGCGCGCTGGGGCCCATGCAATTCACCAATCGCCGCGGGAAAGGCACGTATTCCGCGGTGGTGAGGCTATGCCCCGAAGCCAAGCTCGACCCGGTATTCGAAACCGGCGCGACGAATCTCAAGAACGCCATGAAGGCGGCGATCTGCCTGCTGGATCTGGAGCTGGCGCAGATGCGGGCCGACATCCGCGACACGTACAAGAAAAATCCTGTCGTGCTGGGGATCTTCCCGGTCGCCGCCTACAACGGCGGTCCGCGCAACGTCGCGAAGCTCTACCGCGTCCTGTCCAGGATGAAAATTCAGCTCGCTGAGCTCAGCCGCCCGCAGGTGGACGACGCTGATCCTCCCGTGAGATGCCCATGTGTCTGGAAGACGGAAGGCGATGCGGCGCGTCCGGTGTCGATTCCGCGTTACAACAACGAGAACCGTTGGTACATCGAGAAGTACCAGAGCATCGTCAGCCTGTTCGAGTGACCGGTCGCAGCTTGAAGTATGTGAGCGAGCGCCACAGCCACTCGACCGGACCCATGGAGGTCGCGATGCCCATGGTGGTTAGAGCATAGCCTGAAGCACGCCGGCGTCGAGCACCGCGATCAGTTGGCTTTCAGCATGCCATTCACTTCCAGCCACAGCATGAACTGCGGGAACCAGCCCAGGCTGGTCCTGCCCGGGTTGCCGAGGCCAAAGCCATGGCCGCCGTTCTGATAGAGATGGAACTCCACCGGGCGACCCGCTTTCTTCCAGGCTGTGATGAGCCCGTACTCATTGTTGCCGAACAGCGGATCGTCGGCCGCCAACGCCACGAACATCGGCGGCGCGTCGGCCGGCACCTCGACCGCCGTCTGCCGGCCGTAGATAGGCGCGATGAAGGCCGGCTTGTTGTCTGTCGACTGCAGCGTCGCCGCCATCGTGGTTCCGGCACCCGCGGAAAACCCGACCATGCCGATGCGCTTCGGATCGATGTTCCATTCCTTGGCGCGGGCGCGCACCAGTTTGAAGGCCGCGGTCGCGTCCACGAGCGGCAGAGCCACCGGCGAGCGCGCCGCCGCAGCGGCGGCAGCCGAGGCCGGTATTGGCCCTGCCATTGGGTTGCCGCGATCGAATTCCGCCCAGTCGGGCGCGGTCGGTATGAGCCGGTACTTCAAGACGAAGGCGGCGACGCCGCGCTCGTTGAGAGCCTGGGCCACTTCCCAGCCTTCATCGCCCATCGACAGGATGCGAAAACCACCGCCCGGCGCGACGATCACCGCCGCACCATTGGCCTTGGCGGGATCCGGCAAATACGGCGTCAGCGTCGCGCGCGAGACATTGCGCACGAAGGGGTTGCCCCATTGCTTGTACCAGGTCTCTTTCGCGCTCTGCCCTTCGACGCCGCCCGTATCCAATGGAATGGCGTTCGGCTCGGCGGGGGCTTCCATCGGTGTTTTCGGTGGATCCTGCGCAAACGCGTTCGTGGCGCACATTGCGGCCAGGGTTGCGCTAATGAAAGCGACTTTCGTGAAAGTGGACATGGCACCCCCTCGTTTCGGTGAGGGCCGATCATGCCACCGCGACCAGCATGAGCCGCGTCTGTCTTGTTATCGCTCCCGGTGACTTTGCGCATCCGTCGCGGCCTCGCCATTGCCCTGGCCGAGTGCCAGCGGCACGCCGGCGCAGAGCCAGAGGCCCGACGAACGAGGTGACCAACTACCTCGAGCCGTTTGCCAGACAGCGTGACGTGACAATCGTCCGCTACTTCACGAGCTGCCCCGAGAAGCCGAGGCGGCAAAATCGCCCGCCAGGCGAGGCGCCAATCTCAGTCAGGTCGACTGAAATCGTCGAGCCGGGATCGGCGTATAGCCGAGTGTCGTCGCTAAAACCTTCGAAGTTGCCATTTTGACGCACGCCCAGCAGCACATGATCCACGGAAGTTCCACCGGTGACGACGGTGATGGCGATTCGCTGCGGCAGCGGCGGAAGGGTGTTCTCGGCGCCGCCAGCGCAGAGACCGGTGATCTGTTCGATGAGCAGGGTGCGGTTTGCTGCCACGGTGTAGGTCTGAGTGCCGCCGAGCGCGGCACATTTCTCGTCGGCGCCCTGGCCCTCCGAGGCGCACAGGACGAAAGCCACCGGTTTGAACACCTGCACAACTGGAACCGCGGGCGCGGCCACCTTTGCGCCGACCAGCGGTGCGGCCGGTTCGGCGGAGACCGCGATCGTCCCGGTAAAGAGAAGTGTGCAGAGACCGGCGCTTCGCGAAAGCAAGGCGCGAATTTCATGAGCTTTCATAGGTGTCTCCCAGTTGGGTCCATTCAGGAATTGCCCAGAACCCGAGAGTATTCCCGTCTTCCCGACTATGGCAAATACGCAGCCCATGCCGAACACGGAAGGGCATTGGAAGCTCTTTGATCCGGCGCTACAGCAGCTCGAACGGGCTCGCGCGCATCACGATTTCCTGCTGCCGGAAACGTTGGGCTAACTGCTCTCGATAGTTGCGCCACCAATCGCGATCCAGCGTTTCGGTCATTATCTCGAAGCTGACGAGATCATCGCGGCGCACCAGACCGGTATCGTCCTCCCAAAGTCCCATCGCCGGAGATTGCATGAAAGCGGTGACACCACCGAAGCGCTCGGTGAGCTCGCGGCGAACGCGCTCGAACTCATCCTTCGGAAAGTGCGCGCCGTCGTTATCGAACACAGGAAGGAAGAATTCCACCAGGAACACGGGATAGTTGCCTCCTTGTAACGCCTATCCAGTCGCGCCTGAGCGAGTGGACTCGTCGTTCTCTTCCAGTACGACGCGGGTGCGCACCGCCGTGTTCTTCGGGCGCACTTCCCCGCCGCGCTGCAGGATCGTCGCGATCGTGAGGCAGGTGCCGAAGAACAGGATCAGCGACGAGTAGTACACCCACAGCAGGATCAGCACCAGCGATCCGGCCGCGCCGTAAGTCGAGGCAGGTGCCACGTGCGTGAGATACAGCGAGATGCAGTACTTGCCGATCGCGAACAGCACCGCCGTGATGAACGCGCCGCGCCATACGTCGGCCCATTGCATTCTCACGTCCGGCAAAACCTTGAACAACATGCCGAACAGCACAGTGGTGACGCCCAGCGAGATCGAAAGATCGATCAACACCACGGCGAATCCGGGAATGGGCACCCAGTCCTTCGCGTGTTCGATGATGCCGGTGATCCCGAGACTCACGATGAAGGAGGTGAGCATCAGGAAACTGATGATCAGCACCATCCCTAACGACAGCAGGCGCACGGTGATGAACGTGAGCATGCCGTTGCGCGCGGGCCGGGCCTTCACGCCCCAGAACTGGTTGAGCGCGCCTTGCATCTGCGCGAACACCGTGGTCGCGCCGAAGATGAGCGCACCCACGCCCAGGATGGTGGGCACGAGGCCCGCTTCCTCCAGCCGCGAACGCCGCACCGCTTCTTCCACGGCCATCGCGGCCTGAGGCCCGACCAGATCGGAGATCGCCGGCGGAAATCTGCCCGCTCGCGGCATCTTGGCCAAACACGATCCCGACGATCGAGACAACGATGATCACCAGCGGTGCTAGAGAAAACAGCGTGCAGAATCCGAGGGCACCCGCGTGCACGAAGGCGTCACGCTCGAGCCAGCGCTGCGCGGCGGTCTTGAAGATCTTAAGGATTGTGCTTCGCTGCATCCTGCGGATGTTCGTACGGGCCGTGAACGCGACCTAGAGGAGAAACACGGAACTTGGATGGGGGAAATCCTGACTCACGGAGGTCTCCCACAAAGCGCAGAATGCCGTCAGGTCGTCCAACACCTCGACGCCGCGCAAAAGGGATCAAACAATGCTGAACACCGGATACAACGGAATTCTGGGCCTGCTGATACTGATCGGTGACGTCTGGGCCATCATCAATATCTTCCAGAGCTCCGCTTCGAATGAGAAAAAGCTGCTTTGGACAGTCGTGGTGCTGCTGCTGCCGGTGGTGGGCCTGATCCTGTGGTACTTCCTCGGGCCGCGGGGCGGCAGGACGTAGGGCAAGCGTCGGGTAGGTTCGATCGGCTACTGCGCAGTGAACCCGTTGCCGGTCGCCGCCCAGTAGATGCCGCCGTAGACATGGTGCATGAAGCTGGCGTCGCTGTAAGTCGCGGGCAGATGCCCCAGCCCCGTGTAGAACGCGCGGCCACCGTCGTATTCCTGGTACCACGCGATCGGATGGAGGTTGCCCATGCCCTTGCCTTCCTTCGGGCCCCATTTCGCGTACGGCTTGTAGGTCTTTTCGTCGACCGACAGTAGATAGTGCAGCTTGTTCGAGCGCGAGGCGTCGTACTCGTACCATTCCTCGGTGAACAGAAACCGCTTCGCGAACCGGTCCATGCCCGGGAAGTTCGCATCCTCGACCTTGATGGTCGCGGTCTGCACCGCCGGATGGATGTGGAACATGTGCCCGACCATCTTCGTGTACCAGGGCCAGTCGTACTCGGTGTCCGCCGCGGCGTGGATGCCGACGAAGCCGCCGCCCGCCTTGATGTAGCGCTCGAACGCGGCCTGCTGCTCGTCGTTGAGGGCGTCGCCAGTGGTGCTCAGAAAGATCACCACTTTGTACTTCTTGAGCTCCGTGTCGTTGAACACGCGCTTGGGGTCTTCGGTCCAGAACACGGTGAAGTCGTGCAGTGACCCAAGGCCGCGGATGGCTTTGACGCCTTCAAGAATGGATTCGTGGTGCCAGCCGGCGGTCTTCGAGAACAACAGCGCACTGAACTGTTCCGCGTGGGCGGCGCTCGTGGCGAGGAAGCCCAAGATGGAGAGCAGGAGAAGGCGCGAGTGTTTGATCATGGACCCCTCGATGAACTGTCGCAGCGGGGGTCGAGTATAGACGCGGGTGATCCGACTTGGGCTCACGACTTTGGTATCAGGGCGCGACGTCTGCGGCGCGCTGTGATCACTCGCCGGCACATGCGCACTCTGTAGCTCCCGCAGAATGGCCGCCCTGTCGCATTCGTCGCAAGCGCTTGCCTCAAGTTCACGAACGCTCCTACGACGCATGAAGACATTCGCGGATCAACCCAGCGGCGTTCGCAAGGTAGTTTGCGGCAGTCCTGCTCCGTTCGCCCAAATCACGGAAGGTTTTTCCCATGATGCGCACCAACCTGATGACCAATGCCGCGTTGACAGTGATCTTTTCTGCTGCGCTAGCGATCCCGTTGGCAGCAAACGCGCAAACGGTATTTCCCCGCGCCCGGAACTACGAGGTGCACGAGCTCACACTGAACGGCAGCGGCTGCCTTGTCACCGACATCGATCGCGGCATGGCAGTAGGTTTGTGCAATTTGGAAACTCCACGGCGCGCTTTCGCCTGGACCGAAGCGATGGGAGTCATCGATCTTGGGACCTTGGGCGGCACGAGTGCGGTTGCCTTGGGCACGCGCAACGGACGGGCCGTTGGATCATCCGCTCTTTCCGGCGATCTTACGGAGAACGCGTTTGCGTGGTCGCTGTCGACGGGACTGATCGATCTCGGATCGCTCGGTGGAACCTGGACATCCGCCAACGCGCTGTCCGGACGCGTGGTCGTCGGTGCGGGGACGATCGATGAACAAGCGCGTGCATTCCGCTGGTCGCCTGCGACCGGAATGGTCGCACTCCCAGTGCTCCCAGGAGGTACTGAAAGCGGCCCGTTCGGCATCGATGGCGATTTGATTGCGGGGTACTCGACGACGTCCATTCCGGGACGCCGCCCGGTCATCTGGCGAACCGACGGCACGTTGATCGATCCGCTCGGCATTCCGATCGAATCCTGCGGCTTCTTTGTCTGCGGCGATGGACAAGCAACAGCGGTGCGCGATGGCCTGGTGGTCGGATATCGACGCAACGCTGCGGAAGAAAGCCGCGCGTTCGCGTGGAGCCAGGCCAGCGGACTCATCGATCTTGGTCTGGTGCCGGGCTCGACTGAGAGCTTCGCTTTGGATACCGATGAGGGATGGGTCGTCGGTCAGTTGTCGGGCTATCTATCTACGCGTGCCTTCGTCTGGACTGCGGCGCGAGGCTTAAGGGCGATCACGCCAACGACGGTGAGCGCAGTCGCGACATCCGTCGCCAATGGCCGCGCCGTCGGCTGGTACAACTCCGTGGATACCAACGGCCAAAGAATATTCTTGTGGACGCGCGAGCGCGGCCTTGTCGATGTAACTCCGCGCGAACTGCTTGGCAGCCGCCCGGTGGGCATCGATGCGCGGGGGCGAATCGCCGTGGTGTATGAGGATGAGAATCCGGCGAATACACGGTCGTTCGTACTCGTGCCTCGAGGCTGTAACGGATGAATGGTTAAAGTGGCTCGTTCGCACTTCGCCCCTGACGCTCCAACGTCTCTCCGGCGCCCGCGGGCGAGGGCCGCAGGCTCAGAAATCTTTCCTCCAGCCTCCCGCACTTTATATAGGCGTCAGCAAGAAGCTCTGGCCGCAGCGTTCAGACGTAGTACGCGCACTCGCAGACGTATGCTCCGCCGGGTAATTGAACTTCATTGCAAAAACCTCCGTAACAACTGCCCTTGCAGTCCCAGCTGAGGCCCACCGCGGCCACGCGCCGGCGCAAAGCGCTGCGCGCATACGAGTTCTTCGTCTTCTTCACCAGACCCTTCACCAGCTTGTCGTAGGCTTTCTTCGGAACCCAGACCTGCACGTAGTTCTCGAGCCCGCTGAGCAGCTCTGGCCTCAGTACATATTTGCATCCGGTTTCCGACTGGCCCACGCGGCGCCGGGCGGTGGCTTTCGCTTTCTTCTTTTTCATTTGCTTGCTCCCTTAAAAAAATTTCGTAACGCATCTTTCCCATCGACCGCAGCGCTACGTCCTCGCGTGCGACGGCGCTTGCTCCCCACGTTCATCCTCTTACCTCGAGCTGCTTGATCGCATCCACCAGGACACGCATGGCGCGGCAGTCGTCCTCGTTGTAATCGAGAATTCGTTGCCGCAGTTCTGGATCGTTGGTCTGCGAATAGCGATGAAACCATTCGATCGACGCTGCGCCCGAGGGATGAGTGTCGCGCCATTCAAACCCCAGAAACTTGGCGATCGACTTGATCCCGAAGCTCATCGTCGGCCATTCGGACCCGGATAGCACAACGCCAGTGTAGAGATCTTTCACGAGATTGCCGGCGAAGAACGCCTCCACCTCAGCAACCGAACAAACCTCTGGATACTTCCCAGCAAGCTTCTTGTACGTCGTGCGCTCAAAGCTGGAATACAGATACACAGCCGCTGACGCGTGCGCATGCATGAAAGCCCACGCGGCCTGGAAAGCGGAGCGTTCAGCGTCAGACGACATATCCGTCCGCGAAAAATGAATAAAACCTCTCTGTGCGGATGTCGCCGTTTTGACGAACGACGAACCCGTGCAGGTAACAGAAGTCCCTCATGGGAAAGGTTTCGATGTCGAAGAAGAGTTCGGTGTCGGCCGCTGGCAGCACCGCTGCCTTCTTTAAGTACGGTTTGGCGTCCTTGGTGGTGGCCAGGATCGCTCGAGCGTGGAATGTTCGCAGCGAGTCTGCCCCTATCCCGGGGAGCGCTTCTGTCCCATCGATGTGAGTCTCGATGTTCGTTCCTGCCAACTCTTCGAGCGTTGCGAACCTGGTCATTAAAGAATCTCGTTTCTTGCGGCCGACCCACGGTAGCAGCGACAGATCGCGCTCCTGCTTCAGCCATGCGTGACACGCGGGTCGCCAAACGCAGAGGTTGCATTCCGACGAAGCGGCGGCTCGAGTGGTGTTCGGGTTCAAGAGTGCCGCTTCGACTCCCATTCGAGCATCGAGGTAGATCGGCCAGATCGCCGGCGTCTTCTTGCCCAGGGGCGCATCCAGGTCGTATCGCGTCTCTTTGCCGTGAATGTCCCAGATGTAGGCGTATCTTCCCGCCGAGCGCCCAAGGCGAATCAAGATGTCCGTATACAGGGCGACTTGAACACCGTAGTGTTTCTTCGGTCTACCTCGTTCGGTGTCGTCTTCGGAATCTGCGTCCGAGTCTCCTTGCTTACCGCGACCGGACTTGATGTCGATGGCTGAATAGAGCGCGTTGCCTTGAGTGTCGGTCGCTTCCCGGCGAAGCAGGTCAGGCTCGCCGAGAAGCCCGTCAATGCTGATCCTGCCGTGGTAGATCAACGTGTCGCCGCGGGCCAAGGCGTCTCGTGTCGCGTCCTCTCTGGCCTCGAGAGCAACCGCCGAAAGGTCTGTAAACGGATGATCGAGTGCCGCGATGGTCTCGCGCTCGAACAGCGTGCCGCGCTCCCACAGGAGCTTTACGAATGCATTGGGCTCTTCGCGCGTCGCAGGATCGCCAAACGCGTCCATCGTCACGCGGTGAGGACAAATCAGGTAGCTATACAGGTGCGAAGCGGTGATCAAACTGCATGCCTATCGTGATCGTTCAACATCACAGAATGTGATCTTGAACGCATAACCTCTTGATGCATAGGCTAGATTGCGATCTCGTTGGAAGACTAGAGAGACTAGCCCACTCCGACCCTGGCACTTGGAATCTCTTTGGTTAGAGAGACAGACATATGCAACAACCCTGGATCGTGCTCGTCGGATTGGTGGTTCTGGCCGCACTGCTGGGCTCATTCACCAAGAAGCGTCGCTCCCGCGCCAAGCCACTTGAAGAACGTTGGCCGCTGGAGCCGAAGTCCCACCTCTTAACTGAGCGCGAACGCGTTCTGTTTCAGCGCCTCCGAGATGCACTGCCAGATCACATCGTGCTTGCACAGGTGCAGCTCATTCAGTTGGTGGCCTTTGAACGCGGCAGATGGAAGCAGGCGCACTTCAATCGTATGTGCCAACTTTCTGTTGATTTTGTTGTTGTACGTCGAGATACAAGCATTGTGGCTGCCGTTGAGCTCGATGACGCGTCGCACGATCGCGCTGATCGACGTGAAGCCGACGCGCGGAAGACACATGCTCTCAATTCCGCGGGAATTCAATTGATGCGTTGGCAAGCCAGCGCACTCCCAGACTTGCCAGCAATAGCGGCAGCACTCAGTCACCGCACATAAGGGTCCGAGAGCTGCTCGGAGATGTGCAGGTGCCAATGCGGGTATTCAGCCGCGAGGCCCGGATATGTTCCGGGCCTCGCTAACTACTGGGCTAGCGCGCGGTGTCCGCGGCGGTGACCGTGATGGTGTTGCCGCCCAGGACGCTGCTGCCGATCCCGGCGGCCGTATTGCCACGACCGGCGACGACATTCGAGAAGGCACCCGATGCGGTATTGACGCTGCCGCCGCTGACCGACGCGGTGCCACCCGATGCCGTGTTGCGCTCGCCACCGCTGACCGTCGCGGCATTGCCACTGGCGGTGTTCGAGCGTCCGCCGGCAACCGTCGACAGCGGTCCGGTCGCGCGATTGGCCTGTCCGCCCAGTACCGCCGTGGTTCCGGCTGAGCGTGAGATTCCCCTGGCCACCGACAATGACCGCAGTGGTGCCGCTGGAGCGGTTTTGCACGCCGCCGAGCACCGAGGCATACATCTCGTTCACCGAGTTGAGCCGGCCGGCGACGATGCCTGCGGCGGACGAATAGTTGTTGTTGGTGCCCATGACGAGGTTGTGCGAGCCACTCTTGTGAGTAGCGGCGAATACCCCACCCGCCGCGAGGCAAGCGGCCTCGGTTTCGGTGGGGAAGCCGGTGGAGCTGGTGGCGCGCGAGCAGAATTCCTGGGTCGCGGTCAGATTCGTTTCGTCGTAACCGATGATGACGTTACCAGCGCCGTTGATGGACTCGGTGAAGTTGGTGCCGTTGACCACCTGCAGATTCACGCCCGAGAAGCGCACCGTACGCACGCCGTTGACGGCCTCGATGCTGACGACCTGGTTGAGCGCGATCATCTTGGAGAGCGAGGCTTCGAGGCTGCGGATGCGCTCCACCAGCGCGGCATTGCGGCGCTGTTCGAGCTCGATCGCGCTCTTGAGATTGGTGAAGTTGCGATTGACGTCCGAGACGCGCGCCGGCTGGCCGGCGACGAAGGTGGTCAGTGGTATCTGCTGCGCTGTGGCGGGGGAAGACGATGCGGTCGCGAGAATGGCGAGGGCGGTGGCGATACGAAGGCGCGAGATCATGAGTCATTACCTTGAGTGGAGAGTTGTGACTCATTAGTACCGGCAGCCGGGGATCGCGTTCCGTCTACGTTGCGGATCGGATGGAGCGTCCCGATCCGCCACCGGCGACACGATCAGATCTCCCTTGTCCTCAAACGAGATAAACCCCTTATCAAACAGATGATCTATCGTCGGCGTCAGCAACAGCCCGTTCTCCCCATCAAGCCGCTCCTCATTCGTGCTATCCCGCCACGGCTTGGTATGGCTCGCGACCAAATGCTCCAGCCGCTCCACCTTCGTCACCCGACATGCGCGCTCGACTCCCTGCACGTTGGCGCGAAACCTCCCCTGCCCCACGCGCGCCTGGATGATGGCTTCGCGTTGGGTGTCGAGGATCTTGGGGTCCTCGCGAATGTCGTGTCCAACGCGCTCCTCCCATCGCTCGAGATCCGGCTCCCGTGATGGGCTGAACTGCTCCGCGCGATCGACTTCCTTCGCGACATCCGCAACCTTGTTGGCTTCGCCGCCGATGAGACGGATCAGCGCTGCGGCGAACGGCCGGCCGACTTCGGCCAGGTACACGCTCTGCAGTCCGTCGCCGTTGGTGCGCAGCGGTGAGTACTTCTCCGGCAACAGGCCGCGCAGCTCGCCGATGTGGCTCTTGGGGTGGATGGGGTTGTCCAAACACGCGAAAGCTCACGTCTATCTTCCAGCCGATCGCCTCCCAGTAGCTACCGGCCGTGCCGAACTCCGTCGGCTTCGGGCTCTCGAAGCATAGGAGCGCGCGATGCCGGGCGCGGCGATGCGCGTGTCGCGGAAGGAGAAGATGATGTTGACCGGCCGATATCAACTATCCATTTTCATTCGCGGAATCGATGCTTTGCTCTGACGCGCAGCTTCCGCACATCCATTCTCCATCGTCGTAAAGCCCGTCACCCATGTCGCCTGCCTGGTGGCACCACGCGCACGTGTGTTGAAGTTTTCTTTCGTTGAACGGCATGGAGGAAGAATCGCCGAAAGGCAGTTGGGTGGTCGGCGCTAAACGCCGGTCGGGCTCAACAGCAAAGTCACCGCAGTTGCTGCACCAACGACCGCCGTTGTGATCTATGGTCACATCCTTGTTGCAGCGGCCGCAGACAACGCCAGTCAGTTCGTCGAAGCTGCCCACCCGACGGCAATTCAGCCCGATTCTGTTGACATGCGCGACCAGTGGATCAAAGCCCTTGTCACGCGAGACAACAAAGCAAACCGTCCTGGGCGATGTCTCGAATACTCTGCCCAGTTGAAATGCTATGTGGAAATCCAGCGCGTTCTTACCACTCCCCAGCACTTTGTGGAATGTGACCCGTTTGAACCGATGGGCAGTACGCCTGTTCGCCAGCGCTTTGGGGGCATTCTGACTTGCGCCCAAAAACACTATGGCGGTATAGCTGTCATCAAATGGCGATAGATCAACGCGATGCACGTTCTCGTAATCAACCAATAGCAGTCGCCTCGTCAAGAGTCCGTCTCCCGAATTTCGATAGTCCCAGCTTCCGGATCGAGGTCTACAGTTGCCGTTGCGACGTCAATCCAACACAGGGATCCCGATATTCTCCAGATAGCCAAAAGTCGAATCATAGAATTCTGGTGGGCGGGTCGGGTCTGCTCTGTCGCCCGGCGGAATGAACAGCACCATGCCTTGTCTCGCGCGCGTGAGCAGCACGCGATAGGCATTGCGTAGATAGTTCCTCCTCTCCGCATCCTTCACGTTCTGCCACTTACTGCCGCGGAAGTCGTGATAGTTCCACCCTGAGCCACCAAAGCGCAGGTCCGCATCCCAGTTGACGCAGGTCCAGTCGAGTTCCAGTCCCTGCACCTGAAATTCCGTAGCACAGTCTTCGAGATAGTCACTCGACCGAGTGTCGTCGCGATCGCTGAGGAACCAGTGAACGGGATCGACCGAAACCCGGATATCGATGGCATGCGGCTTCAGGCGCATTGCCTTCGATGAGGCGACGAGTCCATAACGCTCGCCTCCGCGCGCCCGACTGCGGATCCATTGCTTCGCGCGACTCAGATCACGTGTGAGCACGATGGGATACTTCTCCGACAATGCCGCGAGCGCCTTTCGCGCCCCGTCAACCTCACAATCTAGCGTCGCCTTGACGAAGGCGGAGACGTTCTCGGCGCGAAAGGACCGCATCGAAACCGCAAGATGCAAATGCTTTTCCAGGTGAACGTTGTTCAGTTCCTGCACGGAATCCAAAGCTTGCCCCGCCGCGTATTCACTGTCCGAGAGCTGCTCGGAGATGAACAGATGCCAATGTGGATAGTGCGTCCGGACCGCGGCGAGCCACTCGCCGATACCCGCCTCGCCGTCGTTGATCTCCTGACCACCACCCACGAGACAGATGATCGCCGCCCAGTCGGTGTGGCGATCCATGTAGTGAATCAGGAACGCGGGCTCCGAGTACTGAAAATTCGGCTGCCCCTTCTTCTGCTTCATGAACGAAGCCGTCTTGCGGATATTCCACGCCCGTTGCGCTTCATCAAAGATCGCAATGTGATCGACCGGCGGACCTACATCACGCAACGCTTCGTCCCGAAAATGATGGACGTTCTGAATGAACGCCTTGACCGGGTTCGCGGCCATCTTCTTCGTGGTCTTTTCGCCGCTTCGAACGCGACGGGCGAGCTCGTCGCGCGTCAGCGCTTCACGCAGGACGGCCACCAGCGGACCATTGCCCGAAAGGAACACGGCATGGGTTTCGCCCGCGTCCGAGCGGCGCGTTGCGATGTTGAGTCCCACCAGTGTCTTGCCCGCGCCAGGGACGCCGGTGACGAAGCAGATGATCTTGCGCTTCTGCGCCCGCGCCTCGTCAACCAGATCTTCGACGCGACGCGAAGTGACGCTCAGATTTACCGCGCCCGCGTCGTTTCGCGTGATCGCCTCCACCGAATGCTTCGCGTACAAGCGCACGTGCGGCCTCCACGATCGTCGGGGTTGGTCGATAAGGCGCCGCCACCCAACGTTGGGTGTCGATGCCCTCCCCGGTCACTTCGCGGAGCAGCCGGTCCAGCGTGTGCCGAAGCGCAGCCGGGTGAATGCAGATGGGTTGCGCCACTCGGTCTGCCGCGAAGGTCAGCTTGAATGGGCGGGAGGATTCCGCTTCCGTGGCTATGAGGATCGGGACGATGGAAACATCATGGCTTGCTTCGTGGAAGTTCTTCACATCGAGCGCGTAGTCCCACACTTGGTCAATGGCAGCGCGATCGAACTCGGCGGAGCCCACTTTGAACTCGATGACGAAAGCGGCAGGGCCGCTGATCACCACCGCATCAATGCGGCGACCCATGCGCGGGATGTTGAACTCGAGGAGCAGGAATCCGGTGAACTCCGGCGAGTTGGTCTTTCAGCAACGCAATCTTGTGACGAGCCACGCGTCCGTCTGCTCCCGGACCACGTCGAAGTCGGAATGGCTCGTCAGGCGACCGATAATCGTGTCCGGATCCATGGCAATGAAGTCCTCGATGGATGAGGAGTACCAGGCGCGGGGCACGCGATTGGGAGGCGGTCCACGGGGGGATGATGCCTGGAGCTCGGCTCATCGTCAGCACCACGATGCGGGGCTCACAGAGAAGCCCTTCTACTGATGCCACACTACTGTCGTGATGCCATCGGTTGCAGTCCTAACGACCTTCGCCTTCAGGTTGGATCGCCAACACGCTGCAGATCCTCTCGACCTCCGCAACCGACAGTGTCTCAGATGCCTTGATCCCAGCCATGATGTCCACGCGGCAGGCGCCACTTGCATCTCCAAGAATCCATTCCGGCCGGGCCATGAGGTCGTCGACTACCTCGTCCGTCAAAAACGAACGAACCCGCGAACAATCGATGTGCGAGTCATGGTCCATAAACTCGTGCTGCGCGACGTGCATGCGGACCTGGCAGCGCGCGAGCGCAGGCCGGGCTCGAATGAACTGACTGATCTCCGAGGTGATAACGCAGGTAGTGGTATGAGCATCCACGTGCAGGACTACGAATCTCTTCTCATGCAGGCGCCCATCGTCCATCCGGCGGAACAGCTTGATGACCACGCCAGGTTTCAATCGACGCCGAATCTGCGCGAGTCGAAAGTCGTCGGGAAAGCCCGAGCCAAAGTTCATGCTCAGCTACTGATTGTTCAGTTGCGCGACGACTTCTTCGGAGTTCGGCAAAGTTCTTGCGATGGTTTCCAGCGGCATAGGGCTCTGGCCCACTTCATCTTCCGCAGCCAGCTCCCAAGCGGCGCGCCAGGCAGCGTCGTGGCTGAGTTCGGTGCGATCACCAAAAGACATGCCGGCGTATGATCTCAGCGCTTCTTCCAGGCAGCCCGCGAAGGCCGGAGACAAATGGGACGGATCAAAACTTCGCAGCAGGCTGATTGACCTCTTGTCGTCTGCAATCTCCAGCGCACCTCGGACAAGCCGGTAGAAATCCGGATGGATCCACCCCGAATCATCACCACGAGCTGCCTTGAGAAGGTTGTAGGCCCCTGAGCCGACCGGTCCAAAGCGCATCGCGACGTAGTCGTCGCCACTGGCCAGCCAGCCGTACTTGGAGAGATGGATCTTGTCCGCGAAATAGAGAAGCTTCAGCACTTCATGAATCGCGGGCTTCGCCAGCCGACTCGCCACGAACAGCACCGCCTCGAGGCTGCGTTCTGGGGAAAAGGTGACTTCGGTAGCAGCCATGGCGTGCGGGTGGCGCGGAAACGGTAGAGAGGCTATCAGTTGGGTGGGCGGCATGGCAAAGCGGCACGCGGAAGTGGTGAATTGGTTACCAAGACTGCCCATGGCGGCATGGGATTCACAGACTCATTTCTTCCGCGATCAGCCAGATTCTCCCGCGACGGGCTCACCTGCTCCGCGCGATCGACTTCCTTCACGACATCCGCAACCTTGTTGGCTTCGCCGCCGATGAGACGGGACAGCGCCGCGGCGAACGGCCGGCTGACTTCGGCCAGGTACACGCTCTGCAGTCCGTCGCCGTTGGCGCGCAGCGGTGAGTACTTCTCCGGCAGCAGGCCGCGCAGCTCGCCGATGTGGCTCTTGGGGTGGATGCGGTTGTTAAACACGCGAAAGCTCACGTCTATCTTCCAGCCGATCGCCTCCGAGTAGCTGCCGGCCGTGCCGAACTCCGCCGGCTTCGGGCTCGCGTAGCAATAGGAGCGCGCGATGCCGAGCGCGGCGATGCGCGTGTCGCGGAAGAATAAGATGATGTCGCCCGGCGCGACCTAGCGCATGGACTCGTACTCTAAGAACTTCCCGCTACCAGTCGATCGCATTTGAGCCGGTATCGTCGTTGCGTTGCTTTAGACGGGCGGCATGTGCGGGGCAGGCTCGACAGCAAAGTCGCCGCAGTTACTGCACCAACGGCCGCCGTTGTGATCAATGGTCACATCCTTGTTGCAGCGACCGCAGACAAGTCCAAGAAGTTCGTCAAAACTGTCGACGCGCCGACAACTCAACCCAATCTTATTGACGTGCGCAACAAGTGGATCGAAGCTTTGTCACGCGACACTACAAAACAACCCGTCTTAGGCGAAGTCTCAAATACCCTGCCTAATTGGAATGCGATGTGAAAATCTAGCGCGTTCTTCCCGTTTCCTAGCACCTTGTGGAAAGTGACTCGCTTGTATCGATTGGCGGTGCGCTTGTTTGCCAAGCTTTGGGTGCGTTTTGACCCGCGCCCAAGAAGACTATCGCGCTGTAGCTCTCGTCAAATGTCGATAGGTCGACGCGATGCACGTTTTCGAAATCGACCAACAACAGTCGCTTCCTCAAGACGAGCCCTCCCGCGAGCTTCCATTCGGCTGCGACGCAACACTGTTGAGGGATTTTGCCGCTGACATTGCTCCCAATCTGCCATCAGACCAGACTGTATGACAAGCGAACCAAACTGCTAAGCCACGCTTCCGTGCCGCCTCTCAAGACTTCAACGTGCTCCACATCGGTCTTTCCGGTGATGGCGAGGCGCGATGCCTCAAGGCGCCCCACACAGAAATGCATGCGATTGAGCGACATGAGTGTTTGTGTGCAGGCTCGTACGTGATCAACAAAGCTATCGAGACTGTAGACCCCAGATGGAACGCCAGTCTTGAACTCTGCCTCGCCGACAAAGACTACGACCGAATGAATTGCTTCATGCGGTAAGAAGTCCAGTAGGTCTTGAACAGCGCGAACATGACGCCTGTTCTGAAAGATGGGATTTTGAAATTTGAACTTTGTCCTGAAAAGGACCTGGGTCCATTTTGCTTGCGTGGGGTTAGCGAAAATCCATCCCTTGTAGTCTTTGGTTTCGATCACAAACACTCCAAATCTCGATACGAGAATGTGATCAATTTGCGTGGTCCCATCCTCAAGCGAAAGCGTGATGTGATTCAGCAGGTGATGGTCGGGTGTATTGAAGTTGGCTCGTACAGATCGAGCTAACAGCGCCTCACCGCGATTTTGATGGACGTAAGCTCGGTAGCGCCCGCCTACGACGAGCCCTACAAAAAGAGCTGTGAATACATAGAGGAAGGTAGTCATCGCCTTCACTCGTGCAGGTGAGAGTCGAATGGTTCTCCCGAAGGCGTCAATACGCAGCGCAGTTGCGGCCAGAGAAGTCTGGGTGACACGAACCTTCACGGATCCCAATTCGACAATGCCTCTCGACTCGAACGGCAACTTGTCGAGCGTGACAAAGCCCTCCTGCAAGGCTAAGACCACCGTCGAAAGTGCGATCAAAACCAGAACTACACCGTTTCGCATATACCGCCTAAAGGTTGAGGTGCTACGGCGCTAGTTCATTCTTCGGCATCGCGTGGCAGCGAGTGGTCGTGAACTTCGGTTTGTTCTTCGAGCCAGGCAAAGGCAGCCGCTCGGACTTCGGCGTCCTTCATTGCCTAAGGCCGTCCGCGACCAAAGATGGCCCGCCAGAAGTCTCATGGTGAAGGGTTCGGCATTGGTTCACCCACCTGTAGCGCACCGCGGGATGCTACTACCGATTGCCTACCAGGTACGCCTGCCGCGAAGTGCTAGCTGCTCCTCAGCTTTTGCGCGGACCGGAGCCCATGAGACCCAGGATGGCTTCGTAGACCTGGTCAAACTGCTTTCGAGTATCTGCATCTAGCGCAGCCACTGATTGCTCGAGAGTTTCAAGTCGCCGTGCGAGTGTCGTATTCGATGCCAACATCTCGCGCAGCTTCACGAATGCCCGGACGATGTACACGCTCATCTGCACCGCGCGCGGGCTACTCAGGACCGTGGCCGCCATGATTGCGCCGTGTTCTGTGAACACGAGCGGCGCATGCTTGCGGTGCGCACCGCGACTCTTCTTTAAGGTTGCAGAATGCATCCTTAGAGAATCTGCCTCCTCTTGTTCCAACTAAAAGAGGAGATCGCTCGGAAACTTCTCAAGATTGCGTCGCACCTGTTCATTGAGGCGCTTGATCGTGATGCCGCAAAGAAGCGCGAGGTCCTCATCCAGGAGCACTCGTTGACCACGGAGGATCTGAATCCTGGTTGCGATATCGACGTTTGGTTCCGATGGCAGCTGCGACATACGGACCAACCATGACAGTCGTTCACTCGAAACCCAACGCGTATATGGGGTGCGAGCGGACAGATATTCGCTTCCCGTATTTGACGCCGCGTATCGAGCTCGCTCGTACCTCTTTAGCAGCGCAAGTCTATGACTGACATAAGGTTCTTTAAGATCGCATTTTGCGACCTTAAAGATATGTCGCCCACATGGATTCGATCTCTGGGATCTCGGGCCTTGCGAAGGTCGACTTCGACCCGGTCCTCCCATTGCTCGAGATCCGGCTCCCGCGATGGGCTCAACTGCTCCGCGCGATCGACTTCCTTCGCGACATCCGCAATCTTGTTGGCTTCGCCGCCGATGAGACGGAACAGCGCCGCGGCGAACGGCCGGCCGACTTCGGCCAGGTACACGCTCTGCAGTCCGTCGCCGTTGGCGCGCAGCGGTGAGTACTTCTCCGGCAGCAGGCCGCGCAGCTCGCCGATGTGGCTCTTGGGGTGGATGCGGTTGTCCAAACACGCGAAAGCTCACGTCTATCTTCCAGCCGATCGCCTCCCAGTAGCTGCCGGCCGTGCCGAACTCCGTCGGCTTCGGGCTCTCGTAGCAATAGGAGCGCGCGATGCCGAGCGCGGCGATGCGCGTGTCGCGGAAGGAGAAGATGATGTCGCCCGGCGCGACTTCGCGCATGGACTCGTAGAAGGGATTGCGGGCTTTGTTAGCGTTGCGCTTGGGCGACCAGAGATAGCCGCCAGCGATTTCGTGGCGGTAGGTTTGGTTTTGGTTGACCCACCAATAACGCATATGATCTTCCCGAAGTGACTACACCCCGCATCAACATCAAGTACCGATCGGCGATCGTACTGCTTGCGCAATTTTCTCGACGAAAAGCCGAGCGTCCGCCAATTCAGGATCTGTGGCCAGGTCCCGGCGGAGGACCTCTTCGACCCATGCAGGACCGTGACCTGCGGACACAGTCTTGCAGAACCCTTCCATCTCTCCCACGCGCACGACCGCAACATCATGCTTCCATAGCGTGTCGAGGACATCCCTTGCCTCGACGCTAATGTTACCTCCGGGCAATGCGCTAAGACCGGCAGACTTGACCATCGTCCATATCGACGTACCTCGTAAGATCTCTTTCACGGCATCTCTCTCGGCATCGGACAGAGCGCTACTTTCACCGACGGAGACGATCTTAGAAATTCGCTCTGCAACTTCCGCTCTCGGGATAGAGGAGCTTGGCGTTCAATGCATTTCGTATATTCAAGATCTTGGGTCTAATTTCTTTCCACACCGTCGGTTCGAGGAGGTCGATAAGAGGCTTGTCATCGCGTAGAACGTCAAGATCCGGAATCGAAATGGCACGCACACCGGCAGACATCAGAGCGCGTTTGACTGCTCCCATTCGCGACTTTCCATTGGTGAATGTAAAGAGCAGATCCGGCGGGACTCTCTTTGCCGTCCTTTCACTGCTTTGTAGCAACGCCTCATAAAAACGACAATCTGCGTCCGCTTCGCAGATGATCACGGCATCGTGAAAAAGCCCATCTAGTGCGTTTGAGTAGCGAAGGAGCGGGTCAGACCATAGCCTTTCAATTGCTTCTGCTGAAACCGCATGAGCCTTCGTTACATCGGCTGAGCGCGTCAATCTGACAACGCGGGTCATTGGGTTCGCTGTTAGAAGGCCTCGGACTACTTCGCTACTATGCGTTGCGACAAACGTTTGTCGCGCTCGTGGAAGGGCCGCCCCTAACAATTCGCCAGCGAGTTTTGCTTGGGGAGGATGAAGGAATGCTTCGGGCTCATCGACGAGAAGAATTGATCCATCTGAGGCTTGCGTTGCAAGCAACAACGTAACGAAGCTGCGCATCCCATCGCCTTGTGCATCCAGCCTGGGTAGAGTTTCGACTTCCGTCACGTACGCATTGGAGACACGATCATTCAAAGCCGTGCGTTCCGGTCGGCGGCCTACATAAAGAGGCAAGGACTGACCCGCGCGCCAGTTGACTACGATTTCCTTTCCGAAAGCTTCCTTGAACTTCTCGCTAAGGCGTGTTTCCAGCTCGGCATCTGTGTTCAGAATGTGCAACGCGTGCGAAGGCGGCTGGTGAATACCAATTTGCTGGGGTGGATTGCTGTCTGTAATCCGACCTTCCGTTCTGGCGAATGTAAAGAAGATGTGAGCCGCGTCGTTGAGCGAATGCTCTGGATTCGCCCAGGCATGGTAGATGACGCTCTCATGTACGCTGCCGCCTAATCGCTTGAAACTCCGATGCGGCGTGGTTCCGCCGACCTTCGCAGTTTCGGCTAGCCAACGCGCAAGAACGGTTGGATCTCCGACACGCTGAAACTTCGCGCCTGCAACTACAGGCGATTCGGTGTTCGGGTTCGATGCTTTGTCGAAGAGAGCACGTAGGACCTCCGATTTCCCTACATTGTTCGGACCGACTATCAATACTGTGTCCGCTGGACCCAACTCCATCGATGTGCCATCACTGAAATTGAGTGTCGATACATATAGGCTGGGTACGAGTCCGTCTTTGGAGTCGGTGGATGTGTCTATGAGCGCTTCGACTGCCGTTTTTCCTTCTGGCTTGGCCGGATCAGCGGGGAGCTTATTGTTCATTTTGTTCTTCCCATAAACTCGTGGCGAAAAATCCCACGCTCCCGCAACTAGTCTTCGAAGTAGTCGCTGTCCAGCTTCTTGATCGCATAAGTTTGCTCCGTGCTTACGCCGACGTTGTGATCAATCATCATCTCAGCGAGGCGCTCGCCGTTTATCAACACAATGCGCGTCGATAAGCTTGCTACGTACTCGCGCGCGTCGTTTGTGTAGTCCGAGGTCGTAATCATCACGCCCTTGCGAGCTCGCTGTCCTTGCAATGCCCCAGCGAATCCTTGCACGATAGGTCGTCCAATGTTGCTTTCCCAGCGCTTCGCTTGCACGTACACCGTATCGAGGCCCAGCCGATCTTCCTCAATTACTCCGTCAATCCCGCCGTCCCCCGATCTTCCGATCGCTCTGGCGGCTCCCACGCGTCCACCGCCATAACCCATTGCTTGCAGCACATCGACCACGATCTTTTCGAATCTGGTGGGCTCTACGGTACGCAGCATGTCGAGAAGTTGCGTCACCAAGTCTGCCCGAAAGGTCTTGTATGCGGCTTCAAGCGTTTCTTCTGGAGAACCTTCATTGCGCCGCCCTCGCGTCGGCGCAATGCTCACCTCTACCGCTTCATCGTCGCTTGATTGGCTGCGCGCCCTAAAGGCCCTGAATTCCTCGAACTCCTCCAGGACCGCGTTGTCGATATGCGGTAGGTTGCGCGCCAGGACTGAAAGGCCGCGATCAGTAATGCGATAGACGCCTCGTGAGAGCGTCCGCACCAGATCTGCTTGCTTGAGATACGACAAAGCCCAACCTGCGCGACTCTGAACTATTGTCGATCCACCGCTTGGCACTAACAGTTGGCGCTCATCTTCTGGAATTCCCTTGGCATCAGCAGCCGCCCGGACAATCTCCGCACGCCGTCTCGGTTCGGAGCCCGCAAGAGACCGGAGTACAGGAAGCATGAATGTCTCGTAAGGTGGAATTGACATACAAACTCCGCTGCCCCTTGGTCGGTAATTGTGAAACGACGCTGCGATCCTTCCTTACCAGCCGAATTGAGCGCAGCGCACGTTAGAGATCTAATCCTGCACCGCGCTTACGTAGCCATTCCTTTCTTTCGTAGAAATCAGGAAGCAATTTGTCGACTTCATTCCAGAATGACTGCGTATGGTCACGCTCATGCAAGTGGCAAAGTTCATGTACTACGATGTAATCGATGATTGTCTGCGGTGCCATCATGCACTTCCAATGGAATGAGAGTCTGCCGTTCGCCGAACAAGATGCCCATCGATTGCCTAACTCACGAACATCCATGCCAGAAGGAGTAACGCCCGGCCTTTGGTGCGAAGTACGCGACCCGGCTCTCTAGTCGCCCTTGTGCCCGAGAAAGGTAGAAGTCACGAAATGCATCGCGGGCAGCTACAATCTCGCCTTGCTCAACGAGATCTCTACGTAAAGAGAATCGACCGTTCTTCAGTTGAAGTGGCTCATTCTGATCGCCTACCAGCGTCAAGCGATGTGAGCGGCCCAGATAGAGGAACCCTTCTCCGCCCTTGTATTCGCGCAGGACTCGAGTCGCGTTCAAGTCGCGCCATTCCGCAAGGCCTTTGTAGATCCAATAGTTCTTCGAAGCGACAATGTTCGCGACCTCCTCGTCGCTCGCCCACTCCGGAGCTCGCACGAGAACAGCTGCCATCTCTCTCAATGATGACGTCCGCCGTCGCTCGCCTGCTGCGAACAACACTGTAATCGATATTGGATTCGCCCTTCTTCTCCATGAGCTACCTATCGTCCTTCTTCAAGTCGGAGTCACGTTTCTCCGCCAGTTTCACGAGTTCTACGGCAAGCCGCTCGTGCTTATCAGTTCAGCGCGGGAATGTTCGCGAGAAGAATCTCCGTGTCGATGTTCCCGCGCAGCTTCTTGACCTCGATAGGCTTCTTCCAGAAATCGATCACGTCGATCGTATCTTGTAGAAGCGTCACGATGCGCAGCATGAGCCCCTTGAGTCCGGCGCTGTCGCTGGGAGGGACGTCGATTCCGTCATAGGCCAGGTGGACAACGTAGTCATAGAACGTTGTCGCCTCCTTCGTGAGGCCCTCGACAGTATCGCGTCGCCCTTCAATCGCGTCCTTGCGTAGCTGCGCGAGATCATCGGCGAGCAGATCCCAGTTGTCACGGTGCTGCTCGATGAGCTTCTCCAGCTTCTCGCTCATCTTCTTATAGAAGGCTGGGTCTTCGTCGAAATGGACGGTGCAATGCTTGCGAATGGCGTGCTCCATCTCGCTGGCCTTCGCTTCCGGGTTACCGCCAGAATGCTTCTGAACATGCTTGAGGAAATCGTCGGACAGCAGCTCAACGGGCGGGATCTTCGGATTGATGCCCAGGTCGATCAGATGCTCATTGATGAGCGCCCTCACCTTCTCGCCGGCGTCCGAGATGTCCAGAGAGTCGTCCTTGTAGCGCTCCTTGACCATGCGCAGCAGATAACCGAAGCGACGGGCTGCGCCGCGGTATGGATGCCCCGCGGGATTCGGCAGGATGAGATTGAGGCTCTGGAGAAACTTCTTGAGATAGACCTCGAAGTCCGCGCGGCGCTTGATGTCTTTCATGGCGCCGACCGCGGCATGAATCACGGCGACATCGGCTTCCGGTGTGCCCAGGCTACCCTTGATGAACGCCTCGATGTTCATCACGCCAGCCGAAACGAAGTGCTGAAGCAGCCGCTGATAGCGCTCCTCGAGGATCGGCAGTTCGCTTAGAACGTTCTTCAGGCCGTCGTGGATGTCCTGCGCATCCTCTTCGGAATAGATCGACAAGCGCACTGGTCAGGTGATTCGCGAGGCCAATGTAGTCGACGATGAAGCCGCGATGCTTGTTGGTGGCGACGCGGTTCACGCGGGCGATGGCCTGAAGCAGGTTGTGCTCGCGTAGTTTCTTGTCGATGTACATCACCTGCTCGACCGGGGCGTCGAAGCCGGTGAGCAGCATGTCGCACACGATCAAGAAAGCGATGCCGGTCAGCGTCTTCTCGGGATCGTCGAAATCGAAGGGCTTGCAGAAGTTCTCTACGGCATTCCAGCGCTTGGCTTCCTTGCGCGCCTCCGTGATGGCGGCCGGCTCGTTGGTGGCGTCCGACGACACCACTACGGCCGCCTTCAGGAACTCGATGCGCCGGATGAGCTCTGAGTCTGGGTTCGGCTTTAGCTTCTCGCGCTCGACGCGATCGCGAAGCGCTGCGCGGATGGCCTTCTGGTAGCGGATCGCCGCGAGCTTCGAGTGGCACACCACCTGCGCCTTGAAGCCATCGGGAAGGATGTTGTCGATGTAGTGGTCGACAAGATCCTTCGCGATGGCCTCGATGCGCTTTTCCGCTTCGAGGATGTCGCCGGTCGCGCCGTACTTCTTCTTGATGGCGAGGATTTCTTCCTCGCTGCGCTCCTTGAAGAGATCTTCGAACTTCGTGTCGAAGCCGTGCTTGTCCTTGATGGCGGTGTCGGCGGTGCGGCCTTCGTAGAGAATTTGCAGCGTCGCGCCGTCGTGCACGGCGTCCATCAGCTTGTAGGTGTCGATGTATTCGCCGAAGCGCTTCACCGTGCGCTTGGTGCCGTGCTGCTCGGTGATCAGCGGCGTACCGGTGAAGGCGATACGCGTGGCGTTTGGGAAGGCCTCGAAGAGGTTGTCGCCGAGATCCGAGCCTTGCGTTCGGTGCGCCTCGTCGATCATCAGGAGGATGCGCTCGGACGGGTTCACGACGCCAAAGGTTTCCGCTGACGGTGTCGCCCGGTATTGCGTCAGCGCCTCGGCCACCTTGAGCGGCAACGCCTCCTTCCGCTCGGTGAACTTGTGCACCATCACCATGTTGATGTCGGAGGCATCGGTGCTGAGGTGCTCGCGGAGCTGCGCCGTGCTCTCGATGACGTTGACCTTGCCGCCGATGAGCTTCGCCGTGCCAGCGAGCTGCTCCTCGAGATCGACCCGGTCGTTGACCAGCAGAATCTTGAAGTCCTCGAGATCTGCCGCTGCGCGCAGCATCCGGGCGACGAAGACCATCGTCAGCGATTTGCCCGAGCCCTGCGTGTGCCAGACGACTCCGGAGCGAGACTCCGGCGTCTTGCCGGAGCGCAGGCGGTCGACGATCTTCCGGGCGGCGCGGTACTGCTGGTAGCGGCAGACGACCTTGATGCGGCGACCCGAGTCGGTGTCCATGAACACCGTGCTGGTGCGAAGCACGTCGAGCAGCGTCTCCGGAGCGAGCAGCCCCTGGATGAGCCTCTCCTGCTCGCGCTCGACGCCGAGCGGCGGCGTGTACGCGCGATTGCTCTCGGGCCAGATGTCCTTCCAAGCGTAGAAGTGCTCGTGTCCCGACGTGATGGTGCCGAACTCGGCCTTCTCGCCGCAGGTCCGCACCAGCAGCACGTTGCTGTAGAAGAGGCGTGGCTCGCCTTCGCGCAGGCCCGCCTTGGTCGTCTCGGGCCGTCCGTTGCGGTAGCGCAGCAGTTGCTCGTATGCCGCGTGCATCGGGTTCGCCGTGTTCGGATCGCCGATCTTTGCCTCGACGACGACGAGCGGGATGCCGTTCACGAAGAGAACGATGTCGGGGATGATGCAGCTCTTCACGCACCCCGGCGTGTCGACGCGGAACTGGTTGATGGCGTGGAACTGGTTGCGCTCCGGGTGCGCGAAGTCGATGAGCTTCACCACGGGGTCGGGCTCGCCGGTCAGCTCGTTGCGATCGACCTGGGCCTTGAGAAAGAGCCCTTGGGTCGCCTCGTTCGCTTCGAGCAGCGTGCGGTTCGGTTGGCGAAGAATCTGGTCGCGCAGGTCGTCGAGCTGGCGGTCGGTGAGCCAGGGCTTGCCGTCCGGCGTGAGGTTGATGGACCGAACAGCCTCGCGGAATACCTCCGGCAGAAGCCACTCGCGGAAGCTGGTGCGCAGGCTCTTGGCCGGGTCCGAGGGGATGAGCCCATGTCCCTGGTCCGATGACCTTCCAGCCCAGCGCAGCGAGCTGGTCGAGGAACGGCTTCTCGACGTGGAGGTACTCAGACATTCGCTGCGACCTTCGCAATTCGGACGCCGTGTCGACAGCGACAGGAACTCGACCGGTGAAAAGGTCCTGCATCAATCCAGTGCGCAGCTTTCGAAGCTTCTGTAGATCGTCGTCCAGTGCAAACACCTGTTCCTCGGCTGCGAGGAGGGCGGCGGCAATCTTCTCTTGCTCACGCATGTCGGTAGGGGCGTTGATGTGGAAGTGCCGAAAGAAGCGAAGCCCAATGGTAGGAATAGTGCTTCCCGTCGCGATGTTCTCGAACTCCCACTTTCGGATGACTGGAGCCAGTAGTACAAAAAGTAGTTATTCAGCCGAGGACCGCACCGCCAGCACATGAAGTGCTGGCTGACCGCCATCTCAGTCGTGGTGACAGCGCTCTTGCCGACGCCAGCATCCCGCGACAAGACGACGATACCAGGCGGATGAAGTACGGCTGATGAGTTGTCAATTCCTGCCTGACTTATGTTTTGGTCCGTGTCTGAAATGTGAACGCGATCTAAGCGCCATGAGTCTGCCAGCGAAACCCACTTGATCCCTCCGTTCCAGTACTCAGGGTGGTTCTTGCTCGGCGTATGACCGCTGCCTCGATTGGCAACTTCATCTAGGAGGACAGTTTTCCATTCCTTCGGAATCCAGCCGAGCGGGCTCTCCTTATAGAGCTGAGGAGCCTCCTCGAAAGTAGATCGAAGTTGCCCATTCGGTGTCAGACCGCGCGTGAAGAGGTCGTGCATCAACCCGGCTTTGATCTGTCTTGTCTTCGTCATGAAAGCTTCGGTCTGGTCGATGGCTTCGTCAAGCGTTGAGAGAATTTCGACGATGCGCTGCTGAACGTCGAGGTCAGGTCGTGGTACTTCAATTTTGCGAATGTCGGCCAGCACGAGACGTTTGAGCGCGCTGCCCGACTGCAATCTATTGAGCTGCACATCGAAAATATGCGAACGCAGGACCTGAGCGAGAAATGCAGGATCAAGAGTGCTATCTGGGCGAAGCATTGCTACGGACGAAAGCAGGACAACCCCCAAATCCTCCTTGTAATGTACGACTCGCCCGATAGTTCCATCCTTAGAAAGGAGCACGTCACCGACTGCCGGTGCACAATTCTGCGCACGCAATAGTCTCCAGTCAGCTTCCGAGATCCTCGTGCAGGTCGCGAGGTCGATTCGTCCATGTGGAATGTCTTTCGCCGTAACGATCGGGAAGCCTTCAATCTGCGGGACAGGGCTGAAGTGCGAGCCATCTGTGATCAGCGGGCAAGCGTTGGCGAGCCTAACTGCCGGAAAGCCGACGTCACGCATAGCCTAGCTCCTTTAGGAAATCCTTCAGCTTGGCTGTCGCGGTGTCGCGCCGACCCTCGATTTCGGTCGCCGTCGTGGCGTACTTCGCGTGCAGGTTCTCCAGCGCTGCAAGGCACGCACGTTGGTCCGCGCGGAGGTACGACTCGTAGGTCTGCACGAGCAGTCGATGAAGTCGGTCGATAATGACCTTCCGCGCTTCGTCCCGGTCGATCTTCTCGCGAGCAGCTGCCACCAGGTCGTCTTGCTTCTTCTCGGTGGCGCGCAGATCGGCCTTAAGTTGCTTGGCCTCGTCCTCAAGCGCCTTGTGCCGTGCGAGCTTCGCATCCACGGCGGCGGCCTCTTTCTCGTACATCTTGTGGTCACCGAGATTTGGGTCGCGCTTGGCTAGCTTGGCCTCGCCCTTGAGCTGCTTGAGTTTGGCCTTGAGCTCCTTGACCTGGTCGCCGGGCAAGACGCCGGTGTCGTCGTCGTCTTCGTAGTCCTCCTCGTCGGCGGCTGCGAAGAGTGCAGTGATTTCGGCGAGACGGGAGCGCTTCTGCTCCATCTCGGCGAGCACTTCGGGGAACTGGCTGTCGAGGATTCGGCGTCAGGGATGAGCTCGGGGCCCCAGCCGCTGGCGGCGATGGACTTAAGGTCGGCCTTCAATTCGTCGACGTAGCGCGCGAAGGCGCCGCGGATCTGGTGACCTGTCAGGAGCTTGGTTCCGGCGAAGGTCTGCTCGATGGAGGCGAGCAGGCTGCGGCGCAGAGCGTAGACGTTGCCCTTCTTGCCGTTGCTCGGCGCGAGGGCCTCGATGTCTGGCAGATGCTTCCTCCACCAGGCTTCGAGCGTTTCAGAAAACCCTCATGAGCAGCCGCCACGCTCTTGTCGCCGTTCACGATGTCAGCGAGGGCGCGGCGATCGGTCACCTCCGGCGTGAAGTCGAGGTAGAGGTTGGCAGGTACATTCGGGTCCGAACGAGGCTGAAAGCAACGCTTTCGCAGGTCCGGGTAGTTCGACCAGAAGTGCTCGAGGGCATCGATCTCGCTCTTGGGCACGCCGCCGTGCAGATGGGCGCGCACGTCGTGTGGCTCGGGCGGCGGGGCGTTGTCCACGTAGCGGCGGATGTTGCAGTTGAAGTCCTCGCCTTCGATCTCCTCGACCGGCACGCGCCGGGCGTAGCCCGGCACTCGTCTCGTTCGCCGCTCGTGAGCGTGCGGTAGGCGTGCACGATCTTCGAGATGTCTTCGGCGCGAAGGAAGTTTGCGCCTTGCCTTCGCGGTATTCGCGGTCGGCGTTGATGAAGACGACGTGCTTGCGCGTTGGCGGCGTCCTTCTTGTTCATCACGAGCACGCAGGCCGGGATGCCGGTGCCGTAGAACAGGCCCGCCGGCAGGCCGATGACCGCTTCGAGCCAGCCGCGCTCGATGAAGTGACGTCCGCGCTTCTCGCTCTTCGCCGCCGCGAAACAGCACGCCGTGCGGCATGACGGTGGCCATCTTGCCGTCGCCCTTGAGCACGGCGAGCATGTGCTGCACGAACATCAGGTCGGCCTTCTTGCCTTTCTCGGGCATCCAGACAGCGAAGCGGCCCTGGATACTCGATGTCCTTCTTGATGTAGTTCTGGCTGAACGGCGGATTGGCGAGGACGCGGTCGTAGCGTTTGAGTTCGCCGTTGTCGTCCTTGTGCTGCGGCTCGGCGGATCGTGTCTTCCTGCCGGATGTCGGCGTGCGGCGATGCCGTGCAGGAGCATGTTCATCTTGCAGATGGACCAGGTGGTGCCGATGCTCTCCTGGCCGGAGAGCGAGAGGTCTCGCGGGTCGCCGCCGCATCTCGCGAATGTAATCGCGCGTCTGGATCAGCATGCCGCCCGAGCCGCAGGTCGGGTCGTAGACGCTCATGCCTGGCTGCGGCTCGACGATCTCGACAAGCGTGCGCACGACATCGGCAGGGGTGTAGAACTCGCCCGCCTTCTTGCCGGCGGAGTCGGCGAAGTACTTGATCAGATATTCGTAGGCCGCGCCGAGCAGGTCGGGGAACTCGAAGTTCTCGTCGCGCAGCGGGATCTTCTCGAAGTTCTGGATGAAGTTCGACAGCGTGTCGTCGTCGAGCGTGCGCTGGCCGATCTTGCGGTTGAAGTTGATGTGCTTGAGCACATCCTGCAGCGCATCGACGTTGGCGTCTTCGAGGGCTTCGAGCGCCTTGTTCGAGCGCCGGTGCCGACATTGTCTTAGGTGACGGATCTTGCGACCAGCGCGCTTCCTCGGCACGAAGAAGGTGTACTTGTCCGGGTTGTCGAGCTGCGCCGCGATGACTCGTCGGCCATGCCCTTGGCCTTGAGGTCCTTGGCAAGCTGCTCGCGCTCCTGGTCGAAGAGGTCGGAAAGCCGCTTCAGAAACAGCATGCCGAAGATGTATTCCTTGTACTCCGAGGCATCCATGTTGCCGCGCAGGTCGTCGCAGGCGCGGAACAGAAGACTGGAGAGCTGGCTGAGGGTGAGTTTTTGTGCCATTGAACTAAAGCGATCTCCGTTTTGATTCGCGGGCTATGCCTTGAATCTCGATTTGTTGTGCCACCAGAAAATCCCTGTTCGGCCGCACGTCACATCCCCCGGCTGCATCCAGTTCATTTCCGTAGTGCGCATAGTACTCGCGCAGGTTCTCGCGCTCTTCGTTAAGCCGCGAGCTGACGTCGATCCGCAGTTCCAGCGTCGCAGTGACATGCTCTAAATCGAAGAGCTCGTGCAGATCCGAGCCCAGGAGAATTCCGTTGCGGGTGCGACGCGACCTCGCCTCCGCTGATCGTATAACTCAGTGAAATTCGACGCACTCTTAAGCAATCAGCCGCCGCACCACACAGAATCCTGCGAGTAGGTCAGAAACACTTCGTGCGTCGCCCTCGTAACAGCGACATAACGAGCCTAACGCAATCCTCTATCTCCTCCCCATGCCGCCCAACGGCGCCTAGCCCACCCACGCCGACGCAGGGAAACTCCAGTCCCTTCGCCGTATGCATGCTGAGCAATCGCACCGCCGCACGCTTCAAGCTCACGCGATTCTTGTTTTCTTTGACAACGTCGACCGGCACGTCATGTCTCTTCAGGACTTGGACAAACCTCTCGCCAATCCAGTGTTCTGGATACAGCACGGCCATTTCGCCCCACTCGTAACCCGCCTTGCGTCGACCTAGCAACCACTCGGCGATGGCATGCGCCTCCGCCTCGAAACTCACGCAACGCCGAACCACGGGCTCAACCCCCTGCCGCCCGCCGTCTTCGGGTATCAGCACAAGATCTTCATCATCCGCCGCGACGCCAGGAGCGCCCACAAGCTCTTCGGCCACTCGTCGCGCCAACCCTAGAATCTGCACCGTATTCCGGTAGTTGATCTTGAGAACGCGCGTTCGTCCTTTGGCCTCAATGCCGAGCTGGCTCCACACCGGCCGCCCCATCCCCTTGTAGATCGCCTGCATGTCGTCATAGGCAATCAAGAATGCCTTGGTGTTTGGATTCACCATCTTCACCGCGAGTGACAGCCACTCGGGTTCGAAGTCATGCGCTTCGTCGATGAGCACGGCGTCGTACTGACCGCCGGGTATGTGGCCGAGCATCGTCTCGGCCTCGACGTAACGCACGAGGGCGGCGAGCCGCTGGTTGTAGTCGGGGTACTCGGCCTCCGTCGGCCCAGGGATGCCGTAGGTCTTCAGCATCTGGTAGCACCAGGAATGAAACGTACGGACTTGAACGCGATCTTCGACGCCGCGCGCTTGCATCGCATCTTCGAGCCTTCCGGCGATGCCGTTGGCGTAGCAGAGAATCAGCACGGGTTTGCTCGCGGCGCGCGCCAGGTGTTCGGCGCGAAAGGCCAGGATGAGCGTCTTTCCGGATCCGGCGACGCCACGAATGATTCGGTGCCCTTCGCCTAAGCCGCGCGCCACTTGCTCCTGATGCAAGTCCATCACGGCGAGGGTTCGGTCTTCTTGCGCCGCCGACTTCGGTTCCAGCGGCAGCGCGATCTGCCGAATCCGAATCTCGGGAAACAGCAGCGCACGCAAGCGATCGAATTGCGGCAGCGTCAACGGCGATCCAATCCGCGGAGGCACCATCTTCCAGAGCCGCGTGCGAAAAACCTCCGCATCGACACTCTCGCTCATCTCGTCTTTGAACACGCAGCGGTCTTCGGGAAAGACTTCGTGCAGGTCCGTCTGCGCGAATTGCTTGCGGGTGATGTTGGTGAACACGACGCCGTATCCGAAAGGCACGATCGACTTGCCCTGATACGCGTGACCCGGCGGATGGAGCAGGATCCCGTCGCTCTGGATCAGCTTCATCACATCGAACATGTAGCCGCGGGCTTGTTCGAAGGGGCTGGTCGTTCGAACCGAACCGCTCGTGGTCACGAGCTCCACATCCGACTTGGTCGCGGACGCAATGGTGTCCATCCGCCAGTCTTTCACCTCGAGCACCAGCAAACCTTTTGCAGGGTGGACGATGACGAAGTCGGGGTGCCGGCCGCGCGGCCCCATCGGCAGGTTGTGCCAGATGTAGGCGTTCTCTTCGAGGAAGTCTTTGAGGCGTTCGGCCAGGCGCAGCTCGCCGCGGCTGTCGAAGCGGGCGGAGCCGAGGGAGGGGATCAGGGTGGCCATGGCCGACTGGTTTCTCCCGAAACACGCCGATTTCTCCGCTGGGCATCGCCCTGTACGGCGCGGAAAATCACGGCGAACAAACGAACAGCCGCACAGTTACTGCTGGTGGCCGGCTGTTCTCGTCAACGCGTGCGCGTGTCTCAAGTGCCATGCTGATGCGAGCCCCTTTCAATCGGGATTCTGCCAGATAGGGAAGTTAGATAGTGAACGCAGACCCCGGCACTTCCGGTGAGATCGTCAAGGCCATTCTCGTTGCCCGAGACACCAACGTGCTGTTGGATTCGGATCTCGCTGCGCTTTATGGCGTTTCCACAACTGCGCTCAATCAGGCCGTCAAACGAAACGCTGCGCGTTTTCCTCAGGATTTCGCCTTTCGGCTGACTTCGAAAGAGACCCACGCGCTCAACCAACTGCGCAGCGCGCTAGACACTCAGAAGCATCGCGACCCGCTCAAACCACCATTCGCTTTCACGGAGCACGGCGCCATCATGCTGGCGATGATCCTCAAGAGCCCGCGAGCCATTGAAATGAGCGTGTATGTCGTTCGTGCCTTCGCAAGTTTGCGTGAGGCGGCGCGTGCGAACGATCAACTTCTGAAGCAGTTGCAGCAACTTGAGAAACGCGTTGGAAAGCACGACGCGGAGATTGAATCGATCCTCACGGCCATGAGAGCACTCGTGGCTCCCGCAAGCCGTTCGTCGCGTGGCATCGGATTTCTTGCGGATATCAAGTAGTTACCTTGAACCTGTCACAATTTGTGACAGGTTAGGCTTCTCGTCGACCACTTGGACCTCCGTGGGTCACCTCATGCACCGCAAATCCGTATTCGCCACCTTCGCGCTCTTCGTCGCTGCCACCGGGAGCGGAGCACCCATCCCGCAGGCCTTCGAATCCGTCGACCGCACCACCCGCGCGGCCTTCGACCAGCAACGCATCTCCGGCATGGGCCTCAGCATCTTCGACTCTCGAGGCAACAAGGTCTTCGAGCAGATGTATGGCGACTTCTCGGCAGACCGGCGCATTCCGATCGCCTCTGCCTCGAAGTGGGTGGCGGGCCTGACGATCCTGCGGCTCGTCGACGCGGGCAAGCTCTCGCTCGATTCGACCACGGGCCAGGTGCTGGGCTGGAAAGGCCCGCAAGCGGCCATCACGCTCGCGCACTTGCTGTCCTTCACCTCGGGCCTGCCCCCGCGCGATGCCTGCACGCTGCGCCCGGCAATCACACTCGTCGACTGCGTCGCGACGCTGTCGAAGCTTTCGCTCGTGGCACCGCCAGGCACGCGCTTCGACTACGGCAACACACACCTGCACGTCGCAGCGGGCATGGCTGAAGTTGCGACGGGAAAGACCTGGAACGAAATCTTCGGCGCGGAGCTCCGCACACCACTTAGCATCGCCCCGGAAGCCGTGTTCTACACTTGGCCCCGACAACCTGAGGGAACCACCAATCCGCTCATCGCCGCCGGCCTGCAGATGACCATGAACGAATACGCGAAGGTGCTGGAGCTCGCATACCACCGCGGCGTGTATCGCGGCCAACGGCTGATCAACGACGCGCTGTTCACGGCGCAAGCGACCGAGCCGTATCCAAAGGCGGTGATCGGAGACTCACCGATGCAGCGGATCGGTCTCGACTATCACTATGGATTGGCAAACTGGCTCGATGTGCCCGCCACCCGCGCTCAATTGCCCGGTACAGACGTCGCCCGGCGCGTTCGGCTTCACGCCGTGGGTAGATAGGATCGGCGGCTATTACGCGATCCTCGGCATGGACCTCGGCGGCCAGCGCACCGGTGTGGTGAAGTTCTCGGTTCAGCTGGCAGAGCAGTTGCGGCCCATGATTCGCGAAGCGATGCGTCAGTAGATCGCAAGTGTGCAACCTAATGCGGTGACAACGGCGAGTCGTTGAAAATGATCTGCCAAACCTCGAGATTCCCATCCTTGCGCCGGCGGAACACGAACATGTTTTTGGTCTCGAAAGTGTTCGTTGTCGAACCACCAGGTGGTGTGAATTTTCCCACAGCGCGGCCTCTCACGATGACGACTTCCGGGTACGAATAGACCTCGATCACTTCGTGGCGAATCTGGATATTTCCGGACGCGTAGAAATCCTTGACGTGCTGAAGATAGGCGGCTTTTCCCTCGATGGCGACGCCACCGTTCGGCATGAGGATGACGTCAGCAGCCACCGAGCGCATGTATTCATCCAGTCCGGGCTGCAGCCGGTCGTGGGCTGCAAGAATTTGTTCGATCCGCGTCCTGTCGGCTGCGGGCCCGGCACTGGCGTTGCGAATGAATCTTCCGCCGTAGAAGAGCCCGGTTTCCTTGCCACTCGCGTCGTACTGGACCGACCTCATATCGTACTCATCTGCGTTTATCCAGACGTAGTTGTAGATCCGGTACGTCCCCGCTGCCTCGCCTTCGAAGGACACTTTCAATCGAAGGTCGCCCTTGGCATTGAGCGAACCCTGACCCACGCCGATGCGCAGCTCGCCGAAGCTGGACAAATGGTGCACCTCCTTCTTGATGGGATTGAAAGCCCACAAGATGTGGCCCTTGGGCGGTGTATCGACGACGCAGAGCACGCTGGTATTCGTGTTGATAGGGCTGCAAGTCGTGTGGTGATTCGGGATCTTGATGTTCTCGCTGGCGCCACCCCAGTTTTGGGACCATGCGTCGTCCTTGAGCGTCCACTCGCCTGCAAACTTTGCAAAGGGATTGACCGGCGGGGTGGACGCGGTGGGGCGCACGACGCTCTGTGCCAGACTCACAGAAGCGCCTAACGACAGCATCAACACGAAACTTTTCAGGGCAGCGCGCATACGATTTTTCTCACTAGTCATACATGCTGATCGCACGCCAGATCTGCAGCGCGCCGCTCTCCGCCCGCCGCCACACCCGAATATTCTTCCCCAGGCTCACGCCCGAGTACTCGTCCACCTTCCAGGTCACGACTCCGGTGCCGTACTCGATAACGTACTTGCCGAAGTCATCTATCTTGTCCGTGCGCACGTCCAGATGTTCGAACACCGGCAGCGCCTTGGCGTGTGCCACGGTGTATTCATCCAACGCCTTGCGTCCGGACACCACCGTGCCGTGATTGGCGAGCGAGATGGCATCGTCCGCGTAGAACAATGCCCAGGTCTTGCCGTCGCGCTGGATGATTGCTGCTTCCTGAAGCTTGCACAGCGCGGCCAACTCGAGGCTGATGCCCGCGGTGATTGGCACGCGCGCGCCAAGCGCCATATGGACCGACGGCACGTCGATGAAACGAAGCCGGTCCGAGAACTTTGGAAGCCAATCGTAGTTCCACCCCGCGGTATGCAGCAGCAGCTTGCCCGCCGGAGTTTTTTCCCACACATCCATATATTTGCCGGCCAGCGTGTCCGCTTGCGCGGCGCCTTTCGCGCTCAGATCCTTTTCGGCAAGGGTCATCGTGAAGCGGCCTATCTCGATCACGCGTGGCCCGATATCCACGGCCTCGATCGCTTGCCGGTCGTACGCCGTCACGTTGAACCGCTTCAGAAACGCCTGGTGGTAGATGGTGGCGTCCGCCTTCCCCAACACGGTTTTCTGGTACCCGGGCATCAGCCGTACGGCATCACCCAGGTGCGGAAGCACGGCCTGCGCATCACCCTCGAGGTACCCACGCACCTGCGCCGCCCGGTACGAGTCCAGGGTCGCGCGGTGTTCGCGGGTGAGCGAGCTGTCCGGCCGCTCGGCCGCGGTGGCCGCTGGGCCGAAAGCCAGTCCGACCGCCAGAATCAGGCCGCAAAGTGTCTTCGTCATAACGCTCCTTACATGTGCACCCCGCCACGGGGCACCTGGAGAGTCACTCACTCGTCAACGCGAATCGTCCTATCCGCTCGGCTGGTACGTTCTGAATCAACCCGATACGCTCGTACGCGGGAATCCAAACGATGAACACACTGCAAAGCTCGCTCTACGTCGTCGCCATCGTCAGCTGTCTGCTCTGCGCGTTCGTGGTGGGCGGCAAGCGCGCGCCGAAACGGTTCAATTTCCTCATCGCGTACCTCGTGCTGGAATCGCTGCGCTACGTGTTCCAGTGGCTGATGCTTCAACCCGCCGCACCGGCCAAATCGCTGTGGTTCGGGTCGCTGATGATCTCTTCGTTGCTGGTGGCGCCGGCGCTGTGGATGTTCGCGCGCGAGATCGCCGAAGGCCGTTCGCCGCCATTGCGTTCAGTGCGCTTTGCGCACCTGGCGGTCATTCTCGCAGGCGTGCTGCTGACGGTGCCGCTGCTGCTCCGGACCTACAGCGGCACCGAATTCGGCGATCCGAACGACCCCAAGTCCCCGATGCACGCGCTGTTCCTCAATGCGACGATGCTCGCGGTCGTCATCTTGTTTCTCTGCCAGGTGCCTTACTACCTCACACTCTGCGTGCGGCTGCTGGCGAACCACATCGATCTTTCCAAGGCGGTGTTCTCCGACATCGAGCCGAATTCGACCGGGACGCTGCGGCTGCTGATCTTCATCGTCTGCATCAACTGGTTCGTCGGCCTTCTGCGCGTTCTGCATTGCGTGACGATCGGGCACGACACGGGGCTGGGCCTCGTGTTCTGCCTGCTGGAAGTCGGTGTGACCGCCGCCGTACTGATTGCGTTGATGCGCCGGACCACGGTGTTCAGCATCGAAGACCGCGAGTTGGCGCAGGAGCTGCTGGCTTCGGACAACGAAGCCCCTGAGGCCGTTGCGACGAAATACGCGCGCTCCGCGCTGGACGCGCCCGCGCGGTTGCGGATCCGCCGAAAACTCGCCGAGGCCATGACGACGCGCGGGTTGCATCGAGACAACCGCGTCACGATGCGCGGTCTGTGCCAGACGCTCAACGAAAATCCGCACTACGTCTCGCAGGTCATCAACCAGGACCTGGCGACGAATTTCTACGACCTGATCAAGAAGCATCGTATCGATGACGCCATGACGGCGCTCGTCACCGAGCCTGACAAGACCGTGCTCGACATCGCACTGGCGGTGGGGTTCAACTCCAAGTCGACGTTCAACGCTGCGTTTCGCCAAGTTGCCGGCATGACGCCGCGCGAACATCGCAACGCACGCAAGGCCGCGCCGCATCACGTGAAGATGCACTGAACAGCTTGGCGTGGCGCGCTGCTGTGTAAACTCCAGCGCAGAACTATTAGACGTTCACGGGAGTTTGTCGGTATGAAGTGCCCACGCCTTGTTCCCGCCCTTGTCTGCATGGCTGCGCTGGTTGGCCCAACTCGAGGCGCTGAGACGTTCAACGTCGAGAAGGATGCCGCCGCTTTGCCCAAGCCCGTGGGCGCCTCCGTCATCGGCATCGATGCGCGATCCACATTCCTGCGAACCAGCGGCGAAAACACCTCGCCTTCGTGGCCCATCAATCTGGCAAACCTGGGGCTCAAGGCCGGCGACCTGATTCGGCTCGACGTGCTGGGTGACTTTTCCTACTCGAGTGGCGAATTGCGGGACGAGGTAAAGCAAATGATTGCGGTCTTCAGTTCGAGCGCCACGCTGCTGGCGGCGGACAGGCTGAACCGCGTAGCTGGTGCAATCGACGCCGGAACCGACGTCGCAACGGGGCCGACATTGTCGGGGGCTCGTGATACGGACATTGCGCAGGATTTCTCCATCGGGCGGGACAATATCCGGATTCCCGCGGGCGCCAGGTACTTGTTCGTCGCGGCGCCTGACATTTTCTATTCCGACAACGCCGACCCGGACGCTGACTTCGCGCTGCGCATTTCGTTGTTCTAGGCGAGAAGAACGCCCTATCTGTCGCTGAGCTCCGCCTCCAGCTCCTCCACGCTCGGGAGGCTGCTGGCATATTCGTCAGGCAAAACTTTTGCCAGCGTTGGTTCCCAGCCGGCATTGCCCGAGCGTTGATAAGCATTGCCGAGCATCTGGAGCTCGAGCACGCTGCGGCTCCAGCCCTGCCGAATGGCTTCGCGCATGTACCACTCACGGGCGCAAGAATCCTTGACGCGCTGCATGAGGCGAACCACGTGCCACCAGGGCAATTGTGAAGCAAGCTGCTTCACAATTGCCGCATCGGGATATTCCGCGGCGAAGCTGCGCATGAACTGGAGATTGCGCGCGGAGAATCCCTGCATTTGCGGGAAGCTCCTCCGCAGGTCCCGCGCCAGGCGATCAATGACCTTTGCGCCCCATCCGTCACGGCACTGCCGATCCATGATCAGGCGGCCAATGTCCCAATACAGCAGAATCAATGCGGCATTCGCGGAAAGGACGGTCCGTGTGCGTTCCTGTCGGACCCGCTGCTGTATCGATTTGAGTGTGGCCCCGTATTCGGCGGGCAAAATTGAATTGTTGCTGGGCATCCGAGGTTCCTCGGGAAATGCCTAGTTGGCTCGCAGTCGCGATCCAATCAAAGACTGTCTTTTTGTCGCTTGTATCCACAAATGGATAAGGCGAGAACACGCGGAATGCTTTGCATCCCTTCTCGGGACATGCGCTTCGTCGACGGATCCAAGTGGTCATCCAGCAACGTACTAAGTGGTCATTGAGTCGTGACCGCATGGACGGCATCTTGAACACGCACCGCTACGAAAATCCCAACGCAATTCCATCCCGGAGCTCGCGAACCATGTTTCCCACGCAATTTGTTCAGAAGGCTCCTGATGGCCGTCGTTCTGAGCGCAGCCGCATTCAGCCCTGCCGCGCAGGCTCAACCCGCCAAGCCTTCGTACCAAACCACCGAGATCGCGCCCGGTCTCTACAGCTTCGGCGCCGGCTTCGCCTTCAACGCCTTCATGATCACCGACGAGGGTGTGGTCGTCATGGACAGCTTCGACCAGGACTTCGCCAAAGCCTCGCTCGCGGCCATCCGCAACGTGACTGACAAGCCCATCAAATACCTCATCTATTCGCACAATCACTACGATCACATCAGCGGCGGCGAGGTATTCAAAGCAGCAGGCGCCACGATTTTGAGTCACGAGGCGACGGCCAACTGGCTGAAGAGCCACCCCAGCCCCGACGTCGCCATGCCCGACCAGACCTGGTCCGGGCCCAAGTCAGAGCTGAAGCTCGGCACCAGCCAGATCAACCTTCTGTATTTCGGCGCGAACCACGGCGAAGGCATGACCGTGTTCCAGTTTCCGCGCGAGAAGGTGATCTACACCGTCGATCTCGTCGTACCGAAGCGGGTGGGCTTCGCGTACATGCCCGATTTTTACCCCAAGGAATGGGAGCGCACGCTGGCCGAGATGAACAAACTCGATTTCGATCGGGTGATGTTTGCTCACAACGCGGCGGTGGGACCACGGACGAGCGTGGCGGAGCAGCTGACAGTTCCTTCAGGACCTGCGAGCGGCGATTTTCGCGGAGTTCAAGAAAGGCACGCGCTTCATGCAGATTCCGAACGTGGTCAAGCTTCCTCAGTATGAGAAGTGGGATGGATACGAGGAATGGTTGCCGATGAACACGTGGCGCGTTCTCCTCGAGATCGCGATGGGCGTCTGACGCGCTGGTCTTCCCATCGTGCTGGACGATCCCACGCCGCGCGAATATCGCAACGCACACAAAAACGCGCCGGATCAAGTCCAGATGCACTGAGCACCGATGGTGCGGTGCAGAGCAGCTGATCGACTCCGGTCGTCAGCTCCGCCGAAATCACTACGGGTCGACTGCGGTCTTCGGGACGCGCAGAATCGCGCTTGTTGCGGCGATGAGCAGCGCCACAGCAACCCACAGTTTGCGTTCGGTGTCTGCTCCCTCAAAAGCGAAGAGGATCACCACATGAACGCACTAGCTACCATCGCCGCATTGGCGTTCCTGCTGACTTTCTCAGCCAGCCTGATCAGTTCGGGCGACCGGACAGCTCAGGTCTATGACGCGCTGCTCTCCGAACCGGGAAACAGGTGCGGACCCTCCGTGGCCGGACGCCCGACCCTGCTGCAAAACCTGATCCTCGCGCAAACCGAGACCAGACCCTTCAAGCCGCAGCCGATGAAGGCGGCGGGCGGCCCAGTGCCGCTGTACGACAACCTGGGCACGCTGTCCTTCAAGGTGGCAACGCGCGACGCGAAGGCACAGGCTTACTTCGACCAGGGCATTCGCCTGTCTTTCGCGTTCAATCACGCGGAGGCGCAGCGTGCCTTTCAGGCCGCGCAAAAGGCAGACCCGAAGCTCGCGATGGCCTGGTGGGGCGAGGCACTGGTGCTCGGGCCTAACATCAACGCGCCGATGATGCCCGAGGCGGTGGCGCCGGCCCTTGCGGCGCTTGCCAAGGCAATCGAGTTGGCGCCCGGCGCGCCAGCGAAGGAACGTGCGTTGATCGCGGCCCTGCAAAAGCGCTACTCGGCGGACCCGAAGGCAGAGCGTGCCGCGCTCGACGCGGCCTTCGCCGACGCGATGAAGTCCGTGGCCGGGAAGTATCCGGGTGACGACACCATTCTCACGCTCTATGCCGAGTCCTTGATGGATACGCAGCCTTGGGATTACTGGGAAGCGGCGGGCACGAAACCCAAGGGACGCGCCACCGAGATGCTGGCGGCGCTCGAGACGGTGCTCGCGCGCAACCCCAATCACCCCGGGGCTAACCACTTCTACATCCACGCGGTCGAGGCGTCGACGACGCCAGATCGCGCGCTGCCGCACGCTCAGCGGCTGGCGGCATTGATGCCGGGTGCGGGCCACATGGTGCACATGCCGGGCCACATCTACTATCGCGTCGGCTTGTACAAGGAGTCGCTGGAGATCACCAAGCGTGCGATGTCCGTCGACGAGCAGTATTTCAACACCTCGCCCTCGGACCCGATGTACAAGGCGGCTTACTACCCGCACAACATCCACTTCGTGCTGGTCTCGGCGCAGATGGGTGGCGACGGCCCGACCGCCATCGATGTCGCGGGCAAGCTCGACGCATCGCTGCCCGACACGGTGATCGCGCAGTTCGCAGTGCTGGAGCCCATCAAGGCTGCTCCTTTTCTCGCCCACGCCCTCTTCAGCGCACCCGATGCGATCCTCGCCTTGAAGGCACCGCCCAATGAGCAGGTGCTGGTGTCCGCGCTGGCGCACTACGCCCGCGCGCTCGCCTTCGCGGCAAAGAAGGACGCGATCGGAGCGCAGCGCGAGATCGACGCCATCGCCGCCATCGAGCAGAACGCCGACTTCAAGCCGTATACCGACTGGGCAGTGCCGGGCAAGGAAATCGTGCAGACCGCCCGCCTGGTCGCGCGCGCGCGCCTTGCCGACGCGCAGGGCGATCTCCCCGGAGCGGCGAAGGCCTACGAGGAGGCGATCGCTGTCGAAGACGCGCTCGCCTATATGGAACCGCCCTTCTGGTACTACCCGATCCGCCAGTCCCTGGGCTCGGTCTATCTACGGCAGGGCAAGCTCGATGCAGCCGAGAAAGCTCTGCGCGATTCGCTCGCACGCGTGCGCAGCAATGGCTGGGCGCTCGCAGGCCTGGCGGAGGTGTACAAGCGCAAGGGTGACGCGAAGGCCGAGGCCGCAGCGCGTCAGGCCTATGCGCAGGCCTGGCTCGGCGGCGCGGCACCGGATATCGCCCGGCTATAGGCAGCGGAAACGGTTGCCGCTTGAAATGAAAAGGCCCCGGCGACTCTCATCGCCGGGGCCTCGTTCGAACGCTCTATCCGATCTATCTCAGGTCTTCGACGCCTGGTAGATGCTCTCGATCGCCGTGTCCAGCGACTTGTTGAAATCGGCATCGCTCTGCTGCGCGGTGAGGCCTTCCGACAGCGCACGCGAGAAGCTCGCGATCATGCCGTTCTGCTTCGCCAGGCGCTTGTTAGCTTCCTCGCGCGAGTAGCCGCCCGACAGCGCGACTACCTTCAGCACGCGCGGGTGCTTCACGAAGTCGGCGTACAGGTTGTCCACTTCTGGAATCGTGAGCTTGAGCATCACCTGCTGGCCCTCGGGCAGCATGTCGAGCGCCGCCTTCAGTTCTTTCTTCAGGTTCTCTTCCGCGCCCTTCTTGTCCGGGCACTTGATGTTCACTTCCGGCTCGACGATCGGCACGAGACCGTGCGACAGCACCTGCTTCGCCACTTCGATCTGCTGAGCCACGACCTTCTTGATACCTTCAGGATTGTTCTGGTTGATGACCGAACGCTCCTTGGTGCCGAAGATGCCTTTGCTCTTCGCCTTCTTGAGCAGGTCATCGAGCGTCGGCATCGGCTTCATGAGCTGCACGCCGTCCGCTTCGTCGGCGAGACCTTTGTCGATCTTCAAGAACGGCACGACTTTCTTGTCATTCCACAGGTAGTCAGCCGCGGGCTTGCCGCCGAAGTCGCGGTCCATGGTCGCTTCGAACAGGATGGCGCCGGCGATGCGCTGCCCGGTGAACACGGGACTGGTGACGATGCGCGAGCGCATCGTGTGGACGAGGTCCATCATCTGCTGCTCGCCCGAGTAGGTGTTCTCTTCGACTCCATAGAGCTTCAGCGCCTTGGGCGTGCTGCCGCCGCTCTGGTCCAGCGCCGCGATGAATCCTGGCTGGTTGCGGATCTTGGCTGCCTGCTGCTCGGAATTGCTCATTGAAATCGCCTCTGAGGGTTGACTGGTTTTTTTAAGAGGCGGGCATGGTAAGGGGGGCGCCCGGCCGCGGCAACCGTCTTAAACCCCTCAATCAGGGCCCCGGCTGGGGTTGGACTCTTATATATATGTGCCGGAGTCCGGCCGGCGGGTGGGCTGGCCCTCAGCCGCCTTCCGCATCATTCGCGAGGTCTTTGACCTCTTCTTTAGTGACGCCCAGTTGGTCCTCATCGGCCTCATCGCCGGTGCCATTCTGGTCTCGCAAAACCTCGGTGCCATCTGAGGCGGGAACGTCCTTGCGGACTTTGTCGCGCGGCTCCGTGGTGTCGTGATCACTGGTGCCTTTGAGGCTCTCGACGCCGTCTTCGTCGATATCGACTTCCACTTTGGTTGGCTTGCCCATGGTTGATTCCCGGGTGGCTGGGAATTTGAGCCTATGAAAGCGCCACCAGTGGCGATATCTCGCGACGCCAGCCTTTCCTATAGGCGATGTCTCACGTTGGGGCTAAGGCGCCTGCCGCAGCTCCCCTACCACCTGTCGCCAGGCTTCCACCTGGTAGTCCGGCTTATTCGCCTGCGTGCCTCGTTCATCATCGAACCCGCAGATCCATCGCGCCACGTGCTGCACGTCCACGGTCCAGCCGTTCTCGAAATCCAACGCCGCGAGCTCCGGCGCCAACCGCACGCGATCCGCACGCGCGCACACGTTTTCATCCGGATCGAACATGGCGCGCATGGTGGTCATGACTTCCTGACGATTGAGCACCACGAAATCATCGGTGTTCTCGCCGAAGAACGTGGTGTCGTCGGGCACGCTGGCGACGTGCGGATTCGTCAGCGTGATCCTCGGCGCGAACATCCAGTGCGTGCCAAAGCCGCCGCGCGAGCGGAATGCCACAGGCAGCGGTAGATAGTGCACGCGCAGTCTGGCGCCATGCGCGCCGACGAGGCCGCGAACTTCTTCGAGCAGCATCTGCGTGAGGCCGGCGTTGATGCGCTCTTTCGAGCCGCCGGTGGCGGCGCCGATGCCGCGGTCATCGCTGTAGTCGTAATCGATGGCCGACGCTTCGAACGCGAGTACGTGGATGTCGGAGATCTGCTCGCTTTCTGGCAGTCCTTTGACGCTGCCGCGCAGGGCGTACAACGCGGACACGAGTCCCAGGTTCTCGGTGGCGCCGCCATCGGTGACGAAATACGAGCGCGGGCAGGTCTTCTTGTCGGCGCCCTTCTTGTCCACTGTGTACAGCCGCACGCGCGCATTGGAGAACACGGGCGGGAAGTTGGCCGTCAACGCGGACGCGGCGGCGAGCGGCACGGCATCGATGTTCACGATGCTGTATGGCAGCCACATGTCGGGCGGGTCTTCGGACAACGCCTCGGCGGTCTGCTGCGGCGGCTGCGGAAAGCCGCTCACATTGCTCAAGTTGGTGAACACCAGGCGGCCGCCCGCGAGATTCGCATAGGGCCGCGCCTGCTCGACGCAATCTCCTTTGTCGCGCGGGCTGGCGATGCGCCCGGCCATGAGTTGCGAGTCCTCATAGGGGTGGCCACTGACTGCCGAATTGAGAATGAGCGCGGGATCGCCGAGCTCGCCGAACGTGCGCGCATGCCCGGTGAACGCGCGCGACTCGAGACTTTCCTGCAGCAGCGCGCCGAGCGAGGTCGCGCCGAGGATGCGCAACTCACCCATGCCCTCGAGCACGTCCTGGATGTAGGGCGCGGAGACCACGGACACGTATTCGTGCCACGGGTTCTCACCGCCCGCAGGCGCGGCGGCTCGCGGACTCGTGGTAGTTAGCTTCCCGTACCGGCTGGCAAATACCGCGGCCGATACGCCGCCACCGGACACGCCCGACAACAGCACGATGTCGCCTGCGCGATCGATGCGCGCCACGCCTTCGAGCGCGACCGCGGTGTACACCGCGGCGCGCGTACCACCGCCTGACGCGGCGACGACGATGGAGGGCCGGCCCTTGGCGGCCTGCGACGTCAAGCGGGCGGCAAGCTGGTCGACCACGGGCGCCGTTGCTTCCCCGGGTTGCACGGCTTGCACGTTCACCATGGCTTTGACCGCCAGCGGCAGCGGTATGGCTGCGCGCCACGCGAAGAACATGGCGATGATGAGCACGACATTGAGGGTGTTGAAATACAGCATGATGCGGCGCTCGAGGTCGTGCGCCATGTCGATGCCCTGTTCGGTTCTCCCGCCGAGCGCGTAGAACAGCTCCGCGAATGAATAGGTGGTAAACGCGACGCGTCGGGGGTCGTCGGAACACCAGCCGAGCGCGCAGAAGCGGCCGGTGCTGTGCAGCGCGAGGTAGCGGCCGTTCGCTTCCGCCCAGGGAGGTTCGTCACGCGGATCGCTTTCGAACCGGTGCGACAGCCAGCCTTTGCGCGCCTGCTCGCGTTCGCCGAGCACGCCTAACAACTCATCGGCCAGCCAGCGGTTGATCCAGTACTCGAAGAACCATGCTGCGACGTACAGCATGACGATGATGATGAACAGCACACCGGTGGGCGTGGCGTCGAGCACGGTGGTGACGTACTGCACGTTCTTGAGCCGCGCGATGGCGATGATGATGACGAACGCGGAGACGACCAGCGGCGTGCCGACCAGGAACCAGCGATCGATGTGGATGAGCATCTGCTCCCAGCGCTTCGACAGCGTGGCGTACATGAGCAGCACCAGGCTCACGCCGGCAAACAGCAGCGTGAGCCACCACAGCACGGTCGATGGCGCGATGAACGCCACGAACGCCGGCAGCAGCATGAAATGCATGAGATGGCTGACGACCCCGGTGATGAGCGCGGATCCGAGGCGAAGCCACGAGACGTCCGGCTGCTCGCGCTCGTCGTGCAGCAGGTCTTCGGTGCCGAGCGCGTCGGTGAATGTCTTGCGGGCGTCGGCGGGATAGTTGCGGAACATCAACCAGGCGAGACCGCGCGCGAGCACGGCGAGCCCCAGCAGGATGCCGAGCACCACGAGGTAGACGTGGGGATAGAAGCCGCCGGCGGCCTCGCTCGGCTGCACGGGCGTGAACTGGGTCCACAAGGCGGCGATGACGGCCACGAGCAAGCCGGTGCTGGCGAAGAAAACGATGACGGAGCGCCGCGCGCCCCACTGCCGCCAGATGAAAAAACCACCGGCGAGCAGCAGGGTGAAGGCGGCGAGCTGCGCATAGACGAGGTGCTTGTTAGGCACCTGCGTGCAGGTGGCGGGATCGAGCGGGATCAGGCCCAGCGTGGCGCTGGTGGTGACCAGCGGCAGGATGATCAGCGCGGTGCCGAGCACCAACGCCACGAATGCAAAGCTGAGCGCGACGGCGTCCCGCCACGAGATGGCGGCGCTCGCCGCCCAAAGCCTGAATGTGTTGCCGTAAGAGGCCTCGAACAGAGGCCCTGCGAAGCTCGGCAGATACCGCCTGATGAGAGCAACGAAATGGTCGCGGCGCGCGCGGCGTTTGCGCTTCCTTTCGTCGGTCGCGCAAACCGCGTCCGCCAGTGCTTCGGTGTTGCGCGCCAGACGCAGCGTCGTGCCGTTGAGAATGAGGAAGTACAGCAGGAACGACACCAGCGCCAGCACGAAGCTCGCCACCTTGCGCGCTTTCAGCGTGAACTCGATATCGGCGACCGAGCACATGGCGTCGAGCGTCGGGCCGAACACGGCAAACAGGCTCACGAAGGCATACAGCACGAATGCGGCGGAGATCCAGGCAGGCCGCGTAACCAGCGCGTTCGGACTTTCGAGGCCGACGGTGCCCAGGCGGTGGAGCCCGAATTCCGCGCGACGCCACATACTGTCGAGGATGGTGGGCACATCGCGGAAGAGCGCCCGGCGAATGGGGCCAGGCTCTTTCTTGTTTTCGGGCATTGCTTTGCTGAACTGCGAGCCGCAGCCTCCCACTCCCCTTGTTCAGGGGCACTTTAATGAAGTGGGAGGGGATTGGAAGACCTAAATCGACAGGGTGCTGGCTACATCGTCGCCGGCATGGACACGTGCTCGTGCCCGACTAACCACTGGCCGTTCGCCTTCTGGAAGAATGTGGTGACGCGCACCCAGTAGTCGGCCTTCTCGCCGTTTTTCTTGGTGCCCGTGATGTGACTCTTGCAGTGACACATGGCGTGGCTTTCGCTCATCGAGAGACGCATGTCGGTCATCTCATAGTTGATGGGCCCTTCCATCGACGCAAACCATCGCTCGAAATTTTTTCGATAGGCGGCGGCGCTCTGAACATCCAGAGGCGGCATGACGTCGTACACGATGACATCCGGAGCGTAGTGCGCCATCAAGGTGTCGATGTCCTTGTCGCGTATCGCCTGCGCCAGGGTTTCGACGCGGTCGCGAACCGATGAATCCTCCTCCATCTTCTTTTGGGTCGTTGGCATAGCGCTTCTCCTATTTCAACGGACCGCCGGTCACGGCCCGCGCGGCGGGAGTGCCGCGCGGGTCCGTGGTTTTACGGCTTGCTGGGTTCCGCGGGTGTGGTGTTGGTCGCACCCACCTCGGCCCGCTCGATGAAGCCATTGCCATCCTTGTCATAGCGCGTGAACTGCGCGCTCACGTTCTCGTTGGCTGCGGCTTCGGTCTTGGAGATACGCCCGTCACTGTCTGCGTCCAGCGACTCAAACGTGGCGCCTTGCTGTTGGCCCTGCGGCGGCGTTGCGGGCTCCTGTGCAGGCGTCTGCGCAATGGCCGCTGCCAGTGGCAGCAGTGCCGCGGCGGTTCCGGCGATCAGTAACTTCGATGCTTTCATGTCGTTTCCTCTTGTCGCTGATAAGTATCAATACAGAGAGAGGCAATTGACGTGCCAACTGCGACTGCCCAACCAGCCGCCCGCTTGGGCGTGTCGTGCTGTCACATTGAAGTAAGTGCTGCGCCATGCACCATTATTCAAGGCACCCCGCTCGCGCAGTTGAGGTCTAACTACAGGAATGCTCCGTCGCGCTGTCGGACCGCCTACCACGGAATGTAGGAGATACCTCGCACACGAAGATTCCCGCGATCATCCGACAGCAGGAGTTGGCTTCATTGCCTTCTTCGTACGACCGCTGGGAGGAGAATGGTTCCCGCCTCACTTGGAGAACCGAATGGATACCAGAAAACTGCTGATCGCATCGTGTGTCGCAATTCTTCCAGTCGCGGGCGCGTTCGCTGCTGACGCGACCTCCGCGGCCGTCACCGCGCTCAAAGCGAATCTGGGAAATCCGGCGGGCCTGGAAGTCGACGAAGTGCGCGTGACGCAGACCGGCATCGCGTGCATCGACTATCGCGCGAGCGACGGCCAGGGCGGCAAGACCCCCGGCCACGCCGTGGTGCAGGGCGACAAGGTGTTGAAGAGCTCCACCGACGACAAGGTTTTTGAAGAGAAGTGGAACGAGCATTGCCTGGGACCGCGCGGTGGGATGACCGGCGGGGAATAGGCGCGCGAGAAGGGACCTTACTTCGCCGGCAGGATCGGATCGCCAATCAGGTTGGCGCGCATGCTGCGATTCCGTGGATGGATCTTGTGGGGCGCGAACGTCAGCAGGCGCAGCACGGCCGCAGGCCGGCCATACCAGCTCGCCCACGAAAGAGGGCTGTCGCCATTCATGTCGCGCAGCTCGCGATTCGCCCCGGCATCGAGCAGCATCTGGATGGTCTCCTCACCACCGAACGCGGCGGCGCGATGCAGCGGCGTCTCGGCGTAGGTACGGCAATCGCGCATGAAGCTGCCGGTTTCGACGCCGGGCGCGCTGACGGCGTTGGGATTGGCGCCAGCCGCGAGCAGCACTTTCACGACCGGGTCGTAGGCCACGCGGTCGCCTTTGCACAGCGAGGCGTGCAGCGGTGTCTCGAGGGAATCGGGAAGCTGGTAGTTAGCGGGCGCTTGGTGCTCGAGCAGAAACTGGCACAGGCGCCAGTGGCCGTGAAAAGCGGCGCTATTCAACCCGAGATCCAGCCCGAGGGTTTGCAGCGACTCACCGGCCGTCAGCAGCATGCGCATGGCGGACACATCGCCGTAGTACGCGCACCAGCTCAGCAGCGACGTGCCGGATTCATCGCGCGTTTGCGCGTTCCCACCAGCGGCCAGGTGTTCGACTACCAGGTCGGTGCGTCCCGCGGCCACGCGCAACAGATTCTGTGCTGACATTTTCATATGAGAGCCTTCTTACGTGCGCACGGGGGCATCTTAATCCCTCCTCCGACAGCATGCTGCGGCGCATTCGCCTACGGCGCGACGGGCGTTGAGAGGAAGATGGCACTCCCAATGGATAGGCACCCAATGGATAGGTGGAACGTCATGAATAAACTACGTACTTTCATCGCCCTACCGTTCGCGTTCGTGCCGCTGGCTGGCGCGCTGGCCGACGACAGCACTGCCTCCGAGCCGGTCGAGAAACTCAAGTCCAGTCTGCAGAGCACCGTGGGCTTCGAGGTGGATAACGTCAAGATGAACGACGGTGTCGCCTGCATCACCTATCGCATAGCCAACGACACGGGCGGCGAGAGCCGCGCGCAAGCCGTGGTCGAAGGCGACAAGGTGTTGCGCAGCACCTCACGCAGCACGAAATTCGCGAAGGCCTGGAACAGCAAGTGCGCGGCGGGTGGTGGCGACGCCTAGCAAACCGTTCGCGACGCGAGTCTAGTCCGCTGATCGACCACGAGTGGCCGACCGGATCGCGCGGCTTGCAGTCGCGCAGACCGGACTTTTCCGCTCAATCCCTCAGCGCGAATTCAATGGTCCGCTGAATGGCGCGCCGCGTCGCGGCATCGTCGATGAGCGAATCGAACGCGTGCGGCGCCTTGGGCAGGTTCACGAGCTCGAGGCGCACGTCCTGCTTCAGAGCTTCCGGCACGGCCGCATCGAGCATGGCCAACAAGCCGGGAACTTCATCCGCGCCGCTGCGGAACATCAGTACCGGTGTGTCGCGCTTTGCCAGCACCGGCAGCACGTCGATGAACCGCAGCTTCGCTTTGACGTCGGCACTCTCCACCTCGCTGGAGTCCGCGCCGAGCAGCGGGTAATAGAGCACATAACCGCGAATGCGCTGCTGACGACGCACGAGCTCCGGCACCACCAGACCGCCAGCGGAAAAAGCGGCTGCCGTGATCCTGGTGGTGTCGAGCCGATGGGTCGCTGCCGATTGCTGCATCCACTGCATGATCTGCTCGACTTCGTTCATGGCTTCATCGATGCGGCGCTGCGGATAGCCAAGCCGATGGTTGAACATCACGGCCGCGACGCCCGATTGCGCGAGCACCGTACCCCAATCCTGGTACATCTGCCATTGCGTCGGCCGGACGGAGATGTCGTCGGGAAGACCACCGTGTACCAGTAGCACGACGGGCAGCTTGGCGGCGCCAGGCTTCTTCGGTAGATAGAGATCGAGCGTCAGCGCGCTTCCATCAGCGCGTTTGCCGACTGCCACGTCGCGCTTCACGTCCACGCGGTCGGGCTTGAGCTCGTACTGCAGCGGACGGCGGGTCATCGCGATGAATCGCTCGGCCTGCTGGCTGCTGGTTTGACCGGATGTCACCACCGGCAGTGCTGCGGCGAGCGCGGCGGCGGCGATCAGGATTACTCGTTTTGTCAGCATGCGCAGGGCTCCTTGCGAGCATGCTAAACCGCATTGTCGGTATCGGCTAACCAGCTGGCCCGAAATGTTTTCGGACCATCGCCTTTCCAGGCAATGAACAAAACTAGGGACAGGCGGCTGGCGGGCGTATGCGGCCCAAAGTCGAGCGCGATGCTGACAAGCGGTCGGGGCAGCCGCGCCGTACAACTTCAGCGATACCTACAGCGGCGCGGTGGTGCGGCCTGCAGGCTTGCCGCATGCCGCCGGTACCTCGAGGTCTCATCTACATCAGTGATCAGGCGCGCGGCATCCGCCGCGTGCGGCTTCGTGTCCCAAAGGACGCACCGCCACGCTTCCAGTACTTCGGCCCGTCCGGCCGGCGCATTCGCGATGCCCGCACGCTGGCGCGCATCGCGAAGCTGGCGATCCCGCCGGCCTACGAAGATGTCTGGATCTGCACCAATCCGCGGGGCCACCTGCAGGCCACGGGCCGCGATGCGCGCGGCCGCAAGCAGTACCGCTACCACCCGGCTTTCCGCAGCGCGCGCGATGATCACAAACATTCGCGCATGCTGAGCTTCGGCAAGGCGCTGGACCGGCTGCGCGCCGGCGTGCGCCGTGATCTTGCGCGTCCGGGCCTGCCGCGCGAGAAGGTGCTCGCGCTGGTGGTGAAGCTGCTGGATACGACGCAGGTGCGCGTGGGCAATGCCGAATATGCCCGCAGCAACGGCAGCTTCGGGCTGACGACGCTGCGCGACCGCCACGCGCGTTTCCCCGCGCGCGGCAAGGCGCTGCTGCACTTCCGCGGCAAGGGTGGCGCCGAGCACGATGTGCTCGTCGACGACGCCCGGCTCGCGCAGCTCGTGCGCCGCTGCCAGGAATTGCCCGGCCAGGCGCTGTTCCAGTACGTGGATGATGACGGCGGCCGGCACGCCATCGATTCCGGACAGGTGAACGATTACCTGCGCGAACGCATGGGCGACGAATTCACCGCCAAGGATTTCCGCACCTGGCACGCGACGCTGCACGCGCTGACGCTGCTCGACAAGGTAGCCGTGCCGGAAAAGCGCCGGGAGGCTGCGCTGCGCAGATGTATCAATGCCGTGATCAAGGATGTGGCGGCCGGATTGCGCAATACACCGGCGGTGTGCCGCAAGTCGTACATCAATCCCGCGGTCTTCATCGCGTGGCAGAACGGCGAGCTGCGCCGGCGCGCCGCGCGCGGACGACCGGCGAAAGCGTTGCTGGCACTGCTCGGTCGCGAACAGCGCTGACGGTGCATGGCTCCGTCAACCCTCCGGACGCGGCCGTCCGGAGGTTGAATCTTTCAGGCCAGCAGAACGCCGCCGCTCACTTCGCCACCATGTCAGGATTGGCGGCGATGATCATCGCCGCGTGCACGCGCGCTAGATAGCCCTTGTCGCCTTCGACGCCGGCACGCACCAGCGTCCAGGCATCACGTGATCCGGTGCTGTCGATACTTTTCTGCAACGCCTCGCCGCCCGAGTTGAAGGCGATCAGCGCCAGCTGCCAGTCACCGAAGCGAAGGTGGTCGGCGTGAAGCATGCGGCCGGCGGCGTCGCTCAACTTCGCGGGGTTCATGCGATCGTCCACCTGCGCATCCACCTGCAGCCCGTAAGCGCGGGCGGTGTTCGGCAGGAACTGCCACAAGCCAGCGCCCCTGACACGATTCTGACTCTCATCACGATTCACGTACCCCGATTCCACGATGGGGACCGCGGCGAGCTCCACGGGAACGCGGTGGCGCGCCAGCGCCGGCGTGACGATGCCTTGATTTTCGTTGAGCCGCTGCAGCGCGGCCCGCATGAACTCGCGTCCCTGCGGCGTGCCGGCATAACGGTTGAGCTCCTGCAGCACTTCGTCATTGACGGCGACTGCGAACTCCTGGCCGGCAGGCATGCGCGCCACCAGGCGTGCAGCATCTTCGGCCGTGACGCGGCGATCCTGGATCCAGCCGCCGGCGGCGACAGCGGCGGCGGTCATGCCCGCGAGGAAACAGGCGACCAGCGCGATCTGGCCACGCGCCCGTTTGCTTGGTGTGGGGTGCATCATTTTTTCGATTCTCCGTCTCAGGAATTTCGGATCGCCAAATCCGATGAAAGCAGTCGCGTTGCGCGGCCCCGCGATGTCTCGCGCGCTGTGCAGCGCCACGGCCAGCAGGCAGCGCGCGTAGTTGGCGACGGCGTACGCCGGCCGCGAGACCAGCGCCTCGTCGCAGGCAAATTCCTGCAGCCGCGCGACGCGGCGCGCCCAGGCATGCGCAAAAGGATTGAGGAAGCACACCAGGCGCAAAACACGGAACACGTGCAGCCACACGGTGTCGCGCTGGCGGTGATGCTGCAGCTCGTGCGCGAGCACCATGCGGAAGTGATCGGGCTGTTCGACGAGATACGACGGCAGCACCACGTGTGCGCGGCCCGGCCGCCAGTACGAGAAGGGCGTGGTGACGGTGTCGTTGATCCAGACGCTGACGCGCCCGACGCGCCGCACCAGCTGCGAGCCGCGGCCGATCGCGCGCAGTCTGGCGACGTCGCGCAGCAGGATGCTGACCCCGAGCGCGAGCAGCGCGAGGACGGTGGCGATCCATACCCGCCCCACGCTGCCCGCGTCGAAACCTGTGCCGCCGGTGCCGACGGCGAACCAGCCGTCGGTCGCGGCGGATACCGGTGCGGACGACGATGGCATGGCGGGCGCCGACCAGATGCGCGCGCTGGGCTCGAAGAAAGCCGCCTCGGGCAGTGCAAGGCTCACGAACACGCTCACGGCCAGCGCGGCACAGACCAGGTAGTTAGTGGAGAGCAGACGCCGCGGTGCAAGATTGCGCGCGATCGCTTCGACGCCCAGCAGGCCCACGAATGCGACGATGAGCGCGGCATTCAGCGCGGCGTACGCGGACAGCGCCTCCGCCAGGCTCACTTGCGCTCCTTGATGCTCGCCACGAGCTTGCGCAGCTCGCGCACGTCGTTGTCGCTCATCTGCACGTTTTCGAGCAGTTGGCGGACCATGGCCACCGGCACGCCCTGGAACACGCGATTGACCACGTCTTTGACGGCGCGTGCTTCGTAGGCACTGCGGGTGACCTGGGGCTTGTACAGATGTCCGCGGCCTTCGCGGCGCGCGGCGACGAACCCCTTGCCCTCGAGAATGCGCAGGATCGTCGACACCGAGGTGTACGCGAGCACGCGTTCGGCCGGCAGCGCCGCGATGACCTGGGCGACGTTGGCTTCACCGAGCCGCCAGAGAATGCTCATGAGCTCGAGCTCGACGTTGGTCAGACGCTTGTCGTCGCTGGCGGGTTTGCTCTTGCGCAAGGGCGGCTCCTCGAGTGGAGCCGCAAAGTAACTAAGTTTTTAGTTTCTGGCAACTAAGCGTTTAGTTGCTTTGCGATGTGCGTCGCATTTCCAGCCATTGCGCGCACAACTCGGGCCACTTGCCGACGGGCAGGGTTGTCTCGCGCAGCGCGAATCCGTGCGGCGCATCGGCGAACACGTGCAGCTCGGCGGCACCGCCCTTGTGCTGTAGCGCATCGTGGAGGCGGTGCGCGTTTTCCACCGGCACCATGGTGTCGTTCGCGCTGTAGACGATGAAGGCCGGCGGCGGGTTGTCGAGCAGCTGCACGTCCGGCTGCATTGCCTCGTACAAGGCCTGCTTCTCGGGCGGTGGCAGCGGTGGTTTGTCAGCGACGATGGTGCGTCCCGCGGCATTGGTGGAGATCGGCGCGTAGCCCACGATCAGGAAGTCGGGCCTGGCGTCCATGTGCGCATGTGGCGATGGCACCGGCCGCCATGCCGGTGGATAGTGAGCGACGAGGCACGCGGCCAGGTGGCCGCCGGACGACAGTCCGCACACGCCGATGCCGTGCGGATCGAGACCGAGCTCGCTGGCACGAAACCGGATCTGGCGCATCGCCTCGATGGCGTCGTCCACGGGAGCTTGCGAGCCTGCGCGTTCGGCGGTCGCGAATCTCGCCTTGGGAAAACGATGCGCCAACACGAAGGCATGGAAACCGAGCGAGCACAGCCACTCCGCCACCTCGACGCCTTCCTTGCCGATCACTAGTTTGGTGTAGCCGCCGCCGGCGAGCACCAGTACGGCGCAGCCGTTCGGTGTCTTGGGTACATATGTAAATACGCGCGGATGGAACACCTCGCTGATGACGCGCTCGTGGACGGACGCGGTTGCATCCTCGAACACGAGCTCGGTGTGATCGCTGGGCAGCGGCTTTCCGTCGTGCACCGGCCAGAGTGGCCAGGAGTCGGATTCGTTGAGGATTGGTGGCATACGTGGCCTATACGTTACTCTCGCCTCAATGTCACCGAAGGCGCTTCCGCGGTTATGCGCGCGCATGCTGCTGCTGGCGTGGTCCGCCGCGGCGAGCGGCGCCGACGCCGATTTCGGGCCGGACAGCCACGAGCATTTCGCCAAGCGCGTGGGCGCTGCCCAGACCACGGATTACCAGGCCGTGCTCGCCGCGTATGACGAACGGCGCGCCAGCCATCCCCATGACGTAGTTAGCCAGATCGAGCGCTGCCGTTTCATCGAGACCTTCGCCTATCTCGAAGACCAGTCCATTGAATCGGCCGGCGACGACCTGGAGGCCTGCCGCGAGAGCCTCAAATCCGGGCTGCATCAGTTCGACCCCGATGTCCGCCTGTACGGCGTGGAGTCGTCATGGGCCGAAGAGGACCTTGCCAAGGCGCTCAAGCTCATCGATGAATCGAAAGCCTGGGACGTGCAGCAGCAGTCGAAACTGTACGAGCTGCTCGCCGAACGAAATCGCTGGAAGGACGCCGATCAGGCCGCGGATTATGCGATGCGGGCCGTCGAACTGAATCCCGGTTCCCGCGTGCTGCTCATGGCGGTGGACCGCTGGGTGCAGCTCGGCGCCAAAGACAAGGCGCGCAGGACCTTGCTCAATGCCCCGTCGAGCACCTGGGAAAACGTGTCGCGTACGCAGGGTGCTCAGGCGCTGCTGGACATGGGCGAGGAGAAAGCCGCGGCGGCACTGTTGCGGGGCGCACCTGACAGCGATCAGGAGCCCGCCGCCAAATTTGCTCTGGCGCGCGTGCTGACGGCCAATGGTGAGTTCAAGGCGGCGCGCGAGCTGTATCTCACGGCGCTGACGAAGTCGCCCTACGTGGCGCTCGAGACACGCGTCGAGTATTTCGAGTTCGAGCGGCTGCACGGCTCGGCGAAGGATGCCCTGGCGGCGTATGACAAATTGCGCGGCGAGGGTTTCGCGGCGGATTCGCTCGCACGGCATCGTCTGAGTTTGTTTGTGTCACGGCCCGGGCTCGCGTGGCAATGGCGCGACGCGTGGAGTGTGCTCACGCTGCTGGGTGTCACGCTGGCGTTCTGCCTGTTGCCGTTGCTGGTCATCGTGCCGGTTCACTATCGTGGGCTGGCGCTGCGTGCGGCGGGGCGCGCGCCGGTCCGCGACGCCGCGACCTGGACGCTGCGCGATGCCTGGTATGGGTTCGGCGTTTTCATGCTGGTGGGATTCGTCTGTTCGTATCTGTTTGCCCTGCCTTACCTCGAGGCGATGCTGCCCTGGACCCATCGGGACTTCGTGGAACCCGCGGCGGACCAGGTACTCGCCAAGGTGTTGCTCTGGTCGACGATCGGCACCACGATCTTGTTAGCGCCCTTGTTCTGGCGCCGGTCGATCAAGGCGACCCTGTGTGGCCGCTGGTCGATAGGCCGCTCGATCGCCGCCGGCATCGGCGCCGGCGTGCTGCTGAAGTTCCTGGCAATCATGGTCGGCATCGGGCTCGACAGCGCCGGCGTGCTGGGCAGCGACACGGTGCGTTCGATTCAAGGTGCCCGCGCAGCCTATGGTGTGGCAGGGATGCTGATGTTGATCGCGGTGCTGACGCCGATGATCGAAGAGGTGGTGTTCCGCGGCGTGATGCTCGAGGCGTTTCGCGGCCACGTGTCGTACCTGCTCGCGGCAGTGGCACAGTCGACGGCATTCGTGGCGATGCACGAAGAGTGGCAGTCGATGCCGTTCCTGTTCCTGTTTGCGATGGTGGCGGCGTGGCTCGCCAAGCGCAGCGAGGGGTTGCTCGCGCCCATACTGATGCACTCGGTGAACAACCTGACGGCGGGGCTGGCGATCCTCGGCCTCACCAGCGTCATCAATCAGTGATGTGCGCCAGCCTATAGTTTGCCGAGTGACGCGTTGAGCGCCACGGCCATCGCCGCCTCGCCGTTCACCAGATCCTTCCACGCAATCTCGATGCCTTTGCGCCGGCCCTTTTTGGTGAGCCGCAGACCGTCGGGATCGATGGTCAGCACATGAGGGCCACCCTTGAGGCGCAGCTCCCGCTTCAGAGGTTTGTCGAGCTTGGTCATGTGATCAGCTCACACGGATGGGCACGAAGATCTGATTGCCGCCGCGCTCGACGAGCAACGCGGCCGCGTCACCGCCTTTGAGCTGACCGGCCGCGGCGCGCAAGTCCTGCACCGAGCGCACGCTGCGGTCGTTGACGGCCAGGATGATGTCTCCAGGCTGCAGACCGGCGCGCGCGGCGGACCCTTGTACGTCTTGCACCACCACGCTGCCTTCGGTGCCGGCGCTCTGCTTCTCTTCGCGCGTCAGCGGGCGCACCACGAGGCCGAGCTTGGTGTCTTCTTCGACGCCGCGCGAGGGGCGCGAGCGCGCGGTGCGCGTCTGTGGCTCCTCGAGCTGCGCCACATGTACGTCGACGAACTCCTTTTTTCCCTGGCGCCAGACGGCTAGCTTGGCGTCGCGGCCGGGTTCGATGGCAGCGATGGTGTTGGACAGTTCGGCGCTGTGCTCGATGGCCTTGTCGTTCACTTCCAGAATCACGTCGCCAGGTTTGAGACCGGCTTTCTGCGCCGGCGCGTCCGGCTCGACCAGGCTGACCAGTGCGCCCCGTGGCCTATCCAGTTTGAACGAGCGCGCCAGTGAGGCATCGACATCCTGCACGCCGACGCCGATGCGGCCGCGCACCACGTGCCCGGTTTTGATGAGCTGCTCGCGCACCTGCATGGCGACATCGATGGGGATGGCGAACGAGATGCCCATGTAGCCGCCGCTCTGGCTGAAGATCATGGAGTTCATGCCGATGACTTCGCCATTGAGGTCGAACAGCGGACCACCGGAGTTGCCCGGGTTCACCGCGACATCGGTCTGGATGAAGGGCACGGTGGTGCCACCGCCCACGGCGCGCGCGGTGCTGCTGACGATGCCCGCGGTAGCGGTATTCGCGAGCCCAAACGGCGAGCCGATGGCCAGCACCCACTGACCGGTCTTGAGTGCCGCCGGGTTGCCGATCTTCACCGACGGCAGCTTGGCCTTGGCGTCGATCTTGATCACCGCGACATCGGTGCGGGTATCGCTGCCGATCACCTTGGCGGGAAATTCACGGCGGTCTGTCAGGCGCACCGTGACTTCATCAGCCTCCGCCACCACGTGCGCGTTGGTGAGGATGTAGCCATCCGATGTCACGATGAAGCCAGACCCATTGCCGCGCAGCACCGGCGCACCGCCGCGCGGCATACCTCCTTCGGGACCGGGCATGCCGAAGCGGCGGAAGAATTCACTCAGGGGATCCTCGGCACCGCCGGACTCGCCCGCACCCAGTTGCGCGGTGCCAATGACTTCCACGTTCACGACCGCATCGCCATATCGTTCCACCAACGGCGTGAAGTCCGGCAGGCCGCTGACGTTGGCGCTGCGTGGTCGCTCTGGACCTTCGGCCTCAACATCAGTTTGCGTGCTCGCGGGCGGTACCGCGGCAGTAGGTTGATCGACCGCGGGTTTGCAGCCGGCCAGCAGGAGCACGGCCAGCGCGCAGGCCAAGGACATCGAAGATGTGGGTTTCATGCGCAAACTGTCGCCCACGGAGACCCGATTCGGTAGCGGCGAACGGTTCATGACTTATAGGCGCTGTCTGTATGGGGGTGAGACTCGTCCTGCTAAGGCGGTAACTACTGGGGCGTGGAATCGCGCAGAAGCATCGACAGCATGTGGTACTGAGCCCGGCAGCCGCGGGCGAACTGCCAGCGTTTGAAGGCGAGCGCGGCGAGCTTTGCGAGGCTCCCCAAGGCGAATGACAGCGCCAGCACGGCGACGAGCTCGGCGCACGCGTGCCAGCTGAAAATCGATGGGTTGCGGTAGAAGACCTTGAGGACGCCAAAGATCATCGCGACCAGCATGGTGGCCGCGCCGGCAAGGCTGCCGCCGCGCTCCTGCAGCCTATTGAGCGCATCCTGCGCGCCGGCGAGCGCATGGCGCGTGAGAGCGGGAATCTCCAGCTGCAGCAGCTCGCGCGCGCGGAATCCATTCACGCGTGCGTCGCGCGGCAGCTGTAGCAACTCATCCAATGTGTTCACTACTCGCATGTGACGTCCTTGTCATGATCGAGACTCACAGTAGCCCCGTGTGCAGGCGCTGCGCGCACGCGATCCCACGCGAATCCACCGTTGTGTGACAAATTCCCGCAGAAATGGGGACATTCCTGATTTGCTGGGAAACGGGGACGCGGCTCGCCGCGCCGGGATGCCAGGGCCTTGGCAAGGCCGGCTCACGGGGAAAACGCGGTGACGCGGACTAGCTAGTCCGCGTCACCACCGGATCCGCGCTACCTCAGCCAGCGCCACACGCCGCCGGCGAACACGGCGCCGAGGATGGGCGCGACCCAGAACAGCCAGAGTTGCTGCACTGCCCAGCCGCCGACCAGCAACGCCGGGCCGGTGCTGCGCGCCGGGTTCACCGATGTATTGGTGATCGGAATGCTCACCAGGTGGATCAGCGCCAGTGCGAGGCCGATAGCCAATGGCGCGAACCCCGCCGGCGCACGCGGGTCGGTGGCGCCGAGGATGATCAGCAGGAAGAAGAAGGTCATGAGCACTTCGGTGAGGAAGGCGGTGCTCTGCGAGTAGCCGCCGGGCGAGTGATCGCCGAAGCCGTTGGCAGCGAGCCCACCGGCGAGCGCGTCGGTGCCGTTGCCGGATGCGATGGTGGCCAGCGCCCAGGCGGCGAGGATCGCACCGATCACCTGCGCGACGATGTACGGCAGCACGTCCGCCGGCTTCACACGTCCCCCGGCTAACAACCCGAGCGTCACCGCGGGATTGAAGTGCGCGCCCGAGATGTGCCCTACGGCATAGGCCATGGTGACCACGGTGAGGCCAAAGGCGAGCGAGACGCCGACCAGGCCTATGCCGACCTCGGGAAATTTTGCGGCCAACACGGCACTGCCGCAGCCGCCGAACACCAGCCAGAACGTGCCTAACAACTCGGCGACGGAACGCTTGAGAACGGGCATCGAGATCTCCTCTTGTTATTCTTGTTTGTCCCTTTCTGGACGGGGCACGATAGCAGTAAAACAGGCGGTCGAGCCGCGTCCCACTACATCTTCCGGCAGGTGACCTCGCCCTCCAGCTTCACCCCGGTCGCGGTCTCGCCGCTGAAACTCAGCAGTGCGCTACCGCCCTGCACCATCAGCTGCGTCTTGGCCTTGCCCGTCGTGCCTCGCGTGGCGCGTTCGGCTTTTTGATACGGCTCGAGCGCCGCGTCGGGCCGCGTGTCGATTTCGTAGGTGGTGCTGGCGGTACCCTTCATGCTCGCGCCGGCCTTCTTGTCGGCCACCACCAGGACGATCTGAATCTGGTTGGCGTGTTGGTCATCGATGTTCGGCATGTCGATGGACAGCGACGAGTTCCCGGACGACAACACCACGGAGAGGCGCAACGGCTTGTCGCCGAATGCGGCGATCACACAGGCTTCGTTGGGCGAGAAGTTGTACTTGCCCGCGTGCGGTCCGGTGGCGACGCTGATGCTGGCGCTGCTGCCGGTGACCCCGGCGGCGTTGCCGGCGGCCTGCGCCAGCGCGGGCGCGGGCCGACCAGCGCGAGCCATGCGCCCGAAATCACTGCCGGCAATAGGCGCGCTGGCTTCACTGGATGTTGTAGACCAGGTTGACGGTGGTGAGCATGTCGGTGTCTTCGGCAAGCGGTGGCGGATCAGTGTTGTAGCGCACGCCGAAGCCCACGGCCAGCGCCAGTGTCTCGGTCATGCTGACCTGCAGCGCAAGATCGTTTTGCAGCGCAGTGTTGTCCGAGCCGGATTCCGCGAGCAGCTTGTTGGTGATCTTGGTGTTTTCGGTGAAGTTGTGCTCGTACTCGGAGCTCAGTGTGCCCACTGGCTCGCTCTCGTTGTCGCCTTCGATGCGGTCGATGACTTCGCCCGCATCTGTCTTCACCAGGATCTCGTCCTTCAGGCGCCGATAACCGGCACCGAGCGAAACCTGGAACTTGGTGATGGGGCTGTCGATGAATTTGTAGGTTGCGCCGGTCGACGCCGTAGCCTGATACGCGAAGCCGCTGAAGCGGTCCTGCTCGCCGCGCAGTGCACCGAACCATGAGAGCCGATCGTTGATCTTGAAATCCGCCTGATATTTCGTTTCGTAACGCTCGGCGGTCGCGAAGCTCGCATTCTCACCGTACAGCGCACCAACGAAGAACGTGTTGATCCATTTCTCTCCCTCGTGCTTGAGGTCGAACTTGGTGTTGGCGGATTTCGCTTCGGTGTTGCCGTCGGACAGAAGGATGCCGAGCTCCGCCTTGCCGGTCCATTGCGCATGCGCCGCGGGTGACAGGAGCAACGCCGAAAAGACGACTGCAAGCGAGGAAAACGGTATGCGCACGGAGAGTCCTTTCTGCCATTGTTAGAGCCCGGAAGTCTAGCGATCGCGCGTTATCCGCGCCTCCCCACGTCGGGGGATTGCGGGAAAGTCTGACAGGCAGGCTCTGTGCATCCGGAAGCGCGCGCAGGGAACTTTTGCGGGCGAATCGGGCCATGAACTCGAAGGCCATTCAGCTCAGGTGATAGCTGACCTTCGTGCCGTTCTGGCTCACGTACTTGAGCCGCACCAGCTCGTCGATGATCAGCGCCACGGTCTTGTCGCCGAGCTCGCCGCCATGCTGTTTGAAATAGCTGGCGATGGTCTGCGTCAGTTTCTTGGAAGTCGCCGGTTTGCCGCTGAGCGAATGCAGGTGCTTGATGATGGGCGCCAGCTTTTCCGCGTGCGGCCGGCGCGGCGTGGGGACATGCGGGGTGTGCTTGACGACGGCTTTTGCCGCGGCGCCGCGAGGCACCTGTTGCTTCGGAATCTCGGCTATCGATTTCACGCGCTTGCAGGCAACGCCCTTGGCCTGCAGGTATTCGACGAGCGGATCGAAATCCGTGTCCTTCGAGATGATGTGGACCACCGCGTTCGGTTCTTTCTCGAGCAGCCGGCCCACGTAGTAAGCGATGTGCATGTCCACCGCATTGGGTCCGCTGCGTGCGATCCTCACGTACTCCGCATTCGCACCCAGCATCTGCATGGAATGCGAAAGCTCGAAGGAGATGCGCCCCCTGGCCTGGGTGGCGCCGACGAACACCTTGACGCGGAACTGGCCGTTGGCGAGCGCCGCGAGGCTGTCGGGCTGTACGTTTTCGAAATCGACGAGGACGTAGTTAGTGGGCATGAACTTCCGATCCTTCTGACGTGCGGCGGATTCTGCGCTATCTAGCGCACGGTATGTAAAAGATGCGCCGCATCATCCGGGGCCATTCTGTGACCATTTTCCCAGCCGCGCGATGAAACCGAACAAACGCTTGCTTCGCGCCGGAAAGCCTCTCAGGCTGTCACCGGTGTCATTTTCGCGGTCTGCATTTGTCTGGCCGCCAAACAAGCGGTTTTATTGAGGGAAATCGATGTTTTTACCCTGCTTGGCGCGGGCGTTGGCGTACATGTTGTCCATCGGTTTCCTCCTGGGCACCGCACGGGCAGCCGTGCCCGGCGGCGACCCCGGCCGCGAAGTTCTGGCCGCCAACGATGGCTGGGGCTCGATGCAATCGGCTGCCCTGCCCCAGGGCACCACCGGCGGCTCGGGCGCGGCTGCGACCCGCACGGTCACGGTCACCAGTCGCAAGGAACTGATAGCGGCCTTGGGCTTTCCGGACGCGACGCCGAAATTGCTCTACCTCAAAGGCATGATCGATGTGAACGTGGACGACGCGGGTATGCCGCTTTCCTGCATTGACTACGCGCGGCCAGATCCGGGCACGGGCGAGATGTACTCGATCCACGCATTCCTGACGATGTACGACCCGGAAGGCCCGTATGGCCGCAACAACCCGGCCGGCGGCCAGGAGGAAGCGCGCCTCGCTTCGGCTGCGGCGCAAGCCGCGCGCGTGCGCATTCGCATCCCGCCCAACACCACGCTCTTCGGCCTCGGCACCGATGCCGCGCTGATCGGCGCCTGGCTAGACATCTCCGGCAACGGTGGCAGCCAGCCGATGAACGTGATCGTGCGCAACATCAGCTTCGAGGACACCGCGGACTGTTTCCCCGAGTGGTCGCCCACCGACGGCGTGACCGGCAACTGGAACGCGCAGTACGACGCCATCAGCGTGAGCCATGCCACGCACGTCTGGATAGACCACAACCGCTTTGCCGATGTGAGGACCACGGATGAGACGCAACCAGTGTATTTCGGACATCGTTACCAGGTGCACGACGGCCTGCTCGACATCACCAACGAGTCGGACCTCGTCACTGTGTCGTGGAATCATTTCGCCTCGCACGACAAGACAATGCTCATCGGTAATTCCGATAGCGCGCCGGAGGACCGTGAACACCTGCGCGTCACGCTGCATCACAACTTTTTCGACGGCACGGGCCAGCGCACGCCGCGCGTGCGGTACGGCAAGGTGCACGTGTACAACAACCTTTATCGCGCCGACAGGAATACTAACTACCGCTCGAGCTGGGGCGCCGGCACGGAATCGCAGCTGTACGCCGAGAACAATTACTTCGACATGAGCGCGAGCTTCGGGCCGATGGAAGTCATCGACGGCAAGAAGGGTACGCGCATGACGGCGGTCGGCAATTGCTGGCGCGAGAAGGACGCCTGCCGGCCGACGGATTTTGTCGCGTTGTACAACGCGCAGTTCGATCCGGATCTGAAGCCGGATGTGGGCTGGACGCCGGCCTTGTACGGGGCGGCGGCCCAGGCGGAGACGGCGGAATCGGCACGGGAACGGGTGCTGGGCGGCAGCGGCCCGGCAAGGGCACCCTTGAACTAGAGGTCCGAGTACTTCTTGGCACTACCGCGTGATTTGTCCACCGGGTATTTCTGCGCGTTGAGCTCGATCTTCTCGCTCGCCGCCTCCAGCAGGTTCACGTCGAGCTTGTCGGCGAGTCGCACCAGGTAATTGAGCACGTCGGCCATCTCGTGCCGCACCTTTTCGAGCTCGTCGGGCGATAGCTTGCGCGACTGATCCTCGGTCAACCATTGAAATCGCTCGAGCAGCTCCGCCGCTTCCACCGCCAGCGCCGAAGCCAGGTTCTTCGGGCTGTGGTACTGGTCCCAGTCGCGTTCGTCGGCGAATTTTCGCAGCGCGTCGCGCAGCTGCGTCAGACCATCGTTGCTGGACACGTTCATGGCTCCACTATAAATGGGCCTCGCCCCGCCAGCCATCGGCGAGCCCGACGCTCTTCTCCCACCCGCGGCATCGACCACCCCCCGCAGCCCTCGATCGGAACGTGAACGTAAGAATCTGAATCGCTCAGGTTCGAGCGCGAGCGTCTGAGCGGCGCAGCCCGAGGCGTTCCCGCGCGCAGCTCCTCTTGGTAATTCGTCCCTACCCCGCGCGTTAGCACCCACCCACATTCATGCGCTGACAGCTCTGGCGCGCGAGCCTCGGGCAAGCGAACGCCGTCCGGCGCGCGAAGCAGCGAGCGCTCGAACCTGAGCGATTCAGATTCTTACGTTCACGTTCCGATCGAGGGCTGCTAGATAGACTTGACGATCGCCTCCTCCCCAAGAGGCCTCCTCCGCTTCACCCGAATGCTCTCCGCCCATTCGGCGGCGAAGTCCCGCTGCATGTTGCGGTTGACGATGTAGGTGATGGTCATGGCGATCAACGCACCGAGCGAGGCCAGCGCCATATCCTTGTGCGCATCCCAGATGTCGCCCTGCGTGCCTAGATAGGCCGCGCCGAGATCGCCGCCGAGGACTTCCGCCGCGGCCCACTCGATGAGCTCGTAGAGCATGGACGTGGACATGGTGAGGTCGAGCGGCAGGAAATAACCCCAGAAACCGCGCACGTTGCCGATACGCAGGAACATCTCGCGGATCGGGTACGCCAACAGCAGGCCGTACATGAAATGCACCAGGCGGTCGAAGTGATTGCGGCCGCCGCCGAGAAAGGGCAGCCATTCCTCGTATGGCACTTTCGCGTAGGTGTAGTGCGCGCCCAGCGCGTGCAACATCATGAACACGAAGATGCACGTGTACGAGATGCGCGACAGCGGGAAATGCTTGTACGTGAAGCCCAGCAGCGCCACCGCAAACACCACCAGCACGTTCTCGACCAGCCAGTCGTCGAAATGCAGCGGCTTGATGGCCATCACCACCCACCAGATGGCATAGATCACCAACAGCATCCACAGATAAGACTTACGCGACACTTTGCTTCTCCGCGGTGCCCTTCAGCACCACCCGTTGCCAGTAACTGGCGAGATCTGCCCGCAACTCCGGCAGCAGTAGATAGATACCGAGGATATTCGGAATGGCCATGAGGAAACTACACGAGTCGACGATGTTGACCACCTGGTCGAGGTTGAGCGTCGCGGCCATCGACAACATGGTGCACAGGAACAGCCGGTACACCACGCGGCTGGCTTTTTTCTCGCTGAACAGCCACGTCCAGGCCTGCTCGCCGTAATAACCCCAGGCGAGAACGGTCGACAACGCGAACAGCACGGCGACGACGGCCAGCACGGCCGGGAACCAGGGCACCACGGTGGCGAACGCATCCGAGGTGAGGTGGATGCCTTCATTCGGGCTGGTCAGGTACACGCCGCTAACCACCACCACGAGCGCGGTGAGCAGGCAGATGATGACGGTGTCGAGAAACGGCTCCATGAGCGCGGCAAAGCCCTGCGACATGGGTTCGTTGGTGCGTACTGTCGCATGGGCCATGGGCGCGGAACCGATGCCGGCTTCGTTGGCGAACGCGGCCCGCCGGAAGCCCTGAATGAGAGCGCCGAGTATGCCGCCGGCGACAGCGGTTGGCGCGAAAGCCTCACGCACGATGGTGGCAAGCGCAGAAGGAATGTTCGTGAAGTTCGCGCCCAGCACCACGAGGCAGGCGACGACATACAGCAGGCACATGAACGGCGAGAGTTTGCCGGTCCACTTCACGATGCGGCGCATGCCACCGAACAACACGATGCCGATCCACACCGCGACCATGAGTCCGAACATAAACGCCTGGTCGAAACCCGTGACGGCACGCACTTGCGCGTAGGCCTGGTTAACCTGAAAGATTGTCACCGAGCCGCCGATGGCGGCGACGCAGAAAAAGCCGGCGAGGAATTTGCCGAGCCGCGGCAGACCGCGCCGCCTGAATGCCTCGGGCACGTAGTACATCGCCCCGCCGGTGACCGTGCCGTCATCGCGCACGCGGCGGTATTTAAGGGCCAACGTGACTTCGGCGAACTTGATGCTCATGCCGAGAAAACCCGCAACCACCATCCACAGCGCGGCACCCGGACCGCCGACCGTAACGGCCACCGCGACGCCGCCGATGCTGCCGAGGCCTACGGTGCCGGAGACGGCGGTGCTCAGCGCCTGGAAGGGAGTCGCCTCGCCGGGATGTTTGCTGCTCGAATAATCACCGCGGATCACGTGCATCGAATGGCGAAAGCCGCGCAGGTTGACGAATCGGAATGCCAGCGTGCAGACGATGCTGCCGACGATGAGCCACACCACGATGAGTTGCAGGTCGGCGCCGGCAACCGGGACCGTGAAGAACACGACTCTGCCCAGCCAGTCGGCTATTGGCGCGAGCCACGCGTTGATTGTTTGGTCGACGGTCATGGCACAGCTTTCGCTCCGATGCTGTGAAGTGTGGCACGGGGACGGCGCATTTCGGGCGAATTATTGTTCGGTCGACGTCAGCGACCAGACAATATTCGCGACGTTGTTGGCGAAAGGCGCTGCCGTGCACGTTCCGCTCTTGCTAGCGCGCCGCGGACACTCCTAACCTGATCGCGATGAAAACCGCGAAGATCCTTCGCATCCGTGACGGGCGCATGTTCGGGCTTGCGCTCGGCGTGATGGCGGGTCCGCTCGCGATGGCGGCCGACGATGCGCAGCGGCGTCCGGCCGCACCGATGGAAATTCCGCACGCCGCGAACATGGCGCTCGACGTCAGATCCGCGAGAAAGCGCGCGCCGCGCAATCTCGAGAGCCCGCTGTTCCTCGACCTCTCGCCGGGCCTCAAGCCGCTGCCGTTCCCGAAGAACACCGACATGCGCGCGCGCCTTCTCACGCCCGAGCTGCGCCGCACGCCGGTGGTCGGTTGGATTGCCGCCAACCTCTACCGCGACAGGAAAGACACCGGCTGGTGTCTCGAGTTGGATCCGGGCGAAGGCGAGTACGTGGTCTTCTACCGCCTGCACCTGTAAATGGGGCACTCCCCATTTCCTAGCATTGGAGTCCGGCACATCGATGAAGTGAGTTGGGTGGGAACCCATCAAACACACGCGCGATACACCTGCGCCACCGAGTACGCCTTCGCTCCCGCCGCAGCGAGTTTGCCGCAGGCGCGCGCCGCGGTTTCCGTGTCCGTCCCGCAGACTGTCTGTGCGAGCCGCAACGCTTCCGCCGGCTCGAGGTTGCGCAGGTTCTTCACCGCGTAGCACCGGCCCGGCCGCAGCAACGCATCGTCGATGTCGTTGATGTTGGGCAGGTTGGTCGTGAAGATCACCTTGCGGCTCTGCGCACGCACCACACCATCGGCGATGCCGAGAAAGCGGTGCAGCTCGAAATTCCCGCTGGTGCGAGCCTTGAGCAGGTGATCCGCATCCTCGATCACGAACGCGTCGTGCGACCCGGTGATGAAATCCACGAAGATTTCGTCATTCTCGAGCGCACGCTTGTCGGCCGTGTACATGACCTTGGCGCTGTCGCCCTTGCGGCGCGACATGGCGGCCAGAATCGCCCGGACCAGCCGCGTCTTGCCGGTGCCCGGCGGACCCTGAAGGATCAGCACGGTTTCGCGCGCTTGCAGGTAGCCCTCGACGAACTCGTCCACGCGCCTGCCGAGCGACGGGTACGCCTCGTCGAGCAGCAGGTCATCCGCGATCTCGTCGAACGAAGTGCTGATGAGCGTGCCGCGCGAATTGCAGAAGTTCCAGTCCACCACGAACATCTGGTCGCGCAGGCGCTGGTCGCCGATCACGTGCAGCAGACGCTGGCGCACTTCCTCGAGGCGCGCGAGCGAGTCGGTCCACACGCGGAACGTGCACGAGACGTATTCGCCCTTGGAGTAGCCCTCACCGCCGATGAAAACCCCGGGGCCGTCGAGCAGCAGACTGCCGACGCCCATGCGTTGGGCAGCGCAGCCCATCTGCAACGCGAGATCGTCGAACACGAGCCCGATTTTTCGCCGCACCGCGCAGCGCACGATACGGTGGATCGGATATGCCTTCGCGGCGTGGTCGAACGCCTGGATGGCACGCGTGCGCACGATCGCATCGCTGATGTCGTAGAGCTCTTGAGTCAACGACACCTGCACGCTCATCGGCGAGGCGCGGTCTGTTTGATCAGGCAACAACTTGTGCAGAGTCATGACTTTCTTTTGAGTACGGGCGCTGGGGCCCCGCCCCAAATGACGAGGCCCCGGTGGCGGCAGCCGACCGGGGCCTCGTCAGAGACTTGCCGGAGAGCAGCCGAATGCCGCCCTCCGCAAATGAAGGGCTAGCAGATCAGTTCGACACCTTCGCGTGCGCGCGGCGGCGCGGCAAAGGCGTGCGTAAATTGAATGTCGTGGTAGTTAGGTTTCATGAGGGCGCGCATTCTAGGCGTCCTTGTTTGTTTGTCAAGCGCTGGTTTCTATCAGGGTCCGATCCACTTGCGCGGCTCGCGCGACTGCACGCCGTGATCGACGAGCCACTGGTACACGCTCTCGGTCTGCTTGGGATCGATCCACTGCCTGCCGTGGATGTACAGCGCGGTCACGCGATCGCCGCTGAAAATCTGCACCTGCGAGTAACGGCCCATGTGCTGCAGCGCCACGCCGTCCATGTTGTGCAGCTTCAGCTGCAGCTCGGACATGAGATACCCGTCTTCGAGACTGAAGAGGTTCAGGTCCTTGTCGGTTTGAACATAAACACAGTCGAAGAACTCCGGCGGGTCATCGGTTTCGATCACCGCGGCGGAGCATTGCTTGCGCAGCTGTGCATCGGCCAGGGTTACGCCCGCGTTTTGCAACAACTGGTCGTCCGTGACCGCACGTTGCACCTCCCGGTAGGTGGACGCGGCGCAGATGCCGGAGATCAGGCAGGCAATGACGATGAACGCGGTACGCATGGCGCCAACTCTATGCGCGGGCATGCTGGCGGCGTGTCAGTGGCCATTACATCCGGAGTGGATTTGCGCCGACGTTTTCCAGCAAACAAAAAAAACGCGTGCAGGCCCTTCCGTTCCTGCACGCGTCTGTCCAGCAAAAAGTCTCACGAGGGGGGAGGAGAACATTCCGCAGACGGACTGGATAAAGCAATCCGCGTGCCAACTCGCTAGCCTCAAAAATCGCCGGGAACGGGTGTAATTCCGCTGTCTGACAGCCCGTCTGAAAAGTGACGTCCCAGGATGGGTGCAGGCGCACCGAAATCGCTTCGATCCGGTGCAACCGACTAGTTGATGCGGATCCGGAACTGGATGGTGAACGAGGGGTTGCCGCTGCCGGCGGCGCTCATCACTCCCGTCGGCGCAATGCGCACGGCCCGCACCGCGGCATCGAAGCCATTGGCGTCGGGAACCGGCGAATGAGTCCACGGGCCACTCGCGCCCACCGAGGAATACGTCACGTTGGCGGCATAGTTGTACGTGAGCCCGCTGGCCGTCGCGCCATTCAGGAAAACCACGGGATCTCCCGAGGTGGTCGCGACATACATCGACGCGGCGGCCGGCACCGGATCGGTGATCACCAGCGTGCCGGAGTCCACCGTACCCGGGCCGGTGTTGGTCACGGATACGTCGTAACGCACCACGGCGAGAGGGATGCGCTTCGGGTTGCTGCCGCTCACGGGATCCGAGAGCACCGTCGAAGTCTTGAGGATGGTGAGCGACGGCTGCGGGATGGCAACGACGAACGTGCCCAGGCCCAGATCGGTGACCCCCTCGACGCCTTCGTTGCCGATGACGCGAATGGTCCAGTTGCCGAGCGACGGCGATGCGGGCACGGTGAATTGGTATTGGAAAACGCAGACCGCGGCGCTGGTCGAATTGCAAGTAGCCGGCGCTCCTTGCGCGATCATCGGCTGGTCGTTCACCTGGGTGACGTTGGCCGGATCGATGATGGTGATGCGCGCGCTGGAGATATCGAAGCTGCCGAACGGATCGCTGATCGCGGCGCGCACGAACACGCTCGCGCCTGGATAAAACGTGCCCTGCAGTGCGCCGCCATTGAAGGCCGCGTTCCAGGTCTGCACGCTGTTCACGTTGATGACGGTGGCGCTGTTGAGGTCGACGCGCGAATAGCCCGCGCCGTTGTACGGCGTGAGACTGACCGAGCGGGTGGAACTGCTGCTGCTGTTGTTGTTCACCAGCAGCGTGAACGTCGAGCCGGCGGGCGCGGTCACGCCGGCGGTGTTCAGCGTGAAGGTGCGCATGGTGACCGTGGCGGAGGTGAACGACACCGTGTCGCTGTCGATGGTGCCGAGCGCCGAATTGCTCAACGTGACCGTCACATTGCGGGTGGTGTTGAAGGTGTTGCCGGTGCGCGCCAGCAACAGATTCACCGCGAAGTTGCCGCCGTTGAGCGTCAGCGCGCTCTGCAACGACGGCGTCATCGTGAAGCTCAGCGATTGGTTGTCGCCATTGATGGTCTGCACCGCGTGCGCGCCGCTGGGGCGCGTGCGCGACAGCTGCAGCGGCGCGCTCCACAGGTAAAGCTGCTTGGTGCCGCTGCCCGGCATCAGCGACGGATTCACGACGACTTGTGGTGCATCGGGCGTCGCGTCCGGGCCGTTCGGGTTCGTGACAATGGCTTCGTTGTCGATCTCCGATCCCGGGGATACGTTGGCCACGATCACGTCGAACACCACGTTGACCGAACCGCTGGCCGGCACGGTGATGCCGGAGACGGTGATGAGCCCGAGGTTGTTGGCCCCGGCGGGCGCCGGCGCAAACACACTGGCGGCGCCCGCGGGAATCGATACAAAGCTGCCGAACGTGGTGTTGCCCGGAATGTCGTCGGTCATCGACGACGTTGATTGCCTGGGCGCCCGCCGACTCGGTGAGCGTGACCGTGTAGCGCAACGTGTCGCCGGGAGAGGCTTCTCCGCCGTTGAGATCGACGACGCGTCTTGCTCGACGTCGAGAGGTTCGGATCGAGCGTCGCGGTCGCGTCGGTATCGGTGTTGTTAGCCGGCGTGGCGTCGAAACTGGGCGAGCTCACGGTCACCGAGTTGGTGACGGAAGCCGCCGCGGACTCCAGCACGTTCACGGTCAGCGTGATCGGCGGGAAAGCGGCACCCGCATTGAGCGTCGGCGCGTGCGTGCAGGTCACCACCTGGCCGACCGCGCTGCAGGTCCAGCCGGTGCCGCTGGCGGAGCTGAAGGTGAGCCCGGCGGGCAGCGTGTCGGTGACGGTGACCGTGTTGTCTTCGCGCTCGGCGCCGGCGGCGTTCGCCACCGTGATGGTGTAGGTCCCCGTGGCTCCGGACACGAAAGTGCCGGTGTGCGTCTTGGTGACGCTCAGGTCCACGGCCGGGTCGGAGGTGGCGCTGACCACCTGCGCCATGAGCAGCACCAGGTCGGCGCCGGCGGAGTACACGGTGGTGGCGCTGGTCTGGCCCGGTGACAGCAGCGCGCTCACATCGTACTGGTCGACGTCGATGCCGTAGCTGGTGACTACACCTTGAGTGTTGATGGTGCCGTCGAACTGCTGCGTGGTCGGATCGCTGCCGGTGGGGATCAGCCCGTCATTGAGCGACGTGCCGTTGAAGATCAGCGCTTCGCTAAAGCCGCCGGAGGATTGGGAATTCTGCGGATCGCCTTCGAGCGTGAACACGGCGACGCGGCCGTCGATGTTGGCCGCCGGGACACGGAAGCCGTCGGGCGTCTGCGTGACCTGGCTGCCGTAGAAATAGTCGAGGCCGTCGTAGATGTTGATGGCGCGCAGGCGCTCGGCCGCGCCTTCGTAGACGACGATGAGCGACCAGCCGCCCACCACAGCCTGCGAGCCGCAGTGCGGCGTGCCCGTATTCACCGTGAGGCCGCCAAACGTGTAGCTGCCGTTGCCGGCGACCAGGTTGGTGACGACGGCGAAGCCACCGAAGAACGGGAAGGAAGTGCCGTTGTTGAAAGTGCGCGTGAACGTGCGCGACGCCGTCACGGCGGTGCCGTTCAGCGTGACGGTGTTGTCGGGCGAGCCGGAGCCACCCCAGTACAGATACGCCGCGCGCACCGTGCGCAAGGCCGGAATGCCGGAAAGAGTCTGGGTGCTGGTGGTGTTGACCGTGCAAGGCGAGGTGGTGTTCGGCGAATCGCGCAGCGAGCCACCGGTGGTGACGAAGTTGATGTTGCCGGTGTCGCGCGAGTAACGCGCGATGGCCTGCGCGTGCGCGGTGTTCACGCCGAACAGCGCGAACAACAGCAACGCCAAAAGACATCCGCGGCGCTCGAGGCCACGGATGCCGTGACCAGACGGCTCTCTCATGGGGTTGACTTTATGCAGTCGCGCCGCGCCGCAGGTGGGCGCAGCTCTCATAATGCGGGCGCCCGTAAGTCCCGGATTGAGAACGACTTCACACCTGCCTGACGGTGGAAACCCCGGCGCGGTTCAGGCCTTCGAGAGGGGCGCCACGAGCAGCACCGGACCGGTCGGAGCGCCGGTCGGCGAGCCGCCGGCGGGCTCCAGGCTGACCGCAATCTGGCGCGAGCCGCCGAGCGCGGCCCGTTGCGTGGCGCTGAGCACGCGATGCTGGTCGCCGGTGTGCGGCATGAGGCCGAGCGACACCGGTGCGCCGCCGTTTTCGGGCAGCGCCCACAGCTCGTGCGCCTTGCCGGGCGGAAGGTCGTGCACGTTGTGGACGTGCAGGCGCAGCTCCTGGTTGTCGCCGAGGACTTCGACGCGCCAGTAGATAGTCTGCGGGTCGGCCTGCAGGAAGGACTGCTGCGTGAGCTGGGAAGTCGCCGGCGGCTTGACGACGTACACCCCGACCACCACGAAGAAGATCAGCGAGGCGGCAATGGCCATCCAGCGCATGGCGGGCTGGCGCTTGAGCCTGCGCAGCTCGAGCTTGGCCTCGATGCCGCGCCATACGTTGGCGGGCGGCGCCACCGGTTCGAGCTGCGGTTCGAGGCCCGCGAGCCGCTCTTCCCAAGCCTTCACGAGTGCCCCCACCTGCGGCGACAGCAGCCAGCGCTCGAAGCGCCGGCGCGCGCGGCCACGCAATGTGCCCAGTACGTATTCGGCCGCGAGACGGTCGACCAGTTCGCGGTTGGCGCTCTTCATGTCGCCTGCCTCTCGGACGACAGGCAGTCCTTGAGCGCGAGCAGTCCGCGCCGGATCCAGCTCTTGACGCTGCCGAGCGGATTGGTCGTGAGGCGCGCGATTTCCTCGTGCGAGCGTCCTTCGACGAAGGCCAGCGTCAGGCACTTGCGGGTGTTCTCGTTGAGCAGCCCGATGCAGTGATCGAAGTTGTTAGGTTTCTCGAGGCCGGCACCCTCGGTCGCAGACTCGTCGGCGATTTCGGCCAGCGATTCGTCGGACACCAGCGTCATGCGTTCGCGGCGGATGAGATCGATGGCGCAGTAACGCGCGATGGTCACCATCCAGGCGAGCGCGCGGCCACGGTGCGCCTCGAACTGCGCGGCGCGTTGCCAGATGCGCACGAACACATCCTGCAGGACTTCCTCGGCTACCGAGCGCCGCCGCAGCATGCGCAGCAGGCGCGCGAAGAGGATGGGCGAGGTCTTGTCGTACAGAGCGCGGAAGGCCGTCGAGTCCTGCGCGGCGCAACGCTGCAGCAGCTGGGCGAGCTCGATCTCCAGTGGGAGGGTTTCGATCCGGTTCATGCTGTGTTCTACGCGGTGCGACAGATGCTGGATGCAGCTCCCGGAAACTCTAGCACGGGACCTGACATATGCCGGACAATGCCGCCCCCCATGACGTCATCCCGTGCCGCCCTGACATTCGTCCTGCTGTCTGTATTCATCGACAGCTTGGGGTTCGGAATCATCATCCCGTCGCTGCCCGGGGTAATCATGCAGCTCACCGGCGAGCCGGTGAGCACGGCGGCCGACTGGAGCGGGTACCTGATGGCGGTGTACGCGCTGCTGCAGTTTTTCATGGCGCCGGTATTTGGAAACTTGAGCGACCGGTTCGGCCGCCGGCCCATCCTGCTCGCCTCGTTGTTCGCCTTCGGCGTGGATTTCCTGTTGACCGGTCTGGCGACTTCGATGGTCTGGCTGTTCATCGGCCGCGCGTTTGCCGGCGTATTCGGCGCATCATTCTCGACCGCCGGCGCTTACATCGGCGACATCAGCGACGACAGCAATCGCGCCAAGAATTTCGGCTTCATCGGCGCCGCCTGGGGCTGCGGCTTCACGCTCGGCCCGGTGATCGGCGGCTTCGTGGCGGAGCACATCGGCTTGCGCGCGCCGTTCTTCGCGGCCGCGGCGCTCGCGCTGGCGAACGTGGCTTTCGGCTGGTTCGTATTGCCGGAGTCGCTGCCGGTGGAACGGCGCCGCAAGTTCGAGTGGGCGCGCGCGAATCCGTTCGGCGCCTTCAAGAGCCTCACCCATCTACCCATGGTCACGGGACTGCTGTTCGCCGTGTTCCTCTACCAGGTGGCCCACGACTCGCTGCCCGCGGTGTGGATGTTCTACACGCAGCTCAAATTCGGCTGGGGCCCCTCCGAGGTTGGCTGGTCGCTGACCTTCGTTGGCGTCATGACCGTGATCGTCATGGGTGGACTGACGGGCGTGCTGGTGCCCAAGCTCGGCGAGCGCCGAGCGATCGTCATCGGCTTCCTGCTGATGACGGTGGGCTTCGTTGGCTACGCGCTCGTACCCCAGGGCTGGATGATCTATCCGGCCATCGTGATCGGCTCGCTGGGTGGCATCGCCAATCCGGCGGTGCAGAGCGTGATGTCGAAGCAGGCGGGGCCAAGCTCGCAGGGCGAGCTGCAGGGCGCCGTCGCCAGCCTCGCGAGCATCGCCGCCATCATCTCGCCGATCTTCATGACGCAGCTGTTCAGCTATTTCGCGACGCCCGCCGCGCCGGTGATCCTGCCCGGCGCGCCTTACGTCGTGTCGGCCGTGCTCGTGTTCTGCTGCGTGTTGATTTCGCTGCGCACGGTGCCGGGGAGCGGAACGGGACGTAGTTAGGAGGCGGTGGCATCATCGATGCCGCGCCCCCATTTCACATGCCGACGGCCTTCGGCCACAACCACCCGAAGGTACCGGCGCTGATGCACGCGTAGATGAGGCCGTCGAACACGTGCTTGAGCGTGGTGCTCCACGCGCGCCGGTACCAGATCGACTGCGGAATGTGTCCGAGCGCGAAACCCATGAACGCCGTGGCGCCGACGAAGCGGAACACGTCGTGATAGTGCGCGCCGGGCGCCAGTGCGTGGCTGGACACGTACGCCGCGAACAGCCCGACTAACAACAGGAACAGGAACCAGAAGAACAGGCTGGACCCCATTCCGCTGGCCCCTGGCGGCATGGCGGTGATGATCCAGTTCGGCCCTTGGGCCACCTTTTCCTTGAACTCGGGCGAGCCCATGTCCTTCATGCTCTGGCAGCGCGGCACCATGTAATCACCGGGCGGAACATTGAGCGCGCCGATCGCGGCGCGTGCCTGTGCCTCGTCGGGCAACTGCGGAAAATCATTCTTGTGCCACAGCGGCGTCATGTGAATCACGGAACTGGCGATGAAGCAGAAGACAGCGGCTAACAGGATCGGCAGCCACAGCGCACTGAGCTCGGTCATGACGTTCTCCCCGGTTTTGTTTTCCGACGCCACGCATTCTGCAGCCGAAAACGGCGGCGGACAAATGTGGCAGGATGCGCTCCAATGAAGGCCCGACTATTGCTGCCGTTTCTCTGGCTCGCAGCCGTCCCGGCTGCTGCGCAGGATGTCGACGCGGATGCATTCTGGGGCGCGCAGATCGCGCGCATCGACGTCGAACTGGCGCGCCTCGCGAACGCCGCACAAGCCGGGCCGCAGATGTATTTCGTGGGGTTCGCGGGGTTTGGCGAGGAGCGCGTGTTCGCCGAGGAAATCTCTCTCGCGGCGCAACAGATCGACGCGCGCTACCAGACGGCGGATCGCTCCATCCGGCTCGTGAACGACCGGCGCGACCTCAGTGCCTTCCCATTGGCGACCACACCGAGCCTGCGGCACACGCTGATCGGGCTCGGCAAGATCCTGGATCAGGACGACGTGTTGTTCCTGGCGCTCTCCTCGCACGGGTACAAGGGCGCGGCACTGTCGATCAGCAACACCGGCATGGCGGATACGACGCTCGGCGCCAACGCCCTCGCCAGCATGCTGCGCGAGTCCGGCATCCGCTGGAAAGTGATCGTGATCTCTGCTTGTTACGCCGGCAGTTTCATCGACGCGATCGCCGACAATCGCACCATCGTCATCACCGCCGCGGCGAAGAACCGCACCTCCTTCGGGTGCTCCGACGATCGGCATCTCACCTATTTTGGTGAGGCGTTTTACCGTGACTCGCTCCCGGACGCCGCCAACCTGCGTGCCGCGTTCGAGGCGGCGCGCCGGGAAATCAGGAAGCGCGAAAAGCAGGAACGCGCGACCCCGTCGCAGCCACAGGCGTATTTCGGGCCGCTCATGGAGTCAAAGATGTACGAGATCGAGGCGGCGCGCTTCTACGGCCAGTAGCGGCGGCCAAAAAAGGGCCAGCGCTGCAGCTCGGAAAAACGCAACGCCAGCCCTCCCCGCCGGGGGAGAGCCGGCGGAAAACGGTCTTCGCAGGTAATTACGGCGGTGGCGCGCGATTGGATGCTGGCGTGCGCTGGGTCACTGTTCGGGTATGCGGCCGCGGCCACGGTTGGGCCATCTGCCAGACTGGCAATACAACCCGGACACAGGTCGCATGGAAAGCCTCACCGTTCGAACTACTTTGACCCATGCGGATTGGCGCGCGCTCATGATGCACCTGGGATCCCGGGTCGCGCGCGCCAAGCAAATGAAGGCCAACCTCTTCACGCGATCCGCACCGACAGCGGTGTGGGTTGCAGGGGTTTGCGCCTTCGTGTTCATGCTGAACACCGATCCGCCGCTGATGCGGCCGCCTGGGATGGCGCTCGCGCTGGTCCTGTTCTTCGGCCTCTGGTGGGTGCAATTCCTGATCCAGCGCCGCGCCTATCTTCCTGATGAGCGCGGAGCATTCCTGGGCGAGACAGTATTCGAGTTCGAAGCGCCGGGATTCCGCGCGCAGCGATCGAATTCCGAGAGCTTCAATCGTTGGTCCCTCGTCAGTGAAGTGACGCACACCGATGAGCATGTATTCCTGTGGATAGATGCATTCAGCGCATACGTCATTCCGGCCCGCGACCTCCCGGTACCGTTGACTGCGCCAGCGGCAGCATCCCGACTGCGGGAGCTCATCGCCGCAACCAATGAAACGGGAGTCGCCTCGCCACCCGAGGTGTCGCCCGCGCCAGCAGTGGATTTGCGGGGTTCGGCGCCTGCGGAGCGATTGCCCGCGCAACCGCCTTCCGTGACGCAGGAACTCGCGGCCTTGCTTCGCGTGCATGCGTGGGGACTGGTGGATGGAGCTCGCCTTTTCGGCCGTGACACCACCATCATCTTGTTAGGCGTGCTTTCGTTTGCCGTCTGGGCGGGCCTGGATCGGCTCAACTACGATGGCGATGTCGAGGTGTTCTGGTACACGATTTCAGAGGCGGGCGTGCTCATCCTCGCGGTGTTGTTGACGGGATGGGTGATGGCGCGTGTAAGCAGGCCGCGCATCGAATTGCGGCGATCCATGCTGCTCCTGCTGGGGTTCCTGCCCGTCTTCGTGGTGATGATCTGGTTCGCGCTGGAGCTGCCGAAGATTGGAGCCATCGTGGTCGCGATAGCGCTGATGGCATGGGCAGACCGATATCTCGTCGCCGGCATGCGGTCGCTGACCGGAAAACGGCAACGACTTGCGGCAAGCTCGGTCCTCGCGGTCACGCTGCTGATGTTCTATCTATCCAGCAAAGTCTATTTCTCGCCCGGAATCTGGTACCAGGCGGAAGCGGATCCCCAACAAACGGCGGCGATCCAACGAGATAACGAACAGTTGGTGTTCGAGCAATCGGCGCGGCTGACGGCGGCGATCGACAAGCTGGCGCCGCGCGACGCGGCGGTGACCAATGCCTTCTTCGTGGGTTTCGCCGGATATGGCAGTCAGCGTGTCTTTGCCGGGGAAATCGCCCTCGCCGAAAAGCGCATCGGCGATCGATATGGTGCCGCGGGGCGATCCCTGCGCCTGGTCAACGACCGGCGCGACAATGACACCCATCCGCTGGCCAACGTGCCCGCGCTACGCCATACGCTGAATGCAGTCGCCAAGCGCATGAATCTCGACGATGACGTTCTGTTCCTGGCCCTGTCATCGCACGGCTCGGAGGATGCGACGATCTCCGTGAGCAGCGAGCTCGGCTATTGGCGGGATCTCAGCGCGACCGACCTGGCCGATATGCTGCGCGAGTCAGGGGTGCGCTGGAAAGTGGTCGTGATATCCGCGTGCCACTCGGGAAGTTTCATCGAAGCGTTGCGCGATGAGAACTCCATCATCCTGACGGCGGCGGCGGCCGATCGGTCTTCTTTCGGTTGCTCCGACGACAACGATCTCACTTACTTCGGCGAGGCGTTTTACCGTGACGCCCTGCCAAACGCGGCCAGCTTGCGCGAAGCATTCGAAACCGCGCAGATGGCCATCAGGAAGCGCGAACTTTCAGAGGCAAGGGTTCCCTCGAAACCACTGGCGCACTTCGGCGCCGCGCTCGAAAAAAAGCTCTCGGCCATCGAAGCGGCGCGAACCAGCGCAATCGCCAAGGCGCGCCCAGCCGACTGATCGAGGTCCGGCCCCTTTTGCTAGCAAATGGGGTCTGACCCCATTACGGGAGTTCGGTGGCGCCCATGAGCCAACGGTCGCACTCGCGTGCGGCTCCGCGGCCTTCATTGATGGCCCACACCACCAGGCTCTGCCCGCGGCGCGCATCGCCCGCCGCGAACACACCCGGGATGCTGGTGCCGTACTTGCCGTACTCGGCTTTCACATTGCTGCGGGCGTCGGTGTCGACCTTGAGATCCTTGAGCAGACCCTGCTCGGGGCCCAGGAAGCCCATGGCTAACAAGGCCAGCTGCGCAGGATGTTCCTTCTCGCTGCCGGGTTGCTCGACGGGCGTGAACTGCCCCTTGTCGTTCTTCTCCCAGCGGATGTTCACGGTGATCACGCCGGTCAGATTGCCCGTGGCGTCGCCGACAAACTTCTTGACGGTAGTCAGGTAGGCACGCGGATCGGCGCCGAATTTAGCCGCCGCTTCTTCCTGGCCGTAGTCCATCTTGTAGACCTTGGGCCATTCCGGCCAGGGGTTGTCAGCCGCGCGATCCATCGGCGGAATCGCCATGATTTCGAGCTGCGTGAGACTGCTGCATCCCTGACGCATCGACGTGCCCACGCAGTCGGTGCCGGTGTCGCCGCCGCCAATCACGACGACGTCTTTGGCCTTGGCGGTGATGGACGTCGCATCGGGCGCGCCCTTGAGCACCGCTTGCGTGCTCACCGTGAGGAAATCCATGGCGAAGTGCACGCCTTTGAGATTGCGTCCTTCCACGGGAAGGTCCCGCGGCAGCGTGGCTCCAGTACAGATCACAGTGGCATCAAAGTCCTTGACCAGCAGTTCTGCCTCGACGTTTTCACCGACTGTCGCGTTGCACAGGAACTTGATGCCTTCCTTTTCCAGCAGCGTGATGCGGCGCGCGACCACTTCGCGCTTGTCGAGCTTCATGTTTGGGATGCCGTAAGTGAGCAATCCGCCCGGCCGGTCGGCGCGCTCGAGCACGGTCACTGAGTGACCGGCCTTGTTCAACTGCGCGGCGGCCGCCAACCCGGCAGGCCCGGAACCGATGACCGCGACTTTCTTGCCGGTGCGCGTGGTCGGAGGTTCGGCCACGATCCAGCCTTCGTCGAAACCTTTGTCGACGATGGCGTTCTCGATGTTCTTGATGGTGACGGGCGGCTCGTTGATGCCAAGCACGCATGAACCTTCGCAGGGCGCCGGGCACACACGTCCGGTGAACTCGGGAAAGTTGTTGGTGCGGTGCAGACGATCGAGCGCTTCGCGCCACAGCCCGCGATATACCAGGTCGTTCCATTCCGGAATGAGATTGTTCACCGGGCAGCCCGAGGCCATGCCGGAGATCAGTTTCCCCGTGTGGCAAAACGGTACACCGCAGTCCATGCAACGAGCGCCCTGCTGGCGCAGGCGTTTCTCGTCCATGTGGTGGTGGAACTCGTTCCAGTCGCGCACGCGCTCGGCAGGTGTGCGGTCCACCGGCAGCTCGCGTAAGTATTCAATGAACCCTGTTGGCTTTCCCATCGCTGATTCTTTTCTTCTGGTCTTTCTTTAGTTTCCGCCGACACGCGCGAGGTCGCGCGCGTTCTCTTCGAACGCCGCCATGATGGCCTCGTCGCCCGACAATCCCTGATCGTGGGCACGCTTGAGGCACGCCAGCGCGCGCTTGTAGTCCTTGGGGATCACGCGCGCGAATTTCGGCAGCTTGGTGGCCCAGGCCGCGAGAATGCGCTTGCCATGCTCGCTGCCGGTGTACATCACGTGTTTCTCGATGAGCGCGCGAAGGTCGTCGGCTTCCTTTGGATCCTCGACGCGCTCGACATCCACCATCTGCGGGTTCACGCGTGTGGCGAACTCGTTGTTCTCATCGAGCACGTAGGCGATACCGCCCGACATGCCCGCGGCGAAGTTGCGGCCGGTTGGCCCCAACACGACGACGCGTCCGCCGGTCATGTATTCGCAGCCATGATCGCCCACGGCTTCGACCACGGTATCCACGCCCGAGTTGCGCACGGCGAATCGTTCGCCCGCCATGCCGCGCACGAACACCTCGCCGTTGGTGGCGCCATACAGCGCGACGTTGCCGACGATCATGTTCTGCTCGGACGGGAACGTGGCCAGCGGCGAGGGGAACACGGCGAGCTTGCCGCCCGACAGACCTTTGCCGAAGTAGTCGTTGGCGTCGCCTTCGAGCGAGAAGCTCATGCCGTTCGGCATGAACGCGCCGAAACTCTGGCCCGCGGAGCCCTTGAACTTGATCTGGATGGTGTCCTCAGGCAGACCCTCGGCACCCCACTTCTTCGTGACCTCGCTGCCGGTGATGGTGCCCACCACGCGGTTGACGTTGCGCACCGGCAACTCTGCCGACACCTTCTCACCACGCGCTATCGCTGGTTCGCACAGGCCTAACAAGGTGGTGATGTCGAGCGACTTGTCGATGCCGTGATCCTGGCCGATCTGGCGGAAGCGCCCGATCTCAGGTCCCGCATCCGGCGCATACAGGATGTTGCTGAAGTCGAAGCCCTTGGCCTTCCAATGGTCGATGGCGGCGCGCGGCTCGAGCATGTCGACTCGGCCCACCATGTCTTCGAGCTTGCGGAAGCCGAGCTGCGCCATGATCTCGCGCAGGTGCTGCGCGATGAAGCGCATGAAATTCACGGCATGCTCGGGCTTGCCTTCGAACTTGGCGCGCAGCCGTGGATCCTGCGTGGCCACGCCGGCGGGGCAAGTGTTGAGATGGCACACCCGCATCATGATGCAGCCGACCGCCACCAGCGGCGCGGTGGCGAAGCCGAATTCCTCGGCGCCTAACAAGGCGGCAATCGCCACGTCACGGCCGGTCTTCAGCTGCCCGTCGGTCTCGACGACGATGCGCGAGCGCAGGTTGTTGATGACCAGCGTCTGGTGAGTCTCGGCGAGGCCCAGCTCCCACGGCAGGCCCGCGTGCGTCAACGACGTCAGCGGCGATGCGCCCGTGCCCCCGTCGTGACCGGAAATCAGCACCACATCGGCGTGCGCCTTGGCGACCCCGGCGGCGATGGTGCCGACGCCCACTTCGGCCACCAGCTTCACGCTGATGCGTGCCTCGCGATTGGCGTTCTTGAGATCGTGGATGAGCTCGGCCAGATCTTCGATGGAATAGATGTCGTGATGCGGCGGCGGTGAGATCAGCCCCACGCCAGCGGTGGTGTGCCGCGTCTTGGCGATCCACGGATACACCTTGGTGCCCGGCAGCTGTCCGCCCTCGCCTGGCTTGGCGCCCTGCGCCATCTTGATCTGCAGCTCCTTCGCGTTGACCAGATAGTGACTGGTGACGCCGAAGCGGCCCGACGCCACCTGCTTGATGGCGGAATTCTTCGAGTCGCCGTTGTCCATCGGCACGTAGCGATCGGGATCCTCGCCACCCTCGCCGGTGTTGCTCTTGCCGCCGACGCGGTTCATGGCGATGGCGAGCGTTTCGTGCGCTTCCTTGGAGATGGAGCCGTAGCTCATGGCGCCGGTCTTGAAGCGCTTCATGAGGCTCTCGACCGACTCCACTTCATCGATGGAAATGGACTCGCCCTGCTTGAAGTCGAGCAATCCGCGCAGGGTAGATAGATTCCTGGCGCGATCGTCGATCAATTCGGCATAAGACTTGTAGGTCGGGTACGACCCGGTGCGCACCGACTTCTGCAGCCGGTGAATCGATTCCGGATTGAACAGGTGGAACTCGCCGTCCGAACGCCACTGGTACTGGCCTCCCGAGGGCAGCTCGGTCTGGCTCTGCGGCTTGCGCTCGGCGAACGCCATCGTGTGGCGCATGAGCACTTCGCGCGCGATCACATCGAGGCCGACGCCGCCGACCCGCGAGGCCGTGCCCGAGAAATATTCGTCGATGACGTCCTGGCGCAGCCCGACCGCTTCGAACACCTGCGCGCCGTGATAGCTCTGCACGGCCGAGATGCCCATCTTGGACATGACCTTGACCACGCCCTTGACCGCCGCCTTCGCGAAATTCTTGCAGGCGAGCTTGTGCTCGATGTTCGGCAGCATCTCGTCGCGGATCATGCCGTCGAGGGTTTCGAAGGCGAGGTACGGATTGATGACCGAGCAGCCGAAGCCGATGAGCAGTGCGAAGTGATGCACCTCGCGCGCGTCGCCGGTTTCGATGGCCAGCGACACCTTCATGCGCAGCCCGTGGCGGATCAGGTAGTGATGCAGCCCCGACACCGCCAGCAAGGATGGGATCGGCGCGAATTCCTTGTTCACGCCGCGATCGGAAAGGATGAGGATGTTGACCTCGTCCTCCTCGATCAAGCGCCTGGCCTCGGCGCGCATGTCTTCCATCGCCTGCACGAGACCGTCTTCGCCGCGGTCGGCGCGGAACAGGATTCCCAGCGTGCCCACCTTGAGGCCCGGCAGCGACAGGCGCCGCACCTTGGCGAATTCTTCGTTGGTGAGCACCGGGCCCTTGAGCTCGAGGCGACGGCAGTCGCCCGGGCGCGGGTCCAACAAGTTGCCTTCCGAACCCAGCCACACATCCGAGGAGGTGATGATTTCTTCGCGGATGCAGTCGATGGGTGGATTCGTGACCTGCGCGAACAGCTGCTTGAAGTAGTCGTACAGCATGCGCGACTTCGTCGAAAGCGCGGCGAGCGGCGTGTCATTGCCCATCGAGCCGACGCCCTCATTGCCATCGCGCGCCATCGGCGCCATGAGGATGCGCTGGTCTTCGAAGGTGTAGCCGAAAGACACCTGGCGCTTGGCCAGCGTCACCGGCTCGGGCTGCGGCAGCTCCGGCGCGGCGGGCAAATCCTTCAAGTGCACCAGGTGCTGCTTCAACCACTCGGCATACGGCCGCTCGTTGATGACCTGGGCCTTGATCTCTTCGTCTTCGACGATGCGGCCGAGCTCGGTGTCGACGAGGAACATGCGGCCGGGCTGCAGCCGGCCCTTGCGCAGGATCTGTTCCGGCGGGAAATCGAGCACGCCGGCTTCGGAAGCCATGACGACGAGGTCGTCCTTGGTGACGTAGTAGCGTCCCGGACGCAGCCCGTTGCGATCGAGCACTGCGCCGATGCGCTTGCCGTCGGTGAAGGCGATGTCGGCGGGACCGTCCCACGGCTCCATCAAACTACTGTGGTACTGGTAGAAGGCGCGGCGCGCCGGATCCATCGAGGTGTGCTTGGACCACGGCTCGGGGATCATCATCATGATGGCGTGCGGCATCGAGCGGCCGGAGAGCACCATGAGCTCGAGCACGTTGTCGAACATCGAGGAATCCGAGCCGTTCGGATTGACGATGGGCGGAATCTTGCCGATGTCCTCGCCGAACACCGGCGACTGGAACAGCGCCTCACGCGCGCGCATCCAGTTGATGTTGCCGCGCAGCGTGTTGATCTCGCCGTTGTGCGCGATGCAGCGATACGGGTGTGCGCGGTCCCAGCTCGGGAAGGTGTTGGTGGAAAAGCGCGAGTGCACCAGTGCGATCGCGGTTTCCATGAGCGGGTTTTGCAGGTCGAGGAAATACTGGTCGAGCTGGTTGGTGGTCAGCATGCCCTTGTAGACCAGCGTCTTGTACGACAGGCTGACTACGTACCAGAACTCCGCGCCACCGATGGTCGAGACGCGGATGTCGTTGTAGGCGCGCTTGCGGATCACGTAGAGCTTGCGCTCGAACTCCGCCTCGTCGAGCGTGTCGGGGCCGCGGCCGATGAACACCTGGCGCACGAACGGCTCGCTGGCCTTCGCGGTCTCGCCCAGCATGGAGTTGTCGGTGGGCACGCTGCGCGCGCCGAGATAGATCTGCCCCTCGGCTTGCACCACGCGCGCGAACACTTCTTCGATCTTGCGGCGCTGGGTGGCATTGCGCGGCATGAAGATGTTGCCGGCGGCATACATGCCGGGCTCGGGCAGATTGATGCGCGCGTCCTTCTTGGCCACCTTCTTGAGGAAGGCGTGCGGCATCTGCATGAGCATGCCGGCGCCGTCGCCGGTGTTGACCTCGCTGCCGCTCGCGCCGCGGTGGTCGAGATTCTTGAGGATCTGGATGCCCTGGCGGACGACCGAGTTCGATTTGCGGCCCTTGATGTCCACGACGAAGCCGACGCCGCAGGCGTCATGCTCAAACTGTGGGTCGTAGAGACCCTGCTTCTTGGGGGGCCCAAGTCGAATCGCGGTCATGGCACATTCCTCCAAACACAAACGCGCGGGGCGCAACTTCCCCGCGCTATGGGCCCATCGCCCATAACGTACGCTCTTTCAATTGGTTACATCTGGAGGCGCGGCCCGCGAAGGCGCTTCGGCAGTCAGATATATATGGAGTGGATCATACAGACCGACGCTCGTCGGTCAATCACCGTGTAAGGCGAGCCGCTCTCATCTGCAGCCATCCGTGGCCGAAAACCGCGGCCAGCACGATGACGACTCCGATGAAGAACAAGGCGTCGAGCTCGCGAGCCTCGCCCAGGAACAGCACCGCGATGGCGATGGCATACAGCGGTTCCAGGTTGATCGCCAGCTGCGCGGTGAATGCCGACAGATGCCGCAGCGTGGCAAGCGAGACAGCAAAAGGAATCAGGGTGCAAAAGAAGGCCAGCACCAGGAGCCACGCACCGTCCTGGACGCCTGGCAGCACCACGCTTCCGCCATCCGGGCCCAGCAAAGGCCCCATCGTTGGAACCAGGGCCGCAACCAGCGCAAATCCGGCGCCAAGCTCGATCCAGGTCACCGCCATCGCATCGTGATGCCCCAGGAAGCGCTTGTTCAACGCGGTGTACACCGCCGCCAGCGCCGCCGATGCCACGCCCACCCAGAAGCCAACGTGCATCGACGCCGGGATGCCGCCCACCACCAGTGCCACACCGGGAATCACCAGGATCCCGAGCAGAAGGTTATGTCGCTCGAATCGCGCGCCCGTGATCGCCGGCTCGATGAGCGCGGTGACCACGGGCGCCAGCGCCATGCAGGTGGCCGCCACCGAGGCGTTCGCCAGCTTCACCGAGCCGTAGAACGCCAGCCAATGAACCGCCACCACGCCGCCGATGCCGGCGAACGCCAGCATTTGCCGCGGCGGAATGGTTCGCAGCGCGCGCCACACGCGCGGGAAACAGGCCAGCGCGAGCGTGACTAACAACATCCGCCACCACACCAGCTGCAGCGCCGACAGCGTGATCAGCTTGCCGAGAATGGCGGTGAAGCCCCACAGCACCACGCAGATGTGCAGTTCGATGAGCGCGCGGCGGTGGGGATTCACGTAGGCGGGTCAATCAATAGAAGTAGCGATGGCGCTGGCGGCTGCGCTCCGCGGCGGGTCCGACATAGATGACGGCCCGCTGGTCCGCATTCCATTCGAACGGCTGGTGATCGAAAGGATTTCGCAAGTCGGCGCCACGGACCTGCCCGGCCATTTCTTCAGGCGTCACACCGCGCTCCCGCAATTGCGCGGTCAGCAAGCCCGCACGGCGCATGCCTTCGATGCTGCCGACGCGCACCGGGTAGTCAGCATAGTTCCATGCACCGTTCAGGCTCCGGAACACATGCCCCACGGCGTTGTACACGTGCAATGAGAAGCCGTCGGGTGCCTCCGCTTCCAGGTCGGCGGCGATTTTCTGGTACTGGCCGAGTGGCACTTCGAATCGCTTCGCCACATCGAGATAGGCGGCCGCGTAGAAATTCATTTGGTCCTGGTGCTGGTAGTAAGGCCGCACCAGCGACGCCGCAATGCGCTTCCAAAGCGTCAGGCCTTCGCCATAGGTGTCGATGAACACCTGATCGTCGGCACCGTCATGCCATTTGCGCATCACGCCTTCCGCGAACGACAGTTCCCCGGCCATGGTCCGGCGCATGGACAATTCTTGCGCGCTGAACGGCACGCTCCACGCCTCGATCACGTCGCCTTGGCCGGCCGGCATTTCACGCAGCACGAGGTTGCCGAAGAAGAAATGCTGCCGGATCGCCGCGACCGCGATCATCTTGGTGATCAGATAGTCGGAGGACTCCTGGACTTCGCGCCAGAAAGCAAAATCGGCGCGCATTGCCGCGGCGATCTCCGCTGGTGGCGCTGACCTTGCACGTGCACCGAGGTCCACGAACAGCAGGCGTTGGCCGCCGATGATGTCGCCGAATCTGGCAATCGGCATGCGCAGATCGAGCGGCACCACTTCACGCCACGACGGGCGCATCAGCAAGGCGCGATAGCGCGCCAATTGAAGCTGCTCGTTGGTCGTACGCGGCTGCGGCCAGGTTTGCACGAACGCGTCGCGGCAGTCCGCCGAATGCTCGTCAGTGCAAGTCTCTTTCATGCGTTCCAGGCTCAAAGAAGTCGCCGCCGTGAAGTCGACGTCTTTCTTCACCGGGTCGGCCTCGAACTGCGATGGATCCCGGTTCACCGCCTCCAGCCAGGCGGTGCGCCTCACTCCGGCGTCCTGTGGATCGAGCGTTGCCGGCACCGAAAAGCCCATCGCGTAGACAAAGGCGTTGTCAGCGGCGGCTACCGGCGCGCGATTCGACAATATCTCCTTCATCTGCAAGGCAGCGGCCGACGGTGGCTGGTCCCGCCAATTCACTGCCACGCCGATGAGATGGACCAGCAGCACGAGGCCGAAAATGCCCAGCAAGCAAAGACCGGCGACCTTCAGAATTTTCATGGAGGAAGCCTAACCGGCGCGGGCGCCGGCGGGTACCTTGTGCGGCTGGTGGCTGGATGGACCCGATGCAACGCCCGCCGTAGTCTTGTGACACTGGGAGGGGCTCATGAAGTTCACACTTCTGCTGGTTTGCATGTTGGCGACCGGATCGGTCAACCGCGCAGCCGTCGCCGCCGAGCCACGCATCGGCAAGTTCGTCTCTTACGAGATGGAAGACTTCTCCATCCTCACCTCGCGCGGCGCGAAGCAGGCGCGGGACTTCATGGAAGGTCTCGCCAAGTTTCGCGTCACGCTCGAAAAGACTCTTGGCAAGCGCGCCGCCAGGAGCGGCATCCCAACCCACATCCTGGTGCTGAGCGGCACCGAGTGGCAGAAGTATCTGCAACCGCGGCAGAACATCGCCGGCTGGTTCCAGCGCGGCCGCTTCGCCAACTACATGGTGATGAATGGAGACGCGGGGCCCGAAGAAGCGACGCACATCATCTTTCACGAGTACACGCATTTCTTCCTGTCGTCGCAGTTCTCCGGTGAGTACCCGCCCTGGTTCAACGAGGGGCTGGCCGAGCTCATGGGCTTCGCGAAGTTCGACAAGGACATGGCGATCCTGCAGATCCCCATGTATCGCGTCTACGAGGCGCGCGACGGCGACTGGATTCCGTTCGAGCGTCTGATCCGGATCGATCACAGCTCGCCCGAGTACCAGTCGCACAAGCTCGCCGACTCGTTCTACGCCCAATCCTGGCTCACGGTGCACTACGGCCTGGTCGAGAACCGGCAGTTCGGCAAACAGATGATCGACTACCTGCGTCATCTGAATCAGCTGCGTCCGCACGAGGAGGCGGCTGACTCGAGCTTCGGCGCCGATCTCGGCGTGATCGACAAGCAGCTGCGCGACTACTCGCGCGCCAAACGCATGATGTCGGGCGGAATCAATCTAGGCGCATTGCCCGCGGTGACGCTGCCCGCCGGCAAGCCGGTGGCGGAGCTCGATGCGCTCGCGACCATCACCAATCTCATGATCGAGACGCGGCTCGCGCCGGACCGGATCCGGCCGATGGTGGAATCGCTGGCGCGCCGCGAACCGGATTCTGCGCGGCCGGCCATTCTCGCGGCACGGCTGGCGCTGTTCGAGGAGGACGACACGGCGTTCGAGGCGGCAGTGACGCGGGCGGCATCGCTGCTCGCACCGGGTGACTGGCTGGCGCGTCGCAACCTGGCAGGTGTGCTGCTCGACAGCGCACTCGACTTCCGGCCGATGAGCAAGCGCAGCACGGAAGACAGCGAGCGCGATCTCACGAAAGCCATGCGGTGGTTCGGCGAGGCCATCGCGCACAACAACCAGGACATCGAGGCGTTATGGGGTTTCGGTACTGCCGCCACGCGCCTCGACAAGGATCTGGACCTGGCCGGGGACGCATTGGTGCTGGCCTACCGGCAGGCGCCCGCGAGCGCGGACATCGCCATGTCGCTGGCCAATCTCAAAGCCCGGCAACAACAACCCGAGGCGATGATTCCTTATCTCAAGGACACCATTCGCTTCGCCAACAACCGGTCGATGGCGAAATGGGCCGTCGACACGCTGCGGGAGATGCAGGAATACATCGTCGAGCGCGATCGCATAGACGCGGAGAACCGCAAGCAACGTGAGCAGTACGAAAAAATGCGCGCCGAGTACGAGAAGAAGTACGGCAAGGCGAAGAAGCGAAAAACCGGAAGCTGACTACTTCTTCTTGCCCGCCGAACCGGTGACACCGGCGCGCTCGGCGGCTTCGCCCTGGCGCTTGCCGGAGCCGCGCTGGTTATAGGGGTCGAAACCACCCGCCTTGTCGCGCCCGGAAACCTCGAGCTTGAGCTCCGCGGGCTCGTGTTCTTCGATCGTGAGTTCCGCGACTTCGAGTTTCTTGAGAGCGCGCGAGGTGTTCAAGGTGGCGAACTCGCCTGAGGCCACGGCCCAATCCCACACAGCCACGCCACGCTCGTCATGACGCACCCGGCCCGAAGGACCACCGCTCGGCATCTCGGAATCTTTCGCCGCTGGCGCATCGCCCGGGTCACCGGGTTCCTGGTCGGCCACTTCGGAGCGGCGCAGGCGCAGCGACTTCAGCCGCATGGTGGTCGACTCGATGCTGAAGGCGCCTGAATCCGCCGGCAACGTCGCAACGTCGTGGCGAGGTCCGGGACGGTTGCTGGTCTGTACGGGAGGTTTGCGACGGTCGGGCATGGGCACTCTGCGTAAATAGCTGCTCTCTCACAGACAGTTGTCGGCGCCGAACGATCTCGATTAAGTCCCAAAAAGTGATGGCGATCACGGTTTCCCGGCGGAACGACCTCGTCGGGCGCGTTCCTGACGCGTTATCAGCGTGCCGCGCGGTCGGCGCGCACCACGCGCCACTCGCCGCCGGCGCGCCGGAACTCCACCTTCAGGCGCTGTGCGTCGGGAACACCGAGCTCGAGCGAGCGCACCGACACCACGGCCTGCGCCACCCCATCTACCGGGAACTCGAGGCTCTCGACATTGACCAGCAGCTCGAGATTCGGGTTCGCAAGAAAATAGCCGCGTAGAAAATTCTGCAGTCCGTTTTTGTCGAGCCCGCCCGAGTCGGCGTAGTCGTCGGCGACGTACTCGATCACGTCGCTGGCGTCGCGCGCTTCGGCAGCTTCTTCGACGCCGTCGATTACCGCGCGCACTCGTTCTTCGTCGCTCGACTTCGCGCCGCACGCGGCGAGGAGAATCGTCACGATGAAAATCAGTGACACCGTCGATGAAATTTTCATGGCTCGTCCTATTGAAGTTGAAACCGTTAAGCCCTATCGTTCGCGCGCGTTGCGGGGTTGGGAACCGGTCGTGACGTCCAGAAATGGTGCTCCGGACCCAAGTGGAGGTGGACTACTTAGATGAAGAAACAAGTTGCGTCGCATACCAGCGACCCTGGTCCTCGTCTTCATACCGTCAATCAGTATCTCGAGAAGAATTTCCCCGACTTCTTTGCTGAAGCCCGTTTCCACGTTGGAAACGACGATTACTTCCTCTACGCCCGCTTCGGCAAGTACCTCGCCAGCTCCATCGAGCACCGGCGCGTTTCCCGCGACAAGATCTACCGAGGCTTCACCGTCCTCAACAAGATGGCGCGCATGTCTGCGCGCGATCCGCAAGTGCGGCACATCCTCGTGAGCGGACCGCTGGAAGAGCTCGTCGATCAGCCGAAGGCCCGCGAAATGGCGCTCAAGCGTCTGTCGCCGGTCGCACAAGGCTATTTAGAAGGTCTCTGCGAGTAATGGGGACATTCCTCATTTCCTAGGAAATGGGGACGGACCTCGTTCGTTAAGTCCTTCGATCGACACACGTTCGGTGAGGTGCGTCCCCATTTCCTAGGAAATGAGGAATGTCCCCATTACTCCCCGCGCCACAGGCCGTTTGCCTTCCACGCGTTGAATGCCCAGCGCAGCCAGCGCACCAGCGCGAACGCCATCCAGCTCGCCCACGCGAAGAACAGACCGCGATACACCCACATCGGCACCGAAAAAATAGTCGGCCCTTCGATGACGCCGGGAGTCTGGTCCAGGAACCAACTGTAGCCGCCGTGAGGACTGCCTCCGCCGGAGATGTGCATGTCGGGCTGCGCCAGCAAGCCGTTGCGAATCCCCGAGAACACCAGTGTAAGTATGGTGACGATCGTGAACGTCGCGAGCACGACCTGAACCGCGTTGAAGCGCCAGCGCGCAAGCTCCGGCGAGGGCTGCCAGTATTCGCGCCAGCGCATCGCGACCAGCCAGGCGGCGGTCAGTGAAAACACGAACCACGACTGGGTGGATAGGCCGAGACCCAGCAGCAACCATTCGGTGAAACGCAATGGCGAATGCCGCCAGCGGCCGAGCAGCCAGGCCACGGCGATGAACACCACGAGCTCGCCCCAATAGAGCACTGCCGGCCCGATGCCCGGTCCCCACGCCGCCAGGATCCATCGCGATTCGGGCACCTTCACGTGCGTCGTGATGTTGCTCGCCGGAGTCTGCAGCCCCACCGGCGAGGGTTGCGTGCGCATACCGACATCACGCGATTCGTCCCAGACGATCTGCAGGTTATGCGTACCGGGGGCGAGCGACAGCGGCAGCTCACCTTTCTCCGGACGCAGCTGCTGGGGGCGGCCATCGAAACTCACCGAATTCACGCGCGCCTCGGCGGGGAGCTTGATGATGTGACGCCCGCCCTGCGTGCTGCGATAGGCGAATTCGAGCGTGGTGGTCGTCGAGCGCGCGCCGACGTCTGTCACCTGGTTCACCGAGTCGATGGCGAGCGTGCTGCCCTTGGCGCCCTTGGGCCGCGTCACTTTGAGCAGGAGTTTCTCGCCCGGACGCGGCATGAAACGAAACACCCACGATGGCGCATTCACGTCTTCGGGCAGCACGGCCGCAAATCCTTCGAACGCCACGTTCCACTGCGGGTTGACCACGAAGCTCCAGACCTCGGTGCGCGCCGCGTCGGCGGCCAGCGAAACTTCCAGCGTCTCGGAACGCGCCAGGCCCGAATGCCACTGCGTCTGCCGTTCACCTGAGCCGAGTCCCACCAGCGCGACTTCGTTGTTGCGCACCCTCACGCCGTCGGTGAGCACTGATTCGCCTTTCACCAGCGGAATCTCCACCGAGAGCGCTGCGCGCTGCGGCGCGATGCGCGTGACGACGGTGTCGAGTGTCCAGTCCAGATCGAGGTTGAAGATGCGATCGACACGTACGAAGGCGGGAAACTCCGCTCCCGCCTCGAGCGTGGCGCTGCCGCGTTCCGTGTCGCGCTCGCGCGCCAGTTCGAGCGAGCCAGAGACCAGCCGGCCTTCGTTGACGCCGCTCACGGTCCAGCCGCGCGCGCTCACGTCGATGACGCGCGGCGGTTCTGGAAACGCGAGCTGGACGGATTCGGCCGCCGCCAGCCGGCCCGCGAGGCGCACGGTGTGTGCGCCTGCAGTGAGTGGCACCCACAGCGAAGCATCACCGTCGCGAGCGATGCTGATCGAGCCGCGCGCATCGACGCTCACCTCGTCGAGTTGCCAGCGATCGCTGGCGTGTGGCATCGCGATCGCGACGTTGGCGAGCGCGCTGACCTGCAGGATCACTTCCAATTGCCCGCCGTCGACCACCACGCGCGCCGCGACGATCTCGGCGCAATGCGGCGAGCAGGATGGCGCGGCAATGAGCCGGGTCTTGAGCTCGGCGAGCACATCGCGACCCGGGCCCTCGGGTGCCGGCTCTGCGGCGCGGGCCGGACTACCGCCACTCAACGATAGTGCGAGCAGCACCGCGGGAGCCAGCAACCCGGACAGTGCGGCGCCTGCCGTGCCGGACTTCGGATTGCCGGACCATGGGACCTTCTTGCCGTAACTCAGCAATGCCAGCCAGGCGAACAAGGCGCCGAGTGCCACCACGCCGATCAGGCGCCAGAAGAACAGCACCACCGGACCCACATAGATGAAGCGCACCGTGTCTTCGGCTTTGACCGGTCCACTCCAGTAGTAGGCGTAGGAGTTGTAGCTCCACGCCGGAATTCCGGGCCCGGCCTGCAGGACCGTGCCGGCGGCATACCGCTGCACGACCTGCGCGGCGTTCAAGCCGCCGCCCTTCATCGAGGACCGCCTCTGCAGCGCCTCGCTCACGTTGGTATCGGGGAACGCGCCAATGTCTTCCGCGGTGATCGCGTCCTCCTCTGCCGGTGCTGCGGCGTCAGCCGCCGCTTCCATAGCTGGCGGAGGCGCCGCTGCCAACGGTTCCGGCATGTAGAGGTTTGCCGATGTGCCATACGCACTGACGCCGGGCTCGAGCTGCGGATACAGCGCGAAACGCACCTGCATCCACAGAAACGGCAGCAACGCGGCGCCCAGCACCGCGAAACTCACCGTGCGATAGGCACCTGCGAATCTCTGGAAGCGGCCCGCGGGCGCGGCGCGCGCAATGGCCAGCGCGGCTAACAAGTTGCCCCACAGCCAGATGTAGTCCGGTGCCTCCTGGTAGGTCAGCACCAGCGCAGTGGCGGCAATTGCGGCCGGCACCAGGCCCGCGGCCCAGTACACGAAGCCGATGATGAGCAGCACACCGAACACATTCCACAATCCCCAGCGCTCCCACCAGGCGAGCGGCGCGGCATCCGCACCGATCGCGGCGAGCAGCCGGTGTCCCGGCGGCAGGTTGAGCGTGCCTTCCACGCGGTCGAAGCGTCCGTCCCAGCCGGTTGCCGGCATGGCGCCGCCGCCGGTCTCCTTGCGCGCGACGGTGTTGAGATTGAGCTGCGGCTGGCGCAGCTCCACGCCGGCGCGGCCCTTCGCACCTTCGGTGACCAGCAGTTGATCGTTGTTCTGGCGCGCACTCTGCAGCGTGAACGGCGCCTGCATGTCGAGGCGCCAGTCGCGGCGCATTGTGCCCCGGATGTTGTCGACGACGGTGAAGCCCCCGTGATCGAAATCCAGCCACAGCGCGCGGGTCAGGGAGAGGCGATTGTCATCGGTGTTGGAAAGTCCGCGGCTGCGCTCATCCACGGTGAGCTTGGCGGCAGCGTCCATGCGGAATGCCGGGTACTGGCGCCACTCGGCGGGAACGTTCGCCTGCGCGGGGTCGATGCCTTCGGCACCGGCCGGCACCGCCACACGCAGCGCATCGTTGGCGGCGAAACTCCAGATTTCCTCGCGTGGCCATTTGGCGCCGCTTTCGGGTCGGCCGAGCGTGCTGGCAACACCGCTGCCGCGCGCGAACAGGATCACTTCGTGACTGCCCGCACGCAGCTGTACGCGCAGTGTGCCGTCGCGCTCGAGGCGCGCGGGCAGATCGCCGCGCAACGACAACGGCGTGAACCCTTCGGGTAGTGCGCGGCCCAGCACCTCTTCGCGCGCCTCGCCCGCCACGTTGAGCCGGATGCGCGTCAGTAGATAGACCGGGATCTCGTCCTGCACGAGCCGATAGACCTGCACCTCCATGGCCGCGGCCTGCTCGGCGCTGCGGCGCTTGCCCAGCCAGACGCCGCCGTCCGGCCGCTCCGGCTGCGCGACGCGCGTGCCGTCCACGACCAGGTCGACGATGGCCGTGGAGGCTGGCAGCGGCAGCGCCTCGGGCCGGGAGCTCCATTCGAAACGTCCGGAAACGAGGTAGTTGCCGGGTTTGAGACGCAGCCGCGGCTCGTCGCCAACCGCCACCACTGGTGCGGGCGACCCGTTGAGCTTCACGTCGCGCGGCCAGTGCTCGGCATTGCCCGGCAGCTCCACCCAGCTGTCGGCATACACCTGCCAGCGCTGCGAAAAGGTTCCACCGCGCGAGTCGACGGTCAGCGTCAGGCGCTCCGGCCATACGCAACGGTACTCGTCGGCGTCGATGGGACCACCCGCCTCGGCCGTGGCGGAAGCGGCGAACGGGCAGCGGCGGAACTCCTGGCCGTGCAGCACCCATTCCTGCCACTCGCGCAATGCCGGTGGAATCGCCTCCTGCGCGCGCGCCATCGAACCGAACAGAGCGAGCGCGATGAATCCGGCGCGGACGAGCGTGTACATGTGTTGCCCCCTGGCCCGTAGGCGATGCCTCGAGTGTAACAACGCCGCGGTGCAACGGATTGGTCTAGCATTGTTCACTCATGGAACGCGCCAACGACGTGCTCGAATTCTGGTTTGGCCCAAGCTTCGGGTCAGCGCCCTTCGATGCCGCGCGGCTCGAGGAGCGCGCCACCTTCTGGTTTGGCGGCGATGATCCCGCCGCCGTGGCGGCACGCGACGCGCAGATCCGCACGCACCTCGAACCTTTGCTGGAACGCGCGGCGCGCGGCGATCTCGTGAGCTGGGGGGCGAGCCCCAAGCGCCGGCTGGCGTTGATCATTCTGTTCGACCAGGTGCCGCGCAATGCGTATCGCGGCACTGCCGCTGCTTTCGCCTTCGATCATCATGCGCTGGCGCTCACCGTCGAAGGCATGCAGCTCGCCGCCGACGCGGCACTGGATCCCATCGAGCGCATCTTCTTCTATCTACCGCTCGAACACGCCGAGTCCCTGGAAGCGCAGGAGGCCGCCGTCACCGCCATGGAACGGCTCACCGCCGAGGCACCGGCGGAGCTGCGCGATTTCTGCGCCTATTCGACCGACTTTGCACGCCGGCATCACGAAATCATCGCGAAGTTCGGGCGTTTCCCGCATCGCAATGCCGTGCTGCGGCGCGAAAGCACGCCTGCCGAACGTGAGTGGCTGGCGGCGAATGCGCAGAGTTTCGGGCAGTAGTCAGTCGGCGACGTCGGGCTCGACGAAACACCAGGCGACTTCGGGAAACTTGGCCTTGATGCGCTTTTCGAGCGCGTTCAGGGAGGCGACGGCGGCTTCGAGCGAAAGCCCCGCGCGCATGCGCACCTTGATCGCCAGCATGACCTGCGGGCCCATCTGCAGCGTGATCGCATTGAGCAGGCTGTGAATGTCGGGAGCGCCGGCAATTTCCGCGCGCAGCGCCTCGTGCAAATCCTCTTCCGCCGAACGCCCGACGATCAGGCCCTTGATGCGGATGGCGATGAAGATCGACACGCACACCAGGACCACGCCGATGACGATCGAGCCCATCGCGTCGAACACCGGGTTGCCGGTGGCCGCGGCCAGCGAGACGAACACGAAAGCGAGCACCAGGCCTAACAATGCAGCCACGTCCTCGCCGAGCACCACCACCAGCTCGGCGTTGCGGGTCTGCCTCAGCCAGAGCAGCAGAGGTTTGTCCTTGCGCAGCTTGCTGATTTCCCGCAGGCAACCCATCGTCGACACGAGCTCGAGCCCGATCGACAGGCCGAGCACCAGCAGTGCCACCCAGGCCTTGTTGAGTGCTTCGGGTGCGTGCAGCTTGTGCCAGCCTTCATACATCGAGAACAGGCCGCCCATGGAGAACAGCAGCAACGCGACGATGAAGCTCCAGAAATAAGTGATCTTGCCGTAGCCGAGCGGATGTATGGCATCGGCAGGCTTCTGTGACTGCTTCAACCCCAGGTATAGCAGCACCTGGTTGCCGCAGTCCGCAAAGGAGTGAATGGCCTCGGCCATCATGCTGCCCGAATTCGTATACAGCGAAGCGGCCAGCTTCGAGAGCGCGATCCCCAGGTTCGCGCAGAACGCGTAGAGAATCGCCTTGGCGGATGAGCCGTGATCCGACATGTCAGTTGACCGTGCCGACGGCCGGCGCAAAGTCAGGATCCGAAATCTTCATCTCGGTGACAGGGCCGTACTTGGCCGCGGTCTCGCGGATCTTGGCGGCGTCACCGACCAGCACCATGACGAGGTCCGCAGGCCGCGGGAACGCATCGGCGGTCACCGCCGCGGCCTCCGCCAGGTCTACCTTGGCGAGCGCCGGCGCGTACCCTTCGATGTAGTCCTTGCCGAGGCGGTAGAACTCGACGTCGGCGAGCGCCGCGGCCCAATGCGCCGCCGTCTCGAGCGTGAGCGGGAACTGGCCGAGCACGTACGCGCGCGCCGATTCGAGCATGTCGGGAGCGAGCTCGCCGCGCTTGAGCTTCTCGAGGGTCTCGAGAGCGAGGTCGAGAGCCTTGGCGGTGTTGTCGGTCTGCGTGAACGAGCGGATGAAGAACTCTCCTGGCACCGAGCCGCGCGTGAAGCGCGAGCTTGCGCCGTACGTCAGGCCCGACTTGATGCGCAGCTCCGTGTTGAGGATCGAGGTGAAGCGGCCGCCGTACAACGTGTTCACCAGGTCGAGAGCCGCCCGGCCGCTGTAACGTCTATCTACCCCGGCGTTGCCGAGCCAGAAATAGGTTTGCACGGAGTTGGGTGAATCCACCAGCAACACCCGGCGGCCGGCGATGCGTGGCGCGGGCTTGAGTACCGGCAGGGCGCCCGTCGCCTTCGCCCAGCCGCCGAAGGCGGTGGTGAGCGCCTGGCGCATCCATTTCGGATCGAGATCGCCGGCGAACACCAGCGTGGCCTGGTCAGCGCCGAAATGCGCGGCGTGAAACGCGACCACATCACCTGGCGTGATGCTTGCCAGCGTGCGCTCGCTGCCGCCCTGCGGCCGGCCGTAGGGATGCCCGCCGAACAAGGCGGCGCGCCCATAGATGCCGATGATCTGCGAAGCGTCGGAATCCTTGGCCGACTTGATGAATTCGATCTCGCGATTTCGGTAGCTCGTGAATTCTGCCGCTTCGAATTTCGGGCGCATGAGCGCATCGCTCAGCAGCTCGATCATGAGCGCGCGGTCGCGCGCCAGGAACTGCCCGTTCACCGTTATCGCCTCGGCGCCGGCATCCGCATTGAAACTGCCGCCGACGCCTTCGACTGCGTCCGCGAATTCAAAAGCGCTGCGCTTGCCCGCACCGCGATCCAGCAGGCCTGCGACCATCGAGGCCACCCCGGCCTTGCCAGCCGGATCGGCGAGCGCGCCGCTGCGCACGAAGCCGTTGAACGCGATGAGCGGCACCTCTTTTTTGGGCACGAGCACGATGGTGAGTCCGTTCGGCAGCACGAAGCGCTGGTTGGCAGGCACTTTCATCCCCACCGCGGCGCTGTCGCCTGCGGCGTCCGCGGCAGCCGCGGGAAATGCCAGCGCGGCGCCGACCAGCAAGGCGAACATTTTCGAGGCGCGCTGTTTCATGGCTTCGCCTCGAGCACGCCGACCGTCCGGCGATTGTTCTGGAAGACCAGCGCCGCGGCTTTCTGCACGTCTTCGCGCGAAACCTTGTCGTACACGGCGGGCGAGTCGAACATCTTGCGGTAGTCGCCTTCGTACACTTCGAATTGTCCCAACAGATTCGCCTTGCCGTCGATGGTGGCGAGTTGCTTCCAGAACGATGAGGAGTAGAGGTTTTTGGCACGCGCCAGCTCGGCGTCGGTGACGCCCTGATCCACCACCTGCGCCAGGGCCGCATCGAGTGCCTGCTCCACCTCGGTGAAGCTGGCGCTCTCGGGAAGCGTGAGCTGCAGCCATGACAATCCGGGGTCGAATCCCTCCTGGAAGGTTCCGCCGATCTCGATGGCGAGCTTTTTCTCTTCCACCAGCAGGCGATGCAGGCGCGAAGAATCCCCTTCCGTGAGGATGGACATCAGCAGGTTGATGGCCGGGCCCTGCGGGTCGTTGGCGGCCGGCGCCTTGTACGCGTAGTAGAGCAGTGGCGTCTGCGCCTCGCGCCCGACGAACACGCGTTTCTCGCCGAGCTGCTCCGGCTCCACCGTGCGCACCGGCGGCGGTGGCTCCTGCCGGGGAATGGGCTCGAGGTATCGCTTCGCGAGTGCGAAGGCTTCCTCCGCGCCGACGTCGCCCACCAGGATCAATGTGCAATTGTTAGGGGCGTAGTTGGTCTTGAAGAATTTCTGCAGGTCCTCGAGCTTCCATCCCTGGATGTCGGATGGCCAGCCGACGGTGGGTATCTGGTACGGATGAGCCACGAATGCCGTGGCCTGCACCTGCTCCACGAGGAAGCCCTCGTTGCTGTCTTCGACGCCCAGGCGCCGTTCCGAATACACCACGCCGCGCTCGCTCTCGATCAACTTGGGGTCGAACGACAGGTTGGCGAGACGATCGGATTCCAGGTCGAACACCAGGTCGAGCGCGGTGCGCGGAATCCAGTCCTGGTACACCGTGACGTTTTCGCTGGTGAAGGCGTTGTTGGAGCCGCCCTGCGCTTCCATGAGGCGATCGAATTCGCCCGGCGCGCGTTTCGCCGTGCCGTTGAACATCATGTGCTCGAAGAAGTGCGCGAGGCCGGTGATGCCCGGTACTTCGTTGCGGCTGCCGACACGCACCCAGTTGTAGAGGGCGATGTTCGGAATGTCGCGATCGGTCCAGACGATGACCTTCATGCCGTTGGCGAGCGTGGTCGACTGCACCTGTTCGATGCCCGGCACGCGCATGGGCGCGGGAGGCTTCGCGGGTTTGGTGGCAGCGGCGGCGGCCGCTGTCAGGAAGACCAGCAGGGACGCGCACGACGCGCGAGCAATCGGGAAATTCGGCATGCGGCACCTCGGCAAGGTGCGCACATTATTACGGGTTCCGAAAAAGAAAAGCGCCGCACACGGGGGAAGTCGTTTGCGGCGCCGAAGAAGCGAACACCGGGGAAGAGTTGTTCGCAGTCCTTTGTGAGGTCAGTACCTGTTAAGGCACTACCTCGAAACCTTGACGGCGTGGATCGCGGTGAGCTGAGCCCGGGCGAGCCGCGCATCGACGGGGGCGAACATCACGCTGCCGCCGCGACGACGCTTGACCATCATTCCCGCCAGCGCCGGCCGCATGCTCGCGACGCCCTGCGCGTGGGGAAGAATCAGCGTTACTGTGGATCTGGCCATCACGGTGCAGGACAAAGCAATGCCTGTGCCACTTGGCTGACTTCAACAAGATCAATAGCTTGCGGGAAAATCGCCTGGGGCGCCGTGCCGCCAGGTGACGTCGCGCGTCAGCTTGTGACGCGCCGTGCGCCTAACGGCGCGGGACCACCGGCACACATGGCTTGTTCGCCACTTTGAGGCCGCCGCAGATTGCGCGCGCCTGCGCTTCATCACGCACCTGCGCCTGCAGGCGATAGATCGCTTTGCCTTGTGCATCACCCACCACGACTCGAGGCGCGAGACCGTCGAGTGTTCCGGCCGTTTCGGCCTGGAGCTTCTTCCATTCTTCATTGGCACGCTCCGCCGACGAGAACGCGCCTAGCTGCACGCCATAACCACTGTCGGCCGAAGTTGCGGTCGGCGCGGCGTCGGGAAGCGAGGCACCCTCACCCGCCGTCGGCGGCATGGCGGGGGTGGCGGCGCCGGCCGCCGCTTCGCCGCCCGGTGGCGCCGCGCTGACGGCAAAGTTGTCGATGCGCACCTGCGCTTCCTTGGCCCACTTGCCCGCCGGGTATTGTGCGATGAACTGCTGATACGCCTGGGCAGTGTCCACTGCTGCGGCGGCGCGCCAATCTTTTTCTTCGCCGAGTTGCTGCAGGCGCTCGCGCGCAGTCGCCACCAGCGTGCTGTCGGGGTGAGCGGAGATGAATTGCTCATACGACTCGGGCGAGTCGGCAGCCTGTGCCGAACGCCAGTCGCTCTTTTCACGGCTGCAGGCGACGAGCGCAAGCAGCGGGATTGCGAACAGCGTCACGAGCGCACGGGTGGACATGGTTATGATCCCCTTGAACGACCGCTTTATTGTAAACGCTGCAGCTGACGGGAGATGCACATGAGCGAAGAACCCAAACGCCGACTCGCCGATCGATTGGGCATGTCCCCGACCGTCATCTCCGAAAGCACCACCATCGTGGGCGACATCGAAACTCGCGGACCGCTCATGGTCTCCGGCCATGTGCAGGGCAATGGCAAGATCGGCGGCACCCTTTCCGTGGGCAAGAGCGCGCACTGGGAAGGCGATATCAGCGCGCGTCAGGCGGTACTGGCCGGCAAGGTCACCGGCAAGATCGTCGTCGAGGACAAACTGGAGATCAGCGCCAGCGCGGTCATCTCGGGCGAGATCATCGCCAAGATTCTCGCCATCGCGAATGGAGCGCGGATCGAAGGGGACGTGACGGTTACCAGCGGGAAGCCGATCTTGAAGTTCGAAGAGAAACGCGCTGGTTGAACTAGTTGCAGTTCGGCAGTCCGTTCACCCAATCCGTCAATAGCTGTACTCCGGCGGTATCGATCAGATGCCGCGACAGTGGCGGCATCGCATCCGCGCCAAGGCGATTCATGCGCGCCACTGCCACCGACCGCGCCGCCGAGCCGGGCGCGATGATCCGCGGATCGGTGATGCCGAGGTTGCCGAGTGTCGGCGTTACGTCGCAGGCGTTGGTCGCGGCGAGCGCCGTCGTGTAGCGCAAATCGAGATCGGAGGGCGCAGGCCCGCTGGGGCGATGGCAATTCGCGCAATTGGTGTGTAGATAGGCGCGCGCCCGCGATCCCAGCGCGGCGCTGCCGAAGGGATCGGGAATCATCGGCAGCTGCGCCGGTGTCTGTGTGAGCGCTGGCGTCAGCGTGTCGATGGCATTGAGCGTGGTGAGCTGGTTGGCGGTGCGGCCCGTGGGATAGCCGAAGTCACCGTTGAGCTGGCCGATCTCGAGTCCAAGCGAGCGGCCGGCGGCCGCCGTGTGGCATTGCAGGCACTGCGCTTCGCTCGGGAACTCCCAGGTCTGCCCGGCGACCTGCACGGTCTTGCCACCAACAACGCGCGTGGCGTCGGTGCCGCCGGCATTCCATTCATAGGTATAGCCAGCCCAGGTGCCATCGCTATGACGCATGAACAGACGTGTCTCGACGAGCAATGCACCGAGACTGAAGTTCTTCACCAGCACGCTGCCATTGGGGAAATCGAAATCGTTGTTGGCATCGATGACGATGCGCTGGCCATCGGGCAGCGCCAGCCAGCGCGTTTTCACGGCGCCATCGGAGAAGAATGGTGCGTTGGGCGCGTACGGAATGAGACCCGCGGCCGGTTGCGTCGGCGTGGCGGCGTTCACGCAGCCGGTTTGTGACAACTGCGCGGGAATCTGCCGGCCCCCGCCAGTGCCCTGCACCAACCGGTGCAGCGTACCGCCGAGATGCACGACGTACACTTCGCCGTCGGTGTCCTGGCCGAACGAGGAAATCTGCAGGCCGGTAGCCAGGCCATTGCCCAGCGTGACGGTGGGGGTGGTGTTACGCGCGATGCTCCACAACCCGCCGCCGAAGTCGCCGAACACGTAACGGCCATGCAGCGCGGGAATTGCACTGCCGCGATACACGAAGCCGCCAGTGGTCGAGAATCCCTGCGAGCGGCCGTACTGCGCCACCGGCGCGATGGAGCTCGCGCTGTTGGGACCGCAGGTGGCATTGAACGAATTCGTACCTTCGAAGCAGCGCCAGCCGTAGTTGCCGCCAAGGACCACGAGATCGACTTCTTCGAGCGCGCCCTGGCCGACATCATTGAGCCATAGCTGGCCGCTGACACGATCGAAGCTCCAGCGCCATGGATTGCGGAATCCGTAGGCGTAGATTTCCGGGCAGTTCGCGCCACCCGTGCCGTTGACGTTGCAACGGGGATTGGCGGCGTAGGGATTCGATGGCGGGATGGTGTAGGTCGTGGTCGACGTTGTCGCCGAAACGTCGATGCGCAGCATCTTGCCTAATAGCGTCGTCAACAGCTGGCCGTTGCCGATGCTGCCGTGCCCGTCGCCACCACCGCCGCCGTCGCCAATGCCAATGTAGAGAAAGCCGTCCGGGCCGAAGGCGATGTTGCCGCCGTTGTGATTGCTCTCGGGATCGTCAACGTTGAACAGCTCTAGCTCGCTGCCTAGTGAAAGCGTGGTGCCGCCATCCAGCGTGCGGAACTCCGAGACGCGATCGACGAGCCCGAGACCTGGCTCGGTACCGGTGTAGAAGAAATAGACCCGCGGGTCGCTCGGGTAGTTTGGATGGAACGCCATGCCCAGCAGGCCGCGTTCGTCGTTCTGGCTATTGGGATCCGACGTCAGCAGTGACGACAGATTGATGAATTCGCGCGTGGTCGAGACATTGGGCGTGTTGTCGAACACGCGCACCGAGCCAGTCTTCTGCACGACGTACCAGCGCGCGGAATTTCCCGGCTCCTGCAGCATGGCGATGGGTTGCGTGAAATTCGGCAGGTTGCCGAACGCACGTTGCACGGCGATCGATACCGTGCTGCTCGGAGGATCGCCCGCGAGACAGGTGGCGTTGGCCGGCCGGCCGTCGAGCCCGCCGAGGGGCGGAGTGCCGCCGGTGGTGGCGCTGGCGGCGGTGGACGCCGCGGACTCATTGGCCGGCGTGGCCGCGTCGAACGCCGCTACCGTATAGCTGTAAGCAGTGGCGGCGTTGAGTCCGTTGTCGGTGTAGCTAGTGGTCGTGACGTTTGCCAGGGCGGTGGTGCTTCCATCGCGATACACGCGGTAGCCGGCCACACCCGTCCCGGCATCGGTGGATGCGGTCCAGCTCACCAGTATTTGCGCGGGTGACTGCGCGGTGGCGGTGACGGCCGCAGGGACCGTGGGAGCGGTGGTATCGGCGGCGGGTGGAGGCGGCGGCGGCGGCGGCGGCGGATCATCGTCACTGCCGCTGCTGCAACCAATGAGAAACGCGGATGCGAGCGCAATGACCGCAAGGCCAGCTGCAAACCGCGGCGCATTGAGCACCATGCCGAGACCTCCGAACTTCCCGAGGACATTGCGCCCTTGGGGTTGTTAGCAGCTCACCACACCCGTGCAGGGCTGCCTAGCTGTCAGGGTTAGGCGACAGCAATCGGACCACCTGCGTGTCGATCCAGTTGCTGTCACCGAGGGTCTCGAGGAAGCCGCAGTGACCACCACGCGCCGTGGTCAATATGTCCAGGTGCGGGGTTCGCGCCAGCCGGGCGAGATCCGATGCTTCGATGATGGGATCGTCGAGTGAGGTGAGCACAGTGGCGGGTACCGCAAGAGTTGTCAGACGATCCCCCGTGATGGAGTAGCCAGCCAGATAGTCTTCCATGCTCGGGAATTCGGTGTGCGCCAGCACGAGCTGGCGAGTCATCTCGCGCAGGCTGCGGATGCGCAGCAACTCGTCGAAATCGTACAGGTCGGGCCAGGCGAGCTGCTTTTTCGCGAGGGACCGGCTCCACTTGCGCACGAAGTAAAAGTGATACAGCGGCGAGCCGCGTTCGAGCGTGGTCAATGTCACGGCCGGGTCGAGCACCGGCGAGACGGCGATGACACGCTCGATGGGCAAATGGCGGGCGTCGCGGTGCGCCGCCACGCGCAGCATGAAATTGCCGCCCAGCGAAAAGCCGGCGAGCACCAGCGGAACGCCGGGAAAGTGCCGCGCCAGCGAGTGCACGGCACCCACGACCTCGGGCAGCCGGCAGGAGTGGAAGAGCTCGCGGTTCAGATGATGCGTGGTGCCGTGGTCGCGCAGATTGAGACGCACGACTTCGAAGCCGTTCGCGAACAAGGTTTGCGCCATCGACAGAACGTAGGTCGAGTCGGCACTGCCCTCCCAGCCGTGCAGCAACACCGCGAGCCGTTTGCCGGGTTCGCGACCACGCCTGGCAGGACTTGAGTGGAAGGCCTGCAGCTTCACACCGTCGCCGCAGTCGAGAAGCAGTTCTTCGCTCGCCGCGCGCAGGGGGATGGCGCGCCGCTCCACGCGCGGGCGCCGCGGCGGGAGGCTGGAAAGGATGGTCTGGAGGTGCGGACCCCGGAGCCAGCGCCGGGGTTGAAACGTGCTGTCGAGGGGAAAGCCCGTCACTGCGCCTGGGCGGCTTGGGGTAGCGGCAAGCTCGCCGAGGGCGCCGGCGCGGCAGGAACCGCCACGGGCGCTGCATCAGCGGCGGGGCCAGTGGGAGGTAAAGCGGCCGCTGCGCCGGTGGGCAGCAGCTCCACGGCGGGCGCGGTAGTCAGCGCGGCGGCCGGTGCGTCCAACGCGTCGGGCGCGGGCAGAACCGCATTCGGATCGCTTGCCACCGGCTCTGCCGGCGGACTAACTACCAGGGGCCGTTCGCGCAGTGTTTCCAGCTCCGCGTACGCCGCGGTGAGATCGGTACCCATTGCCGCGAGCTCGCCACCCTGCTTCCACCATAACGCGGTCATGGCCGCAGCGCCGGCCACGGCGACGAGCGCCAGGGACCAGCCGGAGATGGCCGCCCACGGGCGGCGCTCCGGCATGATCGTGGGCAGATCGAGCTCGGAAACCCGGCTGGCCGGCAGCAATGCCGACAGGTCTCCCTGCAGGCGCTCGGAATGTGAATCGAGCGTGCTGCCGATGAAGCTGCGCAGCGCGGCGATCTCCTTTTGGAACGTGGTGTCGAGTGCCGCGCGGATTTCGAGCGTCATTCTCGGCAGCAACATCGCGAACTGCTGGTCCGCGCCAGAGGTGCCGGGCGCATCGGCGTTGGAACCCGTGGAAACCGCGGGTTGATCGACCACGATCGCGGATTCGTTGGCGGGCAGGAGTTCTGCAGCGTGCAGCGGCGGCGTGAAAGTCGTTTGTTCGCGCGTGCGGCGGTCGGAAACCAGCCGCAACTGGTACAGCATTTTGGTGACGTCGCCCTGCTTGATCTGCTTGGGCAACACGCCTTCGGCGCCGAGCGCGCGGGCCTGCCCGAGATACAAATCCCCTTCCTGCGAGGTGTACATGAGGATGGGGATGGCCGCGGTGCGGGGGTTGTTCTTGATCGACTGCACGGCCTGGAAGCCGTCCATGCCCGGCATCATGTGATCCATGAAGATCACGTCGGGACGGGTTCGTGTCAGGTAGTCGATGGCGGCTTCCGCGGACTCGGCCGCATCCACCGTTATTTCGTGACGTTCGAGAATGCGCGACAGGAACGCGCGTGCGGACTTTGAATCGTCCACGACCAGAGCACGCTTCGACGACATCTGCTCTCCCTCACCTGCCGGATTTATGGAAAGTCTAGCGTCACGGCTGGGCAAGTGCGCAGGTTCTTGTCAGCGGGCACGACTTTATTTGCAGCAGGGATTCGTGAAACTCCGGATTCTGTAAATCTTTTCGGCATTCTTGCCGCGCAATTCGCGTGTGATCCAGTGCACAGAAGGTCGATATTCCTGCGCCACGATGCGGACGCCGCCCGATGGGCGGACACATACTCAACGCGTCGATGATTCCTGCGCGAAAGACGTGGTAAGTGAGTCAGGCAGGTTGAAGTCGATCAGCAGCCCTAATAGAGCAACAACAGGGACTAGCTAAGGGGCCTTGGCGCAAGCCACCCCTACCTCAAGCGCGGTGTGATTCATCGCGTGTGTCAGGAGCCCGCTCTCTTCAGGAGCTTCGCTCCACTCGAAACGGGGTCCCCATGGGACCCCGTTCGACCTTGTAGAGAAATCACGCACACCCGTTCATAGAACGACACCAGCCGGCGTGCCATTGCCAGCGACGCCCAGGATTCGGCGTGGGCACGCAGCTTTCTGCGACGCGGCGCTTCGGAGGCCAGCGCCAAAGCGTCGAAAACCGCCGCGGCGAATGCGTCTTCCTCTTCAGGGACCACGAACGCGCCGCTCTCGGCCGTGAGAATCGAGCGTGTGCCGAGCTCGGCGATCGATACCACCGGCGTGCCTTGCGCCATGGCTTCGAGCAACACCAACCCCTGAGTTTCCGTGCGCGACGCGAACACGAAGGCATCGCCGGCCGCGTAACAATCCGGCAGCTCACTCCTGCGGTCGAGATAACCAATGAAGCGCACCTGCGACTGGATTCCCAGCTCGCGCGCCAGCCGCTGGAGATGAGGAAGCGCGGGCCCTTCGCCAGCGATGACAAAGAGCGCGTCGGGCCGTCGTGCGCGCAAGCGCGCGAACATGCGCAACAGGAAGTCGATGTTCTTTTCGAATGCCACACGGCCCACATAGAGCAACAACGGGTTGCCGGGCGGCAGGTCGAACTGCTGGCGGAACCGCGCGCCATCGCCGCGGATGAAACTCTCGGCTGACAATCCCGTCGGCAGCACTTCGATGGGCGTGGTCACGCCGTATGCGCGCAGAGCGTCCCGCATGGGTGCGCTCGGGGAGATCAATTCGGCGACGTCAGCACACTGGGACAACGTGAAGCGCCGCGCGATCCATCGGCCGATGCCGCGCGGAAGGATCGGCACGTAGTGATGCAGATAGTCTTCGAAGAAGGTGTGATAGGTAGCGACCACCGGCAAACCGTGGGCGCGAGCAAACCGCACACCGGCGTAGTGCGCGATGAAAGGAGTGTGGATGTGCACCAGGTCGACCTTGGCCGCGAGCTCGCGGTCGAGCGCGAGCTTGAGCGGCGCGCGGAGGAAACGGCGATCTTCGGGATCACGCGGCACGCCGCCCGAGGGCACACGGATGATCGAGCCATCTTCGTCTGCGTCGGCACCCGGATAGGCGGGAGTCACCAGTCGTGTGTCCACTCCCAGCTGCGCGAGGTCGGAACGGAACGTGCGGATGGAGGTGGAGACGCCGTTGACTCGCGGAAAATAGACATCGGAAATGAACAGTACGCGCATGACGTCCCGGGTCAGGCGCAGAGCGTCAGACGAGAGACGCGCCCATGGCGCCAGTCGCTGCACCTAACAACGCACCCACCAGCACGTCGGTCGGATAATGCAGCCCGAGCACGACGCGCGAGGCGGCGATGGCCAGCGCCAGTGGAATCAGCACCAGGCCAAGCTCGGGAAACGCCGCACAGCCCTGCCACGTGAAGGCCACCGCGTGCAGGGTGTGCCCCGAAGGAAAGCTGTAGCGATCGAGCGGAGCGCCTGCCAGCGAGATTCCCGTGTACCGGATGAACGGACGTTCACGCACGAAGGTGCGCTTGAGAAACTTGTAGAGGGCGAGCCCGGCCGCGCTGGTGGCGAGCATGACGAGCGCGGCGCGCAGGCCTCGATCTTGGTAGATGAAGGGCAGCGCCAGCATGAGCGCATACCAGATCGCGCCGTCGCCAAGCCGGCTGGCGATCTTGAAGAACACGCGAACGCCCGTGTGCTCCACCCCGCGGTTGAGCCGGCGACACAGGCGGTATTCGGCGTGATCGAACCGCGCCAGCAATGAGCCTCGTAGCGAAACTGGGCTTGCCATGGCCATGCAGTCTCGGCTGCCGGTAAGGCGGCGAGATGACACTGTCATTGCAGATTTATGAAGGCGTCCTGGACGCCCAGCGGGCCGAATTGGCGGGAGCGCTACAATCCCGTTCCATGACGCGGCTCTTATCTATGCGGCTTGCGGCATTGCCGACCGCCGCAATTCTGATGTGCCTTGCGCCCGCAGCCTTTGGCGTCGACGCCATCGTGCTCGAAGTGCGCGAACTGACCGTGGCCGGGATTCCCGTGCAAGGCGCGGGCGCGCGCCTCGATTTACTGTCCGAAAGCCACGCACGCGTCACGCTCACGGCCCAGGCCGTCACGCTGACCGATCCTGTGGGCACAATCAGCGACATCGCGTTGGTATGCGACGCGCCGGTGATCGCCGAGCCACGTTTTAGCTGTGATGCCGGCCGGCTGACCGGCCGCGGCGGGCCAGCCGGCGCCATCGACATGCAGGTCGCCGCGGAGATGCTCACCGACACGGGCGTCACCACGTTCAAAGGCAGCGACTTCAAGGTGGCGGGCACGACGGCGAAGTTCGATGGCCGGATGGACGCGAAAGGCTGGCAGCTCACGGGCAGTACGGGGACGACGACGGTGGCGGCCCTGCGCAAGTTCGTGATGCCCTGGTTTCAGGCTCCGGCTGACATCACCGGCGACGGCAAGGCGTCGATCGAGCTCGGCGCCAGCAACACGGGCAGCGGCACCTTGCTGGACGCCACGCTGAAACTCGATACCGTGGACCTCACCAACGAAGCCAGCACCATAGTCACCGACAAACTCGCCGCCACCGCCCGCATTCGCGCCAGTCTCAACGCGGCGAATACCGGCTTGCGGGTTGACGTCTCCGGGAAGCAGGGACAAGTGCTGGTGGGTCCCGTGCTGCTCGACTTCGGCAAGAACCCGATGAGGCTCGATGCGCAGGGAGTGCTCAAAGGCGACCTGCTCGCGATCGAATCGTTGCACTTCTCGCAAACCGATCTCATAGATCTCACCGGCGGCGGCAGCGTGAATCTCGCGGGCAAGGCTCCGGCGGTCAGCGGAGATTTCAAGATCGCGAACCTCAAGTTTCCCGCGGCATACACCAGCTACCTGCAGATCACGCTCGCGGCGAGCCTGCTTGGCGACCTCAAGACGGGTGGCAGTTTGAGCGGCGAGCTGGCGGTGCGGGACAACGGCATAGCGGCGCTGCATCTGGTCCCGGAGAACCTCGATCTGCGCGACAACAAAGGGCGCCTCCATCTCTCGAAAGTGAATGGCGACATGCACTGGGCGCCGGCGGGTACGACGGGCGTGCAAACTTCCACGCTGTCGTGGTCCGAAGGCGGCGCGTTCGGGCTCTCCGGCGGCGCCGCGGCGCTGGAGTTCCGCGTGCAGGGCACCGATTTCGCGCTGACACGGCCGGCCAAACTACCTGTGCTCGATGGCGGCATCGCCATCGACACGCTGGCACTCGACAATCTCGGCGGCGACCACATGGAAGTGGCGTTCAAGGGAAGCGTCGAGCCCATCAGCATGCAGCTGCTGGCCAAGGCGTTCGGCTGGCCGGAATTCTCGGGAACCCTGGCCGCGAGCATTCCCGGCGTCACGCTCAAAGACGATGTGCTCACCTTCCAGGGCAACGTGGAGTCGCAGGTCTTCGGCGGACGCATCGTCGGCAGCAACATCCGCCTGCAGGATCCGCTCGGGCGGTTCCCGCAATTCTTCGCCGATGTGCGCGCGCGCAACCTCGACCTGGACCTGCTCACGCGCACCTTCGAGGTGGGAAGCATCACCGGCAGACTCGACGTCGACGTGCTCGGGCTCGAGCTCTTCGACTGGACGCCGACGGCATTCGAGGCGCGGCTCGCCACGCCCAAGGGCGACAAATCCCGACATCGCATCAGCGCGAAAGCCGTGAGCAGCCTTTCCAACGTCGGTGGCGGCGGCGGTGGCGTAGTGCAGGCGCTGCAATCGGGCGTGCTCAAGTTCTTCGACGAGTACAGTTACGACAAACTCGGGATCACCTGCAAATTGGTTGGCGATGTGTGCGAGATGTCGGGGATCGAGCCCGCGGGTGTCGGCTACTACATCGTCAAGGGCGCGGGGCTGCCGCGCATCGATATCGTCGGCAGTCAGGGGCGAGTCAATTGGAACCAGCTGCTCTCTTCGATTGCCACCGCGGAGTTCGGCGACGCAACCGTGAATTGAAGCGCGGTGCCTGGTGGACTCCTTGGCCGTTCGGGCGAATAATCGCGCGCACATTTGACGTAAGGCACGTTCAGGGCTCATTCATCGCTTGCGCCCGATCATGTCCCGCGTCCAGGCCTGCGCTTGGAATCTAAGGAGTTATCAATGCGACGCGTATTGCCGTTGAAGATTGCACTGGCGAGTCTGCTCATCGCCGCGTGCGTCACCATCAATGTCTATTTTCCTGCCGCTGCAGCCGACAAGGCCGCCGACCAGGTGATCAACGACATCACCGGGGGTGGCGCCAAGGGCGGCACCACCACGCCGCCGCAGTCCAACTTCATGCCGGTGCATTCCGCCGAGGAGCCTAACTTCCTGGCCTTGAGTCTGGGCAACGCGCTCACTGCGCTGGTGCCTGCCGCCCACGCGCAGGACGCCGAGGCTGCGCTCAATGTGAGCTCGCCCGCGGTCACGCGCATCAAGCAGTCCATGGCCGCACGATTTGGCGAGCTCGAGAAGTTCTTTGCGAGCGGCGCAATCGGCCTCACCAAGGATGGCATGGTCGACGTTCGCGATCTCAATGCGGTAGCCCTGCCCGATCGCGCCACGGTCAAGCGGCTGGTCTCCGAAGACAACGCCGACCGGGGCGCGCTCTATTCCGAGATTGCCAAGGCCAGCAACCACCCGGAGTGGGAAGCCGACATCAAGAAGAGCTTTGCCAAGCGCTGGGTCGCGACGGGCGCCAAGCCCGGCTGGTATTACCAGGGCGACGACGGCGCCTGGAAGCAGAAGTAATCTAGTTAGATGACCGTGGCAGGGCCCGTTCCGCAGCGCGGACCGGGCCCTGTCTTTTTCCGGCGCCGCGGATTCCAGGTCGCGATCGGCGCGCTCGTGGTTCTGGCGAGCGCGGCCGCGTGGATGGTCACCGCGCTCCAGGAGTACCTCACGTTTCCGCGCGCACACCCATCAGTGGAACAGCCGGCGGCGATGGCGGCGGCCGGCGGCGAAGCTCACTGGTTCGAAATCGATGGTGCCCGGGTCGAGGCGTGGTTTCTGCCAGCGGCCAGCGGCACGCCCTCTCCGCTGATGATCCACGCGCATGGCAATGGCGAGCTCATCGACATCCAGACTCAATCCGTGGCTGCGCTGCGCGCTTCCGGAATCGCTGTCCTGTTGGTCGAATATCCAGGGTACGGTCGCTCCACGGGCAAGCCCTCGGAAGCGTCCGTCACCGCGGCGTTCGTTGCCGCCTTTGACTGGGCGAAGCGCGATGCGCGCGTCGACGCCGCGCGCATCATCGGTTATGGACGTTCGCTGGGAGGCGGCGCGATAGCGCAACTCGCGGCACAGCGGCCGCTGGCGGCGCTGGTGCTCGAATCCACCTTCATCAACCTTGCCGAGATGGTGCGCGACGCGGGAGTGCCGGGCTGGCTGGTGGTGAATCGGTTCGACACGCGCGCGGTGCTGGCAGGGTTTCCGGGTCCGGTGCTGGTCCTGCACGGTACACGCGATGGCACGTTTCCAATCGCCCACGCGCATTCGCTGCAGGCAGCCTCGCCGCGTGCCACGCTGCACCTTCAAGCCTGTGGTCACAACGATTGTCCGTCGCAGTGGGAGCTGGTACTCGGTTTCCTGGCGCAGAACGGCGTATTTACCCACCCATCATCGACAGATTCCACAGGAGAGCAGCCATGAAAACTTCATCTATCGCCCTGCGCCTGGGCATCGCCGCTGCGGCGGCAGGCCTGTTCCTCACGGGATGTGGCCTCGCCGAAACCGGCGCGGTCGCCGCGGGCGAAGCCGCCTCGGCCGCGGATCAGGTCAAGCAGGGCAAGGAAATGGAAGAGAAGGTGCAGCGCGACATCGAAGCGGCGCAGCAGGCGGCGGCTGACGCGCGTGAGAATGCAGAGCAGGCGATGCAGTAAATGGGACGCAGATTGATGGGTGCGTGCAGCGGCGAGCACCCGGCGTCTTTGGTTTTCCCTATCTACTCGCGCATGCCCGTGCCGCGATTCATGAAGAACAGCGCGACCGCGAACAACACTACCGCCGAGGCAAGCATGATGCCGAAGGCGAGATAGACGTTGACGTCACTGGTGCCGAGGAATCCATAACGAAACGCGTTCACCATGTGCAGGATGGGGTTCGCGTACGACATGTGGCGCGCCCACTCCGGCAATAGCGAAATGGAATAGAACACGCCGCCGAAATAGGTGAGCGGCGTTAGCACGAAGGTGGGGATCCAGTTCACCTGGTCGAAGTTCTTGGCGAACTGCGCATTGATGAAGCCGCCGAGCGAGAACACCACCGACGTGAGCACCACCGCGGCGAAAATCACGAATGAATGATGCACCGTGAGCTGCGTGAAGATCAGCGACACGATGGTGACGGCGCCGCCCACCAGGAAGCCGCGCACCAGGCCGCCACCCACGTAACCCAGGATGATGATCCAGTTCGGCAGCGGCGCCACCAGCATCTCTTCGACATGCTTGCCGAACTTTGCGCCGAAGAACGACGACACGACGTTGCCGTAAGAATTGGTGATGACGGCCATCATGATGAGGCCGGGGGCGATGTACTGCATGTAAGGCACGCCGTCCATGAGGCCGACGCGCTGCCCGATCAAACTACCGAAGATGACGAAGTACAACGCCGAGGTGACCGCCGAAGGCACGATGGTCTGCGCCCAGATGCGGACGATGCGGCCATACTCGCGGATGATGATGGTCTTGAACCCGACCCATTGCGCGCGGGTGAGCGCACGCGAGGAATCCGCGGCAACCGTTTGCGCGGCGACGTCGTTCATGATGCGCGCACCGCGGCGTCTGTCTTGCGCTCCACCAGCTTCATGAACAGTTCCTCGAGGCGATTCACCTTGTTGCGCATGGAGAGCACGCCGATGCCCTGCGCCGTGAGGTTGGCGAAAACTTCGTTGAGGCTTTGTTCCTTGGAAACTTCGACTTCGAGCGTGTGCTCGTCGATGAGCTCGAACTCATAACCGGCCACCTTCGGCACGGTGCTGACGGCCTCACGCAGGTTGAGCACGAAAGTCTCCGCCTGCAGTTTGCGCAGCAGCGTGGACATGCGGTCGCGCTCGGCGATGAGGCCGCCATTGATGATGGCGATGTTGCGGCACAGGGTTTCCGCTTCTTCGAGATAGTGCGTGGTGAGAATGATCGTGGTGCCGCGCGCGTTGATTTCTCTCAAGAACTCCCACATCGAGCGGCGGATTTCGATATCGACGCCGGCGGTGGGTTCATCGAGGATCAGCAGGCGTGGTTCGTGCACGAGAGCACGCGCGATCATCAGCCGGCGTTTCATTCCGCCGGAGAGGCCGCGCGCAATCTTGTTGCGCTTGTCGGAAAGCTGCAGCAGCGACAGGTATTTCTCGGTGCGTTCGCGCGCCAGTGTCCGCTCGATGCCGTAGAAGCCGGCCTGGTTGACCAGAATGGTCTGCGGAGTCTCGAACTGGTTGAAGTTGATTTCCTGCGGAACGATGCCGATGCAGGCCTTGGCGGCCTCGAGCTCGCGATCGATGTCGTGGCCGAACACACTCACCGAGCCCGCGGTCTTGTTCACCAGCGAAGTGAGAATGCCGATCAGAGTGGTCTTGCCCGCGCCGTTAGGCCCTAACAAGGCAAAGAAATCGCCCTGCTCCACGTCGAGGTCGACGCCCCTCAGGGCTTGAACACCATTCTTGTAGGTCTTCGTAAGGCCGCGGATCGACAGTGCGTACATGATGCCGGTGAGCTTGAGGCTTCCTTTCGCGAAATCAATGCGCCATTGGGGGCAGATAGCTCACTTCGGAACCTCTTCATCCAGGACGGCCTTGAATACGCCGTCCCAGAATGGCGCCGCGGGATTGTCATTGCAGCGCTTCGCCGATTCCCTGAGTGCCTTGGCCGATGCCTTCCAGACTTTGGAGTCGACGTATTCCTTGGCCTCCGAGCGCATTGCCACATACATGGCGATGGCGATGCGCGGCATGAATTCGGTGGCAGCTGCATCGTCGGCTTCGTCACGCAGCAGATTCCACTCCCAGACGAAGTCCGAGCATCTCATCTTGCGGATGCGTGCCTTTTCCTTGTCGGTGAGCTCCGGATCGGGTTTCGCTGCTACCGGCTTCGGCTCGCCTGCCGTCGACGCGCGCAACTCCACCTTGACCTCGGTGTTTGTTTCCACCGGCTGACCGTTCGCGTTTATGGCAGGACGGAAACGGGTGCTCTGCAGCACCTTGACCAACTGCGGCTCGAAGGCGCTCTCGGTTGTGTTTTCCGTGACGAGCACATCGCGCACGCGTCCGTCATCACCGACGCGCACCGTCGCGACCATGTGGCCAGCGAGCTTGCGCGCGCCGACGGTGATCTTGGCCGTGGGCGCGGCGGCGATGATCTGCGGCTCGCTCGGTCCCATTTGCGCGAGGCCTGCGAGGGGCAAGGCAAGCAAGCTGAGGAAACTTACTGCACGCGCAGTTGAATGCATGTGGGAGCCGACTCCATTTGTGCAAAAACCTGGCTTGTTAGCCGCGGCTTGCGCGCAGCGCCCGCTACGCGTCCACGAATCCGAAACCGGTGCCCAGGTCGAATCCATTGGCATTATCGACGCGTTGCGGGCCGATGTCGCCCCCGATGTTGCGTCGCTTGCTGTCGGCCGCCGCCCGCGGCGCCCATTGAAACGCCCGCCGGCTGACCGGATACCCCTGGTTTGAGGCGCAATCGGCGTGCCGGTGGAGAATAAGACAGTGCCGTCGGTACGCCTTCGCGGGACGGACTGGTCACATCTTCGCCCGCGATTCAGAAGGAGGGGTGCGCCGCGAGCGTCTCGGCGGCGAGGCGCTGGACGCCGCCGAGCAGTAGTTCGTGCAGACGCCGGTCAGCGCCCGCCGACGCGGCGGCCAGCAACTCGCGCCAGAAGCCAAGTTGATTGCACCAGCGCGGGCGCAAACATTCAGCGTTGCGATCGGCCGCCGCCTCGAGTGCAGACAGCGAGCATGCTGCCAGTGATTCCACGGCGGCCAAGGTGGAGCCAAACACCAGACATGCAACTCGTGGCCGGCTGCGCGCGAGGTGCCATCCGTAAACCAGCATGCGCCGCGTGATGGCGCGCGCTGTCGCCGCGTCGAAGTACGGCGGTTCCAGGCGCTGGGACTGGTCATGCACGCCGCGGGTGCGCAACTCGAGCCAGCGCGGCGCGGACGCGAACCCCGCGTCGAACAGGCTGAAGGGCGCGGCCGACAACCGCCGCACGGCTTGTGCCGGCAATTCGGCCCACTGCGTATGCAGCGCCGACAACAATGGCGGCACCGGTTCGAGGTCGCCGCGTTCGGTGGCACGCATGACCAGCTGCGCGAGACATTCCGCGTTGAGCTCGGCCAACGGAGCCGGGTCGACCCCCTGGGAAGGAAGCCAATGACGGCCGTCTTCACGCGTTCGCTGCCTTCCCTGACCTGCCATGGCATTCCTCCCGATTTGCACGAGATATCTTGCGCCGCCAGCCCTTGAAAGTCATTTGCAAATTTGGGAGATTTTTCCCAAATTATCGACCTGCGAACAACCGCCTGCCATGGGGGACAACATGCGTATCTCCGACGACCGCTACAGCCGCGACCGCCTGCGGCTCGATCTCGCCCTGCGTTTCATCCATCACGAAGCCCGGACGCACACCATTCGTGCATGGACCGGCCTGACCGACGACCGCATCCGCAAGCTCTATCGCACTTACCTGCACGAAGCGGGCGGCGCGACGGTCGCGCGGCACCGCGGTAAGTCGCCCCGCCAGGCGGCTTTCTTCACGCGTTCCATGCGCATGCGGCGCGAGGCGGCGGTGTTCGCCAGCGTCAGCAGCCTGTTCGGACTCATCACGCCACAAGCGGTCGCCAGCGACCGGCTGGCATTCGATCGCGCCTCGCCGGCGGCGCCCAATGTGGCGCGCGGCGCGTTGCTTTGCGAAGCATTCGAGGCGTATCTGGCGCTGATCGGCGAGTCGCAGATCTCCTTCGAGCACGCGGTGTTCCTGCTCGGCGCGCTGCTCGCCGGTGACGAGCTGCGCCTCGCGCACTGCCGTGATTGCAGCAGCGTGCTGGTCACGGACCGGCTGGCGTTGCGCACCCCGGTGTGCAACGAATGCTCGGGCACAAGCAGACAGCCGGGCGGATCCTCAAACGACGGGAACGGCCCATTGGCCTGAACTTCCGGGCGGCCTGATGGAAGGCGTTGCGGTAGATTTGACGCGTGACCATTCGCCCGACGCTGTTCGCTGGACCGTTTCTCGATCGCCGCGCTGAGCTGCGCGACGATCCCGCCTGGGTCGCCGCCGCGCGCAGCGACACTGCCACGCGCTATCTGCTCGGATCCGGCGCCATGCAGCTGATCACGGGCGGCACAACCGTGGAAATCGCCTTCCTCGACGGCAGCCACGCGCTGGTCGCCGCGGCGCAGGACACGGAGCTCACGTTGTTGGGGTGGTTTCGCGGAGCAAGGTGCGTCCTGGTGGAGCTTCCCGAGACCGATGCCGCGCGCGTCTCGCTGCCCACTGATACGGAGCTGCGGGAATTGCGGCCGCTCGCGCCGCTGCTGCCGGCGGACTCGGCTTCCTTGCTGGCATATGCGCGTGCGCTCGCATTGTGGAAATCGCGCCATCGACACTGCGGTGTTTGCGGGGCGCCGAATCTGCCCGCGCGTGCCGGCCACGTCATGCGCTGCAGCCGCGCCGGTTGCGGCACGGAATCCTTTCCACGGCTCGATCCGGCCATCATCGTCCTGGTGACCGACTCCAGCGGCGAGCGCGCCTTGTTAGGCCGCCAGGCGGCCTGGCCGAAAGACCGCTATTCGACCATCGCCGGATTCGTCGAGCCGGGCGAAAGCCTCGAGGACGCGGTGATCCGCGAGGTGGAGGAAGAAACCGGGGTGCACGTCGGTGACGTGGAATACGTCTCCTCACAACCCTGGCCTTTCCCGTCGTCGCTGATGCTGGGATTCCGCGCTGTGGCCCGCAGCCACGACATCACGCTGCGCGACGGCGAGCTCGAGCATGCCCAGTGGTTCACACGGGCCGACCTGGCCGCGGGACACCCCGCCCTGCCGCCGGCCGGCGCCATCTCGGCGCGGCTCATCGATGCGTGGTTCAGCGCTGCCAGCGAACCACCGCGCCGCGGATAGCCCGATGTGTTTGTTAGTCCTGGCGTGGCGCAGCCATCCCCTGTACCGGTTGGTGGTCGCCGCGAATCGCGACGAATTCCATGCGCGGCCCGCGGCCCCGCTCGCTCCGTGGTCGGACGTCGAAGGGGTCGTCGGCGGACGCGATCTGGAAGCCGCCGGCGCCTGGTTTGCCGTCGATACGCGCCGCCGCTTTGGAATCGTCACCAACTTCCGTGAATTCGGCCGCCGGCGCCGCAGCGCGCCTTCACGCGGCGGCCTCATCCCGGGCTATTTGGCCGGGTCGCGCACGCCAATGGGGTATCTGCAGGGACTCGAAACCGATGCTCCGGGATATGCGGGCTTCAACCTGCTGCTCGGCGACCAGGACTCTCTGTGGTACGCCTCCAATCGGGCCGATCACTTCGCGCGGGAATTACCGCCCGGAATCTACGGTCTTTCCAACGAATTCCTCGACACGCCCTGGCCCAAGCTCATCCGCGTGCGGGCGCGATTCGAAACGCTGCTGCAATCGGCCGATTCGCAGGACCGTGCGTCACTAACCGCCGACTTGTTCTCCATGTTGGCTGATCGTGAAACTGCCGCTCCCGACACAGTCCCGCCAGGCGATCTCTCTGCGGAATGGGCGCGCAAACTCTCCGCTCCGTTCGTGCTCGATTTCAAGTTCGGTACGCGCTGCTCGACAGTACTCACCATCGCGAACGACTCCGCGTTGATGATCGCCGAGCGCCGCTTCGATGCCGGCGGCGCGGCGTCGGGACAGTCTGAACACCTGCTGAATGGCGTCGATACACCTTGACGTCGTTCGCGAATGCGCCCGGAACCCGCGCACCGGAGCGTGACTCTCATTAGAATCTTGAGCCTTCCGCCCCAAAGCGGTGTCATGCCGACCTTGCAGATCAAACGTTGCCCGCGCCTTGCTCCCGTCGTGCTGTTCGCGCTCATCCTCGCGCAGCTCACGGCAAAGGCGAATGCCGGCATTGAGGTCGAGGTGCACGGCGTCGGCGAAGACATTCGCGCCAACGTGCTCGTTTACCTGTCGTTCGAGCGTTACAAGAATTCCGACGACCTCTCGCCGGAGTTCGTCGAGCGGTTGCAGGAGCGCAGCGAGCGCGAGGTTCGCGCAGCCATGAAACCTTTCGGCTTCTACGAACCCACGGTGGCGTCGGAGGTGAAGCGCGAAGGCGGCGGCGACGACCAGCAATACCGCATCATCATCAACATCACGCCGGGCAAACCGGTGATCGTCGACAAGGTCGACGTGAAAGTCACGGGCGCGGGGGCCACCGACCCGGTGTTCACCAACATCACCGGCGATCTTCCGGTGCAGAGCGGCGATCGCCTCAGTCATCCTAACTACGATGCGCTCAAGGGCGGCTTGCTGCGCGCCGCCGCCACCTACGGTTACCTCGACGCGCGCATGGTGCGCAACGAGATGCGCGTCGACCCGCAGGCTTACCTCGCGCAGGTAACCATCGAGTTCGAAACGGGGGAGCGATATCGTTTCGGCGACACCACCATCACACAGAGCGCCATCGACGATGCACTGATCCGCCGGTTCCTGCGCTACAAGGCCGGCGATGCCTTCGATGCGACGCAGTTGTTGCGCACGCAGTTCGCGCTCGACGACAGCCAGTACTTCGCGACCGTCGAGGTGCTGCCGGAAGACCGGGACCGCGAGCAGCACACCGTACCGGTCAGCATCAGCGCTGAACCCAACCGCCGTCACCGGTATTCGTTCGGCGTCGGGTATGGCACCGACACGCAGGTACGCGGCACGGCGGCCTGGGAAGTTCGCCGCATCAATACGCGTGGTCATCGTTTTCGCACCGAGATCAAGGCGTCGGCGATCTCACAAACTCTCGACGGACGCTACATCGTTCCCATTGGCGATCCGGCCACCGAAAAATTCACCTTGCAGCTCACCGCCGAAGACGAGCGCCGCGCCGACGTCGACGATCGCACCGTCAATTTCACTCCGAGCATCACGCACCTGCGGCGATCCTCCTGGTTCGGCGAACACTGGTGGCAGCGGGTTTCGTACGTCGAGCTGCTGCATGCCGAATCCGAATTCATCGCCTCGAACCGCACGGACACCCAGACCCTGCTGATCCCCGGCGTCAGTTTCGCGCTGGTGCCGCGCAACTATCTCGGTGAGGCTCTTTTCAGCCGCACGCTGTACGCGGAGCTGCGCGGCTCGCACAGCACGCTCGGCTCGGATTCCGACTTCGTGCAGGTCCGGGTGCAGGCGGAGCGCGTGTTCGATATCGCGCCGAAGTGGCACATACTGCTGCGCGGCGATGTCGGCGCCACAGCCGTCTCCAGCACCAGCGGCCTCGCCCCTTCACAGCGCTTCTTTGCCGGTGGTGATCGCAGCGTGCGTGGCTTCGCCGTCAACGACCTGTCGCCAGTGGAACAGGCCACGGACGAGAACGGCGTTCCGCTGGAGAATGAAGACGGCACACCTACGCTGGAAAAGGTCGGTGGCAAGCATCTGTTCGCGGGCTCGGTGGAGCTGGTGCGCGACCTGCCGAAAAATTTCGCGGTCGCGGTGTTCGGCGATGCCGGCAACGCCTTCGACACCTTCGGCGATCCGCTGATGTATTCGGTGGGCCTGGGGGTGCGATTCCGCCTGCCGGTGGTGTCGGTAGGTATCGACGTAGCGCAGGCTCTGACTACGCCGGCCGGCAGCACCGAGCGCCCGGGGCCGCGGCTGCACCTCAACTTCTCGCCGAAACTCTGATGAAACGCCGCATCAAGATCGCGGCCCTGATCGTCGGCTTGCTGGTCGTCGTCCTGCTGGCATTCCTGACCTGGGTGCTCTACACCGAAGCCGGCCTGCGATTCGCGGTGGCGCGCCTGCCCGAGCGCATGGGCAGGGTCACGCTGAAAATCGAGAACGTACACGGCACGATCGCCGGCGGCTTCGGTGCCGTTCGCGCCGACATCGATCACGAGCGCAGCCATGTGCGTGTCGACAATGGCACCGTCCGGGTGAACATCTGGCCGTTGCTGGTGGGGCGTATCGCGGTGCGTGAGGCGCGTGCCGACCTGGTGCTCATCGAGGTCAGGCGGCGCGTGCAGCCGCCACCCAAGACGCCGCCGAAGTTTCTGCCGCGCCTGCTCAGCATCAGCGCCGAGTCCGCATCGGCCCGCAGCCTCATCGTCATCGCGCCGAGTGGCAAACGCACCGAATTCACCGAGGTGTCGGGTGCCGGCATCGTCGGCAACAAGACCATCCGCATTTTCGAAGGCAACGTCATCTACGGTGTGCTGCGTGGCCGCGCGATTGGCGTGCTGCGCGCGGCCGACCCCATGAAGCTGAGCGGCGAAGCCACCGCGCGCATGCTCATCGAAGGCCAGCCCAACTGGCGTGCCGACGCGAGCTTCGATGGAACCCTCGACAAACTACCGCTGAACGCGAAGCTTCAGGAGCCCTTCCGCGCCGACATGCGCGGCGAGCTGCTCACTTTATCGAGCGCGTTTCATTGGGTCGGCAAGGCCGACGTGCACAACTTCGACATGCAGGCCTTCGGCGGCGGCAGCGCGCTTGGCGTCATCACCGGAAAGCTCGACGTCGGTGGCGAGATGAACGCCTTTCATGCGCGCGGTCCGCTGCAGGTGCCAGGACTCGGTGCCGGGCCCTTCGACATCGTCTTCGAGGGCAACTACGCCGACCGTGTGGTCAATGCCACTCACTACGAAGTCACCCACAAGGCGACCGGAAGCCACGTCGAAGGCCAGGGCACCATCGAGACGGCGCAAAACGGCCCCAAACTACTGCTGCACGGCGACTGGCGCGGGCTGCGCTGGCCGCTGGTGGCACGCTTCACTCCCGAGACTCCGCAGATCTTCTCGAGCCCTCAAGGAAAATACCGGCTCGAAGGGCTGTGGCCCTACGCCATCTCGGCCAGCGGCGATCTGTTCATTCCCCGCATCGATCCCATGACCGTCGCCATGCGCGGCGCGCTCCACAAGGATCACCTGCAGATCGATGAGCTGGATCTCGGCGCGTTCGGCGGCAAGGCGCTGCTCGCGGGCGAAGCGCGCTGGAGTCCCGCGGACAGCTGGGCTCTCGAGGGCAGCGTCAAGGACTTCGATCCCGCGACGCTGCGCCCCGGTTTCAACGGCGCGCTCGACTTCAACATGAAGGCGAGCGGCGCGCCCTTCGGTGCAGGCGGCGATCTCGACTTCGCCTTCAGCAATCTCACCGGCAAGCTGCGCGGCAGCAGCGCGACCGGCAGTGGCCGCGTCGCCCTGCACGGCGAGGACTGGACTTTCGATTCGCTGCGATTTCGCGCCGGCAACACCAGCCTGGCCATCGATGGTGAGCTTGGCGAGAAGCGCGCGCTCGACCTCACGTTCAGCCTCGATGCCGACAACCTGGCGTTGTTGGCCGAAGGCGCGCGCGGCGAGCTGCATGCGCGCGGCAGCATCGGCGGCACCTATGAAGCGCCGGTCATCAAGCTCACGGCCCAGGGCAATGACATCGAAACCGGCACGATCAAGGTCGACAAGCTCGCCACCAACATCGACCTCGACTGGCGCGGCCAGCGTACCTCCCATGCCGACATCGCCATCTCACGCTTGAGCGTCGATCAACGCTCGCTCACGCAGTTCAACGCAACGCTCGATGGCACGACCGCGGATCACGTGGTCCGCGCCGACGCGCTCGCCGGCCGGACCAGCCTGCACCTGTCGGGCAAGGGCGGCTTTGCCGATGGTGAATGGAAAGGAACGATCGGCGATCTGTTCATCGATGACACCGCCAATATCAACCTGCAGCTCGACGCGCCGGTGAAGCTCATCGCGAGCGCCAAGGCCTTCAGGCTCGATGCGCTGTGCATGCATGGCAAGGTCGCGCGGCTGTGCGGCGAGGCCGCGTGGAACCCGGGTGGCTGGACTGCGCGCGCCGACGCGCACAACCTTCCAATCAGCACGCTCACCGCGGGCCTCACGCCCAATGTCGAATACCAGGGAACCGTGAACGCCACGGCGAGCGCGAGCGCGACCGCAGGCGCTCCGTTCGTTGGCGAAGCGCGCGCCGACCTCATCGACGCTGCGATCAGACACAAGCTCGCGAGCGGCCGTACCGACGTGATCACTTTCGGATCCGGCTTCGTGACATTGAAGGCCGACCCGGGCCAGATGAACGCCGAACTGCGGCTGGACGCGGCACAACGCGGCCTGATCTCCGGGCGCCTGCGTGCGGATCGCGTCACCGGCGAAATCGTGGATTCGCCGGTGCGCGGCCAGCTGCAGATGGCCACCGGTGAGCTGGGGTTCCTGACGCTGTATTTTCCCGCGATCGATCGCGCCAGCGGTCAATTCGACGCCAACCTGACCTTTGACGGCACGATCGGCGCTCCACGCGCCAGCGGTGAGGTCAAACTATCCGGCGCGGAGCTCGATCTCTATCAGTTCAATCTCGCATTGCGTGCGGTCGACATGCAGGCGCGCATCGTCTCCAACAACCTCGAATTCAGCTCCACGGCACAGGCCGGCGCCGGCACGCTCTCGAGCTCGGGCAGGGTCGAATGGCGGGATAGCCTTCCGTACGGCGAAATCCGCCTCAAGGGCGAGAACCTGCGCGTGGTCGACGTGCCCGAAGCACGCATCGACGCTTCGCCGGATCTCGATTTTCGCATTGCCGGCCGCGAAATCCTCGTCAAGGGCGAGGTCAAGGTGCCGCTGGCGCGCATCCAGCCCGCCGACCTCACCAATGCGGTGCTGTCGTCGGCTGATGAAAGACTGGTCGGCCCGACCGAAGCCGTGGAAAAGGAACCGTTCCTCGTCACCAGCGAAATCACCATGACGCTCGGCGAAAAGGTGACGATCGAAACCTACGGCCTCTCGGGGCACATCACCGGCAGCATCACCGAGCGGACCCTGCCGGGTGAACCGACGCGTGCCACGGGCGAATTGCAGGTGAAAGACGGACAGTACACTGCACTGGCGCGCAAATTGGACATCGAGCGGGGTCGCCTGATCTTCAGCGGCGGGTTGTTAGGCGATCCGGCGGTCGACATCCGCGCCGTCAAGATATTTCCGGACGTGAAAGCGGGCGTGAACGTGCGCGGCAGCCTGCGCGAGCCGCGCCTGTCGTTCTTCTCCGAGCCCTCGATCCCGCAGTCGCAGATCGTCTCGCTGCTGCTGGCCGGCGGATCACTGGAGTCGGTGCAGAACAAGAACGCCACCGGCAATCCGGGCGCCGGCCAGGAAGTAGCCGGACAGGCCGCGGCGCTGCTCGCCTCGCAGCTCGGCAGCAAGCTCGGCATTCCCGACATCAGCGTGGAGTCCACCCTGTCGAACGAGACCTCCCTGGTGCTCGGCAAATATTTGAATCCGCGTCTGTATGTGAGCTACGGCGTCTCACTCACCGAGTCCATCAACACGATCAAGATGCGCTACACGATCAACGATAAGTGGACCATCAAGACCGAAGCCGGCAAAGAGCGCGCCGCCGACCTGGTCTTCACGATCGAGAAGTGAACACCCTCGAGCTGCCATTCGCCACGGGCGGCGAACCGATCGGGCTGGGCGCGGGCATCACGCTGCTTCGTGGCGTCGCCGAGACCGCGAAACTGATGCCGCTCATCGACGACGTGGCGAACCGCGCGCCATTCCGTCACCTGGTCACACCCGGTGGACAGACGATGTCGGTGGCCATGACCAACTGCGGTCCCGTGGGGTGGACCAGCGATCGAAGTGGCTATCGCTATAGCTCTCGCGATCCGCTCACCGGTCAGGACTGGCCGCCGATGCCGCGCGAGTTCGTCCGGCTGGCGCTCAGCGCCGCCGCCGCCGGCGGCTTTCCGGATTTCGTGCCGGACGCCTGCCTCATCAACCGGTATTCAGCCGGCGCGAGACTCACCGCGCATCGCGATGCCGACGAACAGAATTTTGCGCAACCGATCGTCTCGGTATCGCTGGGCCTGCCGGCGAGCTTCGCTTTCTACGGGCTCACGCGCGGCGGCAAGGGAAAAACCGTGGCGCTGGTCGACGGTGATGTGTTGGTGTGGGGTGGTCCGTCGCGCCTGGTCTACCACGCGGTGCGGCCCCTCAAGCCCGGTGCGCACCCGCTCACCGGTGCTTATCGCTACAACCTCACGTTCCGGCATGCGCGATAAGGAAGCCCGCTACTTGCGCGCGTGCAGCATCTTGAAGAGTTTGTCGCCCTTGTAGCCGTTGTTCTCGCGCGCATAAGCGAACTCCCAGAGCAGCGGCGTCGAATACAGCACCGTGGCCACGCCCGTGCTGGGCTCGAGCGATAGCACCACGCTCGCGGTGCAGGTGGTGTGGAACGCGCGATCGCGAGCCGGGCACCAGCGCCAGATGCTGAACTTCCGCTCCTTCTGGTCCGTGGTGTCGCCCTCCAAAGTCTCGATGACCACCTGGCCGCGCCGCACGAAATTTTCCGGCCGGCCGAATTTCGCAATCAACTTGTCGAGCACGCGATCGTAGTTAGTGACGTACTCCGCGGGTTTGCCGCGCAGCTGCTCGCGCGAGTCGCTCTGGAACAGGAAGCGCACGCCGCAGAACTTGTTGATCTCATCGAACTTGGGCGGCACTTCACGCTTGGTCTCGTCCCAATTGGCGCAGAACTGGTAGACCACCGGGTGCAGAACCACGCCTTCCTGCTCGTCACCGTAGCGAAATCCCTGGCCTTCGATCGTGTACTCGGACAACACGTAGAAGCCGCCCCCCTCGAAAGTTTTGCGCATGCGCAGCAGGGTGGCCTGGAAATCGCAACCTCCCACCGCACCGCTCATCGTCGGACCCGGAGCCGAGACCGGCACACAGGTGAAATCAGACGCTTTCTCCACCGGGCTCAGCCAAGCCGCGCCGACGCCCACGGGCTCGTTCGGCAGGCGCTCGAAGCCAGGGCTGGTGCGCAGCTCGCCCCAGCTATGACCGCCGAACCCTTCGGGCGCGACGTATTTCACGCGCTTGGGTTTTTCGGCGGCGCTGGCAACCAACGGGCCCAGCGCCACGATCAGCACGGTGATGAGGATCTGCGAGACGAATCTATGCACGCGTAACTCCGGAAATGAGGGTCGATACTATGCGAACCGGTGGTTGTCGTTCAGGGATCTGCAACCGCGCGCAACAACTCGGAATCGAATACCGCGGCCGGGGAAATCACCCGCTCGTTCAAAGGGACTTTCGCGCCGTATCGCTCGCGCATCTTTGCCTTCACCGCCGGATCGCCGAGATCGAACTCACGCAGTTGCTGCAACTCGCCTAGTTCGATACCGAGTGCGTCGCGGTACAGCTTCCACACCAGCTCCGAGCAATAGATGCGCGCATTCGACCATTCGAAGTACAGGTCGTAAGGCTTGCCTTCGAATGCCCGCGCGCCGGCGTGCAGCTTCGCGACCTGCGCTTGCGTCAGCTGTGACGCGAGCCGCTTGACGTCGAAACGCCCGCCATCTCCGCGCGCGATCCAGCTCGTGAGCGGCGTGTAGCGCACTGTGGCGATGGCTTCGAAGACGAACGGTTTACCGTCTCGATAGAGAACCAGGCCCATGTGGCTGTAGGGCGAATGGGTGGCGCGCTGGATTGCGACGCTCTGGGCGGACCGTGAGGTGTGGAAGATGATGTCGCCATCACGGAGCGGCGACGCTGCGACGCGGCACGGCGCCATGAACATCGCCAGCAACAGGGCGAAGGCCAGGACTCTTTGCATGCCGGAATGGTACGCGGGCCCAGCGTGCCTCCACTATCATTCGCTCCCGATAAGCCCAGCGAGTCGCCCGTGCATTTCCTCCTCTTCTATACCTACGTCCCGGACATCCTGGAGCGCCGCCCGCAATTCCGCGGCGCGCACATCAAATACGCCCGGCAGTTCGTCGCTCGCGGCGAGCTCATCCTGGGCGGAGCCTTCGCCGACCCGGTGGACGGCGCGGTGTTGTTCTTCTCCGCGCCCTCGAAGGACCTGGTCGAAGCGTTCGCCAAGGCCGACCCGTACGTCACCGGTGGACTGGTGACGGACTGGAAAGTGCGCGCCTGGTCCACGGTCATCGGTGAGGCTGCCGCGAACCCCCTGCCGCCCGGCCTGTAACGCCGGCGCAACCCGCGGCCCGTAGATACCGAGTCCCGCGTCATGCCGGCGCAAAACAATCGTTGACGATCTCTGCATTTTTATGCACCATGCGCGCTCTTTATTCACAGGTGGATTCAGTTCCATGCTCTCCGACCATCACCGCGAGGCGCGTCGCACCGCGATAGTCCGGCTGCTGCGCCACTCTCCGGTGCGCCGTCAGCAGGAGCTCGTGCGCCTGTTGAAACGGGAAGGCCACGCGGTCACGCAATCCTCGATCAGCCGCGACCTGCGCGAGCTCGGCGTTCTCAAGGCCAGCGATGGCTACGTGCTGCCCGACAACGCGGAGCTGTCGTCGCGCACGCAGGACAAGTTTTCAGCGGTCGCGTCGTTCGTGCGCGAAGTGCGCACCGCCGGTTCCTCGATCACGGTGGTCAAGACCACCATCGGCTCGGCCGGCAGCGTCGCGGCGGCCATCGACAAGGCCGGCTGGAACGAGGTCGCGGGCACGGTGTCCGGCGATGACACGATTTTCATCGCGACGGCCGATGCGCGTGCGCAAACGCGCGTGCTCGAGCGGTTGCGCGACGCTTTTGGAGTCTGAATAAAAATGCCCTCTTCTACCAACACCACCGCCAAGTCCGGCAAGCCGATCGTTCTCGCCTATTCCGGCGGTCTCGACACCTCATTCCTGGTGCCGTGGCTCAAGGAAAACCATGGCCGTCCGATCATCACGGTCACCGTCGACACCGGCGGGATCGACGCCGCTGGCGCTGCAACTCTGCATGAGCGCGCGCTGGCGCTCGGCGCCATCGAGCATCACCAGATCGATGCGCGCGCGGACTATTTCGAACAGGTGCTGCGCTTCCTCATCATGGGCAACGTGCGGCGTGGCCAGCTCTATCCGTTGTGTGTGGGCGCCGAACGCGTGATGCAGGCGCAGACCATCGCACTGATGGCGCGCAAGCTAGGCACGAACTCGATCGCGCACGGCTGCACGGCCGCCGGCAACGATCAGGTGCGGTTCGAAGTCGCGTTGCGCACGCTGGCGCCGGAGCTGGAAGTCATCGCGCCGGTACGTGACCAGGCGTTCAAGCGCCAGGAAGAACTGGACTATCTGCAAGCGCGCAATTTGCCGGTGCCGCCCTTCGGCGCGGCGTACTCCATCAACCGCGGCCTCTGGGGAGTGACGATCGGTGGCAAGGAGACGCTGACCTCGGAAGGCAGCATTCCCGATTCGGCCTGGGTACTGTCGAAGGATGCGTTCACGAATCCGCGCGCGCCGGCCAAACACACCATCCACTTCGAAAAGGGCCGTCCCGTGGGTCTCGATGGCAAAACGATGCCGGCAGTCGACATCGTCGAGCAGCTGGAAACGCTGGGTGCACCGTACGGTATCGGCCGCGGAATCCACCTGGGCGACACCATCATCGGCACCAAGGGGCGGGTCGCGTTCGAAGCACCCGCCGCCGAAACGTTGCTCACCGCGCATCGCGAGCTCGAGAAGCTGGTGCTCACGCCGCGCCAGCAGCGCATCAAGGATTCGCTCGCCGGCCCTTATGGCGACTGGGTGCACGAAGGGCAACTGCTCGATCCGGTGTGCCGCGACATCGAAGCGTTCCTGATTTCGTCGCAGGAACGCGTCACCGGCAAGGTTCACGTGCTGTTCCGGCCGGGTAGTTTGTTCGTCGAAGGCGTCGAATCCGCCCACTCGCTCATGGCGGTGTCCCGGGGCGTCTATGGCGAGGCGGCCGGCGAATGGACGCCGCAGGACGCACTGGGTTTCTCGAAGATCGTTTCGCTCACGGGCATGTTCCATGCGCGTGCGGGAGGAAAGTGATGCGTACAGTAGTCGTCGACAAGATCGCCTCGGTCACGCAGGCCTGTGGCCTCGGCAATGAAGTGCGCGTGTCCACGGAAAATATTCCTTCCGAGGAAGGCGTGGTGGTGGTCGTGGAGATCCTGACCAACAAGTCCACCTACAACACGCTCGAGCTCACCAGCGGCCGCATGGCGAAAGTGGGCAAGGGCGACATCGTTGCGGGCGCGCTCGGTCATCGCAAGGCATTGTTCGGCTATTCAGGGCACGTGCCCGAGAGCGTGAAACCCGGCGACATCATCCAGATGCTGAACATCGGCGGCGTACTCGGCATCGTCGATTCGGTGAACCCCGACAAGGGCAAGCCGTTCGATTGCCGCGTGATCGGCGGCGTGCTGCATTTCCCGTACCTCGGTGAGCGCATCGGCGTGCCGGCGCGGGTCGGTTACCGCCAGCTCGACTACGGCGCGACTCTGGTCACCAATGGCGTGCCGGTGGTGGCGCTCGCCGGCACCTGCATGGAAGCGGGCAAGACCGCTGCCGCTGCGGCGATCATCGCGCGCATGCGTCACCGTGGTCTGGTGGTCGATGCATTCAAGGCCACGGGAGTTTCCCTGCGCCGCGACATCATGGCGTTCGAAGATGCCGGCGCGCGCAATACGCTCATTTTTACCGACTTCGGCGTCGTCTCGACCACGCGCAAGGTGGGCCCGGCGCTCACGCGCACCATGCTCACCGAGCTCGCGGAAAAGAAACCCGATGTCATCGTGTTCGAGCTCGGCGATGGATTGTTAGGCACCTATGGAGTCGACTCCATCCTCGAGCAGGAAGACATCCGCAAGGCGCTCACCGGTGTGGTGCTGTCGGCCAACGATCCGGTAGCCGCCTACGGCGGCGTCGACATCCTGCGCAAGCGTTTCCACATCGAGCCCATTGCGGTGACCGGGCCGGCTACCGACAACGAGGTCGGCGTGGCCATCATCCGCGATCAGCTCAAGGTTCCGGCTTTCAACGCTCTCGCGGCGGGCGCAGCGCTCGGCGACTCGATCATCTCGTCCGTCGGCCTGACCCAGGCACGTCCGCTCGATCGCGCGGCGAATGAGTGAGCGCCCGAACCGATGAACGCGACCACTAACAAGATTCCAGCCATCGTGCTGGGCGGCACGGGTTACGTATCGGGCGAGCTGCTGCGCCTGATCCTCGGCCATCCGAATTTCACGCTCGCCGGGGTGATGTCGGACAGCTCCCCCGGGGAACCGGCGGGCAAGTCGTTTCCACACCTGGCGGGCGCGCTCGGCGATTGCAGATTCAAATCGCAGGCAGAAATCGCGGCGCTGATCTCGAAAGAACCCACATCGGCGGTGTTCTGCGCCGCGCCGCATGGCGCTGCGGCCGCGCTGATCGACACACTGCTCAAGGCCGCGGAAGCCGCGGGCACCAAGCCGCGTTTCGTCGACATCTCCGCCGATTTCCGTTTCGCAACGGCTGGCGGATATGAGGCGGTCTACAAGCATCCGCACGGTGCGCCGCATCGCCTCGCGCAGTTCACCTGTGCCGTCCCCGAGCACCTCAAATCCGCGCCCACGCCGCATGTCGGTCACCCGGGTTGTTTCTCCACGTCCATCCTGTTGGCGAGCGTGCCGCTGCTTAGCTCCGGCTGGGTCGAGCCCACGCTGTTCGTCACCGGCATCACCGGCAGCACCGGCTCGGGCCGCAAGCCCGTCGAGGGCACTCACCACCCCACGCGCCACAGCGATCTGTATTCGTACGGCGCGCTGGGTCACCGGCACACACCGGAGATCACCGCGCTCGCCAAAGCGGCCACCGGCGTCGACGCCGACTACGCCTTCGTGCCGCATTCGGGCCCGTTCGCGCGCGGCATTCACGCCACCGTGCAGGCGCGTCTCAAGTCACCGCGCGACGCGGCGGCCGTGGTCGGCATGCTGCGCGAGTTTTATGCGGGCGCGCCATTCGTGCGCGTGCTCGACAATGCGCCGCGCATCAAGGACATCGTCGCCAGCAACTACGCGCACCTTTCCGCCGTGGCCAACGGCCGGACGGTGGCGGTGATGAGTGTGGTCGACAATCTCAACAAGGGCGCCGCGGGTGGCGCCGTGCAGTGGATGAATCGCCTCTTCAGCCTGCCGGAAACTGCGGGCCTCACCGCGCCCGCTGCGGGCTGGACATGAACATGAACGCTGAGCTGAAACCAAACACTTCGCCGGCCGATGGTCTGGCACCGGTCTACGCGCAGTATCCGATCGAAGTGGTGGGCGCCGACGGCGTCTGGCTGCACACACGCGACGGCCGCAAAGTGCTGGACCTGTACGGTGGACATGCGGTCGCCTCGCTCGGCTACGGCCACAAAGGCTGGACGAAAGCGCTGAGCGATCAGGCCGCGCAGATGAATTTCCAGACCAATGCGGTGCCGATGGAAGTCCGCGCCCGCGCCGCGCAGAAACTGCTGAAATTCTCGAAGCTGCCGTTCGACAGCGTGTTCTGGATCAATTCCGGCGCCGAAGCCAATGAAAATGCCTTCAAGCTGGCGTTCAAGATGCGCCCCGGCCGCACGCATGTCGCCGCCGTGGAGCAGAGCTTCCATGGCCGTACCGCGGCCTGCGCCTCGACCACGTGGCAGGCACCGCAAAAATGGTTCTTCCTGCCGCGTGCGCCTTTCGACGTTTCCTGGATCAAGCGCCGCGACATCGAAGACATTTCAAACCACGTCACCGAGAACACGGCGGCGGTGATCGTCGAGCCGGTGCAGGGCGTCGGCGGCGCCTTCGACATGGGCCAGGATTTCTTGGGCAAGTTGCGCCAGCGCTGCGACGAAACCGGCGCGCTGCTGATCTTCGACGAAGTCCAATGCGGCGTGGGCCGCAGCGGGCAGCCGTTCGCGGCTAACTACTATGGCGTCATGCCCGACATGATCACCACCGCCAAGGCGTTGGGGAACGGATTCCCGGTGTCGGCGTTGCTGCTGACGCCGCCGATCACCGCCTCGCTCAAGCTCGAGAACCTGGGCACGACGTTCGGCGGCGGCCCCATGGCCTGCGCCGTGGCCGAAGCCACCATCGACGCCATCGAGAAGGAAGACCTGCTCGCCAATGTGCGCCGCGTATCGGCCTACCTGACCTCGACTTGCAAGATCGGGCCCGTCACGGGTTTCCAGGGTCTGGGGTTTCTCGCCGGTCTCAAGATGGATAGACCCGCCAAGGACATCCAGAAAGAGCTGCTGGCCCGCGACATTCTCGCCGGCACGGCTGGCGATCCTTCTATCCTGCGTCTGCTCCCCGCCTTCACTCTCAAAGAGGAACACGTCGACCGGCTGCGGGCCGCGCTCGGCGCCATCTCATGAACAATTTCCTCGATCTGGCGGACCTCACGCGCGAGCAGGTCATCGAGCTGCTCGCGCTCGCCGAGCGGCTGGCGCAGAAACCCGAACCGAGCGCGCTCGCCGGGAAAATTCTCGGCCTGCTCTTCTTCAACCCGAGCCTGCGCACGCTCGCCTCCATGCAGGCGGCGATGGCGCGGCTGGGTGGGACATCGTTCGTGATCTCCGCGGGCCAGGGCACCTGGCAGCTCGAGACTCGCCGCGGCGCTGTGATGAATGGCTCACCAGCGGAACATGTTCGCGAAGGGGTTCCTGTATTGGCCCACTATTGTGACGCTCTGGGCATCCGGGCGTTTGCTGGTGGCGCGGACCTCGAAGCCGACCTCAACGAAACGTCCTTCAAGGAAATGGTCAGCCTCGTCGGCAAGCCGGTCGTCAACATGGAGTCGGCGGCGAATCACCCGTGCCAGGCGCTGGCAGACTGGAAGACGCTCGATGACCTCGCGGTGGCGCGCCGCGCGAAGTTCGTGCTCTCGTGGGTCAACCATCCGCGCGCGTTGCCGCTGGCGGTGCCGGCCGCCACGGTGCACATGGCTGCCATGCGCGGCATGGAAGTGGTGGTGCTGCGCCCCGACGGATTCGCGTTGCCCCCCGCCATCATGCAGAAAGCTTCGCAGGCGGCGGCGGCCACCGGCGGTTCGGTGCGTGAGACCAATGACCGCGACGACGCACTCTCCGGCGCGCACGTGGTGTATGCCAAGGAATGGGGCTCCACCTCCCACTACGGCAACGCCGAAATCGACGCGCGCCAGCGTACTTCACTCGCCGACTGGTGCGTGCGCGACACCTGGTTCTCGCGAGCAGCGGTCGATTGCAAACTCATGCACTGCCTGCCGGTGCGGCGTAATGTCGCCGTCGCCGACGAGGTGCTCGACGGCCGTCGCAGCGTGGTGCAACGCGAGGCCTACAACCGCATGGTCGTGCAGATCGCGGTCTTGCACCGGCTGCTCTCGAATCCGCAACACTAACTATCCTGCCTTACCGAACGGAACTCCCGCATGATCATGCATCGCCCCGACCCGTCCGCCGCCATCCGCAGCCTGCGCAGCGCCGCGCCCTACATCCGCATGTACAAGGGCAAGACTTTTGTGGTCAAGGCCGGCGGCGGCGTATTCGCCGACCCGGCCGCAGTGCGCGGACTCATCGAGCAGATCGCCATCCTTCACTACTTCGGCGTGCGCGTCGTGTTCGTCCACGGCGGCGGTCCGCAGCTCACGGAAATCACCGAAGCGCTGGGCGTGCCCACGCGCATGGTGCAGGGGCGGCGCGTCACGGATCAGAAGGCCATCGACGCCACGTCCATGGTGCTCAACGGCCTCATCAACACGCGCATCCTGGCGCTGTGCCGTGAGATGGACATCGATGCTGTCGGCATCAGTGGTGTCGACGCGGGCCTGATCCGCGCCCATAAACGCCCGCCGGTCAAACTGCCGGACAGCGGTGAGGTGGTCGACTACGGATTCGTCGGCGACATCGACTCCATCGACACCACGGTGATCAGGAAGCTCCTCGATAACGGTCTGATGCCGGTCATCAGCCCGCTGTCGGCCGACGACCAGGGCACGCTGCTCAACATCAATGCGGACACGGTGGCGGCCGCCATCGGCGCGGCACTGTCGGCCGAGAAACTCATGCTGTGCACCGGCGCGCCGGGCATTCTCGAGCGCGTCGACGATCCGACCTCCGTGATCTCGTACACCGACCTCAACGGCCTGAAGCGCCTGCGCGAAGAAAAACGCATCGTCGACGGCATGCTGCCGAAAGCGAAGGCGATCGAAGACGCGATCCGCGGCGGCGTGCGCCGCGTGCACGTCATGTCTTACAAGTCGCCCGAAGGCATTCTCGCCGAGGTGTTCACCAACGAAGGCGCGGGCACGCTGATCGTCGCCGATGTCAATGCGCTGTCGCCTGCCGAGCAGCAGGTCGCGGCGAACTAGGAACCGTTCATGAGCCGCCTCTGGGACAAGGGCACTCCCCTCGACGAACGCGTACTCGCCTACACGGCGGGGGACGACTACGCGCTCGATGCGCGGCTGGTCAAATACGACGTGCGCGCATCGATCGCGCACGCGGAGATGCTCAATGCCCGGCAGTTGCTCGGCGATACGGACCTCGAGGCGATCCGCGCGGGATTGACCGCGCTCGGCACCGAACACAGCGCGGGGCAGTGGAAAATCGAGCTCGCCGACGAAGACGGCCAGACGGCACTCGAGAAGCGCCTCACGGCGCGCATCGGCGCCGCCGGCGGCCGCGTGCATCTTGGCCGCTCGCGCAATGACCAGGTCCTGACCGCGCTGCGGCTCTATCTACTCGACGCCGGGCGCGAGCTGGGCGCGGCGGCCGAGACTTGCGCAGCTGCTCTCGACGCGCTGGCGGCACGTGAAGGCACGATCCCGCTGCCGGGCTACACGCACATGCAGCAGGCCATGCCGAGCAGCGTGGCGCTATGGGCGGGCGGGTTCGCCGCCGAGTTGCGCGACGACGCGCGGGCGCTCAATGACTGCAGACGGCGCGCCTCGCGCAGCCCACTGGGCTCGGCGGCGGGGTACGGCACGCCTGGCTTGCCGCTCGATCGCGAGCTAACTCGTGCGAGGCTCGGCTTTGACGAGGTGCACCAGCCGGCCACCGCGGTGCAGCTGGCGCGCGGCAAGGCCGAGGCGCAGGTTCTGTTCGAGTGTGCGTTGCTCCTGCAGGACCTGGGAAGGCTGGCCGCCGACCTGCTGTTGTTCTACACGCAGGAATTCGCGTTCGTAACGCTGCCCGATTCGTTCACGACCGGTTCGTCGATCATGCCGCAGAAGCGCAACCCGGACGTGTTCGAGCTGGTGCGCGGCCGCAGCGCCGTCGCCCAGGCGTGTCTCAGCGAAGTGCTGGGCATCGTCGCCAAGTTGCCCTCGGGTTATCAGCGCGATCTGCAACTCATCAAGCCGCCACTGTTTCGCGGCATCGATCTGGCGTTCGCCACCGCGGGCATCATGGCGGTCGCCATCGACGGCGTGCGTTTCCGTCCCGATCAGATCAAACTCGACCCGGCGATCCACGCCGCCGAGGAAGCGAACGCGCTGGTCGTGCGCGAGGGCATCCCGTTCCGCGAGGCGTACCACCGCATCGGCGAGAAATTCCGCAAATAGGGCCGCGGCGCGGCGTCGTAGTTAGGCTGGCATGGGGTGACGATGGCCATCTGGTTCGGCAATCCGACGATCGACGCTGCGCGCATGGCCCATGAGGGCCTGCTGCCCTCGCAACTCGGCATCGAATTCACCGAATGGGGCGACGACTACCTGCGCGGTACGATGCCCGTGGAGGCACGCACGCATCAGCCCATGGGGTACCTGCACGGCGGCGCGTCGGTGGCGTTGGCCGAAACGCTCGGCAGCGTGGCGGCGAATTACGTCGTGGATCCCAAGAGGTTCCGCTGCCTGGGACAGGAGATCAATGCGAACCATCTCCGGCCGGTCACTGACGGGCTGGTGACCGGCACGGCGCGTCCGATTCACCTGGGGACGCGCAGCCAGGTGTGGGGCATAGAAATCCGTGATCCGCGGGAACGCCTGGTGTGTATCTCGCGTCTCACCCTGGCCGTGGTGGAATGGCGTCCATGATCAATCAGCATCCGTTAACTGGCTACACCCATGTCATGTATGCACTGCATGCGCTGGCTGGCTTCATTGGCGTCACGTCCGGCGCCACGGTGATCGGCGCGTTCGTGTTCGGGCTGCCGTCGATCATCGCGGTGGTCATGAACTATGCGCGGCGTGACGCCGTGCGCGGCACCTGGCTCGAGTCTCATTTCCTCTGGCAGGCGCGCACATTCTGGACGGCGCTGGTCCTCGGACTGGCCCTGTTCGTCGTCGCCATGGTCTTGGGCGCGCTTGGCTTGATCAGCCTCGCTTCTTCGCCGCTCACCGGTGGCGTCGGCGTGGCCGGAGCAGGCGCGGGCTTCGCGGGCGCCTGGCTGTCGTTCACTCTGGGCGCAATACTGGCCGGGGTCTGGATTCTCTATCGCGTGGTTCGTGGCTGGCTGGCGCTGCGCGACGGGAAGGCGATGAATGGTTGATAGATCCACGAGACTGGGTGCCGTCATGGCACTGATGCTCGGCACGCTCGCCGCCTGCGGCCAGAAAGGCCCGCTCTATCTACCGGATGCCGCCAGCGAAGTGGTGACGCGGCCCACGGCCACGCCGCCGCCCGCACCCCCGCCCGACGAGAACACCTCGGTGCCCAATTCGCCGCAGACCGTCGACGACCCGGCGCAAACACCGGTAGCACCCGAGGTCACCGCACCCGTCGGAACCCCCGAAGCCGCCGATCCGAAAAAAGAAAAAGGCGCGACGCCTCCGCCGCCACAGTAGACCTGAATGAATACCCGTCCCGATCTCGTCCTGGTCGACGGCTCGTCGTACCTGTATCGCGCGTTTCACGCGCTGCCACCGTTCAGCAACTCACGCGGTGAACCCACCGGCGCGGTGTTCGGCGTGCTCAACATGCTGTCGAAGTTTCTCAAGGACTACGACCCCGAAAAGATCGCGGTGGTGTTCGACGCGCCGGGAAAAACCTTCCGCGATGACCTGTTCGCGCAGTACAAGGCGCACCGCCCGCCCATGCCCGATGACCTGCGTTCCCAGATCGAGCCGCTGCTCGAAGCGGTGCGCGGAATGGGCCTGCCCATCCTGCGTGAAACCGGAGTCGAGGCCGACGATGTGATCGGCACGCTGGCCTGCGCGGCCGCCAAAGAGAACCTCAGCGTGCTCATCTCCACCGGCGACAAGGACATGGCGCAGCTGGTGTCGCCGATGATCACGCTGATCAACACCATGAGCGGCACGGTCCTGGACCGGGACGGCGTCAAAGCGAAGTTCGATGTGTTTCCCGAGCAGATCATCGATTACCTCGCGCTCGTGGGCGACAGCTCCGACAACATCCCCGGCATCGACAAGGTGGGGCCGAAGACCGCGGCCAAGTGGTTGGGCAAGTACTCGACGATCGACGCGCTGGTGGCCGACGCCGCCAATGTCGAAGGCAAGGTCGGTGAAAACCTGCGCGCCGGCCTCGCCACCCTCGAGCTCGCCCGCAAGCTTGCGACCATTCGCACCGACGTGACGCTGCCGGTGTCGTTGCAGCAGCTCAAGCGTCAGCCGCCGGACACCGGGGCCTTGCGCGCGCTGTACTCGCGGCTCGAGTTGCGTTCGCTGCTCAAGCAACTCGACGGCGGCGCGCCGGCGAGCCCACCGACCGCGCCGGACGCACCCACGGCCACCGGGCAGCCTGCCATCGTCGGTGCACCGGCGGCCGCAGGTATCAGCGATGGCGCGCAGATCATCGCGGCAGCACCGCGCCTGTACGAGACCATCACCAGCGAAGCGCAGCTCGCGGACTGGCTGCGGAAACTCGGGAATGCCGAGCTGTTCGCGTTCGACACCGAAACGACCAGCCTCGAATACATGCATGCATCGATCGTCGGCGTATCGTTCGCGGTCTCGCCCGGGGTCGCAGCCTATCTACCCTTGCGCCACGACTATGCCGGCGCGCCCGATCAGCTCGACTTCGATGCAAGCCTGGCGAAGCTGAAGCCGCTGCTCGAGTCGGCGAAACACGCCAAGGTCGGCCACCACCTCAAATATGACGCGCACGTGCTCGCCAACCACGGCATCACGCTGCGTGGCATGCGTCACGACTCGATGCTCGAGTCCTATGTCTGGAACAGCGTGGCCACGCGGCACGACATGGACTCGGTGGCAGAACGCTATCTCGGCATTCGCACCATTCACTACGAGGACGTTACCGGCAAGGGAGCCAAGCAGATCCCCTTCAGTCAGGTACCCGTGGACAAAGCCGCGGAGTATTCATCCGAAGACTCTGACGTGACGTTGCGGCTGCACCAGGTGTTGTGGCCGCAAATTGCCAGCGTGCCCGCGCTCAAGGCGCTCTACGAGGATTGCGAACAGCCGCTCGTCTCGGTGCTGCTCGCCATGGAAGAGCACGGTGTGCTGCTCGACCGCCAGATGCTGCGCACGCAGAGCACCGAGCTCGGCAAGAGGCTCATGGAAGTGCTGGCCGAGGCGCATCGCGAGGCCGGTGCGCCTTTCAACCTGGACTCCCCGAAGCAGCTGTGCAGCATCCTGTTCGAAAAGATGAACCTGCCGGTCATCCGCAAGACGCCCACCGGCCAGCCCTCGACCGCGGAAGACGTGCTCGAAGAGCTCGCGGCAAGTTACCCGTTGCCCAAGCTCATCCTCGAGCACCGCGGGCTGTCCAAGCTCAAGTCCACCTACACGGACAAACTACCCGAGCAGATCAACGAGCGTACCGGGCGCGTGCACACCTGTTATCACCAGGCGGTGGCGGCAACCGGCCGGCTGTCGTCGCAGGATCCGAATCTGCAGAACATCCCCATACGCACAGCCGAGGGACGGCGGATCCGCCAGGCTTTCATTGCCCCCGCCGGACACGTTTTGCTCGCGGCTGACTACTCGCAGATCGAGCTGCGCATCATGGCGCATCTGTCCGGTGATGAAGGTCTGTTGCGCGCTTTCGCCGGCGATCTGGACATCCACCAGGCAACCGCCGCCGAAGTATTCGGCGCACCACTCGACGCCGTCACGGCAGACCAGCGGCGTTCGGCCAAGGCCATCAACTTCGGCCTCATCTACGGCATGAGCGCGTTCGGCCTCGCCAAGCAACTCGGCATTCCGCGCGGCGCGGCGCAGGAATACATCGACCTGTATTTCGCGCGCTATCCGGGCGTGAAGCGCTACATGGAAGTAACGCGCGCGCAGGCCAAGGAACAGGGTTACGTCGAGACCGTGTTTGGCCGGCGCCTGTACCTGCCCGACATCAATGCACGCAACAAGCAGTTCCAGCAGGCGGCGGAGCGCGCCGCCATCAACGCCCCCATGCAGGGCACGGCCGCCGACATCATCAAGCGCGCCATGATCGCCGTCGACGCATGGTGCGGCGCCGCCGCCAGCGGTGCGCGCATCATCATGCAGGTGCATGACGAACTGGTATTGGAAGTCGAGACCGCGAGAATCACCGAGGTAACCGACGCGGTCCGCCAGCGCATGATGGGCGCGGCCGCGCTGCGCGTACCGCTCAAAGTCGATGTCGGGACCGGGGCCAACTGGGACGAAGCCCACTAGGTAGGCGCTAACATCTGTTGTTTGTAGGCAGATGTCGGCAGGTGGCGACGCCCGCTGCGCCGGAACGAGGCACGCGTCACAATGCCGCGCTGAGTTCAGGAACCGTTAAGACTTCCTGGGCTCTAATCCACCGTCCTACAACTTGGAGAGGTCTCTCATGAACATGAAGTTCGGGCTCGTCGCGGCGCTCGGTGCGCTGTCGCTTGCCGCCATCGCCCCACAGGCCACCGCCGCCGACAACGGCTTTTATCTCGGCGCCGGCATCACGCAAACCGAATTCGACATCGACGACATCGGCAGCGGTGAGCTCGATGACAACAGCTTCAAACTCATTGCCGGTTTCCGGCCGCTCAACTGGCTGGCGGTCGAAGCGAACTACATCGATCTCGGCAGCCTGGACGAAGATGGCACCGAGCTCGATACGAGCGCGCTCACCGTATCGGCCCTGGTTCTCAAGGAATTCGCCGTCATCGACATCTTTGCCCGTGTGGGCATGGCGAACTGGAAAGCGGATGCCAGCGTCTCAGGCCTGGGCAGCGTGGACGATGATGGTTGGGAACCGCTCTTCGGCGCGGGCATCGGCGCGCATTTCGGCAGTCTTGGCGTCCGCGCCGAATACGAGCAGTTCTCGGCTGACTTGTTCGACGCGCTGGACTCCGACATCAGCACGATCTCGTTGAGCTTCACCTACACCTTTCTGTAGCGTGGACGCGACAGGTCGCGTTGTAACCACATGATTTAACGACAGTACTTTTTAAAAATAGTTGGAACCTTTCCGAGGGCTCCCGTGTCTCATTAACCGAGCGGGTAAAACCGCTCCACGCTTCCCTCCCTGAGCGTGTAGCCCGGTTCACGAGACCTGTGCCGGGTTAGTCTGGCCCCGGTGGTTTACCACCGGGGCTTTCTTTTTATGGCGTCTCGGAAGCCTCCGGGTGGAGCATCTGCATGAGACGCTTCTGGGCTGCCTGCACCCCGATCTTGTCCGTGGCTGAGAACACCTGCGTGGTCATGCCCTCGCCCAATCGCTCCTCGGCATCTTTGAGCGCCGCGGCGCGGTCCCGCTGATTGAGTTTGTCGGCTTTGGTCAGCAGCACGTGAACCGTCCAGCCAGAGGCGCCGGCCCAGTCCAGCAACTGTTCGTCCTGGGCGGTGATACCGCGACGAATGTCCACGATCAGGAACAGTCCACTGATGCTGGTACGCGCCGGCAGTCGTGCGATGAGCCCGATCCACTGCTTCTTCTCTACCGGGCTCGCTTCCGCATACCCGTAGCCGGGCAGGTCGAGGATGCGACGTCCCTCTTCCACTTCAAAGAAATTCAGCAGTCGCGTACGTCCGGGAGTCTTGCTCGCACGAGCCAATCCGTTGCGCACCATGATCGCGTTGATGGCGCTCGACTTGCCGGAATTGGAACGCCCTGCAAACGCGACCTCGGCGCCGACGTCGTCCGGAAATTGCTCCTCACTTGCCGCGGAAAGGAGAAAGCGGACTTTGGGAAATTGGCTCATGGGAGGCTGGACTCAAGTCGACAAACGCTAGTGTACAATTCGCCGCCTTCCAGGGAGCCCGCAAGACCATGATTGAGAGCAGATTTTCGTTGAGCCTCGCCGCTGCCTTCGCTTGTGTGGGGTTTGCATTTGCCGATGTCGCCGCCGCCCAGGAAGTCGTCAAGGGCTCAATCGAAGCAGGCACGACCAAGGCTGCCGTGTGCACCGCGTGCCACGGCGTCAACGGCAACAGCACCAACCCCGAGTGGCCCGTACTCGCCGGTCAGAATGCCGCCTACCTCCGCGAGCAATTGTCGATGTTCAAGTCGCGTAAACGCATCAACGAAATCATGTACCCGATCGTGGCGCCGATGTCGGCCCAGGACATCGCCGATGTCGCTGAATATTTCGCCGCGCAGACACCGGCGGGTCTGGAAGCCGACCCTTCGTACTGGAAAGCGGGCGAAGCGCTCTACAAATCCGGCGACGCCGCCCGCAACATTCCGGCCTGCACCGCCTGTCACGGGCCGGCGGGACAAGGCAATGCCGGCGCAGGTTATCCGGCGCTGCGCGCTCAGCACTCTGTTTATACCGTGAAGCAGTTGCAGGACTACCTCACGCAGAATCGCTACCGTGATCCCACCGATGCAGCGACCGTCAACCGCACGCGCAACAGCGCCATGATGACCACCATCGCCGCGCGGCTGACCCCGGAAGACATCCGCAATCTCGCGTCGTATCTGCAGGGGCTTCGCTAACTACTGACGGGGGTTGCACGTGACGATGCACCGCGCACTCATTCTCATCGGCGCGCTACTGACCGGCACCTGGACCCTCGACGCGTGTGCGCGGGCTCCGGAGCCTGCCGCGGCGCTCGCGAAGTGGAAGGCCGGAACCAACTACCAGCTGCTGGCGGCTCCGCAACCCACCAGCGTCGCCAAGGGCAAGGTCGAGGTCATCGAGGTTTTCTGGTACGGCTGCGGACATTGCTTCGAGCTCGACCCGGCGCTCGAAAAGTGGCAGGCCGAAAAGCCCGCGTACGTGGAATTCGTGCGCGTGCCGGTGATCTGGGGGCCTCAGCACCGGCAACACGCCAAACTCTTCTACACGATGCAGGTGCTGCGCCGGCCGGAGCTGCACATCAAGGTGTTCGAATTCATCCATCAACAGGGCGTGCCACTCATGGCGCGCAATGAGATGGAGGCGCGCGCGTTGCAGTTCGCGTTCCTCAATTCCCACGGCGTATCGGAGAAAGACTTCGACGCCGCCTATGACTCCATGACAGTAGCGTCCAATGTGTTGCGCGCCGAGGAGCTGACACAGAAGTTCGCGGTGGCCGGCGTGCCGCTGATGATCGTCAACGGCAAATACAGCACCGGCGTGAACGAAGCCGGCGGAGCCACCAAACTGCTGTCACTGATCAACGATCTCGCCGCCAGCGAGAAGAACCGCTAGCGGCCAGCGGCCGCGCAGCACGACAACATGCTGAGCGCATTCGTTCCCCAACCCCAAGGCCTGGCGCGATTCGAACTGCGCGCGGGCGCCGCGATTCCCGGTGAATCGGTCTGGCTCGATCTCCTCGAGCCCACGCCGGGTGAAGAGAAGCAGGTCGAGAGCTTCCTGAGCATCGACGTGCCCACGCGCGATGAGATGCGCGAGATCGAAGCGTCCAACCGCCTGTATGAAGAAGACGGCGCGCTGTACATGACGGCCACGGTCGTCACCAAGCTCGATTCCGATCTGCCCGAGAGCACGCAGATCACGTTCATACTCTCGAGCGCCAAGCTGGTCACCAATCGCTACGTAGACCCGCTGCCGTTCCGGCGCTTCATCGCCTACGCGGAGCGCCATCCGAATTCGTGCAGCTCACCGCCTGCGGTCCTGGCAGGCCTGGTGGAGGCGATCGTCAACCGTGTCGCCGACGTCATCGAGCGCGTGGCCACCGATCTCGATGCCGCGTCGGTCGAAGTGTTCACCGTCTCGCGCAAGAAGCGCGGCGCCTTCCGCGACTTCCGCAAGACACTGGAGCGGCTCGGACAGAACGGCGAGCTCATCTCCAAGTCGCGCGAAAGCCTCGTCAGCCTGGGCAGGCTCCTGACCTTCGTGCAGCAGAGCACCTCGGTGCCGATGTCGCAGGAAGTGCGCGCGAGATTTCGCACGCTGACGCGCGACGTGATGGCCATGAGCGACCACGCTTCATTCCTTGGGACCAAGGTGTCCTTCATCCTCGATGCCACGCTCGGCCTCATCAATATCGACCAGAACAACATCCTCAAGATCTTCTCGGTGGTGACCGTATTCCTGCTGCCGCCCTCGGTCATCGGGGCCGTGTTCGGCATGAACTTCTCGAAAATGCCCTGGCTGCACGAGGACTGGGGCTTTTGGGCGGCCATGGGAGTGATGCTGTTCTCGGCCATCGGACCGTTTGTATTCTTCAAGCGGAAAGGCTGGCTCTAAGAGGCTAGAATCCGCAGCCCAACGCGCCCGTAGCTCAGCTGGATAGAGTGACGGTTTCCGAAACCGTAGGTCACAGGTTCGAATCCTGTCGGGCGCGCCAGATTATTCACTGACACTGCCCACAGATATACTTCGCGCCCATGAGCAAACAAGACTCCCATTTCTTCAACAATTTCAGTCTGGTTCTCGGCATTTTGTTCGCCGTGACCATCGGCCTGTTTGTATTCGCGCGGCACGTCGGCGCCAACAACCAGGGCAAGCAGGTAACGACCGATCCGCGGTATGTCGAAAGCGTCCAGCAACGCCTGGCCCCGGTGGCTCGCGTTGCCGTGGCCGGGCAGGACAACTCGGCAATGAAAATCGAAAGCGTGGGGCCGCCTGTGGCCGCCGCTGCCCTGCCAGTCGACGGTACCGCCGCGTACGAAACCGCGTGCTCGGCCTGCCATGGCGCCGGCATTGCTGGTGCACCCAAGTCTGGTGACAAGGCGGCCTGGGGTCCGCGTATCGCGCAGGGCAAGGAGACGCTCTACACCCATGCCATCCAGGGCTTCAACGGCAAGACCGGCGTGATGCCCGCCAAGGGCGGCCGCGCGGACTGGCCGGACGATCTCGTCAAGCAGGCCGTGGATCACATGGTCGAGCTCAACAAGTAGCCCGGTCAGTCAGCCGAACGCCGCAGCTGCAAGGCTTCGGCAAGATGCGCGGGGCCGATGGTTTGATCCAGCGGGCCCGTTTGCTTTTCGGGGCCGGCGGAATCCGTGGCGGGCAGCCCGCGGTCAGAAAATTCCAGATCGGCAATCGTGCGCGCCACCCGCAACACGCGATGCATTCCTCGCGCCGAAAGCGCGAACTTGGCGCGCGCCTGAGTCAGCAGCAGCCGGCAGGTGCGACCCAGCCGGCAAACATCCTGGGTTTCACTGCCGCTCAACTCCACGTTGAGCTTGCCGGCGCGACGAAGTTGCAGGGCGCGAGTCAGCCGCACGCGCTGCGCGGCATGTGCGCTGCTCGATGCGGCATCGAACGGCGCAGGCTCGCCTAACAACTCCTCGCTCGGCACCGCCGGAACCTCGACGCGCAGGTCGATGCGGTCGAGAAGCGGCCCGGAAATGCGCGCGCGATAACGCGCGATCTCCGGCGGAGCGCAACGGCAACGCCCCGAAGTCTCGCCGAGATAGCCGCAAGGACAGGGATTCATTGCGGCGATCAACTGGAAGCGCGCCGGATATTCCACCTGCAGTGCCGCGCGTGAAATCGCCACGACACCGGTTTCGAGCGGCTCGCGCAGACTTTCCAGCACCCGCCGGTTGAACTCGGGCAGCTCGTCGAGGAACAACACACCCCGATGCGCGAGGCTCACTTCTCCCGGGCGCGCGCGTGGTCCGCCACCGATGATCGCGCCGGCGGAGGCCGTGTGGTGCGGCGCGCGAAACGGGCGCCGCCCATACTCGCAGGCGTTGAATCCGCGCATGCTCACCGAGGCGATGGACGCAACGTCGAGCGCCTCGTCGCCCTCGAGCGAGGGCAGCAGCCCCGCCAGCCGCTGCGCCAGCATGCTCTTGCCGGTGCCGGGCGGGCCGATCAGCAGGAGGCTGTGGCCACCGGCCGCCGCGACGATGAGTGCGCGTTTGGCCGCAGCCTGGCCGCGCACATCGGCGAGATCCAGCGCGGCGTATTCGAAAGGAGCGTGCAGCGCAGCGGCCGGAGAAGTCTCATCGACTGCCTGCGGCCGACGAGCCGAGCCGCCGGAGAACAGCTCGCACACTCCTAACAATGTCTGCGCGCTGCGCGTGGCCGAGGGAGCCGCGAGGCGCGCTTCGAGCAGATTGGCGGCCGGTACGATCAGGTCGCGGGCCTCTCGCGCCGCGTGCGCGGCCGCGAGCAGCATTCCCTTCACCGGCTTGAGCTCACCGGCGAGACCGAGCTCACCATAGAACTCCGAGCGCGCGAGCAGGTCATCGGCGCACGTGAGCTGCGAGGACGCGAGCAGGATGCCGAGAGCGATCGGCAGGTCGTAGCGGCAGCCTTCCTTGGGCAGATCCGCTGGCGAGAGATTGACGGTAATGCGCCCGGCGGGGAATTCAAAGCCGGAATTCTGCAGCGCCGCGCGCACGCGGTCTTTGCTTTCCTTCACGGCGGTGGCGGGCAGCCCGACGATGGAGAAGATGGGTAAGCCCTGCCCGAGATGGACCTCGACCTCTACCGGCGGCGCCGCCAACCCCAGCTGCGCGCGGCTCGCGACGCGTGCGATACCCATGACCACTCCATGGCCTTTTGCCTGAACGAGCGTGCCAACGTCCGTGTTGGCCCGCGATGACTTCAAGAAATCAGCGGCCCGACGAGCCCGCTGCTTTTGCTTCCAGCTCCGCGACCCGCAGTTCGAGCGCTTCCAGCCGCGCACGGGTGCGCTCGAGCACTTTGCGCTGCACATCGAATTCGTCGCGGCCGGCGAGATCGAGTTTGCTGAGGTTGGCGCGAAGCACCGCCCGGAAGTTGTTTTCCAGGTCTTCGCGCAGACCGCTGGCACCGGATGCGAGCCCGGGCGGCAGACCCTGCATCAGGCTGCGGAGCAATTCTTCGACTCTGGGAATCTCCACCGGCGGCTCTCCTAACAAGTTGGCGGCACTTTGCCCTGTTTTGTCGCGCGGATAAATCCACCGCCCCAAATTTGGGCGTCAATGTGGACCCTGCCGTCTTTCGCGCCGCAACGGGCCCCTCTGCGGGACTGCAGGGCTGGCATGGAACCTGCACTTTGTACAAAGCCTAGAACATTGACCCAAAGAAATTTGCTGACGGGAGCATACGCGGGCGCGCAGCGCCCGCTCCATCGGATAACGATGCCAAAGCGATGAAAATGATCACTGCAATCATTCGCCCGTGGAAGCTCGACGACCTGCAAATGGCCGTCGCGCGACTTGGCGTGCAGGGGATCACCGTCACCGAGGTCACGGGTTACGGAAGGCAGCGGGGGCATTCGGAGCACTACCGGGGCTCCGAATATCAGGTGGCTTTCGTGCCGAAACTGCGGGTCGAGATCGTGCTCGAGGCAGCTTCTGCCGAAGCCGTCGTCGAAGCCATCAGCAATGTGTGTCGCACGGGCAAGACCGGCGACGGCAAGATTTTCCTGGCGCCAGTCGGTGAAGCGGTGCGGATACGCACCCGTGAATCCGGCGCGGCGGCAGCCTGAGATGTCGTTGAGGAGCTTTTTACATGCATCAAGATAAGAAGAGAACGAAGGGTGGCAGCCTCGCGCTTGGGTTGGGCGCAGCGCTGTTGACGATGTTGCCGGTACTCGCATTCGGGCAGGACGCCCCGCCGCCACCGAACAAGGGTGACGTATCCTGGCTCATGACGAGCACGGTGCTGGTCATCCTCATGACCATACCGGGCCTGGCGCTGTTCTACGGCGGCATGGTCCGCAGCAAGAACGTGTTGTCGCTGCTCATGCAGGTGCTGATCGTGTTCTGCGTGGGCGTGCTCATGTTCGCCATCTATGGCTACTCGGTGGCCTTCACCGAAGGCAGCAATCAATTCTTCGGCGGCTTCAGCAAGATTTTCCTCAAGGGCATGACCGGTGAATCGATCACCGGCACATTCAGCAAGGCGACCAACATCCCTGAGCTTGGCTTCTTCTGCTTCCAGGCGACGTTCGCGGCGATCACACCCGCACTCATCGTCGGCGCACTCGCCGAACGCGTGAAGTTCAGCGCCATGCTGGTATTCGTGATCATCTGGCTGACCTTCGCCTATTACCCGATCGCGCACATGGTCTGGTTCTGGTCGGGACCGGATGCCTTCACGACGCAGGCAGCGGCCGACGCCGCCAACGTGAACGCAGGCTTCCTCTTCAAGATGGGCGCCCTCGACTTCGCGGGCGGCACGGTCGTGCACATCAACGCCGGCATCGCCGGGCTGGTTGGCGCACTGCTGATCGGCAAGCGAATCGGCTACGGACAGACGGCACTGCCGCCTCACAACCTGCCCATGGTCATGATCGGCGCTTCGCTGCTGTGGGTTGGCTGGTTTGGATTCAACGTCGGCTCGAACCTCGAAGCCAACGGCTTCGCGACACTCGTGTTCACCAACACGATCCTCGCCACCGCCGCCGCCACTCTCGCCTGGATGCTGGCCGAGTGGACCGTCAAGGGTTCACCGACGATGCTCGGCGCGGCCTCGGGGGCTGTCGCGGGCCTCGTCGCCATCACCCCGGCCTGCGGTTGGGTGGGGCCGATGGGCGCCATCGCCATCGGCAGCATCGCCGCGGTGATTTGCGTGTGGGCCTGCTCGGGCCTGAAGCGGATGTTGGGCTACGACGATTCGCTCGACGTGTTCGGCGTGCACTGCGTGGGCGGAATCGTCGGCGCCATCCTCACGGGCGTATTCAACGACCCGGCATTGGGCGGAACCGGCGCGTTCGACTACGTCAACATGAAGACTTTCGACTTCGACATGGGTACCCAAGTCTGGGCGCAGACCAAAGCGGTCGGCGTGACCCTGCTCTGGTCGGGAATCGTTTCCGCTATCGCCTACAAGCTGGTCGACCTCACCATCGGCCTGCGTGTGGTGGAAGAGCAGGAGCGCGAAGGCCTCGACACCGTGTCGCACGGCGAGCGCGCCTACAACGGCTGAAGTCCACCCCGCGGGCCGGGCTTTCCTGGCCCGCCCGGGTTTTGGACGAAAAAACAGGGCCTCCCCCCGGGAGGCCCTTTCTTTTGCCCGTTTGGCACCTGAAAAGGGCCTTGTCTGTGATGGACGTCGCGGGTTCTCATAGGCGCTCTTTGCGATAATCCCCTCGCACCGGAGGAAGGTCATGCGTCAAACAAAAATTCTTGCCGTCATCGGCGGCGTTCTTATCTGCGCCCTTGGTTCCAGCGAGCTGGTGCAGGCGGGCGACGTCTACAAATACGTCGATGAACGTGGCGCAACGATGTACACCGACAAACCCATTCCGGGCGCGGTTCTCGTGAGCACCGGAGCACAGCGGCCGCCCGAAGTTGCCGCGCGAAGCTACGCTGCAACCCAGGCTGCCACCACCGGCGCGCTCACTGCCAGCAATCAGCGCATCGCGGCCGCACAGGACAACACCCGTGTGGCGGCAACCGTCGCCAAGGATCTCGAAGCGACCCGCGTCGAGCGCTGCAAGCAAGCGCGCGACGCTTACCAGAAGTCCATCAACTCGCAACGCCTCTACCGCACCGCTGCCGATGGCAAGCGCGAATACCTGAGCGAAACCGAGCTGGCTCAGGCACGCATCGAATCCCGCAAGGCGGTCGACTCCATCTGCGGCCCTCAGGGCTGAGTTACGTTCCAATGCTCAATTGACGCCGTCCTTTGGACGGCGTTTTCCTTTGTGGCGCTTGCGCCTGATAATTCGCGCCTATGTTGCGCGTCGGCTTTGCAGGTCTCGGTGCCATGGGTGCTCCCATGGCGAAAAATCTCCATCGCCATGGGCTTTTGGAAGCCGTCTGGAATCGCAGCCGCGATAAGGCCCAGGCGCTTGGCGCCGAGCTCGCCTGCCAGTCACCTGTTCCGCTTGCCGATTTCGCCGCCCTCGTCGATGTGGTCGTGGTCTGCGTGTCCGCGGATGCGGATGTGCGCGAAGTCATCGAGGGCATGGCGCCAGGGCTGCGCCCGAATGCGCTCGTCGTCGACTGTTCCACCGTGAGCGCGGAGACCGCGCGCTGGGCAGAGAAATTCCTCGCCGCCCGAGGCGCGCAGTTCCTCGATGCCCCGGTCAGCGGCGGCGTCGAAGGGGCGCAAAAGGCCACGCTCGCCATCATGACGGGCGGTGAGCCGGCGGCCTTCGAGCGCGCAAAACCGATTCTCTGCGCCATGGGCAAGACCATCGAACATTTCGGTCCGGCCGGCGCCGGCCAGGCAACCAAGGCGACCAACCAGATCATGTGCGCGGGCATCATTCGCGCCTGCGCCGAGGCCATGGCATTCGCCGGCGCTCACCAGTTGCCGCTCGATCGCGTGGTGTCGACTCTCGGCGCCGGTGCCGGGTCGAGCTGGTACTTCGTGCACCGCGCTCCGAACATGGTGCGCGGCAGCTATCCAGCCGGGTTTCGCATCAAGCTGCATGCCAAGGACCTCGAGATCTGCCGCGACATGGCGGCGCGTTTCGGAGTGTCGCTGCCCGTGGTCGATTCAATGTTGGCCGAATACGCGGAGTTGATGGCGCAGGGATTCGGCGACGAAGACATCTCCGCCACGCATCGCCTGAAGCAGGCGCTGTTCAAGAATTCATCGCCGCGCGATTGATGAGCCCCCGGCCACAAACTCCTGCACCGCAAGGCGAGGAGCCCCGGCAGCTCTATCTACCGAACTTCTGCTCCGCCGCCGCGGTGCTCATCATCGTCGTCATCTGCGAGCTCACGGCCCTGCTGCTGGCGCTGGCACGCAATTCGGCGGTCCTGGGCTTCTGGAGCGACCTCGGTCTCACTTCCATGTTCCTGTTGTGGATCGCGCTGTGCGGGGCGAGTTTCCTGTGTCTGCTGCGCGGCTACCTGAGCCGCAAGAGCGTGGCAGTCAGCGCCGCGGTGGTGCTCGTCATCACCATGACCCTGGTCACGGCAATATCCGCGGTGACCTATTACTTCACGCAAGACCCGCTCGCTCCGAGCTTCCACTGGGCGTTCCTCGCCCGCAACGCGGGCATCACCCTGGTCGTGACGGCGCTGGCGCTGCGCTACTTCTATGTGACGCACGAGTGGCGGCACAACGTCGAGCTGCAAGCCAAGGCGCGGGTGCACGCGCTGCAGGCGCGCATCCGCCCGCATTTCCTCTTCAACAGCATGAACACCATTGCCTCGCTCACGCGCAGCAATCCGGCGCGCGCCGAGGAGGCGGTACTGGACCTGGCGGAGCTGTTCCGCGCCAACCTCAACGAGAAGCGCGGCCAGATTTCCCTGGCCGAGGAGATCGACGTGGCGCGCACCTATCAGCGCATGGAACAACTGCGCCTCGGTGACCGGCTGCACGTCGACTGGAAAATCGACGCGTTGCCGGCCGACGCACAGGTGCCGGGATTGACGCTGCAGCCGCTGCTCGAAAACGCCATCTATCACGGGATCGAACCGCGCCCCGATGGAGGCGTGGTCACCGTCACCGGTGAATTCAACAAGGGCATGATCACCATCGTCGTGCGCAATCCGGTACCGCTTGCGAACCTGACCGTGCGCGATGGCAACCGGCTGGCGCTCGCCAACATCAAAGAGCGCCTCGACCTCATGTATGGCGAACGCGCCACCGTCAAGGCCGGTCGCTTCGACGATGAATACATCGTGACGCTGCGTTTCCCCTTCACGACGGCGCCCGTCACCCAGTGAGCCTGCGCATCCTCATCGTCGATGACGAGCCTCCGGCGCGCGAACGCCTGCGCTCCATGCTCACGGAAGGCGGTGAATTCGTGATCGCCGGTGAGGCAGGCAATGGCGCGCTGGCGATCGACATGGTCGACAAGCTCACACCCGACATCGTGCTGCTCGACGTGCGCATGCCCGGCATCGATGGTCTCGAAGTGGCGCGCCACCTGGCCGGCTTGCCCGAGCCTCCGGCGGTGATCTTCACCACTGCCTTCGACGAATACGCGCTGCAAGCCTTCGAATCCGAAGCAGTGGCCTATCTGCTCAAGCCGATACGTGCCGAGAAGCTGCGTGCAGCGCTCGCGAAGGCGGCACGTCTGTCGCGCCCGCAGTTGCGGCAGGTGGCCACTGCGGCGCGCGAGCCCGCGCAGCGCTCGCACATCGGCGTGCGTGGCCGCGATGGACTGAAGCTCATTCCCCTCGACGAAGTGCTCTGCTTCCAGGCAGACCAGAAATACACCACCGTGAAACACCACAAAGGCGAAGACCTCATCGAGGATTCTCTGAAGACGCTCGAAGAGGAGTTCGCCGCCAGCTTCGTGCGCATTCACCGCAACGCACTGGTGAATACGAAATACCTGGAGCGCATTGCCCGTGATGCCAGCGGCCAGCATTTCGTGCATCTGCGCGGCTTGGCAGACGCGCTCGAGGTGAGCCGCCGAATGGCGGGCGATCTGAAGGATCGTTTCCGGATCTGAGGGCTTGGGTCAGCGCGGGAGGTCGAACGGCCCGGCGACGCGCAACGTCGATCCGGGGACGGCGTCGGCGTTCAGCCAGCCGCGCAGCACGCTGCCATCGTCGGCGCATTCCAGCTCGAGCACTCCGGCACCGGTGCCGATGATTGCCAGCCGGTCGGCATCGCCCGCGTGATTGCGCACATCCACGAATTGTCCCGCGCGGACGTCTAACCTGCCATCCACGAAACGCAATCGCAGCCGCAAGGCGCGCATGGGCAGCGGTTCGAGCGCCACGATTTCGCACATTGCCGCGTTGGAAACCCGCGCTGGTACCCGGCGTGCCTCGATGGAAAGGTCACTGCGCGGTTGTGCCTGGCACAGCAGTACCTCGCCGCGGTCGATCTCCGCCGCGGTGATACCGGGCGGCGTACCTGACGGGTACTCGATGCGGCCGGCGAGCAGCTTCGATTTGCAGGACGCACAGCGTCCCCCGCGACAGCTATGGGGCAGCGGGACGCCGGCGGCGAGCGCCGCCGCCAGGACATTGTCGCCGCGCGGCACGCGGATGTGATGGCCGCCCGGCTCGATGTGTACGGCGAAACTCTGCTCGACGCTTTCGGGTGGCGTTTCGATCAGACCGTCTCGTCCTTCTTCTTGCCGAACAACTTGGCCGCCACAGCACCGATGGCGACGAGGCCGATGATGATGAACTTCTTGAACAGCAGCAGGAACGCAATCAACTTTCCGAACAAGCCCGCCTTCGCCGCGACGGTGCCGGCGATGAGCGCGCCCAGGCCGTACTCGGCCATGCGATCGGTCTTGGCATCGAACTCCGCGTAGCGATATCCCTCATTGAATTGCGCGACGTCGATCAGCGGCCGCATGTCGGTGCGAATCTGCTGCAGCTGATCCATGTTTGCGACCGCATTCATCGACAACACACCTTCACGGCCTAACACGCGTACGTCGTAGTTGAGCGCGTGTGCGGCGCGCCCCTCGAGGCTGAATTCCTTCGCCCAGTAGAGTTTCTTGGTTGCGGCGTCGTAACGCGGCGATTCGGCCCAGCCGATGAGGTGCACGGGCGCGAGACCCGCCTGCTGGCGCGCTTCGTTGTGCTGCTCGGTGCTCACTTTCAAATCCCTGAGCATGTCCTCGTAATCGATTTCGGCTGCATCGGAATCGTCGATGTGGCCTTCATCGGTGTAGGTGAGGATCACGGCCCAGCCGGCCTCGGTCATCGGTTCCACGTTCACGGGAATGATGGCGCCCTGCGTAGTGGCGTCGCTTTCGTTTCCCCAGGCGATCAACAGCTTGTTGGTTTCCCCGGAATCGAGATACCGGTATTTCTCGCCGAGGTGCAGCGTCGCAACCTTGTTAGGCAGCGTGATGTCTCCGGTCTGGTAGTTGAATTGCGGGCCGGCGGGTTCGTCGACTTCGGGGGCGGTGGGATCTTGAGCGACCGCGGGCAGCGCGGTCGCGACGCAGGCCATCCAGGCAGCCGTTATATTGGCAAGTCTCATCAACCCTCCCAGGTTGTTCTGGGCGGGACGCTAGCACAACACGAGAAAATCCATGTTCGAGAACCCCGTGAAATCGGAAATCGATGCTTTCCTGCGGCGTATCCGCACCATCGCCGTCCTCGGCCTGTCCGAAACCGCGGGCAGGCCCAGCCACACTGTGGCGAAAGCGCTGCAGAAATTCGGCTATCGAATCATCCCGGTGAACCCGGCGGCGACGGCAATCCTCGGCGAGCGCGCCTGGCCGGACCTCGAGTCGGCGATCCAGGGCGCAGGTCCCATCGACGTGGTCGACGTGTTTCGCCGCTCCGAGCACGTCGCGGGTATCGTCGACGACGCCATACGGCTCCAGGTGCCGGCGCTCTGGTTTCAGGAAGGCGTCATCGATGTGACGGCTGCGCAGAAGGCGCGCGACGCTGGCATCTTCACGGTCATGAACCGCTGCATGTTTCGCGACCGCTCTACTTTGGGCTAACTAACCTCGCCGGCAGCAGCCGCACGGGCCCGAGAAGGCCGGCCGGTTCGACTTCCCAGCCCGACGCATCGAAGGGCCGGTATTTCACGCTGGCAATATTGATGTCACGCATGATCTTCCAGGGCACCTTGCGTGCATCGAGGTCACGGATGCGGTTGGACGGCAGATTGGTGACCTCGATCTCGAGGGTATTGCGCTTCTCGAGCCGGCTGCCGAGCCGAACGCGATACGGCACGCTCCAGACCGTGCCCAACGATTCGCCATTGAGGCGGACTCGCGCAGTCTCGCGGAGGTCGCCCAAGTCGAGCAGCCACTCATCGGCAGCCATACCTGCTGGCCGTTCGAACTCGAGGCGATAACGCGTCGTGCCGGCGAACCGGCTTGCCAAAGGGTCGGCGAGCGAGGTCCAGCTCGCCAGCGCATCCATACGAGCCGCGGCCGGCAGCACAGGTCCTCCCTTGATGAACTCGAGCTGCCATTCCCCCTGCAGCGCCAGCCCTTCGCTCGCCGGCGCGAGATAACGCCAGGGCTGCGCCGCGGGTTGCGACGCCGCCGTTCGATAGGTGCGGACGATTCCGGACTCGCCGGACGCCAGTTGCAGGTAGACCTGAAGATTGCCGCCGCGAACACGACGCGCCGCGGCGGTCCCGGCGCGGCCGCTCAGCGGGTCGAGCAGCATGGCGAATCCGTCCGCGGTCCCCAACTGCAGCCAGCCGTCGAAAGCCCGGCCGCCAAGGTTCGCGAAGAAGTAGTCGTGTCCATCGGTGCGCGCGCGGCGAATGTGCGCAAGGCCCGACTGCGATGCCTGCTCGCGAGGGACTTTGTGTTTCTCTAGCGCGGCTTGCAGATCGTCGCCGGCCACCGCGGCGGCGAGCCCCGCCGAAGACAGCAAGGCACGCAGCTCGGCGCGGCGCGCCTCGAGGCGGCCGTAGCCCGGGACGTCCTGCGGCAGCGATTCGATGATGACCTTCGCACCCTGCTTCAGCAGATCCGCGAGGCGCGCCAGCGTTTCGACCGGCATGCGACGCGTGGCGGGAATGACGATGGCGCGATAACGTGCGCCCGGAGTTGTCAGGACCCCGTTTTTTACGCGCACCTGATTGAGCTGTGCATCGGAAATGAAGTCGAAGGAGTAGCCCGACTCGAGAAGTTTCGCGGCGATCCGGCCGGCTGCCGCTTCGGTCAGCCATTTGTTTTCGTGTACGCCGTATTGCTGCATGAGCCCGTCGCTGCGTTCGACCACGTCATCGAATGGCCAGTAGAGCAGCACGTCGTTATCGGGCGAGCCCGCCTGCAGCACCGACTGCACGCGTGTGACATAGCGGTGCATCGCCCCGAAGTCTTCCCACAAGGGATTGGTAGTTGCGAGTTGCGTCGCGGCGTAGAAAAACCAACCCGGCCATTCCGCGTCGGCCGGGGAATAGACGGTTCCGTGATAAAAAATGTGATTGATGCCGGCCGCGAACAACCGGTCGATCTGTGGCTTCGCCGCGGCGGGCGACTCGCGGAAATTCTCACGCAGCCAGGTCAGCGTCTCACTCGAGGCCAGCGGCCGGCCCATCACGTGCGCTGCCGAGGAAGCGAAGCGTCCGATGGTGACCGACGGCGGATCCGGGTCGACGCTGACACCGACCGGATCGGAACGCAGTCCGACGATCGGCAACGCCGTGAGCCCGAATGATTCGGTTTCGGGAATGTCGGCGACGCCGTACAGGTCCAGCAGATTGCCGGGCGCACCGTGCGCCTGGTTGCGCGCCTTGAATCCTTCCTCGTGCGCCCAGGTGACCCAGGCATTCACATAGTCGAGATGCAGCTTCGCGAGCGTGCGCCGATAGTCGCCTTTGACGCGGCCGATGATGTCGTCATCGACCGGCTGCTCGCCGCCGAGCTGTGCGGCGAACGACTGGATGTCATAGCCATGCATCTTCAGGAAAACTGCCGGCAGCCGCGGCGTCCAGCTCGAGTTGTAGTACTCGAAGGAATCATGGAACTGGCCGCGAAGCCCTCTTCCACCAGAGGTGGTGCGCGGAAACTCCGCGAATGCCTTGGAGAACGGTCGCAGGTAACGCTCGAGCGCGTCGGTCGAGTATGGATCGAGCACCAGCCCTTCTCCGCCTGGCGCGGGGCGCTTTACCTTCATGGAGGTAGGCTTGCCGGTGAGCTTTCCATCGAGCAGCGCGAGGCTGCTCGAACCGTCGCCGTCGCTCACGGCCGGACCGCCGAATGGCCAGCCGGTGCCGGTGGCCATGTCGACGCCAATCCCCAGGCGCGCGGCTTCCGCGGTCGTGTGTTCGAGCATCTCCATCCAGCGCGGCGACAGGAAATCGAGGTAGCGCGCCTCGCTACCGCGCGCGCCATAAATGGGGGTGATCTCGACGCCACCGATGCCTGCATTGGCGATGGCCGTGAGCTGTGCGGTGAGCTGCGCACGATCCACTGCGCTGCCCGGCCACCACCAGCGAGTCCATGGCTTCGAGCTCTGGGTGACGGCCGGCCACACCGCAGGCGCCTCCTGCGCGACGGCGAGCGGCATCAGCAAACCAGCGAACAGCAGCACGACCAGTGCTTTCATCGCAGCATCCTCGAGCGACTTGCCGTGCGGCTCATCCGGCCGCGATCTCCACGCGATTACCTTCCGGATCGCGCACCACGCATTCATAGTAACCGTCGCCGGTGCGGCGCGGTCCGCTGTCGGGCGGCAACCCATCGGCCACGAAGCGTGCCGCGAGCTCATCGACGCGTGCCTCGTCGCCGACGACCAGCGCAATGTGTGCCAGGCCTAACTGCTCCTCCGGCGCACGCTGGCTCACCTCACCTCGCCTCATGACTTCCAGGCGTGCTCCCGAAGAAAACGTGAGGAATCGGGATTCGAACCCTTTGCGCGGATTCTGATAGAGGGCGCCGACGTGCGCGCCGAAATACTTCCCGTAGAAGACTGTGACCGCGTCGATGTCGCGCACCCATACGCCGACATGTTCGATGCGCACGGTCATTCGAGCTCGCGCAACATGACGTGATCGGTCTGCGGGTCCCTACCCACGACGAAAATCTGCGTGCCCACCTGGCGGAAGCCATGCTTGCGGTAAAAGGCCTGCGCCCGCAGGTTGCGTTCCCACACTCCGAGCCACAATTCGCGCGCATCGCGCTCGCGCGACCGCCGCAGGACGGCCTGCATGAGCTCGCTCGCCAGACCCTGCCCTTGCCAGTGTTTGTCGACGTAAAACCGCACCAGCTCGACAGGCTTGACGGTGGCGACGCAGGCGGGCGCCTTCCCGGCGCGCAATTGCGCGTAGCCCGCCAGCACTCCCTCGACGCGGACCAGCAGTGTGTCCACCTGTGGATCGAGGATTTCCGCGCGCTGCAACTGCGGGTTCCACGCCGATGCCAGGTGCAGACGCATGTCTTCGGCGGTGTTCTCCGGGCCGAAGGTCTCGGCGAAAGTACGGGCGCCGAACTCCGTCAGCGCCTCGGCATCGCCGGCGGTGGCCGGTCCGATCTGACTAACTACATTGGCGTTCACATTTACCTCAAGGTTGCACGATGAGTGCCGACTCGGCCAGCAGTATCTCGCAGGCGCCGGCTCCGGTGTCAGCGCGCGACAGCGAGGTGCGCATGCCGGCTTCGCCGCCTTCGATGTCGACCAGCCGGCCACGCAACTCGACCACACTGCCGACGCGCAGGCCGCCGAGCACTTTGCCGACCGAAGAATTCTCAGGGATGAGGTGCCAGTTCGCCGAATGCGTCTCGATGGCGTTGCGCTCGATCGGCCAGGATTCAGTGCGCCAGAAATAGAAGCGGTTCGACTGACCGATTTCGATGTCGGCGAGCACCGCGCTGTCGGACATCGGCCCCCAGCCCACCGCGAAATCAGTTGGCACGAGCTTCGCCAGTGCACCGATCGAATAGTCCTCGCGCCGCAGGATGCGTACCGTGGCGCTGAACTCGGCACGCGGCCGCAGCTGGAAATCGCCAAGCGCGATGAGCGCGGCCGAGTCGATTTCGCGCTGCACCGGCTCCTGCGCGGCGATCACACCGGGCGCCAGTTCGATATCGCGGCGCGAATAGAGCTGGTAACACGCGAAAATCGTCAGCGCGGCTACGACTAGTGGGGCAGGACGCATGACGGCGGATCGTAAGGTATTCTTCGCGCCATGCAGCTCGAGTTCACCAAAATGCATGGCGCCGGTAACGACGTCATCGTGTTCGAAGTCCCACGCGACGGCAGCTTGCCGACGCCTGAACGCTGGCGTGAGCTCGCCGACCGCCACAAAGGCATCGGCTTCGATCAGGCCATGGTGCTCGAGCCACCGCGCCGCGACGGCACGGACATCTACTACCGCATCTTCAACGCCGACGGCAGTGAGGTGGAGCAATGCGGCAACGGTGCGCGCTGTGTCGCCTCTTTCCTTCAATCGCGCGGCGGCGACCACAATGGGCGCGAGCTCGTGCTCGACAGCCCGGCAGGCATCATCCGGGCACGCGTGCATGCGGGCAATCTCGTGTCGGTGGACATGGGAATACCCGGTTTCGATCCGAAGTCTTTGCCCTTCGACGCCTCCGCCGAAGCACACGTGTATCCACTCACTGTGGCAGGCACGGAGGTGGAGATCGGCGCGGTATCCATGGGCAACCCGCACGCGGTGCTCACGGTGACGTCGGTGGCCAGCGCACCCGTGGATCGTCTCGGGCCCGCCATCGAGCGTCATCCGCGCTTTGCGAAGCGTGTGAACGTCGGGTTCATGGAGATCGTCGACCGTACGCACATCCGGCTGCGTGTCTTCGAGCGCGGCGCCGGCGAAACGCTCGCCTGCGGCACCGGCGCATGCGCCGCTGTCGCCGTGGGCAGACGTCACGGGCGGCTCGATCCGACAGTCGAAGTCGAGTTGCCAGGCGGAAAGCTCGAGATCACCTGGAACGCGCCGGGCGAACATATTTGGATGAAAGGCCCGACCGCTGTATCTTTCACGGGCCGAGTGGAGATCCAGGGAGTAAATAAAGCATGAGCACGCAGACCGCACGTGGTTTGGCCGCAGGTCAGACGGATGAAGAACGCATCGAGCGTTATCTCAGTCTGAATCCCGACTTCTTCGAACGTCACCAGCCGCTGCTCGCACGGATGCGCCTGCCGCACATGCGCACTGGCTCTACCGTCTCGCTGGTGGAGCGCCAGGTCGAAGTGTTGCGCGAACAGAAGACCGACGCCGACCGACGACTCGCCGAGTTCATCGCCGTCGCGCGCTCGAACGACACTCTCGCTGAACGCATCCATCACTTCACACGCAGGCTGCTGCGCGCGCCCTCCGCACTCACGGCGCTAGCCTCGCTCGAAGCCAGTCTGCGCGAGGACTTCGACGCCTTTCATTCCGTGTTGCTGCTCACCGCGCCCGTCACCTCGCTCGCCACGGCCGAGCTCGAGCCATTCCTGCGCAAGCTGCCGGCCGACGATGCCAATATCCGCTCCTTCGAAGCACTGCTCGCCACCGGTAAGCCGCGCTGCGGCCAGGTCCGCGACACGCAGCGGGACTTCCTGTTCGGGCCCGAGAGCGCCAGTATCGGCTCGGTGGCGCTGGTTCCGCTGGGAGAAAACGGCACGGTCGGCCTGCTGGCCCTGGGCAGCGCGGAACGCGAGCGCTTCCATCCCGGCATGAGTACCGAGTTCCTGAAGCGCATGGGCGAACTGATTACGGATGCCCTCTCACGGCCTTGATGAACGGCGCCCCGGTTCTTTCAAAAGAGGGGCGCCGGTTTCCGCCGTGGCGCGTCAGCGCCTCGGAACTATCGACGGCTACCTCAAGCATCTGAACATCGAGCGGCGTCTGTCGCCGCACACCGCATCTAACTACGGGCGCGACCTGCGCGCCCTCGCGGATTTCATGGAGCGCGGCAGCCTGGCCGACTGGGGCCGCGTCGACAGCCAGCACATACGGGTGTTCGCGGCGCGTTCGCACGCCGGCGGCTTGAGCCCGCGCAGCGTGCAACGCCGCCTGTCGGCGGTGCGCGGCTTCTTCAACTACCTGCTGCGCGAGCGCATCGTCACCAGTAATCCCGCCATGGATATCCGCGCCCCCAAGGCGGGAAGACGCCTGCCGGGCACGCTCGACGTCGACCAGCTCAACCATCTGCTCGACATTCCGCCCGAAAACGCACTCGCGGTGCGCGACAAGGCAATCATGGAGTTGTTCTATTCGTCCGGGCTGCGGCTGGACGAGCTGGTCGGTCTCGACCTGGCGCAGCTCGACCTCGCCGACCGCACCGTGCGGGTGCTCGGCAAGGGCCGCAAGACGCGCATCGTTCCGGTGGGGCGCAAGGCGGAAGCCGCGCTGCGCCACTGGTTACGTGAACGCGCGGGCTTCGCCGACATCGACGAAACCGCAGTGTTCGTCGGCAAGAACGGTTCACGCCTCAAACATCGCGCCATTCAGCTGCGCATCGCCTACTGGGCGCGGCGCAAGGGCCTGCCGAGCCACGTTCATCCGCATCTGTTCCGCCATTCTTTCGCGACGCATCTGCTTGAATCGAGTAAGGATTTGCGCGGTGTCCAGGAGTTGCTCGGTCATGCCGACATCTCCACGACGCAGATTTATACCCACCTTGATTTCGCCCACCTGGCCCGCACCTACGACGCTTCCCACCCTCGGGCAAAACGCAAGACGTAGGTCATCAATGGACAGTTTCAATCCGCACGGCACGACAATCCTTGCCGTGCGGCGCAACGGCGCCGTCTCCATCGGCGGCGATGGGCAGGTCACTCTCGGCAACACCGTGATGAAGGGCAATGCGCGCAAGGTGCGCACGCTCGGCAATGGCAAAGTGCTCGGCGGCTTCGCCGGCGGCACGGCTGACGCCTTCACGCTGTTCGAGCGTTTCGAAGGCAAGCTCGACAAATTCGGCAACCTCACGCGTGCCGCCATCGAGCTCGCCAAGGACTGGCGCAGCGATCGCTACCTGCGCCGCCTGGAGGCACTGTTGTTAGTCGGCGATACCCAGAACCTGTTCGTGATCTCCGGCAACGGCGATGTCATCGAGCCCGACCACGACGTCGTGGCCATCGGTTCCGGAGGTCCGTTCGCCCAGGCGGCGGCACGCGCGCTCATCGAGAACACCGAGCTCGACGCCCGGTCCATCGTCGAACGGTCACTGAACATCGCCGCCGATATCTGCATCTACACCAATCGCAATCTGGTGATCGAGGAATTGAAGTGACCCCGCGCGAAATCGTTGCCGAGCTCGACAAACACATCGTGGGCCAGGGCGCTGCCAAGCGCTCGGTGGCCATTGCGTTGCGCAATCGCTGGCGCCGCATGCAGATCGCGGATCCGCTGCGCCAGGAAATCACCCCCAAGAACATCCTGATGATCGGCCCCACGGGTTGTGGCAAGACCGAAATCGCGCGCCGTCTCGCCCGGCTCGCCAAGGCGCCATTCGTGAAAGTGGAAGCCACCAAGTTCACCGAAGTGGGTTACGTGGGCCGCGAGGTGGATTCCATCATCAAGGACCTTGCCGAGGTCGCCGTGAAAATGACGCGCGAGGAAGAGACCGCCAAGGTGCGCGACCGCGCCGCGGACGCGGCCGAAGAGCGCATCCTCGACGCGCTGCTGCCGCAGCCCAAAATGATGGGCTTCTCCACCGATCAGGAGGCGAGCCCGCGCGATCAGGAAACCCGGCAGAAATTCCGCAAGATGCTGCGTGAAGGCACGCTCGCCGACCGCGAAATCGAGCTCGACCTGCGCGCCATTCCCGCCGGCGTGCAGATCATGGCGCCGCCGGGCATGGAAGAGATGCAGGAACAGCTCTCGGGCATGTTCGCGAATCTCGCTGGCAACCGGACCAAACAGCGCAAGCTCAAGGTGAAGGAAGCGCAGAAGCTGCTCATCGATGAGGAAGCCGGCAAGCTCGTGAACGAAGAAGAGTTGCGCGCGCGGGCTCTCGCCAACGCTGAACAGAACGGCATCGTGTTCATCGACGAGATCGACAAGATTGCCCGTCGTCAGGAAACCATCGGCGCCGACGTGTCACGCGAAGGCGTGCAGCGCGACCTGCTGCCGCTGGTCGAGGGCAGCACGGTGTCCACCAAGTACGGGCAGATCAAGACCGACCACATCCTGTTCATCGCCTCGGGCGCGTTCCACATGTCCAAGCCGTCGGATCTCATTCCCGAGCTCCAGGGCCGCTTCCCGATCCGCGTGGAGCTCGATTCGCTGAAGGTCGATGACTTCGTGCGCATCCTCACCGAGCCCGACGCCTCGCTGACGTCGCAGTACAAAGCGTTGATGGGCACTGAGAATGTCGAGGTGAAATTCGCTGACGGCGGCGTGCGCCGCATCGCCGAGATCGCCTTCAGCGTCAACGAGAAAACCGAGAACATCGGCGCGCGCCGCCTGCACACCGTCATGGAACGGCTGCTCGAGACCGTGTCGTTCGATGCCTCGGAGAACGGCGGCAGCGCCGTGGAAATCGATGCGGCCTACGTCGACGAGCATCTCGGCGCGCTCGCCAAGGACGAGGACCTGAGCCGGTACATTCTCTGAGGCATGGTAGACCTGACTCTTAAACTACTCACGTACGCCGGCGCTTCGCCGGCGTTAAAAGTGGCCGTAGGCCTGAGTAATAGGCCGTGAGGCCTGGATGAGGATTGCTAAACCGATGCTGCTCGTCCTCACGCCGATCGGCGTGGGCTGGGGCCTCATCGAGGCCGCGCGCTTCCACTGGTGGCTGGCCGTTCTCATGGCGGTCCTCGTAGGCGTGATCAGCCTCTTCATGTGGATGACGGTGAAGCGGATTCGCACCGAGCGAAAACAGAGATGACCGGCGAACTTCTGACCTCGGGCGCAGCGGAACGCAACAAGGTCCCCATTCTGACGGTGCTCGAGTCGGTTCTGCCCGAGACCGGCAGCGTGATCGAGATCGCGTCGGGCACCGGCCAGCACGTGTGTTTCTTCGCCGGCGCATTGCCCGGCATCCGCTGGCAACCCACCGAACCCGACGCCGCTTCCCGCGAAGCGATCAGCTCCCGAATCCGCGAGACCGGGCTGGCCAATGTTGCCGCGCCCCTTGCGCTCGACGTGCTCGAGCAGCACTGGCCGGTGGCGGACACATTCGACGCCGTGTTGTGCATCAACATGATCCACATCTCGCCGTGGTCCGCGACGCACGCCCTGTGCCGCGGCGCCGCGCGTCACCTGAACCCGCAGGGCCGCTTGGTGCTCTACGGACCGTATTTCGAAAGCGGCCAGGCCGTGCAGTCCAATCTCGATTTCGATGCGTCGCTCAAACGGCGCAATGCCGAGTGGGGCCTGCGCGAGCTCGAGGAAGTCACGCGCGTGGCAGGCGGGCATGGCTTTCAACGGCAGCAGATCGTGCGCATGCCGGCCAACAATCTCACGGTCATCTTCGCGAAGGTGTCTGCGCCCCGGCTGAACGGCTGACTATTGAATAGATGCTTCGCGCATCGGCGGGCACTCCCAACCGTCGTACCGGGCGCCGTACTCACCGGCGAGGCGGGCCAGCTCGAGCGTGATGCCGTTGATGGTGTGCGTGTCCACGCTGTCGACGCGTGATACCACCAACGCAAAAGGCAGGTCTTCGCCGTCCTGCTCCGCCATGCCTTCGTCCTCGATCGCGAATTCGATCGCTACCAGCGTGTCGCGACAGGCCGCACGCGTGGCGTCATCGACGAAGTACAGCCAGTGCTCGACCTTGCGCGGCAATTCATGCACGTCGCCCTGTTCCGCGAGGGCTTCGAGCAGGCGGCGATTCTGCATGCGCTCGAGATTGGAATCTGATGGATAGAGCATCAGGTATTGATCCCACTCGGGCTGAAACGTGCTGCTGGTTTCATATTCGTACGACGGGAATGCTTTCATGACGGTGTCGACCACGACCGCAAGCTCGCCTGGCTCGGCCGCATAGAAATAGAATTCGCGGCGGCCATTCCCCGTGATGCGCCCGACGAGCTGCGCGCCGCAGGTCGCGGCGACCATGGAATCGAGCGCTTCACCGATTTCATTCAAGGATCGCGCTTCTTCATTGGTGGCGAGCCCATCGGATTTTGGAGCCTGCAATACCAACCATACCCACAGCAGCCACGGTCGCTTCTCGATGGGCACGTCGGCCCGGAGCCCCAGATCGACAAAGATGGAGGAGATCGCACCGTTGACGCGCGCGAAATAGAAATCCCATTCGCCGGACAAGCGCTGGTTACTCCTTCGAGGGAGTGAGCCAGCGTGCCAGCCACGCGGCTACCTCCGCATAGAACAGCCGGCTGTCTTCGCCCTTCTGTATCCAGTGGTTCTCGTCTGGAAAGACGATGAGCCGGCTGGGCACCTGCATGCGCTGCAGCGCGCTCCAGTATTCGAGCGAGTTGTTGAGTGGCACGCGAAAGTCGTTTTCGCCGACGGTCACCAGCACCGGCGTGCGGAATCTGGCGGCGAAACGAATCGGATTCTGTTCGCGCCAGACGCTGCCCTGCTCCCAGGGCGGCCCGCCCAAGTTGGCCTCGCGCGAGTAGATGGTATCGCTGGTGCCCCACTGCGACTCGAGGTTGACCAGGCCGGCGTGGCTCACGAGACACCGGTAGCGCGTGGTGGTGCCCTGCAGCCAGTTGGACAGGTGGCCGCCGTAGCTGGCGCCGCCGGCGCATTGCCGGGTGCCGTCGATGAACTGGTATTTCCTGATGGCCGCGTCGGCCGCTTCGTTGATTTCGTCGGCCGGGCCCTTCAACGGATCACCCTGGATCGAGCGCGCGAATTCCTCACCGAAGCCAGTAGAGCCGGAGTAGTTAGTGAGCAGCAGCACGTATCCGGGCGCGGCGAGCAGGTGGTAGTTCCAGCGCACGAAGAACTGGTCGCGCCACATGCTGTGCGGGCCGCCGTGAATGAGCACGAACAGCGGATACTTCTTCGATGAGTCGAAACCCGGAGGCCGCACCACGAAACTGTGGATGCGCTTGCCGCGGCTGCTGGTGAACCAGAAGTTCTCGATACCTGGCAAGTCGAGCTGCGCGGCGCGCGCCGTGTTGAACTTGGTCAGCACCAGGGGCACGCCGCCCACCGGGCTGACGAGGGCGATCTCACCGGGCATGCTCGCGCTTTCCCAGTTCGCATACACCGCGAGTCTCCCGGCGCGCGCCGGGATCGTGGGGTTCGTGTAACTGCCCTCATCGATGCCGAACACGGTCTGTACCGCGCCGCCGGCGAGTCGGGTGGAATACAGCTTTTCGTTGCCACCGTCTTCGGCGGTGAAATATACCGTGCGTGAATCCGGTGATACCGCGTAGCTGTTGACCGCCCGGTCGATGCCGGCGGTGACGAGCTTGTGGCTGCTCGTGTCCGGCCAGGAGAATGCCGCGAGGCGCGACGCGTTATAGACCTTCTCGCCCTGCGTCTCGAGCACCGCCAGTAATGTGCGTCCGTCGGGCGTGAAGCGTGGCTGCGACCAGATATCGCTGCCGGTGGTGATCTGGCGCGGCTCGCCGCCGGTTACGTTGGCCAGGAAGAGTTGCGAATCCGTAAAGGCATGGGCGGCGGCATTGCGATTGGTGGTGGCGCCGAAAACGATGGCTTGGTTGTCGGGCGTGAATTCGACCTCGATTTCCTCGCCGGTGTCGGTCTGGCGGCCGGCGAAGCCGGCGCTGGCCGCGAGCGCCGTGCCGGCCAGCAGATCGCGCGGGCTGCCGGTAGCGAGGCCGTCCTCATCGAGCGCCTGCACGAAGACACGCGCCTGGCGCTCATCGAGCCAGCGGTCCCAGCTGCGAATGGGAAAACCATCGAAGATCCGCGCATTCGCCTTGCGGGCGCGGTGCGCTGCGATGAGGTCCTTGTTAGATGCTTCGTCGCGCGCTGCCGGATACATGAGGGATACGAAGGCCAGCTGCCGGCCGTCGCGCGAAAACACCGGCGTGCGCGCGCCACCGGACAGATTGGTCAGGCGCTGCGCCTCGCCGCCCGACCTGAGGTCGAGAGAATATATCTGCGGCACATCATCGCCGTCGCGCTGCGCGCTGAAGACGATGCGCCGGCTGTCGGGGCTCCACATCACGCCGCTCTCCGGGCGGCGCGTCGAGGTCAGGCGGCGGCTCGAGTGTTGCGCGGCCGTATCGATCAGCCACAGATCGCTGAGTTGCGCATTGTCGTCGTAGGCGGGCTCGATCACCGAGGCGACGATCCACCGGCCGTCGGGGCTCACCTGCGGAGCGCCGACGCGCTTCATGAGCCAGATGTCTTCGTGCGTGGGGATGCGCTTGGGCGCAGCCATCGCGCCCCATGGGATCGCCAGGCACGCAAACAACCACGCCAGAGGCCGGAAGCCGTGCCGGAATGTAACGGGATGTTTCATGGACGACACGGTAGCGCAAACGGCGGCCCGATTCCTCATCACTTGCCTCACAACAACGCGGACGCGAGACTACGCGCCGTGAAGGCCCGCGTAACACGCTGGAATTTTTAAGCTATCTATCGTCGCCCGAGCGGGACAACTTCCGTCGGCGTCGTCATGAGCAAGGTGATCAATTGCCAACAGAACCGGTGAATTCCGCATCTCCCGCGCGCGGCCTGCGTGCCGGCGCATTGTTGATCAGTGGCGCCATCAACCTCCTGGGTGCGCTGCTGATCGTCTTTGTCATGGCGGCGAATGCCAGTGACAACCGCGTCGCATCCGCCTGGGCGATAGTGCAATTTCTGTCGGGAGTGTGGGCCGGGGTGCTCGGCGCCAACTCGCCGTTCCTCCACGGCCTGGTGGCAGGAATTCCGGCATTGATGATCGGGCTGGTGCTTCCGAGCCCGCTGCCGCTGCAGTTCGTCGGGATCGCCTGGTTTCTCGCGCCTTCCGCCGCGCTGGTCGCCGCGGCGCTGATGCGTTTCATGCGAAGGCGGAATTGAAAATGGGGGTCGGACCCCAGCTTTCCTTGAGGTCTGACCCCTTTTGCTAGGAAATGGGGTCTGACCCCATTCTCCCATTCTCAGGTGCGCCGGCGCTCCTGCGTGGCTTCACCGAACTTCTCTTCGTAGTCGGCGCTCGACGCCTCGATCACCGCCTTGGCGTGGTCGAATCCATACTTTCCGGTGATGCTCATCTTGTTAGGCTGGCCGGGCACCATCTTGTAGGTGCTGAAATAGTGCTCGAGTCGCTCGACCAGCACCGGCGGCAGTTCCGTCAGCTCCTGCACGGTATCCCAGACATAGTCGCCTTCGAGCACGCCGATGATCTTGTCGTCGGCCTCGCCGCGATCGATGAGTTTGAGGCCACCGATCACGCGCGCGCGCAGCAGCACTTCGGAACGCTCGATGGGCCGTTCGCTGACCACGCAGATGTCGAGCGGGTCGCCGTCGCCGCGCTCACAGCCCGGCGCGAGTCTGGCGATGCGCGGGCCACAGTAGGTCTTGGGAATGAATCCATAGAGGGCCGGCGGATGCGATGAGGTGCGTTGCGGCCGATCGACGCGCAGGTACCCCGAGACTTTGTCGATCTCGTATTTGATGACGTCGAAAGGGGTGATTTCGATGTAGGCATTGACGATGCGCGGCGAGTCTTCGCCGATGTCGAGGCCGTGCCAGGGATGCGGGCGCCAGCGCGAAAAGTTGTGTTCTGTCATGGACGCGAACTCTACGGGAGCGCAGCGTCTCTGACCACGCGGAATGGCCAGACTGGTTGCCGGCGCTTATCCTCCCAACCATGGCAATGAATATGAGGGGTGCGGCCATCGTCGGCTGGGGCAAGTGTCTGCCTCCCGCCGTGCTCAGCAATGCCGACATCGCCACGTTCCTCGACACCAACGACGAATGGATTTTCAGCCGCACCGGCATCCGCGAGCGCCGGGTGTCGCATGTGTCGCTCGGCGAGATGAGTTACGTCGCGGCCGCGCGTGCCCTGGCCTGCGCAGGTTTCGACGGCTCGAAGATCGAGCTCATCGTGTTCGGCACCACGAGCTACGACGATCAGGTGCCGAACATGGCCTCGGGCATCCAGAAGCGCATCGGCGCCGACGGTTGCGCCGCCATGGACGTGAATACCGCCTGCACCAGTTTTCTCTATTCGTTGTCCACCGCCACGGCAATGATCAAGACCGGAGTGGTGAGGAACGCGCTGGTGATCGGCTCCGAGCTCATCTCGCCATTCATGGACTGGACGGACCGCAATGTGGCCGTGCTGTTCGGCGACGGCGCCGCCGCCGTGGTATTGCAGGCGACCGACCGCGATGAGGGTTTGTTAGCAGAGCGCCTTGGCTGCTACGGCGAGGCACGGGAAATTCTGCGCGTGCACGGCATGGGCGGCGCATATGCGCACCAGAACCGCATCCTCGGCAAGACCGAGTGGCAGTTCGAAGGCCAGGAGATCTTCAAGAAAGCCGTCCACGGCATGGCCACCGCTTGCGCCGAGGCGCTGGCGAAGATCGGCAAGTCCTCCGCCGATGTCGATCTGGTGATCCCGCACCAGGCCAATCTGCGCATCATCGAGTCGGTGGCCAAGAAAACCGGCGTCCCGATGGAGCGCGTCTACGTCAACGTTCAACGGTACGGGAACATGTCGGCGGCGACCGTCCCGGTGGCGCTGTGCGAGGCGCTGGAGGAAGGCCGCGTGAAACCCGGCGCGCTGCTGCTGATGCCGTCTTTCGGCGGCGGGCTCACGTTCACCGGACACGTGGTGAGATGGGGTGAGCGCGTGACGCCCATCGGCACGAGCGACGCGCAGCTGACCCCTAGCAATCTCACGGCGCTCGAACTCGTGGCGAAATATCGCGGCGTGAACGCCCTGCGGGTGGAATCGGCCACCCCGTAAACGACAAAGCCCGCGAGACTTTACGCTTCGCGGGCTTCGTTCGACCTGTGCTAGAACCGTCTGGCTCTTGGCTTTCTTTACTATCTTTCTAGGCTTTCTTCTTGGCCTTTACTGCTCTTGCTTTCTTCTTCGCTGGATTCTTCGGGCGGGACTTCCCAAATGAGCCCGCATATAACTTGCCGCGCTTGGTGCGACGGTCACCCTTACCCATTCGCTTCTTCCTTGTTCTGCGCAATCCACAACAGCGCAGCCTCGATGTCCGACAGCTGCGCGGCAGTCATGCCAGGAATGCGGCCACCGCCGGCTTCCTGTTTGACGCGCGCAAGCTCGGTCGACGACACCGTGCTGACCCAAGTGAGCCCGCGGCGCACCTTGGACGTGAATTTCTGGGACTTCTCTTCTTCGGCCATGTCGACTCCTGATCTCAACCCTTACCTGTAGCGGGCCGAAACATAGCGCGGCTAACGATATCGCGCCAGAACTTTCGCGAGCGCCGCCGAACCCGGCGACAGGCGACTATGGGGAATTTGGTTGAGAGGAGTAGCCGGTGTCTCATTGACATCGTGAAACTCCTGCCCATCTGGATCGAGATACAGAAGTCCGGTCAAAAATTCACCTTTTTTCAACCGCTCGGAGATGGCGGCGGTCGCCGCACCGCGATTGGTAGGGTCATAAGCGGCGTCCAGCTTGCGGAGCACAATCCGGCTGCCGTCATGCAGCACTACGGGCAGGACATCGCCCTCGGCATATTCCGCCGAGATTTCGCGCTGGAAAGGAATGAAGTCGGCATGCACCGCGGCATCGTAATGCTCGCGTGTGTACTGATAGCTCTTCGTGGATCCCTCGTGATCGTTGAACGTAACGCAGGGTGACAGGACGTCGATCAAGGCGAAACCCTTATGGCGCAGAGCCGCCTGGATCAGGGGCACAAGTTGTTGTTTGTCGCCGGAGAAACTGCGCGCGACGAACGTTGCCCCCAGGGTCAAGGCGAGCAGTACGGGGTCAATGGGCGGTTGCTGGTTCACCTCACCCTTCTTCGCCTTGGTGCCCACGTCCGCCGATGCCGAAAACTGCCCCTTGGTGAGGCCGTAAACACCGTTGTTCTCGATGATGTACGCCATGTTGAGATTGCGGCGAATGGCATGGCAGAACTGGCCAAGCCCGATAGACAGGGTGTCGCCGTCACCGGAAACACCGATGTAGGTGAGGTTGCGGTTCGCCGCGTTGGCGCCCATGGCAATCGAGGGCATGCGGCCGTGCACGGAATTGAAGCCGTGGCCACCGCTCACGAAATACGCCGTGGTCTTCGAGGAGCAGCCGATGCCCGACAGCTTCACCATGTTCTGCGGTTCGATTTCCAGTCCCCAGGACGCTTCGATGATGGCGGCGGTGATGCTGTCGTGGCCGCAACCCGCGCACAGTGTCGATAGACCACCTTCATAGTCGCGCCGCGTGAGGCCGAGAGAATTCCTCGGCAACGAGGGGTGTCTCACCTTGGGTTTCGGCAGGAAAGTCATGCAACCCCCATGGTGTTTCCCGGAATGGCCTCTAGTTTGCGGGTCTTGGGCGACACCTCCGCGAGCACGCCCTTGACGATGAACTCCGAGGAAATCGGCAACCCGCTGTAATGCAGCAGCGAACGCAGCTTGGACTTCTCGACGCGGGTCTCGAGCGTGAGCAGCGAGCGCATCTGCGCGTCGCGATTCTGCTCGATCACGAACACCAGTTTCTGCTGCTCGAGGAACTTCTCGACGTCGTCGCCGAACGGGAAAGCGCGCAGGCGCATGTAGTTAGTCTTGATGCCGTGCTCGGCGAGTATGTCGAGCGCCTCGCGCACCGCGCCGTCGGAGCTGCCGTAGGCCACGACCGCGATGTCGATGTGCGCGTCCTGTTCGATGACGGCTTTCGGCACCAGCCGCTTCGCCGTGCTGAACTTGCGCGTGAGCCGGTCGAGCACGACCTGGTATTCCGCGGAGTCCTCGGTGTACACGCCGTATTGGTTGTGGCCCGAGCCGCGCGTGAAATACGCGCCTTTGGGATGCACACCGGGCAGCGTGCGATACGGAATGCCATCGCCGTCGGAGTCGAGATAGCGATGAAATTTGTCGAGCTTGGCGATCTCGTCCCTGGACAGCACCTTGCCGCGGTCCGGCACGTAGCTGTCGTCCCATTTCAGATCGGGGCACATCCAGTCGTTCATGCCGATGTCGAGATCCGACATCACCATGATGGGAGTCTGCAGCCGTTCGGCGAGATCGAAGGCATCGCGCGTGAAGTAGAAACACTCCTCCGGATCGCGCGGGAACAGGCAGACATGTTTGGTGTCGCCGTGCGAGGCGTAGGCGGCCTCGAGGATGTCGCACTGCTGCGTGCGCGTCGGCATTCCCGTGGAAGGCCCGACGCGCTGGATGTCGAACAGCACCGCCGGGACCTCGGCGTAGTAGGCGAGCCCGAGGAACTCATTCATGAGCGATAAACCGGGGCCGGAGGTGGCCGTGAACGCCCGCGCCCCGTTCCAGTTGGCGCCCAGCACCATGCCGATGGCGGCGAGCTCGTCTTCAGCCTGGATGAACGCGAAATTTTTCTTGCCGGTCTCCGGTTCCACGCGCAGCCTGTCGGCGAACATCTTGTACGCGTCCATGAGCGAGGTGGACGGCGTGATCGGATACCACGCGCCCACCGTGGCGCCGGCGAACACGCATCCCAGGCCCGCCGCGGTGTTGCCGTCGATGAGGACGTGGCCGGCGGTTTTCGAGGCTCCGAGCAGGCCCGGCGCCACGTGCATGGGCAGCGGGCACTTGAAGTTCTCGCGCGTGTAGTTAAACCCGAGCTCGATGGCCTTCATGTTCGAGTCCACCAGCGCCGGCTTCTTGGCGTAGGTTTCAGCCAGCAATTCGCGGATTTTTCCGATGTCGAGATCGAGCAGCGCGGCCAGCACCCCCGCGTAACAGATGTTCTTCATGAGAATGCGCGTACGCACACCGTTGAAGTTTTCGTTGCAGAGTTTCGCCAGTGGCACGCCGAGCACCGTGATGTCGTCGCGGGCCAGCAGTGCGGGCCGTGGCCAGGTGGAGTCATAGATGAGATAGCCGCCGGACACCACTTCACGCACGTCCTTGGTGTAGGTCTCGGCGTTCATCGCGACCATGAGATCGATCTTTCCCGAGCGCGCGACGTACGAGTCCTTGGTGACGCGGATTTCATACCAGGTGGGCAGGCCCTGGATGTTCGACGGGAAGTAGTTCTTGCCCATGACCGGGACGCCGCTTCTGAAGATGGACTTCATGAGCAGCGAGTTGGCGCTGGCCGACCCGGTACCGTTCACTGTCGCGATCTTGATCGCGAAATTATTGATTCTTTCCGGCATGGTCAGGCGCTCTTCGGAAGCTTGGCGTGTGCAGCAGCCGCTTCATCCTTGGCATGTGGCCATTGGATCGTGGACTTCTGCATGTCCCAGGCCGCGGTGGGGCAGCGCTCCGCGCACAGGCCGCAGTGCACGCACAGGTCTTCGTCTTTGACCATGACGCGCGCGGTGTGTTTCAGCGGCGGCGATACGTACAAAGCCTGAGTGACATTCATCGCCGGCGCTTTGAGCCGCGTGCGCAGCTCGGCTTCCTCGCCATTTTGCGTGATGGTGAGGCAGTCCACCGGACAGATGTCGATGCACGCGTCGCACTCGATGCACAGCTTGGTCTCGAACACCGTCTGCACATCACAGTTGAGGCAGCGTTGAACTTCCTTCTCGATCTGCTCGACGGTGAAGCCGAGCTCCACTTCGATGTTGATCTTCTTGAAGCGCTCCTTGAGTGACACGTGCGGCATGAGGCGCCGCTCGGCGGGGTTGTAGTCGTTGGCGTACGCCCACTCGTGCATGCCCATCTTGGTCGAGGAAAGATTGACGCCCGGCGCGAGCCGCTCGGTGACGGGCTTGCCCAGGCAGTAGTTGTGAATCGAGATGGCCGCCTGGTGGCCGTGCTCCACCGCCCAGATGATGTTCTTGGGTCCGAAGGCTGCGTCGCCGCCGAAGAACACACCAGCGCGCGTGGACTCGAACGTCTTCGCGTCGACCTTGGGCACCTCCCACTTGTCGAACTCGATGCCGAGATCGCGTTCGATCCACGGGAAGGAGTTTTCCTGGCCGATCGCGAGGATCACGTCGTCGGCCTCGATGAATTCCTCACTGACTACCCGCTCGGCGGTGATGGCGCCTTTCGCATCGAGGTCGTACTCGATGACATCGAACGTCATGCCCGCCAGCTTGCCACCCTGCATCACGAAATTTCGGGGCGAGCGGTTGATGATGATCTTGACGTGCTCTTCCTCGGCGTCCTCGAGCTCCCAGGCCGAGGCCTTGAAGAACTGGCGGGGCTTGCGCGCCATGACCTTCACGTCTTTCGCGCCCAAGCGCAGCGAAGTGCGGCAGCAATCCATCGCCGTGTTGCCCACGCCGATGATGAGCACCTTCTCGCCGATCGACTTGATGTGCTCGAACGCCACCGATTCGAGCCAGGTGATGCCGATGTGCACATTGGCCGCCGCTTCGGCACGCCCAGGAAGCTTGAGCTCCTTGCCCTTCGGCGCGCCCGCGCCGACGAATACGGCGTCGAACCCGCCCTTGGTCAGCAGCTCCTTCATCGAGCTGACCGGGTGGTTGAGCTTGAGATCGACTCCCATCTCGACGATCTGGGCGATTTCGTCGTTGAGCACCTCGGCCGGCAGCCGGAACGAGGGGATGTTGGTGCGCATGAGGCCGCCGGGCACGGCAAACTGCTCGAAAATCGTGACCGAATAGCCGAGCGGCATGAGGTCGTTGGCCACGGTGAGCGAGGCGCAGCCGGCGCCGATCAGCGCGACCTTCTTGCCGTTCTTGAGTTTGGGAATCCTCGGCAACAGGCCGCGGATGTCGTCCTTGTTGTCGGCCGCGACGCGCTTCAGGCGGCAGATGGCCACCGGCTTTTCCTCGACGCGGCCACGGCGGCACGCCGGTTCACAGGGCCGGTCGCAGACGCGGCCAAGGATGCCGGGGAACACGTTCGAATGCCGGTTCACCATATAGGCGTCGGTGAAGCGGCCTTGCGCAATAAGTCGAATGTATTCGGGGACGTCGGTGTGTGCTGGGCAAGCCCATTGGCAATCCACGACCTTGTGAAAGTAGTCGGGTTGCGAGGTGTCCGTCGGTTGCATATCCCCCCGGTGCAAAAACGCCAGTTTTTCCCCCTCCGGCGCACGGCACGAGTATAGGCTTGCCGCCCGCTCATGACGACCTTCAGGTAAGCCTTGGCAAACGAAACTCAGGCCACTGAAATCAAGCTGCGCACCCGCTCGCGCGTGCTGGAAGTCGCGTTCGAAGATGGGGCGCGCTACCTGCTGCCCTTTGAATACCTGCGGGTGTACTCGCCATCCGCAGAAGTAAAGGGACACGGGCCCGGCCAGGAGGTTCTGGTGCTGGGCAAGGAGCATGTCGGAATCAAGGCGGTCGAGCCCGTAGGCCAGTACGCCGTGAAACTCGTGTACGACGATGGCCACGATTCGGGGCTGTATTCGTGGAAATACCTGCGCGAGCTCGGCGAGACCTACACGCAGAAGTGGGCGCAGTACCAAGCGCGCGTGCACGCGACCCAACAATAAATTTTATGGAGCCGGCCGCAGGCCGGCTTGAGAGTGGCCGTAGGCCTGACAAGGGCCGGCTGTCAAAGACTGCCGGCCCTCCTGCAAGACCCCCGCTCGAATAGTTGGGCTTTGTAGCGAATGCCGCCGCGAAAAGCCAGCGCTTTCTGACTACCGTTGCGACCCGTCTATACTGGCCGCCCTGTGACTGAGTCCAAGAAGAACGCCGATACCGATTTCGGCTACGAACGCGTTCCGTGGAACGAAAAGCAGCGCCTTGTGCGCGGCGTTTTCGATTCCGTCGCGGGCAACTACGATCTGATGAACGACCTCATGTCCGGCGGCGCGCATCGCCTGTGGAAAGAGTTCACGCTGTCGCTCGCCGCGCTGCGGCCGGGCCAGCGCGCGCTCGACGTGGCAGGAGGCACCGGTGACCTCACTACCGGTCTCGCCAAACAGGTCGGCAAGAGCGGGCTCGTGGTCCTCTCGGACATCAACGGCGCCATGCTCGGTGAAGGACGCGACCGGCTGCTTGATTCCGGCCACGTCGGCAATGTTTCCTGCGTGCTCGCCAATGCCGAGAAGCTGCCCTTCGCCGATTCGAGTTTCGACTGCGTCACCATCGGCTTCGGCCTGCGTAACGTCACCGACAAGGCGGCCGCGCTCACCGACATGCGCCGCGTGCTCAAGCCGGGCGGTCAGCTGCTGGTGCTCGAGTTTTCGCAGCCGGTCGTGCCGCTGCTCAAGCCGTTGTACGACTTGTATTCGTTCCGCGTGTTGCCGCTGCTCGGCAAGCTGGTGGCCAAGGATGAAGAGAGCTACCGCTACCTGGCGGAATCCATCCGCATGCATCCGGACCAGGAAACTTTGTTAGGCATGCTGCGTGAAGCCGGCCTCGAGGATTGCCGCTACCACAATCTCTCGGGCGGCATCGTCGCCGTGCATCGCGGCTATCGTTACTAGTCCCGCATGCTGACCCAGGCGATCGAGAACCTGCTGAATCGCAATCTGCCGCGCAGCCCGCGCGCGCTCGATCTGTGTGCCGCACTTGCCGGCAAGCGCGTGCGCATCGAAGCGGGCGGCCTCGGCTGGGTGCTCGTCGCCGAATGCCTGACGAGCTCCATCCGGCTCACCAAGGACGACTCTGGCGGGCCGCCTGTCGAGGCGGAAGTTTTGGGCAGCCTGCTGAGTCTGGCGGCCCTGGCCGGGTCGCATCCGGAAGAAGTCATCCAGCGCGGCGACGTCACGATTCGCGGCGATGCGGAGATCGCACAGAAATTTCGCGAGCTCGCCATGCTGCTCAAGCCCGATGTCGAAGAAGAGCTGTCGAGGATCATCGGCGATACGCCGGCTCACCAGGCGCTGCGGCTCGTGCGCATGGCCGCAGGCGTCGGCCGGCGCGCGGCGGCCACTTCCGTTCGCAACGTCGCCGAATACCTGGCCCACGAACGGGGCGACCTCGTGCCGCGCGCGGAAGCCGAGGATTTCTATCGCGGCGTCGAGCGCCTGCGCGAAGACCTGGACCGCCTCGAGGCACGCGCAACCATGTTGCAACACGATCCAGAGACCGAACGATGAAACTGCGCGTGTTATCCCGGCTCATTGAAATACAGCGCGTGCTCGTGCGCCACGGGCTGGATGAGTTCGTCCGCGCCACGCATCTGTATCGCCCGCTGCGCTTCCTGTTCCTGCTTTCGCCCTGGACCTGGGCGGTGCGCCGCGGCGATGCGCCACGCGCCGAACGGCTGCGCCTGGCGCTCGAGGAGCTGGGTCCGATCTTCGTGAAATTCGGCCAGGCGCTATCTACCCGGCGGGACCTGCTGCCCGTCGACATCGCCGATGAGCTGGCGAAGCTTCAGGACCGGGTGCCACCCTTCGACGGGAAGATAGCGCGCGCGGTAATCGAAGCCGCTTACGGCCGCACGGCTGAACAGGTGTTCTCCGTCTTCGAGGAGAAACCGCTGGCCGCCGCATCCATTGCCCAGGTGCACGCCGCGGAGCTCCGTGCCGAGGTCGGCCTCAACGGCGCCAAGACGCGCGAAGTGGTGGTCAAGGTGCTGCGCCCGGGCATGCACGCCATCATCGCGCGCGACCTCGAAGTGCTGCGCGAGCTGGCGCACTTCGCGCAACGTAACTGGGAAGGCAGCCACCGCCTGAAGCCCGTGGAAGTGGTCACCGAATACGAGAAAACCATCATCGACGAGCTCGATCTGATGCGCGAAGCCGGCAATGCCTCGCAGCTGCGCCGCAACTTCGAGAACTCCCCTCTCTTATATGTACCGGCGGTGCATTGGGATTTCTGCCGTCCGGGTGTCATGGTCATGGAGCGCATCCGGGGCGTGCAGATCTCCAACATGGCGCGCCTGCGCGAAGCCGGCACCGACATCCGCAAGCTCGCCGAGAACGGCGTCGAGATTTTCTTCACGCAGGTGTTTCGTCACAATTTCTTCCACGCCGACATGCACCCGGGAAACATCTTCGTGCTGATCGACAACCCGGCGCAGCCGAAATACGCCGCCATCGACTTCGGCATCGTCGGCACGCTCGATCCGCGCGACCAGCATTACCTCGCCGAGAATTTCCTGGCCGTGTTCGATCGTGACTATCGCAAGGTCGCGTTGCTGCACCTGGAATCCGGTTGGGTGCCGGAAGGGTCGCGCGTCGATGAAATGGAGTCGGCGATCCGCACGGTCTGCGAGCCGATCTTCAACAAACCGCTCAAGGAGATTTCCTTTGGCACTGTGTTGCTGCGGCTGTTCGAGATTTCCCGCCGATTCAATGTTTCGATCCAGCCGCAGCTCATCCTGCTGCAGAAGACGCTGCTCAACATCGAAGGGCTCGGCCGCGACCTGTATCCCGATCTAGATGTGTTCAAGACCGCCGGTCCCATCATGCGCGATTGGGTGCGCGAAAAGATGAGCGGGCGGGCCATCCTCGAAAATGCGCGCACGCAATTGCCGGAAATCCTCACCAGCCTGCAGACGCTGGCGCCGCTGGTTCGCTCGGCCGTGCAGCGGGCGCAGGACGGCCGCCTGCGCCTCGCGGTCGAAGCGCCGGAGATCAATGCGCTGCGCAGCGAGATCAAACGCACCAATCGCCGGCGCGACAAGGTGACGATCGCCTCGGTGGTATGGCTGGGTGGCATCGTGTGGCTGGCGCTCGACCACGAGCCCGCCTGGGCCGGCTGGGCCATGGTCGCGGTCGGAGTTGCGTGGCTGCTAGGCCTGTTGCGCCGCTGAAGCAGGATCGGGAGACGCGCGGCGGCCGCGCACGCTCCACATGATGGGGGAAGGCGCGGTGTAATCCTCGTCGTCCAGACGCGCGAGGTCGCGCTGCAGTTGGTCCGCGTCGATGAGCCCGGCGGCGATCAGCTGCCCACCTACCTGCTCGAAGTTGACGCGCATGAGGTCGGCGCCTCCGCTGGCCAGGTCGAGCATCACCAGCCGACCCTCCGCCGCCACTTGCGCGAGCCCGAGAGCGCGGAATTTTCCATGTAACAGCCGGCCGCTGCGCGCGTCGACGCCGCCACGTGCCATGTAGGTACGCATCGCGTCCGCGGTTGGCAACGCCACTTCGCAAGGATTCACCTCGCGATCGGGCAGCAGCGACAACACATCGAAGTCTTCGATCACCAGCCAGCCGCCAGGCCTCAACGCGGCGATCAGCCGTTCGAGTACCTGGTCCCGCTCGGGAAGGTGGATGAGTACGAGGCGCGCATGGATGAGATGAAAGTGCGCCGCGGGCAATTCGTCGCGGACGATGTCGTGCCGCTCGATACGCAGATTCGGCAATTGCGGCGCCGCGATGTGACGCGGATCGAGATCGGTGCACAGCACCGACCCTCCCGGCCCCACGCGCTCGGCCATCCAGTGCGCAACGCTGCCACCGCCGCCGCCGATTTCGAGGCATTGCCAGCCATCACCGATCCCGGTCTCGGATAACACGCGACGGGTGGTGGCGTCGTACAGATGCGCGAGCACGCGCATGCGGCGCGCTGCTTCGGTCTGGGCGTTGTCGAGTAGGTAGGGGGTAGTGGCGGTCATCAGTCCTCCTGAAGTGCGGGCGCCGGTTCGGGCAACCAGCGGCTGACGAACAACGCGCAGACCGTCGCGGTCACGGCGACCAGCGCCACCGCGCTCGCAAGCTTGAGCGCAGGCGTCGCTCCCGGCATCACGTTCGAGAGCTGCGTGGTGGCGAGTGCAGCCAGGGGCGCGATAACCCGGCCGCCGACGCTGAACGCGAAACTTTCGCCGGTACCGCGCAGATGCACAGGGAAGACCCGCGGCAGGTAGTTGCCCCAGAAGCTGTACTGCGCCGATACCAGCACGGACACCAGCAGCACGGCGTATTTGAAATGATCGACATCGCCGAGCGCGGGCCCAAGAAATACCAACGGTATCAGCGCCACGCCGAGCCACAGGATGCCGCGCAGCAGCGGACGCCGGCGCACGAGGTACACCACCAGTGCGACGAGCAGCAGGCGTCCTAACAACGCGCCCGCGTCGACGTGCAAGTGAACCCAACTCACCCATTGCTCCTGTGCCCGACGCGGAAGCTCGGCTACGTCCGGCAGCCCGGGCACGATGCGTGGAATGTGTTGCAGCATGCCGAAGGCCAGCGCATGGCCGCAGGCGATCAACACCGTGGTGATGACGGTCACGCGCCGCAGCTGCGACGAGAATAGCTGCCCGAATCCCGGACGTCGCAACGTGCCGGCCAATTTTTTCGCTTGCCACACCGGCGACTCGGGCAGAAAGGGTCGCAGCAGCATCAGCGGAATCGCAGGCAGCGCGCCGAATATCAATGTATAGCGCCAGGCGGAGTGCGCGCCGTGCACCGCGGGCAGCTCATCACCCCAGGTCACCGCGGCGTAGTAGGCGCCGGCAATCATGAAATTGCCGGCCGCCGCACAGGCCTGCGCGAACCCCAGCATGGCGTCGCGCCGGCGCCGGTCCGGGAACAATTCCGTGAGCCAGGCGATGGCCGCGACGAATTCCACGCACGCGCCGGCGACCGTGATACTGCGCCAGAACATGAGTTCGGCCAGCGAGGTGGAGAAGCCGGCAAAAAACGCCGCGACGCCGTAGATCACGATGCTCCACACCAGCACGCGTTGCCGACCCAGACGATCGGTCAGGTAGCCACCAAGCAGGCTGGCGACCCCGCCAATGACCACGGGTATGAACAGCAGGAGGCCGGCGTAGGTGTTGAATTGCACCGTTCCCGGTTGGAATGGCCCAAGCTCCATGAGCACCGGCCGGAGGACGATGGCCATGACCACAACTTCGTAGAGATCGAACGCGAAGCCTAGACCTGCCGTGGCGAGGATCAGCCAGTGCTTCATCGTGAACGAAAGCGGGGGCGCGTTGAGTGTGGACTCCATGTTGCCCAGAATGATGCGCTCCGCGCTGAATGTCTTGCCGGAGTTCTGAATGGTTATGAATGCATTGCATGGAACAAGCCAACACTCTCATCTATGAATTCGCCGGACGGCGCGTCGACGCGGTGCGCCGCCAGCTCCTGCACGGCGAAAAACCGGTGCCGATGTTTCCGCGCTGTTTCGACGCCTTGCTACTGTTGATCGAGCGCCGGGGTGAGCTGCTCGAGAAGGAGTTTCTGCTGCAGGCGTTGTGGCCCGATGTCGTCGTCGATGAGAACAGCCTCGCGAAAGTGATCTCGGATATACGACGGGTGCTGGGTGAAGACTCGAAGGAACAAGGATGCATCGCGACCATTCCACGGCGCGGTTACCGCTTCACCGCAAAAGTCGAGGTGCTGCGCGCCGCCGATGCGCGGCCCGCGGCGAGCGAAGGCGCGGGATTTCAAATGCGGTCGCTGGCAGTTCTTCCCTTTGAATTCCTGAACCCGATTGCCGGCGACGAGTGTCTCGGTGTCGGTCTCGCCGATGCGCTCATCACGCGGCTCGGCCAACTGCGCCGCACGCTGGTGCGGCCAACCTCGTCGGTGGCGCGATTTGCAAACGTGTCGCTGTCGCCGAGTGCCGCAGGAAGGGAACTGCATGTCGATGCGGTCATCTGCGGCGGAATCCGCCGCTCCGGCAGCATGGTGCGCGCGAGCGTCCAGCTGGTCTCGGTGGCCAGCGATGCGGTGCTTTGGGCCGAGAAGTTCGATGCAGAGTCGGCGGGGGCACTGCAACTCGAGGATTCGATCGCGGAGCGCATGGCGACTGCCCTGACGCTGGCGCTGACGCGCGAGGAACGACCCCCCGCCGCCCGGCTCCCCACGCGCAATACCGAGGCATACGAACATTACATCCGCGGCCGCTACCTCATCGCCAAGCGAACCCGCGAATCGTTGCTGCAGGCAGTGCAATGCATGGAACGCGCCATTGCCATCGACGCCAAATTCGCTCTCGCGTACGCCGGTATCAGCGAGGCGTGCATACAACTCGGCTTGCGCGCGGCGGTTTCGCAAAGCCTGCCACCGCACGAGGTCATGCCCAAAGCGCGCCTGGCGGCCGAGAAGGCGCTGGCGCTCGACGACTCGCTTTCCGAAGCGCACGGCACACTGGGCCACGTGCTGTTCACCTACGCGTGGGAACGTGACGAAGGAATTCGAGAACTGACTCGGGCGATCGAGCTGAATCCTAACAACCAGTGCGCACAACACTGGTACGCCATGGCACTCGGCGGGCTCGGACGATTCGACGAAGCGCTCGAACAAATCCAGCGCGCGCTCGCCATCGACCCGCTCGCGGTGATCGTCAATGCGAACGTCGGATTCCTGCTGTATCGCGCCGGGCGCGTCGATGAAGCAGTGGCAAAACTCCTGCACACTGTCGCCATGGAGCCGTCATTCGTGATGAGCAGATACCGGCTCGCATTGGCGCTCGAAGCCCAGGGCCGTTTTGCCGAGGCCATCGAACAATTCGCGGCGATGCAGCCCTCGCCGGTCGATCCGCTGGGCCTCACCGGCATCGCGCGCACCCGTGCGCTCATGGGTCAGCCGGATGAGGCCCGTCGCATGCTGGGCGAACTGGCTGAAATCGGCCGCACCGTGTACGTGCCATCCGCAACCATCGCCGCGGTATACGTTGCGCTGGGCGAGCACGAACGGGCCATCGACTTCCTGGACCAGGCGATCGAGGAGCGCGCCATCGTCGGAATGTGGCTGAATTCCGAGCGGCATTTCGAGGGCCTGCGCACCCATGAGCGTTTTCCGCAGCTCCTTGCGCGCATCGGCCTTAAGGGAAAAACCTGAGTCAAGACTCGATCTAACTAATTGCGGCACTGCACGCATCGGAGTAGTTTGCCTCGTCATGGGCAGCTCCGAGAGTGCGGAATCGAACAGATACTTCGCACAGTTCGCCGCGTTCGTCGCGCTGGCCGTCGGGGCGTTCGTATTCGCCGGCTGGACGCTCGACATGGAGCAGCTCACCAACATCGTGCCGGCCTGGCCGAGGATGGTGCGCCTGACGGCGCTCTGTTTCGTGCTCGCCGGCATCGCCTTGTGGCTGGCAGCGCTGCAGGTGCGGACGCTGAAGATCGCAGCCTCCGCCCTGCTCGTCACAGTCGGATTGCTGGTTCTGTCTCGCATTGCGTTCGGCTGGGACGCCTACATCGACCAGCTGTCGCTCGCGCAGATGCCGATCGCCATCGACGCGCACACGCCGCCGCGCATGGCACCCGCCACTGCGTTCGCCTTCGTTCTCCTGGGTCTGTCGTTGATCTTCGCGCAACAGGTTCGCACGGCGACCTTGCACCAGGCGCTGACGGTACTCTGCATGCTTCTGGGATGGCTCGGCCTGTCGCGGTATGTGTTCGGCGGCCAGGCGCTATTCGCTTTCACGGACATGGCCGTGCACACCGCGCTGTTGATCCTGGTGCTGTCGGCCGGCGCAATCACTCTGCGCCCGGAGGTCGGCATCGCGCGGCTGATGGCCAGCAACGGCGTGGGCGGCGCGATGGCGCGGCGACTCTTCCCCGCGGCCATCATCGTCCCGCTGCTCGCTGGCGCGCTCACGGTCCAATTCCAGCGCCGCGGCACCTTCGGATTCGAAGCCGCCGTATCGATATTCGCCTTGTCGAGCATCATCGTGTTCGTTGCGCTGGTGTGGATCAATGCCGCGCGCGGTGAACGCGCCGACATCCTGCGCCGCAATGCCGAGCGGGCTTTGCGCCTTTCGGAGGAGCGCAATCAGCTCATCGTCGAGACCGCGCTCGACGGCGTAGTCGCGATTGACAGCAACGGCATGGTCACCGGCTGGAACACCCAGGCGGAGCGGATGTTCGGGTGGAGCCGCAGCGAGGTACTGGGCCGGGAGCTCGCCGAGCTCATCATTCCCGAGCGGTGGCGCGAGGAACATCGCAACGGCATGCGCCGCTACATCGACACAGGCGTCGCACGCGTGCTCAACAAGCGCGTCGAGATGTCGGCACTGCATCGCGACGGCCGCGAGTTCCCGGTGGAGCTGGCCATCACGCCCATCGGTTTCAGCACGGAGCTGGTGTTCAGCGCATTCATCCGCGACATCACCGGCCGCCTGCACGCGGAAGCCGCGTTGCGCGAGAGCGAGCAGCGTTTCCGGACCACCGCGAATGCGGCGCCGGTGCTCATCTGGATGAGCGGCCCGGACAAGCGCTGCACCTGGTTCAATCAGCGCTGGCTCGATTTCGTGGGACGCGAAATCGAACAGGAAATCGGTGACGGCTGGTGCGACAACATTCACCCGGCGGATTTCGATCGCGTGCTCGACACCTATCACGCCGCCTTCGACGCCCGCCGTCCCTACGAAATGGAGTTCCGCCTGCAGCGCGATGATGGCGCCTGGCGCTGGCTGCTCGAGCGCGCCACGCCGCACCTGGGGCCGGACGGGGAGTTCGTCGGCTACATCGGCACCTGCATCGATATCACCGAACACCGCGAAACCGTGGAGCAGCTGCGCGAAAACCGCGCGCGTTTCAAGACGCTGGCCGAGTCGCTGCCGCAGCTGATCTGGACCTGCCTGCGCGACGGGCACACCGACTATCTCAGCCGCCAGTGGCTCGACTACACCGGGCGCAGCGAAGCGCAGCAGTTGGGCCTTGGCTGGCTCGAGCAGGTGCATCCAGAGGATCGCGTCAAGGCGCAGATGGAATGGGCGCGCGTCGTCGCCAGCGGCGATGCATTCGATGTGAGCTTCCGCATCCGCCGATTCGACGGCGTGTATCGCTGGTTCAAGGCACGCGCGGTGCCGTTGCGCGATCCCGCCGGCCGCATCCTCAAGTGGTTCGGCTCGAGCACCGACATCGAGGACTTCGTGCTGGCCGAGCGCAAGCTGAAGGTGCAACTCGAGCGCATGCAGTTGCTCGACCGCACCACGCATGCAGTCGGCGCGCACCAGGATCTGCCCAAGGTATTCGAGGTGGTGTTGCGCAGCCTCGAGGAGAATCTCGGCATCGATTTCGCCTGCATATTCCTTTACCAATCCGAGCCGCAGGTGCTCATCGTGAACAGCATCGGTGAGCGCAGTGCGGCGCTCGGGGCCGACATGGGCCTCATCGAGCAGGCGCGCATCGATGTCGATCCGAATGGGCTCGGCCGTTGCGTGCACGGCGAGCTGGTGTACGAGCCCGACATCGAGGCGGCGCAGCACCCTTTCCCGGCGCGCCTCGCCGCCGCCGGCCTGCGCGCTTTCGTCGCCGCGCCGCTCATGATCGAGAACGAGGTGTTCGGCGTCACGCTGCTGGCCAAGCGGCGCAGCGATTCATTCAGCAGCGACGATTGCGAATTCCTGCGCCAGCTGTCCGATCATGTCGCCCTGGCGGCGCACCAGGCACGGCTCTACGGCGCACTCCAGTCTGCGTACCAGGATCTGCGCCAGACGCAACAGACCGTGATGCAGCAGGAGCGCCTGCGCGCGCTCGGCCAGATCGCCAGCGGTATCGCGCACGACATCAACAACGCGCTGTCACCGGCCGCGTTGTACACGCAGTCGATGCTCGCGCACGACGCGGGATTGAGCGAAAGATCGCGGCAACAGCTCGGCGTCATCCAGCGCGCCATCGACGACGTGGCGCGCACCGTGCAGCGCATGCGCGCGTTCTATCTGCCGCGCGGCCTGGAGCTCACGCTGGCGCCGGTGTCGCTGAACCAGGTTCTCATGGAAGTGATCGATCTCACGCGCGCGCGCTGGAGCAACATGCCGCAGGAACGCGGCGTGGTGGTGCAGGTGGAAAGCGAACTCGCGCCCGATCTGCCGCAGATCCTCGGCGCCGAGAACGAACTGCGCGACGCGCTGACCAACCTGCTGCTCAACGCAGTCGATGCGTTGCCCGACGGCGGCACCATCACGCTGACCACGCGCTTCGATCCGCGCGACAAGCATGTCATCGTCGAGGTGAGGGACACGGGAGTCGGGATGAGTGAGACCACGCGCAGCCGATGTCTCGAGCCCTTCTTCACCACCAAGGGCGAGCGCGGTACCGGCCTCGGGCTGCCGATGGTATTCGGCATGGCGCAACGCCATGGCGGCGAGCTCGAGATCGACAGCGAGCTTGCCAAGGGCACCACCATGCGGCTCATCTTCCCGAGCGCGCCTACCGGCATGACGGTGCGCGAAAAGTCACTCGCGCCTGCGCCTGGTGGACTGCGCTTGCTGCTCATCGACGACGATCCGATGCTGCTCAAATCGCTGCGCGATGCGCTCGAGCTCGACGAGCACGAAGTGGTCACGGCCGAGGGCGGCCAGGCGGGCATCGACGCGTTCGCCGCGGCCATCAAATCCGGTGATCGCTTCGACGCCGTGATCACCGACCTTGGAATGCCGCACGTGGACGGACGCAAGGTGGCCGCGCGCATCCACCAGCTCGGGGGCCAGGTACCCGTGATCATGCTCACGGGCTGGGGTCACAGGCTCATCGCGTCCGATGACAAACCGGATCATGTCGACCGGGTGCTGAGCAAGCCGCCAAAAATGGGCGACCTGCGCAATGCACTCGCTGACCTCGTGCGGCCGAAGGAAGACCGCTAGCCGGTGGCGACCGCTGCCGCGGATACCGGACATGGCTGGTATTCAAATGGAATCACCAGCTCCTTGCCACCCTCGCCGGGCCCGGCTATCTCCGCATGCAGGCCGCCCGCCGTACGCCGGTATTCGACCCGCTTGGGAAAATCGTGTTGCGGGTTTTCGAATCTGGCCCAGCCGTCGCCCGACGCGGTGAGTCGAAAGGGGATCGGCGGCACGCCCTGCGGCTGCGCCAGGTAGTTAGCGCCGCCCGCCGTAAGGGTGATGCGCAGGAATTCGAAATTCACGGTTTTTCCGTCCTTCACCGTGCGGCTCAGCCCAATCATCAGCGTCGGATCGCCCTGCGCTGGCAGCCAGTATTCCTCGATGAGCTTCCCGCCGGCCTGCGAGCACCAGTAGCCGCTGAGCCAGCCGAGGGCCGGCGTCGCCGCAGATTCCGCGGCGAAGACGCCCGCCGCGCAGGCCGTGAACATTCCAAGAGTCAGCAGTTTGAGCTTGTGCATGTGCGGACTGTGCGCGCCGGGCGCGCCAAATGCTTGAACAAATGCGCAGGGCACCCGGTGATAATCGTCTCCATGGATTATCGCCAGTACCCGGTCCCCGAGCAGCTCCGCCGCCACGTTGCCTGTCTCTGGCGACTGAGCGACGCCGCTCCGGCCGACACCACCCAGACTATCTACCCGGACGGGTATTGCGAGCTCATCGTGCACCTGCGTACGCCGCCAAGATGCTGGGACGCGGCGGACGGCTGGCACGACCAGGCCGCCACCTTGTTCGCCGCGCAACGCGTGACGGCGGTGAAACTGGCCATCAGCGAGCCGCTCGACTGCGTGGGATTGCGTTTGCAGCCCGCCGCCTCGGACATGCTGGCCAACCAAGGTCTGCCGGCGCTGCGCGATCGCATCGTCGATCTTGCCGGCCTCGATCGCACCTTCAGCGCGGCCTTGCGCGCCGCGGCCCGCTCCTTCGCAACCGGCTCGGACGCGGCACTATGGCGGCTCATGGCCCGGCGCGCCGCCGCTCACAGTCTCGATGAGCGTATCGCCAAGGCGGTCGAACGCTTCCAGACCAGTAAAGGCACGGCGCGCATCGACGCCACTGCACGGACCGCCGGCATGAGCATCAGGGGCTTCCAGACACGCTTTCGCAGTCGCGTCGGCCTCGCACCCAAGGAATTCGCGCGATTGATGCGTCTGCAAGCGACGCTGCGCGCGCTCGATGACGGCGACGCCAGCATTTCCGAGGTCGCCGCCGACCGCGGCTTCGCCGATCAGGCGCATGCGACGCGCGATGTGCGGCGGATCACCGGCCTGACGCCCGCAAGACTGCGCGCGGCGCTGCGCGAAGATCGCGGCGGCGATGTCGCGATGCGCATGGCGGCCTCATTCGTCCGCGGCTATTCGGCTTGACGGGTTACGCGCGCGAATCCGCCGTGCTGGCGATGGAACGGTCGTGCCACCGCCGCGCCAGGTACCAGCAGAACGCCGCGCTCACCGCGAAGGCCAACGACCCGGCCGCCAGCCCTTCCATGCTCATCTGCGCGAGCGGAACGAACCCACCGAGGATGGCGCCCATCACGATCAGCGCCACGAAAGACTGCATCGACGCCGCCGATGCCGCGCGCCGCGGGAAACAGGTCCAGCATGCGCAAGGTGAGCACGGGCATCGCGATCTGCGCACCGACGCCAGCCACGAACAAAAGTGCCTGCTGAGCGGGGATCGGCACCACGTCCATCGTCAGGTGCAGAATCACGCGCAACAGCGAGACGGCCAGCGGGATGGCGAAGCCCAGACGCGCCTGGCGGATCGACGGCATGCGGCCGGCGAGTTTTCCGGAGATCATGGCGCCGACGAGGATGCCGGAGATGATGGGAATGAAAAGCTGCCAGTAGTCAGTCTCGCCCAGGTGCCAGTGCCCTTCGACGATCATGGGCGCCGCGCCGATCAGACAGGATATCGAGCCGAAGTTGAGCCCGGCGGCAACGGCGAGCAGCATGAATTCGCGGTGCCGGACGATGGTGAGCGAAATCAGGCCCAGGTTGCGGCCGTTGAACGGGATACGCGCCGCCACCGGGTGAGTTTCCGGCAGCCGCCACCATGCGGAGAACGCGAACACCAGGCCGCAGATCACCATGACGGCGAACACGGCGCGCCAGCCGAAGGCGACGTGCGCCCAGCCGCCGATGATCGGCGCGACTGCGGGCGCGAAGCTGAAGATCATGGTGGTCACGCTCATGAGCCGCTGCGCGCGCGGACCTTCGTAGAGGTCGCGCACCACCGCACGGCCGACCACCACGCCGACACCGGCGGTCATGCCCTGCAGGGCCCGGGCCGCGATCAGCGATGTGTAGTTAGGCGCGAACGTGCAGGCGATCGACCCCACGGTGTACAGCGCCATGCCCCAGATCATCACGGGACGTCGGCCGAGCGCATCCGACAGCGGGCCATGCACCAGCGACGCGAAGGCGAACGGCATCATGTACGCGGTCAGCACCTGCTGCAGCTGCCAGGCGCTCGACCTGCAGCGCCTTCTCCATGGCGTGGAACGCGGGGAAGAAAGTGTCGATGGAGAACGGGCTCACCATCGACAACCCGCCGATGCAGCACGGCGAGCATCGCGTAACCGGGAAGCTTGTGCTGCAAGCTAGCTGCCCGCGCAGTGCTTGCAGGAACGCCGACGGGTCCTGTCCGTTTTCGAGCACTTCGACCAGCGCGGAGCCGACGATGACGCCCGCCACGTGTCCCTCGAGCTGCTCGCACCTGCTCGCGACTGCGAATGCCGAAGCCCGCGCACACCGGTAGTTTGGAGGCGGCGCGTCACGGCGTCGAGATAACGCGTGACCTCGCCGGGGACCGACGCCGTGCGCCCCGTCGTGCCGGTCATGGTGACCGCGTACACGAACCCTTCGGCGGCGGCGCACAGCTTCGCCATGCGTCCGGGGCGAGTCACCGGAGTGACCATCTGGATGAGCGCGAGGCCGTGCGGCGCCAGCGCGGCACGCAGGTCTTCGCTTTCGTCGTACGGCAGGTCCGGGATGATGAAGCCGCACACACCGGCGTTTGCCGAGGCGCGCGCCAGCTTCGTCGAAGCCGAACGCCAGCAGCGGATTCAGGTAGCTCATGAGCATGAGCGGCGCTCGCGGCCGTTGCATCGCCGCGAGCTCATCGAGCAGCCAGCGCAGGCTGAACGCCCTGGCGCAGCGCTTCGCGGCTCGAGCGCTGGATGGTCATGCCATCGGCCATCGGATCGGTGAACGGCACGCCGATCTCGACCACGTCGGCCGCGTTGCCGATCAGCGTGAGGTGCTCGCGAAATTTTTCGCGCAGCGGATACCCTGCGGTGACGAAGGCGACGATGGCGGTGCCGCCGCGCGCGTCGCGAATGGCCTGGCTGATTCTCTCGCTGGGGTTCATTGCTTCCATCCGCGAGCACGGTGCGTTGCAGGGTGGGCATGTCCTTGTCGCCGCGGCCGGAAAGGCCGATGAGCACTTTCTTGCCAGGATTGTCGCTGCGCCCAGCGCCTGGCCCCCGCGAATGCATGCGCGGATTCGATGGCCGGCAGGATGCCCTCGGTGCGGCAGCATTCGGTGAGCGCTTCGAGCGATTCGTCATCGGTGGCGGCTTCGTAGCGCACGCGGCCCGCCCACAGCAGCAACGAATGCTCCGGGCCGACGCCGGGATAGTCGAGGCCCGCGGATACCGAATCGGTCTCCTGGATCTGGCCTTCCTCATCCTGCAGCAGCAGCGAGTACGCGCCCTGCAGCACGCCGGGCCGGCCGTAGGCCAGCGTCGCGGCATTCTGGCCGAGCTGCTTGCCCGTGCCACCGGCCTCGATGCCGATGATTTCCACGCGACTGCGTCGCCGATGAACGGATGGAACATGCCGATGGCATTCGAGCCGCCGCCCACGCAGGCGATCACCGCGTCGGGCAATGAGCCGGATTGCGCCAGCATCTGCGCGCGCGCCTCCTTGCCGATCACGGTCTGCAGCTCGCGCACGAGATACGGAAACGGGTGCGGGCCGACCGCGGAGCCGATGATGTAGAACGTGTCGGTCGGGATTGCCGACCCAGTCGCGGAAGGCCTCGTCGATGGCGGCGCGCAGCGTCTGGTCGCCGCTGGTGACCGGAACCACCGTCGCGCCCAGCAACTTCATGCGGCCCACGTTCGGCGCCTGGCGCTCCATGTCGACCGCGCCCATGTACACGGTGCACGGCAGACCGACGCGCGCGCAGGCGGCGGCGCTGGCGACGCCGTGCTGGCCGGCGCCGGTCTCCGCGACGATGCGCTGTGGCGCCGAGCCGCTTGGCCAGCATGGCCTGGCCGAGCGCGTTGTTGATCTTGTGCGCGCCGGTGTGCGCGAGATCCTCGCGCTTGAGCCACACCTCCGCGCCCCAGGCCTTCGACAGCTTGGGCGCATGCGTGAGCGCGGTCGGACGCCCCACCCAGCTGCTGAGCTCGCGCGGTGAGCTCGGCCTGGAAGTCCGGCGGCGTGCAGATGCTGCTTCACGCCGGCTTCGAGCTTCTCGAAGGCGGCGAACAGCGTTTCGGGCACATAGCGGCCGCCGAACGGACCGAAGCGGCCGCGCGCGTCGGGATACTTTCCGGCGATCTCGTCCGCCAGTAGTTTGGCCGGGTCTAGCGACGGGTCTTGGACTTTCATGAATTCAACTCCAGCGCCGCCAAACGCGCGGCGGCCACGAACTGCTCTATCTTGTCGGCGCTCTTGATGCCGGGCCGATCCTCGACGCCGCTCGATACGTCGACGCCGAAGGGGCGCACCTGACGCATCGGCGTGCCGCGACGTTGCGCGGATTCAGGCCGCCGGCCAGGATCAGCTGGCACTGCCGCGCCACGCGAGCCGGCGGCCTGCTCCCAGTCGGTAGTCTGGCCGCTGCCGCTCACCGGGCCCTTCGAAGAGCACCCGCTGCGGCAGCGCGCAGGCCGGCGCGTGGCCGGAACGCATGACCGGCAGCACACTCAGGCTTGTGCGGCAGATCGAGGCCGGTCGATGTCATCGATGTCGGTCTGCAGGATGTCGGGCTTGAAGTCGCGCAGGATGCGCCTCGATCGCTTCGCGCGTCGGATGCCGCGTCACCGCCACGCAGGCGACCTTGTGACGCGCCGGCGCCGCGAGCTCGTTGGCGCGCTGCAAGGACACCTGCCGCACCGATGGCGCGAACACGAAACCGATGGCATCCACCTCGCAGGCCAGCGCCGCGTGCTGACCGCGGCCGGGCGTCGTCATGCCGCAGATCTTGATGAAGGGTTGCCGGAGCTCATGCGCGGCCTGCGACCAACGCGGCGCGCGTGCTGACGGCCGCGCGGCCTTCGGCGAGCATGGCGCGCGCCAGCGCGTGCCGGATCGGCGGCCGACATGAGCGCGCTGCCCACCAGCGCGAGGTCGTAGCCGCAGGCGGCCACGCGCGCGGCATCTTCCGCGCGTCGCCACGCCGCTCTCGGCCACGCGCTTCACGTCGCCGCGGCAGCAGGCGACGCGAGCGCATCGAGCCGTGCCAGGCACCACCTCGAGCGTCGCGAGGTCGCGCGAGTTCACGCCGACCAGCAGCAGGTCGCGTTGCGCGCGGCGCGCCTCGACCAGCGCGTGCGCGAGCTCGATGTCCGCGCGCGTCGAAAGCCTCGAGCAGCACGAACATCGACAGCTCGAGCGCGGTGTCGATGAGCTGCTCGAGGTCCGCGCGCGGCAGCATGCGAAGGATGGCGAGCACGCCGCCCGCGCCGGCGAGCGCGGCCCTCGAGCACCTGGTAGGCGTCGACGAGGAAATCCTTGCGCATTGCCGGCACGTTGAGCGGCGCGAGCGAGCGCGGCGCCGGCGGCCAGATCGTCGAGCGAGCCATCGAAGCGGCTCGGCTCGGTGAGGATGGACACCGCCGCGGCGCCGGCGCCGCGCATAGATGCCGACGCGCGCGCCGACATCTTCCTCGGCTCGCGTCCTTGAGCAGTCCCACGGCCGGCGACCGCAGCTTCACTTCGGCGATGAGATCGAACGCGCCCAGTTTGAGCGTCGGCGCGGCCGGCAAGATCCGCGATGCGCGCGCGCAGCTCGCGCCCGGACAGTTTCAGCCTGCGCCGCGGCCGAGCGTGCGCGCTGCTGGATGCCGCCATGCCCGCGAGAAAATCCGCCGCTCACAGCCCAGCACCCGTGGCCGAACGCCGCCAATGCGTCGAGCGTCCTGCGCGCCGCGCCGCTGTCGATGGCCTGCGCTGGCGAGCGCACGCCTTCGCGCGGGTCGCTCGACGCGGCCGACGATCTCGAGCGCCAGCGCCGTGCCCAACAACAACGCGTCGCGGTGCGCGCCCGCGATCCTCCCCGCTCGAGCACCGCGCGCAACGCGCGCGCATTGGATGGCGGCATCGCCGCCGGCGAGGTCGCGTGCTCCGCACAGATCGAGGCCGTAGTCCGAGGGACTGCGAATCTCAGCGCTTTGACCTTGTCCGGGCCGCACGTCGAGCACGGTGAACGGTCCGAGCGGCGTGGGTTCGTCCCAGCCTTCGGCGCCGTGGACCACGAAGGCGCGCTCGATGGGCAGGCCGGACAGTGCTTCGGCCATGAGCTGCGCCGTGGGCAGGTTGAACGCGCCCGTGAGCTGGAACAGCGGCGCCGCAGGGTTGGTCAGCGGCCCGAGGATGTTGAACACCGTGCGCACGCCCATCGCCTGGCGGATGGGCGCCACCGCCTTCATGGCCGGGTGATAGTGAGGCGCGAACAGGAAGGTGAAGCTTCGTCGCCGCGAGGCAGGCGCCGGCCGCCGACTCGTCGAGCGGTAGTTTGAGGCCGAGCTGCTCGAGCACGTCGGCGCTGCCGGACTTGCTCGACACCGAGCGGTTGCCGTGTTTGACGACGTCGACGCCGCAGGCGGCGGTCAGCAGCGCCGCGCCGGTGGAGAGATTGAAGCTGCCCGAGGAATCGCCGCCGGTGCCGACGATGTCGATGGCCCGCGGCCCTGCGGGAATTGCCGGCTGGCGCGCCAGCGCGCGCATGGCGCGCGCGAAACCGCGCACCTCCTCGGCCGTGACGCCCTTGGAACGCAGCGCGCCAGCAAGCGCGCCGGCGAGCGCCGGCGGCATGTCGCGCCGGCATCGGTCCGAGCGCGCGCAGCAAGTCGCCCGCCTCGGCTTCGGTCAACGACTTGCCGGACAGCAGGTGTTCGAGCGTGTCGCGCAGGCTCATTGCCTGCCACCCGCCATCTTCAGGAAATTGCCGATGAGTTGCGGGCCCGTCGGGCGTGAGCACGCTCTCGGGGTGGAACTGCACGCCCTCCACTTTCAGCGTCCGGTGCCGCACGCCCATGATCTCGCCCTCGGGCGTCTGCGCCGTGACTTCGAGCTCCGCGGGCAGCGTGTCCGCCTTGGCGATCAGCGAGTGATAGCGGCCCACCTCGGTGGTCGCTGGCAGACCGGCAAACAGGCCCTTGCCATCGTGCGTGACCGGCGAAGTCTTGCCATGCATGAGGCGCGGCGCCCGCACCACCTTGCCGCCGAACACTTCGACGATGGACTGGTGCCCCAGGCACACGCCGAATACCGGCACCGATCCGGCGAAGGCGCGGATCATGTCCATGCAGACGCCGGCGTCGTAGGGCGTGCCCGGTCCGGGCGAGATGCACAGGTGCGTCGGTGACAGACCCTTGGCCTGCTCGACGGAGATCTCGTCATTGCGGCGCACGTCGACTTCGGCGCCGAGAATCATGAATGCCTGCACCAGGTTGTAGGTGAAGGAATCGTAGTTGTCGATCAACAGCAATCGCACATTTCCCGGCACGCGCACTGCGCTCATAAGCCCTCCGACGCGAGCTTGAGCGCGCGCGCCATCGCGCCGGATTTGGCGATCACTTCGTCGTACTCGGTGACGGGCACGCTGTCGGCGACGATGCCGGCACCGGCCTGGTAGCTGTATTCATCGCCGCGGAACACCAGCGTGCGAATCGTGATGGCCTGGTCCATGTCGCCACGCGCGCCGAAGTACCCCACCGTTCCGCCGTACAGTCCGCGCCGCACCGGCTCGAGCTCGTCGATGATCTCCATGGCGCGCACTTTCGGTGCGCCCACCAGCGTGCCGGCCGGAAACGTGGCGGCGAACAGATCGAACGCGTCGCTGCCGGCGCGCAAGCTTGCCCTTCACGCCGCTGACGATGTGCATGACGTGGCTGTAGCGCTCGATGACGCGATAGGGATCGACGTGCACGCTGCCGGCCTGCGCCACACGGCCGAGGTCGTTGCGCGCGAGATCGACGAGCATCACGTGCTCGGCGTTCTCCTTCACGTCGGCAAGCAGCTCGGTTTCATGCTGCATATCGGCGGCCGGGTCGTCGGCGCGCGGCCGCGTGCCGGCGATGGGCCGCAGCTGCGCTTCGCCGCGCGCATTCACCTTGACCAGCGCCTCGGGCGAGGAACCCACCACGGTCACGTCGCCGAGCTGGCAGTAGTACATATAAGGAGAGGGGTTGATGAGCCGCAGCGCGCGATAGGCCTCGAAAGGGTCGAGCGAATGGCGTGCCCGAAAAGCGCGACGACAGCACCAGCTGGTAGACATCGCCGGCGGCGATGTATTCCTGCGTGCGTCTGACGCCGGCCATGTAATCGTCGCGCGACAGCGATCCTGAGGCCGGGGAGTACCGCTCGGCGGCCCCACTGCCGGGCAGCGAATAGTTAGGGATACCACCGCGCAGCGCGCTGATGACCTCGCGGCGCAGCGCATGCCGCTCCGCCTCGGTGCCGGCGTGCAGCAAGCGCGATGCCGCGCGTCAGGTGATCGAACACCAGCATGGACTCGGGCGCCACGTAGTGCAGGTCCGGCACCGGATTGTCGGCGCGCGCCTTCGACGGCAGCCGCTCGAAATATCGCACCACGTCGTAGGACGAATAACCCACCAGGCCGCCGGCCAGCGGTACGCCGGCCATTTCCGGCAGCGGCTTGGGTGCCGCGGCCAGCGCCTTGCGCAGCGCGTCTAACAATCCGGCCTTGTTGGCGGGGCGCGGCAACTTCGCTTTGCCCACGGTGAGGCCGGTGGCATCGAGCTTCACTTCCAGGCAATTGCCGAAGCCGATGAAGGAGTAACGTGCCAGGCGCTCGCCGCCCTCGACGCTTTCCAGCAGGAAGCGCGGATTGAACGAGCCGAGTTTGGCGAAAGCCGACACGGGGGTGTCGAGGTCGCCGGCGATATCGAATGGCGGTTTCACCGCGTTTTTCTCCAGTTTTCGAAATCTTCAGACAACAAAAAACCCATCTCAGGCGTGTACCGGAGATGGGTTCTTTTGGAATTCGTTCTGTAATCAGATACGCAATAGCATCCCGCAGGCCCACTCCTTATTGGAGGCGCCACCACCAGACCTGGTTGAGCTTGTTGCTATGCATCGGGCGGCGAGTATCGCCAAGGCGCGAAGGCGCCGTCAAGGTGAAAGGGCTATTTGGCGCCGCATTTCCGCGCAATCTGTTCAGTCGTTTCGCGCCCCATCTCCACGGCGGCGGGCGACTGGTTCATCTCTTTGCCCATGACCTTCTGGCCGAGGTCGGAGCGGCTGAAATCCGCGATCGCCGCGAGTTGCGCCGGCGTGATGACTTCCTTGCCAGGTATCTCGGGCAACACCGAGTCGGCGCCCTGGCGAGCCCGCAAGCGTCGCAGCAACCCCTCCACGTGTTTGACGCCGGCGTCGGACTGGAAGAACACGAGCGAGGTTTCGATTTCCTGCGCCGTCAGCACGCTGCCGGCGACGCGCGCCCAGCCTGCGGTGTAGTCGGTGTACGGGATGCGCTTCACGCAACCGCTGTTGGTCTTGCCGAAGCGCTCGACCAGCGAGCCGCTGAGGAAGGCGAATTTCGCCGTGCCCACGGCGATCTCGTCGGACCGCATCGCCCGCACGAGCGCGACGGAGCGCGAATCGTCGGCGTGCGCCGCGGCAACGGCGAGCATGGTCAGAACCAGCGTAAATGCGATGGGTTTCATGCAGAATCCTCGCGCGGAATATACGCGAGGAGGCTGGATGGCGCGCCGTTTGATTTCATCGGGTTCCACGTTCGAGAAAAGCATCGGCTATTCACGCGCGGTGGTCGAGGGCGACTGGATTTTCGTCTCCGGCACCACCGGTTTCGACTACTCCGACATGACCATCCAGGACGACGCCGTGGCGCAATGCGAGCAGGCGCTGAAGAACATCGGGGCCGCGCTCAAGCAGGCGAACGCCAGCTTCGCCGACGTGGTGCGCGTGCACTACCTCTGACCAGCGCCGCGGACTTCGAGCGCTGCTGGCCCGCCATGGGCAAGGCGTTCGGCGAAGTGCGTCCCGCGGCCACCATGATGGTGGTGGGTCTCGCCGACCCGCGCATGAAGATCGAGATCGAAGTGACGGCGGTACGTCGCAAAGTCCCGCCCGGCAAGAAGAAAGCGAAAGCGGCTCGCCGCAAGAAGTAAGGGGACTGATGTCAGAGGACTACGAAAAGTTAGGCGCCTTCTACCTGGGTCGCGAATTCGACCCGGCGGCCAACGCGCTCAAGGACGACCTGGTCCTCTACGACTCGAAGGACCTGACTACTCACGCGGTGTGCGTGGGCATGACCGGCAGCGGCAAGACGGGCCTGTGCCTCTCGCTGCTCGAGGAAGCCGCCATCGACGGCGTTCCGGCGATCTGCATCGACCCCAAGGGCGATCTCGGCAATCTGATGCTCACGTTTCCAAATCTCGCGGCCGCCGATTTCGAGCCCTGGGTGGACGCGGGCGATGCCGCGCGCAAGGGCGATGAGCGTGCCGGCGCTTGCGGCCGCGACGGCCGAAACCTGGAAAAAGGGCCTGGCCGAATGGGACCAGGATCCCGAGCGCATCGGCCGGCTGCGCGCCGCCGCCGACGTGGCTATCTACACGCCCGGCGCCGAGACCGGCCTGCCGCTGTCGGTGCTGCGTTCTTTTTCACCGCCCGGCACCAGAGTTGTTGGCCGACGCCGGCGCGCTTCGCGACCGCGTCGGATCCGTGGTGGCGGGACTGCTGAGCCTGCTGGGATCGAGGCTGACCCGATCGGTTCCCGCGAGCACATTCTGCTGGCCAATATCCTCGAAGGCGCCTGGCGAACGGGACTGTCGCTCGACATGACCGGCCTCATCCAGGCCGTGCAGAAACCGTCATTCGACAAGCTGGGTGCTTTCGACCTCGAGACGTTCTTCCCCGCGAAAGAGCGCCTCAAGCTCGCGATGCAGATCAACAACCTCATCGCCTCGCCCGGTTTCGCCACGTGGATGCAGGGCGAGCCGCTCGACGCACAGCGCCTGCTGTTCACCGCCGAGGGCAAGCCCGCGCATATCCATCATCTCCATCGCGCACCTGAACGACGCCGAGCGCATGTTCATCGTCACGCTGGTGCTCAACGAAGTCATCGCCTGGATGCGCAGCCAGTCGGGCACGTCGTCGCTGCGCGCCATCCTCTACATGGACGAGATCTTCGGCTTCTTCCCGCCGAGTGCGAATCCGCCCTCCAAACTACCGATGCTCACGCTGCTCAAGCAGGCGCGCGCATTCGGCCTGGGCGTGGTGCTGGCGACGCAGAACCCGGTCGATCTCGACTACAAAGGGCTGGCCAACTGCGGCACCTGGTTCATCGGCCGCCTGCAGACCGAGCGCGACAAACTGCGTGTCATCGAAGGACTGAAGTCCGCGCTCGCGGGACGCGAAGACGGCGCCGATCTCGAGGCACTCATGTCGAGCCTCACGCAGCGCGTCTTCCTGATGCGCAACGTGCACGACGACGCACCGCTGCTCATGAAAACGCGCTGGGCGTTGTCATACCTGCGCGGACCGCTCACGGGGCCGGAAATCGCGCGCGTCATGGAAACGCGCAAACGGGCGGCAGCGGCCGTTCCGGCCGTGCACCAGCCGACCGCGCAAACCCAGGGCGCATCACGGCCGGCCGTGGGCGCCGGCATACCCGAATATTTCCTGAGTCCCACCAAAGGTGCCGGACCGGTGCTCTACAAACCCATGCTCGCCGGATTCGCGAAGCTGCACTTCGTGGATTCCAAGCTCGCGCTGGACGAATGGCAGACCGCCGGATGGCTGGCGCCCTTCGATGACGGTGACGGCAACGCCTCGTGGGAAGACGCGCGCGAGGATGCGCAGCTCAAGTCGCGCCTCGCAGCCGCGCCCGCCGACCGCTTCCGGCTTTGGCGAGCTGCCGGCGCAGGCGTTGCGCGCCGCGAGCTACGCGGGCTGGGCGAAGGCGCTGCAGTCCCATCTCTACGAGACGGCGCGTGCCAGCCTGCTGTGGAGTGACGCGTTCAAGGCCGGCTCGAAGGCGGGCGAATCCGAAGGGGACTTTCGTGCCCGCCTGACTCTTGCAGCTCGCGAAAAGCGCGATGCCGCCGTGGCGGAGCTGCGCAAGCGCTGGCAGGCCAAGCTGCAGCAGCTGCAGGATCAGATCCGCCGCGCCGAAGATCGGCGCGAGCGCGAGAAGGGCCAGCTCTCGCAGCAGAAAATGCAGACGGCGGTCTCCATCGGCAGCTCGATTCTCGGCGCTTTGTTCGGCCGCAAGCGCGATCTCCGCCACCAACATCGGGCGCGCCGGAACGGCCGCACGGTCCGCCACGCGGATCGGCCGCGAGTCGCAGGACGTGGCGCGCGCCGAGGAAAGCCTCGAAGTTCTGCAGCAGCGCCTCGAGGGCGCTCGCCGCGCGAAGTCGAAACCGAAGTCGCGCGACTCGAGAGCACGCTCGACGCCACCACTATTTCGTTGCGCAACGTCGAAGTGCCGGCGCGCAAGTCCGACATCGCCATCGGCGAAGTCGCACTGGTCTGGACGCCGTGGCGCACGGGCGCCGACGGTTTTCCTGCGCCCGCCTACGACTGAAGGATTTCCACATGAAAGAGCTCATCGACCAGTTGACCAAGAGCCTCGGCATCACAGGCGCGCAGGCCGAAGGCGGCGCCGGCGTCCTGTTCAAGGCCGCGAAGGACAAGCTCGGACGCGGCGGAGTTCGACAGTCTGCTTGGCAGCGTGCCCGGTCTTGGCGATCTCATGAAGAAGGCGCCGGCGGCCGGTGGCGGACTCGGTGGATTGTTAGGCGGGCTGGCGGGTGCGGTCGGCGGCAACGCCGGGCTCATCGCCACGGTGGTCAGCGGGTTCGGCAAGCTCGGCCTCAAAGCCGAGGACGCCAAGAAATTCGCGCCCGTCATCCTCGATTTCCTGCGCACCAAGGTGGGGCCGGACGTGGTGTCCAAGCTCGAAAAAACCTTGCGCGCCTGAGTCAGGAAGAAACCATGCCTTCTTTCGATGCCGTCTCCGAGCTCGACACGCATGAGCTCACCAACGCCGTGGATCAGGCCAATCGCGAGCTCACGCAGCGCTTCGATTTCAAGGACACGGGCGCGGTCTTCGAGCTCAAAGAGAAGGACCTGACCGTGAGCCTCAAGGCTCCGGCGGAATTCCAGCTCAAGCAGATGATCGACATCCTCACGCAGCGCCTGGGCAAGCGCGGCATCGACGTGCGCTGCATGGAGAAGAAGGACCCCGTGAGCAACCTCGCCGAGGCGCGCCAGGACGTCGTGCTGCGCCATGGAATCGACGCGGATACGGGCCGCAAGCTGCAGAAGCTGGTCAAGGAGTCGAAGCTGAAGGTGCAGGCGTCGATCCAGGGCGACAAGCTGCGCGTGACCGGGAAATCGCGCGACGACCTGCAGGAGGCCATGGCGCTGTTGCGCAAGGCGGAGGGGCTGGACCGTCCGCTGCAGTTCAACAATTTTCGCGACTGAGCGGCCGCGACTAGCTAGGCCAAGCGTAACTTGATGGCGAAGGTATAGCGGCCCACCGGGCAATTGCGGTTCGGCGGGCGGCCCGCATGGCGAATCGCCCCATCGAACAGCAGCAACCGGCCGGGCTTTGGAGTCACCGCCACCTGCGCATCGCCATTCGAATCGAAGAACATCGTCTCGCCGCCCCATTCCACGTCCCACTGCTCGCACAGAAACCACAGCGCGGTGAGCTCGCGCGTGTTGGGCAGGGCGTCGAAGTGCGTCAGCAGGATGTCGCCGAAGGACGCGAAATTCGTGTACACGCGGTACGGAACAAAATGCTCGCTCGGCCGCAGCTCCGCGATCGCCTTCTCGGTGGCCAGCCAGAGGCTAGTGCGCGGCAAATTCTCCAGCGGCATTTCACAAACCCAATGCCGGTGCTCGACCGTATCCGGCCGTGCCTTTTCCGTCCGTGTGAAGGCCGCCTGTGAAATCGCCTTGGAGTATCGCGCTGCCTCTGCTGCCGGCACGAGGTCATCGAACACGAAAATATCGTGACCGTCGACGCTGGCCGTGCGGGTCGGCGCGGTCACGCGGCGCGCTCCGGCATCGGCGGGGCCGCGCAGTGCTCGCGAATGAATTCGTCGTGCATCGGGTAGGTGTGCACGCGCTTGCGCACGTCACCGCTCATGAGCTCGAAACGGCGCGCGAGCTCCGCGTCCGGGATGATGTCGGCGAACGGGTGATACGACCTGGGCTGCACGCCCTGCCCCATGAGGACGGCAAACCAGCTCGGCTCCCTGAACAACTCGCCCGCACCCACCACGATATTCGCGCTGCGCTCGAACATCTCCAGGCGTTGCTTGAGCGTATCGGGCCGCTTGATCGCCTGGCAGTGGCGCCAGAACGGCGTGTCGTCGCGCTCGGTGGCGGTGTAGTGCAGCACGAGAAAATCGCGGATTTCCTCGGTCTCGATACGCGCCAGCGAGTTGAATTTATCGATGCTCGACTGATCGAACCCTTCGCCCGGGAACATGAAGAGCAGGCGCGCGATCGACGCGAGAACGAGGTGAATGCTGGTCGATTCCAGCGGCTCGAGGAAGCCACTCGCGAGGCCCAGCGCAACGCAGTTCTTTTTCCAGACTTGCCTGCGCCGGCCGGTGACGAAACGCAGCGGCCGCGGCGTGTTCAGTGCCGCGCCGTCGAGGCGTCCGCCCAGCAGGCTCGCCGCTTCGTCGTCGCCCAGGAACGCGCTGCAGTACACGTACCCGTTGCCGGTGCGGTGTTGCAACGGAATGCGCCATTGCCATCCCGCTTCGCGCGCCGTGGAGCGCGTGTAGGGCGTGGTGGCGGAGATGCGCTCGCACGGCACCGCCATCGCGCGATCGCAAGGCAGGAATTCGCTCCAGTCCTCATAGCCGGCGTGCAGCGTCTGTTCGATGAGCAACCCGCGGAAGCCGGAACAATCGATGAAGAGATCGCCGGCGATGACGCGGCCGTCCGCAAGCTTGATCGACTCGATGAAACCGTCGGTGGCGCGCAACGCCACGTCGACCACGCGGCCTTCATGTCGCTTCACGCCGAGCGCCTCGGAGAATTTCCGCAGGAAGGCCGCGTACAGTCCGGCGTCGAAGTGATAGGCGTAGCCGAGCAGCGGCACCGGCAATTTGTCGGTCGCGGCCAGGCGTCCGAATTTGCCCGCGCGTGCGGCAATGATGTTCGAGCAGAAGGCGTCGTACGGCAGCGTTCCGCCTTGTGCCTGATGCCGCAGCCAGAAATGATGGAAGTAGATCCCCGACATCTGCACGCCATAGAAACCAAAGGGGTGCATGTAGGAAGACCCAAGGCGGGTCCAGTCGACGAATTCGATGGCGAGCTTGAAGCTCGCCTGCGTGGCGCGGATGAACTCGGCTTCATCGATCTGCAAGTGTGCGGTTGAATTCGAGGATGGAGCGGGATCGTGGCCTCGCCCACTCCGACGGTGCCGATCTCCTCGGATTCGACGAGATCGATCGTGTAGTCCCCGCCGGCCATCGCCTTGGCGAGCGACGCGGCCGCCATCCAGCCCGCGCTGCCGCCACCGACGATCACGATTTTCCGGACCTTCGTCTTCATTGGCGCATTGTCCTGCGCGAGCTTGCATGCTGCAGACAAAGTCGATGTGACGAGGCATTGAAGCTGCGAGCCGTTCGATGTGGGTGAGCAGCGGCACCATCTGCTCGGCGGTTGCATCCTGAAGCTGGCCGGTCATCTGCAGTTCCAGCGCGCGCGGAACCTGCACCGCTGCCGATGAGCAACCAGGCCCAATCCACTTCCTCGAAAGACTCGTGATCGCGAATATCGATGCGGCCATTCGCACCGAACAGGTCGAGCTTGTGCGCCAGGGTCTGCGGCAATGGTGCGGCGCGCGTCGCGTGCCAGAATTCTCCCGCGCGCGCACGGCCGGTGCGGTAATGAGCAATGGTGAAGTCGCGCAGCGCGTCCGCGTGTTCGGACATGACGCGGTTGTACTCGACGCTCTCGACGGCGTTGTGTGCATCGAACGGAAAGAGCTCGATGAGCGTGGCGATACCGACCTGCGCGAGATGCAGATCGGCACCCGCAAGCGGTTCGAGCTGCGACGGCAGCGCCGCCGAGCGTCACGCAGTTGTGTTCCCAGAATCGACGCCGACGCCCGCTGAGGAAACGCGCGCTGACACGCGCGTCGCGCGCTTCCGGCGCGAAGGATTGCAAAGTGGCGAGTGCCGCATCGTCTTCCAGGAACGCGCTGCTGTAAACGAGGCCTACGGCGGTGGCGTTCACCAGCGGCACGCGCCACGTCCAGCCGGCCGCACCCGCGGTGGTCTGCGTCACCGGCGGCGGGTTTATGATAGCCGGAGCAACGGCGTACGCCAGGCGATCGCAGGGCAGCCACGGCCGACCAGTCGTCGCGTTCGAATGTTGGCCGCCAGCTCGCCGAGACCGAAGAGGCGCTCGCGCAATCTACGAAAAAATCTCCCGCGACGGTGTCGCCACCCGCGAGTCGCAGCTCGCGAATCCGTCCATCCTCCGATATATCTGCGCCGGCGATTGCGTCTTCGACGCGACGCACGCCGGCACGTATCGCATATTCGCGCAAGTAGGCGACGTAGGCCGCTTCGTCGACATGAAAGCCGTAGGTAAAGCTCGAGGTGAGCGCGGCGTCGTCTCCCATCGGCCGCGCAAAGCGGCCGAGCCGTGCCGCCGCCGCCGCCAGCGAGTAGTCATCGGGGCTTGCGCGCCGCCCAGCGATCGCCTCACGCAGCAGGAATTTGTAGAACGGCGCGGCGCCTATCGTCGTGCCGATGTCACCGTGGGCATGCAGATACCGCGTGTTTTCTCCCTGCCAGCCGATGTGCTCGCTCGCGAGCTTGTAGGTCGAGCCGGTGCGATGCAGAAAATCCGGCTCCTGCACGCCGATGAGCGCATGCATGCCACGCAGTGATGGCAGCGTCCAGCGCGCACCGTGTGTCTGACCTTCCGCGCCCGAGTCCACCACCACGACGTCCAGCGCTCGATGGCGGAATGCCCGGTGCAAAGCGAGGCCTGCCAGCCACGCGACGGCGTCGCCGCCGATGACGACAACCCGAGTGACGCCGCTCAAGTCCGCGCTCCCACAAGCGGCTTGGCCGGACAATGGCCGCGCAGGAAATCTTCGTGCGACGGCATGCGTACGGCAGTCGCGAGTATCTGTTCGCGCACTTGCTGAAGTTTGCGCGCGAGCGTGATCCCATCGACCGCGTCGGCGAGCGGGTCGTATCCGCCTGGCATCACGCGCTGGCCAAAGTACACCGCAAGCCAGCTCGGCTCGAGGAACAGGCCGTCCTTGTAGGTCACGATGCGGCCGCGGTGCCGGAACAGCTCCATCTTGTGTTTGAGGCTGTCCGGAACGTCCATCGTCCGGCAGTAGTTCCAGATGGGCGCGTCGTCACGCTCAGTGGCGTGGTAGTGCAGGATCAGGAAGTCACGCACGCGGTCGTATTCCATCTCGATCCAGCGGTTGAATGCATCGACCGTGCGCGGATCGAAATCCGCCGCACCCGCCTGGGCGGGCTCGGTGAGGTAATCGATGAGCGTCGTGATCGCGATCTGGATCAAGTAAATGCTCGTGGATTCGAGCGGCTCGAGGAATCCTCCCGAGAGCCCGATGGCGACGCAATTGCGATTCCACGTCTTGCGGCGCCTGCCGGCGGTGAATCGCAGGAAGCGCGGGTCGGCCAGCGCCTTGCCCTCCAGACGGGACATCAACTTGGCGGCAGCCTCGTCGTCGCTGATGAAGTTGCTGCTGTAGACGTAGCCATTGCCGGTGCGGTGCTGCAGCGGAATGCGCCACTGCCAGCCGGCCTCGCGCGCCGTGGCACGCGTGTAGGGCGTCAGCGGACCGGCGTTCTCGCAGGGAACAGCCGCCGCGCGATCGCAGGGCAGCCACTTCGTCCATTCGTCGTAACCGGTTTTCAGCGCCTGCTCTATCAAGCAGGCCGCGGAAGCCCGAGCAATCGATGAATAGATCGCCAGCGACCGTCGAGCCGTCGTCGAGCTTTACCGACTCGATCCAGCCATCCGTGCCGCGCAATTTCACATCAACGATCTTCCCGTCGGTGCGCTCCACGCCGCGCTGCTCGGCGAACTCGCGCAGGTAGGCGGCGTACAGCGAGGCGTCGAACTGGAAGGCGTAGCCGAAGGTCGAGAGCACCTCGGATGGATCTTCCGACGGCAGCGCGAACTTGTTCATTCGCGAGGCGACGATGGGCAGCGAATAATCTTCGAGCGCAGTGGTATCGCCCGCGCGCCGCTGCCGCAGCCAGTAGTTGTGGAACGGCACTCCGGCCATGCGCGAGCCATAGGCGCCGAAAGGATGAAAGTAGCTGTCGCCGACCCGCGCCCAGTCGACGAACTCGATGCCGAGCTTGAACGTGGCCTGGGTCCTCGCCATGAGCTCGGGCTCGTCGATGCCGATGCGCTTGTTGAAGAAACGGATGTGCGGCAGCGTGGCCTCGCCCACGCCGACGATGCCGATTTCGCTCGATTCGATGAGCCTGATGCGGCAATTCTGCTGGCCCAGCACCGAGGCGAAGGCCGCGGCCGTCATCCAGCCGGCAGTACCCCCACCGACGATCACGATGTTGAGAGGGGGTCGCACTTTTGCCGGGTCTCCCACAATGCAGCCTGCCAAAGAAAAGGGCGCGCCGTATGGTATACGGCGCGCCCGATCTTCTCAGACCGTCAAGTTACTGGATGCGATAGCGAACACCCAATTGCAGGCGAACGTCATTCGTGAACCAGGAACGCGGCAGGAGCAAGCCTTCCGCCGTGACCTGCTGACGCAGCACCGTCTCGGCCTGCAGCAGGTTCTGGACGTCGAGGAAGACGTCCCAGCTCTCTGTGGGCTTGTAGTGCGCGGAAGCGTCGAGCTGACCGTAGGCGTCCTGCCAGATGGGCAGCTTGATGCAGCAGTCGGACTGGCTGATCAGGTAGTCGCTGCGCCAGTTCCAGGCGAGGCGCGCCGAATACTTCGGCTGCTCGAACATGAGCACGAGGTTGTATGACTTCTCGGAGAAGCCCTCGAGCGGCAGGTCCGTGAAAGTGATCAACGCGTCCTGCAACGTTCCGCCGTCACCCGACACGGTCGAAAGACCCGAGTTGGTGACGCCCTGGTTGTCGACCAACGTGGCATTGGCTTGGATACCCAGGCCGTTCCACGGTGCCGGTAACTTGTCGAAGAACGTCTGGTACGCCACTTCGACACCCTTGATGCTGGCGCCGTCGGCGTTTTCCGGACCGGTCACGGTGACCGGACGCGTGACGCCGTTGTTGGTGAAGTCCTGCGAATAGGACACGTTCGTCACATAGTCGCGGAACTTCTTGTAGAACAGCGCCGTGGTGAACGAGCCGCTGCTCGAGAAGTACCACTCGTAGGTGAGGTCCAGGTTGTCGGCCGTGGTCGGCTTCAAACGCGGATTGCCGACGCCCGCGGTGTAACGCGGCGTGTAAGCAACTGGCTGACTCAAGCAGTCGCCCGGCGTCAGGTAAGTGACGTTACCCGCGGCGCAGCTCGGCTCCACTTCGGCGATGTTGAAGTAGAACTTGTACAAGCCCATGTCCGGCCGCGCCAGTGCGCGCGAGGCCGCGAAGCGTACGAACTGCTCATCGGTCAGCCCGAAGCGCAGATTGAGGCTCGGCAGCCAGTGCGTGTGATCGGCTCCCGCCTGGTCGGTGTACGAGCCGAAGTTCATGAAATCCCGATCCGCCTGCGGCGTCAGGATTCTCGGCGGGTCGAAGTTCGGTGGCGTCGCCGGTGACGGCAGCTGGAAGCGCGGGAATTGAGCACCACCTGTCGAAGAAACCTCGGTCGTCACCCAGCGCACGCCGATGTTGCCCTTGAAGCCGACGGGACCGATCTTGGTTTCGTCGTTGCCAAACTTGAACATGACGTACGCCGCGTTCGTGTCTTCCGTGACGTCGAGTTGCTCGACCGGGCAGAACAAGCCGCCATTACCCGGTTGGACCGGGCATGCCGTGCGATCGGCGAGTGCCACCCAGCTGTTGCTGCGGCCCTGGCCATAAAGCGCGCGAGTTGCGTTGTAGTTGCTGACGATGTCGAACCGCGGATGCAGGAACGTGCCACCGCCGAAGACGCCGCCGCCGACGAGATCGGGGCCGAGGTCTTTCGCGGTGTACGTGTTTTGCCACGGACCTTGGTTGAGGAAGAACGGCACGTCTTCCTGCACGCCCCACAGCGGCTGCACGGAGCCCCAGTTGTACGTGGACCAGTTGACGTTCTGTTCGCGTTCGGCGCGACGAACACCCACGCGCAGCGAGTCGGCCCAGCCGTCTTCGCTGAGCTTGAAGTCGGCGTCCATTCGGTAAGCAAGCTCTTCACCCGAGCTGTCTTCCGCATGTTCCATGGTCCATTCCTTGAACCAGTTCTGCGGATCCGCGTAGCCACCCGGCGTAAAGCCGTAGCCGGTCGGAGCACGGAATTCGAAGCTCGGCTTGCCGCCGTCACTGATGTCCAGGAAGAGGTCAGTGGCGCTCTTGTTATTCGAGCTGTTGTCGAAGTTCACGACCGTCGAATCGATCTTCTGAACGTCGAAGTTGAGACCGAGACGATCGTTCACGGTCCATTTGAAGTTCAGCGACAGATCTTCGGTGACGTTGGTCTGCTTGGACGAACGAGTGTCCGCGCCGAGACCCACTCCACGTGTCGTCGGGCAGTTTGCCGCCGACCAGGAATAACAGGTGAATGCCGGGTAGCCGTTCGGGTGGGCGAGAACCGCGGCGAACGGATTGCTGTACCAGCCGAGGTTGCGATCCTCGTTGATGATGCCGCTCATGAACACGCCGCGGCTATCGAACTCGTAGTCCGGCGTGCCCGCGGCATTTGCGGAAAACTCGTTCGGAATGATGAGGCTCTGCGGCGTCTGCGCGTTGCCGATGCCGGCGCTGAGGGAATACTCCTCCCAGTTGTTCTCGTACTCGGAACGGTTGTACTGCAACAAGGCGGCCAGCGATTCATCGGGGCTGCGCCATTGCGCAGCGAGCGACGCACCCTTGCGCGTGCGGTCGTAGGTGTTCTGACGAATGTCGATGCCGCCGGGGATGAACTTCGTGCCACCACCATACTGGGGAACGTTTTCGGCGCGGAAGAATCGCAGCAACTGCACACCCTGCGATTCCGTCACGACCTGCGACAGCGCGGCGTTCGCCATGATGCCGATCTGGCCGATGCCCGTTTCCCAGCGATTGCTGATGAGAGCGGAGCCCGACGGCTTGGTCTCCTCGGAGAGGTTGCCGTAGCCCATTTCCGCCGAGAACGCCGCCACGAAGCCTTCCGAATCGAAGGGCGCGTGGGTGCGCAGATTGACCGTACCGGCAAGACCGCCTTCGATCATGTCGGCCGTGGCGTTCTTGTAGGTGTCGACGCCCGCCATCAATTCGGGGGAAACGTCGCCGAAGGACAGACCGCGCGAGCTGTTGGCATTGAAGCTGTCACGGCCGTTGAATTCGCTGCGCACCTGGGGCAAGCCGCGAATCACGACGCCGGAGGGTTCGGCGGAGAAGTGCGAGGTATCGCCGGACGCGGCGAACCGCGTGACGGTAATGCCGCTCATGCGTTGCAGAGCTTCCGCGACGCTCTTGTCGGGGAAAGCGCCGATGTCGGAAGCGGTGATCGAATCGACCACCGTGTCGGCTTCTTTCTTGATTTCCTGCGAAGTGGCGAGTGCCCTGCGGATGCCCGTTACGAGAATCTCGGTGAGATCGTCTCCGGACTTCGTGGTCGCCGAATCGGCGGTATTGGTTGCCGCCGCATCCTGTGCGATGGCGTATGGAGCCAGCAGAGTGGCTCCGAGTGCGAGAATGGATAAATCTGTCGCACGCGATTTTTTCGCGCTCACGGCTTCACGCCGCAACTTTTTCGATGCTTTGGACACTGCAATGCCCCCCCTGTATAGAACTGAATCCGAGCTGAGTAATTCAACAATCGATTGTTAGTATTTTTTTGGAGTGTAGCGAGATCACGTACACAAGCAAGAGCCTTTTTGCCAATAGTTGTGCGCGAGCCGCATGTCTCGGCAAGCCATGGTTTGTCGCGTCATTCGTGAAAATCCGAAGCCTGCCATGACCCCGTCAAACGTCGACCCCAGATTGCAACTGATTGTTTCGCTTACCGTTAGCGGCAATTTTGCCGAAGCGGGAAAAAAAGCCTTGGCGATTGCGGAGCAGGACATTGCCGCCGAGGCATGGCGGCTGATCGCCCGCGCGAATGCAAATATGCAACGAACCGGCGCGGCGCTGGAGGCGCTCGAAATCGCACTGCAATATGTCCCGGTTTCCCGGCCGCTGCGGCTCGAGCGGGCATTGATGCTGGAACGCGAGGGCCGCGCGGCGGAATCGCTCGCTGAACTCGAAGCGCTCGCGCAAGCGGCCCAGGATTCGCCACAGTTGTTAGTGCAGCTGGGACGGGCCCTGCAGTTCGCCGGACGCACGCGCGACGCGGAGGTGAAAATTTCCGCGGCGCTCGAGGTGTGGCCTGCCGATGTGCCGCTGCACGTGTTGTTGGCGGAGCTGCGTTGGCAGGGCGGAGCGGGCGCCGCAGCCACCGCGGCGATCGAAAGCGCGATCGAGAAATTCCCCGGCGAATTGAAACTGCGCCTGGTCGCCGCCGAGCTGCTGCGCAATTCCGGACGGGCGGAGCGCGCGCTCGAGCTTCTCGAGCGCGGCCTCGCGCTCGCGCCCGAGTCGCCCGCCTTCCTGACCTCGATCGGCGTGTTGTTAGACGATCTCGACCGGCCGCGCGAAGCCCTGCCCTATCTGACCGCGGCCGCCACGCGCGCGCGCGATCCGGCACAGCCGAAGCGCAACCTGATCCCGGCGCTGCTGCGGACCGGCGCGACCGCCGAAGCCCTGGCCCTGTGTGACGAGCTCGGCGCGCGCCACCCCGACGACCAGCAGCTCATCGCCTACCGTGCGACCGCGCTGCGCTTGTCAGGCGATGAGCAGTACCCGCGCCTGTACGACTACGCGCGGCTGGTACGAAGCTACCCGCTGCGGCCACCCGCGCCATTCGCGGACATCGCTGCCTTCAACGAAGCCTTCGCCCGCGAGCTCACCGCCCTGCACCACGCATCGCAGCGGCCGCTCACGCAATCGTTGCGCGGCGGTACACAGACGCAGCGCAATCTGCCGGCGGGCAATCCCGTCGTCGCCGCATTCTTTTCGATGATCGACGCACCGATCCGCGATTACATCGCACGGCTGTGCGACACGGACGCGCATCCCGTGGATCGGCGCAAGAGCGGGTCTTACCGCATCGCGGGATCTTGGTCGGTGCAGCTTCGGCCCGGGGGCTTTCACGTGGATCACGTACACCCGCAAGGCTGGCTGAGCTCGGCTTACTACGTGGAATTGCCCGCCGCGACGGTCGAATCACGTGCAGGCTGGCTCAAGTTCGGGGAGCCGGGGGTGCGCCTCGACGGTTGCGAGGCGGAGCACTTCGTACGTCCGCAGAGCGGGCTATTGGTGCTGTTCCCGTCGTATTTCTGGCACGGCACCGTGCCGTTTACGGAAGGCGGCCGCCGACTGACGGCCGCCTTCGATGTGATTCCCGCCTGACTACTTCGCCGGCGCGCGGCTCTGTTTGCCCACGATCTCGGCGTCGCTACCCAGCTTGTAGAGATATTCGAGATAGTCGTTGCTGCCTTTCTGCAGTGTCGCCAGATGCGCGGCCTGCTCCGAGGTCAACGGAAATTCCTGGTACCCGCGCTCGACGAGGCAATTCTTGAGCGCATCGGCACGCGCGCGCTGCTCGGCCATTTCCTTGGTTCGCTGCTGCGTGGCGGCACGCTGCGCGAAGTCAGACGAGGCCATGCCCGAATAGTTGCCCATGGACGGAGTCGCCGAGTCCGACGTTCCGGAGCTGCCCGATGCGCCGTTCTTGCCCTGGACGCCGCCGGCCGTGTTGTTGCCGTCGCCGGCATTCCGCTGGGCCGCGAGGCCGGTACACATGCCGACATCCGTGCCGTAGTCCTGTTTGGTTACACCCGGCTTGCCCCAAGCCATCTGCGACGTGGTGGTTGCGCAACCACTGAGCGCGAGGGCGATTCCCGCCGTCAACAAAAGTGATTTCATTGTCGATTCTCCCTGCCGCGACCATGCGGCTATTCATGTGACCGTTCGCCAGCGAAAAAGATTCCGGTCGAAGCGGGGATCGCAAGATACCGCCAGTGCGAATGCGGGTACAGCCGGAAGTGCAATTTGCGCCTTTTGGGCGCTCAGCGCGCCTTGTCGATGACCGCGCACAGGTTCGCCGTGGCGGCAATGACCGACGGGCCCATCCGGTCGATACGCTCGTCCGTATAGCTGACGAGATGACCGTTGCGCACGGCTGCAAGGGCTGGAAACCGGCGCCACTGCGCTAACCAGTCGGCGGAGGAAGCCGGCGGTGCCGAGGCGAGAATGAGCTGCGGATTGCGCAGCACCGCCGCTTCGCGCGTGACCGCGGGTGCCGCCGTGTCCAGGTCGGCGAAAATGTTGGTGGCGCCGCACAGGCGCAGCGCATCGGTGATCACGTGTTTGCCACCGATCGTGTAGATAGGGCGATCCCAGATCTGGTAGAGCACGCGAATCGGTGTGCGCGCGCGATAGCGGTTGCTCAGTGTCGAGAGCTGCGCTTCGAGCTCATCGGCCATGGCGTTGGCGACGGACTGAGTAGCCGTCAGCGCGCCAAGCCGGCGCAGCGATTCGGGCATGCCCGCCAGACGCGTGACGTGCACCTGGTAAACGGGGATGCCCAACGTCTTGATGCGATCGATGCGCGCGCGCTGCACGACGTCCACCGCAACCACCACCACCGTGGGCCGCAGGGCCAGCAACTGTTCGAAATCGAGTGTTTCCGCATCGCCGACGACCGGCAGCTTTGCCGCTTCGGCTGGCTCGGTGCTATGGGCGATGGTGCCCACGAGACAATGTGCGGCTCCCGCGGCATACAGCATGGCCGTGGTCCCTGGCGCCAGCGACACGATGCGGCACGGCGCGGCCGTCAGCGACAAGGCTTCCCCGGCGTCGTCGCGTACCTGTCGCAACGTGCCGGCCGCGTATGCATGGCCTGCGCCGCTCGCGGCGAGCATGGCTGCGAGCCACGGCGCGATGAACGATGAGAATTTCACTGCGGCGGATGGTTTGGACGAACGCCGACATTCGCCGCGCAGCCGGCACAACCCGCGCCCGCGGCGCGCGCGATTCGCGGCTTCAAGGTGCGTTCCCGCCAACCAGACAGTGCCCGCCGGCGCGCCGCCCAGGCGTCGAGCGCGAGCAGCACGCGCAGCCGGCGCTTTGCCGGCATGAGTTTCCACACGCTCGCGACGATCGCGATGCTGACGATGGCGGCAACCAGGATCTGCTGCATATCGTTAACTTACGCCCACGCGCCGACCGCGCGATAGGTGATGAACGAGGCAAGGTACGCCAGCGCGAACAGATAGGCGGCCATGATGATGGGATAGCGCCAGGAGTTCGTTTCGCGCTTCACCACGGCGAGTGTCGAGAGGCACTGCGGCGCGAACACGTACCAGGCCAACAGCGAACAGGCGGTGGCCAGGCTCCAGGTGCTGGCGATCACCGGCTCGAGCTGCCCGGCGACGTCGTCACCGGCGGCCGACATCGCGTACACCGTGCCGAGCGCGCCTACCGCGACTTCGCGAGCCGCGAGCCCCGGCACGAGCGCGATCGAGATCTGCCAGTTGAAGCCGATGGGCGCGAACACGTACTCGAGCAGCGCCCCGAGCCGGCCGGCGAAACTGTACTGAATGGGCGGCCCGGTAGCGCCCTCCGGCGGCGCGGGGTAGCTGGAGAGAAACCACAGCACGATCATCAGCGCGAGGATGATGCCGCCGACGCGGCTCAGGAAGATCTTCACGCGCTCCCACAGGCCTAACAACAAATTGCCGGGATGCGGCCACTGATAGTCGGGCAACTCGAGCATGAGCGGCGAGTACTGGCGCACGCCGGCGAAGTGCTTCATCACCCAGGCGACCGCGAGCGCGGCGACGATGCCCGCCAGGTACAGCACGAACAGCACCAGCCCCTGCAGGTTGAACGGCCCGACGTCGCTCGCGGGAATGAGCGCGCCGATGAGCAGCGCATACACCGGCAGGCGTGCCGAACAGGTCATCAGCGGCGCGATCATGATGGTGGTCAGCCGGTCGCGCCAGCTCGGGATGGTGCGCGCCGCCATGATGCCCGGGATCGCACACGCGAAACTCGACAGCAGCGGGATGAAGGCCCGGCCCGACAGCCCCACGCCACCCATCATGCGGTCGAGTAGATAGGCGGCGCGCGGCAGGTAGCCCGAGTCCTCGAGCGCGAGGATGAACAGGAAGAGAATGAGGATCTGCGGCAGGAATACCAGGACGGCACCGGCCCCGCCGATGATGCCGTTCACCAGCAGACTGGACAGCGGGCCGTCGGGCAGGGATGCGGCGGTCCAATCACCCAGCTGCGACATGCCGTTGTCTATCCAGTCCATGGGTGCTTCCGCCCAGCTGAATACCGCCTGGAACATCACGAACAGCACCGCCGCCAGGATCAGGAGGCCCCCGACCGGATGCAGCAACAGCGCATCGATGCGCGCGAACCAGCGGTTGTCCCGCGGCGCGTTGTAGCCCACCGCCGCGAGAACGCCGCGCAGGTCGCTCTGCGTCTGTTCGGCGTCTTCGACGGTGGTCTCCTGCCACGCGGGAGCGGTGACGCTGCGGGTGCCGGCCCAGTGTTTGGACTCGATGGCTTCGATGAGTGCATCGGCACCGCCGCGTTTCACCGCAATGGTGGGCAGAACCGCCACGCCGAGCTCGGTGGCCAGGCGCGGAAGGTCGATAGACACGCCGCGTCGCGCGGCCACGTCCATGCGGTTGAGCGCCAGCACCATCGGCAATCCGAGCCGTTTCACCTCGAGGGCCAGCCGCAGTCCGATCGGCAGGTGCACCGCATCGACCACGCATACCACCAGCTCGGGAGCCGGGGCGTCGGCGACGCGGCCCAACAACACATCGCGCGTGATGGCTTCGTCGAGCGTCGTTGGGCTCAGGCTGTAGGTGCCCGGCAGGTCGAGGATGCGCAGACTGCGGCCGTCGGCGGCGGTGCGCTCGCCTTCGCGTCGCTCGACGGTGACTCCCGGGTAGTTAGCGACCTTCTGGCGGCTGCCGGTCAGCCGGTTGAACAGCGCCGTCTTGCCGCAGTTGGGAACACCGACCAGAGCAATGCGCAGCGGCGCTGTCGAGACGGCGGCGTCCATGGTGGATGGCCGGAAGGCCGCTCTAGGCGAGCGCGGCGCTGGAGTCCTTCGGCGCCGGCTGCGAGCGCGCCGCAGGTTGTGGGGCGACGCGCATCACGCGTACCGCGGCGGCTTCCGTGCGGCGCAAAGCGAACGTCGAACCGCCGATGCGCACCACCAGCGGATCGCCGGCGGGCCACATGCGCGCGATGACCTCGCAGCGCGCGCCGGCCACGAAACCCAGATCGCGCAGGCGGGCCAGCAGGATCGCACCCCGTTCGGGCGCGTCTTCGAACCCGGCGCCATCGGCGAGACCGGACACGAGGCCGGCTTCGCCGCGCCGCAACTCGGCGAGCGAAAGTGGGGAAGGAGCGGTCGGACCGGGGGATTTCACGGCCCGAAGTATGGGGTTGCCGGCACACCGATGTAAATGCGATGGGTTCGCATTTGCGATCAGCCCGCTCTTACACACAGCTCTACTAATTGACACAACGTCAATTGCCGATTTACCCTCGCCGCCCATGAGTTACATCGCCGAACGCAGACTCGAAGAAAAGGAGCGCCGTCGCGCGGAGATCGTCGACGCCGCCGAAGCCGCTGGCCGTGAGGTAGGCCTCGACGCACTCACCATGGACGATGTCGCGCGCCGCGCCCGTTTGTCACGTGCCTTGCTCTATGTGTACTTCCAGGATCGCTCCGATCTCATGTTCGGGCTCGCCGAGCGCGCCATGATCATGCTGCACGCGCGCTTCGTCGAAGCCGCGGAACGTCATCGCAACGGTCTCGATCAAGTGAGCGCGATGGGCCGTGCTTACGTGGCGTTTTCGCAGGAATTCCCCACGCTTTTCGATGCGCTGGCGCGTTGCGAACTGCAGTCGCCCGACCCTGCCGAATGCTCACCCTCCGAACAGGCCTGCGCGCTCGGTGGCGATCGTCTGCAGGCGGCACTGGTCGCTTCGATCGAAGCGGGAGTTCGCGACGGCAGCATCCGGGGCGACATCGCCTCGCCGATGCTCATGAGCGTGACGTTGTGGGGATTCATGCACGGCATCATCCAGCTCACGACCACCAAAGCGCACGCGCTCGCGCATCACGGCGTCACCGCGAAGACATTGATCGATCACGCGATCAGCATGATTACGCGGGATCTGAAAAGCTGAACGGACGGATTCTCGTACATGGAAAGTTTGTGCCTCGAATTAGACAAGCGTCCAGCGACTACACAGCTGAGAACCGCGGCACGCCGGCTTCCGCTGCTGCTGCTGAGCTTCCTCGGCCCTGTTGGTTTGGTGCAGGCCCAGGCAATGCTGGAAGCGAATCGTCCAGTGGCGGCGGTCATCGATGACTATGTGCGAGAGGGTCTCAAGTCGAATCTGTCGCTGCGCGCACAGTCGCTCGAGGTCGAGCGCTCGGTGGCCGCACTCGACGAAGCCCGCGCGCGCTACTTCCCTGAAGCCGGTTTCGCCGCGCGCTACACGCGCGCCGAAGGCGGCCGCACGATCGAGATTCCACTTGGGGCAGCGCTGAACCCCGCCTACCAGACGCTCAACGATCTGCTGGTGGCGCAGGGCCAGCAACCGCAGTTTCCCGTGGTGCAGGACGAAACCATCGCGTTCCTGCGCGAGCGCGAGCAGGACACGCGCATCACTCTGCGCCTGCCGCTGCTGGCGCCTGCCATCCCCGCAGCGGTGCGCGCACAGCGCGAGTTGTTGGGCGCGAACGAATACGCGCACGTGGCGCTGGCCCGCCGCCTCAAACGCGACATCTCCGTGGGATACCTCGACTGGCTGGCGTCGAAGCGGACGCAGGGCATCGTCGACGCCAGCCTGGCGCTGCTCAACGAAAACCTGCGCGTCAACGATTCACTGTTCCGCAACGGCAAGATCACGCAGGACCAGGTATTGCGCGCGCGCGCCGAATTGCTGGCCGTCACCCAGCAGTCGCGCGAAGCGCGCAACGGCGCCGCCCAGGCGCAGAGCTATCTCAATTTCCTGCTCAATCGGCCACTCGATACTGCGCTGGAGAATGCCGACGTGGCCGCCGACGTGGCGGCGCGTACCCAGGCGCTGGCGGATCTGCGTTCCGCGGCGCTCGCGAACCGTCCCGAGCTCGCGCAGCTGGCGCACTTGAGTCGCGCCAGCGAAGCGCAAGTGAAGCTCGCCAGGGCGGACCGGTGGCCAACGTTGTCGCTCGGCGCCGATGGCGGCATCCAGGGCGAGGAATATGAATTCGGGCGCGGCAGCAACTACGCGACGGTCTCGCTGCTGCTCAACTGGACCTTTTTCGACGGTGGCGCGCGGCGCGCCGCGGTACGCCAGGCGGCGGCGGCGTCACGAAAAACCGCGACCCAGCTCGATGAGCTGACGCAGCAGGTGCAGCTCGAAGTCCAGCAGTCGCTCGACCGGCTCAACACCAGCGCGGATTCGCTGGCCACCGCCGAGGCGCGCGCCGAAGCAGCCCGCGCCGCGTTTCGCATCGCCAGCCGCAAGCGCGACGAAGGCGCCATCAGCCAGGTCGAATTCATCGATGCGCGCTCGAGCCTCACCGGGGCCGAGCTCAATCTCAATGTCACGCGTTTCGCAGTGCTCGCGCGCCAGGCCGACCTCGACTACGCCACCGCCGCCGGCACTCTGCCGCTGGCCGCCAACACTAACTAGTCCAGGGTATACGTCATGATCACTTCGACGAAACGCGGGCGGAACTCACGGGTTACGCTCATCGTGGCATTGGGCTTCGCGGCGGCGCTGCTGGCGGGCTGCGGCAGCTCGGAACCTCCCGCGGTCGGCAAGCCCACGCCGGTACATACGCAGCAGGCGAGTAAAGGTCCCTCGGTGCCGCCCATCGACACCAATGGACTCGTGGTGACGAAACACGAGATGCGGCTGTCGTTCAAGATGGGCGGCGTCGTGCGCCGCATTCACGTGCAGGAAGGCGACGTGGTCAGACAAGGCCAGCGCCTGGCGGAGATCGAGTTGACCGAAGTGGGCGCGCAGGTCGAGCAGGCGCGTCAGCTCGCCGACAAGGCGGCGCGCGATCTGAAACGCGGTGAAAACCTTTATGCCGACCAGGTCATCAGCCTCGAGCAGCTGCAGGACCTGCGCACCCAGGCGGCGATGGCCGCCGCGCAGCGCCAGTCGGCGCAGTTCAATCTCGGCCATTCGGTGATCACCGCGCCGCGCGACGGCATGGTGATGCGCAAGCTCGCCGAAGAGCGCGAGCTGGTACCGGCGGGCACGCCGGTATTGGTGCTCGGCGAGAGCGATCGCGGTTACGTGGTGCGCGCCGCGCTCGCCGACCGCGAAATCGTCAACGTGAAGCTCGGCGACAAGGGCGAGATCCGCATGGACGCGTTCCCCGGCCAGGCGATGAGCGGCACCATCGTCGAAATCGCCAGCGCGGCCGATGAGCGCTCGGGAATGTTTCCCGTGGAAGTGCAATTCGATACGCCGCCGCCGCGCCTGGTGAGCGGACTGGTGGCACGCCTGCGCCTCGCTCCCGACACTTCCGCGCCCCCGCTCACCTACGTGCCCATCGCCGCGCTCGTGGAGGGCGATGGCGATCGCGCCAGCGTGTTCGTCGTCGATGGCGGCAAGGCTCAGCGGCGCGATGTGCGCGTCGCCTTCATCACCGCTGACAGCATCGCGCTCGAAAGCGGGCTCGCGGCAGGGGAAGCCGTGATCACCGATGGCGCGCTGTTCCTCGAAAACGGCGAAGCCGTGGAGATCCTGCGCGAAACCAAGCAGGCCGTGAACACCCTGAAGCCCGGCGCCGAAGGCTGAGCGCTCGGGCGAGGGAGGTTTCATGTCGTTTCTCGAATTCCCGATCCGCCGCTATCAGTTCACGATGGTGGCATTCCTGTGCCTGGTCGCGCTCGGCTGGTACGCGTTCAGCAGCGTGCCGCGCGAGGAAGACCCGTATTTCAAGATTCCCGGCTTCACCGTCGCGGCTATCTACCCTGGCGCGGACCCGAAGGACCTGGAGCGCCTCATCGCCAAGCCGCTCGAAGACCGCTTCGCCGCGCTCGACGACGTGCTCAAGATGGAGACGTCCATTCGCGACGGTGTCTCCTTCACGGCGATCGAATTTCTGGCGTCCACTGACGCGGACAAGAAATACGATGAGGTGACCCGCGAGTTGAATGCGCTGCGGCCGGAGTTCCCGCCGGAAGTGCAGATCATCGTGCGCAAGTTTTCCCCCGGCCTCGTGAACACGGTGCAGATCGCCCTGTTGTCAGACACCGCGCCCTATCGCGAGCTCGAGGACTACGCGCGCGAGCTCAAGGACAAGCTCAAGACCGTCGAAGGCGTGCGCACCTCGGAAAGCTGGGCGTACCCCGAGCGTGAGCTGCGCATCGCGGTCGACCTGCGGCGCATGTCCGAGCTCAATCTTTCGCCCGCACAGGTGTTGGGCGCGGTGCAGAGCGAGAACGCGAATATTCCCGCGGGCTTCGTCGACCTCGGGCCACGAAGCTTCTCGTTGAAGACTTCGGGAAGCTATACCTCGCTCGACCAGGTGCGTGACACCGTCATCGCCTCGGTCGATGGCCGCATCGTCCGCATCCGCGATGTCGCCGACGTCGAGTGGAGCACCGCGGCGTACAGCTACACCGGCCGCTACAAGGGCAAACGCGCCGTCTTCATCACCGCCAACCAGAAAGACGGCTACAACATTCTCGATGTGCGCGAGCGCGTCATGGCGGCAGCGAATCACTTCGCAGCCGACCTGCCGAAGCGGATCAAGCTCGAGGTCGGGTTCGACCAGTCGGACAACGTGCGCAACCGTCTGAACCGGCTGTACTTCGACTTCGGCATTGCGATCTCACTGGTGCTGCTCACGCTGCTGCCGCTCGGCTGGCGCGCCGCGGGCATCGTCATGGTGTCCATCCCGCTGTCGCTGTCGTTCGGGCTCGCGTGCCTTTATTTTCTCGACTATTCGCTCAACCAGCTGTCGATCGCCGGCTTCGTCGTCGCCTTGGGTCTGCTCGTGGACGACTCCATCGTCGTCGTGGAAAACATCGCGCGGCACATGCGCATGGGAAAATCGCGCCTGCAGGCGGCGCTCGATGGCACTCGGCAGATTTTCGTCGCCATTCTCGGCTGCACCGCGACGCTGATATTCGCGTTCCTCCCGTTGCTGGCCCTGCCGGGCACCGCCGGCAAATTCATCCGCGTGCTGCCGATGGCGGTGGTGGCCACCATCATCGGATCGCTGCTGCTGGCGCTCTTCATCATTCCATTCGTCGCGAGCCGCGTGCTCAAGGAAGATAAAGAAGGCCAGGAGAATCCATTTCTCAAACGCGTGATGGGCGGGATCCACCGCTATTACCGCCCGGCGTTGCACTGGTGCCTGGCACGGCCCAAGTTCACCGTGGCGGCTGCGCTCGGTGGATCGCTGCTGCTGTCCGCGGCGTTGGTGCCGGTGATCGGCTCCAGTCTGTTCCCCAAGGCGGACACGCCGCAGTTCCTGATCCAGGTCGAATCGCCGAACGGCACCTCTCTGGCGGAGACGGATCGCGCGTTGCAGGTGGTCGAGGGCGAGCTTGCGAAGATGCCGGAGGTCAAGGGCTGGTTCGCGAATCTCGGCCATGGCAATCCGCAGATTTATTACAACCACATCCAGCGCAACGACGCCGCCAATTACGCGGAGGTATTCGTGCAGCTGCACGAATACGACACCGACGAAACGCCGCTGCGACTGCAGGCTTTGCGCGAGAAGCTCGAGCGTTACCCGGGTGCGCACATCTACGTGAAGGAATTCCAGAACGGCCCGCCGATCTCGGCGCCGATCTCGGTACGCGTGATCGGCAACGATCTGGCCGTCATCGAGGCGTTGAGCCATCGCGTCGAAGACCTCGTCAAGGCCACACCCGGAACCCGTGACGTCAAGAATCCCCTGAACGTATCCCGCACCAATCTCAAGCTGCGCATCGACTCACGCAAGGCGCAGCAGTTAGGCGTGCAGACCGCCGAGCTCGACCGTGCGGTCCGGCTGGCCGTGGCTGGTGTCAGCGTGGGGACGTTCAAGGACACCACGGGTGAGCAGTATCCGATCGTGGTGCGAACGCCGATTGCGCAGCAGGCGGAGTTCGCCGCGCTCGAGCAGGTGCGCGTCCCTTCGCTGGGGGGAACCACGCTGCCGCTGTCGCAACTCGCCTCGCTGGAATTCGAGAAAGCTCCCACGCTCATCCAGCGCTTCAACCGCGAGCGCGCCATGACCATCGATGCCGACGCCCAGCCGGGCTACAACGTCGGGGAGCTGACCAGCCAGATCACCGAACAGCTGGACAACCTGGACTGGCCGCGCGGTTATACCTACGACCTGGGTGGTGAGGATGAGGCCAGCCAGGAAGCCTTCGGCGGAATCGGAATCGCGATTATTGTTGCCATCTTCGGCATCTTCGCCATCCTGGTGCTCGAGTTCGGCAATTTCAAATCGACGCTGATCGTGCTCACGGTGGTGCCGCTGGGCGTGTTCGGCGGACTGCTGATGCTGCTGCTGTCGGGCAACGACATCTCGTTCGTCGCCTCGATCGGCTTCGTCGCGCTGGTCGGCATCGAGATCAAGAACTCGATATTGCTCGTGGACTTCACCAACCAGTTGCGCGAACAGGGCGTGCCGCTCGACGAGGCCATCGAGCAGGCGGGCGAGATACGTTTCCTGCCCATCCTGCTCACCTCCGCCACGGCCATCGGCGGCCTGCTGCCGCTGGCGCTGCAGAACATCGGCCTGTATTCGCCGATGTCGTGGGTGATCATCGGCGGCCTCATCACCTCCACGTTGCTGGCCCGCCTCGTCACGCCGGTGATGTACAAACTGATACCGCCCGCGATCGCCGCGGCGACCGCGGGCGGTGGTACTCTCGCAGCGCCCGCGGGCCTGGCACCCACGCCCGCGACCCGCCTGGAGAACTAGCTAGGGAGCTGGATGAGAGCCGTATTCCTCGATTTCGGCACGGTCAGTCACGACGATCTCGATACCGCCAGCCTCGAACGCGTGTTGCCCGGCATCGCGCTGCATGCCACGTCGACCGACAGCCAGGTGGATGAGCGCATCGCGGGCGTCGAATTCATCCTCACCAACAAGCTCAACATCACGCGCGCGCGAATGCGTGCCGTGCCGGGCTTGCGGTTCATAGGCTTGACCGCCACCGGCACCAACAATGTCGACCTCGAGGCCGCGCGCGAGCTCGGGATAGCGGTGTGCAATATCCGTGAATACTGCACCGTGTCCGTGACGCAGCATGTGCTCGGCGCGATCCTGCTGCTGACGCATCGCTTCCGCGAATACGGGCAGGCGGCGGTCGATGGAACGTGGTCGCGCTCCGACCAGTTCACTGTGCCCGGCGCGCCGATCCGCGAGCTTCGCGGCAAAGTGTTGGGCATCGTGGGATTCGGCACCTTGGGTCGCGCGGTGGCCAAGGCAGCACAAGATGCACTCGGCATGCGCGTACTGGTGGGCGAGCGTCGCGGCGCATCACGTCAAGAGGCGGACGCCGTCGCGCAAGTCGCCGGCTCGCCGGTTCGCGTCACCCTCGATGAGCTGCTGCGCGTCGCGGATGTGCTGTCGCTGCATTGTCCGCTGACACCTGCGACCACTGGAATGATCGGTGCACGCGAGCTCGCGCTCATGAAGCCCGACGCCATCATCATCAACACCGCGCGCGGCGCGTTGGTGGACCTCGATGCGCTGGTGGCTGCGCTCAAGGGCGGCGATCTCGGTGGCGCGGCGATCGACGTGTTGCCGCAGGAACCGCCGACGTCTGGCAGTGTGTTGTTCGAACCCGGCATTCCCAACCTGCTGGTGACGCCGCACATCGCATGGGCGGCCTTCGAAGCGCGTCAGCGCGCGGTCGATGAGCTGGCGCTGAATGTCGAAGATTTCCTGCGCGGCGGGCAGCGCGGACGCGTCGTATGACCTCGACGTGACGCCGTAACGGGCGCTCAGGCTTCGATGCGGGTCCGCGCCCAGAAAAGCACGTCCTGCAGCCGCGGCACCACGATCGTTGCAGCGTCCTCGAATTTCAGCCATCTGAATTCGTGGTGCTCGGCGCGCCCGAGCGCGGAATTCACCGGTAGTTTGACCGCGCGCTGTTCGGTGCCGGCGAGATAGTACCGGGCAACTTTGTTCCTGGCGTACGGAGGGGTTTCGATGAACTCCTCGCCCCAATGGAAATCCAGCGCGTCGATGGCAGTTTCTTCGCGCACCTCGCGGCGCGCGGCAACCAGCGGGTCTTCACCCGCTTCCACCACACCTTTGGGGCAGTCCCAATAGTTGTAGACGCGCAGCAAGAGCACCTGCCAACTGTCGTCGGCACGACTGACTACCACCACGCCAGCGGAAAGAATGCGCTCAGTCATGAAAAGAAAAAGGCGCCCGGATGTCCGGGCGCCTTGATTATCGGCCAAAAGGGAGGGGTTTGGCCGATGGATCGGTCAGGCGGCGAGTTCCGCCGCGCCAGCCGTGGCCGGCTGGCTTTGCTCGAACTCGAGGGTGACGGCCACGGCATGCACCGTCGCCGCGATGCGCACCGCGCTCTGGATCGCCTCGCGCGACACCTCGTGCGAACGCAGTTTCTTCTCGTGTGAAGTCACGCAGAGACCGCAGCCATTCACCGCCGACACGGCCAGCGAGATCAGCTCGAAGTCGAGCTTGTCGATGCCGTGATTGGCGATGACGTTCATGCGCAGGCGCGCGGGCATGGTCTGGTACTCACCGTCTTCCACCAGGTGAAGGAAACGGTAGTAGATGTTATTCATGCCCATGATGGCCGCGGCCGCCTTCGCGCCCTCGATGTCGAGGTCCGCAAGATGAGCCCGCGACTCCGCCTCCACGCTGCGCGCCAACTTCGTGTTGCGCGCAGCGATGGCGGACGCCAGGGCGATGGACCAGATCTGCTTCTCATTGAGTCCCGGCGCGCCATTGGGGGCCAGCACGCTGCCGAGATTCAATTTGAGATCGCGTGCGTAGTCGGGCAACGCGTCTCTGATCAGTTCGATGTTCATCAAGCCGCCTTCAGCGTGTCTTCGCCCTGCTTCCAGTTGCACGGGCACAGCTCGTCGGTCTGCAGCGCGTCGAGAACGCGCAGGACCTCATCGGGGCTGCGGCCCACGGACAGATCGGTGACGTACACGAAGCGGATCACGCCTTCCGGGTCGACGATGTACGTGGCCCGCTGCGCGACGCCGGCGCTCTGATCGAGGATCCCGAGCTCGGTCGACAGCTCACGCTTGATGTCCGACAGCATCGGGAACGGCAATGTCTTCAGCTCGTCCTTGGTGCTGCGCCAGGCGTGGTGCACGTATTCGCTGTCGGTGGAAACACCGAGCAGCTGCGCGTCGCGCGCCTTGAATTCCTTGTCGAGCTTGCCGAACGCGGCGATCTCGGTCGGGCAGACGAAGGTGAAATCCTTCGGCCAGAAAAAGACTACGCGCCACTTGCCCTTGTGGGTGTCCTGGTCGAAAGGCTGGAATGCCTTGGCCTGGTCATTGGAGACCACGCCGGTGAGCGAATACTGGGGAAACTTCTGGCCGATACCTAACATTGACTACTCCTTGATGAAACCTGGCTCAAACCTTGATCGTGGGCGGCATTCTCCGGGGCGGCTTGGGTTTCAGCCAATCGATTGATTGTATAAACTCAATAGAGTTCGTCTATCGCGACGCCCTGCGGGAAGACCATGGCCGACCTCAAGCTCAAAGACCTTCGCTACCTGGTGGCCGTGGCCGACACGCGCCACTTCGGTCGCGCGGCCGAGCGCACCTTCGTGAGCCAGCCGACGCTGTCGGCGCAACTCAAGAAGCTCGAGGAGTACCTCGGCGTGCAGCTCATCGAGCGCGCACCCAAACGCGTGTCGCTCACGCCCGCCGGCGAGGAGATCGTCGCGCGCGCACGCCGCATCGTCGAGGCCAGCGAGGAGATCGTCGAGCTCGCCAGGGGCCACAGCGATCCGCTCGCCGGCAGGCTCAAGCTTGCGTTGCTGCCCACCATCGGTCCCTATCTACTGCCGGTGGTGGCCGGCAGACTGCGCAAGCAGCTGCCGCGCCTCGAGCTGATGTTGTACGAGTATCAGACGGATGTGATGCTCGAGAAACTGCATTCCGGAGAAATCGATGTCGGAATACTGGCACTTCCGGTGAATATGGACGGCCTCGATTCCTGCGAGCTGTACAAGGAGCCGTTCACCGTGGCCATGCCGGCGAATCACCGCCTGAGTGCCCGCAGCAGCATCAAGCTCGCGGACCTGCACGGCGAAACACTGCTGCTGCTCGAAGATGGGCATTGCCTGCGCGAGCAGGCACTCGACATCTGCTCGAGCACCGGTGTGCAGGAGAAGCAGGACTTCCGTGCCACGAGCCTCGAGACCCTGCGGCAGATGGTGGCGGCGGGCGTCGGCATCACGCTGATGCCCGAGCTCGCGGGCCGCGGCGCTTATGGCGCGGCGCGCGGCGTCACCATCAAACCTTTCGTGAAACCCATACCGACGCGCACCATTGGCGCCGTGTGGCGCAAATCGAGCGCGCGGCGGGCCGTGATTCTGTCGCTGGCGAAGCAGATCGAGGCACACGCGTTGTGATTCCGCAGCCGTTCGCACTGCGCGCGCCGGATGGCCGCGACCTCGCAGCGCACTGGATCTGCGCTGCGCAACGGATAGGTGTCATCGTATTGAATGCCGGCACGGGCTTTCCGCAGACCTTCTATTTCAAGCTGGCGATGTACGCCGCTGAGCGCGGCTATGACGTGCTGGTCTACGACTACCGCGGCATGGGCCGCTCCGCTCCCGCCGATCTCGCCAGCGAAACCGCGCGCATGAGCGACTGGGGTCTGCTCGACATGCGCGCCGCCCTCGACGCGGCCGCGGGGCGCGCGCAAGGTGTTCCGGTGGTGACGCTCGGGCACAGCATCGGTGGGCAGCTTCTCGGGTTGCTGGCCAATCACGCGCTGGCGCGTGTCCACGTACAGATCGCGACCTCGGTCGGATACTGGCCCTGGGAGCACGCGCCGTTCAGATATCTCGCCTGGTGGTTCTGGCGAGTGCACGGGCCGGTCATGCTCGCGCTCAAAGGCTACATCCCGTCCGGCGGCGGCTGGGCGGGGCTGCCGCTGCCGCGCGGCGTATATGAAGAGTGGCGCCGTTGGTGTCTGCGACCGGACCATTTCGGTCCCGACCTCCATACCTATCTGGCCGGCAATTTCTACGCCGATATCCGCGCGCCGCTGCTCAGCGTAGGTCTCACCGACGATCCCATCGCGACTCGCCGCACCGTCGAGGCGCTCAACAGATTCTTTCCGAACGTGACGCGCGAGTCGCGCTGGTATTCGCCGCGTGATGCAGGCTCGAAGCGTATCGGGCACGAAGGATTCTTCGCTTCGCGGCATCGCGACACCCTGTGGCGCCCGGTGCTCGACTGGATAGACAGCAAGATCGGGGTGCGCGCATGAGCGACCCCGGCACACCGGCGGACCACATAACGCCATACGACCGGCTGGCACTCGATGAGGCCTCGCTGATCTCGTTGCTGGCGTCCAGTCCGCCGCACGAAGGACTCGTCGAGTATTTCGGCACCGAATTGCATGCCGAGCTCGCCAAGCTGGCGCGCAGCACCACTCGCAAACGCAAGGCCCGCGCGACGCCGCGGCGGCGCGTGTACGTGCTGCCCGGCATCATGGGTTCGCAGCTCGGCTTCACGCGGGGCGGCAAGCGCCCCAACGACATCCTGTGGCTCGATCCCATCGACATCGCCTTCGGGCGCCTCACCGAGCTCAAGCTCGAACGATGCGTCGCGCGTCGTGGCGCTGGGGGCCATGAACTACAGCTATCTCAAGATCACGCTGTCCTTGCGCAAGGCGGGTTTCGATGCCGTGCTGCTCGACTACGACTGGCGGCGCGACATCGCCACGCTCGGCAAGCTGCTCGCCGAGCGCCTGGCGGCCGATGGGCGCGACGATGTCGCGCTGATCGGCCACAGCATGGGAGGGCTGGTGGCGCGTGCTGCGCTGGCGCACGCCGCCGGCAAACACGTCTCGCAGCTGATCATGCTCGGCACGCCCAACTCAGGATCATTGGCCGCGGTGCAGGCACTGCGTGGCACGTACTCGGTGGTGCGCAAGATCGCCATGCTCGACCTGCGGCACGACGCCGAATACCTGGCGCGCAATGTGTTCGCGAGTTTTCCCGGCCTGCACGAACTGCTGCCGGCCAACCGCAGTGTCAGCGATCTCGACCTGTTCGACGCCGCGGTGTGGCCGGCGAACGGCCCGGGCCCTGACACCACGCTGCTGCGCGCGGCCGCAGGTCTCGAGCAGCGCATGGCACCGGCCGATGCTCGCTTCAGCATGGTCGTCGGCTGCAACCGCACGACCGCCACCGGCGTGGCGCTGCGCAACGGCGACTTCGAATACGAATACAGCCAGCAAGGTGACGGCACCGTGCCCATCGAGCTCGCGCGGCTGGCGGGTGCCCGCCACAGCTACGTGGAATGCGGCCACAGCGACATGCCGCTGGCCGACAAGGTGATTGCCGGTACCGTCGACCTGCTGTCCACGGGTGCAACCCAGCGTTTCGCCGCGGCGCCGCCGGTCAAACGCGGTTCGCTGACGCGCGTCCGCGACGCGGAATTGCGTGCGCAGTACCAGGGAAAGATCGATTGGCCGCACATGACTCCGGAACAGCGCCGTCTGTTCCTCGACACCTTGAACGAGCCGCCTCGCGGGCGTGCGCACCTGCGCCCGCAACGCGCCACCGCTGCCCGTCCGCTCACGGTCCGCGTGTGCGTCGGCGATGTGGCCAACGCGCGCGCCGCGGCTACCGCGGTCGCAGTGTTGCGCGGGGTGCCGGCGAGCGGCGCGGCCGCGGACATCGATCAGCGGCTGGGTGGGATCATCGGCGACTGGCTGCAGCACAGGGTAGTTAGTGGAGACGCCGGCCACGTGACGCCGATTCCGCGCAGCTTGCAGCGCAAGGGCCGCAAGCCGCGCACAGCCTATCTGCTCGTCGGGCTCGGACGCTTCGACCGCCTGAGCCTCGATGTCATCGAGCTCGCCGCGGAAAATCTCACGCGCTTCGCCGAGGTGCCGAAGTACCGCTCGCTGGCCACGGTTGCCTGGGGTTCGCACGCCGGCATCGCCCCCGGCGACTCGTTCGCCGCCCAGCTGCGTGGATTCCTGCGTGCCCGCGCCGCCGGCCAGATCGGCCTCACGCGCGTGGACCTGCACGTGCTCTCCCGTACTGACGCCAAGGCCGTGCACACGCAACTGCGCGACTTCGTCAAGGCGCGGCCCGCAGGTCTCTTGCGCCTGAGCCCGCTGGCGTCCTCGCGCGCGGTTGCGGCCACGCGTTCGCGACGAGTGCCGGGTACCGCCCACCTCATCGTGTCAGCCGAATCGCGCCGCGGCCCGCGCGAAACCTGGCGTGCGTCGCTGCTCACCGGCGGAAGCTCGGCGGCGATCTTTTCCCAGAGCCAGGAATTCGCCACCGCCGCGCTCGAGAAGCTCGGGCGCGAATTCCAGAGTGAGTCGCTCGATGCCGCGCGCGTGAAGTCATTGGGTGGCAAGTTGGGAACGCTCACGCTGCACCCGGCGCTGGCACGGGCGCTGCGCGCAACGCGCGGCCAGGCGCTTTCCGTCGTGCACGACGCCGCGAGCAGCCGCGTGCCTTGGGAAGCCCTCAACCTGCGCGGCTGGTTTCCGGCACTCGATGGGGGTTTATCGCGGCGCTACGCCACCGCCGATCTGGTGCCGGCGCGCTTCGACGCGAGCAGGCGCGAGCAACGCGAGTTGTCCGTGCTGCTGATCGCCAATCCCACTGGCGATCTGCCCGGTGCGGAAGCCGAACGTGACCGCATCGCGCGCATCCTGTCGCGGACCAAGACTGCGCGCCTGACGGAGGTGGTGGGCGACGCCGCCACCATGGCGCGCGTGACCGCCGAATTCGAGTCGGGCCGTTACGACGTGATTCACTACGCCGGGCACGCCCATTTCGACGATCAACGTCCGGGTGACGGCGGCCTCGCCCTGGCTGACGGTGAGCTCTCGGGCGCGCATCTCTCCGCGCTGGCGCGCCTGCCGCCGCTGGTGGTGTTCAACGCCTGCGAGTCCGCGCGGTTGCGGCGTCGCGGCGCAAGCCGGCGCGGTTCCGGCGGTCGCGGCGCGACTGCGCGCGGGCAGAGCATCGCCAGGAACCTGAGCCTCGCCGAAACCCTGCTGCGCGCGGGCGTGGCCCATTACGTCGGCACTCATTGGCCGGTGGAAGACGCATCGGCGACCGCGTTCGCCAGCGTGTTTTATGCACAACTGCTGCGCGGCAGTATCGGCCGCGCGCTGGTTCAGGCGCGCCGCGCGGTGCTCGCGCGCCATTCGCCCGACTGGGCGGACTACATCCACTACGGTGACGCCGAGTTCCGGCTGAAGGCGCTTTAAAGGAATGGGGACACTCCCCGATTCCCCGCTCGCGGGCAAATGGGGACAGGCTTTAGCGACCCGCCAGTTAGGCAGCAATTCGGCGAAGCCTGTCCCCATTTGCTAGGAATCGGGGAATGTCCCCATTTATTTACTTGAGCCAGCGGTCGAACCACGCAATATTGCTGCGCATGCGATGCACGAGGTAGCTAGGCACCTCGATCTCGTGTTTTTCTCCCGGGTAGACGATCAGTTTCGTCGGCACGCCTCGCGCCTTGAGTGCCTGATACATCTGCTCCGCGCCGACGCAGGGCACGTTGTCGTCTTCGCTGGCGCACTGGAACAAGGTCGGTGCGGAGATTCGTTCAGGATGCAGGAACGGATAGGCGAGCTTTCGCCAGGTATCGAAGTTCTTCCAGGGCTCGCCCAGTTCGAACAGGTATTCGCGCGCATACATGTCGACGCCGAACAAGGCGAGCGCATTCGCCACTCCGGCGCCGGAGACTGCCGCCTTGATCCGCCGGTCGCTGGCGATCATGTAGTCAGTGAGGATGCCGCCGTAACTCCAGCCGAACACGCCGATGCGCGCGGAGTCTGCGATGCCGGCGTCGATGGCGTGCGTGATCCCGGCGCTGATGTCCTGAACATCGAGATTGCCCCAGTCGGCGTAGATGGCGCTGGCAAAATCGAAGCCGCGACCCGACGAGCCGCGCGGATTGATCGACAGCACCGCGTAGCCGGCGGCGGCATAGAGCCGCGGCGTGATGTCGAACTCGTGACTGTGCTGATAGACGGGCCCGCCATGAAGGTATGCCAGCAGTGGGTAGCGCTTCGCGGGATCGAATCCGGCCGGCAACGTGACGTAGCCGTGAATCGTCGCATCGCCGCTCGCGAATGAGACGTCCCGCACTTCGCCCTGCGCGCGATCTGCCGTCCAGGAATTGTGAGACGTGAGCTGGCGCCGCCCGTCCATGGCAAAGATTTCAGCAGGCTTGCCGACATCGCTTTCTAGCAGAGCAACCCGGCCGTTGGCGGCGACGGCAAAGCCGATGCCGAATTTCTTGCCGGAACCCAGGTAATCAATTTTGCCGCTGGTCGCATCGATACGCGCAAGCCACGTGTCGCGGTCCTGTTCGATCAGCGAGATGATCGAACCGTCGGGCGCGAACTTCGGAAGATAGAACCAGCGATCGATGCGCGCGGGATGCGTCACCTCGCCGCTCGCGAGATCGGCCACCGCAAGCTGAAACGGTGCGTAGTAGAACCATTTGTCCTCGCCCCCTTCCAGCCAGAGCACGCGGCGCGAATCCGGCGACCAGGCAGGCGGCGCGCCCCAGTCCGGATCGTTGTCGGCGCCGGTGAAGGTGCTGATCTTCCGCGCTTCGCCCGCGTCGATGCTCTGCACGAATATTTCGTAGTTCAGGTCCCGATCCGTTTCACCACGATCTTTCGCGGTGTAGGCGATGGACTTGCCATCAGGCGACCAGGCCGGATGCCAATGATCTCGCTGGCCAAAGGTCAGCTGCCTCGCCTTGCCGGTGGCCAGGTCGACGATGAACAGTTGCTGCGTACGCTCATCCAGATAGCCGTCGCCGTCCCGCTTGAAAACGAAGCGCTCCGTTTCGATCGGCGGCGGTATTTCGCTCTTGCTGCCGACGGTCAAACCCACCTCGGCGATGACGGCCGCGCGGCGACCGTCGGGCGACAGGTCGAAATCCTTGATCCCGCCGGGGATTTTCGTGACCTGGCGCGCACCACCGCCGTTCGCGGACATCCGCCATAGCTGAGTGGTTTCGTCCCTGGCCGCATCGCTGAGAAAGTACAGCGTCTTCTCGCTTCCATAGCGCGGTTGCCACTCACTCGCGCCGGGTGTGCGAGTGAGCTGGCGAGGATCACCGCCGCTCCAGGGTACGGTCCAGATATCGCTCGTCGCCTTGTCGCGCTTCCTGTCGTTGCGCGACACAGCGTAGGCAATGTGATCGCCGGTCGGCGAAAACGCCGGGTCGTCGACGGTTGCCAGTAGATAGTAATCGTCGAGTTCGAAAGGGGTCGGCGATGGCGCCGAAAGGCAGGGAAACGTGGCCAGCATCAGCCCGGCCACGCGCCATCGAAATTTCGTCATCGGCTGGCGGCGCCGAAGTTCATCCTGGCGCCCAGGTAGAAGTAACGTCCCATCGCCGAGATCGGGTAGGAGCTGTTGGAGCCGTAGCCGAACGCCGGCTTCTGGTTGAAGAGATTGTTGATGCCCGCGTAGACGTTCACGTGATCAGTGAAGTCGTATGCCGCGCTGATCTCGTGATCCCATTTCTGTTTGACCTTGAAGTAGCGCGGATCGCTGTAGTCGGGATCGCCCGCCAGCGTCTCGCGTGTGAACCGGTCGGTCTTCCCGAACCAGTTGAGGCCGTAGGCGAGCGTCAGAGGGCCACGGGTCCAGCTCGCGTCTAACGTCGCCGAAAACTTCGGGAAATACTGCTCCTCGAGATCGTTGTCCACTTCGGCGCCGGGTACCGACACGAACTCGAGCCGGTCGAGATAGCCGCCCACGAGCTGCACCTTGAAACCACCGAGCCTTTCGGTATCGAACTGGTAGTTAAGAGCGACGTCGAGTCCGGCGGTTGTAAAGCTGGCAACGTTGTCGGGACGGACGGTGAAGCCAATGATGTAACCCGTGTCGGGATCTCGGTCGATGCCGCCGCAATACGGATTGTCGAGTGACGGATTGTCGACGCACAGCTGCGCCACCTCCTGCGCCTCCGGCGTATTGATCGCGTCCTCGATGTCGATGTCGTACCAGTCGAGCGCCAGGCTGAAGCCGGGAGCGAACTCCGGCCGCAGCACGATTCCCGCGGTCCACGTGGTTGCCGTCTCTTCGCTGAGCTCGCGGTTGCCGCCGAAGGTGCCCTCGGTGAACAGAGTCGCCTGCGGCGTATTCGAGGGCAGGAAGGTTGTCGGGTCGATGCCCAACCCGTCCAGCAGCTCGGCGCAGTTCGTTTCGCGAGTGCTCGTGCCATTGTTCAGTTCGGCGATGTCGCAGGGATCGACGATGAAGTGGAAAATCGATCGCTCCGGCGTGAACAGTTCGGCAATGTTCGGGGCACGGACCGCTTGTGCATACGTGCCACGCAGAGTAACCGCGCTCACTGGCGCGTATACCCCGTCGACTTTCCAGGAACTGGTGGAACCGACAGTGCTGTACTCCGAGGCGCGGAAGGCGGCGCCGAAGGACAGACGTTCGGCGAACTTCGCGTCCTTGAGGACCGGCACATTGACCTCGGCGAAGATTTCCTTGACGTTGAAGCTGCCGGACGCGGGGGTGATCGGTCCATTCCAGGTCGAGCCATCCTGGATATCGAGCGCGGGCAGGGAATCGCTGGTTTCGCGCCGGTACTCCGCGCCGACCGCGAAGCCAATCGCGCCACCAGGCATTTCCATGAGCGAACCGAAATCGCCGGAGAACGACCCCGAGACCACTTGCTGGGTGACCTTGGTATTCGAGATGCTGTTCGTGTTCACGAAATCGACCGCATCCGGATCGCGGACACCGTTCCCGAAGATGTTGTAGGGGACGCAACCGGCGAGAGACTCATCGGCGTCCGGATCCAGCGATGAACGGCACACCGGTTGCCCGGAGCCGTCTTCGACGACATCGATGGCCGCCAGCCACCGGTCCGTGACCCGGTTGTTGACCGACTCGATCCTGCTCTTGGTTTCACCGTACACATACGAGGCTTCGTAGCGCAGGTGATCGGTTATGGTTCCGTTCGCGGCGAGCACACCGCGCAGCGTCTCGCGCGTGTTGTCTTCGCCGTTGACGCCGAGATCGTAATTGTCGCGGGTCACCAGCGCGCCGTCCGGTAACGAATCGTCCTCGAGGAATTCCTGCGCCGCACCCGGCACGATCGCATCGCGAATCACATCCGGCATGAACGGGTTGTCGGGCGTCATCAACAGATAGAAGTCGTAGGTCGGCTGGGCAATGGTGAATCCCTGCGAGCGCACGTATTTGCCTTCGGCGGAGATCGTCAGCGTATCGCTCACGTCGAAGTGACTGACGAGGTTGACCAAGTGCCGTTCCATCTCCGGGAAGAGATCTCCCTGGTAGCCGTTGACCGGCGTGCTGGATCCGCCCTGCGTGTAACCACCCGAGTTCTCGAGTACGAAGCCCCGGTCATAGACGTTGCCACTGCCTTCGAAATCAGCGAACCCGTCGCCGTCCACGTCGACCGCGCTCAGGAAAGAGCTGTCGGCGTAGCGGATATCGTTGTACGGAATGTTGTCGGGCAAGTCGGGCGAATCAATATCGACATCGTCTTGGTTCTGCGCGAGCTCTTCGGCGCGCGGTGCGCGCAGGAAGTCGCGGTCCTGGTCGTTCACGCGTTGGTCCTTGCTGAACTCATACGCGACCGCCACGTTGCCGCGGCCTTCGCTGAAATTCATGCCAGCGGTCAGCGCGAGGAACTGGTTGTCACCATCTCCCTCCTCCGACGTGCTGGTCTGGCCGCGGACCGTCAGGCCCTCGAAATCTTTCCTGAGCCGGAAATTGACCACGCCTGAGACACCGTCTGCGCCGTAGATAGCCGAGGCGCCGCCGGTCAGCACGTCCACCGCCTCGAGCAGATCGGTCGGGATCGCATCCACATCGACCGCCGCAGAACCTGCAAGGCCGGAAACGTGGCGGCGCCCATCGACCAGCACCAGCGTGCGATCGACACCGAGGTGGCGAAGGTCGAGGAGGTTGAGACCCACTTCGCCGAATCCGGGGTTGGATCCCGCCGTCAGGTCGCCGGTGATGGAGCCCAGCAGCGCGGGCGATTGCGAGAGAAAATCCGCGAGGTCCGTTTTGCCGGACTGCGCCAGGGTCTCCGCCGAAAACGTCGTCACCGGATTCGCGAAGCCTTGCTGATCCTGCCGGATGCGGGATCCCGTGACGACGACTTCGTCCATTGGGGCTTCATCGGCGGCCTCGGCTTCCGCCGGCGTACTTTGTTGCGCCAGCGCTACCGGAGGGCCGAGGGTCCCGAAAACTCCAATGAAAAGGTACCCCGGCAATGTGTTCGTCCGACGCATGACTCCCTCCCCGCGTGCCGACTGGATGACCGTACGGCTGCAGGATGTTGGCAAAACCGGGGTGAGTCAATTGCGGCGGGCGCACATTCGTAACGTCTGACAGCATTCGCGGAAGTCCCGCTTCAGGGTGTCCTGAGGATTTTCGCGGCGATGTCGGCCGTTGCTTGTCTACCACGCGTGGGAAAAGCGGGTGCGGTGATGACCCCACCGGCATCCGCCTGCAGCGTCGCGGGGCGACCCCAATCACCGCTGCGCGGATCGAACCAGGTCCATGAATAACGCGCGCCGGGTGTAAATCCCTTGAGCCGCGCGGTGAGCGCCTTGTTCTCGAAATAGGCGAGCGCGAAATCGCGATCCGCGGTGCGCATGAGAAACGACCAGCCATCGAGACCGTCGGCAAGCGAATCCGGAATGCTGCGCGGTTCGAGGTCCTGCGAAGCGAGCGTGAGCTGCTGGTAGCGAGCGCCTTCCGCGAGCACGAACGAGCGCAGGTGGCGCATCTGCGCACCGGACTCATACAGCAGGGCGGTCCAGATGTGCGGTCGCCACCCGGCCGGCTCGCCGCTGCTCGTGACGTCGTACGCCGCGGTGCCGTACACATGCCCGGCAAGCGCACCTGACAACACCGAGCCGTACATCATTGCGCGCGCGAAATAGTTATCGCGCCCGGAATTCTCCGCCGGTGTCTCGCCGCCCGGCCGATTGATGGAGTGATTCCATCCTGCGTAGTAAGGCTCGAGATTCGCCGCGGGTACCGCAGGCGTGAGGCGGAACAACTCTTCCAACGATCCGTAGATCGCGTGGTTGCGCGGATTGTTGCCCACCGTATGCATCGTCAGCCACGGCGCCTGCGCGCCATGGCCGAATGCCTTGAAGGTCGAGCGGTCGATCAATGTAGTGAACGGCTGTCCGAAAGGCATCGGGCCATACTTCGCGTGATGGAAGGTCAACGCCTCGTTGAACTCATCCGCGGTCAGGCTGAAGTCCTTCGGGATCCAGTCGAGATGAATGCCGCTGAATACCAGGTTGTAAGCGCCGTACCGCGCGATGAGGTACTGCACGAATCGCGCGTACGAGCTGTTGAAGTCGAAATAGCGTTTCCAGGACGGCGCGTTGTCGCGCCGGATGGTCTCGAGGAACGGGACGAATCCCTGCTCCGACAGATGGCGCATCTTGCGGTCGAGGCTGGCGAAATACGCCGGGTTGAGCGCATCGAAATCGGCCAGACCTTCGCGGTCGGCGAACACCGCGAATGGCCGGTTGCCGTTTTCGTCGTGCATGTCCTTGGCGGTGGTCGTTGCGCCATCGGGAGTCGCGATCGTCGCGTTCGGCGCCCAGTGGCCGAATTTTTCCCAGGCATTGCGCAGGTACACGCCATCCTTGTTAGCGAAGGTGGCGCCGTGCTCATCGGCCGCCCAGTTCGGAAACGCGGCGATGAACGAAACGGAATTGAAACCCTGCCGCTTGCGCCAGGCCACTGCCTCTTCGAAGCTGATTCCTTCCGCCGGCACATAGTCCGCGGCCACGCGCGTGCCCTTGAATGGCAAGCGCCAGGTGGACGCCGCGAGCCAGGTGTCACCGGTGAGAAAAAAGGGCGTGCCATCCGCGTAGCGCAACGCATGGCCGTTGTCGGTCGCGCGCACGAAGCCCCTGCGGTTGGGATTTTCGGCGAGCCCGGCTTCGCTCCAGGCCACTGCGCGAAATTTGCCGGCACCCGTGAGGCCCGGGTCATCGGTGCGGTTTGCGCCGACCCGCCAGCTCCACTCACCGGGACGAGTCGCGACGATGCGCACCTTGAACGTGCGGCCGCCGTCCCAGAATCCATAGACGCGCCGCTTGAAATCCGGGCCTTGAAGTTCGACCCAGCATTCGACGTCGACGTAGGGATTTGCGTACTGGCGCGCCGCCGCGAGAGTGATCTCCTGGACTTGCCACACGTGAACTTCGCCGGATTGCAGGCGCGCCGCCGCGGGCCATGCAAACAAAAGAAAAATCAGCGTCGACAGGAGACGTGCAATCTGGTTGTGCATGAAGCTCACCGTGGTGGCAGGCGGCAGAGAGTACAACGCGTGCGCGGCAATCCCATTCGACCAAAGCACGCTAATATGGCAGCCACCCATGGATGCCATCATCACTCTCCTCTCCGATCCGCAGGTCTGGATCGCCTTCTTCACGTTGACGGCGCTCGAGCTGGTGCTCGGCATCGACAACATCATCTTCATCTCGATCCTGGTGGACAAACTCGGGCCGGCCCAGCGCGAAACAGCGCGGCGCATCGGCCTGTTCCTCGCCATGTTCATGCGTGTCGGGCTGCTGCTGGTGTTGTCGTGGATCGTGGGGCTGACCGCGCCGCTGTTCACCGTGATCGGCGAGGCGATCTCGGGCCGCGACCTCATCCTGATAGCGGGCGGCCTGTTCCTGGTGTGGAAGTCCACCATGGAGATCCACCAGCTCACGGAAGGCGAGGAGGGTCACGCTTCAAAGGGAGTTGCGGTCAGTTTCTCGGCCATCATCGTGCAGATAATCCTCATCGACATGGTGTTCTCGCTCGATTCGATCATCACCGCGGTCGGGCTGGTGGACCAGGTGTCGGTGATGATCGCCGCGGTGGTCGCCTCGGTGGGCCTCATGATGCTGTTCGCGCGCGCCATCGGTGAATTCGTGTCGGCGCACCCATCGATCAAGATGCTGGCGCTGTCGTTCCTGCTGCTGGTCGGCGTCATGCTCATCGCCGAAGGCTTCGATCACAAGGTGCCGAAGGGCTATATCTACTTCGCCATGGCGTTCTCGGTGGCGGTGGAAATGCTCAACATCCGCATGCGGAAGAAAACCAGCGCGCCGGTCAAGCTGCACCAGCCCTACGAGAAGAGTTAGGGAGAACCGGCCATGATCTTCGGGTTGCTGCGCCTCATCGGCGTCATCTGGTTCTTCGGCTTCATCGTGCTGTCGCTCGTCGCGACCTCGAGCTATCTGTACTCGACCGACACGAGCCCGGAGCGCGTGCAGCGCTGGCAAACACGTCTACGCATGTCATTGTTCTGGCCGATCGCGCTGCTGTCAGCCGACGGGCGCGCGCGTCTGCGGCGCGGCTAGGGCGCAAGAGGGAGAAACGTCAATGGCTTTCAATACATCGATTTTGCGCGGCGTCGGAAATTCGGGCGATGGCCGGCCCGACCTGCCGATCCGCAAGATGCTCATGTGGGCGGTGGTGGTGGTCGTCGCCATCATCGTCGTGAGCGTCGCGGGGTGCGGCATCAAAGTGGTGGACACTGGTCAGCGCGGAGTGAAGACGCGTTTCGGCGAGATCACCTCCACATCGCTGCCGGAGGGCCTGTATTTCTTCAATCCCATCACCAGCAAGATCATCGAGATCGACACCCGCGTGAAACGCCTGGATGGTGAAACCGAGTCGTACACGCGCGACGTGCAGCAGGCGAACATCAAGTACACGCTCAACTACCGCCTGCAGCAGAACCAGGCGCACACCATGTATCGCGACGTCGGCACCGACTGGGAACAGCGGTTGATTCCGCAGGTGGTGCTCGGCACGTTGAAAGAGGTCGTCGGCAAGTGGGACGCGGTGGACCTCATCTCCAACCGCGACAAGGCCACGAACGCCGCTTACGAGCAGATCCGCAAGAATCTCGCCGAGCGCTTCGTCGAGATATCGCGCTTCGAGGTCACCGATATTTCTTACACCACCGAATTCGAAACCTCGGTGGAGCAGAAGGTGATCGCGCAGCAGAAGGCCATCGAGGAACAGAACCGCACCAAGCAGATCGAGGAGCAGGCGCGCCAGAAGGTGCTGTCGGCCGAAGCCGAGGCGAAGTCGATGCAGATCCGCGCCGAAGCGCTCGAGCAGAATGCCAAGCTGGTCGAGTGGGAAGCGGTACAGAAATGGAATGGCGTGTTGCCGCAGTACATGCTGGGCAGCGGCACCACCCCGTTCATCAACCTGACCCCAGGAAAGAATTGAGGGTAGTTTGACCGACGCAGTCCTGCCGGCGCTCATCTTCGACTGCGATGGCGTGCTCATCGACAGCGAGTATCTGGCGAGCCGCGTCGAGGCGGAGCTGGCGGGCGAGCTCGGGCTGAAAATGAGCGTCGCCGAGACGCATGATCTGTTCCTCGGCAAGACGGTCGACGGAGTGCTCGATGCCATCGCGGCGCGCACCGGGGAGCGGCCGTCGAGCGGCTGGATCTACAACTGGGCGTTTGCCACCGCTCATGCCTTTCTGCGCGAGTTGAAGGCGGTCGATGGGGTGGGCGTGGCGGTGGAAACGCTGCGCCGCCGCGGTCACCGCATGGCGGTGGCGTCGCAGTCGCCGCTGGCGCGCGTGCGGATGTCGCTGCAGGTCGCCGGATTGGCCGGGCAGTTCGGTGAGCACATCTACGTCACCTCGATGGTGGCGCGGCCCAAACCCGCGCCCGATATCTATCTACTTGCCGCCAGCCGGCTCGGCGCCGCGCCGCGAGACTGCATAGTCATCGAGGATTCGCCGGCGGGCGCTGCCGCGGCCCTGGCCGCCGGCATGCGCGCCGTGGGTTACGCGCCTGGCGACACCGCGCAAGCGATGCGCGCCAGCGGCGCCCAGTTGATTCAATCCATGGACGATTTGATCGCCCTGATCGGTTCCTGATCCCGATCAACGTGTTAGAGGTTGCGGCTAACACCGCGAGGCCTTTTCCTACAGACGGATTCCGGTCGGCCACGTGCCGAATCCAATTTGTTTGCTGCGCGACTTCGCGCCTTCCGACGGCGCCACATCGCGTCCGGCGCCAGATTTACGGCGCTTTCAGGCGCTCGAACAATTAGGAAAATCGCCATGAATCGGAATGCGGTGCTTGCGACGTTGGCGTCGCTCGGCGTTTTGTTGTCTGCATGTGGAGGTGGCGGTGATAGCGCCGCGCCGCCGAGTCCACCGCCACCCCCGCCGCCGCCGCCGGCAGACACCACGGCCCCATCGGTACCCTCGGGCGTGACGGCCACTGCCCAGTCGGCGAGTTCGATTCTCGTGAGTTGGACCGCATCGACGGACGCCAGCGGAATCTCAGGCTACCGGGTCTTCCGTGACGGCGGCGCGACCGCCGTGGCGACGGTCGCGACCACCGCGTACACCGACACCGGACTCGCAGCGAGCACGGCGTATAGCTACACGGTGGCGGCCGTGGACAGCGCGGCCACTGCGAATGTATCGGCGGCCTCGGCCGCGGCGAGCGCGACGACGCAGGCGGCGCCAGCTCCCACCCCGGTTCGCATTGCCGCACAGCGCGTCTTCGCCGGGCTCACGCTGGTTGCCGCGCACTCGATTCTGCGCGTGCCGCACGACACCACGCGTTGGGTGGCCGTGCAGCAGGACGGCCATGTAGTGGCGTTCGCCGACACGCCTGCCGTGACCACCACCAGCAACGTGCTCGACATCAGCGACCGCGTGGTGTTTCGCAATGTTCACGGACTGCTGGGCCTGGCTTTTCACCCGGACTTTCCGACCGACCCCCGCGCCTACGTGGCGTACACGCACGAGACCAGCCCGGACGTCATCGTGCTGCGCATTTCCGAATTCACGACGAGCGATGCCGGCGCGACGCTGAACCCGGCTTCCGAGCAGATCGTATTCGAGATGGCGCAGCCGGGCGGACACAACAATGGCGGCCACCTGCTGTTCGGCCCCGATGGTTTCCTCTACCTGGGCATCGGTGATGGCGGCAACGACGACAGCGCGAGCGGCGTGGCCGGCAATGGCCAGCTCACCAACAACCTGCTCGGCAAGATCCTGCGCGTCGATGTCAGCGGCAGCACCGGATCGCGGCGCTACCGCATACCGGCGGACAACCCGTTCGCCGCCAATCCGCTATGCAATATCGATGGCACGGGGACCCAGGACTGCCCGGAGATCTTCGCCTGGGGATTCCGCAATCCGTGGCGCTGGTCGTTCGACCGCCAGTCCGGCCAGCTGTGGCTGGGGGACGTGGGCTCGCACTCGCGCGAGGAAGTGGATCGCGTGGTGCGCGGTGGCAATTACGGTTGGCGCTGCTTTGAAGGAACGCTGCAGACCACGCTCAACTGCGGTGTTCCCACGACGCCACTGCTGCCGCCCGTGGCTGAATACGATCACCCGACCGGGCAATCGGTCGTCGGCGGGTTCGTGTATCACGGCACCGCCATCCCGGCGCTCATCGGCCGCTACGTGTTCGCCGACTACAACCTGGGCCGCATCTGGAACATTGCGACCGACACCGCACCGACGCTGACGATCCTGGGCACCGATGGCTGGGCGTCGGGCTTGCACCCCGCCTCGTTCGCGCAGGACAACGATGGCGAGCTCTTCATCGTCGACGTGCGCACGGGTTCTATCTACAAGCTCGTGCAGGGGTGAGGGTGCGCCGCGCGCCTAGCCAAGCGCGGCAATGATCTGCGCGCGTTGTTTCGCATCGGGCAACGCGCCCATTCCGGCCGAGAGATTGTCGACCAGGTTCTTGAGCTTGCCGGTGGCCGGGATCACGCAGGTCACGGCCGGATGCGCCAGCACGAACTTGAGGAACACCTGTGCCCAGCTCTTCGCGCCGAATTCCGCGGCCCATGCCGGCAGCGGTTTACCCTGCACGCGGGTGAACAGGTTGCCGTCTTCGAAGGCGCGGTTGATGATCACGGCGACGCCCTTGGTGGCGCACAGTGGCAGCAGCCGCTTCTCGGCTTCGCGCGTGGTCACCGAATAATTGAACTGCACGAAATCCAGCTTCTCGCGCTCGATGAGGGCGATGAGGTCCGGATAAGAGCTCGTGGTGTAGTGCGTGATGCCGATGTACTTGACCCTCCCTTCCGCCTTCCAGCGCCGCAGTGTCTTCAGGTGTGCGTCGACATCCACGAGGTTGTGCACCTGCATGAGCTCGATGCGTCTGTGCTTGAGCAGCGCCATCGAGCGCTGCATCTGCTCGACGCCCTTCGGCTCGGCCGCGATGCCCGACCCCGGCGTCCACACCTTCGTGGCGACGAACACTTTCGCCTGCTGCTCGGGCGTGAGCAGATCGCCTAACACCGCTTCGGCGGTCGAATACATGGGTGAGGTATCGATGAGCGTGGCGCCACCGGCGAAAAACCCCTGCAACACCTCGCGCAGCGGAGCGCGCGCGGCTTCGTCGGCACCGACTTCGAACGGGCCTGAAGTGCCGAGCCCGATCGCCGGTATCATTTCTTCGGAGGAGGGAATGCGCCGCATCACGAGTTTGCCCGCGGGCACCACCTGGCCGCTGGCAGTGTGTATGTGGTCTTCGCCGGTGAAATGAGCGTTCGCCCCGGTGCCGGCCACCGCAGCCACACCGCTCATCGCAAGGAATTTCCGTCTATCCATGGCGTGTCCCCAGGAACAATGAATAGATCAGATCAGCGCCGAATCGGTTCCCACCACCGGCGCACTGCCCTGGGTCACGATGTGCTCGAACGTGAGCACCTGGGGCAGCACCTGCACGGCGTAGAAATGCGCGCTGGCCAGCTTGGCGTCGAGAAATTCACGGTCACTCGCGCCGCCGGCGAGCTTGCTTGCCGCGATGTCGGCCGCGCGCGCCATGAGCCAGCCACCGACGGTGAAGCCACATAGTTTGAGGAATGGCACCGACACCGCCATGGCCCGATCGGGCGCCGTGGCGAGAGCCGCCAGCAGTGTGTCGGTGGAATTTCGCAGGCGTGCCACGGCATCGAGCGCCGCTTCGCGCGCCGCAACCGCTGCGGCGTGACTGGCGCGAAGCGTCGCGAGCGACGCCTGCATCTCCTCGATGAACGCCAGCAGGGTACGGCCGCGATCACGGCCGATTTTGCGGCCGATGAGGTCGTTCGACTGGATGCCGGTGGTGCCTTCGTAGATCGAGGTGATCCGCGCGTCGCGAAACGTCTGCGCGGCGCCGGTTTCCTCGATGTAGCCCATGCCGCCGTGCACCTGGATACCAACCGAAGCGATGTCGATGCCGTTCTCGGTGCAGAAGCCCTTGACGACGGGAATCAGCAGGTCGCCGCGCGCCTGGTGCGCCGCGCGTATCGCCTCGTCGGGATGCGCGGCGCCGATGTCCAGCTGGTGCGCGGCGTACAGTGCCAGTGCGCGGCAGGCCTCGACCGTGGATTTCATGCCTAACAACATGCGCTTGACGTCGGGGTGACCGATGATGGGCGCCGGCGATGAGCTCGTGCCCATCGAAGCGGATCCGGCGATGCGCGCGAGCGGCACCGGTGGCTTGCCCTGCACGCGCGTGCGCGCCCACTCCGCGGCCTGCTGGAACGCGCGCTCACCCTGCGCATAACCTTCGAGGCCGACCGACAGCCGGGCCGCGTTCATCATCACGAACATGTATTCCAGACCGCGGTTGGGCTCGCCCACGAGCAACCCCAGCGCGCCTTCGTTTTCGCCGTACATCATCACGCAGGTGGGGCTGGCGTGGATGCCGAGCTTGTGCTCGATGGAGGCGCAATTCACATCGTTGCGCGTGCCGATGCTGGCATCGGCATTGACCCAGAACTTCGGGACGATGAACAGCGAAATACCCCGCACTCCGGGCGGCGCGCCATCGATGCGCGCCAGCACCATGTGCACGATGTTCTCCGCCAGGTCGTGCTCGCCGTAGGTGATGAAGATCTTCTGCCCGTAGATTCGGTAGTTAGGGCCGGTGGGCGTTGCGCGCGTACGCACCTGCGCCAGATCGCTGCCGGCCTGGGGCTCGGTCAGGTTCATGGTGCCGGTCCATTGGCCGCTCACCATCTTCGCCAGGTACAGCTGCTTCTGCTGCGGTGTGCCGAAGTGCTGGATGGCTTCGATCGCGCCCTGCGTGAGCATCGGGCAGAGCTTGAAGGCCAGGTTGGCGGCGGCCCACAGCTCCTCGACCGCGGTGCCGAGCACCGCCGGCGCGTTCTGACCGCCGAATTCCGCCTTGGAACGCAGCGCCGGCCAGCCGCTGTCGCAGAATTGCTGATAAGCCTCTTTGTAGCCGGCTGGCATGGTTACGCCATCGGCGGACCACTGCGCGCCTTCGCGATCGCCGCTCTTGCACAGCGGCTCGAGCACCATCTCGGCGAACCTCGCGGCCTCACCGAGCACGGCGTCGGCGGTTTCACTGGAGTATTCGGCGAATTCCGGACAGGCGCGCAGCGCCTCCGTTCCAATGAGCTCATCCAATACAAACCGGATGTCCTTGACCGGTGCGCGGTACATCAGGAATTCCCCCGAATCAGTGGGCCAGGTTAATGCGCCAGGGCCGGAACGATATTCGCGGCAGCGAACTCGACGAAGCTGCGCACGCGGTGATCGTTTTCCAGGCCCGCGGGAAACACGGCATACAATGGCGCAGCCGACGGAGCCTGCCAATCGGCAAGTACCTTACGCAACTTGGCGGTGGCCACTCCCTGGCGGCACAGAAATTCCGGCAGGAGCCCGATGCCCAGCCCCGCCACGGTCGCGCTGTGCAGCACCGCCGGGTCGTCGACGGCGAGCTTGGGACGCACGCGCACTTCGGCGCGCGCCGACGCCTTGGTCATCTGGAAACGGTACTCGGCACCCTCACCGGCCGGCGTGAGCAGCGCGTGATCGCGCAGACCTTCCGGCCGCTCGGGCGCGGGATGCTTCAGCAGATAGGCCGGGGTCGCGCACAGCACAGCCGGTGGCGCACCCAGCAGCCGTGAGCCCATGTTCGGATCCTCGTTCGCGCCGGCGCGAATCGCCACGTCCCATTCGGCGCCCTCATCGGCATCGAGCATCACGTCGAGCGCGATGTCGGGAAAGCTGTCGAGAAAACGCGGCACCAGCGGCGCGAGCAGCACACGGCCGTAGGTCGGGTCGGCGATGACGCGCAGCGCTCCCTCGCGAGAGGTAGAGAAGGATTGCGCGAGCTGGCGTACCTTCTCGACCTCGATGCTGATGGTGCGCGCATGCGGCAGCACGGCGTCGCCGACGGCGGTGAGAAAAATCCTGCGGGTCGTGCGTTTCATGAGCTGCACGCCCATGGATTTTTCGAGGTCGGCGATGGCGCGGCTGATCGCGACCTTGGGCACGCGATAGGCCCGGGCGGCGGCGGAAAACCCGTTGAGCTCGACTACCCGCGCGAATACGGCGAGTTGAGCTGCAGACCATAATTCACTCATAGGCGCACCAAAGAGAGCAATGGTGGCCGCATTGTTCCACTAAAGGAATTAAAAGGAAACTGTTCATGAATATTTCGATGCACGCGATGAGCCATGCCGTGTTCAAGAAGGCGCTCACCCAACTGCTCTACGTCATGGAAAAGGGCGTCGCGAGCGCCAAGGGACGAAGTTTCGATACCAGTGTGCTGGTCAACGCGCGACTGGCGCCGGACATGCTGCCGTTCAGCAAGCAGGTTCAGCTCACCAGCGACTTCGCCAAGAACTCCATGGCCCGCCTGGCGGGCATCGATCCGCCCCGCTTCGAAGACAACGAAACCACGATGGAGGAGCTGTCAGCGCGCGTGAAGAAGACCCTCGACTACATCGACACCGTGTCCGCCGCCGCGCTCGAAGGCAGCGAAACTCGCGACATCAAGATTCCTTTGCGCGACCGCACGGTGGAGTTCAAGGGCCTCGCGTTCCTGCAAAACTGGGCCATCCCCAACTTCTTCTTCCACCACGTGACGGCGTACAACCTGCTGCGCCACAACGGGGTCGATATCGGCAAGCGGGATTTTCTCGGGGGATAGAACGCTACCTGACAAAAAAGGAGGGCCGGTTGAAACCGGCCCTCCCGAACACATCGGCGTTTTCGCGTCAAAGCGGTCGATTGCAGGATCCCAGACTGCCGCCCAGCAGGAAGACCAGCGGCGCGCTCGCTTTGGGTACTTCGAGCTTGATGATGTCGAAGAGGCACATGTCGACACGCGGCGGAATCACCACGGTCACGGCTGCCGGCGCACTGGTATTTGCACCGTCGCTCACCGTGGCCACCACGTTGTACGAGGTCCTGCGCCAGTCGATCGACAACGGACGCGCGACTACCAGCTCGCCGACTTTCGGCGTGATTCTCAACACCGAGCCCGCGTTGCCGCCGACGATCGCCCAACCCTGGAAGGTGGTGAAGCCGATCTGGTTGATGTCATCCGCGTCGGAGCTCTCGACCCCGCCGATGACGTTCCGGTAACCCTCGTCGATGTCGAAGCTTTGGCCGGCCGTGATGGCCGGAACGTTGTCGTTGATGTTGACGACGTTGATCGTCACCGTGCCCGGCTCACTACGCATGTACCCGTCCCAGACTGAGACGGCGATCTGATACGAAGTGGCGGTCTCGAAATCGAGCGTTGCCGTCGGCACCAGACTCACGACGCCATTGGCCGGATCGATCACGAACTTGCCGCTCGGATCCGCATTGATCTGCCATTGCGAGAACACGGTGCCGGCATCGGTATCGGTGGCCGCCACGGTGCCTGCGGCAGTGCCGGCCGGCGCGGATTCGCTCAACGACAGAGTCTGCGGCGCCACAACCGCGGGACTATTGCCGACGTAGCGGATCAGCCACTGCAGCGCCGGACGCTCACCACCATTCTCGTAAAGGATCCAGTCACCCTGGGCATTGCGCCAATGGTTGTTGCGCACATATCCCCACATGGTGATGCCCTTGACGCCCGGGTGCTCCCAGAACGTCGGGAAGATGCGCTGAAAATTGGCGACCTGCACTTCATCGTTGATGACGCCCACCAGAACGCCGTCGATGTCGAGCTCCGAGATGTAGATCGGCAAGCCGGTGGCCGCGAGACGATCGAGATTGTTCTTGTGGTTCGGCATCGGCGCCGCTTCGGTGGTCGAGAACGCGTGTCCTTGATCGCCGATGGCATCGATGAGCCCGCGATCCTTCAGCAGCTGGATGATCTGCAGGTAACGCGTGGTCGCGTTGCCATCGTTCGTGATGCTGTAGTCATTCAGATGCAGCTCGGCGTCCGGGAAGAACTCGCGCGCGAGTTCGAACGACTTGATGACCCAGTCCCAACCGGTGCCATACAAGCCGTTGGCGCCACCCAGCGCATTGATGTACTTGCCACTGCCGCTGTTCGGCGCGGTATTGCCCGGGCTCGTCGCATCCGGCGGATCGTGCAGCGGCTCGTTGACCACGTCGATCATGTCGATGTCCGGGAAACGCGCGGCGATGGCCGCATACCACTCCCGGATCTCTTCGAGCTGCTCTTCCGGCGTGAGCGTCTCCATCCAATTCGGCTGCTGTGCGCCCCAGATGAGCGTGTGCCATTTGAACGGGAAGCCATTCGACTTGGCGAGTGCGTAGGCGGCGTCCGCCTGCGTCCAGTTCATGACATCGCGCGTGCCTTCGACCGAGCCCCACTTGCCGCCGTTCTCCGGCGTCACCTGGTTCCAGTAGTTAGCGAAGTTCAGCGATGCCGTGCCGGGACTCCAGGCACTGCCGAGCCATTTGTCCTTGCCGGTGGCGATCGGCGGATCGGTGCGCGTATACGGCGGCGGATCCGGCGGCGGCGGCGGCGGGCAAGTACCCGTGGCGTTCGACACCGTGTCGAGGTTGCTCACCGTGTAGCAAACGCCGGCCCGGCCAAACGCGAGCTTGTCCATGAACATGCCGTCTTCACGCGAGGACCATTGAAAGGTCTGCGTGAGCTGGCCCGCGGGCACGACCCAGGCTGCCGGACCCTGGCTGCCCGTGACCTTGACCCACTTGAACACCTGCGTCGGCACAGTTCCGCCGGGCAGGACGGTCGCGCCCGGCGCGGTGAAACCCGTGTTCGTCTCATTCTGCAGCGCCCATTGCGCGCCATCACCCGGCGTCTTTACACCGAAGCCTTGGCCGAGATACCAGCTGTCATCGTTCGCGCCGCCGGGTCCGACCAGATATCGCGCGTACAGCTCGTAGTTGCCGGCTTCTGGAAACGTCACCTGATACGTCGCGATCCGTTCCGCGGTGGGTACCCCTGTGTTGTCCAGCGATGTCGTGACGTAGGTGACGCCATTCTGCGCAGCTATCGTCAGTGTTGTGGGTGTGCCGAATGTTCCTGTCTCGGCTTCGAAGATGACCGGTTCTGTCTGCGCCATCGCGCTCACAGGCACGGCCAAGACCAGACACGCGCGTAACAGCGCGCTTGCTGAATGACTCATTCCTTGTTCCCCCTGTCCTTGTGTTTGTTGCAGTGTCGATCACTGTCTGCGGCCCGAATCTAGCCCAACAAATCACCGCGAGGTACCGGTACCAAAGTCGACTTTGCCACTCGAAATTCTCTCGTCCGGTTTTCTGACAGCGGCATTGGTGTGAACCACTGCGCGAAGCACTGCGCCATTGAACATAACTGCGTCAATTCCCCGTGACGCCTTATGAGGGAACGGGAGCTGAGTCACGGCGGGACCTGCGTTGATTTGCGAGTCTGCATGCTCAATCCGGGGAATTTTCACGAATGCAGGCGAGCGCGAGTGTCACAGCTAGCGGCGATTCAAAGGCCGCGATCGGCGAGGCGTTGAAACAAGCGCTGTCCGGCAACCGTCTGCAATCGATTTCCCTGCACGACGAACGCGGCGACGTGTTGTGGCTCGACGAGGGCGCACTCGGTCCGGACGAACACAACCTCGTGGTCGAAGCCGCCGCCGCACTTTCCGCCGGCGCCGACCGCAGCTATGTTTTCCAGAGCATCGGCGACGGCCGCGCCGCGGCGTTCCTGCCGGCGCGCTCGCCGCTCAACGATCTGCTCGGCATCGCGATGATCATCGCCGATGCCAAGTTCCTCGACACCAGGGGCGCGGCGAAATTCGTCACGCCGGCCACCACCAATCTCATGCGGCGGCTCGCATTCCTGCGCAGCCCGACCGCGCCGGCCGCTCCGATCTCGCCGCCGCCGGCCGCCCCGCCCGCTGCTCCGGCCGGCAGAGTAGTTAGCCCGCCGCCGCCGGCACGACCCGCCGCGCAGCAACCTCCCGCGCAGCGTCCGGCCGCGCCTGCGGCCGCGCGTCCTGCGGCTCCGCCCGCGCAGCGCCCCGCCGCACCACAGCAGGCCAGCGTTCCGCCGCCGCCCGCCCGTCCGGCAGCTCCCGCGAAGCCGCCGCTGGCGCCGCCCAAGGCCGCCCAGCCAGTCGCAAAGCCCGCCGCGCCCGCGGCGCGCCCGCAACAACCGCAGAAATCCGCCGCGCAGCAACGCCCCAGTGGCGGCGCGGATTCCGATTCGATCGCCTTCGAGATTTCCGACATCGATCCGAAGTCGCTGCTGAAAGGAGCCGCGCGCAAGCCGGCGCCCGAGCCCAAGCGTCCGGATCTGCGCGTGGTGCAGACCGACCGCCTGCCCAAGCTCGAGCTGAAGCTCGAATCCGATGCCATTCCCGAGCTCATCCAGGATGAAGAACCGGCGCAGGAACTGGCACCAGACAGCGAATACGCCGAGGCAAGCGGCGAGGAAGTCACCACCGAAGTGGAAGCACTGGTGGAAGCCGACACCGACATGAACGTCGAGCCGGAGTTCATCGACGAAGTGCCGCAGCTTGCGGCTGGCGATGGGCAGTTCGAGTTCTACGGCCAGATTTTCGAGCTGCACGTCCAGCAGCTGATCAAGCTCAAAGGCACCGGCGGCACACGTCGCTTCGAAGTCCTCGTGCGGGACGCGCACGCCGACAACGAATTCGGTGTCGCTCCGGATCGAGTGCTGCAGGATGTGCACGATCCAAGCGCCAATTCCGATCTCGACCGCATCGTGGTCGAACAGCTCGTGACGTGGCTCGGTGAGAACCGTGCGGTGTGGGAAAACGACCCTTCCAGTTTCTCCGTCAATGTCGGCATGGGTACGATCGCGGATCCGAAGTTCGCAAGTTTCGTCGCCAACATACTCAAGACTCACAAAGTGCCGGCCAAGGCCATCGGGTTCGAAATCACCGAGAAATCCTGCGTCGAGCAGGTTCGCGACGTGGACGGGTTCATCCAGGCCTGCGAGAAGATCGGCTGCCACGTGGTGCTCGACGATTTCACCCTGCACCACAATTCGCTGCGGTGGTTAGGCTCCTCGGCGCTCAAGTTCCTGAAGCTCGATCCGAAGATCACCGCGGTGGCGATGAAAGACCGTGTGCCGCAGGCGCTGGTCGTCGCGATCGCCCAGGCGTGCAAGGTGCTCGGCCTCTCGTGCGTCGCCAAGCGCGTCGACACGCCGGCGGTGCGCGACTGGCTGTCGGCCGTGGGCCTCGACTACGCGCAGGGATTCCTGCTCGATCAGCCGCGGGCGCTGGTCAGCCTCGTGGCGCAAACCGCCAAATAACCGCGATTCAGATAACTGCAATGGCAGTTCAATAAGACGAGGCGAGCCCGTCTCGCGCCGAGGCGTTTGTTCCGCACGGTCAGCTCCCGTACCTTTGCTGGATGCCGGGCCTCGATCCGCTGCTGAAAAACCGTGTTGCGTTGTTCTGGACGCTGCAGGTCGGCGGCTGGCTGGCGTACGCGGTGTCGCAGTACCTCGGCACGCTGATCTACGACACCAAGTACGTGCACATGACCGGTTACCTGACGGTCATCTCGATCGCGACAGTGAGCGGCTTCCTGTTGAGCCTCGAGCTGCGCTACATCTATCGCCGCCTGTGGACGAGCTCGCCACTCGTCATCTTCATCGTGGCGCCGCTCAGTTGCTATCTGCTCGCGCTCGTCTGGCGCGTGATCATCAACTCGGCCTATTTGCGTTTCACGCGCGACTCCATGGAATGGGAGATGCGTTCGGTGCTCGAGTTCTTCGGGCAGGCAATGCATTCGACCTACCTGCTGCTGTGCTGGACCGGGATCTATTTCGGCATCAAGTACTACGAGTCGCTGCAACAGCAGCGCGAAGCCACCTTGCGCGCCGCAGCGCTCGCGCAGGAAGCCCAGCTCAAGATGCTGCGTTACCAGCTCAACCCGCACTTCCTTTTCAACACCCTCAACGCGATTTCCACGCTGATCCTCGACAATGAGAACCGCACCGCGAACCAGACCGTGATGCGATTGTCGGAGTTCCTGCGCTACACGCTCGATCAGGATCCGATGAAGAAAGTGACGCTGCGGCAGGAAGTCGAGGCGATGAACCTGTACCTCACTACCGAAAGGCTGCGGTTTGGCGAGCGCCTGCGCGTCGAATTCGCCGTCGAAGAGCGCGCGCTCGAGGCGCTCGTACCCAGCCTGCTGCTGCAGCCATTGATCGAAAACGCCGTGAAATACGCAGTCACGCCATCCGAGCAGGGCGGCACGATCCGGGTCGAGGGACGCGCGCGCGGGGTCATGCTCGAGCTCGCGGTCACGGATGATGGACCGGGCCTCCATGCCCAGATTCCGGGCGGTGTGGCGCACGCCGCAGGGCGCGGTGTCGGCTTGCGCAACACGCGTGAGCGGCTTGCCGTGCTGTACGAGGACCGTCACCGCTTCGCAACCATCGACAACAAGCCCGGGCTGCGCATCGAGCTCGGGTTGCCGCTGGAACTGGCGCCGGCGGACTCATGACCGCCGCGCGCAAACTCCGCACTTTGCTGGTCGACGACGAGGCCCTGTCGCGGCGCGGCCTGGAGCTGCGCCTGCGCGTGGCCAACGACATCGACATCATCGGCCAGTGCAGCAACGGCCGCGAAGCGCTGGAGGCGATTCGCGAGCACCGCCCAGACCTGGTGTTCCTCGACATCCAGATGCCCGGCCTTTCCGGCTTCGACGTGCTCGCCCAGCTGCAGCCGCACGAGTTGCCGATGATCGTGTTCGTGACCGCCTATGACCGCTTCGCCGTGCAGGCCTTCGAGGCGCGGGCCATCGACTACGTGCTGAAGCCGGTGGACGACGCGCGGCTCGCGGCCACGCTCACGCACGTGCGCGAGCTTTTCGAGCAGCGCGTCGCCGTCACCGAACGCAACCACCTCGTGCAATTGCTGGCGGAGTTGCGCGGCAGCGGCGAGATCGGCGCGAGCGAGCCGGCCGAAGCCGGGCAGACACCGAACTGGCTGCCGATTCGCAATGGCCGGGAAACCGTGCGCGTGCCCGTGCAGGCCATCGAATGGGTGGACGCGGCGGGCGACTATCTATGCATACACGCCAGCGGCCACACCCACATCCTGCGCGCCACCATGCGTGAGATGGAAAACCTGCTCGATCCGCGCCTGTTCCAGCGCGTGCACCGCTCGACCATCGTCAACCTCACCCGCGTGAAGAGCCTGCGGGCGCATATGAACGGTGAATATTTCCTGCGGCTCGAGGGGGGTCAGGAGCTCAAGCTGTCACGCACCTATCGCGACAAGGTCGAGTACTTCCTCAAGCGGCCGCGATCACATTAGGCTGCACCAGGCCTCTTTTGCCGGGTTCGGCTAGAGGCCCAGGGCAAAGGACCATCGGCGTGCCTTCGCCCTGCTGCGCCCACGGAACTGCTTGTCCCGACACTCCCGCGCCGATACTGCGGCCTACCAGGTGTAGCGCACGCGGTAACGCACGACGGTCTCGCCGTCCTTGGCCACCTTCACCGGAAAACTGATGGTGCGCGCATCTTCCTTCTCGAAGGCGTGGCTCTTGGTGAGGATGGTCCAGTTGGTCCAGCGATAGAGGTTTTCCTTCACCACCACATCGACCGGCTGTGACTTGTGATTGCGCAGCTTCACTTCGATTTCCTCTTCCATGACTTTCCCGGCGGAGTCGACCGAGAAGCTCACCTGGCGGCGCTCGCCCACCACGTCGAAGGCCGAACCCAGCTTGACGCGCACCTGCTCGTCCTTGGGCGTGTGATCGATCTTGTCTTCGCCGATGAACTCCAGGCTGCCGTCGGCCTTGTCGAGCTGCGAGACGCGCAGGCGGCCGGCAGGCAGCGGCACGCCGAGGCCGAACTGTTTGTCGTTCTTGAACTCGAGATAGACGTCGACCTTCTTGTTCATGGCCACGCCCATGTTCCGGTCGGTGTACGGGGTCGGGTAGAAATACGGCTGCAGCACCCCGTAGTAGAGCAGCACTTTCTTCGCCGGAATTTTCTTCGCCTGATCGAACAGCTCGATCTGTTTGGTGGAGTTGTTAGGGAGCGTGGTCTTGCGGCCGAGCGTATACAGATGGAACTCGAAGAAATCCTTCTGCTCGAAACCGGTCTTCTCCTGCGGCGCATTGGCCGCCATGGTCAGCATCTCGCGCCGCATCCTCGTATCCATTTCCGGCTGCACGCGATTCACGTCGCCGGCAATCAGCTTGAGCTTAGCGTCGGAAAACGTGGCGCCGGACTGGTTGATGATGCTCACCCAGGCCGACAGGTCGAGCAGGCCGCTGTTGGCATCCGCGCCTTCGTTGAAAATGAGGTTGTAGTCCGCCCACCAGGTGACCCCACCCGTCTGATAAGTGACGCGCGACTTGTGTTTGCCGCCGGTCGCCGACTGGATGTCCCACACCAGCGTCGGCCGCGTGTTGAGCCCGCCCGGCAGATCCGGGAAACGCACCGACGTGTAATTGGGAATTGAATAGATAGAGCCATCGCCGCCGCGCAACACGATGCCGTCGATGGCGGAGAGCAATGTGCCGGTGACTGGCGTGACGCTGTCGCCGCTCGGCTTGTCGACCGTGATCTGCTTGTCGATGAACTTGAGCAGCAGCTTCTGGGTGCTCACCAGGTCGAACTGAAAGTTCTGCTCGAGTACCCGCGTCGCCGGATCGGTCAAGGACGTGAAGGTTACCGTGGTCGGATCGATGAGCGCGGCAACGTCCGTGAACGAAATCTGCGAACGCCCTTGCTTGATGCTCACGTCGCGGTCGTCACGGACCAGTGCGTATCCGGGCACCGCCATCGCGTTGGGTACGCCCTGGCCCGGGATCGGGCGATAGAGCTCCGGAGGAATCGCTCCCGGCTGCGCGGAGCTGTAGATCGTGATGGCGGTTTCGCTGTCCGCGGCCGATGCGGCATGCGCGGCGAACCCCAGACAGGCGGATGAAACGGCGACGGCGAGCGACCTGGAAATCTTCCTCATGGGCAAACAAACCTCGAGTTGGGAGACATGAACATTAACGGTTGCAGCGCAGCGGGCGGGCTAGCCCAGCGCACTACGGCAAACTGCGAACTGCGTCGCAAGAAGCCCGGGAACCCATTCCCGGAATGTGAAGCGGCGCAGCGGCTTGCGGACATAAGAATCGCAGCATAAGCGGGTGCGATCCTGTAGGACCAACGGCAGATACCAGCCTGAGTGGCGCATGGCCTTCTTGCGACGCTTGCGCTTCGGTTTCGGTACTCGCGAGGTCCGCTCGGCCCTGAATGTGCGGAATATTGAATCACCATGGAAGCTGCGAGTCGTATCGAACCCTCTGGTATGAATCAGGGACCTGTCAGTGGCGCCGCTGCGCCGGGCACACCTGCGCCTGCGATGGATCGTGAATTCATCATCAAGAACCAGATCGTCGAGCGTTACCTCGCCGGCCGTCTGCCGCCCAAGGGCGTCACCGATTTTGAAAAACTGATTCGCTCGCGTCCGCAGCTCATCGAGGAGCTCGGCCTTCCCGACAAGGTGCACGCGGGCTTACGTCTGTTGGACGCGGCCGGTATCGCGGAACCTTGGGCCGAGAAGCCGAAAAAGTTCTGGGAGAACCCGGCGTACACGATGGGCGCCGCGGCGCTCGCCGCCGTCGCGCTGATCGGCTGCCTGGTGCTCGGCATGCAGGTGTCGGCACGCAACGCGACCATCGCCAAACAAAAGATCGAAAACCAGGAACGGCCGATCGCGCCGTCGACGCGTAAACGCACGATCCTGGTCGGCTTGTCGCGCAATGGCCCGCCGATTCAATCGTCATTGACCATCAGCCACGGTGAATTCGCCGAGATGAAGTCCGACGTGTCGTTCACCAAGTTCGGTTCGTTCAAGGTGTCGATCGATCGCGTGAACCAGGGCCGGGTCGCGGTGCTCGACGGCGTCGAGAAAGATTCGAATGGTCACCTGCGCGTTTCGCTGAATGCGGGTGCGTTCGGTCCCGGCGACTATCTGGTGAGCATCGAAGGCCTCAACATGCGCCGCGCCAGCCTGCCCATTGGCTGGTACCGGTTCACCGTCAGCCGCTGACGCCGCCGCGCGCTTCTCAGGCGCGTATTTCAACCTTGTCGATGAGCCGCGGAGCACTGGCACGTGCGTCGTCCGCCACGAGCGTGTCTTCGCCGCCGCGTTGCGTGGCGCGCCAGCTGCGCGGCACGCGATCGATGGCGATGGCGTAGATCGTGAGCCCGCCGGCCGGATCGATGCGCAGCCGCAGCCATTGCTTGAAATCCTGGATGCGCAGCGACGAAAACGCCTCGTTGCCATGGCGGCCGAACACCCGGATCGACACGAATAGATAGACGCCGAGGATGAAGGCGCCTACCGGACCGCCGAGAATGAACGTGACGAGTCCCGAGATCAGCAATTGCGCCATGCTGCCGTAGGCGAGATCGAAGCCGCGCACCGTGAGCAGCAACGCGACCCAGCCCACCATGAATGCCGCTGCCAGGTGCAGCACCGCATGAAATGCGCCACCGAGGATTTTCCACGAGCGCAGGTGCGTGTCAGTGAAGAAAATGAAGGCGCCGATGACCGCGACCAGCCACATGCCGTTCAGTGGATCGCGGATCGCCGCGTTCATCGCCGCATCGAGCGCGGTGGGCAGATCGATGACGTCGGAGGCTTCCAGACTCGCCGAGGCCAGCCACGCCGACATCGCATAGAGGAACGCGTACAACCATCCCGACTTCGGGTTGATGAAGGGGAACAGGAAATTTCGCCACGTGAGGCGTGCCGAGGTTTTCGCGTCCGGGTATGCCGCCCGTTCCACGAAGCCGTGGCGCAGTTCTTTGGCCGCGGGCGCATGCGTAGGGTGCAGGAAGGCGCCGCCGCCGCCCGAAGTGATTTTCTGAATTCCCGCGGCGTTCTCATGGCGCTTGTAGAAATGCAGGTCGCCGGTGAGAAACACCCGCGCCTTGCGCCGGAAAACCTTCTCCTCGAGAAAGCGCGTGCTCGAGTGCTCGTCGTAATTCGAGTGCGAGGGATAGGCGTCTTCCAGGATCCAGCGCGGCTCGGGCACGCAGAATATGAGGCGCGCGGCATCGTCCATGCGCGCCGCCACTTTCTGGAAGTACTGCACCTGCGGCTCGTCGAGATCGGCACCCAGCTGCAGGTCGATGGCTAACAACCACCAGTTGGCGGGCAGCTTGAGCGCGAAGTAGCTGCGCGTCTGGCGCGTGGTGCAGCCCGCGAAGCCGCGCTCCGGGCGGCAGAACGTGCGTGAAAACGCCACCAGGCTGTCGTACCAGTCGTGGTTGCCGGGAATCGCGAACACGTCCGGACGCGCGCGGCCCGCGAACGCCAGTTTGTAAGGCGTCTCGGTGCGAACGTCGTACTCCGCGCGCGACGGGTATGGATAGACCTCGTCACCGCCGAATATCAGCACCTGGCCGGACTGGGTTTTCTCCGTTGCACCGCCGTGCTCGACACTGAGCTCAGGCTGGGCGATGGCGTCGGCGATGGCGAACGTGGAGTTCCAGCCGTCGCCGATGTCCGCGGTGTAGTCGAACCAGAAGTCTCCCCGCGCCGCCGAAAAATCGAACTCGTTCTGCGGCTGGCTGGCGAGCGCCTCGATGAGCCGTGTATCCGAGTGGCGGCCGAAGACGTTGGCAATGGCGACCTGGTAGGCCGAATGCGCCAGCACGCGCGGGTCGTACCAGCCCACCATGGAGCGGCGCCGCGGAAGCTTCGATGGCGTTGTCACGCACTTCTCAAGGTGATCACCGGCGGCTGGTTTACCACCGAGCGCGTGGCGAGCCAACCCGCCAGGCACACTAACAAGCCACCACCCACGAGACCGTAGACCCACACCCAGGGATCCGGCGTGTAGGGAATCTGCAGCACGCGTTTGGCGATATACAGGCCGGCAACGGTGGCGCCGGCGGCGGCCAGCACGCCCGACAACACCCCCAGCGCCGCAAACTCGGACAACAGACCCTTGAGCACCGTAGAGCGATTCGCGCCCAACGTGCGCAACATGGCGCTTTCGTAGCGCCGTTCTTCGCGGCTCGCCTGCACGGCGGCGATGAGCACCACCAGGCCCGCCATCAGCGTGAACAGGAAAACGCTCTGCACGGCGGCGACCGCCTTGTCGATCACGGACCGCACCTGGCGCAGCAGGTCATCGACATTGAACACCGACACGCTCGGAAAACGGCGCACCAGCTCTGAAATGGTTTTCGAGTTGGTGGCCGGAAGATGAACCGCGGTCATCCAGGTGCCCTGCGACCCTTCCAGCAGACCGGGAGCAAACATGAGGAAGAAGTTGGGCTGGAAGCTGTCCCACTTGACCTCGCGCACGCTGGAGATTTTCGCGGCGCGCGTTTCGCCGGCGATGTCGAACTGCAGCTCGTCGCCGAGCTTGAGGTTCATCTCTTCCATGTACTCGGTGGACACCGACACCAGCGGCTTGCCGAAGTCCTCGCGCGTAAACCAGCGGCCGGCGGTGATCACGTTGTCGGCGCCGAGAACTTCCGCCCAGGTGATGTTCTGGTCGCGGTTGGCGAACCCACGTCCGCGAGGTGTCACGAACTCGATCTGATCGACCGGCTTGCCGTTGATGTGCGTCATGCGCGCGCGGACCATGGGCCGCGCGCGCGCGTGCTGGGCGCCGCGCTCTTCCAGGAACGTGGTGAACGCCTGGTGTTCAGCGGGCGGGATGTTGATGAAGAAGAAGTTGGGCGTGTCCGCCGGCAGGCTGCGGCGCCAGTCGGCGAGCAGGTCGTTGCGCACCACCGCCAACAGCAGCAGCATCATGATGCCGAGCGCGAACGCGGTGAGCTGAACCACGCTTTCGGTGCGGCGGCGGCCGAGATTCGCGAGGCCATAGCGCCAGGAGACGCCGACACCGCCCCTGAATCGGGTCGTCAGCCAGACCAGCAGCCAGCCCGCGGCGGCGACCACCGCGACGAAAACCGCAAGCCCGCCGATGAAGACCAGCGCGGTGCGCAGGTCGCGTAGCACCCAATAGATGAGGAAGGCGATCGCCAGCACCGCGGGCCCGAACGCCAGGATCACCAGCGGCTGCGGCGGCCCCACATCGCGGCGCAGGACGCGCAGCGCCGGCGTGCGCGACAACTGCAGCAGCGGTGGTAACGCAAACCCGGCGAGTACGGCGATAGCGGTCAGGAACCCGACGCCCAACGGCGCGAGACCTGGCGGTGGCAGGCCACCCCGCAGCAGCCCCGCCAGCACCTTGACCAGCCACGCCTGGGCGCCGAACCCCAGCAACGAACCCAGGATGGCGGCTAACAAGCCGACGATGGTGAGCTGCACCAGGCTCACGGCGAGCGTGAAGGCGCGCGTCGCCCCCAGCGTCTTCAGCAGCGCGACGGAATCCAGGTGCCGGTGCACGTAGCGCCGCGCCGCCATGGCGACCGCAATGGCGCACAACAGCACCGCCACCAGGCTGGCAATGCTCAAGAAGCGCGACGAGCGGTCGATGGCCGACTTTATTTGCGGCGCGGAATCCTCGACGTCTTCGATTTCCTCGTTCGGCTTCTTGTTGGCTTCCATCCAGGTCTTGAAAGCCGCGATGTCGTTGCGCGGACCGGCGAACAGCTGCGCGTTCCGCAACCGGCTGCCCGGCTGCACCAGCTGCGTGGAGGCGAGATCCTCCGCGTTCATGATGAGACTCGGCGCCAGTTCCAGAAACGTGGCGCCCTGGTCCGGGCGCGAGATGAGGATGCGCGCGACTCGAAACGTGCGGCCGCCGATGTGGAGGTCTGTGCCGACCGTCGCGCCTAACGCCGCCGCCAGCCGCGAATCCGGCCACACCGCCCCGCGCGCCGGATTGCCCGACGCCGCCTGCGGCGCGCCGAAAGGCTCATCGGACAACATCACGCGGCCGCGCAGCGGATATTTCTCCGAGACGGCGCGCAGTGAGGTCAACTGGTTGAGGTCGCCGTTGAAGACCACGCTGAACATGCCCGTGATGTTTGCCACCTCGAGACCCCGCCGGCGGGCTTCCGCGGGCGCCTTGTCGTCCATCGGTTGACCGGATTCCAGGCGCAGGTCCGCGGCCAGCACTTCACCGGCCTGGTTGTCGACCGCGATGCCGATGCGATTGACGAGGAATCCCACGCCCGTGAGCGCGGCCACCGCCACCGTGATGGCGAGCACCAGGACGGCGAGCTCGCCCGACTTCCATTCGCGAAGCAGCGTTCGCAGCGCGAGTGTCAGCGCTCTCATGGCACGACGGTCATTTGAGGAGGCCCGAGTCCATGTGCAGGATGCGGCCGCAACGCGCCGCCACGGCGCGATCGTGCGTCACCAGCACCAGCGTGGTCTGCGACAGCGCATTGAGATCGAACAGCAGCGAGATGATGCGATCGCCCGTGTTGGTGTCGAGGTTGCCGGTGGGCTCATCCGCAAACAGCACCGCCGGCCGCGTGACGAAGGCGCGCGCCAGCGCCACGCGCTGCTGCTCACCACCGGAAAGCTGCCGCGGGTAGTGACCGGTGCGCTGGGCGAGACCCACCCGTCCCAAGGTCTCGGTGGCGGCATCGCGCGCATCGCGGCGGCCCGCGAGCTCCAGCGGCAGCATCACGTTTTCCAGCGCCGTCAGCGACGGCACCAGGTGGAAGGACTGAAACACGAAGCCGACGCGCTGCGCGCGCAGCCGCGCGCGCCCATCTTCGTCGAGTGCCGTCAAGTCGGCGCCGGCGAGGCTGATGCGTCCGGAAGTCGGTGAATCCAGCCCCGCCAGCAGCGCCAGCAGCGTGGACTTGCCCGCCCCGGATGCGCCGACGATGGCAACTGATTCACCCGCGGCGATGTCCAATGACACATCGTTGACGATGGTCAGCATGCCTTCGGGACTGGTAACCTTTTTTGTGAGGCTTTCGGCTTTGAGTACGCTCATCAGATCCATTCAGTTGATGTTGGTCTTCGCGCTGGTCACCCCGGCCGGAGCCGAAGTCGCCGCGCCCCGCACCGTAGTGGTGCTGGGCGACAGCCTCAGCGCCGGTTACGGCATCACGATTCAGCAGGGTTGGGTAAATCTGCTCGCGCAGCGAATCACCTCCGAAGGGTACGGATACAAGGTGATCAACGCCAGCGTGAGCGGCGAGACCACGCAGGGTGGGCTCGCCCGGCTGCCGCGCGTGCTCCAGCTGCACAAGCCCGAGGTCGTGATCATCGAGCTCGGCGGCAATGACGGGTTGCGGGGACTGCCGCTGACCGTGAGCCGCGAGAATCTGCGGCGAACCATCGAACTCGCGCGCGCGGCGAAGGCCAAGGTGGTGCTGGTCGGCATGATGATTCCACCTAACTACGGCCAGCGTTACGCACAGGAGTTCCGCGACATGTTCACGACGCTGGCCAAGCAGCAATCCGTGGTGCTGGTGCCATTCCTGCTAGACCGGGTGGCGCTGGAAGCCGGCCTCATGCAAGACGACGGCATCCACGCCAGTGCCCAGGGGCAGCCAATAATGCTCGAAAACGTCTGGCCCAAGCTCAAGCCGCTGCTAGTTGCCCCGCGCAAACCCGCGAGCTAGCCTGCGACACTGCATTCGAGGGGTGGTCGTGGAAAAACATTGGCTCAAGTCGTATCCGCCGGGCGTCCGGGCCGAGATCGACGTAAACGAATACCCCTCCCTCAAGGAAATGATCGAACGCGGGCTCGCCATCCACTCCGTGCGCGATGCGTACGTGCAGATGGGCAAGGCCATGACCTATGGCGAGCTCGACGTGCTGTCGATGCAGTTCGGGGCGTTCCTGCAGACCAGCTGCGGGCTCAAGAAAGGCGACCGGGTCGCCATCATGATGCCTAACACCCTGCAGTATCCGATCGCGGTGCACGGCGCGCTGCGTGCCGGGTTCACCGTCGTGAACACCAACCCGCTGTACACCCCGCCGCGAGCTCGAGCACCAGCTCAGCGATTCGGGCGCCACCGTCATCGTCATCCTCGAGAATTTCGCGCACGTGTTGCAGGGAGTGATCGCGCACACCCCCATCAAGCACGTGGTCATCACCAGCGTGGGCGAGTTGCTCGGGTTTCCGAAAGGAAACATCGTCGACTTCGTGGTGCGCCACAAGCGCAAGCAGGTGAAGCCATACAACCTGCCCGGCGCCAAGCGGTTCAAGCAGGCGCTGAAGGAAGGCAGCGCGGTGCGTCTGCAGCCCGTCAGCCTGTCGCATGCCGACATCGCCTTCCTGCAGTACACCGGCGGCACCACCGGCGTGGCCAAGGGCGCCATGCTCACGCACGGCAACATGGTCGCCAACGTGTTGCAGGCGCGCGAGTGGATAGGCCCGTCTTTCCCGCGCGACCCGGCCACGCTGATCACCGCGTTGCCGCTGTATCACATCTTCGCGCTCACGGCGAACTGCCTGCTGTTCGTGGTGCTCGGCTGGCGCAACGTGCTCATCACCAACCCGCGGGATTTCCCGGCGTTCGTCGCCGAGCTGCGCAAACACAAGTTCACATACATCAGCGGCGTGAACACGCTCTTCAATGCGCTGCTGCACACCCCCGGATTCGACAAGGTCGATTTCAGCAGTTTGCGCATCACGCTCGGCGGCGGCATGGCCGTGCAGGAAGCGGTGGCGAAGCGATGGAAGGAAGTGACCGGCAAGATCCTGACGCAGGCCTGGGGACTCACCGAAACCTCACCCGCCGCGTGCATCAACGTGCCGGGCGAAGAGTTCAATGGATCGATCGGCCTGCCGATTCCCTCCACGGAAATCAGCATTCGCGACGATGACGGCAACGAGCTCGGCATCAACGTGGTCGGCGAGATCTGCGTGCGCGGCCCGCAGGTGATGGCCGGCTATTGGAACCGGCCAGATGAAACCGCGAAGGTGATGATCGGCAACGATCTCTTGCGCACCGGCGACATCGGCCGCATCGATGAGCGTGGCCTCGTGTTCATCGAGGATCGCAAGAAGGACATGATCCTGGTGTCCGGATTCAATGTGTATCCGAATGAAGTCGAGAGCGTCGCGGTCACGCATCCCGGCGTGCTCGAGGCGGCGGCGATTGCGCAGCCGGATGAGCGGGCGGGTGAAGTGGTCGCGCTTGTTCATCGTGAAGAAGGATCCGAATCTCACCGAGCAGGAAGTGATCGAGCACTGCCGGAAGTCGCTGACCGGGTACAAGGTGCCGAAGCACGTGTATTTCAAGAATGATCTGCCGAAGACGAATGTCGGGAAGATTTTGAGAAGGGCGTTGAGGGAAGAGTTGCCGAAGAATTAACGAGTTTTCTCCCTTGATTTATGACCATAGGACGGTTGCTCAAAGGCAAATGCGATGACGCCAGCCTCACGCGTCGGAATTCGATTTCGGTGTGATCGTGGAATATTTCGCGATTCCAGCCAATCGTCGACCGACATCGCAAAAATCAGGCCCTGCGCTTTTGCAAACTTCTTGAACGCGGGAACTTCGACAGCGGGCAATCGCGGGACTTGGGCTAAGACCTCCAACAAGACGTCACCCCGGTAGTTGCGCTCACTATTGTAGGCGACAGTTCGGAGCAGACGTTCCATCATCGTCGAAGTTCGAAGTACCTGTGCGGCATCCAGACCCGCTGGCGCAACAACTTGTGAACGCGGAATCCAAGTGCCATTTGGCATTCGGCGCACGAGTTTTCGTGATACTAGTTCGCTAACAATTATCTTGGCATTCTTTTTCCCGTTCACTCGTTCGGCGAGTTTGAGCAGCGTACCGGAACGACCATTCCAAGTCAGTGGCCTTGGTTTCCCAGACTTGTCTACATATGCCTTTTCGAAATACCAACGTCTGCACAAGTCCGCCATGATCGTGATTGGTCTGGTCTCTCGGCTGAGCGGCAATATTTTGGTCGCGAACCCTCTTTCCAAAGCAATGTGAAATTGGTTCTCAGCTATTTTCCTGGATATTCCGAAGGATGCCATCAATTCACACAGGGCTGTCATTGCACCACCGAAGTACTTCACATGCTGTTTCTTTGACGCCATGTTCAGCCTCGCGCGCTCCGAATGCGCTCACTTCTCACGACTAGCGTGTAGACGTTGACTCGACCGGTATTCTTTTTGGGCTTTTTCCGCGATGTGAACATCTGGGGAAGGTTATCGAGAAGTTCAGTCACACGGCCTGCAATCGCGTTTTCGACATACGAATCTTGAATTGCATTCGAGGCGCTTATCTTTTCTTTTCGTTTCACCAGAATCCTTTCGCTGTGCGAAAGCTCTCCGATCATCGAGGCGGCAAAGATAAGATGCGACAAGTCGCGCTCGCGGGCATTTCGATGTTGCGACGAATCGTCTATCGACACTCTTGTGCGGTTTTTCGTGAGCTTCACGCTATTCCTGCGCTCTAGCTCTGTGAGAACTGCCTTGTATGGAATATCGCCGCTGAAGTCGCGGCAGAGCGACTCAAAACTGGGAAACGAGCCTGTAACTCGCAACTCTGATCCCCTGCCTGCGCGCGAGTATCCTCTTGAGTTTCGCCATGCGCTGAGGACTCGAATTGCCCTGGGTAAACTTTCGGGCTCGCGAGACACAAATTTGAAGTTGGCCGCGACGACCTTTTTCACTTCGGCCCGACTTAGGCCGGTAAGGGCCGCGATTCGCGCTAGATGCGGCCGCCCGGAACTACGCTTTCGTGCGTGAACGGCGCTCGCTTTGACGAACGAAACTTTTGCAATCTGGCCGAGGCGCGCGGGCGTAATGTCGAGCGGAACCAATATCGAAGCGAGAACGTCGAGTATTGCGGCCAAAGCCAGCTCAGCAGCATCCTCTTTCGATGGTTTCATCTTCCTTCCGCGCGGAATCTCCCATGGCAGGCTTGCGGATGCTCCACGAATATCGGGTGAGATAGACCAGAAACAGGACTCTCAATCCCCGAAATTTGGGAGTAGAGCCCTTGCCCCCAATCGCGATGGATGGAAGGGCGTTTTCGCCAAGCTCAATAAAAAGCCGGATCTAGCTAGTTAATTCCAGAACCGATCGAGCTATCTAGGCTTGTGCCAGACCCGATTGAACTAGTCACGCTGGTACCGGACCCAATCGAGCTCTTGAGGCTTGTGCCAGACCCGATTGAACTAGTCACGCTGGTACCCGACCCAATCGAGCTCTTGAGGCTTGTGCCAGACCCGATTGAGCTAGTCACGCTGGTACCCGACCCAATCGAGCTCTTGAGGCTTGTGCCAGACCCGATTGAGCTAGTCACGCTGGTACCGGACCCAATCGAGCTCTTGAGGCTTGTGCCAGACCCGATTGAACTAGTCACGCTGGTACCGGACCCAATCGAGCTCTTGAGGCTTGTGCCAGACCCGATTGAACTAGTCACGCTGGTACCGGACCCAATCGAGCTCTTGAGGCTTGTGCCAGACCCGATTGAACTAGTCACGCTGGTACCCGACCCAATCGAGCTCTTGAGGCTTGTGCCAGACCCGATTGAGCTAGTCACGCTGGTACCGGACCCAATCGAGCTCTTGAGGCTTGTGCCAGACCCGATTGAGCTAGTCACGCTGGTACCCGACCCAATCGAGCTCTTGAGGCTTGTGCCAGACCCGATTGAACTAGTCACGCTGGTACCGGACCCAATCGAGCTCTTGAGGCTTGTGCCAGACCCGATTGAACTAGTCACGCTGGTACCCGACCCAATCGAGCTCTTGAGGCTTGTGCCAGACCCGATTGAGCTAGTCACGCTGGTACCGGACCCAATCGAGCTCTTGAGGCTCGCACCGGAACCGATCGAACTCTCGGAAACCAAATCGACGCTTTCGCTTCCTACTGTCGCAGTTACATGAACTGTCACGGGAAGAACGACGCCACCAAGAATTGGCTGTGTTCCAAGAACTTCCACAACGTCGCCGGCCCTCACGCTCCCCGGACTGAACGACACTACTGCACCGCTCAATACAATTTCACCTGTTGCAATGTGAGCCTCGGAGACCGAGCCGCTGAGGTAAACAAAAGTCGCGCCAGGCACGTAACGGCCAGTCGAGAGCTTGACGAGCTTTGTCAGGCGCGCCGATTTACCAGAGTCAGCTAATCCTGTGACAGCCACGTAACGAAGCTCGGATGGTGTCCCCGACCCACAAATCGCAGCGGCAGTTCCAGCGTCGCTTGCAGTAAAGTTTATTCCGAGGACAGCAATTGTTTGTGCTTGGCAATCGGTCGCTTCGATGGCGCCAACGACCGAGATGCTCAAATCGTCTGAATACGCAGGGGTGGCTACAATAAGTCCAATTAAGACAGCCATTCGGGCTACGCCCATTAGCGGCTGGGATGCTTTGAGCAACATGGCACTCTCCCTGTTACATAACGTCGCACAAAAACAACGGATCTGTGGACCAGTTCACGGACTTCGGAATAGCCCTGTGTTGCGACGCTATAAGTTAACAAGCGAACATCGACTGCGTCAAAGCCTATCGTCATTCTAGGCGCCGTCTGATAGTTATTGTCGTGCCGAAGTCGGTCTAAGCCCCTGAGATCACATGCTTCTCAAGCTCAATGCGATGGTCCGCCGGAGCAACGTACTGAAAAACGCTCACCCCAGTGTTAGTGCGCTGCAATGGGTTCTTGATTGGCCTTCGAGTCGCCGCCGCAAGCCAATCGTCAACGTCAGAAATCAGTTCTTGAGCGCGCTCACGAACAAACTGATCAAACTCTTCGCGCAATTCCTCCGGCAATCCGTCGTCCGGAAATACAGATCGCTCCAACCTTTTCGTCTTCTGCGCCGGCGTCATATTGAAGTTCAATGTAGACGCGAGATTAGTCATCGCGCTCCCAAAGTGTTCAAGCATTTCTGGGGAAAGTGGTTCTGGCATCACGTATGAACGCGACAACACTTTCACGTGAGTATCTCCAGACTTGGCAATCATTTTTGCTGACAATAGCTGTTCATACGCGCTAGTCGCGTCGATTGGGATCGGAGATCCGCCTACTAGATCGGTGAAGTTACGACCCGTCTGACCAGTTAGTGGCAGTTCGAGAGGGACCCCGTATGGACCGAGGAAAGCCGAATCCGTGTGCCAACGGTGTAATACTGCAGCAAGCGCAGCGGCATCTGTCGGCTTGGGAATTCGGAGCCACTCATCTGTGCTTACAAGCCGATCGACATCGCGCTTCGAAACTCCGCTGAGTATTGAGATTCGGCCCGTACTAATCTTCTGACCAGACTCCAGAGCATCACGAATTGTGATCTCCACGTAGATACCGCGAAGAAGCTCAACAAACTCATCGAAGCGCACGCCAGCCCGAAACAAGATTCGAGCCAGTGGCCGAAGAACATTTCGAAGCGTGTGCACTAGCTGAGCACGGTAACTTTCTGTCATCTTCGTTCTCGCATACCAAATGACTGATCGGAATACTTTTTCAAACGGCTAACGACCAGCGGCCTGGATCTTCGTCAATTCAAGAAACGCGAACCTATCCGTCATCCCCGCCACATAGTCCGCCACCACCCGCGCAGCCGCCGATCTGCCGCCCGCCGCTTCGGCGCGCGCGACCAATGACTGATGTTCAGGTGGCAGGCGTGATGACTCCTTCATATACGCGTCAAACAAGGTCTTGAGTGTGGCGCCCGCTTCATCCATGACGTCCCGCACCTTGGGATGATTGTAGAGCTTGGTGCGCAGGAAGCGCTTCAGTTCCTGATGCTGCGCAAGCACGTCCTCGCTTAGCGAGATCAGCGGCTTTGCCTGCGCGCGCACGGCCTCGATGCTGTCAACCTTCGCCTTGGCGATGTTCTCTTGCGACTGCGTGATCAGATCGGTCACCAGATAATCGACCATGCGGCGGATGGTCTCGTAGAGCTGCCGCCGGGCCGGGGACTGGGGATATCTCCTGACAACTTCGGTGTGGAAACGTTCGAACACGCGCACGTCCTGCAATTCCTCGACGTTGAGCAATCCGGCGCGCACGCCGTCATCCACATCGTGATTGTTATAGGCGATGGCATCGGCGAGGTTGGATAGTTGCGCTTCAAGACCCGGCTGGGTGCGGTTGAGAAAGCGTTCGCCAACATCGCCGAGCTGCCGCGCGTTTTGTGCGGAGCAATGCTTGAGCACGCCTTCCCGGCATTCGAATGTCAGGTTGAGGCCGGAGAAATCCGCATAACGTTCCTCGAGCTCATCGACCACGCGCAACGACTGCAGGTTGTGTTCGAACCCGCCGTATTCGCGCATGCAGTCGTTGAGCGCGTCCTGGCCGGCGTGCCCGAATGGCGTGTGGCCGAGATCGTGCGCCAGGCAGATGGCTTCGGTCAGCGTTTCGTTGATGTGCAGCGCGCGGGCGACGGTGCGGCCGATCTGCGCCACCTCGAGGGAATGCGTGATCCGCGTGCGATACAGGTCGCCTTCGTGATTCACGAACACCTGGGTCTTGTAGACCAGCCGGCGAAACGCATTCGAATGAATGATGCGGTCGCGATCGCGCTGGAACTCGCTGCGAAAGCGCGGCGGCGGCTCGGGAAAGCGCCGGCCGCGACTGCGCTCGTCAAACGCGGCGTACGGCGCGAGCGGCTGGTTCATGGGCTACCCGCAGCGCACGCGCAACGTCTCCCGCAGCGCCGCGTCGTCGTAGTCCCCCGTGACCACGGATTTGCCGATCGATTTGAGCAGCACGAGCCGGATGCGTCCGGCCGCGACCTTCTTGTCGATTTTCATCTTCTCGGCGAGCGTGGCGGCCGACAGCGAGCTGACGTCGGTACGCAGTCCAAATAGCTGCAGCACGCGCTCGATGCGGGCCACGTCGGCGGCGCCGACCCAGCCGAGTCGCTGCGACACGTCGGCGGCGAGCAGCATGCCTGCGCCGACGGCTTCGCCGTGCAGCCAGGTGGCGTAGTTCGTGGCGCTCTCGATGGCGTGGCCGAACGTGTGGCCGAGATTGAGCAGCGCGCGGTCGCCGCGCTCGTGCTCGTCGCGCGCGACGATGTCGGCCTTGATCTCGCACGAGCGCTTGATGGCATGCGTGAGCGCGCGGGTGTCGCGCGCCAGCAGTTCCGCGGCGTGCTGCTCGAGCCAGTCGAAGAAGTCGCCATCGACGATGAGCCCGTATTTGATGACTTCGGCGAGGCCGGCGCGCAGCTCGCGGTCGGGCAAGGTGCGCAGTGCGTCGGTATCCGCGAACACCGCGGCGGGCTGATGAAAGGCGCCGATCAGGTTTTTTCCGCCCGGGTGATTGACGCCGGTCTTGCCGCCCACGGATGAATCCACCTGGGCAAGCAACGTGGTGGGCACCTGCACGAAGGCGACGCCGCGCTGGTAGCAGGCGGCCGCGAACCCGGCCATGTCGCCCACGACTCCGCCGCCCAGCGCGACCACGCACGCATCGCGCGCGAAGCGGTTGGCGATGAGCACGTCGAGCATTCGCGAAACGTTGGCCAGTGTCTTGTGAGGCTCACCATCGGGCAGCACCACTTCCACGCAGCGCCGCGGCGCCAGCGCCGCGACGAGTTTTGCGGCGTACAGCGGGCCTACCGTGGTGTTGGTGACCAGCAGGATGTCGCGGGCCGGTATCGAGCTATCGAGCTCGGCGCCGAGCTGCATCGCGCCGGGGCCGATGAATATCGGATAGCTGCGTTTACCCAGGTTTACGTCGATTCGCTGCACAGGAGTCCGTTGGTCAGCCGGCATTCGGTGCCGGCGGGCGCAAAGTATATGCGGCTCAGGCCGTTTCCTGCGCCGCCCGGAACGCAGCGTAAATGGCGTCGGCGACCGTGTGCACCTTGCGACCGTCGGTGGCGATGGTGAAATCGGCGAGCGACTCATACAGCGGCGCGCGAACCTGCATGAGCTCGGTGAGTTTGGTCAGCGGATCCACGTCGTGCAGCAGTGGGCGAGTGCGGCCCTGGCGCACGCGGTCTGCCTGCTGTTCCAGGGAAGTTTCGAGATAGGCGACGAAACCGCGCTCGCGCAAAGCAAGGCGATTCTCCGGCAGCAGGATGGCGCCGCCACCGGTAGCGAGAACGATGGGCGTTTCGCGCGTCACCTCTTCTATGACTTCGCGTTCGCGCTGGCGAAAACCGGCTTCGCCTTCACGCGAGAAGATGTAGGCGATGTCGACGCCGGTACGCGCCTCGATTTCCGCGTCGCTGTCGCGAAACGGGGCTCGGAGCAGGCGGGCCAGGTGTTTGCCGACGGCGGTCTTTCCCGATCCCATGGGGCCGATCAGGAAAACATTGGTCTTGCGCGACGCCATCGGGCGATGAGCATAGCGGAAATGAAGCGGCCGCCCGAAGGCGGCCGTTTCAAGTCAAACGACGAGTTCGATCAGGGCACGTTGATCTGGTACGAAAGAATCGTCTGCAACCCGCCGGGTGACGTGACGGTGACCGTCAGCGTGCCGTCGGTCGCGGTCGGGCTGGCGGTGATCGTCGCCGAGTAGATCAACGGCTCCGTCGAGCAGGGCGTGGTGAACGTGGACGGCACACCCAATGACAGTCCCGTGCCAGTGACCGAGTACCCAATCGTCGTACCGGCCGGCAGCGGATTGTCATTGAGGTCGGCATACCTGATCGGATATGACCGCGTGCTGTCGAGCGCCAGAATCGGCGCCAGTGTGGATCCAGGCGCCGGCGAAACGAGCGTTGGCACGCCACTCGACATGATGATCAGGTTGTCGGTGGCAATACCCGTAGTCACCTGGGCGCTGCAACGGCCACTCGTATCGAGGCACAGCACGCCATTGAAGATGCCGTCAGCCGGGTCATACGTGGAGTTGTTGTTGAAGTCGTAGATGGGCTCGGACGGGTCGCGAGCATTGCTTTCGTTCTCGTCCAGGAATCGCTCGGCCATATCGGCAAAGGCCTCACCATTGTCGAACGAACCGTTGCCATTGGTGTCGGTGAACGACTCTTCGCCGATGGCAGTCGCAAAGATCGTGGAGCGGCCGGGACGCGGCTCACCGGTAGGCGGAACTCCCGGTCGCGGGTTGGAGCTCGTCCAGTTCACCGTGCACGCACCGAGGCCATTTGCGGTCTGGCATTGCGACACGATGGAGCCGCCCTCTGTCTGCAGGGTGACCGCGGTTCCATCCGGAACCGGATTGTTGAATCGATCGGACAGGCGGGCCGTGACCGGCACTACCACGCCGTCAACACCCCAGGCTTCGACGTTCGCGCACGCCACGGAGAGCGAGAAGCTGTCCTGGTCGGGAATGCCGGTGGTGATGGTGAGCTGGCTCGACTGCGTGGCCAGCACTGGCGTCACGCCCTGCACGGTTGCGGTGACACGCACGGTGGTGGCCACCGTACCGCCCTGCACGACCGTCTGGACGTTGCCCTGAGCATCGCTCTGCGCGGTGGCCGGCGCGACCGAGATGCCGCCAACCGTCGTATTCAATGTGAAGTTGACCGTCGTGCCGACACGCGGGCCGCCCGACGAATCGAGTACGCGGAACACCACGGTGGAAACTTCAGGATGCGTGGAGCTGCCGGTGCCGCGCAACGCGATGTTCGTCGGCGTAGCCGATACGAATATCACTGAGCCAACGGTGCCTGCGGCCACGGTAACCGTGCCGGTCGCCGACACGGGTGAGCCACCGACGGTGGCGGTCGCGGTGATGACGTCTGGCCCGCTGCAGCCGGTCGCCACGTACGTGGCGCTGGCGATACCAGAGGAGGTGACGACAGGATTGGTGATGGTGGCCAGACCCTGCGCTGCGCAAGGCGAGCTGAAGTTGATGCTGGCAGACTGGGTGTACAGGTTCCCGTCTGACTGCTGCAGCACGGCCTGCACCGTGGTGCTGCCGCCCGCGGAAAGACTTGGGCTGTTGATCTGGAGTACACCGGCCTGGAAGTTGGCGCCGGTCCCGCTGCCCATCGATACGGAAGTCTGTTGTCCGCCGGAGGCGACTTGAACAGTGGTCGTGGCGTTCAGACTGCCGCTGGTTGCAGTGATCGTGATGGTGCGGATGGATCCGTCGCCAGCCGTGCCGAGTGAGGCAGTAGCGGTGCCGTCGGTGCCGGTGGTGGGCGTAGCCGCGCTCAGACCTCCGGAACTGGCCGAGAATTCCACCGGCACTCCCGCAATCAGGTTGTTCGAAGCATCGCGCGCGAATGCAGTGATGGTGGCAGGCGTCGAGCCGTCGGAAGGAATGCTCGGAACGCTGGCTACGACCGTGAGTTGCGCCGCGACGGGCGCGCCTGGACCGCCCGGGTTCCCAGGACCCGCCGGTGGCCGGAACGCGTCTTCATCGCCTCCGCAACCCGCGAGGGCAAAGCCGAACATAACAACTGATACGAGAATATTACGCATGTCTGTTTCCTGAATCTCTGTGAAGTACGGCGACCGGTACGTTGGCCGCTCAGTACACGCTGACCCCTTCACGAAGAATCTTCGGGGTGACAAAGATCAACAATTCGTCCTTGTTGTTTGTCTTGTTAGTCGTCTTGAAGAGCCGGCCGAGCACGGGCACGTCGCCAAGGTATGGCACCTTCTTTTCCGTTTCCCGACGCTCGGTTTCCAGAATGCCGCCGAGCACGACGGTCTGGCCATCATTCACGATCACCGAGGTGGTGATCTCACGAGTGTCGATTGAAGGCACCTGCTGACCCGCGCCACCGACGATGACCTGGCCCACGCTGTCTTTCTTGACGTTGAGATCGAGAATGATGCGGTTATCCGGTGTGACTTGCGGCGTGACCTTCAGGGAGAGCACGGCCTTCTTGAACTGGATGGTGGTGGCACCGGACGAAGCGGACTCCTGATAGGGAATTTCCACACCCTGCTCGATGCTCGCTTCGCGCTGGTTCGCGGTGATCACGCGTGGCGTCGAGATGACTTCACCGCGGCCCTCGTTCTGCGCTGCCGAAATTTCGAGGTCGACCAGGTAGTCGGACCCCAACAACATGAAGGCGAGCGATCCGGCCGGGCTGCCGACCGGGAGGTTGACGTTGTAGCGCGCCGGCGCATCGGGGCCGGTCGGCACTTCAACTGGATACGGGCTGCCGCCGCCCGCCAGGTTCTCGAGTGCGCTTCCAAGCGTGGTGTCCACCGAAGACGCGGTGCCTGACGTGGCGAACAAGCCGTCGTTGCCGTTCGGGCGATTGCCGGTGAAGCCGGCACGCGCGCCGAGCTCACGCGAGAAGTCGTCGCTGACGATGACGATGCGCGCTTCGATCTGCACCTGGCGGATCGGAATATCGAGCGTGCCGACGAGACGGCGGATGTCCTCGAGACGATCGGAGGAATCCTGAAGCAGCAGCGTGTTGGTACGTTCGTCCACCGAAACCGTACCGCGCTTGGACAGCAGGCCGCCTGAGGAGCCCTGCGCCTTGATGAGATTCGCCAGATCGGTCGCCTTGGCGTAATTGACCTGCAGATATTCGCTGCGCAGCGGCGCGAGGTCCTGCACGTCCGCATGGGCGGCGAGCTCGGCCTTTTCACGCGCGGCGAGCTCTTCGGTCGGAGCGACGATGATCACGTTGTCGTTGCGCCGCTTGTCGAGGCCCTTGGTGCGCAGAACGATGTCGAGCGCCTGATCCCAGGGCACGTTTTGCAGTCGCAGCGTGACGCTGCCCTGGACCGAATCGGAGACCACGATGTTCTGGCCGCTGGCATCGGCGAGCAGCTGCAACACGGCGCGAGTCTCGATGTCCTGGAAATTGAGGGTGAGCCGCTCACCGGTGTAGACCCGTTTGTCTTCGACCTTCGCCTGCGCCTTGCGCGCAGGCTGGATTTCGACGACGTACTGGTCATCGGACTGGTACGCGAGATGTTCGAAATCGCCGGACGCGCTGATGGCGACGCGCACGCCATCGCCGACACGAACGACGTCGAAGCCGGTGACCGGGGTTGCGAAGTCGCCGGCGTCATAGCGGCGCGCGAGATTGCTGGCGACTTCGGCGCCGGCAAAGTCGACCACGATCTGATTGCCGAGCTGGCGCAGGCTGGCCGGGGTGTGCGGGTCGGAGAGGCGCACGATGACGCGCCCGGTTCCGCCAGTACCGCGGCGGAAATCGATGCCGCGGATGGCGCGCGGGCCACTGGGTGCGGCGACCGGCGTGGTGCGCGCGACCGGCGAGCCGGAGACACCGCCGGAAGCGGCGGCGGCAGCGGTGGGCGAGGTGCTTGCACCGCCGATGAGGACGATGACGTCGTTGCCGGACACGCGAGTCGTATAAGGCAGCAGGCGATCGAGATTGAGCACGAGACGGGTGCGGCCGGCCGCTTCCGCGGCGAGCACTGAATCGACGCCGCCCGAGCGCACGTCGATGCGGCGCGACGGAAGGGCAAGAGCCGTGTTCGCAAGGTCGAGTGAGATGCGCGCGGGATTGTCGATGGTGAATGCCACCGGCTCGCTGGGCGGAGCGGAGTGATGCAGCGTCAGCTGTACCTGCTGACCGGAAATGTTCTGCACGTCGATTGACTCGAGCTTGTTGGGCGTACCCTGCGCGTTCGCAGCACTGCTGGCGAAGCCAACGATGACGCACGCGGTGAGCCACAACAGTGTCGAGGCGGTCAACTGACGGATGGTGATCTTATTCATTCGCATCTACTCCCTGGCGTGGATCTTCAATTCAAGGCAAGCGAGGCAGGCCGTTCCATGTAGCCGCCAAGCCCGTCTGGAACTATTTCCACGACACTTATCTTCGAAGGCGATATCTCGATGACCCGGCCGTCCGCCTGACCCAGATAATTTCCGGGCAGCACGCGGTGCACGAGGCCATCTTTGGTTTTGATCAAGCCGTACGTGCGGTCCGAGAGACGCAATGTCCCGACCATGCGCAACGTATCGAGCGAAAACTGTTCGAGAAACTCGCGATTGCGCCGGCTGTCCGGCCGCAGCGCGTCGGAGGCGCTCGCCCCGGAGCCGCCGGGCATGAATGGCGAACGCATCGTCGCGGATTCATAGGCGTAGCTTTCGTAGGGCTTGAGCTCCGGCAGCGGCTCGACTCGGCCGCCAGGCTCTTTCTTGGTGTCGGCGATGAACTGTTCGAGCTCATCGTCCTTGCTCGAGCAGCCCGACAAGGCGCTCGCCAGCACGCACAAGGTGCCGATGACCAGCCAATTGCTTTTCTGTTTCGAAAACATGTCGATAACCTGTGCTTGGCCGTTCGTTTACTGCGGCTTTTGTAGCGCGTCAGCTTTGATCTTCTCGCCGGCCGCGACCTCAGCGTCGTCCAGATAGCGGAAAGTCTTGGCCGTCAGCTCGAACGAAAGGTTGTCGTAGGCATCCTTGTTGTCCGGCTTGATCGTCATTTCGTGCAGCGTGACGATGCGCGGCAGCGCGGCGATTCCGCTGACGAATTCACCCATCTGGTGATAGGAACCGGTGAGCCTGATCTTGATAGGCAGCTCGGCGTAGAAGTCTTTCTTGATCTCGGCAGACGGCTGGAAGAGTTTTTCTTCGAGCCCCGCGCCCACACCCACCTGGGAAATGTCGACCAGCAGGTTCGGCACCTCGGTGCGGCCTGGCAGCTGGCGCAGCAGGGCACCGAATGAACGCTCGATGTCAGCAAGCTGTTGCTGATAGACCTCGAGATTCACGGCTTTGGAATGCTTGAACTTGAAGGTATCGCGCAGGGTCTGCTCCTGGGCGGCGACGCTGTCGAGCTCCGGCTTCTTCTCGTTCCACACCAGGAAGTAGAAGAGAAGCGCAGCGAGAACCACGAAGCACAGCACCACGGCGCCAGCGCGCACTGGAAGCGGCCAACGGCCCGGATCGTTGGGATCGAGTGACTTGAGGTCGTCGAGAATGCTCATGTTCAGCCCCCGCCCGACGCTACACGTCGCTTCGGTTTGACGGGTTCGGCCTCGGTGGCGGCAGCCGCGCCGGCCTGCTCGGCGAACAGAATGAACGTCGCGCCGCTGACGTTGTTCCCCTTCGTCTCGACGATGTCGAGCTCGGGATTCTTCAGGTAGTTCGAGCCGTCGATGTTGCGCATGAACGCGGACACTCGCGTGGAAGATTGGGCAATGCCCTCGAACTTCAAGCGCGTGCCGGTCTGCGTGATGCCGGTGAGGTACACGCCATCGGGCAGTTGCTTCGCGATCTCATCGAAGATGTGCACGATCTCGGGACGCGAGCGCTGCAGCTTCTCGATGACTTCCATGCGCGCGATGAAACGCGCCTTGTCGGCTTCGAGACTGTTGATCTTCTCGATCTGTTTGTCGAGCTCGGCGATCTGCTCATTGAGTCTCGCGTTGCGAGTCTCCTGGGCGCTGATCATCGAGTCCATCATGAGGAATCCGACGAATGCCGTGAGGCAGGCGCCGACCGCTGCACCGCCGAGCGCAACGAGGAACTTGAGCTTGCGCTCCTTGCGTTCTTCGTCGCGCCAGGGAAGTAGGTTTATGCGAGGCATTAGTTGTCGAAGCTCCGCAGTGCGAGTCCGCAGGCCGTGAGCAGTGCGGTGGCGTCACGCGCAACCGCCTGCGCCTTGGCGCGGGACGAAAGTTTCATCTGGCCGAGCGGGTCACCCTTTTCGGCCGAAATTCCAACGCGGCTTGAGATGACGTCGGAAACCCCGGAAATGTTGGCGCAGCCACCGCAGATCAGGATTTTTTCCGGCTGATCGCGGCCCGAGCCCGAAGCGAGATAGAACTGCAGCGAGCGGCTGACCTGCTGCGTCATGTCATCGATGAACGGATCGAGCACCTCGGCCTGGAAGTTGCCCGGCAAGCCGCCTTCTTTCTTGGCGCGGCCGGCTTCTTCCATCGAGAGTCCGTAGGTGCGCATGATTTCTTCGGTGAGCTGCTGGCCACCGAAGGCGAAATCACGCGTGTAAACAACCTTGAGGTTGCGCAGCACGCTGAAGGTGGTGCTGCTCGCGCCGAAATCGACGACGGCGATCGTCCGGTCGATGCCGCCATCCGGCATCTGGTGCGTCATGAGGCGGCAGGCGTTCTCGAGGGCGAAGGCTTCGACGTCGACGATCTTCGCCGTGAGTCCGGCGGCATTCACCGCGGCCTGGCGCTGCTCGACGTTTTCCGTGCGGGTCGCGACTAACAACACGTCGTTGGTGTCGGGATCTTTCTCGGACGGCCCGAGCACTTCGAAGTCATAGCTGACTTCGTCCATCGGGAAGGGAATGTATTGGTCGGCCTGCATCTCGACCTGCGATTCGAGATCACTCTCGCGCAGGCTGCGTGGCATCTGGATGACCTTGGTGATGGCGGCGTCGCCGGAGATCGCGATGGCGACTTCCTTGGCACCGGCACCAGAACGTTTGACGGCACGACGAATCGCCTCGCCGACCGCTTCCGCGTCAACGATCGCCTTTTCGTTCATTGCATTCTGCGGTGTCGGCTCCGCCGCGTACGATTCGACGCGATAGGTGCCACCGCTCATCACGAGCTCAATCAACTTGACTGACGAAGTCGTTATGTCAAGCCCGAGCAACGGACGATACTTGCGCGTTAAGAACAGCACTTTCGCAGTCCTTTCAGAGTGTTAGAACGAGAATCGAGCGACCTGCCTTAATCCCAAGACACTATATATCAGCGTGAAGTTAAATTGAACGAGACGCTCCTCACGAAACTGGCGGATTCCACGGGATACCCCTCGGAAGGCCACGTCGGGTAGGAACTCATAGCGTCCGGCGGGACGGGCATGGGAACCAGACGGCGGTTGTGCGTATCAACTCGAACTGTGACGTGTTCGAGCCGGCAACCCCGCTGTCGTAGGCCATTAGGTGCCCTTAGACCGGAAGCTTTGCGTCCCCACCTTTCGATGAGTATGCATATCGACGGCGGTTACTATGCATAGGGCTTGGAGCCGCCGCAACCGACGAGACCCGCATTCTGTGAAGCCAAACTACTTTCGATTGCTCGCCAAGGTGGTGATGGGTGTGACGGGGATCACACTTGCCGCCGGGTACGCGCTCATTTGCAGCTACGTCTATCTCGAACCGACCCTGCCGTCGGTCGCCGCGATGAAGAACAACGAATTGCAGGTGCCGCTGCGCGTCTATACCAGCAGCGGCGACCTGATTTCGCAGATCGGCGAGCAACGCCGCAATCCGGTGAAGTACGACCAGATCCCCTTGATCGTCCGCCAGGCGTTCGTAGCCGCCGAAGATGACCAGTTTTTCGAGCATCACGGTTTCGACTGGAAAGGCGTGCTCCGCGCGATCTTCGTGAATGCCACCTCCGGCGGCGTTTCTCAGGGCGCCAGCACGATCACCATGCAGACCGCGCGCAGTGCGTTCTTTACACAGGAGCGCACGCTACGGCGCAAGCTTCAAGAAATCTTCGTGACGCAACGTCTCGAGCAGGATTTCAGCAAGCAGGAAATCCTCGCGCTGTACCTGAACGTAATCTTTTTCGGGCAGCGTTCCTATGGTGTCGCGGCCGCAGCTGAAACCTACTTCGGCAAACAACTCGACGAGCTCACGGTCAGTGAAGCAGCAACGCTCGCGCGCGTGCCGCAGTCGCCCTCGAATTTCAACCCGATCACCAATCCCGCGGGCGCCGCGGAACGGCGCGGGTACGTGCTGCGCCGCATGCGTGAGCTCGGCTACATAGACGCGGCGCAGGCCGACGCGGCCGCAAAGGAAGTAGTTAGAGCGGAGGCGCACGGCGCCATCGCCGACGTCGAAGCGCCGTACGTCGCCGAGATGGTGCGCCTCGAGATCCTCCGGCGTTTCGGCCCGGCGGCACAGGACGCTGGATACAAGGTGTACACCACCATCGACGGCCGGCTGCAGAAGGCAGCCAATCACGCACTGCGCATCGGCCTCATCGATTATTCGCGGCGGCAGGGCTGGCATGGGGCGAGGAACCGGGTCGATCTCTCGGGCAATGAGGACCAGGACGCGCTCGAGGTTCTGCTCGACGAGTACGGCACGGTCGGCAACCTGCAGCCGGCGATCGTGATATCCGTCGCCGAGAAACAGGCGAAGGTATTCATCAAGGGTACGGGACTGTCGAACATCGAATGGGCCGGGATGTCGTGGGCGAAGCGGCGCGTTTCCGAGCTCGCGTTCGGTCCGGAGCCCAAGAGCGCCGCCGACATCGTTGCGCGCGGCGACGTGGTGTACGTCGTACACGAGAAGGCCGATGCGCCGGCGGAGCTCGCGCAGATATCCGAGGCGGAGAGCGCGTTGGTGGCCCTCGATCCAAACAACGGCGCCATCGTGTCCCTGGTTGGCGGCTTCGACTATTTCGGCGGGCGCGGCAAATACAATCGCGTCACCCAGGCGCGTCGCCAGCCGGGTTCCGGTTTCAAGCCGTTCATGTACGCGGCGGCGATGGCGGGCGAATTCACACCGGCATCGATGATCCTCGACGCGCCCATCATCATGGACGACCCCAATCTCGAAGAGGTCTGGCGGCCGGAGAATTCCGGTGGTGGGTTCCGCGGCCCGATGCGCCTGCGCGAGGCGCTGGTCCAGTCGCGCAATCTGGTGTCGATCCGTCTGCTCAGGGAAGTGGGCATGCGTCCAGTCATCGACTACGTGCAGAACTTCGGTTTCGCGAAAGCGCAGCTACCTAACAACCTGACGCTGGCGCTCGGCAGCATGCAGGCGACGCCGCTCGAAGTGGCGACCGGATTCGCGGTGTTCGCCAATGGCGGCTACAAGATCGAGCCCTATTACATCGACCGCATCGAAGGCCCTGCAGGACAGATCGTGTATTCGGCCGAGCCCCGCACGGTTTGCGCGGAGTGTGCGTCACCGGTGGAGGCCGCCTCGGCCGCCGAGCGCGCCAAGATCACCGACGTGAGCGCAACCGTCGTTCCACCGACACCGCTGCCGCCGGGCGCGCGGCGTACCGAACCCGCCGAGCGCGTGATTTCGCCACAGGTTTCCTTCCTCATGAACGACATCATGAGGGACGTCATCACGCGAGGTACCGGGCGGCGCGCGCTGGCGCTCGGTCGCTCCGACCTGCGCGGCAAGACCGGCACGACCAACCTCTCAGTCGACACCTGGTTCAATGGTTTCAACGACAGCCTGGTCGCGAGCGTCTGGGTGGGCATGGACGACCCTGCCCCGTTAGGAGAAACCGAAGAGGGTGCACGCACCGCCGTCCCGATCTGGGTGGATTTCATGCGCGACGCATTGCGCGGCGTGCCGGAGAAACCGCGCTCGGTGCCCGAGGGAATCGTGGAAATGAAAATCAACGCGCGGACCGGAGGCACGAAGGATGCCGACCTGGATCCCGTGTTCGAGTATTTTCGCAATGACAAACTGCCCACTGAAGAGGGATACATCGGCGACCCCGGCCTTGGCCCGCAGGACATCGACCCCACGTCACCAGAAACACCACAGGGCGGTTCCGACCCCATCTTCTGAACCATGAAGAAACTCCCTCCACGTGCGGAAAATCTCAGGCGCGCGCTGGCGCAGGAAGCGGCGCGCATCATGTCGGAACACGGCATCCGGGATTTTCTCACCGCCAAGCGCAAGGCTGCGGAACGCTTCGGGGTAACCGATGGCTCGGTGCTTCCGAAGAACCGCGAGATCGAAGACGCACTCGCCGAATACCACCGGCTGTTCGGCGGTACGAAGCACGGTGAGGTTCTCGCGGGGCAGCGCAACGCCGCGTTGTCAGCCATGCAAATGCTGTCGGACTTCGAGCCGCGCCTGGTGGGCTCGGTCCTGGCGGGCACCGCTACCGAGCACAACGATATTCAGCTGCATCTGTTCGCGGAACGCGCCGAGTCGATCACCATCAGGCTCATGGATCTCGGCATCGATCACGAAGTGGTGGAGCGCCGCGTCCGATTCGGCGCGGATCGCGTAGTCGCCTATCCCGGCGTGCACTTCGAATTCGACGACCACGTGGTCGACGCCACGGTATTTCCGGTCGACGGAATCCGCCAGGCGCCGGTGAGTCCGGTCGACGGCAGACCCATGCGACGCATCGACGCTGAAGAGCTCGAGGTGTTGTTGGAGACCGAGGACCCGCCGCGCACGCAATAGGGCGCAGCTCCGCTCGGCGCCGTGCGTCTAGCGCGTGCCGATGTCCTGGTAATCGCGCAGCGTCGGCCCGGTATACAACTGGCGCGGACGCCCAATACGCATGGCCGGGTCGGAAATCATTTCCTGCCAGTGCGCCACCCACCCTACGGTGCGGGCGATCGCGAACATCACCGTGAACATGGAGCGCGGAATGCCCAGCGCCGAGTAGATGATGCCCGAGTAGAAATCGACGTTCGGGTAGAGCTTGCGCGCCACGAAGTATTCATCTTTGAGCGCGATTTCCTCGAGACGCAAGGCGAGCTCGAGCAGCGGGCTGTCGGCACGACCCAGCTTGCCCAGCACTTTGTGGCACATCTCGCGGATTATCTTGGCGCGAGGATCGAAGTTCTTGTACACGCGATGGCCGAAACCCATGAGGCGGAAGTGGCTGCTCTTGTCCTTTGCCATCGCCAGGTATTTGGGAATCTGGTCGGCGGTGCCGATCTCCTCGAGCATCTGCAGGACCGCCTCGTTGGCGCCGCCATGCGCCGGACCCCACAGCGCGGAAACGCCGGCGGAAATCGCCGCGTACGGGTTCGCGCCGGTCGAACCGGCGAGCCGCACCGTGGACGTGCTGGCGTTCTGCTCGTGGTCGGCATGCAGGATGAACAGCAGATCGAGCGCTTCGGCAGCCACCGGATCGACGTTGTACTTCTCGCAGGGCACCGCGAAAAACATGTGCAGCATGTTCGAGCAGTAGTCGAGGTCGTTGCGTGGATAGACGAATGGCTGGCCGAGGGAGTGTTTGTATGCCGCCGCTGCGATCGTTGGCAGCTTGGCGACGATGCGGTGCGCGAAAATCTCCCGATGGCGCGGATTATGGATGTCCATCGAGTCGTGATAGAACGCCGACATCGAGGCCACCACCGCCGACACCATGGCCATGGGGTGCGCGTTGTGGTGGAAGCCGCCGAAGAATCGCAGCAGCGATTCGTTGATCATCGTGTGATTGCGAATGCTGTGCGTGAACTCGGCGAGTTGCGGCTTGCTCGGCAGGTTGCCGTTCAACAGTAGATAGCAGACCTCTATGAAGGAGCTTTTCGCGGCGAGTTGCTCGATGGGATAGCCGCGATGCGTGAGCACACCGGCGTCACCGTCGATGTAGGTAATCTTGCTCTCGACCGCTGCGGTCGCGCCGTAACCGGCATCGAAGGTGAAAGCGCCGAATTCCTTGGCGAGCGGTGCGATGTCGACGACGGGTGGACCCATGGTGCCGGAGCGCACGGGAAGCATGGCTTTCTTGCCGGTTGCGGGATCGGTGAGTTCGAGTGTTTTGTCGGACATGACGTCGCAGCTTCTGGAGACGCGACGAGCCTTACACGGTCCGCGAGCGGAATCAAGGCAACGAGCGCGCGGATGCGCGTGGAGAATTGCTACTCGACTATCTTGAACAGCTGCCCGGCTTGCGGCCGTTTGTTCGGATACATCGCGTTGATCAGCTCGAGAGTTTCTTTCTTGAACTTGTCCTCGGGCATGTCTTGCGCGTAGTCAGACAACTTCGTCGCGTCGGTGGCCTTCACCACTTTGATGCGATACGGCTCGGCCAGCGGGAACTCGGCGGGCCGCAGACCGCGCAAGGTCATGAAGGTCGACTTGATGAGACCGTCGACTTCGGGCACGCCGTCGAGCGCGGAGCGACTCGCGCCGGCGAAAATGAAAGCGCTCTGTGTTGCGGTAGATCACTGCCCAACGCACGGGCCCAAGCCCGTTGTCGATCGGCGAACCGCTGCGCGTCACCACGGTGTAACCCTCGCCATCCGCGGTGGTGATCGGCTCGCCCTTGAACACCGATGCGCCTTTCAATTTGCTGAGCAGAAATTCGCGCGGCGCCTGTTTCTCGGGCTTGGCGTCGATCATGACCTGCATCATCGCGTCCTTCTTCGGCGTGAATGCCAGCAGACGCACGGGCTGATTCTCAATCGTCCAGCCACGCGGGAACGCGACCGTGATGCCCATCTCCGAGTGATAGAAGCGGTTGTCGCGCACGACGCCTTGCGCCTTGCTCGTGCCGTAGGCGATGCCGTTGATGGTGGTCAGGTACTCGTCGCGGCGCACGATCCAACCGTCGGGCGGCGCATTCGTGATTTTGGCGGCGCCCTTGGCGGCCTGCACTTCGCGCTCATCCGGACTCGGGTGGCTGGAAAATACGCCGTGATACAGGCGAGGTTCGCGGCCTTCAGCCGCCGCGCGCTGCCGCTCGAATTTCTCGCCCGCCTGGAACATGTCGAACACATTGCCGATGGCTTCGGGTTTGTACCCTGCCTTCACCATGTACTTGAGCCCGAGGCGGTCCGCTTCCATCTCGTTTTCACGACCGTAACCCATCATCCAGGCCTGAGCTCCGATGTTGGCGAGCTGCCCGATGGCGTTGGAGCCGGTGAGAATGGCCGCCGCCATCGCTCCCAGTGAAGCGGCCACGCCTCGAGTCTGGCGGCGAGCGGGATGGCGCGCGGTGATGTGTCCGATCTCATGTCCGAGCACGCCGGCGAGCTCGGCTTCGGAATTGAGAGTCGTCAGCAATCCGCGATTGACGTAGACATTGCAGCAGCCGGTGGTGAAGGCGTTGATCGCCTGATCGTCGATGACGAAGAATTTGAATTCCTCGTTGGGCAGATCGCTCGACAACGCCAGTTGCGACCCGATCCTCTGCACGTATTCCTGCGTGGCCTGGTCGTCATAGAGGCCGAGAGCCTTGATGATTTCCTGGTGATGTTTCTGGACGGTTTTCTTTTCACCATCCATCGAGCCCAGCACCACGTTTTTCCCGCCCGTGGCCGGATTGCTCGCGCAACCGGAGACGAACACGCAGGTGGCCGCGAGAAGTAGCGGAATCAGCCGAATGCGCTTCATGATTATGTAGGTCTCCGCGGGCGGGGCCGAGCGCGTATTTAACTACGATATGGCGCTGGCACCACAAGTTCCGGGAAGCGCGCGCCCCTCAAAGCACAAAGGCGCCTCGGGGCGCCTCTGTGAGTAGCGTCGAACGCTCGGAAGGTTCGCTCAGCGCGAGGCTGCTGCGGCGTATTTCTTGCGGAATTTGTCAACGCGGCCCGCGGTATCGAGGATCTTCTGCTTGCCGGTGTAGAAAGGGTGGCAGTTGGCACACACTTCGACCGCGAGGTCGTGTCCCAGAGTCGACCGCGTCTGGAACGCATTCCCGCAGGTGCAGGTGACACTGATTACTTGGTATTCGGGATGCGTATCGGCTTTCATGGGTTCTCTCAATCCGGGCGGATTTTGCCGGCCGGTCACAAGAAAAAGGGCGCGCAGTCTAGCGGGCCAATAATGGGTTCTCAAGCGCTAATACCAATCCGCGTTATCCACAGAATTTGTGGATAACTCTGTGAGTATTGGCCCGACGCGGACCCGAAAGCGCTTCGATCTGCGCAAATCCGTTACCTTGGTCAAATAATGACCATCGCGTTAACGCCTGATTATTCAAACGCTTATGACTGCTATGTCTTGCAACAGGATTGAAACCTGCCGTAATGCCGTTGTTTACGTGCCCGTCGATAGACAGCTGTGCATAAAAGCGCTGTGAAGAAGGGCACCAATCTTCACGATGCCGGGGAAGGCCCGGTCGCCGGAAGCAATTCGACCAGTATCTCGTTGAGAAATCGGAACCCTTTGGGTGTCGCCCGCCAGCATTTTTCGCCCCTTTCGACCAGCCCGCGCGCCACCAGCGGAGCCAGCGCGTGCACGAGCACGTCATTCGAGAGCCCGGTGCGAGCCTCGAATAACTCGACGGCGAAGCCCTCGACCAGCCGGAAGCCGTTCATCGCGAACTCGAAGGGCAGCTCTCGATCGGCAATGGTCTTGCGGACCAACGCACGCGGGTCGGCGGCGAGATAACGCCGAGGCTCTCGCGTTTGCTGCGTGCGCATGGCAACGCCGCGCGCGGCATAGGAAAGCTTGCCGTGTGCGCCGGCGCCGATGCCGAGGTAATCCCCGAACTGCCAGTAGTTGAGGTTGTGCACGCAGCGAGCGCCGGGCTGCGCGTATCCAGACACTTCGTATTGCTCGAAACCGGCTTCCAGCATCGTCGCCGAGCAACTTCCGAGCATGTCCTCGACGACATCGTCGTTCGGTTGCACGGGTGGTGCCGCGGCGAACAGCGTGCCCGGTTCGATCGTCAGGTGGTATTGCGACAGGTGCGTGGGATGCAGCGCAAGCGCCGCGCGGACATCTCGCTGCGCTTCTTCCGCGGTTTGTCCCGGAAGCGCATACATCAAATCCAGGTTGAAGTTGGTGAGCCCGGCGGCGTGCAGCTCCTCGGCGGCGCGACGCGTTTCATCCGCGCTGTGAATGCGGCCCAGGAGTTTGAGCTGCCGCGCATCGAAACTTTGCGCACCCAGTGATACGCGCGTGACGCCGGCCGCGCGGTATTCGGCGAACTTGCCGCGCTCGATGGTGCCCGGGTTCGCCTCGAGTGTGACCTCGATTGCCGGCGCGAAGCCGAGCTGGCGGCGCGCATGTTCGAGCAGTCGTCCGATGGCCGCCGGCGAAAACAAGCTGGGCGTGCCACCGCCGAGAAAGATGCTCGTGAGCGACCGGGCCTCCACCTCGGGCAGCTGCGCGTCGAGATCGCGTAGCAGCGCGTCGATGTAGCGCTGTTCGGGCAATTCCTCGCGCAGCGTGTGCGAATTGAAATCGCAATACGGACACTTCTGCACGCACCACGGAAAGTGTGCGTACAACGCAAGCGGCGGTGATTTCATGGCCGGGCGCGCAGTTGCGCGAGAAAGGCGCGGGCGGCCTGGCCGCGATGACAACGCTCGTTGCGCAATGGCGCCGGCATTTCCGCGGCGGTGAGCGACCCGCCAACCGGGATGAATATCGGGTCGTAGCCGAAGCCGCCGTCGCCACGCGGAGTTTCAGCGATCGACCCGTCCCAGACTCCCTCACCTACGAGCGGCGCCGGATCGTCGGCGGTGGCCACGAAGACGATGACGCTGCGATAGCGCGCCGCACGCCGCTCGGGTCCGACACCAGCGAGCTCGTCGAGCATCTTGCGAAGGTTCGCTTCATCGCTCGCGTCGACGCCTGCGTATCGGGCCGAGTACAGCCCCGGCCGTCCGCCGAGCGCGTCCACTTCCAGACCGGAATCGTCGGCAATCGCCGGCAACCCGGTGCGCCGCGCGGCGTTACGCGCCTTGATGAGGGCGTTCTCCAGGAAAGTGGTGCCGGTTTCCGGCGGCGGCTCGATGCCGAAATCCGACTGGCGAACCAGCGAGAAGCCGGAAGCACCTAACAACTCTGAGAACTGGCGCAGCTTTCCCGGATTACCGGAGGCGAGCACCACGCGCTGGCCGGACATGAACCTGCGTCGGCCGCGTCAGGCGGCCGCCCGCACCTCGGTCTGCAGCTGGAATAATTTTGCGATGCCGCCGGAGGCGAGGTTGAGCAGCGCGTCCAGCTCGTGGCGGCGGAAGGCATGGCCCTCGGCCGTCCCCTGCACTTCGATGAAGCCACCGCCGTTGTTCATGACCACGTTCATGTCGGTTTCAGCGCAGGAATCCTCGGAATAGTCGAGGTCGAGCACCGGCACGCCCGAGCAGATGCCGACCGACACCGCGGCCACTTGTCCGTGCAGCGGCGAGGTGGTGATGAGCCGCTTGGCGAGCAGGCCGTCACAGGCGTCGGCCAGCGCCACGAAACTTCCGGTAATGGCCGCGGTGCGCGTGCCGCCGTCGGCCTGCAACACATCGCAGTCGAGTGTGACGGTGCGTTCGCCGAGCGCGGCGAGGTTGGTGATGGCGCGCAGGCTGCGGCCGATCAATCGCTGTATTTCCTGCGTGCGGCCGCTCTGCTTGCCCTTGGCCGCCTCGCGCGGCGAGCGTGTATGAGTGGCGCGCGGCAACATGCCGTATTCAGCGGTGACCCAGCCCTGGTTCTTGCCGCGCAGGAATCCGGGGACGCCTTCTTCGACCGTAGCGGTGCACAGAACGCGTGTGCCACCGAATTCGACCAGCACCGCGCCTTCGGCGTGCTCCGTGAAGCGGCGCGTGAAACGCACGGCGCGCAGCTCATCCGGCGCGCGGCCGTTGGGGCGTCCAGCCATCAGGCGTTCCCGATCCAGCGCACCACGGCCGCTGACGTGTTATCGCTGCCGGCGCCGACCACGCTGATCGAGCGCTCGGCGAGCCGCACGAGTTCGTCGCGCAATGGCGCGCGCGCCGGCGGAAATGCCGCGCCGATCTCGCCGTCGTCGAGACCGCCCCACAGGCCGTCCGAGCACACTAACAAGAGGTCGTTGGCCTCGAGCGGCTCGCGCAGGCCGAGCGACATTTCCGGCAGGAATGGTTCACCGCCCAGGCAGCACTCGACGAAATTGCGCATGGGGTGGTTCAGCGCCTGATCGGCCGTGATGACACCCTCGCGCAGCAGGAACTCGACATGGCTGTGATCGCGCGTGCGTTTGAAGACTTTGCCACGGCGCAGAAGATAGACCCGGCTGTCGCCGATGTGTGCCCAGAACGCGCTGCCGTTCTGCACCAGGCAGACGGCGCAGGTAGCCCGCGGCCGCAGCTCGATGGGCAGGTTTTGCCCGAGCTTCGCGACTTCCTCGTGGGCGCGGCCCAGCGTCAGGTGCAGGAATCCGAGCGGATCGAGAATCGGTTGTGGTGTGTGCCAGAACCCCTCGACCAGCGCCTTGATGGCGGTCTCGGCGGCCTTCGCGCCATCGGAATGACCCCCCATGCCGTCGATGACTACGAGCAGGGCCGAGTGTTCGGAGACCGCAACCGACACGCGATCCTGATTGTCATTTCGACAACCTAGCAGGCTGACTTCGGCGTATTCGATGCGCAAGGCGTGGTGGGGGGTCTGATAAACTGCCGCGCACTTTACCGCACCCCGCTCCCCTTAAGCCGAGAACTTGCACCCATGATTGCCAGCATGACCGGATTCGCGCGACGCGAGCTCGCGGGCAGCTGGGGAACCCTCACCTGCGAGCTGCGCAGTGTGAATCATCGCTACCTGGAGCCCGGGTTTCGCCTGCCGGAAGAGCTGCGTCCGCTCGAGTCGGACTTGAGGCAGCTGCTGAGCAAGAACCTGAAGCGCGGCAAGGTCGATTGCACCATCCACCTGCGCAGCGCGCAGGCGGCCGAGCGCGAGCTGCGCATCGACGCGGCGGCGCTGGCCCGCGTCGCGGCGGCAGTGAATCAGGTGATGAGCACCGTTCCAGGCAGCAGCGTCGACGCGGTCGAGGTCTTGCGTTGGCCGGGTGTCGTCGAAACGGGCACGCAGGATTCCGAAGCCTTGTTAGGCGCCGGCCGCACACTGTTCCAGCAGACGCTCGATGACCTGGGCGCCATGCGCCTGCGTGAAGGCAAACGTCTCGGCGAGCTCATCGAACAGCGCTGTGCGGGCTTGGGAATGCTGGTCACGCAGGTACGCGCGCGACTGCCGGAGATCCAGGCCCGCGTGCGTACGCGTTTGCACGAGCGCGTCGCGGAATTACTGGCCACCGTCGATCGAGAACGCGTCGAGCAGGAAATCGTGTTGCAGCTGCAGCGCCTCGACGTGGCCGAAGAGCTCGATCGGCTCACCGGGCACATCGAAGAAACCCGGCGCGTGATGGGCGGTGGCGAAGCCGCCGGCCGGCGCCTCGACTTCCTCATGCAAGAGCTCAACCGCGAAGCGAATACGCTGGCGTCGAAGTCGCAGGACCTGGACACCACGCGCCTCACGGTCGACATGAAAGTGCTCATCGAGCAGATGCGCGAACAGGTACAGAACGTCGAATGAGCGCTGGAGCGGCCAAGAAGCGCGGATCGTTGTTCGTCATCGCCGCGCCTTCCGGTGCCGGCAAGACCACCCTGGTCAAAGAAGTGCTGACGCGCGATCCCTCGTTACGCGTATCCGTCTCGCACACCACGCGCCAGCAGCGACCGACCGAAGTGCCCGGCCGCGACTACAACTTCATCGACATCGATGAATTCAGGCGGCTGCGCGACGCCGGCGAATTCCTCGAGCACGCGCAGGTGTTCGACAACTTCTACGGCACCGGACGCGCGCAAGTCGAAGCGCTGCGCAACGCCGGTCACGATGTGATCCTCGAAATCGATTGGCAGGGCGCGCAGCAGGTGCGCCGCGCCCAGCCCGACTGCAAGACCGTCTTCATCCTTCCGCCCTCACGCGCCGAGCTCGAGACCCGTTTGCGCAATCGCAAGACCGACAGCGCCGAGGTCATCGAGCGCCGCCTGCGGGATTCCATTGCCGATATGTCGCATTACGCGGAATTCGACCACGTAGTCGTCAACGACGAATTCGAAACCGCCGTCGGCCAGCTGCTCGCCATCCTGCGCGGCGCCTCGGGGTTCGCCCCCAAAAGACCGGAGCTCGCGCCTCTGTTGACCGACCTGCTGGCTTGATTCGGTGCAAATCCCGGCAAAGCCGGGTGTTTTTCCAGTAGACTTTCGGCCCCCCGCAGCTTGTTTCCCGAAAGGCACCATGGCCCGCATTACCGTCGAAGACTGCCTCCCGAACGTAGAGAACATCTTTCAGCTCGTGCTGCTGGCCGCCGCGCGTGCCCGCCGCCTCGCCAATGGCGCCGAGCCCACCGTTCCCTGGGAGAACGACAAACCCACCGTGGTCGCGCTGCGTGAAATCGCCGAAGGCAACATCACCCCGGAGATGCTGCGCGAGCCCGAGCCGCCGCCGCCGGAAGCCCCGCTGCCCGACGCCGACAATCAATCCCTGTTCCGTGCGCCGCAATTCGGCCTGCAAGGCGATCGTGACGTACAGGAATAAATCGTCCGCTTGATCCTTCCCTAAAGGAGCTCGCGCCCCGTGGATTACGCGTCGACGCTCCTTCAGCTTTTGCCCAGTGCCCGGCGCCTGCCGGGCCTGCGCGAGCTGATCAACAGCATCGAAGCCTATCTGCCGCCCGAGCAGGTGGAACGCGTCCGTACGGCCGCGGAGTTTGGCGCCGAAGCGCACGAGGGGCAGAAACGCCTCTCCGGTGAGCCCTACATCGCGCACCCGCTCGCTGCCGCGCAGATCCTCGCGGACCTGCACCTCGACCCAGACACAATTATTGCCGCGATCCTGCACGACGTCATCGAAGACACGCCGATCTCCAAGGAAGACCTCGCGGCGAAGTTCGGTGCTCCCGTGGCCGAGATCGTCGACGGCGTAACCAAGCTCGACCAGATCCAGTTCAAGTCGCGCGCCGAAGCGCAGGCGGAGTCTTTCCGCAAGATGGTGCTGGCCATGGTTCGCGACCTGCGCGTGATCCTGGTAAAGCTCGCCGATCGCACGCACAACATGCGGACGCTCGATGCCATGGCACCGGCGCGCCGCCGCGCGGTGGCGCGCGAGACGCTCGATATCTACGCGCCCATCGCCGGACGACTCGGCCTGTACAACATGAAGCTCGAGCTCGAAGATCTCGGCTTCAAGGCGGCGTTTCCGCATCGTTACAAGGTGCTCGACCGCGCTCTGAAGAAAGCCCGCGGCAACCAGAAGCAGTTCCTCAACAAGATCGCCGAGACCATGCGCGTGGCGCTGGTGAAGGCGGACCAGAAAGCCGACGTCAGCACGCGCGAGAAGCATCTGTACAGCATCTACAGCAAGATGCTGCGCAAGGCGGCGCCGCTGTCGGAGATCGTCGACGTGTTCGGGCTGCGCATCGTGGTAGATAGGGCCGACACCTGCTACCGCGCGCTCGGCGTGGTGCATGCTGCCTATAAGCCCATGCCGGGCCGCTTCAAGGACTACATCGCGATTCCGCGCGTCAACGGCTACCAGTCGCTGCACACCACCTTGTTCGGCCCGAACGGCATTCCCATCGAAGTGCAGATCCGTACCGAGGACATGCACCGCGTGGCCGAGGCCGGCATCGCCGCGCACTGGAAATACAAGGTCAGCGACAACGAGGGCGGCCAGGACGACCGTGCACGCGAGTGGCTGGCCAACCTCGTCGACATGCAGGAGGGCGGCAGCTCCGAGGATTTCCTCGAAAGCGTCAAGGTCGACCTGTTCCCCGACAAGGTGTACGTGTTCACGCCGAAGGGCGAGATTTTGCGCCTGCCGCGCGGCGCCACGGTGGTCGACTTCGCCTATGCCGTGCACACCGACGTGGGCAACCGCTGCGTGGCGGCCAAAGTAGATAGGCGGCTGACGCCCTTGCGAACGCCGCTGCGCAACGGCCAGACGGTGGAGATCATCACCGCCAAGGGTGCGATGCCGAATCCATCGTGGGTCAATTTCGTGGTGACCGCCAAGGCGCGCGCCGCCGTGCGCCACTACCTCAAGGGCCTGCGCCGGCAGGAAGCCATCGAGTTGGGCGCGCGCCTCATCAACCAGGCGCTGGGTGAGTTCCGCCTGTCGCTCGAAGAAGTACCGGCTGACACTCTCAATGCCGCCGTCGTCGAGCTGGGAATGCATGACGTCGATGAGCTCTACGAAAAAGTCGGGCTGGGCGAACGGCTGGCGCCGCTGGTGGCGCGCCGCCTGCTACCCACGAAGGCCAGCGAGGAATCGTTCTCGGGTGTGCCGGTGCCGCTTGCCATCGCGGGCACCGAGGGCCTGCTCGTCGCCTACGCGCGCTGCTGCTTCCCGATTCCCGACGATCCGATCTTCGCTTTCCTGTCGGCCGGCCGCGGCGTGGTCGTGCATCGCGAGAACTGCGTGAACGTCGAGGATTACCGCAAACATCCGGAGAACTGGTTGCCCGTGGCTTGGGAGGCAACCACCGACAAGGTGTTCAGCTCCGAGATCCGCGTCGAAGTCGCCAACAAGATGGGTGTGCTGGCCGCGGTGGCCGCGGCAATTTCCTCGGGCGACACCAACATCGAACGCGTGGCCGTCGAGGAAAAGGACGCGGACAGCTCCTCGCTGGTGTTCGAGCTGCGGGTGCGCAATCGCGAGCACCTGGCGCGCGTCGTCAAGACGATCCGCCGCATGCCCGAAGTACTCAAGGTCACGCGTACAATTGCCAGCCACGGTCGCGGCAATTCGCGCGACTAGCGTCCACAGGAGATTGGCGATGGCCGGGCTTTCGACATGACAACGACACGTCAGGCAATTCACACCGATCAGGCACCGAAAGCCATTGGGCCTTATTCACAGGCCGTGCGCGTTGGCGACACCGTGTACATGGCGGGGCAGATTCCGCTCGACCCGGTCACCATGCAGATGGTCGAAGGCGACTTCGAGCAAGAAGCAGCGCGCGTCTTCGAGAACATCAAGGCGGTCATCGCCGCTTCGGGTGGCACTTTCCGGCAGGTCGTGAAAGTCACTATCTTCCTCACCGATTTCGCGAATTTCGCCAAGGTCAACGAGCTCATGGCGAAGTATTTCCACGAGCCCTATCCGGCGCGCTCGACGGTCGCGGTGGCTGCGCTGCCGCGCAACGCGCGCGTCGAGATCGAGTGCACGCTGCACCTGGGCTGAAGTCCCGACTGACGTGGCAACGCCCGCGCCACAGGCCGCCGTTGAGCAGCGTCCCGTCGCCGGGCTGCGCGGCGTAGGTCCGGCGCTCGCCGAAAAACTCGGCAAGCTCGGCGTCACGCAGGTGCAGGACCTGCTGTTCGTACTGCCGTCGCGCTATGAGGACCGCACGCAGATCTCGGAGATCGGCAGCGTGCGTTCTGGGACGCGCGCGGTGGTCGAAGGCGAAATCCAGCTCACCGAGGTGGCGTATCGCCGGCGCCGGCAGCTTCTCTGCCGCATCGCCGACGGCACCGGCTCGCTGACGCTGCGCTTCTTCTATTTTTCGGGCGCACAGCAGGCGAATCTCGCGCGCGGTACGCGCATCCGCTGCTTCGGCGAAGTGCGCCGCGGCCCGCTCGGGCTGGAGATCGTACACCCCGAGTATCGCCGCGTTGAGCAGGAAGCCGCACCGCTCGAGGAAGTGCTGACTCCTATCTACCCGACCACCGAGGGAGTGCCGCAGGCGCGGTTGCGGTCGCTCATCGATCTGGCGCTGCGCGAGATCGGGCGCGCGGGCGTAGTCGACTGGATTCCGCCCGCCATGCTCGCCGATCTGGAGCTGCCGTCGCTGCTCGACGCGCTGACGATGATGCACCGGCCGCCGCGTGACGCTCACCTGGGTGAGCTGCTGTCCGGGCATCACCCGGCGCAGCGCCGTCTGTCATTCGAGGAACTGCTCGCCCACCAGCTGTCGCTGCGATTGCTGCGCCGGCAGATCCGTCGCGATCCGGCCTGGCCGCTCGACGACACCGCCGGTCTCGAGCGCCGCTTCCTTGCGTCGCTGCCGTTCGCTCTCACCGCCGCGCAATCGCGCGCACTCGCCGAAGTGGATCGCGATCTCGCCGTCGACCAGCCCATGGTGCGGCTGGTGCAGGGCGACGTGGGTTGCGGCAAGACCGTGGTGGCGGCGGCCGCGGCCGCGCGCGCCGTCGGCAGCGGGCTGCAGGCGGCGCTCATGGCGCCCACGGAGCTACTCGCCGAGCAGCATGCGAAGAATTTCGAGCGCTGGTTTCGCGCGCTCGATGTTCCCGTGGCGCTCGTCACCGGATCGCTGCCGGCGCGCACGCGCCGCAGCGCGCTCCAAGCCGTCGCCGGCGGCGAGATCAAGCTCGTGGTGGGCACTCATGCGCTGTTCCAGGAATCGATGGAGTTCGAAAAGCTAGGCCTGGTCATCGTCGATGAGCAGCACCGCTTCGGCGTCCATCAGCGCCTGTCGTTGCGCGACAAGGGCGCGCATGGCGGCAGGCTGCCGCATCAGTTGATCATGACGGCGACGCCGATCCCGCGCACGCTCGCGATGACGGCATACGCGGATCTCGACGTCTCGGTCATCGATGAGCTGCCACCAGGCCGCACACCGGTGAAGACCGTGGTGCTGCCGGAAACACGCCGCGACGAGATCGTCGAACGAATTCACAAGGCGGTCCGCGAAGGCCGGCAGGCGTATTGGGTCTGCCCGCTCATCGAGGAATCCGAGGAGCTGCGTTACCAGGCTGCCGAGGAAACCGCGGCCGCACTTGCCGAAGCACTGCCCGAAGTGCGCGTCGGCCTGGTCCATGGCCGCATGCCACCGCGTGAGAAGGAGCGCGGCATGTACGCGTTCAAGGAAGGCAAGATCGGGTTGTTAGTCGCGACCACTGTGATCGAAGTGGGCGTCGATGTTCCGAATGCCACTCTCATGGTCATCGAGAACGCGGAACGCATGGGCCTCGCGCAGCTGCACCAGTTGCGCGGCCGCGTGGGGCGCGGCGCTCACGAGAGTCATTGCGTGCTGCTTTATGGCGGGAAGTTGAGCGAGATGGCGCGCGCGCGGCTGGCCGCCATTCGTGAGACCAATGACGGCTTCGTCATCGCCCGCCGCGACCTGGAATTGCGCGGTCCTGGAGAATTGCTCGGCACGCGCCAGACAGGCCTCGCCGAAATGCGCGTGGCCGATCTCATGCGCGATGCGGATCTGCTGCCCGCCGTCCAGGCAGCCGCCGAGACGTTGCTGAAGCAGAATCCCGAGGCAGTACAGGGACTTACACGTAGATGGGTGGGCACGGGCGCGAGATACGGCCGGATTGGCTAGCCGCCGGGGCGAAACGAGGTGCCCCGCACATAGATAAGAATGGGCGTTGAGCTCCAAATGCGAATCATTTACATTCGTGCTCACGCCATGGCCGTCCAGATTCTCAACGACATGCCCGACGCCGAGGTTCACCGCGGTGAGCCGGTGCGGGTACTACCGCGCGAGCGAGAACCGCGCGAGACGGTGCGAATTTCCGGCCGCGCGCTGTTCATGGCCGCGACAGTCGCATTGCACCTGATTGCCGCGTCGCTCCTCATGAGCCAGCGCACCGAGGTGCGCACGAAGTACGAGCCCGTGCCCATCATGGCGACGATGCTCGAACCGCCGCGTACTGAGGAACAGGCGCCGCCGGTGAGCGCGCCGCCACTCGAAAGCGTCGTGTACGCATTGCCCACGCCGCCGGAGTTGAATTTCGAACGCGAGGTCATCGCGCCGCAAGTCACCAGCAGCGCGATCACCCCATCCGCGCCGGCCGCGCCACCGATGATCGAAACCGTGGAATACGTGCGCGCGCCGGCGCCCGTGTATCCCACCGAATCCAATCGCAAACGCGAGCGCGGCATCGTGCTGCTGCGGGTGCTGGTCGATTCGCGCGGACTTCCGGCGCAAATCCAGCTCGAGCGATCGAGCGGATATTCCCGCCTCGACAGCGCGGCGCGCGATGCGGTGGAGAAGGCGGTGTTCCGTCCCTATGAAGTGAACGGCGTCGCGCAACCCGCGCAGGTGCTCATCCCCATCGAGTTCACCCGCCGCGCCAGCTGAATTTTCGCGCCGCGTATATGATCGGCGCCAGTGGCTAACCAGTCCCTCACCGATTTCGACCTTTCCCCGGCGCCCTCGAACGCGCGACTCACGTATCTGCGATACGGACGTCGCATTCGCGACCTCATCGAAGTCGCGCGACTGCACCGGCCCATCGGCATCTGGCTCCTTCTGTGGCCGGTGTTGTGGGCGGTATGGATCGCCGGCGAGTCACACCCGACACCCAAGGTGCTCGTGATCTTCGTATTGGGCACGGTCGCGATGCGCTCCGCGGGCTGCGTGATCAACGATCTCGCCGACCGCGACTTCGATCCTTTCGTGAAACGCACGCGCGACCGGCCCATCGCGTCGCGCCGTCTCGCACCCCTCGAGGCGATCGTCTGGTTCCTCGTGCTCATCGCCATTGCGCTGGCGTTGGTGCTGCAGCTCGACCCGGCCACCATCCGCATGTCGGTCATCGGCGCGGCGCTCGCCGTGAGTTATCCCTTCTTCAAGCGGTTTTTTCCATTGCCGCAGTTCTATCTCGGCGTGGCTTTCAGCTGGGGCGTGCCCATGGTTTTCATGGCCGAGCGTGGGGCGATTCCCCGCGTCGCGTGGATCATCTTTTTCGCCGGCATCATCTGGGCGGCGGTCTACGACACGATGTACGCCATGGTCGATCGCGATGACGATCTGAAGATCGGCGTGAAATCCAGCGCCATCGTCTTCGGCGACATGGACCGCGTCATCATTGCGATGCTGCAGGCGCTGATGCTGTACGCGCTATACCTCGCCGGACAGAGCATGGATTTCGGCTACTGGTACAACATGGGCCTCGTGGCCGCGGGCGTGCTGTTCGCGTACCAGCAGTGGCGCATTCGCGAGCGCAAGCCGCACTCCTGCTTCCAGGCGTTTCTCAACAACCACTACGTCGGGTTGTCGATCTTCATCGGTATCCTGCTCGAGTACAGTTTCCAGCGCTGACGCCCACACGAAAACGCCGGCCTGAAGGACCGGCGTCCGTATGAGTGAGCTACCACCAGGTGTAGTAGAGGGCGGCGAGTATCACGACGATGATCACCGCGGAGACATTGAAGAACGGGCCGGTCTTGAAGTCGACATTCGTGATGTCGACGCGCATGGCAGCCTCTTTCCGCGGTGACATGAGAGAGATCGCGACGGCGATCACGATGCCCGCGACGAAGCACCAGCCCACGCGGTTCATGAACGGATAGTCCGGCAGATACTTGTAGAACAGCCACGAGATCACGACCGTGGCGAGCATCGAGACCATCGCCGCCGTCGCCGTCGTACGTGCCCAGAACAGGCCGAGCAGGAAAATCACGCAGATGCCCGGGGTGACGAAGCCGGTGAAGTTCTGGATGTACTGGAAGCCCTGGCCAAAGTTGCTGAGGAACGGCTTCGTGACGATGACCGCGATGACGACCGACACCACCGCGACAATGCGACCCACCAGGACCAGCTTCTTTTGCTCGGTGTTCGGCCGCGCGGCGCGATACAGGTCCATCGTGAAGATCGTGGCAATCGAATTGATCTTGGAGCCGGTCGACGCAACGATGGCCGCCACCAGCGCCGCGAACACCAGGCCCTTGATGCCGATGGGCAGCATGGCCATGAGGCTCGGATAGGCCTGGTCGGTCTTCTCGAGGCCGGGCACGAGCACCAGCGCGGCGATGCCGGGCAGCACGATGATCGCGGGCATGAGCAGCTTGAGGAACGCCGCGAGCACGATGCCCTTCTGTGCCTCGTTCACGCTCTTCGCCGCGAGCCCACGCTGGATGATGTATTGATTGAAGCCCCAGTACGAGACGTTCATCACCCACATGCCGCCTAACAACACCGCGAGGCCCGGCAGATCCTTGTAGTGCGGGTTGTCGGGCGACAGGATCATGTCGAACTTCTCGGGGTGCTGGGTGGTGAGGATCCTGAATCCCTCCAGGACGCCGGCGCCGCCGCTGACCTTGTCGAGCGACATGTACGTGATGATGATGCCGCCCAGAACCAGCAGCGACACCTGCACGATGTCGGTGAGCGCGACGGCCTTGAGTCCGCCATACAGCGCATACAGCAGCGCGAACAGCGCCAACGCCGTGATCGCGATCTGGATGTCGAGGCCTGCGATGGCATTGACCGCGAGCGCGCCGAGCCACAGGATCGACGTGAGATTCACGAAGATGTACAGCGCGAGCCAGAAGACGGCCATCACATTGCGCACCGCCGGGCTGTAACGCCGCTCGAGGAATTCGGGCATCGTGTAGATGCCGTTCTTGAGGAACACCGGAAGAATCCACTTGCCGACGATGATGAGCGTGAGCGCCGCCATCCATTCGTACGATGCGATGGCCATTCCCATCACGTACCCGGAACCCGACATGCCGACGATCTGCTCGGCGGAAATGTTGGCTGCGATCAGCGATGTGCCGATGGCCCACCAGGGAAGCGCGCGGCTGGCCAGGAAGTAGTCCTGCGCATCCTTTTGGTGTGTGCCTTTCTCGCGCGACACCCACTGCGCCAGCACGAAGATTCCAACCGCATAGATCGCCAGAATGACGATGTCCAGAGTTTCCAGATTCACGTCGACCCCCACTGATGCGGCGCCGATGACGCCGTTAGTTTTTTTCCATCGCTTGGCGCAGACCCTGCACGAGGTCCTGCGCGCGTTTCGTCAGCTCCGCGAGTGTATACGCGGGCTTGAACAGTTCACCGCCGAATCCAAAGCCATCGGCGCCTGACGCAAGCCATCCGGCGATGTCCGGCGAGCCAATGCCGCCCACGGCAAAAACCTTCACGTGTTTCGGCAGTACGGATTTGAGCGCCCGCAGGTGCGCGGCGCCATAGGTCGATGCGGGAAAGAGTTTCAGCTCGGTTGCGCCCTCGCGCAACGCGGCGAAGGCTTCGGTGGCGGTAGCGATACCAGGAAGCACGCGCATTCCGCGATCGAGCGCGCGCCGTATCACCTGCCCGTCGCAGTTGGGCGCAACCACCAGCCGGCCGCCGGCGCCGTGCACCCTATCTACCTCGGCCGCGGTGAGCACCGTGCCGGCGCCGATCAGGCAGGTTGCACCATGCGCCTGCGCAAGTAGTTTGATGGAATCGAAAGGATCCGGTGAGTTGAGAGGCACTTCGATGGTGCGGAAACCGCATCCGACCAGCGCGGCGCCGGTTTCCAGGGCGCGATCGGCAGTCAGGCCACGCAGGATGGCGACCAGCTCGGGGCTATCACGCATGTTTCTGTCGCTCCTGTTCACGATAGACGTAGCCCAGTCCCGCGAGCGCGGCCTGCGTGCCATCGATCTGGATCGCCGAACGTCGGCTGCGCGCAAGCGCCTGCGCGTACGAGGCCGTAAGCTTCGGAGCACCAATCACGTAGATCGGCGCGCCGGCCTCATGCTGGGAGAACAGCGACAACGCGCTCCTGACATCCGAGCCGATGAGCAGGCCGGACATCCACGAAGCCGCGCCTTCAGGGGAGAGTTGCTTGTCGAGGCGCAGACTGCGGCTCTGGAACAGACGGTGGAGCAGCGAGGCGTCCGGATGTTTGGCTGATTCCGCGAGGCCGCGCTCGAAATCCCGCGGGTGATGCTCGATGGGCGTGGTCCGGTCGCGCACCAGGACGCTGTGCTCACACAGCATTGCGAACAGTTCGCCGGTGGGCGCCGTGAGGAATTCCTGCACCACGTTTCTGTTCAGGGAAACCCACTTGGTGTGTGTCCCTGGCATGCAGACCAACCATTTGTCCGTATTTATCGAGCTGTCGATGCACTGTGCGCCGAACAGCTGCGTCTCCTCGCCCCGCATGACGTCGGGCGCGCCGAGCGGATTCGTGCAACGCATGCCGGGCACGATGCTGACGCCCTGGCGCACGACGACCGGAGCTTCCGCCAACTCGTAGAGATCCGCGGGACAGGATAGATAGGCGGCTTCGCGCCAGCCGAAAGCCGATCCAACCATCCCGCACATCACGGCCGGCAGCGACCCGTGGGCTCTCTGCCAGTCGGCCACGAGTTCGTCGAACACTTGTTCGAAACGGCCGCGCGAATCTGCGGCTCCCGGGCCCTTGCGCGACTCGAGCGCCTGCCCGTCCTCGTCACAGAGCGCGAGCGTGAGATTGCTCGTGCCCCAATCGCCGGCGATGAATGCCGCGGGAAATGTCATGGCATGTACATGCCGCCGTTGACGTGCGCGGCGAAAGCCCGCGCCAGCGCCGCACCAATGCCGGAGCTGGCGCCGGTGATCAGCACCGCCTTTGCCTTGAGATCGTCGATGTGTGTCACGCGCGCATGTTACTGAGAGGCGGGCACGCGCTCCATCGCGAATGTGCCATTGGGCTAAATCTCGTGGGCGGCGACGATGCGGCGCTCGCCGATGAGAAACGCGTCCGCCACGAGCTGAAACGGGCGCCAGTCCACTTCCGATCTGCCCGCCTCGCACAACGCGGCGAATCGTTCATAGAGACGCGGATATTCGCCGGCCAGGCTGGCATCGGCGGTGATGGTCTTGCCGTCTATGGAAAGCTCGCCGCCGCCGCGCGCCAGCTTGAGCACACCACTGGTGGTCGTGAGCTCGATGTCCCAGCTCTGCTCGCCCTTCTGGCGGAAGTCGAACTCGGCAGCGACTTCGACACCGTCTTCGGTACGCAGGCGAAGATTAGCCGCGATAGGCGACTGCTGGTTCTGCGGAAACTCGAGGGTCGCGGCTTCGACGCATACGTCCATGGGCAGGATTTCGGTGAGCAACGACAACGCGTTGATTCCGGGGTCGAACACGCCGAAGCCACCCGGCTCCCAGATCCACCGCTGCCCAGGGTGCCAGTGGTGGACGTCCTCTTTCCAGATGATTTTTCCGCTGATGAGCTTGCGCGTGCGCATGAATTCGCGTGCCGCGTCCACGCCAGCGGCAAATCGCGAATGCCAGGTCTGGAACAGCGTGCGGCCGCGACGCGCAGCTTCGTCGGCGAGCAGCGCGATCTGCCGGGTGGTGGCTGCGGGCGGCTTCTCGAGCATCACGTGCTTGCCGGCGCGCAGCGCGGTCAGCGCCGCATCGAAGTGCGCCTGCGGCGGAGTGCAGATGGAAATGCAATGCAGGTCGGGAACCGCGCCTAACATAGTGCCGAGGTCCGGAAAACTCGGAACTCCATCCACATGCGTATTGCGGCTGGCGCAGGCCGCCAGATCGAGACGAGGATTCGCGTTGATCGCGGGAATGTGTTGATCGCGTGCAATTTTGCCGATACCGAGCAGTCCAATTTTCAAACGCATTTGCTCTCCATTTGATTCACTTGCCGCGGATCGCCTTCAGGAAGTCCGCGGCCGGCGTGAGCTCGTTTCCCTGCGGAAATCGAACAACGTCGCATTCTCCCAGTGCGATCCGGTACCCCAGCGCGTGGCACAGCCCGTCGACACCCAGGCTGGTTCCCAGTAGACGACGCCAACACCGGCAGCCTCCAGGTCATGCGCACCACATCGTTCATGAAGCGCTGCTGACCTCTTGGCGTCGCAGGATAACCGCGTGCCAGTGAGTCTTCACCCAGGATGTTTGATGCCTTGTCGCCAGCGTCGCGCAGAGTCCAGGGATACGAAACTTCCACGACAATGATGTCGGCTTTGAATCGCCTCTTGATGGCCGCGAGCGCGTTTTTCGCCTGACCCATGTCGAAGGTGGACCACTTGGGGTAGTAGCTGACGCTGCTCGTATGGATCGCAGCGCAAACCGGAATCCTTCAGGGGGAGTTTCGCGCCTTGTCGGTTTTGATGACCAGCATCAGGGCTTCTTTGATGAGCTCGCGGCAGGCCCGGAAAGCCGCCTCGGGGTTGCCGTTGCGAATGGCCCGGTAGATCTTTTCGTGGGCGTCGTAATCCGGCAACGTACCCTTCACCTTGTTAGTCAGGCGGATCGAGAAGCGCAACGCCGTCTCGATGATGGGCGTGAGCTGGTGGAAAAACCGGTTGTGGCTGATCTCGAGGATGGTGGCGTGGAAGGCGATGTCGGCGGACACCGGGTCGAAATGCCCTTCGTTCGCGGCCTTCATCTTCTCGAGTTTCTGTTTGAGCAGCTCTTTGTCTGCGTCGGTCGCGTTGGTGGCGGCAAGCGCCGCGGCGGCCGGCTCGATGCCAATGCGAACCTCGAGAAACTCGCGCACCAGTTTGTGCGAGAAGTGCCGGTCGAGGATCCATTTCAGGACCTCGGCATCGAGCAGGTCCCACTTCTCTTCCGGGTGCACGTAGGTGCCGACACGCGGCCGCTGGCCGATCAGCCCTTTCGTGGACAGGATCTTCACGGCTTCGCGCATCACCGTGCGGCTGGCGCCGAACTTCTTGCCGAGCTCCGCCTCGATGGGCAACGGCTTGCCCGCGGGCAAGTCTCCACGAACGATCGACGACCCGAGCTTCTGCACGAGCGACTGGGTGAGGTTGATGGTTCCAGACATGCGGGCATACGCTATCACGAGCCCACGACGTTTGGATTATTAATCGGATAATTGGGCCGCCCGTCCCGCTGGAATGTCCCGTTCAGGGCATCGGCTGGCGCGGTCAGGCGCATGGTCCCGCCCGCGCCGGAGCGGGTAGTTAGGCGATGGATCACGGATCACACCGTTTCGGTGACGCCTAACTCCTTGAGGATCGCGACGCGCAGCGCCTGCGCTTCCGGGCTCGATACGCGGCGCGGATGCGCGAACGGGACATCGAACGATGCCTGGATGCGTGCCGGTCGCGCGCTCAGGACCAGGATGCGATCGGCCAGGTGAATGGCCTCTTCCACGTCGTGGGTGATGAGCATGACGGTGTGCTTTTCGATCGTCAGGATGCGCAGCAGCTCGTTCTGCATGCGCAGGCTCATCAATGCGTCGAGCGCGGAGAACGGTTCGTCCATGTAGAGGATTTCGGGCTTCACGACCAGTGCGCGCGCGATCTCGGCGCGTTTCAACATGCCGCCGGACAATTCGTACGGGTAGTTGTCCTCGAAGCCCTTGAGGCCCACCAGTGCGGCGTACTCGTCGGCGAGCGTCTCGCGGTTCGGCAGCTCGTCCGGCAATCCGAACAGCAGGTTCTGTTTGACGGTGAGCCACGGGAACACCGAGCCCTGCTGGGTGATGAGAATGCCTTTGGAATTCGGCTTGGTGCGCGGCTTCCCATCGACGAGCACCACGCCTGAATCTGGCGCGAGGAATCCCGCCATGATGTTCATCAGCGTGGTTTTTCCGCAGCCCGAGGGCCCAACGATGGCGACGAACTCGCCGTCCCGCACCTCGAAGTTGAGGTCGGTGATGACCTCGAGACGTTCCTTGTCCTTCTCGAAGGTCTTGCGGACGTTCTGAATGGCGACCTTAGTGCGCATAGCGCCACCGCACTACTTTCATGCCCTCTAACAACCTCATGATGCCGTCGAGCATCAGGCCGATGAGTCCGATGATGATCATGCCGGCGATCACCAGATCGTAGCGATTGCCGGCGTTGCGCGAATCGATGATGAGATACCCCAAACCTGAGCGCAGCGCGATCATCTCGGCCGCCACCACCACCAGCCAGGCGACACCCAGGCCAATGCGCATGCCGACGATGATCTGCGGCAGCGTCGCCGGGAACACCACCTTCAGAAAGAGCTTCTGGCGCGAGACACCGAAGTTTTCCGCGGCGCGCAGGAATCGTTTCTCGATGGTGTGCACGCCGGCGGTGGTCTGCACGATCATCGGAAACACCGAGGCAATGAAGATGAGGAAGATAGGTGAGGCGTTACCCACGCCGAACCACAGGATGGCGATCGGAATCCAGGCAATCGGCGAAATCGGCCGCAGGATCTGGAACAGCGGATTCAGCGTGACGAACGCGCCGTGCACCCAGCCCATCCACAAACCCAGCGGGATGGCGAGCACCACCGCGAAGCCGAAGCCGACCCCCACGCGCATCAGCGACGCGCCGATGTGTTCCCACAACGTGCCATCGCGCGCCAGCTCCAGCGTGCCTGTGACCACCGCCCCGGGTGTGGGAAAAATCGCGCTCTTCGTGGCCAGCACCACGGCCCACCAGATGCCTACCACCACCGCGATCACCAGGATCGACGGCAAGGCTTGTTTGATATCCCTCATCTTGTTCTGGTCTCCAACCATTCACGCGCGCGCCAGCGAATCTTCGACCACGGCATCGCCGGGTATGGCTCCACCAGCACCGTCATCTGTCCACTCGCATGCGCCGTGCACGCGAAGTCATAACTCGCTGCCTTCTCGAACGGCAGCCTGAAACTCTGGCCGGGCATCATGATCGTCGGCCCGAACACCTGCGGCACCTCATCCAGATTGCGCAGCAGCAGCACGTCGTTGAGGCCGAGCGTCAGGCGAATCTGCGAGGGCAGGATCTCCACCTTGTCACCGGCCATGCGGCGCGCATAAGTGCCTTGCGGAATTTCGAACAGCTCGTCGCGTGATGGAACGCCCACGGGCGCGAAGCCCGCCCAGCCCAACACCGCCAGTACCGGGATCAGCGGCACCGCCAGCCACCAACGTTTCCTTGAGCTCACTGACGCAGCAGGATCTTGAGGTCATGCACGAAGTCGTCGACGGTATGGCCATAGGGCATGACGGCACGCAATCCGCCGGCGCGGTCGATGATGTAGATAGACGAGGAATGTCCGATGGTGTAGTTGCCGTCGGGATAGACCTGCTTGGTCGAGCTGATGCCGTAGCTCTTCTGCGCGGCGTCGATCTGCGCGGGCGAACCCACGCCACCAACGAAGCTTGGATCGAAGCTGCCGAGAAACTTCTGCATGCGTGGCGCATCGTCGCGTTCCGGATCGACGGTGACGTACACCACCTGAACGTCGGCCGCCGCCTCACCTAACTTCTTGCGCGCACCGGCGAGTGTGGCCAGCGTGATGGGGCAGACTTCACCACAGGAGCTGAAACCGAATGCCAGCAGCACGACCTTGCCGCGAAACTTCGCCAGGGTGAGCGGCTGGCCATTGGAGCCCTGCAGCTTGAGCTCCGGCGCGGGCATGACCGGGCTCAGCACGCCGGCCTTGAGCGGGCTCGATGCGGGCGCTGCGGAGGCAACGGCCGAGACTAACAACAACAGCAGCGTGGCGCGGATCACAGGGGGATGCTCGCCGACTTCTGCGCGCGGACGAAGCGCTCGTCGATGTAGGTTTCGTAGGCGATCGGATGCTTGATGGTTCCGGCCTGGATGGACAACTGCATGAGATCGTCGAATTCCTCGCGGATCATGCGCAGGTCGCCATAGGTGACGCGGTCGGTCGGGTTCTCCATCACGAACTTCAGGATGTTGGGATCCTGGTTGAAGAACCCCTTGCCGGCGGCGATGGCCACGGCCTTGTCACGGTTCGCCTGTTTCTCGTCGAGCCACTGACCCGCGCCCTGCACCTGGTTCACGAGGTCCTGGACCATGGCGGGGTTCTCGGCGATCAACTCTTCGCGCACCGTGAGCACGCAACAGATGTAGTTGCGCCACTCATCCCTGGTCATGCGAAGCACGCGTGCGTAGCCGGCGCGCTGCGCGGCGGCACCGAAGGGCTCGCCCGTGCAATACGCGTCGACGGCATTGGCGTACAGCGCGGCCGGCATGTCCGGCGGCGGCATCTCCATGATCTCGATGTCCTTGGGCGTCATGTTCTCGCGCGTCAGCATCTTGCGCAGGAACAGGAAGTCCACCGCGAAACGGCTGGGGATGGCGATGCGCTTGCCGCGAAGATCGGAGAACTTCTGGTATGACGAATCCGTGCGCACCATGATCACCGCGCCCGAGCGATGCCCCAGCGAGACGATTTTCACGGGAATCTTCTTATCGGCGAGATCCATGACCAATGGCGCCAGCATGTAGGCCGCCTGGATGCGATTGGCCATGAGCGACTCTTTGATCTCCGGCCAGCCGCTGTACTTGCTGTACTCGAATTCGAAATCGTTGGCCGCCGTGCCCGCCTTGATGCTGGCGGCTTTCGCCGTGCAGGCGACCGGCAGCGTGAGATTGCAGGTCACGGGCAGGCCACCGACGATCAACGGCTCGCGTTTCGCGCTCTTGTCGCCCGCGCATCCGTAGAGGCTCAACGGCAGCACGGCGGCCATCGCGCCCTGCAGCAGTTGTCGCCTTCCGAGGATGTGTGCGCTCACGAGAAGAATCGCTTGCCGGGTTGGCCGGTCTGGTACCAGAGTGCGCCGCAGCGTAGCCGACGAACGCATAGTTTTCGACTATGAGCGCGCCGTGCACCGAACCTACAATCCGGGGCAAATATGTCATTCATTTCAGCCGCCGAGGCCGACAAAAACTCCTATGACGTCATAGTCGTAGGCTCGGGAGCGGCGGGTGGGCAAACCGCCTATACGTTGACCATGGATGGCGCCCGGGTGCTCATGCTCGAGGCCGGCAGGCACTACGAGCCCGCCATCGAAACTCCGATGATGCAGACCAACGGCGAGGCGCCGCTGCGGGCCAGCGGAACGCCGGAAAAGCCGTTCGGATTCTGGGATGCAACCATCGACGGCGGATGGGAGGTTCCAGGCGAGCCCTACACCAGCGCATCCGACGATCCGGCGAGAAAATTCGTCTGGTGGCGCGCACGCATGTTAGGCGGGCGTACCAATCACTGGGGTCGCATAAGCCTGCGCAACGGTCCCTACGACTTCAAGCCGCACTCGCGTGACGGGCTCGGCTTCGATTGGCCGATGAGCTACGAGGATCTTGCGCCGTATTACGACAAGGTCGAGATGCTCATCGGCGTCTACGGTGCCAACGACGGCCTCGAAAACACGCCGAATTCCTCACCCGGCGTGTTGCTGCCGCCGCCCAAGCCGCGCGTCAGCGACCTGCTCATCCAGCAACGGGCGCGCAAGCTCGACATTCCCGTCATCGCCGGGCACCGCGCGGTGTTGACCACGCGCCTGGATCACCAGCGGTTGCCCAAACTACTGCACCCCGGCAACGAGAAAGCGCAACGCATCCTCGCGGCCGACATGCAGAAGCGCGCGGCCTGCTTCTTCGCCACTCCCTGCGGCCGCGGCTGTTCGATACGGGCTAACTACCAGTCCACCACCGTGCACCTGCCGCCGGCGCTCGACACCGGCAATCTCGACATCCTCACCGACGCCATGGTGCGCTCGATCAACAAGCGCAAGGACGGGAAAGCGGAAGGCGTTACCTATATCGACCGCAAGACCGGCGCCGAGCATCGCGTGAAAGCGCGCGTCGTCGTGCTGGCCGCGAGCGCGCTGGAATCCGTACGAATCCTGCTGAATTCCGGCGTGGCCAACGGCAGCGGCAAGGTCGGCAAGTACATCATGGACACCGTGGGTGCGAACTTCAGTGGCCAGGTGCCGCTGCTGGAGAACATGCCGCTCCACAACGAAGATGGCGTCGACGGCCTGCACCTGTACACGCCCTGGTGGCTGTACAAGGAGCAACTCGCAGGCACGCTCGGATTCGCCCGCGGCTATCACTTCGAGTTCGGCGGCGGCCGGACCATGCCCGGCATGGGCACGGCCGCCGGACTCGACTGGCTGAACGGCGGCACCTACGGCAGGAAATTCAAGGAAGACGCACGGCGCTACTACGGCTCGTTCGTAGGTTTCGCCGGCCGTGGCGAAATGATTCCGAACGACGACTGCTACGCCGAGCTCGATCCGAAAGTGAAGGACAAGTTCGGCATCCCCGTGTTGCGTTTCCATTGGAAGTGGAGCCAGCACGAGCTCGGCCAGGCTGCGCACATGCAGAAAGTCGCCGCCGAGATCATCGACGCCATGGGTGGTCGATACTCGGCGCAGCCGCAGACCGGTGAGAAGGCCATCAAGCAGGGTGGCATCATCATCCACGAAGTGGGCGGTGCCATCATGGGCGACGATCCGAAGAAATCCGTGACCAATAGTTTCGGCCAGTGTTGGGACATGAAGAATCTGTTCATCACCGACGGCGCCACGCTGTGCTCCAACGCCGACAAGAACCCTACGCTGACGATCATGGCGCTCGCCTGGCGCGCCTCCGAACACATGCTCGGACTCATGAAGAGGAAAGAGTTATGAGCCTGGACCGTCGCACTACGATCAAGTGGATGTTCGCCGCGGCAGCCACCGCGCCGTCGCTGCAGTTGAGCTTTGGCGCGGAAGCCGGTGCGCTGGCGCGTGACGTCGCCGCCAGCCAGAAGGGCTACGGCACCGATCCGCAGCTCACGAGGGACTGGAAGCCGGGCGGCCCCTGGCCGCTGACACTCGGCACCGAGGCCAGGCTAACTACCGCCGCGCTCTGCGATCTCATCATTCCCGCCGACGACCGGTCGCCCGCGGCGTCGGCCGTGGGAGTGGTGGATTTCATCGACGAGTGGATCAGCGCGCCCTATCCGCAGCAGCGCGGCGACCGCGAGCTGGTGCTCGCCGGCCTCAAGTGGATAGAAGAGGAAGCGCAGAAACGGTTTGGCAAGGGTTTCGCCGCCGTCGGCGATGCACAGCGCTCGCAAATTGCCGACGACATCTGCTCGGCCTCGAAGGCAAAGGCCGAATTCGCCAGCGGCGCGAAATTCTTTGCGCGTTTCCGTGATCTCACCGCCGGCGGTTTCTACACCACGCCTGTGGGCATGAAGGACATCGGCTACGTGGGCAATGTGCCGCTGTCGAGTTTTGACGGGCCACCAATCGAAGCTTTGAAGAAAGCCGGCCTCGCATGAGCCGATGACGCGCGCACCGCAGGCACGCAGGCTTCCGCTGCGCGCGGTAATTGGCGGGGCGTTTGCCTTACCGGCGCGCGCTAGACGAGGCGTTCAGGCCCGGCCGGTGCACCGTTGCTGACCCGCGCCACCGCCCACACATCCACCTGGCTGACGCCAGCCGCGAGCAGCGTGTGCTTGAGCTCCGCGACGGTGCTGCCGGTGGTCACGACGTCATCGACGATGGCGATATGCCGCGCCTCTAACAGTCTGCGCAAAGCTCGCGCGCCGCTGATGGCAAACGCGCCACGCACATTGCGATGCCGTTCTTCCATGCTCAACGACGTTTGCGACGGCGTATCGCGCACTCTGCGCACCACGCTGTGCGCGCACCGGACGTCGAGCATGCGTCCCGCATAACGCGCCAGCGCCGCCGCCTGATTGAAGCCGCGTTCGCGCAACCGCGAAACATGCAGCGGCACGGGCACGAGCAAGCCTGGCAGCGGACCACCGCGTTCCTGCACCGCCTGCGCGAGCAGCACACCGAGCACGCGCGCATTGGCGATGACGCCGTGGTACTTGAGCTCGCGGATGAGGTCATCGACTGGCCGTGCGAACTGCATTGCCACGACCATGCCCGGCGATTGCCCGGCGAGCCACGGCAGGTCGGCACGGCAGAAGACGCAGAGGTCGAGGTCGAGCGACGCGCCCGGAAAAGCGCACAGGCAGCACCGCGGCGGCAGGACAGTGGCCGCGAGCAACCTCGCAAGCCCCCTGGAAACCCCTGAAAAGGCTGTCAACCGCGCATGCTTCCAGCGGTTGACAATGGTGCCGCCGCTGCCGAACATGCCGGCAAGTTTCAGGTCGCGGCCGCGTGCTGGCCAGCCGAAAAACTAATGAAAATCAATGATTAAAGGGATGGGCATGAACGCGATACGCCACGACTGGACGATTGCCGAAGTGGAAACCCTGTTTGCCCTTCCGTTCGCCGACCTGATGTTCCGCGCCCAGGAAGCCCATCGCGCGAATCACCAGATGAACGCCGTGCAGATGAGCACGTTGCTGTCGATCAAGACCGGTGCCTGCCCCGAGGATTGTGCTTACTGCCCGCAGTCCGTTCGCTACGAGACCGGTCTCGAGCGCGAGAAGCTGGTGCCTCTCGATGAGGTTCGCGCGCGCGCCCAAGCCGCGAAGGACGCCGGTGCCACGCGCTTCTGCATGGGTGCCGCGTGGCGCTCGCCGAAAAAGCGCGACGTCGAGGCGGTCGCCGAAATGATCCGCGAAGTGCGCGCGCTTGGCATGGAGACCTGCGCCACGTTGGGAATGCTCACGCCCGCACAGGCGCACGAGCTCAAGGACGCGGGCCTCGACTACTACAACCACAACGTCGACACGTCGCCCGAGTTCTATGGCGAGATCATCACCACCCGCACCTATCAGGATCGTCTCGACACGTTGGCCGCGGTGCGCGGTGCAGGCCTGAACGTGTGCTGCGGCGGCATCGTCGGCATGGGTGAAACCACGCGCGACCGCGCCTCGATGCTGGCGACGCTGGCGAATCTTCCGCAGCATCCCGAGAGCGTGCCGATCAATCAGCTGGTGCGGGTGCCGGGCACGCCGCTCGCCGGTGCCGCGCCCGTTGACCCTTTCGACTTCGTGCGCACGATTGCCGTGGCGCGGGTCGTCATGCCCAAGGCCTTCGTGCGTTTGTCCGCCGGCCGCGAGGCCATGGCCGATGAGCTGCAGGCGTTGTGTTTCCTCGCCGGCGCAAACTCGATTTTCTACGGCGAGAAACTGCTGACCACGGGCAACCCCGACGTGGCGCGCGATCGCGCGTTGCTCACGCGTCTCGGCATCGAACCGCTCGTGCCGCCAGGCCTCGCGGCCGGGCACGCGAGTGAACCCGTGCACGTGCACGGCCCCCATTGTTCGAACACGGGTTCGCACGCGGCGCCGCGGCCGACTTCTGCATGCGCCGCGACCCGGCAGCGCTGAAGGCCGCGCTCGCCGATCTCGAGCAGCGCCACCTTCGACGTACGCGCCGGGTAGGGCTGCGCGCCGGCCTCATCAATTTTTCCGCCAACGACTACCTGGGTCTGCGCACGCATCCCGAGGTGGTGCGCGCGTTTCAAAAAGCAGCCGCTGCCTACGGGGTGGGCAGCGGGGCGTCGCACCTGGTGACGGGTCACGGCCCCGAACACGAAGCACTCGAAGAGGCGCTCGCGGCGTTTACCGGTCGCGAAAAGGCCCTGGTCTTTTCCACGGGCTACATGGCGAACATGGGCGTGATTGGCGCATTAGCGGATCAAACCGCTACTGTAGTGTCGGACAAGCTCAACCATGCGTCACTGATCGATGGCTGCCGCCTCACGCGGGCGCACTCGTTGCGATATCCGCATGCCGATGCCGGCCATGCGTGCGAGCTGCTGGCCGGACTCGATGAGTCCATCGATACGCGCCTGCTCATCACCGATGGGGTGTTCAGCATGGACGGCGATCTCGCACCGTTGCCCGCGCTGGCACGGGGTGCAAGAGAGAACCGCGCGTGGTTGATCGTCGATGACGCGCATGGCCTCGGCGTGGTCGGGGCGGGCGGCCGTGGCTGCTGCGAGCATTTCGGCTTGAGCGCCGATGACGTGCCGGTGCTGGTGGGCACGTTCGGGAAAGCCTTCGGCACCTTCGGCGCGTTCGTCGCGGGGGATGCGGATCTCATCGAGTTCCTGATCCAGAAATCCCGCCCGTACATTTATACGACTGCGTTGCCAGCGGCCGTGGCTGCCGCGACGCGGACCGCCCTCGAGGTGAGCCAGCGCGAATCGTGGCGGCGGGAGAAGGTGCTGGCGCTGGCGCAGCGGTTCCGGCGTGGACTGCCCGAGGCGTTTGGCGAACTACGGCATCTGGTGCCCGGCACCACCATCCTGCCGGTGGTCGTGGGAGAAACGCAGCGCGCGCTCGCGATCAGCAGGGCGCTCGAAGAGAAGGGGTTTCTGGTGACGGCGATCCGGCCGCCGACGGTGCCGGCGGGCACCGCGCGCCTGCGCGTGACGCTGTCCGCCGCGCACGAGGAATCACAGGTCGATGCGCTGATTGCGGCATTCCAGGAAGCGCTCGCCACGTGAACACGCCCGACCCGGCCAAGGTTTTCTCGCTCGATCGCCGCGCCGTCGTCCAGGCCTTCGATCGCGCGAGCGCCGGCTATGACGCCGCGGCCGCGTTGCAGGAACGGGTGCGCAACGAGCTGCTCGAGCGTCTCGCCGAGCTGAAACTCGAACCTGCCTCCATTCTCGATCTCGGCGCGGGCACCGGTCATGCGTCGCGCGGGTTGAAGCGCCGCTATCCAAGGTCTCTGGTGGTGGCGGCCGACATCGCGTCCGGCATGCTGACGCGCGCCAAAGCGCAATCACGCTGGCTGCGCCGCTTCGAACGGGTGCGCGCCGATGCGTATTCGCTGCCGTTCCGCGACCACAGCTTCGATTTGGTCTTCAGCAGCCTGATGCTGCAGTGGTGCGACGATCTCGACGCCGTGTTCGCCGAAGCCGCGCGCGTGCTCAAGCCCGGCGGCGTGTTGCTGTTCAGCACCTTCGGGCCGGGCACGCTGGCGGAGCTCCGCGAGGCGTGGGCGGCGAGCGGCGCCGCCGGTAATCACGTGAATCACTTCTTCGATCCGCACGCGCTCGGCAGTGCGCTGATGCACGCCGGCCTCGACGAGCCCGTGCTCGACGTGGATCGGATCGTCGCCGGCTATGCCGACGTGCTCACGCTCATGCGCGAGCTCAAGGCAATCGGCGCGCACAACGTGACGCAGGGCCGCGCACGCGGCCTCACCGGGCGGCGGCGGCTCGCGGCGATGACACAGGCGTATGAAGCGCTACGCCGCGACGGAAAGTTGCCGGCGACGTACGAAGTGATTCACGCGATCTCGTGGGGTGCTCGGTCGCGCGCCGAATCGCAGGGACTTCCGGGTGAAGTGCTCATCGACCCGGCCAGGATCCGGAACCGGCGCAATTCATGAGCGGTTTTTTCATCACCGGCACGGACACCGGCGTCGGCAAGACACTGGTCGCCGTGGAGCTCACGCGCGCGTTGGTGGCACGCGGCCTGCGCGCCGCGGTGATGAAGCCGGTGGCGGCCGGCGCCCTGGCCACGATCGACGGCCCGCGCAACGACGACGCGCTCGAGTTGTTAGCCGCCAGCAACGTCACAGCGTCCTACGAAGACGTGAACCCCTGGTTGCTGACGATGGCGGCGTCGCCGCATCTCGCCGCGCGCCACGATGGCGTCACGATCGGCCTCGACAGCATCGTCGCTGCGCATCGCCGGCTCGCTGCGATGTCGGACCTGGTGCTCGTCGAAGGCGCAGGCGGCTGGCTCGCGCCCATTTCGGCCACGGCGACCATGGCCGACATCGCCCAAAAACTCGCATTGCCGGTGATCCTCGTGGTCGGCTTGCGGCTGGGGTGTCTCAATCACGCGTTGCTGACGCGTGCTGCGATCCGCTCCGCCGGCCTGCCGTTCGCCGGGTGGATCGCGAACAAGATGCAGGCGGAAATGCCACTGGCGAATGAGAATATCGAGACGCTCGCGAGCCGCTTTGGCGTGCCGCCACTAGGCATCGTCCCGGCAGGCGGCGGCGCCGGGACGCGATGGGTCGAGGAGGCCGCCAAAAAGCTCGTAAGCCATTGAGTGCAACAGCAAAGTCGCTGGTATAGTCGCGCCCGTGTTAAACGCCGCGAACCGCATCGACCTGGCCCCGCATTGCTCGCTGAGCACGCGCGGCGCGATGGTGTTCTTCGGCAGCGTCTGCCTGGTCACGTTTGGCGTCGCGGGCGCCGCCACGGCCTTGGGTTACTGGCCGGTCCTGCCATTCGCCGGCGCGGAAATGCTGCTCCTCGCCTGGGCGCTGCGCTCGAACATGCAAAGGCGCCTCGAACGCGAGAGCATCGACGTGTCGGAATCCGAAGTCGTCATTTCCTACGCGCGCGGTTATCCGTCCCGTGTCGTGTTCCCGCGCCACTGGGCGCGGGTTAAAATCCGCCGCCCGCAATCTCCCCTTCATCGCGGCCAGCTCGTCATCGAGTCGCACGGCCGGGCTTACGAGGTAGGGAAGTTTCTGACAGATACAGAACGACGCCAGCTGGCAGCCGAGCTTCGGCGCCTCATTGGTGGCATGAACCAGTCACCCACACTGAAGGGGTCGGGTTCACCGGATCAGTTTTCTTGAGGTCATCGATGAGCTTTCACATGAAGAACCTTCCTGCGCGCCGTGCACTACAGGCCGCCTTCGTCTCCTTGTTCGCCTTGGTGGCATCCGTTGCGCACGCCGAGTGGGGACTCAACATGACCGAGGGTGTCTCCATCCTCAGCAAGGAGATCTACGGCCTGCACATGGAGATCTTCTGGTGGTGCGTCGGCATCGGCATCGTGGTCTTCGGTGTGATGATCTATTCGCTCATCAAGTTCCGTAAGTCGCAGGGCGCCCAGGCAGACACCACGCTGGTTCACAGCACCAAGGTGGAAATCGTCTGGACCGTCATCCCCATCATGATCCTCGTGGCCATGGCCGTGCCCACCGCGCGGGGCCTGATCAAGATCGAAGACATGGGCAACGTGGCGCTCAACATCAAGGTCACGGGTTATCAGTGGAAGTGGGAATACGAATACCTGAACCATGGCGTCAGCTTCTTTTCCACGCTCAAGGCCGACAGCAACGCCGCCCGCCAGCTCGGCTCGGGGGTCGATCCGGCCACCGTTCCTAACTACCTGCTCGATGTGGACAACGTGCTGGTCATCCCGGCCGGTACCAAGATCCGCTTCCTGCTCACCGCCCAGGACGTCATCCACGCCTGGTGGGTGCCGGCGTTCGGCATGAAGAAGGACGCCATCCCGGGCTACGTGAATGAAATCTGGGTGCAGGTGGACGCCGACAAGGTCGGCACCTATCGCGGGCAGTGCGCCGAGCTCTGCGGCCAGGATCACGGCTTCATGCCGATCGTGGTCGAAGTGAAGTCGCCGGCCGACTACGACGTCTGGCTGCGCGGCAAGCAGGCCGAACAGAAACTCGCCGGCACGGCTTCGCCCACCGCCGTCATCCAGTAATAAGTTTTAGAGACGCACCGACATGGCATACGAAAATACCGCTGACCACGCTGTCCACGCCCACGATGATCACGGCCCGGCCCATGGCTGGCGCCGCTGGGTCTACGCGACGAATCACAAGGACATCGGCACGATGTACCTGATCTTCGCCTGCGTCATGTTCTTCGTCGGCGGCTTCATGGCGATGATCATCCGCGCCGAACTGTTCCAGCCCGGACTGCAGCTGGTGGAGCCGCAGTTCTTCAACTCCATGACCACCATGCACGCGCTGATCATGATCTTCGGTGCGGTCATGCCGGCGTGGACGGGCCTCGCGAACTGGATGATCCCCATGCAGGTGGGCGCGCCCGATATGGCGCTGCCGCGCCTCAACAACTTCTCGTTCTGGATCCTGCCGTTCGCCTTCACGCTGCTGTTGAGCACGCTGTTCGTGCCCGGCGGCTCACCGGCCGGCGGCTGGACGCTGTATCCACCGTTGTCGCTGCAGGGTGGCGACGGCTTCCCGATGGCCATCTTCGCCATCCACCTCATGGGCGCCTCGTCCATCCTCGGCTCCATCAACGTGGTCGTCACGATCATGAACATGCGCGCGCCGGGCGTGGGCCTGCTCAACATGCCGCTGTTCTGCTGGAGCTGGCTGATCACCGCCTATCTACTGATCGCCACCATGCCGGTGCTCGCGGGCGCGGTCACCATGCTGCTCACCGACCACTTCTTCGGCACCAGCTTCTTCTCCGCTTCGGGCGGCGGCGACCCGGTGATGTTCCAGCACATCTTCTGGTTCTTCGGTCATCCCGAGGTATACATCCTCATCTTGCCGGCCTTCGGCATCGTTTCGCAGATCATCCCGACGTTCGCGCGCAAGCCGTTGTTCGGCTACGACGCGATGGTGTACGCCACGGCGGCTATCGCCTTTCTTTCGTTCATCGTCTGGGCGCACCACATGTTCACAGTGGGCATGCCACTCGCCGGGCAGCTGTTCTTCACGTTGTCGACGATGATGATCGCCATTCCAACGGGCGTGAAAGTCTTCAACTGGACCGCGACGATGTGGAAGGGCTCGTTGACCTTCGAGACGCCGATGTTGTTCGCGCTCGCATTCCTGTTCCTGTTCACCATCGGCGGTTTCTCCGGCCTCATGCTCGCCATCGTGCCGGCGGACTTCCAGTACCACGACACCTACTTCGTGGTGGCGCACTTCCATTACGTGCTCGTGCCCGGCGCGATATTCGCGATCATGGGTGGCGTGTACTACTGGCTGCCGAAGTGGACCGGCCGCATGTACGACGAAAAGCTCGGCAAGTGGCACTTCTGGCTGTCAGCCATTTTCGTGAACGTGCTGTTCTTCCCGCAGCACTTCCTGGGACTCGCGGGCATGCCACGCCGTATCCCGGATTACTCGGTGCAATTCGCGGACTGGAACATGATCTCGTCGCTCGGCGCCTTCGGCTTCGGCCTGTCGCAGCTGCTGTTCCCATACATCGTCTGGAAGTGCGTTAAGGGCGGCATCAAGGCCACTGACCGCGTTTGGGACGGTGCCCGGGGGCTCGAGTGGGAGCTGACCTCGCCGCCGCCGTATCACAGCTGGGATCCGCCGCCGAATCGCGAGCTCGTCGCGCGCGGCGTCGAGCACTAGAGGGTGAGCGTCATGACTCCCGAGGAAATCGGCGAACGCCGCGCGAAAGCGCGCCGCGCGGCCATCCTGCTGGGGCTGGTGGCGTTGTCGTTCTACGTGGCATTCATCGTCATGTCAGTGTCGCGTTCGTAGTTCCATGCCGCAAGCAGCCGCCAACAAGACCCTTACGTTGAAGTTGCTGGGCTTCGCGCTCGGCAGTTTTGCGTTCGGCTTTGCGTTGATACCGCTGTACGACGTGTTGTGCGATCTCACCGGGTTCGGCAACCAGAAGGCGCTCGCCGAGCAGCGCCTGTCCGTGGAATCGCCGGACGACACCCGCACCATCACCATCGACTTCGTCGCCGATCTGCCAACCGTTGGCAGCTGGGAATTCCGGCCAACCGTTGGCTCGCTGCAGGTCCACCCGGGCCGGCTGTATTCCACCGAGTTCTTCGCGCGTAACCTCACCGGCCGCGAGACTTTCGCGCAGGCCGTGCCGAACATCGCGCCCGGCCAGGCCGCCGGTTATTTCCGCAAGACCGAGTGCTTCTGTTTCGTACCGCAGAAGTTCGCGGTGAATGAGGCGCGACCGATGCCGGTGCGTTTCGTCATCGATCCTGCGATACCGCGCTCGGTCGACCGCATCACGCTTTCGTACACTTTCTATGACGAGTCCACGCGAGTGGGCTCACTGAACTAGCAACAGGGTCAATAATGTCAAACGCGCACGCGCCCACCGCCGAAAAATACTACGTCCCCCACGAGAGCAAGTGGCCGATCATCGCCTCTGCCGCTTTCTTCACGCTGCTGCTCGGTGCCGTCGCGCTGCTCAACCACTGGTTCCCGGCCCTGTCGGGCTGGGTGTTGCTGCCCGGGTTCGCGCTCGTGGTGTACATGTTCATCGGCTGGTTCACCACCGTCATCGATGAGAACCAGCGAGGCATGTTTGGCCTGGACGTCGACCGCTCGTTCCGCATGGGAATGATGTGGTTCATCTTCTCCGAGGTGATGTTCTTCGCCGCGTTCTTCGGGGCGCTGTTCTATGCGCGCTCGCTGTCCATCCCATGGCTGGGCGGCGAAGGCACCAAGGTCATCGGCAATGAGCTGCTGCACCAGGGTTTCGAAAACGCCTGGCCCACCAACGGTCCGGCGCGGCTCGGGCCGCGTGACGACGGCAGCTTTGAAATAATTCCCGCGTTCGGCCTGCCGGCGCTCAACACCATCATCCTCTTGCTGTCGGGAGTCACCGTCACCATCGCGCATCACGCACTGCGCGCCGGCAAACGCGGCGTCCTCAACGTGTTCCTGGCGGCCACCTTCCTGCTCGGCTTCCTGTTCGTCTATCTACAGGCGACAGAATATGCCGAGGCGTACCAGCACCTGGGCCTCACGATGTCGACCGGCATCTACGGCTCCACGTTCTTCATGCTCACCGGGTTCCACGGTTTCCACGTGACGCTCGGCGCCATCATGCTGGTGTGCATCTGGCTGCGGACCATGAAGGGCCATTTCACGCCGGAGCGCCACTACGCATTCGAAGCCGTCGCCTGGTACTGGCACTTCGTGGACGTGGTCTGGTTGGGGTTGTTCATCTTCGTCTACTGGATCTGACGAACAGGGCACGGTTGCGTGCCGTCGATACTGCTCATCGGGCCCGGTGCGATTGGCGCGACGCTCACTGGCTGGCTCGCGCAGGACGAGGGCAACCAGCTCGTTGTCGCCGCCCGCACCCCTTTCGATTCGATCGAGGTCACGACGCCGGACGGAGTGCTGCGCGCCTCGCCCCGCGTGCTCACCGATCCACGCGAGGTGCAGCCCGTGGACTGGGTGCTCGTCGCGACCAAGGCGTATGACAGCGACGCCGCGGCGCGCTGGTTCGCCAATGCCCGCGGTCCGCAGACGCGGCTGGCGGTCATTCAAAACGGCGTGGAGCAGGTCGAGCGCTTCGCCAGGCACTTCGAACGCAGCCTGATCGTGCCGGTCATGATCGACCTGCCGGCGGATCGTGTGGCGCCGGGCCGCACGGTGCAGCGTGGCCCCGCGCACATCGTCGTGCCGTCGGGCGCGAACGGCGCCGCATTCACGAACCTTTTCGCGCATACCGACTTCGATGTACGGCAGAGCGATGATTTCATCAGCGCGCTGTGGAAGAAGTTGTGTCTCAACAGCGCCGGCGCCATATCGGTGGTGCTGCTCAAGCCCGCAGGGATCGTCCACCACGACGGTGTGGCGGCCGCGATGCGCACCATCGTGAGCGAATGCATCGCCGTCGGACGCGCGGAGGGCGCTTCGCTCGACGAGACAATCGCCACCGACATCATCGACCGCGCGCGGCGCGGCTCGCGTGACGCGGCCAATTCCATGCTGGCCGACCGTCGCGCGGGCCGGCCCATGGAAATCGACGCGCGTAACGGCGTCATCGTCAGGCTGGGCAGGAAACACGGCATCGCAACGCCCATGAACGAGCTGATGGTCGCGCTGCTCGAGGCGGCGCAGAGCTCCTGAGCCGGCAATCAACTGTCCTGCCAACCATTTCGTTGTCTAACCGCAGGACTTGAGGTAGCGTCCGGACCCATGATTCGTAACGAACAGCAGGGCCAGCCCCTTCGCCGCACCGCGGCGCTGCTTCGTTCGCTCCTCCTTCTTGCGCCCTAGGCGCATCCACACTCGCGCTACCAGTCGGCGCTAACAAGACTGGAACCCTGAAGAGCTCCGTACCCACCACGGAGAAGTCGCGTCCGTTTCCGAGTGCACACCCATGTTGAAAGATCCTTCCCGAAGATATCGCCCGTTCGCGCCCATCGACCTGCCCAACCGGCAGTGGCCGTCACGCCAGCTGACCACCGTGCCGGTGTGGTGCAGCACCGACCTGCGCGACGGCAACCAGGCTCTGTTCGAGCCCATGAGCCGCGACACCAAGAAGCGCCTGTTCAAGACGCTCGTCGGCGTCGGGCTCAAGGAAATCGAGGTCGGCTTCCCGTCGGCGTCGGACACGGACTTCCAGACGGTGCGGGATCTCATCGAGCAGAAGCTGGTGCCGGACGACGTCACGCTCATGGTCATCACGCAGGCGCGCGAGGAGCTGATCCGCCGCACCATCGAATCCCTGCGCGGCGCGCGGCGCGCCATCGTGCACGTGTACAACGCCACCGCGCCGGTGTGGCGCCGCGTGGTGTTCGGCATGAGCGTGCCGGAAGTGATGCATCTCATCACCCGGCAGGTGGGGCTGATCAAGTCGCTCACCGACGCGCAGCCCGAAACCGAATGGGTGCTCGAATATTCGCCCGAGACTTTCAGCATGACCGAGCTGCCGGTGGCGCTGGAGGCCAGCAACTCGGCTATCCGTGCCTGGGACGCAGGTCCCGGCCGGCCCATCATCATCAATCTGCCCACCACGGTGGAGAACGCCACGCCGAATATCTTTGCCGATCAGATCGAGTGGATGTCCACCCGGCTCGAGCGGCGCGAACACGTGGTGCTCTCGGTGCATACCCATAACGATCGCGGCACGGGCGTCGCCGCCGCCGAGCTCGGCATGCTGGCGGGTGCGCAGCGCGTCGAAGGTTGTTTGTTCGGCAACGGCGAGCGCTCCGGCAACGTGGACCTGGTGACGCTGGCGCTGAACTTCTATTCGCAGGGCATTCACCCGGGTCTCGACTTCTCCGACATCAACTCCGTGGCGCGCGCCGTGGAGGAAGCCACGCGCCTGCCGATCCACCCCCGTCATCCCTACGTGGGCGATCTGGTGTTCACGGCGTTTTCCGGCTCGCACCAGGACGCCATCAAGAAGGGCATGGCGGCGCAGAAACCCGATGCGTTCTGGGAAGTGCCCTACATCCCGGTCGATCCCGCCTGTTTAGGACGCACCTATGACAGCGTGATCCGCGTGAACAGCCAGTCGGGCAAGGGCGGCATCGCCTATCTTCTCGAGCGCGACTACGGCGTCGTCATGCCGCGGCGCATGCAAGTGGAATTCAGCGCACTGGTGCAGCGCGAGATGGACGCCTCGGAAACGGAGATGACCTCGCAACAGCTGTGGTCGCTGTTCGAAGCGACCTATCTTGCGACAGACCTGGAGGTCACCTACCACGCGCATCACCTGTTCGAAGAAGGTGACAAGCAGGGCATCGAGCTCGAAGTCACCGTGGCAGGTACGCGCCGCAAGTTGCGCGGCGTCGGCTCCGGCCCGATTGCGGCAACGGTGAGCGCGCTCGCGCTTCCCATCCGCATCGACAACTACGAAGAGCGCGCGCTGCGCGCCGGCGCCGATGCCTCGGCATTGGCCATCGTGGAGGCCGCGCGTGAAGGCGTTGCCGGCATTCGCTATGGCGCGGGGCGCCACGCGAACATCGCGACGGCGTCGGTGCTGGCGGTGTTGTCGGCGGCACGCAGGCTTGGCGTCAACGCCAAGGACCTGCGCCAGGGTGTGCCGGAACGCTAGGCCGCGTAGCGGGGAATGGGATCCAGATTCGGCTCGACGAAGTCGCTGCGCGCCTGGTCCGAGAACAGCAGGTCGGCGGAGTAGTGGGTCAGCATGATCTTGGTGTCGAGCAACACCGGATTGCGCGCGATGAAGTCGTCCGCCGAAGCAGATTCTCGCGTGCGATGCATGAAGTGATTGACGCCGAGCAGCCAGGCACGCGTCAGGGTCGCGTGATACTTGGTGGCCGGCAGGCCGTGGACGCAGAGAAATCCCACCAGCGCCGCGCGCATGCGCTCGAGCGCCAGCTCCACGTCACTCTCGGCGAGATAGACGTACGCCAGGCGTACGTGCGCCCGATGTGAAAAATCCGCGGGCGCAAATGCGCCCGCTTCAAACGCCGCACGGAATTCACGATCACTCATCGACACGTGGTGTTTCAGCATGGCTTGACCTCGCTAACTCTCGTTCACCCAACAAGGAGCGCTCCTAAGCCAGGAGGCGCTCCGCGATCTGCACGGCGTTCAACGCCGCGCCCTTGCGCAGCTGATCGCCGGCCACGAACAGCGCCAGTGTGCGTCCCGAGGGATCGCTCACGTCGCGGCGGATGCGGCCGACCAGCACTTCGTCCTTGCCGCTCGCGTCGTGCGGCATCGGAAAATAGTTGCGCTCCATGTCGTCGACCAATCGCACGCCCGGCGCGGCGCCAAGGATAGCGCGGGCTTCGGCCACCGTCAGCGGTTCTTCGGTTTCGATGTTCAACGCGATGCAGTGCGCGCGCAGCACGGGAACGCGCACGCAGGTGGCGGTGACGCGCAGCTCGGGCTCGCCGAAGATCTTGCGGGTCTCCTGCATCACCTTGGTCTCTTCCTCGTTGTATCCGGTGTCCGGATCCACCTTCGTGTTGTGCGAGAACACATTGAACGCGTACGGATGCGGCAGCACCTTGGGGGTGAATGCCCGGCCTTCGAGGTGCGCGCGCGTGGATTCGCTGAGCTCTTCCATGGCAGCGGCTCCGGCGCCCGAAGCAGCCTGGTACGTGGACATGGTGATGCGCTTGATTCGCCGCTTCTGATGCAGCGGCCACAAAGGCGTGGCGGCCACGATGGCCACGCAGTTCGGGTTGGCGATGATGCCGCTGTGCGTGAGCATGGCGCCGGCGTTGATCTCCGGTACCACCAGCGGGACGTTACGGTCCATGCGGAACGCGGACGAGTTGTCGACGACCACCGCGCCGGCCCGCACCGCGGCAGGAGCGAAGCGTTTCGACTGCGCGCCGCCTGCGGAGAACAGCGCGATGTCCACGCCTTCGAGGCTCTGGTCCGTGAGCTCCTGCACCGGCAGCTCACCGCCGCGGAATTTCATCGACTTGCCCACCGACCGCGCGGAGGCCAGCAGGCGCAGCTCCACCAACGGGAATTTGCGCTGCTCGAGGCACTGCAGGAGCTCGACGCCCACCGCCCCGGTGGCTCCCGCGATGGCGACCACGGGATTGCGGCGGCTACGGACGGTCTTATCGTTCGATGACATTGTTATCTGCGCTCCAAATGAAAAGGCCCCGCGAAGTCTCCTGCGCGGGGCCTTGGTTGTTCCTGTTCGCTTCGACTACGCGCAAGAATCCGAGGCCCCGGTGGGCTTGGTCTTGATCGTCGTTTTGAGTGTCTGGCGAATCATCGGGGCGCAATTTAGCGGAGCGAAGGCCTCAGGTAAAGGCCCGGGAGAAGCACGGCTTCGCATTTCTACCTACCGCTCGGGATGCCGTGGGGGGTGATGAGGCCGTTGTACCAGGCCAGCATTAACAGAATGAAGAGAAGCACCGACAACCCCACGCGAATGGTGAGGGCGCGCGCCATCTTCTTCGAGTCACCCTTGCCGCGCGCCAGGTGGAACAGCGCGCTGCCCAGGCTGACTACGATCGCGAACAGCGTGATGATGATGAGAATCTTGATCACGTCCATGGTGGCCCACTTTATACTCCCCGCCCCCATGCCGACCCGATTTTCCGCGTTCGGAAGGGTCTTCGCGCCGTCCTGGCCAATGACCCTGCTCACTGTGCTCTTGCTGACGTTGTTCGTCGGCCTGGGCCGTTGGCAATGGCATCGTGGCGAAGCCAAACAAGAAGTGTGGGCGGAATTCGAACGCAATGCGCCAGCTCAGGCATTGATGGGACGCAATTTCGACAGCCTCGATCGCTTCGCCCATGTCGAATTGCACGGCGTGTTCGAGCCCGAGCGCCAGTTCCTGCTCGACAATCGTTCGCACGCCGGCCAGCCCGGATATGAAGTGCTGACTCCATTTCTCCTGAGCGATGGGCGGCGGGTGTTGGTGAACCGCGGCTGGGTTCGGTTCGGTGGTTACCGCGACAGATTGCCCGATGTATCCATGGCCGCTGCGCCAGCGCTGACGATCACCGGACGCGTCGACGAGCTCCCGAGCGGCGGTCTGGCGAGCGGACATGCTGCGCCGGATGGCGATTCACCGTGGCCCAAAGTCACCAGCTTCCCCACGCAACCCGAGCTCGCCAACGCGCTCGGTGCGGCACTTCAGCACCGCATACTGCTGTTAGACCCGGAAGTACCCGGCGGTTACCTGCGCGAGTGGTCGCCTCCCGGCATGCCGCCGTCGCGGCATTTCTCGTATGCCATTCAGTGGTGGGGTTTTGCAGGCGTGCTGCTCGTGCTCTACTTCGGCCTCAATTTTCGAAAGGTGTCCTGATGCAAGATCCGCGCGCCCGTGGCAGACGCACTCTGCTGCTCGTCGCCGCCGTGTTCCTGGTTCCTGTGGTGGTGGCGTTCACGCTGTACTACGGCAAGTTGTGGCGTCCGGCCGGTTCCGCGAGCAAAGGCCAGCTGATCGAGCCGGCGCGGCCACTCAACGTCGCCGGTCTGCGTCATCCGGATGGCAGCGCTGCCGGACCCGACCTGCTCACCGGCAAATGGACACTCCTTTATATTGGCGACGGCCGGTGCAATGACGCCTGCCGCACGGCGCTCGTGTTCGGGCGCCAGACCCGCCTGGCCCTCAACAATGAAATGACGCGCGTACAGCGCGTGTTCCTCGCCACCGGCAATTGTTGCGACACCGGCTACTTCGCGCGCGAGCAGACCGGCCTGGTCGCGTTGGATGCCTCTTCGCCCGAAGCGACCGCGTTTCTCGCCCAATTTCCAGGACAGCACGCGGACACATTGTTCATCGTCGATCCGCTCGGCAACCTCGTGATGAGTCACAACGCCAGCCACACCACCAAGGACCTGCTGAGCGATCTCAAGAAGCTGCTCAAGCTGTCGCACATCGGTTGAGACGCCGAACATGCGCGAGGTAGTTTGGATCCGTCGTCTCGCCCTGTTCGCAGCATTGCTGTGCTTCGGCGTGGTGGTGCTCGGCGGCTATACGCGCTTGTCGGATTCCGGGCTCGGTTGTCCGGATTGGCCCGGCTGCTTCGGACACATCGCACCCACGGGCAGCGCGGAGCACTACGCGAGCGCCGCCGATGTTCGCAAGGCGTGGGTGGAGATGGCCCATCGCTATCTCGCGAGTACGCTGGGGCTGATCATCGTGGTTCTCGCCGCGCTTTCGATCCGCGCGCACCGCGAGCCTGGCGTGCGGGTCGGCTTCTCGCTGGTGCTGCTGGTGCTGGTGGTGCTGCAGGGCATGCTCGGCATGCTCACGGTCACCTGGCTGTTGAAACCCTTGATCGTCACCGGTCACCTGTTGGGTGGGCTAACTACGTTCGCGCTGCTGTTGTGGTTGTGGATGTCCATGCGCGCCGAGTCGCGCACCGTGGACGGCTACTCGGTGCTTGCCGGGAACAAGGTGGTGGAATATGGCGGGCAGGCGCGGTTGTGGGCGGGGCTCGCGCTCGTGGCGCTTGCACTGCAAGTGGCACTCGGCGGATGGACCAGCAGCAACTACGCCGCGTTGGCCTGCCCGGATCTGCCGAAATGCCAGGACCAGTGGATTCCCGAAGCGGACTATCGCGACGCGTTCGTGCTGTGGCGAGGGCTCGGCATCAACTACGCCGGCGGTGTGTTGGATCATCCGGCGCGCGTGGCCATCCATTTCACGCATCGCGTCGGCGCGGTACTGGCCGGAACACTGCTGCTGCTGGCGGTGCTGTTCGCCCTTCGCGGTCTGGGGTCCGGCCCGCGCTGGGCGGCGCTCGCCGTGCTGGCTGCCCTTGCGGCGCAGGTTTCCATAGGGGTTTTCATGGTGTTGCGCGCCTTCCCGCTCGAGCTCGCGGCCGCCCATAACGCCGGTGCCGCGCTGCTTGTAGGAGCGAGCGTATGGCTGAACCGTCAGCTTCGCCCGGTCAGGGATTTCCGCTGATCGAATTCGGCTAAACTTCGCGCCCCCAAAGGCGCTGAAAGTTTTGGCCACCCCCGAACCCATCGTTGCAGCCACCACCACGGCAAGCTGGCGCAGTTACTACGAGCTGACCAAGCCTCGCGTGGTCATGCTCATCGTGTTCACGTCAATCGTGGGCACGCTGCTGGCCGTGCCTGGGCTGCCACCCATCGACGCGTTGGTGTTTGGAAATCTCGGCGTCGGCCTCGCGGCGGCCAGCGCCGCGGTCATCAACCACGTGCTCGACGAACGCATCGATGCGCAGATGTCGCGCACCAAGCGGCGCCCGCTGCCCACGGGGAAAATGTCGTCACGCGCCGCGTTGCTCTTCGCCGGTGCGCTGTGCGTGTTGTCGATGTCCATCCTGGTGTTCCTGGTCAACACGCTCACTGCCGTGCTCACCTTCGCTTCGCTGATCGGCTACGCGGTGATCTATACCGTGTGGCTCAAGCGCGCGACCTCGCAGAACATCGTCATCGGCGGTGCCGCCGGCGCCGCGCCACCGGTGCTCGGCTGGGCCGCGGTCACCAACAGCGTCGACCCGAACGCGCTGCTGCTGTTCCTCATCGTGTTCGTCTGGACGCCACCGCACTTCTGGGCGCTGGCCATCGCGCGCAAGGATGAATACGCCAAGGTGGGCATTCCCATGTTGCCCGTGACGCACGGCGTCGCGTTCACGCGGTTGCAGGTGCTGCTGTACACCGTGTTGCTCACGGCGGTCACGCTCATGCCTTTCGTCAGCGGCATGAGCGGACTGCTGTACCTGGCCGCCGCCCTGGTCCTGAACGCGATGTTCATCTTCTACGCGCTGCAGATGAAGATCACCGAGCGCGCACACCTGCCGATGAAGGTGTTCCGCTTTTCGATCACCTACCTGATGTGGCTGTTCGCGGCGCTGCTCGTCGATCACTATCTACCCACCACCCAGGCCGCGCAGCCTTCGGGCATTTTCTTCCAATAGCGCCGCTTGCCTTCGCCGCTGACACTTCCCGCGCGTTTCAATGGCCAGTTCGGCCTCGTGCTGTTCCACCAGCACCATGGCGTATTGCTGCTGCGGTCGGGAGATCGCGACGACGGCGGACCCATGCGCATCGACCTGCTGTTCCGCGGCGTGGTGTGGATGTCGCTGCCGGCGTGGTTCAGCGATTTCACCATCGAGCAATGTCTGTTCGATGAGGTTTTGGAATACATCCCGCCGAGCCATCGCGCCAAGGCGCAGTCGCGCAAGGTGTTTCGCGTCGACATCGATCGCACGCCGCACTACGTGATTGCGGGCAGTGTGTTCGCCTCGCGTGATGACGGGTCGTACTTCGACCCATCGCCGCTGCTGCCGGAACTCGAGGTCAACCTCAAGTTCGAGGAAGGCTGACTTTGCGTTAGTTGGTCTGCGTCGATCAGTTACGGATGATGCGATTCAAACGCGCGGCCGGTTTCGATACCGCGAGGGCGCGAACTTCCGGCATCTCGAACGACTCTTTCGACAGCCGGGGGGCTGAAATGCCGCTGGCCACCGGACACGTCTGGTTGTTGCTGGCGCGAAAACTGAGCGCGGCGGCAATGCGGCCTTCGGCCATGTCACCTAGCTGATGATTGAAATCATCTGCCACCGAACATCCCGGCACTGATGTGCCTCCGCTCTGCGCCGGCGTGTTGGCGGGCGAAAATCCGTCGGTGTAGTCACCGAAGTTCGCGGCGTTCTCGCCGCGGAACTGAATGGTGAAGTAGGTGGTCCCGCAGTTGTCCGTGGGATAGAACCCGTAGGGTTTACCGCAGGTAGTGGAACCGATCAGATACACAGTGACGTTGACGCCACGCAGCGCGTTGATGATGGATTCACTGGCCGAGCAGGTGCCGGGACCGGTGATGATGTACACGCTGTTGAGATTGAGCGAAGGCAGCGGCTGGTTAGCCGTACCCGCACCCGCAAACCCTTGCGTCGTGGAATGAAACGGCGTTGGCGTCAGCAATTCGCCGGTGACCGGATTGCGACTTGGATTCTTGTCGTTGAACACCAGCTTCTCAAACGTGCGCCCGCTCGTCAGCGTTGTGTTGCCGATCATGTACGCGAGTTCGCTCGCTAGGTCCAGATAGCCACCGCCGTTATAGCGCACATCGAGAATCAAGTCGGTCACGTTGGCATTGTCGAGCAGCTCGATCGCATTCTTTAGCGGTGTCTCGGCCGTGGCGATGTGGTCGTTGAACTGGATATAGCCCACTTGACCCGATGCAGTATTGAACGTCGTCACAAGCGGTACGGGTATGTGCGTGATCGTCGCAGACGTGATTGTCACCGTACGGTTGGTACCGTTCGTGCCGCGCACGAGAAAGGTGTGGGTTTCGCCCGTTGTATCCGGAAACAAGCCGGCATTCAGGGTGTCCACGATCGCTTGCGTGCCGCCGTTGACGGCATCGGCGCCATCAACCTGCAGAATCTCATCGCCTCGCAATAGTTGACTGGCAGCGGGCGAGCCGGCATCGGTGTACGCCACGACTATCCGGCGCGGAACATTGGCGGGCGGATTGACCAGAAAGATCGCGAACTCCGCGCCGTACCCAGCCTCCACGCCGCCCTGCGAGAGCGACTCCCACACAGCCGTGTCGTAAATGAAATGAAATTTGTCTTTGCGCGCGCCTGAGGCAGTCGTGGCGGTAGTCCTGAGCAAGTCGAAGTAGTCGACAGTGGTGTAGAGACTGGGATCCCTGTCCGTGACCTCCCCGTACCAGAGGTACAGCTCGTTGGTCCACGAGCGCAGCCAGTTGTTCTGGTCGGTAACCGTGCCTGGGCGATCGGCAGTACTCGGCCGCGGGGTCACGCACATGGCATCAAAATTGGTGGAAGGCTGGAAAACCCCGGATTGCCAGGTGCTGCCGCCCCCACTCGAGCTGGAACTGGAGCTCGAGCCGCCTCCGCCGCCTCCGCCGCCGCCGCCTCCGCAGGCCGCCAGCACACCGAACACCGGAAACAGCAACACCCTGAATTTATAGCGGCTTTTCACCCTGAGGACCCCTAGGCACGTATTTCCAGATGAGAGGTGACACGCAATATGCACTGAGACAAGGAAACTACAAAGAGTCGCCGCCGAGCTACGGCGCAAGTCTCGTTCTATGATGGCGCCAGTCATGAATCGTCTGCTTCGACCATTCGGACTGAAGTTAGGTCCCCTGCAGGCCGGGGCCATCTACTTTCCGTTGCATTTTTTCGCGGTCGGGATCGGCCTCACGCTGCTCATTTCCCCGCAGGGGGTGGGTGTCTTCTGGCCCGCCACCGGTTCCCTGTTCGCGTTCCTGCTGCTGTATCCGGCGCGTTACTGGGTGGCGCTGCTCGTCTTCGCGTTTGGCGCGGAAGTCGCGGCCCACGAGATCTTCGCGCCGCAGATTCCCTATTCGGTATCCGGCTTGCTGTTCTTCGTGAAGGTCCTGGCGGCGCTCCTGGGCGCGTGGCTGGTGCACGTCGGTGTGCGCGGTCCGATTTCCTTCGCGCGGCTGCGTCACGTGTTGTGTTTCGCAGCAGCAGCGCTGGTGTCGACGTTGGCCTGCGCCGTCGCCGCGGTGAGCCTGCGTGCCGAGGCGCCGGTGGGCAGCGCGGATTTCTGGCTCGCCGTGCAAGGCTGGTGGATCGGCGATTTCCTCGGCGCGCTGGTGATCACGCCGCTGCTGCTCACGGTGGGCATTCACGGGTTCGCGTTGACGAGCAGCGCGCGCGGCGGGCGCGTCGCCACCTACTCGGCTTTCGCGGTGCTGCTGGTATTGCTGGGTGCGGTCTTCCTGCACACCAAGAGCACGCTGACCTCACCGCTCGACGTACCGTACATCGTCTATCCGGTGCTGGTGTGGATCGCCATGCTGAGCGGGCCGCGGCGCACCGCGCTCGCCGCCGGCATCGCAGTGGCGATGGCATCACTGGCCACGACGCGGGGCCTGGGCCCGTTCGACAGTCCCTACCAGCTGCAAACGTTTCTCGCGCTGTGCGTGTTGCCGGTGTTGCTGCTGCAGGCGGTGATGGCAGAACGCGATTCGGCCATCGAAAAGGCACGCACCAGCGATGAGCGGTATCGCGCGTTCGTCGCCAACAGCTCAGAGGCAATTTTCCGCACCGAGCTCACCGAACCCATGCCGGTGACACTGTCGCCCGACGATCAGATCGCCTGGGCGCGCAAACACGGCGTCGTCGCCGAGTGCAACACGGCATTCATGGTGGCGCTGGGTGTGAAGGAAGCGAACAGCGCAATCGTCGGCACACGCCTGGGCGATCACCCCACCTGGTCCAAGATCTATATCGAACGCATCCGCGAGGCGATTCGCAACGGCTACCAGGTGCGCAACATCGAGCACGTCGTGCATGGACCGTATGGCCTCGATCGCGTGCTGCTCATTTCCATGATCGGTATCGTTGAAAATGGTCACGTGCTCAGATTCTGGGGCAGCGGCCGCGACGTCACCGCCATGCGCGAAGCCGAGTCGGCGCTGGCGCAACACGACTCACAGCTGCGCGCGCTGGCCACGGAGATCACGTTGGCCGAGGAACGCGCGCGCCGCAAACTCGCGAGTGAATTGCACGACGGACCCGCACAGAACCTCATGGGCCTGAGCATGCAGCTCGCGGAGATCAAGCGCGGCATCGAGGACCGCGATCAGCTTCAGCGCATCGATGAAGCGGAGCAGGTTCTGGCCGACGCCACGCTGCAGACGCGCACACTGATGCTCGAGCTGGCCCCGCCGGGATTGCACGAGAGCGGGCTGCTCGAAGCATTGCGCTGGCTGGCCGAGCGCGTCGCCAAGCAGCAGCGTCTCATCGTCACGGTCGAGGACGACGGTCTTCAGAAGCCGCTCGAAGACCAGGTGACCGTGCTGCTGTTCCAGACGGTGCGCGAGCTGCTGCAGAACGTCGTCAAGCACGCGCGTTCCAAGCGCGCCACGGTGCGCTGTGCCGTGAGCGACGATGCGTTGTCGCTGGATGTCATCGATCCGGGAGTGGGGTTCGAGGTGCACTCCATCGACCGGCTGCCGACGCGCCACGGTGGGTTCGGTTTGTTCAACATCCGCGAACGCCTGAAGCTCATGGGCGGCAGCGTCGACATCCATTCCATCGTCGGTGAAGGCACCACGGTGCGCATCCGCGTGCCGCTCAAGACGCAGCATGGGTTGTTCGACGAGGCACTTCGGGCCTGAGAAAGTAGGCAATGCTCATCGAACGTATCTGGGCTGCGAACAGCCTGCGCAATTTCCACTATCTCATCGCCTGCGCCGAAACCGGTGAGGCGCTGATCGTCGATCCGCTGGACGCGGCGCGATGCCTCTCGGTGGCACGCGCGCGCGGCTTCAACATCACGCAGGTGCTCAATACTCACGAGCATCGCGACCACACCGATGGTAATGCCGGCGTGGTGGCCGCCACGCGCGCCAAGGTGCTGGCGCATGCCGCCGCCGCGCGCACCATCGGTGGAGTGGACAAGGGCCTCGCGCGCGGTGATGTGATCAGGGTGGGACGAACTGTAGAGCTCGAAGTGCTCGATACACCCGGACATACCCGTTCACATGTGTGCCTGCTCGCGCACGGAGACTCGCCGGCTTTGTTCTGCGGCGACACGCTGTTCAATGCGGGTGCCGGCAACTGCCACAACGGCGGCGATCCTGGCCTGCTCTACGAGACATTCGTGAATCAACTCGCGCGACTGCCGGACGCCACGCGTGTGTATCCGGGCCATGAATACATGGCGCGCAATCTCGCGTTCACGCTGGATCGGGAGCCGGGGAACGCCGATGCCGCCAGCATGCTGGAGGCGGTCAAGGACCAGGACCCCGCGGCCGCACGCGTTACGACGCTCGGCGAAGAGAAGCGCATGAACGCCTTCCTGCGGCTGCAGAATCCGGAACTCATAGCGCGGCTGCGCGAGGCATTCCCCGAAATCGGTGAAAACCCAGACGCGCGCACGGTATTCGTGAAACTGCGCGAACTGCGCAACAGCTGGTAGCTAGCGCGAGTTGCCGGTGGTGCCGGCACCGCCGGCCCGCGCCTTCTCGATGATGGCGGCGAGCTCAGGGTCCAGCGGCATGGGGCGAACCGGGCTCACGTTGGCGCCACCGGTGTTGCCCGTGGGCACCAGACCGATGAACGTCTTCGTGGCCGCGCCGATGAGTCGGAATGACTGGCCGAAGAACTCCCGCGCGTCCCGATGCCGCCACGCCCAGAGCAGCATGCGCCAATGGACGCGCACGTGTTCCCGCGTGGACGCTTGCCCCAACACATGCGCGCGCTCGAGATGCGCGAATTCGCGCGCCGGATCGAGCCGCGCGGCGGCCAGCTCTGCGTCGACGAATGGCCGGATGTTCTGTGCAAACTGGCTCACGGCGTCCTCATGCGGTGAACTCTCCGCGTCCGGCCGGATATTGCTTTTCCCAGTTGCGCCCGTCGATGGGTGCGATCTTCATGCCGGTGACGGTGCCCGAGTCGATGCAACGCGCATTGACACTCCAGCCATCGGGGTGCGAGCGCGGCACATAGAACGGCTTGATACCGCAGGTGGCGCAGAACAGGTGCCTGGCCGTGCCGGTATTGAACGTGTAAGTGGTCAACGCGTCCTGCCCGCGCGTGATGCGAAACCGGTCGCCGGTCACGATGAGGTGCAGGTAGGCCGTCCGCGTGCACATGGAACAGTTGCATTCATCGACGGGAAGCTCCGCCGGCGCGTCCACTTCGAAGCGGACTCGTCCGCAATGGCAGCCGCCGGAGTGCGTGATCATCGAAGTTTTCTCGTCAGCCAGGGAGTGCTGAACATGAACGCGAGGCCGGCGAGCATGAGGCCACCGCGCGCGGGATTGTAGTCGGAGAGGATTCGCGCCCAGCCCATGCCGGTCGCGCGGCCCAGTGAAATTTCGAACACCAGCGTGAGCGCGACCCAGAACGCGCCGGCGGTGAGCTGTTGGCGGAGGGTCGCGGCTTTCATCCAGCGCGCCGTGAGCCAGGCGATGATGAAGATGATGACGCAGCCCACCAGCACGCCGAGCTGACGCGCACGTATGCCGCCGATGACCGGCGCGATGAACAGCTCGCGCACGACTCCATGACCGGTCTCGGCCAGCATGATGAGCATCCACACCAGGGCGGCGCGTGTCCACGGCACGGACAAGGCTACTTCGCGGCCTCGTGATCCAGCGTCCATTGCAACGCGTCCGCAGCGCCGGCGTCGGTGGGCCGCGCCCGCCGGCGCAACTCACCGATGAGTTTCTCGCGCTGCTCGCGGCTGCGGTTCTGCGCCAGTTTCCACTTCACTTTGCGCGCGCGCACGTGCAGCGTCAGCGCGGAGATTTCCTTGAATGGTCCGCGATACATGGCGTGTTCGGTACTCACCGTCGTGTGACCATCAGGCTGATAGTGCGTCATGAGGCGCCGCTGCTGGGCTGCCAGTACCTCGGCATCTTCGGACACCTCAGCCTCGCACTCGAAGATCACCGTGCGGTGATATGCGGTCGCGAACATGGCGTTGGTGGCGTGAATCCAATGCGAAGGGATCGTGCCGTGGATTTCGTTCACCTCGAACGTGCATTTCTTGTTGGTGAGCAAATCTTTGAGCTGCTCGTCGGAGCGGTGCAGGTGAATCTCGATCGTCGCGCCCAGGAACAGGAACGGGTACAGCCCGGTGTGCGGCTGACCTTCGGCACTCACGGTGACGAAGTGACCAAGCTCCTGCCTGGTGACGAAGTCGCGCAGAGTGTCTTCGGGCACATCGGCGTAGTAGTCGTAGAAGATCATGGTCGGGTCACGATGACGGTTCGGGGTAGCGCACGCCGGTTTCGAAAGCGGCGAGCATGTTGGCCGCGAGCGTTGTCTTCAGCCCATGCGCCGCGAATGCTCCGAGCGCCACCCCCAGGAAGCCGGCCGTGGCGGCGCATATATATAAGAGTCGTTCCAAGCTTTGTCAGGCTGCCCTGCCGTCGTAGTGATGCAACGGCACTTTCTCGAGGTCGAGATTCTCGATACAGCGGATATTGACGGCTGCCGAGGCAACGCCCTTGGGGTCGGTGCCTTCACCGAACGGCAGAATGCCGCAGTGTTTGCAGAAGCGATGCTTGATGACGTGTTTGTTGAACGTGTAAGTGGCGAGCTCCGACTCGCCCGTGACCTTCATCTGGTCGCGCTGCACGAACCACAGCAGCGAACCGCGGCGCGAGCACATGGAACAATTGCAGGACACGGCGCCGGTGATCTCGCCTTCGACTTCGATGACTACCTTGCCGCAATGGCAGCTGCCGCGGTACTGCATTCGATGCTCCCTTTTGATTGTTGAGTCTAGATGGTGATCGGCGCGAGCAGGTTGGCGTCGCGCGCAAGCTGCCAGCGGCCGCCCGTCTTGCGAAGCACCGTCAGCGTGTAGCCGGCGCGCTTCGTCACCGTGCCATCGGGCAGTGTGGTCTGGACGTTGAGCCGGGTGCGCATGTAGGCATGGTCGCCGGAAATGCGGATTTCCTCGATCTCGCTCTGACCATCGAACTTGGGCATGGGCGTACCCGGCGCCGGCGGCTTCAGGTTCGCTGCGAATTGCTGCTTGCCAAAAGGCTCTTTGCCGGTCACGAGGAACACGACATCGTCGGTCATTAGCGTGAGCACGGTGGCGATGTCGCCGGCCTTGGTGGCCGACATCCAGGTGGCCACGAGCTCGCGGATCTGTTGTTCGTCGGATGACATGACTGCTTACTTCTCCTTGCGCGGCTTTTCCTCAACAGGTTCCGAAGGCAGCAGCATGACGGCATCGGCCGAGATCGCTACCGGCGCCGCCGTGGTGTAAGTGACGGTGCCGGCGCTTGTCCCTCGCACGGGCCGCATGGTGGCCATCTGCTCGCGCATTTCCCGTTGCCATTGTTGGTAGGCGTTGTAAGTGGATAGTTGCTCGGAGGTGAGAATCTGGCGCGCCTCCGAGGCGACGCGCTCGCCGTATTCGCGCTGCCAGTCCGCGAATGCCTTCGCGAAAGTTTCCGGCGTGGAGGTGTCAGAACCGTTGGGCCTGGGAAGACGCTTGTGCTCTTCCACCAGCACGGCGAGCAGGCGCTTGTGCTGATCTTCGGTGAGCCCGGCATCCACGCCTTCGAGCTGGCGCGAGATGATTTCCAGCTCCTGCCGCGCCGGTATGGTCTGCTGGTACTCCTCGAGCGACTGCGCCTTGCCGGCACCCAGAAGATCGGCAATCTCCGCTTTGGCGTCTCGCCCTGCTTCGCGGAAACCCATGGATTCCTGATCGGTGAGCAGGTCGATGAGTTCGTTGGCCTCGTCCTTGGTGATCCCCAGTGCGGCGCCGACATCGGCGTAGAGGCGCTTGTTGTTGGCGCGGATCTGCGAACGCATCATCTTGACGAAAGCTTCGCTGGGCGGCGGCGCGTTGATGATTACGCTCTGGGCCACATCCGGGCCGCCGTCGTTCTGCGCCACGGGCGCGGGTGGCGCGATCATCCGCGAACCGCCAGATCCCGTCGCGGAGCCGAAGGTGCCCCCGGTGATGGCAAACCTGGGCTCAACGCGAGCCTTTTCCAGCTCGGCGATGCGCGCATTGAGCCCCCGCGTGACCTCGGCGAGCTTGTCTGCCTGAACGCGCTCCTCGTGGAGCTGCACGGACAGATAGATAGTGCTGGCCACGAACGCCAGGGCCGCGATCGTCAGACCGAGTACCGGTGTTTTCATCGTTCCCCCTTGGGTGCCGGGCCCGGCACCCACTCTAGCCTTTTTGCGCGAGCAGCAGGTCCAGGTAGGCGCCCTCGATCAGCTGCGAGGGCTGAACCCCGAGGTGATCCATGAGCTCACTCGCTTCGCGAATTCCCTGCTCGGGGGATTCGTCGTCCACCAGCATGACCTCGAGCTCGAGAAAATGGCCCAGGTCCTCGACGCGGTCCAGGTGAACGCGGGTACGTCCAACCAGGAAGAGAGTGCGGTATTTGCGGACACGACCGACTTGTCCGTAGGCCAGCGATAACGATTCACGAAGTGTCTCGGGTGATGAAGTGGGGGACCGTAGATAGAAGGACTCTTTGGGGCCCGCCTGGTTCACTCGCCGATAAAAAATGAGCTCGCCTGCATCGTTGGAGAAGGCGCGCAGCTTGAGCCGGCCGGTGACGCAGTTGAAAAAGGTGTCGTCCTGGGCGATCTCGATCGGCCCCTCGCTCGCCAGCTCCGCCACCTTCGGGGTCAGCAAGGCGACATTCTCGATGCGTGCCTTGATCTCGATGTTGCGGGCCATGCTCAGCTCTTGAAGCGCACGCCGCCGTTTTTGGTGCGTGACGGCTCGTTGGCCCGCAGCACGGCATCGACCGAAAATCGTCCGGCTCCATAGGTGGCCAGGTACAGACCGATGCCCATCAGGCACCCAGACGGGAAAATGCCGCGCATGCCGCCAAACCGGTCGACCAGCGCGATCGCCACGGCAAAATGAACGACGCACACGATTCCAGCCCAGCGCGTAAACAGCCCCAGCACGAAGCCAAAGCCCATGGCGAACTGCAAATACACGGAAACCGGCGCCAGGACCTCAGGGCTCGGGAATTTGTGCTTCGCGAGAAAAGAGGCGAACTCGTGCATGCGCTCGGCGCTGGTGATGTTGTCCCAGACGCCCCAGATGAGGAACAGCCCCACGAACACACGCAGCAGCAGCAACGCGAAATCGCCGAAGCGCTGCGCAGGGTTCAGGAGCAGGAGTTTCCGCATGAGAGTCCTCGAGCCCGGACAGGTTGGAACGGGCCCGCAAGACTAGCGCCTACACGGTGCGCAACCAATAGTCATCGCACCCGTGGGAGCACCTGGACGTCGCGGTGTGGCGACGCTCAGCCGCGGCGTGGACCCCCGTAGGCTGGAAACCCTGTCTCCTGCGCCGCCAGCTCGACCATTCGGGCGGCGGTGTGATCGTAGCCATCGTCCACGGCGGTGCGCGTCGAGGTGAAGATCACCGCGTAGTACGCCGGCGCTGGCGTGGCCGCGACACCGCCCTCGCTCACGTGGGTCTCGCGAGCAACGCCACGTAGTTTGGCTGCGCCGCGACCCGCCCTAACCACTCACGCAGGTTTGGATACGGCTCGAGATCGTGGCCGCCGTCTTCGGCAACGTGCGTGTAGGCATAGAGGGCGATGTCCGCGATGCCGTAGCGCTCATTCACGAAAAACTGGCGCGACGACAAATGTTGCTCCATGACCGCCAGCGCTGCGCGACCCCTGGCCAGCCGGTCGGGCAGCTCCGCGCGGCGCGGATGATCGGCCGGCAAATGGCGGCAGATGTAACGCGGCGTCGCCACATAGGGCTCGTGGCTGTATTGCTCGAAGAACATCCACTGCAGCACCTGCGCACGGCCGAGCTGCGTGGCCGGGACGAAGCGCGATCCTTCCGCGAGGTACCAGAGGATGGCGTTGGATTCGGGCAGGTTGGTGCCGTCGTCGAGCTCCAGCGTCGGGATACGCCCGTTGGGATTGCGCTTGAGGAATTCCGGGGTGCGTGTCAGACCCTGGTCGATGTCCACATCGGTCCAGCGGTACTTCTGGCCAAGCTGCGCCAGCAGTAATCGCACCTTGTAGCCGTTGCCGGAGTCGAGATAGTCGTACAGGTGCATGGCTCGCCTTCGTTTGTCTGGCCCTGGAGTATCGGTCGAATGCCATGCCGCCGCGAGACCGAAGGCTTTTGCCTGAGGCTAAGTTATTCTTGCCCTGGACATGGCCAGACGACTTCCACCCCTGAACGCGCTGCGCGCCTTCGAAACCTCGGCGCGGCTCGGCAGCTTCGTGGCCGCGGCGGCGGAGCTGCGTGTCTCGGCCGCGGCCGTGAGCCAGCAGGTGCGCCGCCTCGAGGAATATCTCGACACCCCGTTGTTCCTACGCCTGGCGCGCGGCCTCACGCTCACCGACCAGGGCCGCGACTATCTACCGGAGCTGTCGGCGGGCTTCGATCTGTTGGGCGAATCCACGACGCGCGTGCGCACCAAGCGCGCCGACGGCGTGCTGACGCTCACCACGCTTGCCGCCTTCGCCAACGGCTGGCTGTTGCCGCGCCTGCATCGCTTTCGCGAGCGGGCGCCGCGCGTCGACGTGGTGCTGCGCACATCGCGGCAGGTCATGGATTTCCGCCGCGACGCCATCGATCTCGCCATCCGCTTCGCGCCCGCACCGGGGCGGGGGTTGCACGGCGAGCTGCTGTGCCGCGAAGAGTTGTTCCCGGTGGCGAGCCCGCAACTCTTCGGCGGCGGCCGCATGCCCGATACGTTGGCGGCGCTGGCCGAGTATCCGCTTCTGCACGACACCGACGCCGGTCCCGAGCAACCCTGGCTGGGATGGCGCGGCTGGTTCGAACGTGCCGGACTATCCACTGCCGCGGTGGGCCGCGGACCGCAGTTCAGCGATTCCATCGTGCTCATCGGTGCGGCGGTGGCCGGCCTCGGCATCGCCATCGGGCGCGCGCCGCACGTCGGCCCGCTGCTGGCGCGTGGCCAGCTGGTGCGGGTCACGCAGGAAACGTGGATGGCACCGTGGAGCTATTTCCTCACGGCGCCGGCGGCGCACTTCCGCCGGCCCATCGTGCGCACCTTCGTGAATTGGGCCGTCGAAGAGGCACGCAGCTCCGCCATTGTTTGACGCTACAGCGACAACGGCAACTCCAGGTGGCGCGAATACATCATGTCGCGATGCGCGAGCAACAGCGGATCCAGCGCGGCCGCGGTTTCCGGGTCGAGCCATTCGAAGGCGGCGCGCGTGGCGGGGTCCATGCGGCAAACCTCCTGCGGCAGAGGCTTGAACAGCGCCATGAAAGTGGCGCTGTAGACGTCCGCGGCGCTCAAGGTATCCCCGAGGTAGTACGGCTTGCCGGCATCGTGCTGCACACGCAGTTCCGCGCTCACCGCGCCTAACAACTGGCGCACCTGCACCGCGTAGGTGTCCGCGGCCGCGGGGTCATAGCCATATTTCTTGCCGAGATAGGCAGCCACGCGTTGCGGAAATCCCTGCGACTTCTGCAGGCCCGCGTGCACCAGCTGGAGACGGCGCACCCAGCCGAGTCCGCGCTCGCCGCAAAATTTGTCAGCGAGGGCGACTACCCGTGCGCGTTCCGCGGGCGCTGCCGGCAGCAATGGCGGCTCGGGCGCGAGGTGCTCGGCCAGCATGAGAATCTCGGCCCATCCGGAGCGCGGGGGCTGGTCGTCGTAAATCGCCACCGGTCCACTGCGCTGACCCGCCCAGGCCTTGAGCGCTTCGCTGTCGTAGACCAGCCGCACTGCAGACCATCCGATGCGCTTGATGTGGAAGATGCCTTTCGCGGCCTCGCCCCAGGAGCTTGGCACGTTGCCCAGGACCACCATGCGAAGGCCGCGGCGCTGGATCGCTTCTTCGACGGAGATGTATTCGAAGGCCATGAATCAAGCATCTTCGCTTCATGCCTGCCTATCAAGCGGGCACGGGCGAATTCAGTGGCGCGTTATCCGGAACAATTACTTTCACGCGCATAAGATTTCCTTAGGCATGTTCGACTCCTGCGGCGGCGAACTATTCGTATACTTCCTCGATGTCGAAGCGCGGTTGGATTCTGTTTCTGTCGCTGGGCCTGCTGTGGGGCATGCCCTACCTGCTCATTCGCATCGCGGTTGGCGAGATCGACCCGCTCGTGGTGGCGGGTACGCGCACGCTCATGGGCGCGCTGCTGCTGCTGCCCGTGGCGCTGCATCGCAAGGCACTCGCGCCGGCATTTCGCAAGTGGAAGTGGCTGCTTGCCTTTACGTTGATCGAGATGAGCGTGCCGTGGCTGCTGCTCGGTCATGCCGAGAAGCACATCAACAGCTCCACCGCCGGACTGCTCATCGCCGTGGTGCCGCTGTTTGCAGCGCTCATCATGGCCAAGCTCGGGCATGAGCGACTCGAGCTGCGCCGGTTGGTTGGCTTGTGCGTGGGATTCGCGGGCGTCGCGCTGCTCATCGGCCTCGACATCGACTTCTCCGACTACCTGGCCGTGGGCGCCACCGTCATCGTGTCACTTTGTTATGCGATCGGTCCGATCATCATCGACCGCAAGCTCAACGACGTGCCGGCGATCGGCGTGATCACCGCATCGCTGATCCTCGCCACCATCATCTACGCCCCGTTCGCACCATTCCTCTGGCCGTCGCAGGTCAGCGCGAACGCCGCCTGGTCGGTGGTGGGACTCGGCGTGTTGTGCACCGCTGCCGCGTTCCTGGTGTTCTTCGCGCTGATCGCGGAAGTCGGGCCATCGCGCGCCACCGTGATCACCTACGTGAACCCGGCCGTGGCGATCGTGCTCGGCGCGCTGGTTCTCAGCGAGCCGCTGACGCTCGGCATGGCCATCGGCTTTCCGCTCGTGATCCTCGGGTCGTACCTTGGCACGATGCGCGGTAGCGCAGCCGCGCATGGCGCGCGCGCAGCTCCAGCGGCCGTGGCGCTCAAGTCCGACTAGGCCATTCAGGTCAACCCGTATTTCTTCAGGACCTTTTGCTCATCTCCAGTGATGTACGCAAAGATCCGCGGCTTGCCCTGCTGCAACTGTACGAAATAGATGTTGGTGAAGCGGATCCGCTTCTTGATTCCTCGCTTAGGTTGGTAGCGGGAGTCCCAGCCGACCTTGGCCAGGTAGTGCAGCGGATCCAGGCGCGTGATCCGCAACGACGAGACGCGCATCGCGGTGGCGCCGATCTTTCGATAGAACGCGAATCCGCGGGGAATCGTCAGACGCAGCAGCACGCCGTTTTTTCCACCGTTGACGCCATGCGGGCTGGCCTCGACGAAGTAATCGGCAAACGAATCGATGACCCCAGCTGTGTCGACCTTGGGATCCGGCAACAGCGCATCGTTCATGCGCTTCGCGTAAGCGGCGAAAAATCGCCGGATGGTGGTGGTCGGACTCTTCATGCCTTTGGCGAGTACGGTCCTTTCACTTCGCCCCAGCCCCACTTGGGCATCGGCGAGTTCTGCTCGACTACCGCGCCGGCCTGGGAATTGATGACCGCCAGCCGTGTGCCCCATTCGAGGTATCCAACCAGCGCCGAACGGAACTCCGGATCGTCGGGCATGCCCAGTTCATCCGCTGTCTCGAGCAGCAGGCTCATCCATCGCCGCCGCTTCTCGTCAGTCAGGTGGCGGTCGAGGTGTTGCTGAATCATGTGCGCATGGCCGCCGTGATGTTCTGAATAGGCGGTGGGACCACCCATCACCTCGCCCAGGAACGCAGCGACGTGCGCCGGATGGTCCGCGCTCATGTGCGCGAACACCGGCTGCCAGCAGCGCATCGGCCTTCACATTCTCGTAGAAGCGCGCGGTGAGGCGGTTCAACGCTTCGATGCCGCCGATCCATTCATAAAGAGTGGGTGTCACGTGACTATTGATGCCGGGAGGCGCAACGATTTGCAATACATGCCGGCGCAATTTGCCGCCTGTCGCGTGCCGGATATCTGGTCTGTCCTCATTCTGCAATGAGCGTTCGCTAGCTTCCCGTTCTGCCAGCAACTGCCAGCATCGGGGAACAACAAATGTCACACGAGCATGCCGAAGACCATAACCCATCGAACAATCCCACTTTCGAAACTGTACTGACGACCCGGTTATCACGGCGCAACATGCTCGGCAGCACCGCCAGCGCTGCGGCACTCGCAGTGATCGGCGGCGGCATCGGCAGCGAAGCTGCCGCGCATGACGATCAGGGTTATGGTGGAAGCAGCGGGCACGGGTCTCCGCAGCGCAAGCTCAAGCTCAACTTCAACCCGGTGGCGAAGAGTCTCGAAGACGCGGTTACATTGCCGCGCGGGTACAGCTACGACGTGCTCTACGCGTTGGGCGACCCAATCTCGAGAAAGATCAGCGACTTCGCCAACGACGGCACCGATGAGGCATCGAGCTTCGCGTATCGCGGCGGCGATCATCATGACGGCATGTATTTCTTCGGCCTCGGGCGGGACGGGCGTTACGATCGGCAGGTGTCGGCGCGCGGCCTGCTGTGCATGAATCATGAGGCGATCACTCCCGCGTATCTGCATCCGGCAGGCCAGACCGTCGTCAACGGTGTGCGCACGGTTGCGGAGGAAGTGAAGCGCGAGTTCTATGTGCATGGCGTCAGCGTCATTGAGATCGCTCGCGAGAAGCAGCGCCGGCACGAGCACTGGAGCGCGTCTTTCCGCAAGTTCCTGCGCCCCGGCCGCCGCTCGGTGGAGTGGGACTACGAGCAGGCGTCGCGCTACAACCGCCGCGTCCACACGCTTACGCCGATGAAATTTTCAGGTCCGGCGGCTCGTTCGAAGCATTTGATTACGAAGTATTCGCCGGATGGCTCGGCTACGCGCGGCACGGTCAACAACTGCGCCAACGGTTACACGCCCTGGGGCACGTACCTCACTTGCGAAGAAAACTTCGCGGGCTACTTTCGCCGCACGGTGGCGGTCGACAACCCCAAGCGCACCACGAAGGAAGTGGCCGCGTTTGCGCGCTACGGCGTCGCGGGGTCGGGACGTGAGCTGTGGGCGACGGTGACGCCTGACACGCCCGACAACATCTATGGGCGGTGGAACGCGGAGAAGCTAGGCGTTTCCGCAGATGGCAACGACGACTATCGCAATGTCGCCAACACATATGGCTGGGTCGTCGAGATCGATCCCTTCGATCCAGGGCTCGACGCCGCGCAAGCGCACCGCCCTGGGACGTTTCGGCCATGAAGGTGCGGAGCTGGGCCCCGTAAAAGCTGGCGAACCGCTGGTGTTCTACATGGGCGATGACTCGCGCAACGAATACATCTACAAGTTCGTCACCCGGCGTGCCTGGGATCCTCGCGATGCGGGCGGCGGCATCAAGGCTGGCGACAAGTACCTCGATGCAGGCACGTTGTACGTCGCGAAATTCGCGGACGACGGCAGCGGCCAGTGGATAGAGCTGACGTTTGGCAAAAACGGCATCACGCCTGGCAATCCGGTGTACTCGTTTGCCGATGCCGCCGACATGCTGATCAATCTGCGTTTCGCGGCCGACGCCGTGGGTGCGACGAAGATGGATCGCCCGGAGTGGGCGGCGGTGCATCCGGCGAACGGCGAGGTCTATTTCACTCTCACCAACAACGCAGCCGCGCAACGGCCGATCGCCGCTGTGGACGCGGCCAACCCACGCTTCTACAACGACCAGCGCACCACCGGCCAGGACCAGAAGGGCAACCCGAATGGCCACGTCATCCGTTTCGCGGAAGGCGGCGGATACGCCGATGCGCTCTCGTTCGACTGGGACGTCTATCTATTCGGCGCCCGCTCCACGGCCGATGCAGCGAGCGTCAACCTCTCCGGCCTCACGGATGCGAATGATTTCTCGAGTCCTGACGGACTGTGGTTCTCCTATGCGAAACCCGGGTTGCTGTGGTTGCAGACCGACGACGGCGCATTCACCGATGTCACCAACTGCATGATGCTGGCGGCATTACCCGGCAAGACCGGGGACGGTGCGCCACGCACGATCACCAACGTGGATGGCGCATCGAGCTCGACCGTGACCACATATGTGGGCAAGGCGGGCGGCGAACAGAAGTTGCGTCGCTTCCTGGTCGGCCCGAAGGAGTGCGAGCTCACCGGTATCGCGGAGACGCCCGATGGCAAGGCACTGTTCGTCAACATCCAGCATCCTGGCGAGAGCACACCGCCTAACTATGCGACTGGTGCCTTCGGCAGCCATTGGCCCGATGGCGGCGTCGCGCGCCCGCGCTCCGCGACCATCGTGATCACGCGTGATGATGGCGGCACTATCGGGGTGGAGTAGTGCTGCTCAGTGCGATTTCGGGTGGCGTAGGTACCTTGTTCGGCCGCTGAGGGAGTCAGGACTCCGCTCTGAACCATTTCTCGAGGTGAATGCCGTCCTTGATGCCGCGGTACATCCCTTTGGCGATGTCGCGTTCGTAGTAGGCGTGCTCGCTGTAGAAGTTGCGCGCTGCCGCGTTGTCCCTGCGGCACTCGACCCGAATGCGCTTCGCACCCGCGATCCGCGCCGCCTCTTCGAGCCAGTGCAAGATTGCACTGCCGACCCCGCGGCGCTGGTGTGAGCGCCGCACGGCGAACAACAACAGGTGCGCGTCATCGTTGGCGTAGAACATGATGCCGAAGGCGTTGATGGTTCTGCGCTCACCGGCCACCACCACATTGGTGTCGGAATCGTGGATGGCGTTTGCGACTCGCTCGTCGGTCCAGCTCCAGGGCAGGCCGTGCTCGATGTACTCGCGCGACATCGCCGCGATCTGCGCGGCATCGGCGAGGACCGCCAAACGAACGGCGACGTCAGCGATCATGTGTCATAGCTCCGAACACCTTTGTTCTTCCGGTTCATGGCCGAGGAAGAACGAACAGAACGGCGCTGACCGACGGAGTCACGGTGCCAGGGCTCGTGGATCATGAGGACAACTTTGTTTGTCATGGCTGGCGGCACACGGCTTCGATGTTGTGTCCGTCGGGATCGAGAATGAAGGCGGCGTACCAGTGCTCAGCGTAGCGCGGGCGAAGCCCCGGTGCACCGTTGTCCTTGCCGCCAGCCGCAAGCGCGGCCGCGTGGAAGTCATCGACTGCCGAGCGCGTGTCCGCCAGGAACGCGACATGCAGTGGCTGGCCCAGCGGGCCGCCGTCGCGAATCCAGAATTCAGGGTCGGGCAGTTTTCCAAAACCGACGAGCCGGCATCCGTCGCGCATGAATTCGATTGCCGCGGTAAGCCCGAGGGGCGCGAGGGCAGCGTCATAGAAGGCACGGCTGCGCGGCAGGTCAGCGACGGCAATGTCGAGGTGGTGGATCATGGCGTCGAAGCTTTCAACCTCGCTCCCACGACGCCTTGGATCCTGGGCGTTTACGGAATAGCGGGTGATGTGCTGGATTCGAAATGTTTCGGCAGCGGAAGTACAACGAGGGGCTGCGAGCGGACAGCTTCTGCCGCAGGTGCCGCCACTCGTGGAGGAGTTGGCCGTTGGACAAAACTATGCGGGGTATCGCGCGAGTAGGCCCGATCTTCCTGCGGTCGAAGTTGTAGCCACGCGAGGTGGCTTCCTCATGTATCGAGCGCAGATAAGCGTTTATTGCCAAGCGCGGCGATCGGTGAGCATTGAAACGCGCGAGTTGGGGATGATGTTTGTAGCCTTTGGTCTTGCCGCGCAGGACAGCCTGTGCCAGCAGAGCCTCTCGCCACAGCGCCACGAGACCTTGTGAGTCGAGATACTTCGGATGCAACGACCAAAGACGCATGCGCTATTGGCACCTGAAGATGGCGCTGAGCGCCGGCGAGCGCCGCGAGTTTATTTTCGAACGCCGCAACTGATCGCTCACGTCACTCTGCGGAACAAATCGGGGTAGTCCATCACGATGCTGTCTTCATCCACGGGAAGTTCGGCCCTGAAGCCGCTTCCGTCGAGATTCTCGAAGAGGTAGAGATGCTCGGTCAACCGCGTGTAGGCCTGCGGTTTTGGAAGAACCTCTAAATCCGGCGCGCGGATCCAAGCCATCTTGAACTCCCGGCGCTCGCCGATCGTCATCGGTTCGCGAAGAATCGGGAAGCTGTTGGTGAAAGGAGTCGGCCAGATGTCGATATCCACACAGCCGTTGAGATCGTCGATCGTCGAACCATCGCCGCGTCGCCAGTGGCCCTGGCCGTCTGTTTGCAGGCTCAGCGATCGGGTGGAGCGTTCCGTCACCACAACTAGTTCGGCACTACGGATACGCCAAGACTCGTCCCAGGCGAGGCGATACGTGAGTCGGAACGGACCGTGCTCCTCGTCGAACGCCACTATGACGCTGTCCGCCAGGCGCTCTGAAAGAAGCAGGTGCTCGAGACCCACACCCTTCCGGTCGTTGTTCCAAGTGGGTATCCAGCAAACCGTGCGACGCCATGCATTCGACATCGGTGTCCCTGCTCGCTTAACAGCTGAGCTGAGCGCTGGGCGCGCTGCTGCTTGAAATTGGCATCCCATTAATCACGCGTGCTCCGCTGTTTGTTAGACGGCCAACGGCAGATCCAGGAGATATCGAGCAACGTCCCCGATTCTCTCTAAAGTTTCCGGCTGCATGCGGGCACGATAATCGATTGCCGAGCAGGCTTCACGCGAAACGAAGTGCCCTTGCACGGATCGCCGTTGGCGCGCCGACCGATTCGCCGTGTGGCCGTGCCATACGGACCCATCGAAGACGACGAGTGAACCCGGAGGTCCACATGCGAGGGCGATGTCGTCGTCGTTGATCGCCACTCCGCCAGGGTGCTCGTTCGGCGCGTGGCCCCATCGGTGCGACCCGGAAACAAAGCGAGTCGCGCCATTCCCGGAATCGAAGGCATCGATCATCCAGATGTACCCTACCAAGGGCCAGCCATCAGCTCCGAACCTCACATCGGCATGAAGGTCCTGCGCAGGCGCACCGGGATTCAGTGTTCTCGCACAAGTGTTGCTCAGCTTGAATGGTCGGCCGATAACCGAACAGCAGGCAGCCAGGAGAGGCGGATAGACGTAGATGCCATCGAACTCTATCGAGCGGTTCACGAAGTCCCTCACACGCGTCGACGATGCCGCGCGCACGTCTGACGGATCTGCCGTTGCAACAACGGCATCGTAAGCAGCCTGCAGCTGCTCAATTCCGCCTGGAACACTTGGACCGGGAAGCACAACGAACCCTTGCGTCGCCAATTGTTGTGCGACATCTGGCGGCAACTGAACTTCGCGACGGATGGTCTGGTATGTATCGGCGCAAGCCATCGCAGATCCGCTCCTAGCGGTTGACCGGAGCGCGCCGCGCGCACTGTCGATGCCGACGAGCACAAGAGCGAGCCACTACGCGTCGCCGATCAACGGTCGTCATTTCTTCATCCTGCGGCTTGGCCGCTTCTTCGCAGCGCCGGTCTTGTTCGTCTTGATGATGAGGCTGCCCTTCCCCTTGGATGGCAAGGGGACGCTCGCGTGATCAATCGCTGCGGCGATGAACGCCGCCACATCTGGATGTGCCAACTGCCGGACAGATTCGACCTGGATGAAGCGAGTTTGCTTTCCCGACCCCAGCAGAAGCTTTTTCGGGTCGGGCAATTGTGGTCCATGGTTGAAGTAAAGATCCACTCGGTTCGCGCGTGCGGCGATCGATACGATGGCATCGATCCCCCGGTCCGTTGGCGAATAGGCGATGACGAAGAAGCTGGAGTAGTCGTACGCCAGCTCGTTGGCGGTCGGGAATCGCTTGCGTAGAGCAGCGCGGATGGATCGAATGAATTTTTGATGCTTTGGATCAAGCCGATCGTTGAAGGATCTAAGCTGGGCTTCCGGCGTAGGCGTCCCGGTTTCGATTTTCACTCTCACGACATTCTCCCGGGTCACTGTCGACGTCGCATGCAGTGGTGCGCATTTGCGGCTCAACGGTTGAGCTGAGCGACGCGTCCACCGCTGTACGAGCTTGGCACTTTATCTCTCACGCGTCCGCTCCAGTGATTTGTTAGGCAGCCCCGTGTTCGACTAGGCGGAATGCGACAGGACATTCACGAGTCGCTTAAAAGGGTCGCGGACGAAGAACCGACGCACGCCCCAAGGCTCAACGACGGGGCCGTACTCAATGACGAAACCGCCTTTCCTGCAGTTGGCAATCGCGACATCCAAGTCGTCAACTTCGATAGATAGATCTGGCACTTCAGTCCCGGATCCACCCTCGCGCATGAAGCTGACCTGCACCGACGTCTTCGCCTTGCTGCCGTACGTTCGTATCCAGTTCATGTCCATCAACAATTCGAGCCCAAGTACGTCGCGGTAGAATTTCTCGGCGAGCGCCGGGTTTGCCGTTTCGATGTTGGCGACAATGCGTTGAACTTTCAAGGTTCCTCCAGGCTGGGAGCGCCGCGGGCTCGCGACCAACGTGAGGCGGCGCGGCCTAACAGTTGAGCTGAGCGGCGCGCACGCCGGTGTATGAGCGTGGCACTTTATCTTTCACGCGTCCGCTCCAGCGAGTTGTTAGGCGTCACCGAGCATCCCTCAACTTCGCGAAGATCTGGGTCATCGCATTCGCGTCTAAAGCGTGCATTTCGACTAGTCTCAAGGACTTGACCATCTTTAGCGTTGTGGCCCTGTATTTCAGAAAATGCGGCGACATGAGATGCGAGTCGTAAGCGGCACGGTCTGCGTAGATCTCGAGAATTCTGATCAGGGTCGCCTTCTCCTTCTGATACATGGGGAAGATGGAGATGACGCCGGGCTCCAGTCTGACTGAAGCGTCCGCCTCTTCGGCCAGTGCTGCCGCATATTCCTTGAGAAATCTCGCGTCGACCTCAATTTCGGCGATACGCACTACCAAGGCGTCTTCTTGCGCTAATGCCTCACCTCGACTCCCGGTCATGGCCATCACCGCGAGAACACAAAGCACACTCTTGAGCAGTCGAGACATAGTTCGTTCGTCCTGGGGAGTAGTGGTAAGCATGGAGTGACGCCTAACAGTTGAGCTGGGCGGCGCGCACGCCGATGCATGAGCTTGGCACTTTATCTAGCACGCGTCCGCTCCAGCGAGTTGTTAGGCCACGAGGACATTTTGGCCTTCCTAACGGATCACCGCACCGCGTATCGGCTGACCCGGTCGCGCGTCGTCAACTAACTTCGAGTTGCTGACAACCGGTGTTCCGGAGACCAAAACGTGGACAATACCGGACGAAGGCTGCATCGGCTTATCGAAGGTTGCCCTGTCGGCCACGCGGTTCGCATCGAAAACCGTGATGTCTGCATCCGCTCCGATCTTGATGCGACCCTTGCCACTCATTGCTGGCACCTGCTTCTCGAGTCGTTGCGCTGGCCGCCATGTCATCTTCGCCAGCGCGTCCATTAGCAGCAACGCCTTCTTCTCCCGCACGTAATGGCCCAGCACACGGGAGAAGTTGCCCGCTCCACGAGGGTGCTCACCCCCCGTCGTGAACGGAAGCGCGTCCGACGACATCAACACCAGAGGATTGGCTATCGCGGCATCTACGATGGGCTCGGGGATCATGTGCATGATCACAAGCCCACCCTGCTTGCGGTATTCCTCGAACGACCGCTCAGTGAGACGCTCGCCTGTGGCCGTCCATTGAAGATCGGAGTAGGAGATGCCTAACCGCTGCTGCCAGCCGGCGTCGAACGTAGCCGCGGTGATGAGCGTCGAAGCGGCCGTGTACGCGTAGGCTTCGGTCGTGACGTCGAGCCCCTGTCGGCGCGCGCCTGCGACAACCTCGAGGCAGACATGCGTCTGCCCAAGGCAGCTGCTCGTGATGTGCATGATGTGCAGCGACGCACCGGTCGCGGCGGCGTCTGCGACGACTTCCTGCACCGCCTCGAGACCGCTGTTGGGCTCGACGCTGCCCATGGAACGAACGTGCGCGAACACGGGTACCGAACGCCGCGCGGCTAGCCCAAACAGCTGCAGTATCTCTTCGCGTCGAGCGCCAGGCGTGTGTTGGATGATCATGCCGATGCCCAACGCGCCCTCGTCCAAACCCTTGGCGAGCCCGGCAAGCATTTCGCGGGTCTGTTCCTGGGAGGCAGGGTTCGCCCTCCACTCGGACCGCTGCTCTACCTTGGACCTACCCGTGCTGAATAGTGGATCGGGTACATCCAACCCACTGAGAGCAAGCACTCTCGCCTGCCGATGACCCACGGCGACGCCGTAATTGATGGGAGCTTTACCTTCGCGCGTCGCGTACCAACGGGCGACAGCGGTCGTGCCGAGTTCCGTCTCCAAGGCAGTGGTCACGCCGTCTTGCGCCTGCAATTGGTTGCTCTTCAGCTCCTGTCCATGGGAATGCAAATCGATGAAGCCCGGAGCGACGACCAGACCCCGAGCATCGATGATTCGCGTACCGCGTAGTGGCCCTGTGGAGAGGCCGGCGATACGACCGGCAGTTATTCCGACGTTGAGGACGTCATCGAGCCCCGACTCTGGGTCCATGACCCGTCCACCCGAAAGAACCAAGTCGAAGACACCGGTAGGCGACTGCGCGCTGGCGGGAACCCCTGCAAGCAGCGCTGCGCCTAACAGGATTTGAGTTGCGCATCGCATCAGCGGCTCAGGCGTGTAAGACGTAGTTGCTGATCACGAGCATCGCGGCCTAACGGTTGAGCTGAGCGACGCGCGCGCCGCAGTTTGAAGTTGGCACTTTATTCCTCACGCGTGCGCTCCAGCGATTTGTTAGGCGGCAACTTCGACGTACTCCACTTTGCTCGATGGAGGCGGAATAGGTGAGCCGTCCTCGCGCAACCCATCAAGGTGGAACTCGATGGCCTCGCGGATTGCCTCTTCGGTCTCCGCAAGGGTAGCTCCAGTAGCAACGCAGCCCGGGAGGTCTGGGACGTAGGCCGAGAAGTTCGAGCCCGCGTTTTCAATGACGACGGCGTAGCGCATTGCAGTTACCTTAATTTCGCCTCAGATAGGCCTGCTTGAGAATACTGTTGAGCGTGCCCGGAGCCAAATCGTCGCTGGGTTTTCCTGGGACCGTCACCCGGCCGGGCTTCGACAAGTGCTTGAATTGACGGTGACTCCCCCGGGTTGCGACCAAGAACCAGCCGTCTGTGCGCAAGAGTCGGAGTAGCTCACTCACTTTCATCAGCCAACGCTAAGGTTGGCGTGTCACTCCGTGAACGTTCGAATCCGACGTGAATCGCTAGATTGCCGCTTAACGCTTGAATTAAGCCGCGCCGCAAATCGACGTCGGCTTGAATGAATTGTTAGGCAGCTGGCGCGAGGCGTTCATCAGTTAACTCGTTCCCAGATCAGGCGATACACGCGCAGTTCGCCGGTCTCAAGTTGCTGAGGCGCAGTGCTCAAATCCAAGCGGGTTCCGGACAACTTGAAATAGCGTTTGAGATCTGAGCCGACCTCGTACGGCCGCAAACTGCCCTGAATGTGATGGGTGACGACCCCCTCCTTGTCGTCAACCTCGAAGGTGCCAAAGTAGGCGTAGTAGGTATCGAAGGCTTCTCTCCGCTCATCCGGGGTCAACTCCCGTGATTTATTTACGGCTCGCGGGTCGCGCACAATCTGCACCGAGACAAACCCTTTCTCGTCATAACTGAGATAGCCGGTAGGATTAGGCCCCCACTCGCGGACAACTTCGCCGTCCGGGCGCACTGCTTCGAGCGATACGAGCTTCCACCTGCCGGCAAGCCGAGCCGCTGCCACGCCACTCGCAGAGGGCTTCTGGGCGAATGACGGCACACCATCGATTAGCGCGACGAGGAACACAAAAGAAACTATTCGATTACGAAACATGTGATTCCCGCGTAAGACGGAGGAGTGCTGAGGCTGCCTAACGGTTGAGCTGAGCGGCGCGCACGCCGCCGTATGAACCTGGCACTTTATCTATCACGCGTCCGCTCCAGCGAGGTGTTAGGTGGCACAGGCGCGGCCCCGCAGAGGTACTCATTCGAGACGGGCGCCGCAGGTCGCGCACAATTTGTCCTCCGGCAACCCAATCGGGCTCTTGCAGTTACTGCAAATCCACTTGGTTTGCTCTGCTGAGCCTTTCAAAAAGAGAACCACCAGAAGAATCACTCCGATTACACCGCCAACGAAACCCAAGGCCATACCACCGATGAAGCCCAAGAGCGTACTAATAACGATTGGCGCAAGAAGTCCTAAGACTTGGAGTAGGCAACCGGAACCCGTGATGTCAAAGTTCTGCTCTCTCCGTGCAATGACAACCTGCTCATTCATACAGCTTCTGGACTCTGCAGCAATACGGCGTGCGTTCGGGACATGACGACTTACTTACCGGTGCCACCTAACGGTTGAGCTGAGCGGCGCGCACGCCGGTATATGAGCTTGGCACTTTATCTCTCACGCGTCCGCTCAGCGATTTGTTAGGCGTCTGCACGACAATCGCACCGCATTAGTTCGAAACCCGGTAACGCCGCGTTTCATAGTCGTACTCGATTCGCGCACACCAGCGCGAATCATGGAAGACTTCTATCGAATGTAGGGGATACACAACATAGTGAAGATCCATTTCCGCTCGGCACGCGTACAACTTCCTATTGAACTCATCGCGAAAATTTACGCCCATGAGGATGGTAGGCTTGGAGCCACAGAGATGAGCAATTGCGGGGCCCTCCTCTGGATCCGCAGGGTTCGCCTTCACTTGTGGTGCTCGTTCATGACAATAGGTTCTTAAGGCCTTTCGTGCGACGCGAATCCGCGAGGGCGTTGCGTGCCTGAAGTAGACGATTAACGGTGGATGCTCGCTGACCATGATTTCTTCGGATTGCTCCGAATTCGCCGGAGCGTTTTGGTCAGCCGCATCGACAATCGAGGCGCTGAACATTGCCAGAGCGAGGAATCGTCCAAAGGGTTGCATTCAGACGCCTAACGGTTGAGCTGAGCGGCGCGCGCGCCGGCGTATGAGCTTGGCACTTTATCCCTCACGCGTCCGCTCCAGCGATTTGTTAGGCGGCAACTCAGCCGGCATAATGACTAGACGTATCATCGCATGCGCCCCGACTTCTCCCACTCAACTGAAGAGAACTCGTAACGCGCGCCGTCGTCCATGTGCGGTTCCGGACAAATGTAGTTGAGCCAAATTCTGAGTGAGTGGGACGAACTCCCGATCTCACCGCGAATCTCGTGGTCAGTCTTCGCGTATCCTAGTGTTACGATCTGCGAGTAGATTATCTTCCCGTCGATCGTGCGCAGTTCCGTTCCAACGAATTCCGGAAGACAGTCGCCGCTCAATTTCCCCGGTGCAATGACGATCATCGTGCGAGATTCTCCACGCCCGCTTAGCACCACACTAAATGGATACTTGTTTTCATTGCGAGGCGTCACCTCGATTGACCTCAGAAGTGGCGTCGCAAGCGACGTCGCCGTAACCAGGACTGCGGCGAAGACTAGTGATGACTTAGCCATTGCCGCCTAACGATTGAGCTGAGCGCGCGCGGGCACCGGCGTTTGAGCTTGGCACTTTATCCTTCACGCGTCCGCTCCAACGAATTGTTAGGTGTCACTCCTTGGGCCAGCGATTTGTTAGACGGCATTTATAGATACGATTCGACTAAATGCCACCGACACCTGCGTGATCTACAACGAAGCGACATTCACCTTCGGTTTTGTCGCACGAGGCAGATGTTGTCTCCCATGCGCATCCTTCGATGCAACGCATGGTTGCACTCGACTCTGAGACGGTAATTTCGATCTTGAATGGCGAGAGCTTCGGGGTGCTCGCGCTATACGCCGCTGCAGCGGCGATCGACAGTAGGGCAAGCGCCGCAATGATCGATTGTTTCATGGCACGTCTCCCGATTGCGACAAGTGTAGTGAAAAAGCGTGGACAGCGCTAACGATTGGGATGCCGTCTAACGGTTGAGCTGAGCGGCGCGCGCGCCGGTGTATGAGCTTGGCACTTTATCCTTCACGCGTCCGCTCCAGCGATTTGTTAGGCGACCAACCGTCATCGTTGCTCGCACTCAAGCAGGTAATGGCCATGGCCGTCGTCGTGATTCCATGCATCTGTTGTATCTACCTCGACGTAGCCGACTTTCGACTCGTCGCGAGTGCGCAGCGTACGGCCTGCTCCATCCACCGTCTCCAGCCAAGGTGTGGTCTCAAGCAGAATGCGTCTGATGAACCACTGGCGATAGAGATTGGGCATACCAGGAAGCGCACTAAGGCTTTCAAAGTAAAAGAAAGGGTCGATGCCGATGTATATGTCCCCAGTTACCCGCGAACCCACTTGTGCTCTAGCGGGCAATCGCTCGTCACGATACGCCGGCACGCCCACATCGATGACCCGAGCCTTTTCTGAACCAAAAACTATGGAGCCAACGCCCTTGTACTTGGCGTTGCCGAGCGGCGCCAAGGCACAGCCCTCGACTGGCAAAGAGTCGAGCGACTAGATCGGGAGCATAAAACTCAAGCGCAAACCGATACTCCCGGCCGACTTCGAATTCTCCGTAGTTTCCGTCCTGAATGATCCACGAGTTCAGACCGACCTGCAGCGTTTGCATGGTCGCCTAACGGTTGAGCTGAGCGGCGCGCACGCCGATGTATGAGCTTGGCACTTTATCCCTCACGCGTCCGCTCGAGTGATGAGATGGACTCCTCCTGCCGGAGCGATTCGGCATCAATGTGCCAAGCTGTATGTGGTGCATCAGCTAGTCCAACAAGAGGAGCCCTCCATGGATGCTACGACTGTCGGTGTCGACCTGGCAAAAAATGTCTTCGAGATCGCCCTGGCAGATAAGCGCGGGCATATTGTCGAGCGGCAACGCTTGAGCCGCGCTCGTTTTGATCGCTTCTTCGCCAACCGTCCGGCCTGCCGCATCGTCATGGAGGCTTGTGGCTCGGCCCATCACCACGCCCGGCGGCTGAGTAGTCAGGGGCACAGCGTGGTGCTGCTGCCAGCTCAGTACGCGCGCGCCTATGTCCGGCGCAACAAGACCGATGCGGCCGATGCGGCTGCGTTGATCGAGGCTTCGCGTTGCGCGGACATCCGCCCCGTTCCGATCAAGTCCGTCGATCAGCAGGCGCTACAGCAACTGCATCGGTTGCGTTCGCAGTGGATAGCGGCTCGAACGTCCCGCATCAACTTCCTGCGTGGCTCCTTGCGTGAGTTCGGGGTCAGCATCCCGGTCGGCGCCAAACGCGCCATCCAGTCTGTTCGCGATGCGCTGTCGAACCACGATGGCCCGGTACCAATGCTCCTCCACTCAAGCTTGATCGAGCTACTCGCCGAGATCGAGGCCCTTGAGCAGCGCTGCAAGCAGATCGACCGCGAGCTCGCGCGCCTCAGTGAACACGATCCTGTGGTCGAGCGGCTGCTGAAGGTCCCGGGCGTCGGACCTCTCACCGCGACCGCCCTACGTGCTTCGGCGGTCGACATCCAGCGCTTTCCCTCCGCGCGCCACTTCGCCAGCTGGTTAGGTCTCACCTCGCGCGAACACTCATCCGGCGAGCGACGGCGGCTCGGGCGCATCAGTAAGCAGGGCGATCCGTACTTGAGAACGCTGCTCATACACGGCGCCAGAGCCGTGCTGCTCGCGGCACGATCCGCGCAACGCAGGGGGTCCGCGCTCGATCGGCTGCGCGCTTGGGCGCTTGAAGTTCAAGAGCGCCGCGGCCACAACAAGGCCGCCGTCGCTCTCGCCAACAAACTCGCTCGCATCGTCTGGGCTACCTGGCGCTTCGAGCGAAACTTCTGCAGCAAATTCTAACCCCATCTCAAGCGGCGCTCTCATCCCTTCATGCACAGCGGAACGGCCGCCGGCGCGGATAAGCCGATAACAAATCTGGTCTTCAAGACCCCTCGAGTGATTGGCTCCGCGTCGGCGACTCTCATGATGTCCAGGGCAGCTTCGCTCGCCCAGTAACAGGACGAATACACGAATGCAGCCGCATTCCGCAGTCACGGCACGAGGAGATTAGATCCGCCTACTTGCCAGAGGAGTCCATACACGATTTGTTAGGCGCATGCCTACTTCCTCTCTGCACCACAGCGCCCTTACTATTGCTAATAGCGAAGTTGGCCGTCCACGTACATCTGCGCTGATTAAGCAGTCGACTTCGTCGGAGCGTCCAAACGAAATCATCCACTAACCTCCACGATCCCTCTCTATTCTCGTACGTGAGGTATCGCTGCTCGTTCGACCGCGGTATCTCAATTGCGTAAAGTGCGATGGGCTTATCCAGACCTAGCATGGAGAATCCATAGCCAGGAAACATCAGCTTAAGAGACGCCTCTTGCGCCTCTTCGCGCGACGCAAAGCGCTGCTGTACTGGCGCCGTCTTTACAAGCAACGCAATCCTGGGGATTTCGGCCGAGGGAAGACTTTGAGGATCGTCTTTGTACGCTTCAAAGTCGGGGTACGTCTTTGCCAGGCGAATGGTCTCGCCACGATAGTCAACAGAGCTGAGGCCTTCTGGACTGCAGCCCACAATTGTTCCTGCAACGGCAAGAGCCATGAAACTTGTGACGACTTTGACCATGCGCCTAACGGTTGAGCTGAGCGGCGCGCACGCCGACGTTTGAGCTTGGCACTTTATCTCTCACGCGTCCGCTCCAGCGATTTGTTAGGTGGCTCTGGCACTGATGCCGACTTGTTCAAGAAATGATGCGGGATCCAGGACGAAATGTGCGGCGGCCGATTCTGCGGCGGCACGAATCAGTTCGCTCAAGTCACGAAGTTCGCGCCTCCGCCCCATGTCGAGAATCGCGAGGTCGGCCGCCCGGGCCAGGTCGACGACCGCTCCGAAAAGTTGCATGTCTGGCTCTCTCAGATCGAAACGGACGCGAAGGCTCTCGACGCCGCCGCGACCCAGAAACAGCTGAATGTCACTTCGCTCGTCAGAGCCCCAAAGCGTTAGGTCCGAGTGCCATGACTTACCTCGAGGCAGTATCGCCCTCTACTCGATCATGCAACGCATTGGCATCTACTCCCGTCCACGCTACCGCCGTTTCCCAGATGCCATCGGTAAGCAACATGCCGACCAGTACCGCCAGCTTCAAGCCACCGCTTCGGTACTAAGGTTACAGAGTATTGCCAGACGGCCACGGTAAGTCCTCGAGCCGCCTAACGGTTGAGCTGAGCGGCGCGCACGCCGACGTATGAGCTTGGCACTTTATCTTTCACGCGTCCGCTCCAGCGATTTGTTAGGCGACGTTCCTGATCACGATCGCTGACCAGCTTGCCATTCCTAGACAGCCGTCACGAACGTCAGTCGGCACAGAGCCGACACTCGAGAGTACCGCAGACTCGCCGTGAGACGCCTGATCCACCGTCGCGAAGTCGTCAGCGATGCTTCGCCTCTCAGTCGAAGCAGACCGGTCCGATATCGTCGCATTCTGCGATGACCGCTCATGAGGCACGACTAGGAAGTGACAGACAGCGATCGTCAAGCGCCTGCGACGTCCGGCGCGTGAGCGACCACACTGCGAACCGAGACTTGCGTCGTCGCATGACCGCAGCGCGACGAGCCGCTAAAGACCTGGAGCGCGTAAATCGTGCGACGTCGCATAGTGCGCATGCCGCAGTCACCTAACTCTGATTTAGACGACCAAAAAGTCGTGATGTAAGTGGACAATTGTGTCGCATAACATTCTCCCATTCACCGTACGTTCCTGTTTTTACTACAGCATCGTTCCGAGTCGCGGTCAAACTACTCGGCGCGTTATACGACACGTCGTATAACAGAATCCTCCCGGTCTTTTTCTCCCCGCCGAGGCGGCCCTCACAACCGGTTCGCCACCACTCCATCCGCCGCGCCGCCCTTCACCTCCCCTTAAGCTATAGACCCGCCTCTCCCGACACATATATAAGGACACCCAGCCGGGTCTCCGTTCTTAAGGGTGAGCGTGGAGTTCTATACAAAAGCCTTCTTCATCGCGCTGGCCGCCCTGGTGGCCTATGGCCTGCTGCTGGTGCTGCAGCCATTTGCGGGCTCGATGGCCTGGGCGATCTTTCTCGCATTCCTGCTCTACCCGGCGCACGTCTGGCTGACGCGCAAACTGCGCGGCCGGGCGGGCTATTCAGCCGGCATCATCACCGGGCTGACGCCGTTCGCCCTGCTCACTCCACTGGCGTTCCTGGGCATCGTATTCGCGAACCAGGCGCGGGCGCTGGTCGGCTACATCCAGCAGAGCGACTTGCGGCTGGATGGCAGCACGCTGGCGCGCCTGGAACAGTATCCGGTCATCGGCCCGGTGGCGCGGTTGGCGCGCGAAGAGCTGTCGGTGTCGTCGGCGGATGTTCAGCAATGGCTCACCAACAGCATGCAGACGATTCTCAAGAACGTCGCTTCGATGAGCGGCGGCGTCGTGCTGTCGGCGCTGGGCACCCTCGCGGGCTTTTTCTTCATGTTGTTCCTGCTGTTCTTCTTCATTCGCGACGGCAAGAACATGTTTTACCGGCTGCAGCGCTTGATTCCCGTGCCCGAAGAACATCGCGAGCAACTCTTCGATCACCTGGCGAGCGTGACCCGCGGTGTGTTCTACGGCATTGGCCTCACCGCGATCTTCCAGGGCATCCTGGTTGCCATCGGCTTTGCGATCGCTGGCCTGCCGTCGCCGGTGGTGTTCGGCGTGCTGGCCGGCATGCTTGCGCTGCTGCCGGCAGGCGGAGCCGCCATCGTGTGGATTCCGGCGGTGCTCTATCTCGCGGCCGTTGGCCACTGGGGAATGTTCATGTTCCTGCTGACCTGGGGCGTCATCGTGTCGACCTCGGACAATTTCCTGCGCCCGATTCTCGTGTCGCGCTACGCGCCGGTGTCGGCGTTCATGGTGTTCGTGGGCGTGGTGGGTGGCATCGCCGCGTTCGGCACCATCGGCATCGTGGTGGGACCGGTGTTCCTGGCGCTGGTGGCGGCGATCCTCGAGTATTTCGACGAGAAGGTGATCACGCCGAACAAGTCCGAGCTGGACGCGCAGGCGGACGAGCCGCCTAAGTAGACTTCTTCGCGCAGTGCCGCCGATACAGAGCGTGAAATAACCACGCGATCGGAATCGAAATGGCACCGCCGACATATGCAGCGTTGTGCATCACACCCGCACAGATGAAATTGCGCGGGTACTCGAGATTCGGCGGCAGGTACATCCACCAGCTTTCATACGCGTTCGGATTCGGTGAGGTCATCGAAAATGCCAGCGCAAGGCCTGCGAGCGCGAACGCCAGCGTCACTGCCATCATCAACGGAAGTGATAACAGCAGCGCCCGGCGGCCCTGCGCTTCAGTGGGATGACGCGTGCCGGCAATTCCGGTGATCAAGCCGATGGGAATGCCCATCCACCAGGTGGCTAGAAAACCGACCGTGGCGGCACGCAGACGCTCGGGAACATCCGGATCGAGCAGGCCGAACTGGATGAACTTGAATCGGGTGAAGAATTCAGGCGAGACGGTGTAACTGATCTGGTCGTGCAGGACGCCGAAGGCGCCGGCGACCATTATGGAGAGCGCCGTGAATTTCCAGACGGTCGGCGTGAGCGTGCGAAATATGCGCATTTTCTGCGCGGAATCGTACACCCATACAGCGTGTCGGCCGCGGCGGAACTGGGCGCGGCGAGCGCGGATGCTGAGGCCGGAAAATCGGCGCGGTCCCCTGTAGAATCCGCGCCCCGATGGACCTCTCCCCGATTCTCGACTCGCTGAATGACGCGCAGCGCGCGGCTGTCACTGCTCCGGTTGGCCCGGTGCTGGTGCTCGCCGGCGCGGGCTCCGGCAAGACGCGCGTGCTCACGCACCGTATCGCCTGGGTCATCCAGACGGAGGGTGCATCGCCGCATTCGATACTGGCGGTCACCTTCACGAACAAGGCGGCGCACGAGATGCGCGGCCGCATCGAGAAGTTGTTAGGCATTCCGGGCAGCAGCATGTGGGTGGGTACCTTCCACGGCATTGCGCACCGGCTGCTGCGGCTGCATTGGCGTGACGCGAACCTGCCGCAGGGTTTCCAGATTCTCGACGGCGAAGATCAGCTGCGGCTCATCAAGAAGATCGTGAAAGCCATGGAGCTCGACGAGGCACGTTGGGTGCCGCGCGAGATCCAGTGGTTCATCAATCACAACAAGGATGAAGGCCATCGCCCCGCGACGCTGAAGGACGGCAACGATCCGACGCGCCGTCAGCTCATCAAGCTGTACACGGAGTACGAAGCGCAGTGCCAGCGCGCCGGCGTGGTGGATTTCGCGGAGTTGCTGCTGCGCGCCTATGAACTGTGGCTCAAGAATCCTTCGTTGCTTGCGCACTACCAGCACCGCTTCCGGCACGTGCTCATCGACGAATTCCAGGACACCAATGCGATTCAATACGCCTGGTCGCTGCTGGTGGCGGGCCAGCACGGCGCGCCGTTCGTGGTCGGTGACGACGATCAGTCTATCTATCGCTGGCGCGGCGCGCGCGTGGAGAACCTGACGCGTTTTTCCAAGGATTATCCGGCCGCGAAGCTGTTCCGCCTCGAGCAGAACTACCGCTCCTCGGGCATCATCCTGAAAGCCGCGAATGCGCTCATCTCCAACAACACCGGACGCCTGGGCAAGAATCTCTGGACCGAAGGCAAGGACGGCGAGCGCGTCAAACTCTACGCGGCGTTCAACGAGCGCGACGAAGCCGAGTTCGTCATGCACCGCATCCGCGAGTGGACGAACCAGGGCGGCGCGCGGCGCGACGTGGCCATTCTCTACCGATCCAACGCGCAGTCACGCGTGTTCGAAGAAATCTTCATGTCGGCTCGTATTCCGTACAAGGTGTACGGCGGCCTGCGATTCTTCGAGCGTGCCGAAATCAAGGACGCGCTGGCGTACCTGCGCATCATCACCAACCACTCCGACGATGCGTCGTTCGAGCGCGTGGTCAATCTACCGACGCGCGGCATCGGCGCCCGGTCGCTGGACGTGGTGCGCGAGCAGGCGAAGCTGACCACCACGTCGTTGTGGGATGCGGCGATGCTCAGTATCGCGGCCGGTACGCTCGGCCCCAAGGCCGAGGCGGCCGTGAGCGGCTTCCTGAAGCTGATCGAGCAGCTGGGCCGCGACATCGCGGGTCTGGAGCTGCACGAGCAGGTCGATCACGTGATCAGCAATTCGGGTTTGGTCGAGCACTTCAAGAAAGAGAAGGCCAGCGATCGCGGCGAAGCGCGGGTCGAGAACTTGAACGAATTGGTGTCGGCGGCGCGCGGCTTCGAACCCGATGGCCTGAATACCGACGACGAGTCGCTGCCGCCGCTGGAAGCGTTCCTGGCGCACGCGGTGCTCGAATCCGGCGAAGGCCAGGCGGAAGCGTGGGAAGATTGCGTGCAGATGATGACGCTGCACACCGCCAAGGGTCTGGAGTTCCCGGTGGTGTTCCTGTGCGGCCTGGAAGACGGCCTGTTTCCGCACCAGCGTTCGCTGAACGATGCCGAAGGGTTGGAGGAAGAACGCCGCCTCTGCTACGTGGGCACTACGCGCGCCATGAAGCAGCTTTACATGACGTACGCGGATCAGCGCCGGCTGCACGGCCAGGACAATTACGGCACGCCGTCGCGGTTCATCTCGGAGATCCCCGAGGATCTGATCGAGGAAGTGCGGCCGCGTATCCAGATCTCGCGGCCGGTGGCGGCCGGAAGGTTCCGCGCTCCGATGGAAGAGCTGGCGCCCGGCGTGAAGCTGGGCGCGCGCGTGCGTCACAAGAAGTTCGGCGAAGGCGTGATCCTGAAAGTGGAAGGCCAGGGTCCGCAGGCGAACATCCAGGTGAACTTCGCCTCATTGGGCGTCAAGATCATGATGCTGGAATATCTCGAGGTGGTCAGGTGAGCTTTGCAGACAAGCTGGCCGCGGCGTGGAAGGCGACGAACTCGCTGGTGTGCGTCGGGCTGGACCCGGAGCCGAAGAAGTTTCCGGACAAATTCCGCGATGCGCCGGGCGGCATTTTCGAATTCAACCGCGCCATCGTCGACGCCACGCGCGACCTGGTCTGCGCGTACAAGCCGCAGTTCGCGCACTACGCGGCTTATGCGGCCGAGAACCAGCTCGAACACACCATCGACTACATCAAGTCGACCTGCCCGGATGCCATCGTGATCCTGGATTCCAAGCGCGGCGACATCGGCAGCACGGCCGAGCAATATGCGCACGAGGCTTTTGAGCGATATGGCGCGGATGCGGTCACGGTAAACCCATATCTCGGGCGCGATTCGGTCGAGCCGTTCCTCAAGCACGAGGACAAGGGCGTGATCATCCTGTGCCGCACCAGCAATCCGGGCGCTAAGGATTTTCAGGATCTCGACGTGGGCGGCGGCAAGAAGTTGTTCCAGCATGTCGCCGAACAGGTGGCCAGGGAATGGAATACGGCTAACAACTGCATGCTCGTGGTGGGCGCCACCTATCCGGAAGAGCTCGCCGACATTCGTAGACGGGTCGGCGACCTGCCGCTGCTGGTGCCGGGCGTCGGCGCGCAGGGTGGCGATGTGGCCAAGGTGATGGCGGCTGGGAAAACCCCCGCCGGCACCGGGCTCGTGATCAGTTCGTCACGCGCGATTCTCTACGCCAGCTCCGGAGAAGATTTTGCGAACGCGGCGCGCAAGGCGGCAAAAGAACTGCGGGATTCGATCAACGCGCAGCGCTGAGGTCTGGCCCCTTTTGCTAGGAAATGGGGTCTGACCCCATTTACGGGCCCCAGCGGAAAATGGGCGGCGGCACGACGTCCGGCGGACCTGAGGCCGGGCGATTGAGATCCGGCGCCAGCAGGCGCCAGCTCTGCGACGGATTCTTGAGCGCCCAGACGAGCCCGAATATGCCGGTCGGGAGTGGCTCTTCGTACGTCACTGGCAACAACTCGCGATTGGCTTCGACGACGACCGTGTTCTTGTCGGCATCGGGCGCGCCGATGGCCGCGCGGTATTCATTCGGCATCATGTAGAAGCGAACGTCCCGGGTGCGCAGGTCGAGCCGTTTGGGGAGTTTCGGCGCAGGCTTGGCTGTTACCGCGACAGGGGGCGTCGCTGCGGGTTGGGCAACTGCAGGCTCCGCCGCTTCTGCTGCGGTGCAAACTGCCATTGCAACACCCAGTGCCAGACTGCTCTTGAACACATCGCCTCCTAACCTTGATTGCGACCCCTGGGGCGCCCGTTAGTTCGCCATGAACGGCCACGCCAGCAGCAGCAGCGGCAAGACTATGACGAATGCCGCGATGAGCAGCCGGGCCGGTTGCGCCACCGCGCGGGCCTCGACCGTGAACGGCCGCGCGAGAATGGCACCCGAGACGAAGCCCGCTAACAACCCGCCAATGTGAGCGGCGTTGTCGATGAGCGGATGTGCCCAGCCGATCACCAGCGAATAAATGCAGAACAGCACTGTGCTGCTGCCGATGCTCTTGAGCCAGTTCGGGGGAATGTCGGCACGGCGCACGGCGAGGAACGCCAGCAGCGCGCCGTACACGCCGAAGATCGCCCCCGACGCCCCGACACCGTTGCCCTGCGGCTGCCACCAGCTGCTCACCACGCTGCCGGCGAGCGCCGAGAGTAGATAGATCAGCGCGAAACGCGTACTGCCAAACAGCCGCTCCACGAGTGAGCCACCCTGGACCAACGCAAACATGTTGAGTGAGATGTGGACGATGCCGTAGTGCAGGAATGCCGATGTCAGCAGGCGCCACTCCTCGCCGGCCCAGGTCAGCTCACGGAAGTTCGACCCGAACTGGATCAGCAACTCGGAGCTCGGCCTTACCAAATCAGCGCCGGCGAGCCACATGGCGATGAATACCGCCACGTTGAGGGTGATGATCGTGGGGGTGACATAGGCGCGCTTCCCGAGCGCCGCCATGGCCTTGGCGAAGCGGTCGTGGTGCTCCTGGTTGGCGAGAAACTCGGGTGACTTCTCCTGCGGTAGCAGCGCCCACAGGCTTTCGGCATCTTCGGTCGAGGTCGCCCAGACGATGATGTAGTGCGTGCCGTTGCGAGTGCGGATCATGAACGCTCTTGCCGCTGCGTTGTAGTCGACATTGGCGACGTCGGCGAGTGCGATCCGCGGTGGACCGCCGAACGTAAAGCCGGTGCGCTGACCCTCGAATGTGAGGGTGGTGGCGTCGACGATGAGTTTGCCGACACCCGTGAGCCCGAAGGTATTGTTGAGGGGCTGGTCCAAGCGCGCGGGCTGGCCGGTGGTGTAGTGCACGCGAAATTCGCGTGCTGCGCGCGGCTCGGGAGTATTCAAACGCGTTTCTCGGTAGCTGTGCGGCTACAATACCGCCCCCATGAAGATCGTGATACTCGGCGCCGGCCAAGTCGGGCGCACGGCGGCATACCACCTCTCGCGTGAAGAAGCCAACGAAGTCACGGTCGTCGACACCAACGAAGAAATCCTGCGCGACCTGCAGGACCGTCTCGACATCCGCACTGTCGCCGGCAACGCTGCCTATCCATCGGTACTCGAAGCGGCCGGTGCCGCAACCGCCGATATCGTCGTGGCGCTGACCTCGAGCGACGAAGTCAACATGATGGCCTGCGAGGTGGCATACACGCTGTACCGCACGCGCACGAAGATCGCGCGCATCCGCTCTTCCGAATACACGCGTCATCCGAAGTTGTTTGCCGACGAAGCGCTGTCGGTGGACGTCTGGATCAGCCCCGAGCAGCTGGTCACCGAATACATCGCCGAGCTCATCAAGTTTCCCGGCGCACTGCAGGTCCTGGACTTCGCCGACGGCCGCGTCCGGCTGGTGGGCATCCGCGCGCGCAAGGGCGGCCTGCTCGTCAGCCAGAAGCTGAACATGCTCAAGGAGCACCACCCGAACACCGAGGCACGGGTGGTGGCAATCTACCGTGCCGGCCGCAACATCAAGCCGGAAGGCGAAACCGTCATCGAGGAAGGCGATGAGGTGTTCTTCCTCGCCGCGCGCGATGACATCCGCAAGTTCATGAGCGAGATTCGCAAGGAGGAGGCGCCGGCCCGTCGCGTGGTCATCGCCGGTGGCGGCAACATCGGCCTGGCCCTGGCACGCCGGCTCGAAGAACAGCACCACGTGAAGCTCATCGAGCGCGACCCGAAACGCGCGCGGCGCATCTCCGAGCTGCTGCTCAACACCATCGTGCTCAATGGCGATGCCGCCGACGAAGAGCTGCTCATCGAAGAGAACATCGACAGCTGCGACGTGTTCGCCTCGCTCACGAACTCCGAGGAAGCCAACATTCTCTCGGCGATGCTGGCCAAGCGGCTGGGCGCCCGCAAGGTGATGGCGCTGATCAACAAGCCCTCTTATGCCGACCTCATGGAAAGCGGCAACATCGACATCGCGATTTCGCCGCAGACCATCACCATCGGTTCGCTGCTCGCGCACGTGCGCCGCGGCGACGTGGTGCGCGTGCACAGCCTGCGGCGCGGCGCGGCCGAGGCGCTCGAAGCCGTGGTACACGGCACCGACAAGACTTCCCGCGTCGTCGGCAAACGCGTGGGCGACATTCCGCTGCCCGACGGCGCCGCCATCGGTGCCGTGGTGCGAGGGGACGCAGTGATGATTGCGCACCACGACACCGTCATCAACAACGACGATCACGTGATCGTGTTCCTTTCCGACCGGCGGCACGTCGAGCAGGTTGAGCGCCTGTTCTCCGGGCCCGGCGGGCGTTGAAGGCCTAGGAACCCCGCACCTTGTTAGCCGTCGCCCATCTGCTCGGGCTCATGATGGCCTTCTTCGGCCTGCTCTACCTGCTGCCCATCGCCTGGTCGCTCGGCGTGCAGGACGGGGCGGTCATCGACTTCGTCGCTGCAGCGCTCATCAATGCGCTCGTGGGGCTGGCGGTCGCGCTGGCCACGCGGCGCTTTCGCCGCGAGCTCAAGCCGCGCGATGGATTCCTGCTGGTCACGCTGTCGTGGGTGCTGATGTCGGCCTCGGCGACGATTCCGCTCATGATCGCGCTGCCCGACCTTAGCTTCACCGACGCCTATTTCGAATCGATGTCGGGGCTGACGACCACCGGATCGACGGTGCTCAACCATCTCGACGATCTGCCGCAATCCATCAACCTGTGGCGGCATATCCTTCACTGGGTCGGCGGCATCGGCATCATCGTGCTGGTGGTGGCGGTGCTGCCCTTGTTAGGCGTCGGCGGTATGCAGCTCTACAAGGCGGAGACGCCGGGGCCAGTGAAGGACGAGAAGCTGACGCCGCGCATCACCGAGACGGCCAAGGCGTTGTGGTTCACGTATCTCGCCCTCACGGTGATTGGCATCATCGGGCTGCGCATCGCGGGCATGAGTTGGTTCGACGCGATCTGCCACGGGTTTTCGGCTATCGCGCTGGGCGGCTTCTCCACGCACGATGTGAGCGTGGGATATTTCGACTCCTTTGCAATCGAGCTCGTGCTCATCGTCATCATGGTGGTTGCGGCGCTCAATTTCTCGCGCCACTTCCTCGCCTTTCGCGGTCTGTCATTCAAGCCCTACCGCACGGACTCCGAAGGCAAAGCGGTGTTGATCGTGCTCGCCGCCTCGGTTTTCCTGGTGTCGACGCTCCTGTGGATGGATGGGACCTACCCATCGGAGATGGACGGCTTTCGGCACTCCGTATTCAGCGTGGTCTCCATCGCCACCACCACCGGCTTCGTCACCGAAGACTACGAGAAATGGCCGGCATTCCTGCCCGTGTGGCTGCTGTTCCTGAGCTGCATCACCTGCAGCACAGGCTCCACCGGCGGCGGCATCAAGATGTTCCGCACGCTGCTGCTCGTGCGCCAAGCCCGCCGCGAGCTCAAGTTGCTGGTGCATCCCAGCGCCATGATTCCCATCCGCATCGGCGGCCAGGCCATCCCCGACCGCGTGGCGTATTCGGTGCTGGCGTTCATTTTTCTGTATTTCGGCACGAGCCTGGTCCTCACCTTCGCCTTGCTTGCCACTGGCCTCGACCTGGTGTCCGCTGTTTCCGCCGCGGTCGGCTCCATGAACAATCTGGGCCCGGGTCTCGGTGATGTCGGGCCGTCGACCAACTTCTCGGGACTGACCGACGCGCAGACGTGGATTTGCACGCTGGCGATGCTCATCGGCCGTCTGGAAATCTTCAGCGTCCTGGTGCTGTTCACCGCCCACTTCTGGCGCCGGTAAATCGCTGTTCGACGCCGCCGCGCCGCACTTACGCCGTGCGCAAATACATACCTGGCTCAGGTTCGAGTGACGCTGCGTATTCGAAATGGAGGACGCGCCGCAGCGTGTGCACCACAATTTTCGATGAGGCATGAATGATGAGTGGCCGCATCGCGAGAACTCCGCCTGCCGCGACGTGACACTCGACCGCAGACACCCGCTTGGCCGTGGCGGCTACCTGATCGTCGGTGAGCACTCCGGTCGAATGAGTCCCAGGCAAGACGCGCCCAATCATCGGCCTCAGCTGCGGATGTAGCTCTCGAGGTCGGCGATCGTGCGCTCTTGCTCTTCGATCACCGCGCGCACCAGGTCACCGATGGACAACACGCCGACCACGCGGTCGCCCGCGACCACCGGCAGGTGGCGGATGCGCATGTCGGTCATGAGGCGCATGCAGTCGTGCGCATCCTGTTTCGCGGTGACCGTGACCACCTTGGCGGTCATGATGGCTTCGACGCGCGTTTCTTCGGAAGAGCGGCCTAACAGCACGACTTTGCGGGCGTAGTCGCGTTCGGAGACGATGCCGACGAGCTTGTCGCCGGACATCACCACCAGCGCGCCGACATGATGCTCGGCCATCTTCTTGATGGCTGCGAGCACTGGCTCGGTCGGGGCGATCGAGTAGATGGCTTTCGGCTTGTGATCAAGCAGTTGTTGCACGGAAAGCATAGAGACCTCCTTTTCTCAGGCAGAAACCACCGTCAGAATCGTACCGTTGACGCCGGTGACGCGTACGCGCGCGCCGGCGGGCAGCTCAGGGCCGGACACTTTCCAGACACCGTCGCCAAGCTTGGCCTTGCCGGAACCCTGCTCGATGGGCTCGATCAGCACCAGCTCGCTGCCGATGTACTGCAATCCGCGCTGATTCAGGTTCGGCTGCTCGAAGTCTCGGGATTTTTCTTGCGATAGGCGCGATACAGCAGCATGGCGGCGATGCCGAGCACGCGCGAAGCCGATGAGCTGGTATTGCCAGGGAATATCGGATGACGACCATCAGCAGGCCGATGACGCGCGGCCGAGGCCGCGAACCAGATGGCGACCGCGCCGGGGATGAGTGTTTCCGCCGCCGCCAGCAACACCGCGAGCACCATCCAGTGCCACCACTCCAGGTTTTGGAGGAACTGGCTCACGACTGCGGCACTCGCGGCGGCGGTGCGCGACTGCGCCTGGCGACCCTGGTGGCAGGCTGCTCGGCTGGCGCTGCATGGCGTCCTTGGCGAGCTCGGCGATGCCGCCCAGCGCACCTAACAAGCCTGCGGATTCCATCGGCATCATGAACACTTTCTGGTTCGGCGACGTCGGCGAACTCCTTCAGCGCCTCGACGTATTTCTGCGCGACGAAGTAGTTGATGGCCTGCACGTCACCGTGCGGCGATGGCCTGCGACACCATCTGCGTGGCACGGGCTTCAGCCTGCGCCAGGCGCTCGCGGGCTTCGGCCTCGCGGAACGCGGCTTCCTTGTTGCCTTCGGCGGCCAGCACCACGGCCTGCTTCTCGCCTTCGGCCTTGAGGATGGCCGCCTGGCGGAAACCTTCGGCGTCGAGAATGTTGGCGCGCTTTTCGCGCTCGGCCTTCATCTGGCGGCCCATCGCTTCGATGAGATTGGCCGGCGGCGTGATGTCCTTGATCTCGATGCGCGTGCACTTCACGCCCCAGGGCGTGGTGGCGTCGTCGACGACCTTGAGCAGCCGGTGGTTGATCTCGTCGCGCTTGGACAGCGTTTCGTCGAGGTCCATGGAGCCGACCACCGTGCGGATGTTGGTCATGGTCAGGTTGACCATGGCGAGGCGCAGGTTGGCCACTTCGTACGCGGCTTTCGGGGCGTCGAGCACCTGGTAGAACACCACGGCGTCGATGGCCACCATGGCGTTGTCCTTGGTGATGACTTCCTGGCGAGGGACGTCGAGCACCTGCTCCATCATGTTGATCTTCTGGCCGACGTTGTCGAAGAACGGAATCAGCCAGTGCGGGCCGGGCGGCATGGTGTGGTCGAACTTGCCCAGGCGTTCACGCGTGTACTCGAAACCCTGCGGCACGATGACCAGCGTCTTGATCGCAACGATGATGATGCCAACGACGACGAGAACGACCGCAGATCAGTGCCGGACTCAAACATGTGTGTTCCCCTCTGACCATTTGCCAGCTCGAACCGCCGGAATCATACGCTCAGGGTCGCCGTTTCCGCACGTAGCCGGCCCGCGACATGGGAATGCGGGGTCGACTCTGCGATGATTTGCTTCAAGAAACGCCAGCCGACACCAGCCACCAGAAAGCTGGGCGCGCTGTGTTGGGGACAACAGTCGTAGTATCAGGTCGTCGTGTCAGAAGCCCCCGTTCAGGAAATCGTGGTTGAGCCCGATCATTTCGACGTCGTCGGTAACGATGTCGTGTTGGTTGCGCGGCTCGAATCCACCTTCGCGTTATGTCTGTACGACGCGGTGCTCGAATCGGGTGCGCTCATTCATCTGCGCGTGGCGCCGCCGGGTCGCGTGCAGGATCCCAACCTGACCGACACCACGCTCTCGACCGACCTTTTGCTGCTGGATCGCTGCTTCATCGAGCTGCGCAAGAGCGAGCCGCGTGCGCAGCACTGGCAGGCTAAAGTCGTAGGCCATGTGCAGGACCTGCCGGGGGCGCGCGAGCGCTTCGACGGGGTCCAGAGTTTCCTCTCGGCATTCCTCGCCGACGCCAATGTAAAGCTGGTGTCCTGCGATACCCACGTGGATCGCGTGCAAATGCTTCGATTCCGTCCCGCAATGGGACATGTTCGCAGCGAGCCCCTTGCCGCTGCGCGCCTCGGTAGCTGAAAATCGGACGTATGCGCCGAAAAATACTCGCCTTGCTGGTCCCCCTCGTGGGCGTTCTCGCTGTCGACTCCGCGTTCGCCGCCAAGAAAGCGGCCAACGCGCCACTGCTCAAGCTGTTCGATACGGCTTGGCAGGAAGACCTGGCCGACGATCCCATCGGCGCTTCCGCGCTCGGCGATGCCCGTTACAACGACAAGCTCACCGACATGTCGCCGGAGGCGATCACCAAGCGCAATCAGCGCGCCTTCAACTATCTGGCGGCGATGCGCAAGATCAATCGCGAGAAGCTGGAAAAACCCGACCAGCTGAACTACGACCTGTTCGACCGCGAGATCAAGGGCCGTCTCAGCGAGGCGGGTTACAAACCCTACTGCTACGCCGTACGTACCTTCGACGGGCCGCAACTGATCGCCGAGCTCACCGAGGTGCTGCCGTTCAAGACCGTCAAGGACTACGACGACTGGATCAACCGCCTCAACATGACCGGCGTGTACATCGACCAGTGGATCGCTTTGCTAGGCCAGTGCGCGCTCGAAGGACGTACGCAGCCACGCGTCACGATCCAGAAGGTGCTCGAACAGATCAAGCCGCAACTGGTCACCGACCCTGAAGCCAGCGCGTTCTTCGCGCCGTTCAAGAAAATCCCCGCCGGCATCGACGCCGCCAACAAGGACCGGCTCGTCGCCGCGGGCAAAGCGGCCGTGCAGGTCGTGGCGGTGCCGGCCTTCCAGCGCTTCGACAGCTTCTTCCGTGATGCCTATCTACCGAAGTCGCGTGACACCGTGGGCGCCTACGACACCCCCGATGGCGTCGAGTACTACCGCAACCGCATGAAGTACTACACGACCATCGACAACCCCGATGCCGCGCGCATCCACAACATGGGCATCGAGGAAGTGAAGCGCATCCGCGCCGAGATGGAGAAGACGCTCGAAGGCATCAACTTCCTCGGCACCCTCGATCAATTCCTGTCTTTCATCCGCAACGACCCGCGGTTCTATTTCAAGACTCCCGAAGAGTTGATGGCGGCCTACGAAAAAACCGCGCGTGCCATCGAGCCGCAACTTCCGAAGCTGTTCGGCAAGTTGCCCAAGACTGGTTTCGGCATTCGCCCGATACCGGCGGCGAGCGCGCCCACGACCACCACGGCGTATTACCAGCCACCGTCACTCGACGGCTCCCGGCAGGGCAATTTCTACGTGAACCTCTACAAGCCCGAAACGCGGCCGACCTGGGAAATCGAGGCGCTGACCGCGCACGAGGCGGTGCCGGGGCATCACCTGCAGATCGCGCTGTCATATGAATTGAAGGATCTGCCGGAATTCCGCCGCAACGCGGGCTACACGGCATTTGTCGAAGGCTGGGCGCTGTACTCCGAAAGCCTCGGGTACGAGCTCGGTCTTTATACGGATGATTTCTCGAAGATCGGCCAGCTGAATTACGACATGTGGCGTGCGGTTCGACTGGTGGTCGACACCGGGATGCACAGCTTCAAGTGGACACGCGACCAGGCGATCTACTACTTCAGGCAGAACACCGGCAAGAATTCGCAGGACATCGAAAACGAAGTCGATCGCTACATTTCCTGGCCGGGCCAGGCGCTGGCTTACAAGCTAGGTCAGCTGAGAATCCAGGCGCTGCGCGCCGAAGCCGAGAAGGCGCTCGGTGCCCGCTTCGATATCCGCGCGTTCCACGACCAGCTCCTCGGAATGGGCGCATTGCCGCTCGCGGTGCTCGACGTGGAAATGCGGGCCTGGATCGCGGCGCAAAGCGCGCGGCGGTAATCGTCGATAGTCCGGCGGCGCATCACTCGTTCTCCAGCCGGTCTTCGAGAGCTTCGATGGCGCTGAGCAGGCGCGTGCAGCGGGTTTCCGCTGCCGCGTGCTGCCGCTTGGCCTGGGCGATCATGTACCCCGGAATGTCATCGCGCTTCTCGAGCAATTCGATTTCGAAGCGGGCGCGTGACGCAGCCCGGCTGGCGGCGGCGTAGTGGCGCTGCATCTGCTCCAGTTGTTCGTCGAGCGCGCATTCGGCGACATCGACATCGTCCTGGAACTGTGTCGGCATGAAGGCGCTGGGTGAATAGCCCTGGCTGATGGAAGAATTTCTCACGACCGCTCCTGTTACCCCAGCCGTCTGTTGTTGCCGGGGTGACACGATCTTCGCGAAAATTCATGTCGGCTGAATGTCGGTGGCCGGACGTAACTGCGCATGGATGTGCCGCCCTCGTTCTGTAAGACACCGCCCGGCATCTGCGTGGGAGCGTCTGCGCGAAACGACAACCCCCCTCAGCTGGTGGCCATGAGCTCCAGGTCCTGCGAATACACCACGTCCATGACGTTGTCGTACCAGCCCTTGAGCTGCGGCTTCACCAGGTGCTTGTTGACGTAGTAATACAGCGGGATCAACGGGTGATCCGCCAGCATGGTGCGCTCCGCTTCCTCGAGCAGCGCACGGCGTTTACCGGCGTCGTGCTGGCGTGAAGCGTCATCGAGCAATGCGTCGTACGCCGCGCTGGCGTAGTGCGGCAGGTTGATGCCGAATCCGCCTTTGAGGTACTGCAGGAACGTGTATGCATCGTTGTAATCGCCAACCCACGACAGGCGATACATGTCGATGTCACGCCGGTCGATGTCCTCGAACAGCGATTTGAACTCCACGGCGGCCAGTTTCGCTTCGACGCCGAGAGCTTCCTTCCACATCGAAGCGACGGCCACGGCCACCTTGGCGTGCACTTCGCCGGTGTTGTAGCGCAGCTCGAAGCGCAGCGGCTTGTCGCGTGTGAATCCGGCTTCGGCGAGCAATTTGCGTGCTTCCTGGATGCGCTCCGGCTGCGGCATGGCCGCGTAGTCGAAGGATTGCAGCCCGTAGTTGTACACACCGGGTGGCACCCAGCTGTAGGCCGGCAGCTCACCGAGACGCAACACGGAAGTAGCCAGACGCTCACGATCGATGGCCATCGACAACGCGCGTCGCAGCTTGGGATTGTCCGCAAACAAGGCACGATCGAGATTGAACCCGTAGTAATAGGTGCTCATCTGCGGCGCCACGTGCAACTCCGCGGCCAGGTTTTCCTTGATCCAGTCGAACTGGCCGCGTGGCACGACGCGCGTGGTATGCAGTTCGCCGGCACGATAGGCACGCAGTTCCGCATTCTCGTCGGCGATCTGCAGGAATTTCACCGCGTCGATCTTGTTGGCCGCGTTGTTCCAGTAGTGTGAATTGCGCTCGAGGCGTATGAAGCTGCCCTGCAGCCACTCGGTGAGCCTGAAGGCCCCGTTCGACACCTGGTCGCCCGGGCGGGCAAACCGCTCGCCGAATCTGGCGAGCGACGGCCGGTGCAAAGGCGCGATGGAGGGGTGAGCCATGAGTCCCGGTAGATAGGGAGCCGGAGTCAGCAGCGTGATGACAACGGTCGACGCCTCCGGCGCGGTAACACCCAACGATTCGACCGGCTTCTTGCCGGCGACGATGTCCGGCGCGTTGAGGATCACATCGATGACCTGCGCGTATTGCGAGGCCGTGGCCGGATCCACGAGGCGCCGCATGCCCGCCACAAAGTCTTCGGCCACCAGCGGATCGCCGTTCGACCAGCGCAGATTCGGCCGCAGCTTGAAGGTATAGAGGCGGCCGTCGTCGCTCACCGTCCAGCTCTCGGCCGCGCCCGGGATCGTCACGGCTGTCTTGTCGAGCCGCGTGAGACCTTCGAACAGATCGCGCAGGACCACCATCGACTCGGTAGAGCGCGCTTTGTGCGGATCGAGGGAATCGGGATCCGGACCGTTGCCACGCAACAGGATGGCGGCGTGCTTTCCGTCCGTATTGTCGTCGCGCTTGCCGCAGCCGCCCATTGCCAGCGCAACGGCCAACGCCGGTGGCGCGGCCAGCACATGGCGTCGGGTGAGCGCCGGGCGCTTCACGCCGCGCGGGACTTCTTGAGGTGCACCAGCAGGATGGAAACCGCCGCCGGTGTCACGCCGGCGACGCGCGCCGCCTGGCCCACCGTGGCCGGCCTCACCTGCTCGAGCTTCTGCCGCACTTCAATCGAGAGGCCGGCGACGCGCGCGTAATCGAGGTTGTCCGGCAGGCGCGTTTCCTCGTTGCGCCGCTGGCGCGCGATTTCTTCTTCCTGCCGTTCGATGTAGCCGGAATATTTCGCGGCCACTTCCAGCTGCGCGCGGATCTGCACGGGAAGACGATCGTCGGCGGGCGTTTGCATCGGGCCGATGAGCTCGACCACGTTGTCGTAAGAAACTTCTGGGCGGCGCAGCAGATCGAAAGCGGACAGCGCTTCGCGCGCCGAGCTTTCCCCCAGCACGCGCGTGAGCCACTCACCGGGGATGTCCACAGCCTTGATACGCGTTTCGCGGAATCGAGCGAGCTCGCGGTCGCTGCCGGCGCGCTTGGCCTCGAAGAAGGCCCAGCGATCGTCATCGACCAGGCCCATCTCGCGTCCGATGGGCGTGAGCCGCAGATCGGCATTGTCTTCGCGCAGCAGCAGGCGATGCTCGGCGCGGCTGGTGAACATGCGGTATGGCTCGCGCGTACCGCTGGTCACGAGGTCGTCGATGAGGACGCCGACATAACTCTCGCTGCGCTTCGGGATGAAGGCGTGCCGGTCCGCCGTCGCGCGCGCCGCGTTGATGCCGGCGATGAGACCTTGCGCCGCCGCCTCCTCGTAACCCGTGGTGCCGTTGATCTGACCCGCGAAATACAGGCCTTTGAGCGCCTTGGTTTCGAGCGAGGGCTTGAGATCGCGCGGATCGAAGAAGTCGTATTCGATGGCGTATCCGGGTCGCGTGATGTGCGCGTTTTCGAAACCCTGGATGGACCGCACGAACTCGTATTGGACGTCATAAGGCAGGCTGGTCGAGATGCCGTTCGGATACACCTCGTGGGTGTTGAGCCCCTCGGGCTCGATGAAAATCTGGTGCGAGGTCTTGTCGGCGAACCTGACTACCTTGTCCTCCACCGACGGGCAGTACCGCGGGCCCACGCCCTCGATCTTGCCGGTGAACATCGGAGACCGATCGGTCGCGGCGCGGATGATGGCGTGCGTGCGTTCGGTGGTCGCCGTGATGTGGCAGGGAAGCTGCGCGGGATGATCACTCTCGCGGCCGAGATAGCTGAACACCGGACGCGGTTCGTCGGAGAACTGCGCCGCCAGCTGCGAATAGTCGATGGTCCGGCCGTCGATGCGCGGGGGAGTGCCCGTCTTCAGTCTCGCGGTACGAAATGGCAGCGCGCGCAATCGCTCGGCAAGCTTGTTAGACGGCGGATCGCCGGCGCGGCCGCCTGAATAGTTGTCGAGACCCACGTGGATGCGCCCGCCGAGAAAAGTCCCCACCGTGAGCACTACCGCGCGAGCGCGGAACTCGATGCCCGTCACCGTGACGACGCCGCGCACGGCGCCATCCTCGACGAGAAGATCGCCGCATTCCTGCTGGAACAGCGTGAGGTTCGCCTGGTTCTCGAGAGCGCGGCGGATGAATGCCTTGTAGAGCGCGCGATCCGCCTGCACGCGCGTGGCGCGCACCGCCGGACCCTTGCTGGCGTTCAGCGTACGCGACTGGATCGCGGCCGCATCCGCGGCGCGCGCCATGATGCCGCCGAGTGCGTCGATCTCTTTGACGAGGTGGCCTTTGCCGATGCCGCCGATGGCAGGGTTGCAGCTCATCTGGCCGAGCGTCTCGATGCTCTGCGTGAGCAGCAGCGTGCGCGCACCGATGCGGGCAGCCGCAAGCGCCGCCTCGGTGCCGGCGTGCCCGCCGCCCACGATGATTACGTCAAAAGTTGCTGCCGAGGTCACGGAATTGCCGCCAGATCAAAGAGTTAAGTACGCCCATGGTCGCGCCGACAGGCGGCCAAAAAGGCGACGGATCGTAGCTCGCCACGGGGTGTCAACGCCACCGCTGCCGGCCCGTTGTTACGGGCAGGACACAAGCAGGAGATGAACATGAAGAAGTCGACCGTTTTGGCGGGTATCGGGCTGGCGCTCTCGATGGTGATGGCGGGTTCCGTCTCGGCCGGCACGCCGCGCCTGGATCGCCGCGAGCATCATCAGGCCAATCGCATTTACAACGGCGTCGCCAGTGGCGAGCTCACGCGGCGTGAATCGCGGCACCTTGCGGCCGGGCAGGTCCATCTGCGCCGGGCCGAAGCCCGCGCCAAGTCCGATGGCGTGGTGACCAAGCGTGAACGCGCCCACCTGCAGCACGAGGCGAATCAGCAGTCGCGCCGCATCTATCGGCAGAAGCACGACGCCCAAGATCGCGGATAAAGACAGGGCAAACGAGGCGCAGCTCACGCGCGGGGCTGCGCCTCTTTCATTTGCGACGCTCGTGTATCCTGCCCGCCGCATGATGCGACTTTGCGCCCTGGCAGGAATTCTCGGCTTCACCGGCCTCGCCGCGGCCGAAGTGTCCCCGCCGCGACTCGCGCTCGAGCCATGCCGCCTCGAACACCCGGCGCGCATGCTGGCGGTGACCGCGGAGTGCGGCAGCCTCACGGTTCCCGAGAATCCCGCCGAGCCTGGCGGAAGAAAAATCGATCTCTTCGTGGCGCGCGTGCCGGCCATCAGCCTCAACAAGCAACCCGATCCGCTGTTCCTGATCGCCGGCGGGCCCGGCACGTCGGCCGTGGACATGTACACCTCGTCCGCGGGTCCATTCGATCGCGTGCGACGCGATCGCGACATCATCCTTCTCGACCAGCGAGGTACCGGCCGCTCGCACCGCCTCAACTGCGATTACGGCGATCAGAATCTGTTCGAACGCGTCGACGATGTCGAAGTGGCGGAGGCCAATCGCAAATGCCGCGATGAGCTCGTCGGCAAATCGGACCTGCGCATGTATACGACGAGCATCGCGGTGCGCGACCTCGACACGGTACGGCGCGCGCTGGGTTACGCGCACATCAACCTGTTCGGCAACTCATACGGTACCCGCGTGGCGCAGCACTACGCGCGCCGCTTTCCGAAATCCACGCGCGCACTGATTCTCGACGGCGTGGTGAATCCGGAAGTGGTGTTGGGCCCGGCGATCGCCGTCGACGCCGAGCGGGCGCTCGAGCGCATCCTCGCGCGCTGTGCCAGCGACGCGGCCTGCCGAAAGGCATTCACCGATCCGTCCGCCGACTATCGCGCCTTGCGCGCGCAGCTCGTGGCGAAGCCCGTGAAGACGACGGTCAGCGACGTGGCCACGGGCCGGCCCATCCACTTCGATTTCACTCCGCGGCACCTCTCGGCGGTCTTGCGATTTGCCAGTTATAACGACGACCAGGCGGCGCTGCTGCCGCTGTCGCTGCATCTGGCAACTCATGAGCGCAACTTCACGCCGCTGGCGAGTCAGTTCCGCGTATTCGCGCATTCGCTCGAAGCGGCCTTCGCTTACGGCATGCACAACAGCGTGGCCTGCAGCGAAGACGCCCCGTTGATCGATTCAGGCAAGCTGGATCTGGTGGCGCTCAACGCCACGCACATGGGCGCCGAGCAGGTCCAGCAGCTCATCGAGGCGTGCAGAGACTGGCCGAGGGGCGTGGTCGATGACGACTTGCACATGCCGTTGAAGAGTGACGCCGCCGCGTTGCTGCTCTCCGGCGCCGACGATCCGGTGACGCCACCCGAATACGCCACGCTGGCGCAGCGCGCGTTCACCGACAGCAAACACGTCATCGTCGCCGGCCACGGTCACGGACAATTCGGCGCACCCTGCGTGGACCGCATCATCGGCAACTTCGTGGCCGCCGGTACCGCCAAGGGCCTCGACACCAGCTGCACGGAAAAACTCAAGCCCATGCCGTTTTTCATCACGCTGGCTGGCCCGGCTCCCTAGGACCCCGCGCATGTTGGAAGCCCGCGACCTGTACAAATCCTTCGGCAAGATTGCCGCGGTGCGCGGCGTGAGCTTCACCGCGCGCGACGGGCAGATCACCGGGCTGTTAGGCCCGAACGGCGCCGGCAAATCAACCACGCTGCGCATGTTGTACACCGTGCTCAAGGCCGATGCCGGCGACGCGTTCATCGATGGCAGGAGCGTGACGGCGGATCCACTGGCGGCGCGCCGCGCCATCGGCGTGTTGTCGCACGGCGCCGGTGTCTACAACAATCTCACCGCGCGCGAGAACATCGCCTACTTCGGTGAGCTGCATGGAATGCCGGCGCCCGAGCGCGCCGCGCGTGCCGCCGAGCTGGTCGAGATGCTGGAGATGCAGCCGTTCGCCGACCGGCTTGCCAAAGGGTTCTCGCAGGGCCAGAAGCTCAAGACTGCGCTGGCGCGCGCGCTGGTGCACAAACCGCGCAACGTGCTGCTGGACGAGCCCACCAACGGACTCGACGTGATGGCGGTTCGCAACCTGCGCAAGTTGTTAGGTCAACTGCGCGATGCCGGCCATTGCGTCTTGTTCTCGAGCCACGTCATGCAGGAAGTGGAGCAGCTGTGCGACGAGGTGGTGGTGATCAACGGCGGGCAGGTGGTGGCGGCGGGTGCGCTGGCAGACATTCGTGGGCGTGCCGGCGGCAGCCAGCTCGAGGATGCCTTCGTCAGTCTCATGCACGGGAACGACGGCGGGGAGCCGAAGTGAACGTACGCGGCATCTGGGCGGTATTCCGCAAGGAGTTCCGCGAGAACCTGCGCGACAAGCGCACGTTGCTGTCGGCGCTGGCGTTCGGTCCGGTATTCAGCCCGGTCCTCGTGGCCGTGCTGGTCCAGTTCATGATTTCGCGCAACGAGACGCAGTCGGACGAGAACATCACGGTGGCGGTGTCGCATGCGCAGAACGCGCCGAACCTCATCGACTACCTGACTGCGCGCGGCGTCGATGTCGAAAAGGTGGATCTCGACGAGGCCGGCGCCCGGCGTGCGGTCGCGAAACAGACGCACAAGATCATCCTGGAGATCCCCGACGATTTCGGCGCGCGCCTCCAGGAGGCGCAGCCGGCACCGGTTGTGTTGTATTCCGACAGCTCGCGCGGCTTCGAGCGGCGCGGAGTCGGGCGCGTGCGCGCGCTCGTGGCCAACTACGGCATCGAGATCGCCCAGCTGCGCTTTCTCGCGCGCGGCATCGATCCGATTTCCGTACTGCCGATCTCGATACAGGAGATAGATGTATCGACGCCCAGCGGCCGTTCGGTGCTGATACTCAACATGATGACCTACCTCGTGCTGTTGTCGATGTTGTTTGGCGGCCTATATCTGGCCATCGACGCGACGGCCGGCGAACGCGAGCGCGGCTCGCTCGAAGTACTGCTGACGTCACCCGTGCCGCGCCAGCATTTGATCTACGGCAAAATCGGTGCGGCCGCTTCGTACATGCTGATCTCGCTGGTGCTCACGGTGGCCATGTTCGCCGTCGCCATGAGCTTCGTGGGGTTGGAGAAGCTTGGCATCGCCGCCAACCTGGGCCCGGCCGCCGCCGCGCAGATAATGGCCTGTTGTGCGCCGCTGATCCTCTTCGGCTCCGCATATCTCACCATCATCTCGGCCTTCGCCAAGACCTATCGCGAGGCGCAGACCTATCTGCAGCTGGTCATCACCATCCCGACCATGCCGCTGATCTTCGCCGGCATGCTGGGCTTGCAGCCCAAGCTCGGGCTCATGTTCGTGCCGTTCCTGAGTCAGCACCTGTTGATGACCTCGGTGTTACGTGCGGAAGAAATCGACCAGCTGCATCTGGCTGTGTCGGTGGGGAGCACGGTTGTTTACGGCGTGATCCTGACTCTCATCGCCGGCCGGCTGTACCAGCGCGAAGCCCTGCTGGGCTGATCAGGCGGATTTCTTGCGGATCGGATGCACGCCCGGCGGCAGCGCCGCCGAGCGATGCTGCGCGAGCAGCGCACGATAGCGATAGATTTCCGAGGCGGTGTATTCACGAGCTTCCACTTCATAGCGGTTGTCCCAGTAGCCGCGGCGAAAGCATTCCAGCAGGTAGCGCGGGATGGTGAGATCGCGCGGACCCCACTGACGGATGACATGGAAGTATTCGTGCAGCACCAGCGGCGCGTCGGCGAAAAATTCCTTGCCGCTGCCGCGCAGGTAGATGCGGTCCGGGCGCGTGGTGGCGATGGCGCGCCAGTGAAAGCGCACGTAGATGCTGTACTGGATGACCTTGACGTGGCCGACTGGTTCGCCGAACAGGGCCTCGAGCGCCTGTTGCACGTCTTTCGGCGGATCACAGCGATTACCTATCCACATGTCACTTTCCTATGCAGAACGATCCGAAGATGCGCCCTAACAAGTCATCGGCGGTGAATACACCGGTGATTTCCTCGAGCGCCTGCTGACCTTGACGCAATTCCTCGGCCACCAGTTCCCCGGCACGATGCTGCTCGAGCTTGGCCGCCGCCATCTCGACGCACTCGCGCGCGCGCGCCAGCGCCTCGAGGTGACGACGCCGCGCGGAGATGCTTCCGCTACCCGCCGTCTGGAAACTGACGCTGTCCTTGAGGTGTGAGCGCAGCTGGTCGAGCCCGATCCCGGTGAGCGCGGAAACATGGATGCGCGGTGGCCCGGAAATGGTATCAGCGACCGGCAATCCGGCCGCAAGGTCGATCTTGTTGAACACCAGCGTCACCGGCACATCGGGGGGCAGGCGCGCCCGCTCTTGCGCGAAGGCCCGGCCCTGTGGGTCGGCCGAAGTATCGATGACGAACAGCACTCGATCCGCGCGTGACATCTCGGCGGCGGCGCGGCGCACTCCCTCGCGTTCCGCCAGATCGTCCGAATCGCGCAGGCCCGCGGTGTCGAGCACGTGCAGCGGCAGTCCGTCGATGGAAATGCGCTCGCGAAGCACGTCGCGCGTGGTGCCCGGGATGGCGGTGACGATCGCGGCTTCGTATCCGGCGAGGCGGTTGAGCAGGCTGGACTTGCCGGAGTTCGGCTGGCCAGCCAGCACTACGGTCATGCCGTCGCGCAGCAGCCGCCCCTGGCTGGCCGCCCTGTCGACGGCGTCGAAGTGGCCGCGCACGGTAGCTAGCCGCTCTCGCACCTCCTCGTCGCCCAGGAAATCCACTTCTTCTTCGGGAAAGTCGATGGCGGCTTCGATATAGGCGCGCAGGTCGGTCAACGCATCCGTAAGCCCTTGCACCATGCTCGAGAATTCTCCCTGCAGCGAGCGCATGGCGGCGCGGGCGGCTTCGCGCGATCCCGCGTCGATCAGGTCTGCCACCGCTTCGGCTTGCGCGAGGTCGATCTTGTCGTTGAGAAACGCGCGCTCGGTGAATTCTCCGGCGCGCGCGCGCCGGGCACCGAGCTCGATACAGCGTTCGACGAGCAGCTCGACGATCACCGGCCCGCCGTGGCCCTGGAGCTCGAGCACATGCTCGCCGGTGTAGGACAGCGGGCCGGGAAAGAACAGCGCAATGCCGATGTCGATCGGATTTCCGGCCGCGTCCAGGAAGCGGGACAGCGTGGCGTGGCGCGCCACCGGTAATTCACCGACCAGCGTCGCGGCGATTTCCGGAGTCTTCGGGCCCGAAACGCGCACGACGCCGACCCCGCCGCGTCCGGGCGGTGTTGCCGCTGCCACTATGGTGTCGGGATGGCTCATGCACACGTGCGCGACTGGCGCCGCACGATCCGAAGTCTACGCCCGTTGCCGCACGCTGCAGCGCGGCTACTTTTTACGGGTTTTGTCCTCGAGCGTGATTTTCCGGTTGATGTTCCACTGCTGCAGGATGGATAGACCGGTGTTCGTGACCCAGTACAGAACCAGGCCCGCGGGGAACAGCGCGAACATCACCGAGAACACGATGGGCATGAGCGCGAAGATCTTCGCCTGCATGGGATCCGGCGGCGGCGGATTCAGCTTGGACTGACCCCACATCGCCAGGCCGTTGAGCAGCGGCAAGATGAAGTACGGGTCGCGCGACGACAGATCGTTGATCCAGCCGAAGAACGGTGCCTGACGCATCTCGACGCTTTCCAGCAGTACCCAGTAGAACGCCAGGAACACCGGCATCTGGATGAGCATGGGCAGGCAGCCGGCCACCGGGTTGACCTTCTCGGTCTTGTACAACTCCATGGTCGCCTGACCGAGCTTCGAGCGATCGTCCTTGTAGGTTTCCTGCAGTGTCTTCATGCGCGGCGCGAGTGCGCGCATGCGCGCCATCGAGCGTCCGGCCTTTTCTGACAGCGGATAGAACATGAGCTTCAGGAGGAAGGTCACGAGGATGATTGCGAGGCCCCAGTTGTGCACGAACGAATGCGCGTGCTCGAGCAGCCAGAAGAGCGGCTTCGAAAGGAACGTGAGCACGCCGTAGTCAGCGACGCGGCTCAACTCGGGGTGCAGGGTGTCGAGCTGCTTCTGCAACTTCGGACCGACGAACAGGGATTCGCGCACGGTGGCTACCGCGCCAGGCGCCACCACTTGTGCGGGGCCGATGGCCGCCAGCAGGTATTGCCGGCCGGCAGCGCGCATCGTGAAGTGATATTTGAGCGACGCCGTGGGCACCATCGCGCTCACGAAGTGATGTTGAATCGCAGCGACCCAGCCATCGGCAACGTCGAGCGACAGCGCGATGTCCTCGTCATCGTCGATCTGCAGCTTGCGGTACTTGCGGCCACCCGGGTCGTAAATGGCCGGTCCACGCGTGGCGTAGCTATCCACTTTGAACATCGACCGCTCGACGGGCGGATCGGTGCGGTTGATCTGCGCATAGGAGGCCATGTCCCAAGACGCCTGCGTCTCGTTACGGACCTGATACTCGAGACCAATGGCATACGTGCTGCGGTGAAAGACGTAGGTCTTGGTGACGGTGATGCCGTTGCCGTCCTTCCAGGTCAGCGGCACCCGTAACTCATCCTGGCCGGCCGCGAGCGAATAGCTCGAGGCTTCCGCAGTGAACGGCGCGGTGTGCGTCGGGCGCGCGGAGTTCTTGGCGCCCTTGGGATCCGCAAGACCGGTCTGCAGCGTGTAGATAGTCGACGGATCATCGCGGTTGAGCAGCACCACCGGCGCGGCCTCACCCTTGATCAGCGGATAGGCCGGAAGCTCGGCGCGCACCAGCGTGCCGCCGGTCAGTGAAATATCCATCACCAGTACGTCGGTGGTGACCCGGACGGTCTGGTCAGCAGGGGCGGCCGCGGCGGATGGAACCGGCGTCGGCGCGCCCGGCGCGGCGGGGACCGCTGCCTCAGGCGAAGCGCTTTGAACCGCCTGAGGAACAACCTCGTCTAATCCACGAGACTTTGGAACACCAGTGGCATTATTCGCCGTCCCGGTCGTGGCGGTGGACGCGACCTTCGGGCCATAGTCGATTTGCCACTGTGAATAGTTGAGCCACAGGGCCAATGCGAGACCAAGCCACAGGAAGACACGGATGTTGTTAGTCATGCGAATGTTTCAAGCATCGGCCGGGTACCGGATCGAATCCGCCTTCATGCCAGGGGTGACAACGGGAAATGCGTTTGACCGTGAGCCACACGCCGCGCAGTGAGCCGTGAGTTTCGATGGCCTCGATCGCGTAGTGCGAGCAAGACGGATAGAAACGGCAGCTCGGCCCGAATAACGGGCTGATGGCGAGCTGGTACCCGCGGATCAGATATTTCAGGACGTAGCGCATGTGCTTGCGACGCGTTGCCAAAGGGTCGCGAGGCTAGCACGCAGCGTTGTCGCCTGTGCTTCACGCGTGGGAAATTTTGCAGAGACGACGATGTCTACGGCCGGCAGTTCGTGCTGCGCCAACCGGAATGCCTCACGCACCAGGCGCCGCAGGCGATTACGCGCCACGGCGTTGCCGGCGGTTTTTATCGCCACTGCCAGTCCGACACGGGGATGAGCGAGTCCATTCGGTTTCACGCGCAACGCGAAGAAGCGATCATCGATGCGACGCCCATCGGCGTAGATCGCATCGAACTGCAGCTTGCTGCGCAAGCGCAGCTCAGCGCCGAAACGTAACAGACGAGGATTGGGCTGCATGTGCGGCCCGCGCTAAAGACGAGCTCCGGCGTCTTTAGGGAACGATCTTTTTGCGACCCTTGGAACGGCGACGGGCAAGAACTTTCTTACCACCCGTGGTTTTCATACGTGCGCGAAAACCCGTGGCGCGTTTCCGCTTGATCTTGCTCGGCTGATAAGTGCGTTTCATGATGATCGGCCCAAAGCCGCTGATATCCCGGAAAAAAGGGCGGGAAGGTTAAGCAGCGGGCACTCCGGGTGTCAATACAATCCCGTCAGGAACGGCTAGACTTCGCACCCCTTTTTCCAGGCCCAAGCTCCCCAAGCGGACATATCCACCTGTGACAGCAGTGACGCGCGAAACCACACAGGTGGACGGAAGCTCACTCTGGGCGCGCTGCATGCGCGCCCTGGAGGACGAGCTGCCGGGTGAGCATTTCAACATGTGGGTCCGGCCGCTTCAGGCGGTAGAGAGCAGCGGCGCGCTCAAGCTGCTGGCGCCCAACCGTTTTGCCGTCGATTGGGTCAATGCCCACCTGCTGTCGCGGCTGGGTGAGATCGTGCGGCGCTTCGTCGAGGGCGACGCGCCCATCGTCACCGTCGAGGTGGGCTCACGCGGGCCGGAGCAGGTGCAGCCCAAGCCGGTGGACGTTAACGGCGTGGCACGCCCCAAGCGCAGCGAAGGCATTGTCGTCGGTGTCAGGCTCAACCCCGATTTCACTTTCAATGGTTTCGTCGAGGGCAAGAGCAATCAGCTCGCCAAGGCCGCGGCGGTGCAGGTGGCGGAGAATCCTGGCCGCGCTTACAACCCATTGTTCATCTACGGGGGTGTGGGACTCGGCAAGACGCACTTGATGCAGGCCGTGGGTCACGCCATCAAGGCACGCGATCCGGAAGCGCGCGTGGCATACATCCACTCCGAGCGATTCGTGAGTGACATGGTCATCGCGCTTCAGCACAACAAGATGAACGAATTCAAGACGGCGTATCGCTCGCTCGATGCGTTGCTCATCGATGACATTCAATTCTTCGCAAACAAGGATCGCTCGCAGGAAGAATTCTTTCACACGTTCAATGCGCTGCTCGAAGGCCAGCAGCAAGTCATCGTCACCGCCGATCGTTATCCGAAGGAAGTATCGGGACTCGAAGAACGCTTGAAATCCCGCTTCGGATGGGGCCTCACCGTTGCCATCGAGCCGCCCGAACTGGAAACCTGCGTCGCCATTCTCATCGGCAAGGCGCAGGCGGCCAACGTCTTGCTTCCCGAGGAAGTGGCGTTCTTCATCGCGAAACGAATTCGGTCGAACGTGCGCGAGCTCGAAGGTGCGTTGAAGCGCGTCATCGCGAACTCGCGGTTCACGGGCAAAGCGATCACGCTCGATTTCACCAAGGATGCGTTGAAAGACCTGCTGACATTGCAGGCGAAATTGATCACTATCGAAAACATTCAGAAGACGGTTGCCGACTACTACAAAGTTCGCGTGGCGGATCTGCTGTCAAAAAGACGTAGTCGTTCCATCGCGAGGCCGCGTCAGGTTGCGATGGCGCTCGCTAAAGAATTGACGACGCACAGCCTTCCGGAGATTGGCGACGCCTTCGGTGGGCGCGATCACACCACGGTGTTGCATGCGTGCGGTCGCATCCGCGAATTGCGCGTGTCCGAGCAGCGAGTCGGCGAGGATTATCAAAACCTGTTGAGAACTCTGACCGGATGACTGTGCAACGCCTGTGGATAGAATTGTGGATAAAACAGTCCACAGTCCATGCACAGGGGATCATCAGGCTGTGGGTAATTTGGTTCATAGGGAAAATCGAGGGCAACGGGCTGATTGGACTTAGGCTTTGGGAGTTAACCCCGTCGTCCACAGGCCCTACTGCTGCTACTACTAGCTTTAAATCTTAAGAACAGAAGGCAATCGCATGAAGCTCTCCGCGACCCGCGAGCAAATCCTCGCTCCCCTGCAAAGTGTCATTGGCGTCGTCGAACGTCGCCAAACCATGCCGGTGCTGTCCAATGTGTTGCTGGCAGCGAGGAACAACCGGGTGAGCGTGACGGGCACGGATCTCGAGGTGGAGCTGGTGGCTACGAATGAGGCCAGCGTCCAACAACCGGGAGACATCACCGTCCCAGGTCGCAAATTGCTCGATATCTTCCGTGCATTGCCCGAAAAAACGCAGGTAACGGTGGCGACTGACGGCGATCGTGTCTCCATCAAGGCGGGAAAATCGAAGTTCACACTTTCCTCGTTACCAGCGGCGGAGTTTCCGGTCGTCGAGGAAATCAATGCACAACAGACCCTGACGCTCTCCCAGGGAGATTTCAGGCGTTTGATCGATAAGACGCACTTTTCGATGGCACAGCAAGACGTTCGCTACTATTTGAACGGACTGCTGCTCGAGACAGAAGGCAAGATCCTGCGCGCGGTCGCCACGGATGGACACCGCTTGGCGCTTTGTGAGGCCGAGCTTGAAACAAAGGCCAAAACGAATCAGCAGGTGATCCTGCCGCGCAAGGGCGTTCTCGAGCTTCAGCGCATTTTGGGCGGCGATGGCAACGTCGACCTGGCGATCGGAACAAGCCATGTTAGAGCCCAGATCGGCGATATTCGCTTCACTTCGAAGCTCATTGACGGCCGTTTCCCCGAATACGGAAGGGTGATCCCGGCGAATCCCACGAAACAGGTGGAGGCGGACCGCGAAGGCCTGCGCCAGGCATTGCAGCGCACCGCCATCTTGTCAAATGAAAAGTATCGCGGAGTTCGCATCAATTTGAAGCCAGATCTCGTCACGATCCAGGCACATAACCCCGAACAGGAAGAAGCCGAAGATCAGGTTGAAGTGTCTTACCAGGGCGAAGAGGTCGAAATTGGCTTCAACGTGACCTACTTGCTCGATGCCTTGGCGGCGGTGGATTCCGAAAAGGTTGTGCTCGGACTGACCGACGGCAATAGCAGTTGCCTCGTGCGCGCTTCGGGTACCACGAATTCGAAGTACGTCGTAATGCCGATGCGGCTGTAAGCCGCCGGCTGCTCGATAGCGGCTCCGATGCCCCTCGCCGAGCTGCGCGTCGAGAACCTGCGCTGCGTTGAAGGCGCCACGCTCGCGTTCTCGCCCGAGCTTAATCTCATCGCCGGCGAGAACGGCGCCGGCAAAACATCCCTCCTCGAGGCGATCTTTTTGCTTGGCCGCGGACGGTCATTCCGGACACGCAGCACTGAACGGCTCATTCGCCACGGCCAGTCCAAACTCACCGTATTTGGCGCCACCGACGACTCGCCACCTCGACGAGCGGGAATTGAAGTCGCCGCAGATGGCGGCACCCGCGCCCGTATCGATGGCGAGAATGCGCTGTCGCTGCTCGAGCTTTCCGGCGTATTTCCCGTCCAGGCCATCGACCCGGAGATTCACAAGCTTGTGGACCAGGGTCCGGAGCGCCGTCGGCGCTGGCTGGACTGGTTGGTGTTCCACGTGGAACCAGGCTTTGGACTTCACTGGGCCCGCTACAACCGAGCGCTCAAGCAGCGGAACGCGGCTCTGCGGAGTGGGGCGAAGGAGATCTCCGTTTGGGACACCGAGTTGCTCCATAACGGAACTGCGATCACCGACGCACGCAAGCGAGCCCTGGAACGTCTGGTTCCCGGACTTAAGCAAACGTTTGAGCGTTTCGGAGCGCTCGATGTGTCGGTCGGCTTCTCGACCGGCTGGTTGGCGGGCACTTCCTTCGAGGAAGCTCTGCGCAGTCATGCCGACCGGGATCGGGCACGAGGGACAACGACCGCCGGGCCTCATCGCGCCGATGTGATGTTGCGGCGAAATCATCGTATTGCGCGGGAGACGCTGTCTCGCGGGCAACAGAAACTCACGGCCGTGGCGATGATCGTCTCGCAGTTAAAGCTCCTGCAGGACGAGTTGAACCTGCGCGCGGTGCTGCTTCTCGATGACCCAGCGGCCGAACTTGACGAGAAAAATCTGCAGCGATTATTTGAAGAACTATCCGGGCTTCAGTGCCAAATGATCGCTACATCGTTGACGCCGGAAACCGCGCTTTTTCAAGCACCGAAAGCCACGTTTCACGTGGAACATGGGAGGGTAAAACAGCTATAATTTCGGCCCGATTTTCCGAGTCACACATGGCCAACGACGACGTCTACGACTCAAGCAAAATCAAGGTCTTAAAGGGTCTTGATGCAGTGCGCAAAAGACCCGGTATGTACATCGGTGATACCGATGACGGCACCGGCCTGCATCACATGGTTTTCGAGGTTGTGGATAACGCCATCGACGAGGCATTGGCGGGGCATTGCGACCGCATCGTCGTAACGATTCACGCTGATGAATCGGTCACCGTCTCGGACAACGGCCGCGGCATTCCGACCGACATCCATCCCGAAGAGGGACGCTCAGCAGCCGAGGTCATCATGACCGTGCTGCATGCCGGCGGTAAGTTCGATGACAGCTCGTACAAGGTCTCGGGCGGTTTACACGGCGTCGGCGTCTCGGTCGTCAATGCGCTCTCTGACCACCTGTGGCTGACCGTCAATCGGGACGGCAAGGCCCACAAGATGGAATTCCGCCTGGGGGACCCCGTGGCGCCCCTGGCGATTGCCGGGGATACCACCGAGAAGGGCACCGTCGTGCGCTTCAAGGCCAGTCCGACCATCTTCACGAACATCACCTTCGACTACGAGATTCTCGCCAAGAGACTGCGGGAGCTCTCGTTCCTCAACTCCGGCGTACGCATCGAGCTCATCGACGAACGCGAAGCCAAGAACGACGTGTTCCAGCACGAGGGCGGTTTGCAGGAGTTCGTCAAACACCTGAACCGCTCGCGCACCGGCATTCATCCGTCGGTGTTCTGGTTCCGCACGCAGGTCGGCCCCATCGGCGTCGAAGTGGCCATGCAGTGGAACGACTCGTACACCGAGTCGATGTTCTGCTACACGAACAACATCCCGCAGAAAGACGGCGGCACGCATCTCTCAGGTTTCCGCGCCGCGCTCACGCGCACGCTGAACGACTACATCGAAAAAGAGATGGCCGCGAAGAAGGAAAAGGTTCCGACCACGGGCGATGATTCGCGCGAAGGCCTCACGGCCATCCTCTCGGTCAAACTACCCGATCCGAAATTTTCTTCGCAGACCAAGGAAAAACTGGTCTCGTCGGAGGTGAAGGGCGTGGTCGAGTCCGCGGTCACCGAAAAGCTTTCCGAATTCTTGTTAGAGCACCCGAACGAGGCGAAGGCCATCGTCGGCAAGATCATCGATGCCGCGCGCGCGCGCGAAGCCGCGAGAAAAGCCCGGGAAATGACGCGTCGCAAAGGCGCGCTCGACATCGCCGGGCTGCCGGGAAAACTCGCCGATTGCCAGGAAAAAGATCCGGCTCTCTGCGAAATATTCATCGTCGAGGGTGACTCGGCAGGCGGATCCGCGAAGCAAGGCCGCGATCGTCGCACGCAGGCCATCCTGCCGCTGAAAGGCAAGATTCTGAATGTCGAGAAAGCGCGCTTCGACAAGATGCTGCAGTCCGCCGAAGTTGGCACGCTGATCACCGCGCTCGGGTGTGGCATCGGCCGCGACGAATTCGACATCAACAAGCTGCGGTACCACCGCATCATCATCATGACGGACGCGGACGTCGACGGTTCGCACATCCGCACCCTGTTGCTCACGTTCTTCTACCGGCAGATTCCGCTGCTCATCGAGCGTGGCCACATCTACATCGCGCAGCCGCCGTTGTACAAAGTGAAGCGCGGCAAGCAGGAGGTCTACGTCAAGGACGATCTCGAGCTCAACACCATGTTGTTAGCCTCGGCGCTCGATGACGCGCAGCTGCACGTCAACAGCGGTGCGCCGCCACTCTCGGGCCAGGGTCTCCAGGCGCTGGCGCGCCAGTACATGGAAGTGCAGGCCATCATCAAACGTTGGGCGCGCCGCTACGACGAGCGTCTGCTCGACCAGCTCATCTACATGCCGGCCGTCAGCGGCGCCGAATTCGAACGCGCCGACTGGATGCGCGACTGGACTCGCGATCTGGCCTTGCACCTCAACGGGCTGGCCGACAGCCCACGAAGCTATCGTGTCGAGCTGCGCCAGGTCGATGCCCACCCGGCCCGCGTGCTGGTCAGCAAGACCGAGCACGGATCGATCACCGAGAAGGCACTGCCAAGGGAATTCTTCGAGTCGGCCGAGTACAAGCGCATCGTCGAGCTTGGCAAGACACTTGCCGGGCTGATCGGCGAGGGCGCTTACATCGCCCGCGGCGAAGCGCGCGAAGACATCGGCTCCTTCAAGCAAGCCATGCAGTGGCTGCTCGACCAGGCGCGCAAGGGCCAGTCCATCCAGCGCTACAAGGGCCTGGGCGAGATGAACCCGGAGCAGCTCTGGGACACCACCATCAATCCGGCCACGCGCCGGCTCATGCAGGTGCGCATCGAAGACATCGTCGCGTCGGACGAGATCTTCACCACGCTCATGGGCGACCAGGTGGAGCCGCGGCGCGAGTTCATCGAGAAGAATGCACTGGCGGTGGCCAACCTCGACGTGTAGTTAGGTGGAAGTTGTCGCGAGCGCGATCGATGCCGCTGTATCGATGCCGATTTCGTCGAAACCCTGCGTGATCTACGCGTCCAGGACACACCTGAGTACGCCCCGGCTGGAGGCGGTGTCCGCCGAAATCGATAAGCGATAGGTGCGCTTACCGCGACATTGGCCGAAATATAACCGCCTATTGAACCGTAAACGCAACAGTCGGCTGAATACAAGCCGGGCACCGATCACGCCACCTGATTCCTTCCCGCCCGCTTGGCGCGGTAAAGCTGCGCATCGGCCGTGTGCACCAGCTCGTCGAGCTCGGCTGAGCCATCCCATTGCGCGACGCCGATGCTGATGGTGATGCTGAGCTGGCGATGGATCGTCTGCCAGTCGTGGGCGGCTACGCCTTCACGCAGTGTTTCGCAAAACACCAGCGCGTCCGCGCGCGTCATGCCCGGCAGGATCAGCCCGAACTCCTCCCCTCCGACTCGCGCGACCAGATCGCTGTGGCGACAGTTGCGACGCATCAATGTGGCGCTCTGCCGCAATGCCCGATCACCTACCGGGTGACCAAACTCATCGTTCACCGCCTTGAAGTGATCGAGATCCGCGATGGCAACGGTGAGCGGCTGACCGACCGCGAGCGCGACTTCGATCTCGGCCGCCAGGCGCTGCATGAAACAGCGCCGGTTGGCGACACCCGTGAGCACATCCTCCTGTGACTCGCGCTCCAGCAGCAGGCTGCGCTCGCGCAGCATCGCGATGAGACGCTCCTTTTCGGCGCTCGCCTTTTCCAGCTCGGCGGTGCGCTCCGCGACGCGCTCCTCCAGATGCCGGCGATAGTTCTCCAGATCCTCGAACGCGCGCGCGTCGGCAAGCGCACCCGCGACCTGCTCGCCGAGCTGCCTCATCAGGTGCATGTCGCCAGGCGCGTAGATGCCGGTCTGCGTGTGCTGCACGCACAACAAGCCAAGCACGATGCCGTCATTGACGAGCGGCATGGCGAGCAGCGACCCGGTCGCCTTCTTCGTCGTCTCGGCCCGCGCTAACAACTCGGGTGGCACCTGTGCCCAGTCCTTGACGAGCAGCGGCTTCGCGCGCGCGACCAGCCAGCCAAACAAGCCGGCCTCGATGGGCTTCAACCTCGCAGGCAGCCGGACCTCCTGGCGCTCGTGCAGGCGGATGTCCAACAAACGCCGCTCGCGATCGACCAGCACCAGGTACAGCTCGTCGAAACGGAATAGTGCGCGCGTCTCGGCCAGGATGCGCTCGGCAAGCTCGTCGATGCGGCGCGCTCCTTGCAACGCGCGGCCGGCTTCAAACAGGCGCGTGAGCGGCCCGCGATCGGCCGGCACGGGATCGCGTTGCATGCCGATGCTGTTGAAGCTGAGCACGAACAACAGCATCAGGCCGGCGAACAGTCCGAACACTGCGATGCTGCCGGTGTTGTAGAGCATGGCCGCAAGAACGCCGGCCGGGACGAAGATCAGATCCGAGAGTGCATAGCTTGGCGTGACGATGCGTCGGACCTCCCGACCATCGAAACGGAAGAACAGCATCATCAGCCCGACATTCACCGCCTGGGCGGTCAGGGCCATTGCGCTGAGCGCCCATGCGTCCGCTGCCGCGAGCTCTGTGAGCGGATGCCGGCCGCCGCACGCTAGATAGACCTCACCGGCGAGCAGAAGCATCAGCGCAGTCATCGAGGCGTTGTGGATCGCGCGCAGTGCCGCCACTTCGAGCGATCCCTGGCTGTAACGGCGGCTGACGAGCGGCCAGATCAGCGACGCCGCGCCACAGATACTCGCGGCGACCGCAGGTTCGACCACCAGCAGCAGGCCGATCTGCGGCAAGCGCTCCATCGAAATGAGACCCAGACGCGGCGCGCGTAACCCGAATTGCCACACGAACAGGCAGGCGCCGATGCCAATGAGCACGACCCACCAGGCCGGAAAGTCGACACCGCGCAGCAATGCCAGCGAGAGCGCGCCGCCGGCCACGCAGGCAAGCAGTGCCGAATAGATTGCGAGTGCGCCGTAACGCGAGCGCATCGGGATGACTTCAGTGGCGCGGCAACCGCGACCGGGTGACTGTGGCACGAGGCGGGAAAGGCGGGAAGAGGAGAACGGCAAACGACGGGTGCAGCAAGCGGCCGGTGGCGATCGGTGGGCCTCGGTGGTGGGACAACTCCCGCCGCAGTATCATTTCGCGCGCACAAGTATTTGATTTTGCGTGGCTACCGCCAGACAAATGCGCCCGCAGATGCAGGGTCTAACTAGTAGCGCGGCACCGCCAGATGACATTCCGACTACAACAGGGGAGAACATGCGCAGATTCCGGGACGGGGCCATTTTCATCGCGGCTGTCTTCAGCGCCGTCGCGGCACTTGCACAGACACCCGCGCCAATTGTGGAACCGGAGGTCCCCTCGCTGGAGACACCGATCTACGACACCGCGCTCGCCCCCGGCTGGCAGAACTGGAGTTGGGCCAAGACCGAGCTGAGCGTCACGCTCGGCGGTAGCGCGAGAAGGCCCATCAAAGTGGAGGCGGGACCCTGGCAGGCGCTCTACCTGCATCACGATGCGTTCAGCACCACGGGGATGCGCAAGATCAGCCTTCTGCTGCAGGGATCCGCGCCCGACGGCCAGGTGCGCATCTTCGTGCTCGCTGAAGGCAAGCCTCTCGGTGAGGGCTACCTGGTTACGCTCGGCAACACCGGCTGGAAGCTGGTAGAGCAGCCGCTCGAAGTTCTCGGCGCCGAAGACAAGACCATCGATGGCATCTGGGTGCAGAACGCATCGGCGACCGATCTGCCCAAGTTCTACGTGACCGAGATCAAGCTGCAGTGAGCGCCAGCCGATGACAGTGCGCGAATGCCTGCTGCTGATTGTCCTCGCGTCGAGTCAATGGTTGGCAACGCCACGAACTCACGCTGCCGAGCCGGCACCGACCGTCGTGCCGGGGACCGACATTTTCGATGTCATCGAAAGCGGCCGGCAGGCGTTGCTGGCTGACAAGTACGCGGACGCAGCCAAAGCCATCGACAACGTCATGACGATGCCGCAGTTCGCTGCGCTCGACAGCGCCGCGCAATTCCAGGTGTTCCTCATCGGTGCTTTCGCCGACAGCGGCCGCGAGGACTATCTCGGTGCGCACGAATTCATGATGCTCGCAACGGAGCTTCCAGAAGCGAAAGCGGAGCACTGGTTCATGCGCGCCGAGTACGCATCGTGGATCGAGGCGTGGCCCGACGCGCTGATCGCGGCAACCACCATTGCCAAGCGCTGGCCGGCCGCACTGGCGACCGGCAATGCGCTGCTCGTGAGCAGGATTGCCTATCGCTCCAAAGATCCCGAATTGATGAACGCATTGTTCGCCGCGAAGTTCACTCTCGAATGGGGCAGCGAACCCGACGGGCTCTGGCGTGAGCTCATCACCGACGCACTCGAGCACAACAACCTGCGCCGCGCACGCGAGCTATCCAAACGCCTTCAGAACCCATCGACGTTGCTGCACATGCGCGTCGATCGTCGCTTCGACGCACTGGTCAAGGCCGAGCCGCGCACCTTCGATCTGCCCGCGGCAGTGGAGCGCGAGCGCAAACGCCTGTCGAAAGCCGTGGCCGCCAACCCGCGTTCGCTCAGTGTTCGCGTGCAGTACGGTTATGCGTTGCTCGCCGCCGGCCGTTTCACGGAGCTCCTGACTCTCACCGACGAAATCATTTCGCGCACGGCCGCTGCAGCGGCCGGTTCACCTTCATTCGACGACATCCCCGACCAGCTCAACTGGATCTACAACCACAAGGCCGACTCGCTGCGAGCGCTGGGCCGCTGGGAAGAAGCGCTCGCCGTCATGGAAGCCGCCCGCAAGAAAGCCGAAGAGGGTGGCGACAATGTCAGCCAGGCAATCAACCTGGGCTGGCACTACGTCGATTACGGCAGGCCACAGGATGCGCTCGAGGCGCTCGAAGGCATCGACTGGGCCCGTTCGTTGAGCCCTTACGGCCGCATGCAGCTGCAGCACGTCCGTTATCGCGCCTATCTACAGCTCGCGAACGCAGCGGAAGCCGACAATGTCTTCGCCTACCTGCGCGAACACCGTGAGGACGCCGAGGACACCTGGCAGCTCGCGTTGATCGATGCCGGGGATTTCGACGGCGCCGCGGCATTGCTCATCTCCCGGCTGCGCGATACGCAACATCGGGCCGACGCGCTTGGCGAGGTTCAGGAATACAGGCCGCTGCCGCGTCTGCCAAGGCAGGCCGAAGAGCGGGCCCGCTGGGAGAAGCTGCTGATGCGCAGCGATGTTGCCGCGGCCATTACCGACGTCGGGCGGCGCGAGCAGGCCCCCATGTACGACGTGACCAACTGAGCGATCACCGCACCAGCCGTTCGACGAAATCGTTCATGTACGCGGCGATGTCGACCTCGAGCGCGATGTCGGCGTTGGGTTTACCGGTGCCGACCGGGCGGGTGAGCCCGTCATCGGCCACCTCGATGTGCAACGCGGTCAGCTTGTACGGTTTGCGGGGATTCACGAGATCCACCGCTAGTACGTCGAACAGGGTCGGCATGTCGCCTTTCCAGTGGTTCGTGTAGCGCCATACCTGGTCGAGGGCCGCGAGCGCGTCATTGAGCGGTGTACCGCGTGCAAACAGCCGCACGCGCATTTCCGGCGTCAGCTTGAGATCCGCGGTGGAGTCGAGCGGCGCCACCAGCAGCGGCACGCCGGAGGTGAACACGGTTTGAGCCGCCGAAGCATTGGACTTGATGTTCCACTCGGGCTCGGGCGTCGAGCCGGACGCGTAACCGCGGTAGATAGAGCCACCCATGAGCGATATGGCACGGATCTTCTTGCCGATGCCCGGCTCGGAATTCAGCAACGCCGCCACATTGGTGAGCTCGCCGACGGCAATGATGGTGATTTCGCCGGGATGCGCGTTGATCTGGCGGCGCATGAAATCCACCCCGCCGGCAGCGTGCAGGCTCGGTGAGGTGAACCCGGTGGCCCACTCCACCTGCTTCATGTACTGCGTGGCACCTGATAACCCGGCGTACACCGGGACGCTGGCCCATTTGCCGCCGGCGATCTGCATGAGTTTGGCCGCGAGCCTGGCGCGCGCCACTGCATCGCCCGACACCGTGGTCACGCCCAGCAAGTGCAACTCCGGTCGATGCAGCAGCGCCACGAGCGCATAGGCATCGTCGATGTCGGTGCCGATATCGGTATCGAAGATTACCGGTGCGGGCTTTGGTTCCGCTGCGGCGCTGACGGCAATGAGCAGCAGCAAGAGAGCGCCAGGAATTCTGCGCATCGCGATCCCTCCGATTCAGATGCGAGAAAGTATAGGCGCTGCTACCCGGGCGCAGATTCCCAGAGGAAGCGAGCTTGCGCGGCGACGATGTCCGGCCGTTCCTCCGACCAGATCTCACACGGCAGAGGTGCCAGCCTTCGAGCTCACGGCGCAGACCAGCGCTTCATTGAAGATAAAGCCGAGCGCGTTGACGAGCCCGTCCTGATCGAGGCCGGCGCTGGAGATGGCTTTGCCGAGCGGAGCGCCGGCGGCGAGTGCGGACAGATACGAGAAGAGGCGGGGCTCAACTTGGCGAAGCTCGATGCTATCGAACCGTTGACGGACCAGACCGCACTCTCCACCAAGTGATTGATCCATGGGTGGTGCATTATCGGCTTGATTCGCCAGCCAGATGGAAAAGATCGGGAAGTCCGAAGCTTGTAGCTGCAGCGATGGTTGGAACGTGAGAACCAGATGTTCGAGTTGTTCTGGCGCAAAGCGCGCGAGCACGTCGGCGCCGACGCAGGCGTGCAATGGCGCGACGGCAGCCTGCTCGCGCGACCACTCGAGGCGGGCGAGATCGGCGAGCCACGCGTAATCGCCGCCACGCAGGTGCGCGGCAAGGAAGGACGAGAAGTCGCGCCCCGTCCAGTGAAGGTCACCGCTACGTGACGGAAAGTCCTGGCGGTAGAGCGCCGTCAGCTGCCGGAAGTAATCATCGCCGACGCGCTTGCGCAGCACCGGAAAGCTGAGCGCAAGTGCGCCGTGAAATGCATGGAATGCGTTGTTGCGGTAGACAGAAAAATTTTCGCGCGGCAGCACAGCGCACTGCGTCGCTGGATCGCGCAGCGCTGCGGCGAAATTCGCCTGCAGCTCACGCAGCGAGGCCACGCCGCTCTCCCAGCATCGAGTCCGCGCGCTGGCTTTCCGCGACCAGCGTCGCCAGAGTCGGGATGTCGTTGTCCCATTCGATGAGCGTCGGCAAGGCGCCGAAGCGCGCGATGGCCTTTGCATACAGAAGCCAGACTTCTTCGCAGACACGCGAGCCGTGATCATCGATGAGCACATCGCCGCTGCGCGCATGGCCGGCAAGATGGATCTCGGCAACGTCGCGAATTGGCAGGCCGTCGATGAAAGCGCCCGCATCGATGCCGAGGTTGTTCGCGCTCACGTACACATTGTTGACGTCCAGCAGCAATCCGCAGCCGGAAGTGGCCGCGACCGCGGCCAGAAATTCCCATTCGTGCAGGCACGAATGCTCGAACTCGACGTACGCCGACACATTCTCGATGAGCAGGCGGGTGCCCAGCGCGTCCTGGGCTTCGCCAACCTGGCGCGCGAGCAGCTCGACGGCTTCATCGGTATACGGCAGCGGCAGGAGGTCGTTGAAATGCTCGCCGTTCGCGTGACCCCAGCAGGCATGTTCGGAGACGAGCGCCGGTTCGAAGCGCGTGATGGCGCGTTTGACACGCGCCAGGTGCTCGCGATCGATGCCGTCCGCGGACCCCAGCCCCAAGCCCACGCCATGCAGGCTCAGCGGGTAGTTCGCTCGCGCGCGTTCGAGCGCGCGCACCGCGGCGCCGCCTTCGTGAAAATAGTTTTCGGTGTGCGCCTCGATCCAGCCGACCGCTGGGCGTTCGGTGACGAGCGCATGATGATGAACGGCCCTGAGGCCGATTCCGGCGCGTGCCGGAATCGGCTCAAGGCGCACACCTCGTGATTCGAGGCGTGACATGGGTCGCTACATCGCCTTCTTTTCGACGATCTTGCCGCCCATCTTCTCGCACTCGCCTTTCGGTACGTATTTCCACTCGTCGGCGCCCTTGTCCACCTTCGACTGGCCAGCGCAGGAGTGTTTGGCATTGCCGCAGTCGTTTTTGCCGGCTTCGGCAACGCCGAGGCACTTTTCCTTGGCGGCATCTTCCGCGGAAACGGTTGCGCTGCCGAGCGCCAGCAAACTGCCGACAGCGGACGCGATAGCGATGGTCTTCAGATTCATGAGACTCCTCCGGAATTGTTGTCTTTGGAAAGGTTCGATCTACGGGTATCAAGACCCGGCCAGCGGTTGATTTATTTCGAGTAGCTGCACGGCCGCATGTTCCCCGCTCCGCCTGCAACCAGCAACCATCTGTCTTTCGGCGACAGCGCTGCGGCGCGGCAAGCCGTTGGAAACCATCCCTTTTTGGCGCCGGCTCGCGGCAAGGAGCGCCGGTGTCCCGATCTAGCTATTCGGCGCGCAACACCTGCGACTCACGTGTCCCACAAGCGGTTCCCTTTTCTCAGCTGGTTGTTATGCTCCGGCCATGGATGCGCGCGCGCGACAGCACGCGAGTGTCCAGGGGACTCGAAAAAATCAGCTGCCGACCACGGCGCGCGATCGCGGTGTCACCGGCAGCCAACTCTCTTGCAGGAGGCCTCATGGTTTCTCATCGCAATCGCGGCATCCGCCGCGGGATGGCTTTGTTTTGCGGTTTTTCGGCGGCTGCCCTCAGTTCGATCGCCGTAGCCCAGGAACAGGCCGACACGGAAGATAAAGCGATTCAGGAAGTGGTGGTCACCGGCTCGCGCATTGTCCGCGCCGGGTACGACACGCTCGAACCCGCATCGGTGGTGTCGGGCGAATACATCCAGAGCCGTGGCCTGACCAACATCGCCGACGCACTCAACGAGTCGCCGGGCTTCGGCACGGGCACGACTCCGGAAGGCGGCCAGTCCACCTTCGGTCCCGGACTGAACTTCGTGAACCGTTTCGGTCTCGGCAGCAATCGCACACTCACGCTGGTCAATGGCCGCCGCATCGTCTCGTCGAATGCGCCATCGATTTTCGGACCTGCTGCCCCCGGCGGCCAGGTCGACCTCAATTTCATTCCGACGATTCTCGTCGATTCCATCGACAATCTTGCGGTGGGTGGTGCTCCGACTTACGGCGCGGATGCGATCGCCGGCGTGGTCAACGTCAAACTGCGAAAGAACTTCGAAGGCCTGCAGGCATTCGGGCAATACGGCCAGCTCGAAGACGGGGGCTTGGAAAGCAACAGCGTCGGGCTCGTTGGCGGCTGGAACTTCGGCGGTGATCGCGGCAACCTCACCGGGTCGATCCAGCACAGCACGCTCGATGGCGTGCTCGCCACCGACAATCCGCGGTTCGCCGACGCCTATCTATTCACGACGAACCCACTGACCGGCGTGACAGCTTCGCAGCCCGGACGCAGCCCAGCCACCGACGGGCGTGTGAATGGCGACGTCCCGTTCAACACGAGCCCCACGGACGGCATACCCAATGCCGTGCTGATTCGCGACCGGCGCATCTTCGGCCTGAACTTCGGCGGCATTGCCTTGCCCGCTGGCGCGAACACCATGCCGAATCCGGACAACCGGTTGCGTTGCTTCGGCGCCGCGGGTGTCAACCAGGGTACCTGCCTGCAGTTCGCGCCGAACGGCAACCTGGTGCCATACAACCCGGGTGTGAACTTCGGCACCACCGACGCCTCGGGCGGTGACGGCTTGTATCTCGTGGAAACGTTGCCACTGATCGCCGATCTCAAACGCACCAGCGCCACGCTGAGCACGCACTTCGACGTGACGGACCACATCCAGTTGTTCGCGGATGTGTTCGCGTACAAGTCAGAGGCGCTGGAGCTCGTCGATCAGACCACCTACAACGCCACGCTGTTCGGCGCCGCGAGCTCGGCAATCACGCTGCCCGCGAGCCATCCCACTCTCACGCAGCAGGCTCGCGACACTCTGGCCGGCATTGGCCAGACCTCGTTCCGGATCTCGCGTGCGCACCGCGATCTCGCCGCGAACAACGCGCGTTCGGAAGGCGATCTGTACCAGGGTGTCGTTGGCGCCACCGGCGATTTCGAAGCCGGTAGCCGACGCTACAACTGGGAGGTCTACTTCAACTACGGCAACAACCAGCAGACATTCTTCAGCACGCAGCTGAACCGGCAGCGGTTCGTCAACGCGCTGAACGTCATCTCCTCCGGCGGTCAGCTTACCTGCAGTGCGACGCCTGGCTACGCTGGCGTGCCTGGCGGTATCGTGACGGTGGGCGCTGATGTACCGGTAGCCGATCCGAACTGCGTGCCGCTCGATATCTTCGGTGAGGGACGTCCGTCGCCGGCCGCCATCGCCTATGTGGCGAGCGTCCAGCAGACGGAATTCGAGCTGAAGCAGCAGGTGTTCAACGCCAATATCGGCAGCCAGCTGTTCGACATCTGGGGTGGGCCGATCGAATACAACGTCGGTGTCGAAAGTCGCAAGGAGAGCGGTGACTTCAGGCCGGACGCCTATCTACAGGCGGGCCTCGGGCGCTCCGCCGCGATTCAGCCGCTGACGGGTTCGTACACGACCAGGGAATACTTCGGCGAGCTCATCATTCCGCTGGTTTCGGAAAAGAACGATATTCCGTTCCTGCACGAGCTCACCATCACCGGCAAGGGCCGGCGCGTCGACAACGACGTGAACGGCAAATTCACCGCGTGGACCGGTGGATTGCAGTGGTCGCCGGTCGAAGATCTCGAATTCCGTGGCAACGTCACGCGCTCGTTGCGGGCGCCTTCGCTGACCGAGTTGTTCACGCCGGTCTCACCGCTCTTCACGCAAGTCGCCGATCCCTGCAGCACTTCCAACTACGGCGCTGTGCATGCGCGCACGGCCACGCGCCAGGCGAACTGCCAGCAGTTCTTCCAGGAATATGGATTGCCGACGGATGGAAGCTGGCAGTCGAACGCGGTCAGCGCCACCGTGCAGGGCACTTCACAGGGTGACACCGGCCTCGCCAACGAATCCGCGAACGCCTGGACTGTTGGCTTCGTGTCGCGTCCGCGCTGGGTCCCGGGTCTGGAGCTGGCGGTGGACTGGGTGGACATCCGCATCGACGATGCCATCACCAATCTCACGGCCACCGACCTGGCGCAGGCCTGCTTCGACAATTTCGACTACCCGAACGACTATTGCGGAAGATTCACGCGCAATCCGGCGGGAAGCCCGACGACAGCGGGTCAGATCACCTTCGTGCAGACCGGCTTTGCCAACGGCGCCTACCAATCGATGGCCGGCATCACGCTCGAAGCCCGCTATCGGCACGAATTCGAGAAGATAGGCAACTTCGAGGTCGGCGCCAGCTACTACCGGCTGCGCGATGAGTTGCGTTCGGCCACGGGCATCGTGACCACGAATTCAGAGGAGCAGCTCGGCAGCCCCACGGATTCGGGCCAGCTCAACCTGATCTATGAGAAGGGACCGTTCGGGGCGCGCTGGCAGGCTAACTACGTAGGGGCGCAGCTCTACAACCGTACGTTCGGCGTCGAGAATCGCGATGTGCTCGAGGTCAACAGCGATTACATCCACAACCTGTCACTCTTCTACGACTGGCGTGAGCGCATGGTGCTGCGGCTGGCCGTGACCAACATCCTCGACGGGAAGCCGCCATTCCCGATCGGTGTCGAAGCGTTCGGCGGTATCTATGACTTCCTGGGCCGGCGCTATTCGCTGTCGGTCACCTACGACTTCGGCGGCAAGTAAACCCGCCGCGCCGCTGCACCACTGGGCCGGGACCTCCCGGCCCATTTTTTTTTGACGGCCGGCGTGGCGTCAGGTCAATCCCTTCCCGTCGGTCCGCCGATGGCTTCGTCGTAGTTGCTGGTGAGGTAGTTCGAGACCAGCGTTACGACGCGCTTGAGCATGTCCTTGTCGGTCTTGCCGACTGTCCACGCGCCACCCATGGCGTTCGCGCGCTGAAAGAACTCGGGCTCGCCGATGAGCTCGCCACTGGCGGCGTCGGTGAGCCTGATCCGCAGAGTCACGAACGAATTTCCAGCAAGGGCGCCCGCCCAGAACCGGGCTTTGCCGCCAACGAAATGCATTTCCACGAGCTCGGGCTGGATGATCAGCGTGCGATCGCCTTGCTTGGAACCGGCGCTGGTCCAGCCATCGACCACCGGCTTCACCGTGCTATCGATATGTTGGCGAAGCGTGTCGGCCGCCTTGCTCGCCGCGCCGTCCTTGAGCTCCGGCTGACTCATGGGCTTTAGATCAAAGTTGCCGAAAGCGCGCAGCTGAATGCCGGGGGCCGGGTTGGTCTTCGGGCCTTCGGCCGCGGCCGTCGTCGAAACCGCGAGTAACGCGATCAGCGCCAGGAACGAAATTTTCATGAACCCTCGCTCGTTGGTCGAGCTGCCGCCCCGTATCAAGGCGTGTGATGATTACCGCACCCTTCCGTTCCTCGCAAGCTGACCGAACGCGACTGACGATGCACCCCAGATTTTCCAAATGGATCCTTCCTGCGCTGGCGCTCGCCTACCTGTTGGCGGCCAATCTTGCGTTCGCGCGCGGCTCGCCGGCGCTCGCGGCGGCAGCTTTCGCAATCCTCATCGCCTTGATAGCCATTTCGATCCGCGGTGAACGCCGCGTCATCCTGCGCGTCATCGTGGGCGCCGTGGGTTTGCTGCTGGCACTCGGCGTCGCATTCGGGAAAGTCCCGCCGGTACCGCTGTTGTTGCCACCGGTGCTGATTCCGGCAGCACTGGCCTGGGTGTTCGGACACACGCTCATGCCGGGACAAACTCCGCTGATCGAGCGCTTTGCGCGCGCATTTCATGCACCGGACGGGCTCGCCAGCGGCGTCGTCGTTTATACACGGCGAGTCACCTGGTGCTGGACCTTGCTACTCGCGGCGATGGCCCTTGGCAATCTGGTGCTTGCGTCGAACGTGTCGCCGGGTGGGCTAATCGAGGCGGCAGGCTTCCATGCGCCCTGGCCGGTGTCCCCGTCCCTGTTCGGCTGGGTGAGCAACCTTGCCAGCTACTTGCTGATCGGCGGCATGTTCATCGCGGAATTCGTGGTGCGGCTGATCCGCTTTCCCGGCTACCGGTTTCGTAACCCGGTCGAGTTCGTGCGGCGCGCCCGCACGCGCATGCCGGCGATGATCGAGAGTTTTCGTGAGTGAATCCGCCGCGGAATTCATGGTGCCGCCGGAGCATCCGGTGTTCGCCGGCCATTTTCCGGGGCGGCCGCTGGTGCCCGGCGTCATGCTGCTCGATTGGGTGCTGCGCGAGGCGTGCGGCCGGCTGCGGTGCGAAGCGCGTTCCCTGCAAATTCGCGAATGCAAATTCTTCGATCCGCTGCTACCCGGCGAGCGCGCGGATCTGTTCCTCGAGACGTCATCAGGCGCGCTGCGCCTTTCGGATCCGCCGCGGCGAGAAGGTACTGGCCGCGGGCGTACTCGAGCTGACCCGTGACTGATTCTCCGGTCGGACCCGAAAAATGGCAGCAGCGGCCGGAGGCGGGTGGACGTGCGGGTGCATGGTTGCTGCGGACGCTGCCGTTCAGAATCGGCAGACCGGTCGCGCGGCTCATCACCTATCCAGTAGCGCTCTACTTCATGCTGCGCCGCTCGCCGGAACGCGCGGCGTCGCGGGTCTATCTAGCGCGCGCCCTGGGCCGCCGTCCCACCTCTTTCGATGTGTACCGCCACTTCCTGTGCTTCTCTCAAGTCACGCTGGATCGTCTCTACCTGATGGCGGAATCCTTCAAGCGTTTCGAAGTTAGCGCCTTCGGGCTCGACCAGCTCGATGCGGCACTTCACGCGGGGCGGGGTACGCTGCTCCTGAGCGCACATCTCGGAAGTTTCGATGCGCTGCGCGTGCTCAGCGAGCGAAGTCCCGACATTCCCATCCGCATACTGCTCGACATGGGGCAGAACGCCGGCCTCACCGACCTGCTGAACGCGCTCAATCCCAAGCTCGCCGCCACGATCATCGATGCGCGCCGGCCAGGACCGGAGCTCGTGCTGGTCATGCAGGATGCACTGGCGGAAAATGCCGTCGTCTCGACGCTCGCGGACCGCCTGCGACCGGGCAATCCTTCAGTGACCGCGCAGTTTTTCGGTGCGCCGGTCGCATTCCCGGCGTCGCCATGGTTGTTTGCCGGCGTCCTGCGCGTCCCCGTGATCCTGGCCTTCGGCCTCTATCGCGGCGGACGCCGGTACGATCTGCACTTCGAAACCTGCCAGTACGACCTGCCGCGAGACCGGAGCGCCCGTGCGGCGGCGCTGGCAGCCGTCGTTCAGCACTTTGCGGACAAGCTTGCTCACTACGCGAAGCTCGCCCCGTACAATTGGTTCAACCTGTATGACTTCTGGAAAATCCCTCCCGCTCCGGATGATCTGCCTGCCGGTGCTGCTGATGGCGAGCGCCGCGACGCATAGCCTGGGAATCGAGGAACTCGAGCAGCGACTGGCGCGCACACCGCCCGTCAGCACTCCTTTCGTGGAGTACCGGTTCTCGCGCGTGCTCAAACGCCCGGCTCGCACCAGCGGCACACTCGAATATCGCCTGGATGGCGTCATGGTGCGCGACGTGAAGAGTCCGCATCTCGAACGCACCGAGGTGTCGGCAGGCGAAGTCCGGATTCAGCGCGGCCAGCGTCCCGTGCAGCGACTTTCCCTGCAACGCGCGCCACAATTGCGCGTGTTGTTAGCCAGCTTTCGCGCGCTGCTCGATGGCCGCCTCACGCCGCTTTCCCAGGACTTCGAAGTTTCGCTCACCGACGACCAACAACGCTGGACGCTCACGTTGCGCCCGCGTGACCCGCGGCTCGGCAAATATATCGCCCGAATCGAGGTGTACGGCGCCGGCGACCAGCCGCGCTGCCTCGAAGCCGTCGAGCCCGATGGCGATGCAACACTCACGCTGTTCGACAGCACCGAGCCGCCGACCGCGGCGCGCATGGATCGCGCGGCGCTCGAGCAACAGTGCCGCGCCGCCCGAGCGCCCGCGCCCGAAACTTCATGACACGCCGGGCCTGGGCGCTTCTCGCGGTGTGGTGCGCACTGCTGGCGGCCGGGGCCGCCTGGGTGCAGACGCAGATCAGCATCTCGGCGGATCTGCGCCTCTTCATGCCCACGCCGCGCAACGAGGCGCAGCGGCTGCTGCTGCAAAGCGTGGGCGAGAGCCCGGCATCACGCCTGGAGCTGCTGGCGCTGTCGGGAGACGACCCGCAGGAGCTGGTGCGTATTTCCCAGGGTCTGGCGCAGCGGCTTGGCGCATCGAAGGAATTCGAGCTCGTCGCCAACGGCGCGCAGTCGCCGCTGTCCATTCCCGAGCGGCTGCTTCCTTATAGATATCTCATCACCGACTCGTTCGACCGCCAGCCGCTCGACGAAGCGCAACTGGCCAGCGCGCTCGAGGAACGCTCCGAAGACATGAGCTCGCCCGCGGCCGCCTTCGTCGAGGAGTGGCTGCCGCGTGACCCGACGCTCGAGCTCATGAAGCTGGCGACGCGTTGGACTCCGCCCAGAGAGCCGCAACTCATCGACGATGTCTGGTTCTCGGCCGACGGCAAGCAGGCGTTGCTCGTCGTGCAGACACGCGCCGCCGCATTCGATCCGGACGGCCAGTCGCGCGCGCTCGAGCAGTTGAACCAGGAGTTCCTGAGCGCGCGCGGCGCCTCGAGCGCGACGCTCACCATCAGCGGTTCAGGCTATTTCTCATCGATCATCAAGAATCGCACACAGCGAGAAGCAACATGGTTCGGCGCCGCGGCCACGCTGGGCCTGCTCGCGCTCATGTGGATCGCCTACCGTCAGCCCGGTTTCCTGTTGTTAGGAGCGCTGCCCTTGCTGTCGGCGGGCCTCGCGGGCCTCGCGGTGGTCGCCATCCTGTTCGACAGCGTGCACGGAATCACGCTGGCTTTCGGCTTCACGCTCATCGGCGTGGCGCAGGACTATCCGATGCATCTGTTCAGTCACCTGCGCCCCGGACAAGCGGCCGCCGCGACAGCGCGCGCCGTCTGGCCACCGCTCATGACCGGTGTCGCAGCCACCTGTATCGCCTACCTTACTTTCCTGCTGTCCTCTGTGGTCGGGCTCGCGCAGCTCGCATGCCTGACAGTGACGGGCCTGGCGGTTGCCGCCCTGACTACCCGCTTCCTGCTTCCAAGGGTGCTGGGACCTGCGCGCCGCGATACCGCTGACTCCGCGGTGCTCGACCGCCTCAATGCGCGCATCGAGCGTCTGCCGCGGCCGGCGGCGTTGCTGGTCATCGTCCCGCTGTTGTGTGCAGCCGTGCTCTTCCTGCGGAGCGAGGATTTCTGGCAGAACGACCTGTCGCGTCTGACGCCCGTGCCGCCCGAGCTGCTGCGCGCGGACGCTGCGCTGCGCCGCGAAATGGCGACGCCGGATTTGCGTTATCTGCTCGTGGTCAGTGGCGCGACGCAAGAAGAAGTTCTCATGCGGCTGGAGGGCCTGCAGGACACACTGGCCGCGGCAAAGCGCGCGGGCCACGTCGGCTCGTACGACGATCCGTCGAACTATCTACCCAGCGCGGCGCGCCAGCAGCGCCGGCAACTGGCACTGCCGGATGCGGAATCGCTGCGGCGCATGGTGACTGCCGCCACTGCCGGCCTGCCGTTCGAGGACGGGTTGTTCGATCCTTTCGTGGCCGATGTCGCCCGCGCACGCACCCTGCCGCCGGTGTTGCCGGCCGATCTTGGCGGCACACCGCTCGCGTTGCGCATCGGCAGTGGCCTCGCCGAACGCGCGGGCCAATGGCACGGTCTCGTCAGCTTCTATGACGTGCACGATCCCGTTGCGCTGGCGAACAGCCTGGGCCGGACGCCGGGAGCGTCGTTCCTGGATCTCAAGGGTGCGTCCGAAGAGCTCGTGTCCGCGCAGCGTTCGCGCATGATTCTTTGCCTGGAGATCGCCGCCGTACTCCTGGTCGCGGTGATCTGGCTGGCGCTGCGGAGGCTGTCACGCGTGGTCCGCGTACTGGCTCCGATGGTACTCACCACGCTCATCATCCTCGCCGTGCTGCGCGGCACTGGCACCCCGCTAAGCCTGTTCCACCTCATCTCGCTGGTGCTCGCCGCAGGGCTCGGCCTCGACTACGCGTTGTTCTTCGAACATGGCTCCGCCGATGTGAACGAGCAAAAACGCACGCTGCACGCACTGCTCGTGTGTGCGATCTCGACGCTGCTGGTGTTTGCGCTGCTCGCGCTCTCCACGGTGCCCGTTCTGCGCGCCATCGGTGTCACCGTGACCCTGGGCGTCCTCTTCAATTTCCTGCTCGCCGCCCTGCTGTCGCGCGAAAAGGTCCGCGCGTGACGGATATCAGTGAGCTGCTGCCACACCGCGGCAATGCGCGGCAACTCGAACGCGTGATCAGTTTCAGCGAAGAGCAGATTTTGGTGAGCACGGCCACGCATCGCTCACCTGACAATCCGCTGGTGCACGCCGGCCGGCTGGCCAGCGTGCATCTCATCGAATACGGCGCGCAGGCCATGGCCTTGCACGGCGCACTTTGCAGCATCGCCACCGGCGGCCGCCCGCAGAGCGCATTGCTCGTGTCGGTGCGCGACTTCCGCTGCTCGCTCGACTACATCGATGACCTCGACGGTGTTCTGGAAGTTGGCGCCCGCGCGCTGCTGACCAATGCCGCGAGCTGGCAATACACTTTCGAAGTCAGCCACGCCGGCGTCACGATCGCCAGCGGCCGCGTCGCCGCCATCGCCCACGCGCTCCCTGGTAGTTAGGCTGCCGGGCTGAACAGCAGTGGTTCGTGCCGCGGATCACGATCGTGCGCGGCCAGCGCCTGCACCACGGCCGCGGTGTCCACGGAAGCATCGCCCAGCCGGATGCGCTCGAGAATCTGCGCCGCCAGTTCGTGCAAGAGAGTGCAATTGCTCCGTATCCTCGCCAGGAAGGCCCCATCATCGAGCTGATCGAGCAGGCTGCGATTGAGTTCGGCGAACCACGGCAGTGCCGCCTGATCGAGCAAGCGGCTCGGATTGGCGCCGGCGTGGACCGCTGACCACTCGCGGAACACGGCTTGGATATGTGCGTTGAGATTCTTGACGGCCATGAGGTCGGACTTGAGCCGCGACAGCGCCGACAGATCGGCGAGCCGCCGCTGGAAATAGAACTGCGCCAGGATTCCCCAGTAGTACGCGTAATCCCAGATCACTTTCACCGGCATCACTTCGGGGTTGCCGAAGATCGGGTACTGGTGACGGTATAAATCGAGCGTGCTCTCGTAAAACGAAAAATACACCTGTTCGTACAGGCTCGCGTGGAGCGCGAGCGACTCTCCCGCCCGATCGCGCGCCACCAGCTCGCAGATGTAGGTGTTGGAGATGGCGATGAAATCGGTTCCGGGTGAGTAGAAAGGATCGAGAAACAACCCGGCTTCGCCCGTGAGCGCCCACCGCTGCGCGGAGAACACGCGCTCGCATCCATACGAGAACCGCCGCATCGCCACGAAGTCCAGTAGTTTGCCGCTCGCCTGCGCAACGACTTCGGCCAGCCGCGGCTGGTGAACCGCCAGCCAGCTCTGCGCACGCGTGAAGGAATTCATTTCACGCAGCGGGTGCAGCGCTTCATCGGCGACGATGCCCACGGAATGGGCGCCGCTCGACAGCGGTATCAACCAGGCCCAGTACCCGGCGCCGACGAAGTGATTGGTGGAGAGCCACCGTTCGCGCCGCACACAGCGTGCGTGCCAGGCCGGGTCCTGCGACCAATCGTCGACGTCGATGCGTTCGCCCAGGCGAAACCAGACGGCATTGGCGTGATGACCGTTGTCGGTCGTAAGTCCTAGCTGCCGGCGCAGCAGCCCCGCACGGCCGCTGGCGTCCACCACCCACGCCGCGCTGATCTGCTGTTCCTTGCCCTCGAAGTCGTAGCGCACCGTATGCGCGGCATCGTTCGATAGTTGCACGCCGCGAACTGTGGCGCCGGTCACGAAGGAGATGTCGCGCGTGCGCGCGAGCGCACCCAGGTGATTCTCGAGGATGCCGCGATCGATCTGGTACCCAGGGGTCCGCAGGTAGTCGCTCGCACCGAGCTCGGTCACGGTGTCGATCGACCTTTGACCTTCGCTGAAGAAGAAGCGGAAACCGAATTTCTTGAGATGACGCTCGCGCAGATGCGAGGCGAGACCGAGCACCGTGTCGAGATAGTGCGCGCCTATCTCGACGGTCGACTCGCCTATCTTGTGCGTGGCATCCGGAGCCGGGTGGGTATCGCGCTCGAGCACGGTGATGCCGATGTCCGGTAGCCGCGCGCGCAGCTGCAGCGCCAGCGTCAGGCCCGCGAGGCCGCCGCCGAGAATGACCACATCGTCCCTGGTCATGAAGATTCCACGGTCAGGTTCAGCAGCAGTCCGAGCGTCGGGGTCGCGAGGCAAAGAATTTCATGGGCGCCGGGCGCGGCCAGCGCTTCCATGAGCGGCAGACACGATTCCGTGGAGTTGCCGGCGACCAGCGCGGCGTTCGCAGGCCGCGCCCGGCTTGGCGCGCGCTCGTTTCCGGCGATCAGCGTCCAGTCGAACCGGGCCAGGGTGCGAGCGCTACGCGCGGGAGACAGCACGAGGCCCACCGACAATTTGTGACTGCTTGCCGCCACCGGCGCCAGCGGACCGCGCGCATCGATGTCGTAGGCGACGAGCAGCACCGCCTCGCCACTGACGCGGGCTTGCACGCAGGCCTCGAGCAGGCCGGCGCCGAAGGATTGCTCGCCCGCGCTCAGCGCCGTATATGGCCGTGTACAGCCCGTGCCGATGCTCCAGTAACCCGCGGCCGCGTTGTGCACCGAGTTGTGAAACTTCGTGGGTGAGACGAGCTTGGGATCCGCCGCCAGCGTCGCGCACATGTAGTCCGTGATGGCCAGATCGCCATGCATGGAGGTGAATACGCAGGCGAGCGATGCGGGATCGCGTCCGGCTGCCATGCACGCCTTGAGTGCCGAATCGATGGCTAGGGCCACCGTATCGGGTGCCCGGCGCCGCTCCGTGGGCGGCAGCAACTCGGGCACCGGGCGCGGCGCGTCTTCGTCGGGTATGGGTTCGAACCCGGCGAGAATCCTGCGCGCGCGTTCCCATCCCGGCAGGCGCTGCGACCACAGCGCAACGCCGTCGATGAACAAGCCTCCCGCAGCGCCGCTCATGCGGACTGCCCGAACAGCAGCACGCAATTGCTGCCGCCAAAGCCGAATGAATTGCTCATTGCATGGCGGACGCGGCCTTGCCCGTTCTCGAGCCGCACTTGCGGTCCGCACACTGGATCGAGCGTGCGCGTGTTGAGATTGCCAGGCATCAATCCCGACTGCAGCGTTAACAATGTCAACACTGCCTCGAGTGCGCCGGCGGCACCGAGCGTGTGCCCGGTCCACCCTTTCGTCGAGCTGGCGTGAGTGCCTGCGGGAAACATTTCCGCGAGCACCTGGGCTTCGATTTCGTCGTTGCGCAGGCTGGCGGTGCCGTGAAGATTGACGTAGTCGACCGCGGCAGCGTCGACACCGGCGCCCGTGAGCGCTGCTTCGATGGCCAGCCGCGCACCGCGGCCGGAAGGATGCGGTGTCGACATGTGGTGCGCGTCACTGGACTCGCCGTAACCTAACAATCGCGGCCCGACGCCCGTTCGCTCGAGCAGCGCGAATGCCGCGGCTTCGCCGATGCTGATGCCGGCACGCTGCGCATCGAATGGGCGGCAGGGTTCCGGGGACACCAGTGCCAGTGAATTGAAACCAAACAGGACGCTGCCGCACAGCGAGTCGACGCCGCCGACCACGACCGCATCTGCGATACCCAGCTCGAGCAGACGCGCACCCTGCGCGAACGCCTTGGCGCTCGATGAGCATGCGGTTGCCACCGTGACGATGACGTTGCCAAGCTCGAGCGCACGGCCCAGAAATTCGCCGGTCGAGTGCGGGGTGTGAACGGCGCGGCGCCGCAGATCTTCGGGAAACTGTCCGTCGGGCAAGAGGCGCGCATACGCCTCTTCGGTCGCGCCGATGCTGGAAGTGGACGTGCCCAATACCAGCGCGATGCGATGCGCACCGTATCGCCGGCGCGCCGTGGCCACCGCGTCCTGAAAACCATCACGCGCGAGGCCCAACCAGGCCATGCGGTTGTTGCGGCACTCGTACTCGGTAAAGTGCGCCGGCAATGAAGTGTGTTCGAGTCCCGCGACGCGCCCCACCCAGGTGGGCAGGGGTTGCGGACCGAAGTCATTGGGTGCGAGGCCTGTACGGCCCGCGCGCAACGCGCTCAGCAGCTCGGTATTACCGCTTCCGGCGGCGCAGCTCGCCGTGAAGGCTGTGACGGATAGTGGCTGCAACTCGAATCCACCCGCGCGGGTCAGTTGGACTTGGCGAGGACCGCCAGCTGCATGTCACGGTTGAGCGCGATGATCACGTTGTGGATCCATCCTGGATATTTTCGGTGGATTTCCGGATTGCCCTGGCGATCGAGCCGGTAGTCCATGTTCACGCTGTCGAGATACTTGATGGAAATCTGCTGCTTCGCCACGAGGTAGCGAACCTTGATCGAATGAGTGCGGACGTCGAGCTTGGCCTCGATCTCGCCGGCGGCATCCTTGGTGAGCAGCCAGCCGCGCGCAATCAGTGTCTTGCGCAGCACGCCCGTGACTTCCTTCTGTGTGAGAGCGGCGGGGGCATCGACAGGCGGCGGATCCACCAGTGGCACCGCCGCGATCAGCAATATCGCCACGGGGACGAGCAAGAGCCGTTTCAGGATTGCGGCGTTCATGAAGTCTCCTTAGCGGGCGCGGTTCTTTTCTATGTGCGCTGCCAGCGCGCCGAGTGAGGCGAAGATGCGGCGGTTGTCGTTATCGTCGGATCGGATCTGGAAACCGTAACGCTTCGATATCTCCAGTGCGATCTCCAGCGCATCGATGGAATCGAGCCCGAGACCGGCACCGAACAGTGGCTCCTGCGGATCGATTTCTTCCGCCTTCACGCTCTCGAGATTGAGCGCAACAACGATCATTCCGGCGATGTCCCGCTCTGTGGGTGTTTGAGTGATGGTCATGGCGCGGACCGCTGGGCGGTTCTCGGATGTATCGGAAAGAAGGCGGCTATTATAGCCACGCCGGAACTGACCAACTCCCGAAATGACGTCCCAAGGTACCGCAACAGAGCGCAGTTTCGACTGCGATGTCATCGTGATCGGCGGAGGACCGGCCGGAACGACGGCGGCAACGGAACTGGCGCGCCGCGGCCGATCGGTGCTGCTCTTCGAGAAAGACCGCCACCCCCGCTTCCACATCGGTGAATCGCTGCTGCCGATGAACATGCCGATCCTGGAGCGGCTTGGCGTACTTGCGGAGGTGGCGCGCATCGGGGTGCGCAAGCAGGGCGCCGATTTTCCCGGTGACAATGAGCGCGGCTTCAACGTATTCGATTTCGCGCGCAACCCGCAGCACGTCCCCGGATATGCCTACCAGGTCAAGCGCGCCGAATTCGACGAAATCCTGTTGCGCAACGCACAGCGTTCCGGCGTCACCGTGTGCGAAGACACGGAGGTCGTCGAAGCCTTCGTCGCAGACAGCGCAGCGTGCGTGCGCGTTCGACAGGCCGATGGTGGCACGCGCGAAATCCGTGGACGCTATCTCGTCGATGCATCCGGCCGCGCCGCGGTGCTCGGGACTCAATGGAAACTCAAGCAGCGCCATCCCGGGCATCGAAGCGCCGCGATATTCGCCCACTTCAACGGCGTCGAGCGGCGCTCCGAGCCGTATGCGGGCAACATCAGCATCTACCGATTTCACCTCGGCTGGGTCTGGGTGATACCGCTGTCCGAAGACGTGACAAGCATCGGCGCCGTGTGCCTGCCGGAAGCGCTGAAGCAACGTGAGGGCAGCCTTGAATCCTTGCTCATGTCCATTCTCGACTCCGTGCCGCGGCTGAAGCAGCGCCTGGCCCGCGCCACGCTGCGCGGAAATCTCGAAGCCACGGGCAACTACTCCTATGCATGCCGCGATGTGTGCGGGCCGCGCTGGATCATGATCGGCGATGCCGGCGCGTTCATCGATCCGGTGTTTTCGAGCGGTGTCTACATCGCCATGCACAGCGCGGAGCGTGCGGCGGCGCTGATCGACTCCGTGCTCGAGGGCGCATCCGAGCTCCGACTGCAACGCACTTATGGGCGCGAAATGCGTGAAGGCCTGCGCACTTTCTCCTGGTTCATCGTCCGATTCAGGACGCCGGCGCTCGAATGGCTGTTCGCCAATCCCCGTAACGTGCTCGGAGTCGAGAACGCCGTGATCTTGATGCTCTCCGGGCACGTGTTCGATGCCCGGCCGACACTGCGCCGCCTGCGCCTCTTCAAACTACTCTATTACGTAACGTCGCTGAGGATGTGGCGCGATACGCTGCGCCATCGGCGGCAGATGCGGAGCACGGTGGCCAGCTGACATGGCGAAACACGCAACAACACGGCTCGGCGCCATAGCGCCGCGCATCGAATACCAGCGCCTCGAACCCGGCGAGGCGTTGCCCGACGGCGTTCTGTTCGCCGTCGAGTTCGGCCTCGGTGATGCGCCGATCCCGGCCCGTGCGGCACGCGTGCGACTCGCGCCACTCGTGGGCGCCGGTCTGGTGGAGGTCTGGCATGCCAACGGGCCGGTGAACAGCGGATTCGACGGCGAGATCCGGTTCGCGAACGACGAACATCATCTGGCGGGCGCGATCGAAGTCGACGAACGCGAACACGGCGGTCTGGCGGCGGCGTCTGCTTATGCCTACGACGCCATCGCCGGGTTCCAGGCCAAATCACAGTTCGGCCACCTGCTGCGTGTCTGGAACTACTTCGACCGAATCAATGAGGGCGCGGGCGACGACGAGCGTTACCGCGTGTTCTGTGCGGGCCGGACCACGGGCTTGCTGTCGGCACGGCACGAACGATATCCGGCGGCGACCGCGATCGGCCGGCGCGACGGCGGCGCCAAACTCCAGGTGTACTGGCTCGCCGGCTGCAAACCCGGCATCGCGATCGAAAATCCCCGGCAGACTTCCGCGTATCACTATCCGCGCCAGTACGGTCCGGCGACACCCACTTTTTCCCGCGCCATGCTGGTGGCGCCCGGCCTCCTGATGATCTCGGGCACGGCGAGCATCGTCGGCCATGCCTCGCGCCACGAAGGCAGCGCGCAGGCGCAGCTCGCGGAGATCTTCAGCAATCTCGAGAGCCTCATGGTGCGCGCGCATGCATACGATCCGACGCTGCCGCCCCGCTTCGCGCGCGGCACGATGATCAAGGCCTATCTACGCGATCAGGCCGATGCCGCTTTCGTCGAGAGCGAATTGCGGGCGCGGCTGCCCGCCGAAACGCCATTCATCGTGCTCGCCGGGGATGTGTGCCGCGCCGACCTGCTGCTCGAGCTGGATTGTCTGCACGCCGCCGGCTGAGCCGCGGCGTGCGATCAGGCCGAGTGTGAGCTGGCGAGCGCCAGCAACATCGCACGCGAAATCTTGCCCACCGAATCTCGCGGTATCCGCTCGACCATCATCAATGGCCGCGGCAGGAATACGGCATCGAGCGCGGTAGCGAGCTCGGCGGCGATCTCGCGCTCGGTCGCCCCCCGGCTGACGACGGCCGCGGCGACACGATTGGCCGCACCGGCCGTGCCGTCCGGCTGGAACGCCACCGCATCTTCTACGCCCGGCACGGCGCAGATGCGCCGCGTGATGTCCGCAAGGGAAGCGCGTTTTCCCGCCACCTCGACCATGTCGGAATTGCGCCCGCGGAGCACGAAGCACCGGTCGCCGCAGGCTTCCAGCAGGTCCTGCAGCGCCTGACTTCGCTGGAACCACGCCGCGCTCACGCGCGTGGATTCGTCTGCCGGAACGATGTCGACGCCATCGTACAGGCGCCATTCGAGCTCACGCGCCGTCTGGCGCGATGCGAAGACACAGGTCTCGGTCGACCCGAACATCTCGAGCAGCGGCGCCCGCAGGCGGGCCTCGATGCGGCTCGCCAGCGACCGATCGAGTGGCGCCGTGGCGCTCACTATCAACGCGAGCTCCGGGAAGTCGAGCTCGGCGTCGGCGAGCGCACGCAGGTGCAGCGGCGTGCTCACCAGGATGCGCGGGGACGCCGTACCCGCCAGCGCCGCAGCGACGTCGGCCGGAAACAGCGGTCGATCCGAGTGCACGCTCATGCCGCTGAACAGTGGCAGCAGCACGGTGAGCTCGATGCCGTACATGTGATGCGCCGGTACCGTGCCGACGATCGACGCCGGCGCGTCCGCGCCGAGGCCGGCCGCCGCGCGGATGGCGGCCGCGTTCAGCGTGAAACTGGCGTGCAGTGCCCGCCAGTGTTTGTCATGCGCCTGGGAGGCGCCCGTGCTGCCCGAGGTGAAACCGGTCAAAACGAGCTGGCTAGGATCGATCGGCGTCAGCGCAGCCACGCCGCCGACGCCTGCCTCTGCACGCCAGTCGCGGATGTTTTCGTCGGTGACGCAGTGGCTGTCCGGATATCGGCTGGTGAGTTCGGCGATGGCGAGCGGCGTGCGTGCGCCAGGCATGAGCTGGATCTGCCGCGCGACGATCGATGCCACGAAGGCCACGAGGAATTGTTCGCGCGACTCGCACAGATTCACCAGGTAGCGGCGCGCGGGCAAACGCGCTGCGACGTCGGCGGCCGCGCGCAGCAGATCGCGGCGTGAGAGCGGCCCGCCCGGGGCCCACACCAGAGGTTCGTCGACGCCGCGGGATTGCGTGGTCATGCCGCGCGTTGCAGCACCAACGAGGTGTTGATGCCGCCGAAGGCGAAGTTGTTGGATACCACGATGTCCGTATCGATCTCGCGGCCGGTATCGCGCAGGTAGTCGAGCGTGCCGCACTCCGAGTCGACCTGGCGCAAGTTCAGCGTTGGCGCAAACCACCGCTGCTTCATCATTTCAATGCTGAACCAGACCTCGAGTGCGCCGCAGGCGCCGAGCGTGTGGCCCAGAAAACTCTTCTGTGAGCTGATGGGCATCCGCGGGCCGAAGACCGCCGAGGTGGCGCGCGATTCGGCGACGTCGCCGTGCACCGTGGCTGTTCCATGGCCATTCACGTAGCCGACGCGTTCGGGCGTGATCTGCGCGCAGGTGAGCGCCTGCTGCATGACTGCGCGCATCGTGCGTTCCTCCGGGCGCGTGACGTGCGTTCCGTCGCTGTTGGTGGCGTAGCCGAGAATCTCCGCGTGAATGTTCGCGCCGCGCGCGCGCGCGTGCTCGAGATCCTCGAGCAGCAGCATGGCCGCGCCCTCGCCGACCACGAGCCCGTCGCGCTCGGCGTCGTATGGGCGCGGCGTTTCCGAGGGCGACTCATTGCGGCGACTGGCCGCGTACAGTGAGTCGAAGGCCTTGGCCTGCGAAGGGCACAGCTCCTCCGCGCCACCCGCGAGCATGACTTTCTGGTAGCCATGCCGGATGGCCTCGAACGCGTAACCGATAGCCTGGCTGCCGGACGTACACGCACTCGATGTGGGGATCACCCGACCGGTGATTCCAAAGAAGATGCCGACATTGGCGGCCGCGGTGTGCGGCATCATTCTTATATAAGAGTTGGCGTTGACGCGGGATCCGTCGCCACTGATCAGCATGTGCGCGAAATCGACCACGTCCGATGGGCTGCCGACACAAGAGCCGCAGGCGACGCCGGCTTCGCCGCTGCCCAGCACTTCGCTACCGGTGAGCCCGCTGTCCGCGAGCGCCTGTTCCGCGGCGCGCACCGCCAGCTGCGACACGCGGCCCAGGCTGCGCAACTGCTTGCGGGTCCAGGACGCGGGAATCGCGAAGGTGTCGCATGGCGCGGCGAGCCGCGTCGACATGTCGCCGAACCGTTCCCACTCGGGCATGTAACGAACCGCGCTCGAGCCTGCGCGAAAAGCGCGTTCGATGGGCCCCCAGGAATCGCCAAGCGCGGACACGCCGCCCATGCCGGTGACCACCACGCGGCGCATCAGCACAGGCCGCCGTTCACGGAGATCACCTGGCGCGTGATGTACGAAGCGTCGGGGGACATCAGGAAACTCACGGCGCCGGCGACCTCCTCCGGTGTGCCTACGCGCTGCATCGGGATAGCCTCGAGGATCCGCTCGAGCGGTACGTCGGTCGTCAGCATGTCGGTATCGATGAGGCCGGGCGCGACGCAATTCACGGTGATCTGCCGCCTGGCGAGCTCCACCGCGAGCGCCTTGGTCGCGGCGATGACGCCGCCCTTGGCGGCGCTGTAGTTAGTCTGGCCGCGATTGCCGATGAGGCCTGCGGCCGAGGCGAGCGTGACGATCCGGCCGGGTGCACGGCGTCTGATCATCGGCATGATCACCGGCTGCAGGACGTTGTAGAAGGCATCGAGGTTGGTGCGGATGACCGCGTCCCATTCCTCACCCGACATCGCCGGGAAAGCCGCATCGCGGGCGATGCCCGCATTGCACACCACGCCGAAATACGCGCCGTGCGTTTCCATGTCGGCCGTCAGCGCGTCGAGGACGCCGCTGCGGTCGGCCGCGTCGAACGCAAGGCTTCGGCTTTCGCGGCCGAGCTGGCGGATCGTGCTCACCACATCATCGGCGGCGTCGCGCTGGCGGTGATAGTGCACGGCGATGTCGAACCCATCGCGCGCGAGTCGCACGGCGATCGCGCGGCCGATGCCGCGGCTGGCGCCGGTGACCAGAACGGTGTTGCTCACGCCGGCACGCTCCCGTCGCGAGGCTCACCCGCGGCGCGAGTTTGCAGATAACGCTCGACGCGATCCGTGAGGCAGGCTGGCATGCCGAACAACATTTCGTTCGCGGGCGGGCGTACCGCAATCTGGATGGTCTGCGCGCGCACCACGCGCTCCCCCGTGCGCTCATCGGTGATGAGGTAGTTGATGGTCAGACGCTCCTGCCACTCGACGAGCGAGGCACGAACCTGCAGGCGGTCCTGGTATCGAGCCGCGCGCACGTACTTCACGCGCAGATCTATCACCGGCCACAGGAACCCTGATTCGAGCATCTCGTGGAGATCGAACTGGATCGAGCGCATCAGCGCCCAGCGCGCATTTTCGAGGTAGCGAAGATAGTGCCCGTGCCACACGACCTGCGCGAGGTCGACATCGTGGAAAGCGACCTCGCAGGCGATCTGCTCGCTGATGGACGACTGTTTTCGCATCTCTCGCTCGAGTCGGCCCTACCGCGGATTCGTTGCCCGCGTCTGTTCCCCCGCGATGAGCCGGGGGGCGCGCCAGATCATCCCTCCGACCAGGCGAAGGTGCATTCTCGCGAGCAGCAGGTTGTCGAGCAACATGCGGAAGTGCGAGACCCCGTCGGCCGGGTAGCACACGCGCGTGTCTATCCAGCGCAACCGGCGACCACGCCACACCAGCTTGACCAGCAATTCGACGTCGAAATCCATACGCTTGCCCACGCCATCGTGATCCACGACTTCGAGCACGTGACGCACGGGATACAGGCGGAAGCCGCACATGGAATCCCGGACTTTGCTGAATGACAGGGTCTGCAGCCATACCAGCGCATGAGTGATGTATCGCGAGATGAAACGCACGCGCGGAATAGACGCGTCGAAGACCGGCCGGCCGCAGATGATGGCATCGGGCTCGAGCGCCGCCGCGGCGAGAAACCGTGGCATGTCGGCAAGATCGTGTTGGCCGTCGGCATCCACCTGTAGTGCGTGGCTGAATCCTGCGGCACAGGCTTCGCGCAGGCCGGCAATCACCGCCGCGCCTTTGCCGCCATTCACCGGCAGGCGCACGAGCCGCGCATCGACCGCGCGTGCGAGCGCGTCGAGCGCCAGCCGGCAGGTTTCATTGGAGCCATCGTCCACCAGCAGGACTGGAAGGCCGTAAGAGCGCAGCGCGGCAACGACCCCGCTGACCGCGCGTTCGTGGTTGTAGACGGGAATCACCGCAATGACGCGCGGGTCGCTCACTGTCCCTGCATTCGTTCGATCGTGTCGACGAGGTCCTGCACCGTCCGGACATTTCGAAAATCCTGCGGCCTGACCTTGCGTTGAAACACCCTCGCCAGGTGATCCATGAGGTCGACGGAATCGATGCTGTCGATCTCGAGGTCGTCGTTGAACCGGGCGGTAACGACGATCTGCGCCGGGTCGAGCTCGAAAAGCTCCACCATCGCGGTGCGCACGACGGCCAGGATTTCTTCTCGCGACATCATGCCAGTGAGTCTCGCACCTTAGTTGCTTCGGTGAATAGCTCGGTCACCCGCGAATTCAGTTTCCGCGAGCCGCCAGGTAGAGTCGCGGCGCGAAACGCGGCGAGCTCGATGTTTTCCCCGACGCGAATTGTAAAACGGGCGCGGCAGGCGGGAATGCGGTACCAGGGCGCATTCTTCGAAAGTGTGGGCGGGTCGCAGGTAATGAACACCGGCGTGAGGGTGGAAGCGGCACGCAGCGCCACGTTGGCCGCGCCCCGCTGCAGGCGGGCGGCCTCGCCGGGCACGGTGCGCGTCCCTTCCGGAAATACCACCAGGCATTGACCGTCGCGCAGCGATTGCTCGGCACGGTGAATCATCTCGTCGGCGGGCGCGTTGGGTATGTACCCGGCGGCCTTGACCGCGCTGCGGGTCACGGGATGCACGAACAAAGCGGTCTTGACGATGCAGTTTGCATTGGGCACGAAGCCGAGCAGGAATACCACGTCGATGAGCGTCGGATGGTTGGCGACGATGACCTGGCCTGGCTGGCCTAACTTCTCGAAACCGTGCAGGGAATAGCGCAGCACGCCGGTGAAACGCGCGAACGCCACGAACCAGCGCAGACCCCAGGCGACGATCGCGCGCGCGCGCAGCCGGCCGCGGCCAGTGTCGAAGCTGAACAACCTGACGACCGGCAGTACGACGAGACCGATAAGCAGCGTTGCGACCCCGAACACGAGAAAACACAAGCCCGTGGCCGGCAGGCGGAGCCAGTAGAAATCCCGCCGGCCGGAGCGCGGGCCGACATCCCGGAGCGGCTGCTCGCGCGTGCCCATCAATCCGCCTGCGGCGGAAACACGTGACTTTCGATCCATGCCTGCACTTCGTCGTTGACTTCGCGCACGTCGCGGCCGGCCGGGTCGATCGGCGGCCCGATGACCACGCGGATCGTGCCGCGTTTCTTGAGCACGCCGCGGCGCGGCCAGAAGTAGCCGGCATTGTGCGCCACCGGCACGATCTTGCGGCCCTCCTGCGCGGCTAACAAAGTGCCGCTCGAACCATAACGGCGCGTCTCGCCCGCGGTCATGCGCGTGCCTTCCGGAAACACCAGGATCCATGCGCCGCGCGCCAGGCGGTCCTTGCCCTGCACCAGCACCTGGTTCACCGCCGATGCTCCGGCTTTGCGATCGATGGCGATGCAACTCGCCAGGAGGCAACCCCACCCGACGAAGGGAATCCAGAGGATTTCCCGCTTCATGACCCACACCAGTGGCGGGAACAGAATCATGATGCCGAAGGTTTCCCACGTCGAAGAATGCTTCATGAAGATGACATGATTGCCGGCGGGCAGATTCTCGCGGCCTTCGACGGTGTACCGGACCCCGCACAACACGCGCAGCGCGAAGAAGACCACGTGCGACATGACGCCTGCCATCCAGAAGCGGCCCTTGAACGACAGGAATGGGCACACGATGCAGTAGGTGATGGCGAACACCAGCATCCAGGCGATCAAGAAACCGTTGAAGAGCAGGGACCCGAGCAGCTGCATGTTGATTACGCGATGCGATCAGCCCGGAAGACAGGACAGGTCGGCGATGCGAGTGAAGTGGTGGCGCAGTTGCGCGAGCAGCGCCAGCCGGTTGCGGCGCAGTGCGGCGTCCTCGGCATTGACCATGACGTCGTCGAAGAAACGATCCACCGCCGGGCGCAGCGTGGCGAGGCGGGCGAGCGCCGCGCTGTAGTCGCGCTTGGCGAGCGCGCGCTCGACATCGGCGACGATACTGGCGAGCGCTTCGTGCAGCACCTTTTCGGCCGGCTCGTGCAACGCAGTCACGTCGACCGTCCCCGGAGCGCCGAGCTCGGCTTTCTTCAGGATGTTCGCGATGCGCTTGTTCGCCGCGGTGAGACTCGCCGCCTCGGCCATCCCGAGAAACCTGGCGAGCGCCGAGAGGCGCGCCGCGAAATCGAGCGGCGAAACCGGTGAACTTGCGCGCACGGCGTCGAACATCTCGGTGGTGACCGGAACAGCCTCGCCCGCGTTGCCCGCGTCGAGGAGATACGCGCGCAGCCGCTCGACCAGGTAGTCCCACAACTCGATGGGCGCGGACGCGTTTTGCACCGGCTGCAACGCGCAGGCGCGCATCACCAGCGCGCGCAAGTCGATGTCGAGTTTCTTTTCGGTGAGGATGCGCAGCGTACCAATGGCGGCGCGCCGCAGCCCGAATGGATCCTTGGTGCCGCTCGGCTTCTGGCCGATGGCAAAAATGCCCGCCAGCGTGTCGAGCTTGTCCGCCAGGGCAACGGCGACTCCGGCGCCCGTGCCCGGCAACGCGCCGCCGGCCGCGCGCGGTAGATAGTGCTCGTCGATCGCCGCGGCGACATTGGCGGGCTCGCCATCGGCAAGCGCGTAGTAGCGGCCCATGATGCCCTGCAGTTCGGGAAACTCGCCCACCATCGATGACAGCAGGTCGCACTTGGCGAGCGTGGCGGCGCGTTCGGACTGCGCGCGGTCGGCGTCGATGAGCAGCGCGATTTCGCCCGCGAGGGTCACGACGCGGCGCACCTTGTCGCCGATCGAACCGAGCTTCACCTGGAACGTGACGGCATCGAGCCCGGAAAGCCGCGCGGCGAGCGGCTGCTTGCGATCCTGGCTGTAGAAGAACGCGGCGTCCGACAGCCGCGGACGGACCACGCGCTCGTTGCCGGCGCGCACCTTCGCGGGCTCGGAGCTCTCGATGTTGGCGATGGTGATGAAATGCGGCAGTAGTTTGGCGCCGGAGCCCTGCACGGGAAAATAACGCTGGTGCTGCTGCAGAGTGGAAATCAGGACTTCGCGCGGCAACTCGAGGAACCGCGCCTCGAATGAGCCCGCGACGGCGCTCGGCCATTCAACCAGCGCGGTGACTTCATCGAGCAGGGAATCGCTGAGTAACGCTTCGCCGGACAGCGCCTCGGCGGCGGCGACAACCTGCGTTCCGATCCGCACGCGGCGCTCGCCGAAGTCGGCAATCACCTTGCCCTTGTCGCGCAACACCCCTTCATAGTCGCAGGGTTTGGCGAGCGGGATCTCGTGCGTCGCCATGAAGCGATGGCCGCGTGTCATGCGTCCGGCGTCGGTATCGAGGATGCGCGCGGGGATGACGTCCGTGCCGAACAGCAGCACCAGCCAATGCACCGGCCGCACGAACTCCGCGCTGGAAGAGCCCCAGCGCATGCGCTTCGGAATCGGTAGCTGTTCGAGCGCGCGCTGCACTATCGCCGGCAGCAAACTCATGGCGGCAACGCCCGGCTTCGAACCCGCGAAAAACAGGAATTCGCCCTTGCCCTCGGTGACGCGCGTCAGCGCCTCCACCGGAGCACCGCATTTCTCGGCGAACTTTTTGGCTGCCGTCGTGGGCTTGCCATCCTTGTCGAACGCCGCGCTGACGGGCGGTCCCTTGAGCTTGATGGCTTGCGCGGGTTGCACGGCCGCGAGATCGCGCACCAGGACTGCGAGCCGGCGCGGCGTCGCGAACGAGCGCAGCTCGCCATGCGGCAGGCCAGCTTCGGCGAGCCCTGAGCGGATTGCGGCGGCGAACGCCTGCTCGAGGGTCGGCAGCGCGAGCGGCGGCAGCTCTTCGGTGCCCAGTTCCACGAGAAAATCGTTCGAAGCGTCGCTCATGCCGGCACGATTCCAGATTCGTCAGAGGCTGCTTTGCCGGCCGCGCCGCCGCCCAACATCGGAAAACCAAGCGCCTCGCGGCTGTCGTAGTACGCCTGGGCCACGGCGCGCGCCAGCGTGCGCACGCGCAGGATGTACCGCTGGCGCTCGGTCACCGAAATCGCCTTGCGCGCATCGAGCAGATTGAATGTGTGCGAGGCCTTCATGACTTGCTCGTAGGCGGGCAGCGCCAGCTTCGCCTCTAACAACTTGCCGCAGGCGGCTTCGTAGTCGTCGAAGTGACGCAGCAACACCGCGGTGTCGGCGTATTCGAAGTTGAAGGCCGACTGCTCCACTTCATTTTGATGAAAGACGTCACGGTAGGTGACGCGGCCGCGAGGTCCGTCAGTCCAGACGATGTCGAAGATGCTCTCGACGCCCTGCAGGTACATCGCCAGGCGCTCGAGCCCATAGGTGATTTCGCCGGTGACCGGTTTGCAGTCGAGGCCGCCCACCTGCTGGAAATAGGTGAACTGCGTGACTTCCATGCCGTTGAGCCACACCTCCCAGCCGAGGCCCCAGGCGCCCAGGGTGGGGGACTCCCAGTTGTCCTCGACGAACCGCACGTCGTGCACGAGCGTGTCGAAACCGAGTGCCCGCAAGGACCCGAGGTACAGATCGAGAATGCCGAGCGGCGAGGGCTTGATGACCACCTGGAACTGGTAGTAATGCTGCAGGCGAAACGGATTGTCGCCATAGCGACCGTCGGTCGGGCGGCGCGACGGTTGCACGTAAGCGGCCGACCACGGCTCAGGGCCGATGGATCGCAGAAAAGTCGCCGTGTGAAACGTGCCGGCACCCATTTCCATGTCATAGGGCTGCAGGATGACGCAGCCCTGATCGGCCCAGTATTTCTGCAGCGCGAAGATCAGGTCTTGAAATGTGCGCGGGGCGTTGCCCAGCGGCGTTTCAGCAAGTGTCGAAGGCATTGTTCAGTCGCGTTCTGGCCGGCGCGCAGTATAGCGGGCGACCCTCGAGAACGACTGAAAACGGCAGCGACGCACTACAGGGTGACCACGCGGATTTCATACACCTCGAAGATGGCGTTGCCGTCCCAGGCATACCGCAGATGCACGCTCTGGCGCACGTTCTGCACGAGCCGCGGGCGGAACAGCGCGACGCACTCTCCGCCGACGCGCCGCACGCTGTCGAACGCAATGCCGTTCGAGCCACCCACGCGCAGTGCGCGCCCTAGCTTCTGCGAGGCTGCGTAACTCGAAGGATCGTAGATGTCCGGCATCTGCATGCGCCGCGAGCGCAGGTCGTGCAGCTCGCAGGAGACGTCGGCGAGGTAGCAGCGCATCTCGAGCTCGATGGGCGGTTGACTCGTGGCGCGCAGGAAGTTCTCGCGATGGAAACGCGTTTCGGCGATGGCGGTGTCGATGGATTCGGCGGCGTAGTAGGCGCCGAAGTGGCCGTCGGTGAACCGTGTACCCGGGGGCGACAGGTGCGTGAACGGCGCCATGACGATCGAGGCATTCGGTCCGCTGACGCGATCGGCCACGGGCACGAGGTGCAGCTCGCCGATCTGGTTGCGGATACGCGGATTGGTGATGGATTCGAGCTCATAGAGCGCATCCCAGTCGGCCGGATCCGCGACGCGCTCGAAGAGGTGGATCGTCGGCAGGCGGCTCGCGACGATGCGATGACAAGGCGCGAACCTCACCGGCCGCGCGGTGTGAGTAACCTCCACCATCCCTGGCGCCTGGGTTACCCGGCTTACCCGCGCTCGGCGTCGAGGTACTGGCGCACGACGTACAGGTCGGCTACCTGGCCGGACAACATACGTTCGAGCGCTGAGCCACCGCCGAATGGTGTCGCCAGGTTGGGCTTGCGAATCCATGCATCGGCCGCCTTCGGGTCGGGCAGCAGGATCTGCAGCGACTTGTAGATGCCGAGCACGTAGGAAAGGCGCTCGAGGGTGTCGCGCGGCAGCCTGGGCTCGCGTTCGCGCCGCCACTTGAAGAAAGTGGAACGCGAAGCTATGCCTAACAACTTGAGCTGTTCGGCGATGGAGAGGCCCCAGGCCTCGGCGATATTCACGAAAGCCCGCAGACCCGGACCGCCGAGCGACATGGCCCCCGACCTTGCCGAATTCGCATCGCGGTGCGTGTTGGTGCTCAGGCTCATACCGTTCTCCTAAAGTCCATATGTGGACTATACACACGAAAGATGCATATAGAAACATTTTCTCGCTTCATGCGAGTGCGCGGCCCGTCGCTGGGGCACCTTTTTGACTCAAATCGGAGCAAAATCCGCCGCCAACGCACCAAAGACGTGCGTTGCTCGGCCGCAAATGTATTTAAGCCGTTGATTTAGAAGGATCGGACGGCTGGCACAGCGAATGCATTGAGACCGAGGCTTAAACCCCTTCCAGAGGCAGAGGATCTCTAAAAATGAAACCCGCAGATGTAATCAAGCTGATCAAGGACAAAGAGGTCAAATACGCCGACCTCCGCTTCACCGATACGCGCGGCAAAGAACAACACGTAACGATTCCCGCGAAACTGGTGGATGAAGATCTGTTCCGCGACGGCAAGATGTTCGACGGCTCGTCCATTTCGGGTTGGAAGGGCATCAACGAGTCGGACATGATTCTGCAGCTCGATCCGACCACCGCGGTGGTCGATCCGTTCTTCGAGCAGACCACGGTCAACATTCGCTGCGACATCATCGAGCCCGCGACCATGCAGGGCTACGAGCGCGATCCGCGTTCGCTCGGCAAACGCGCCGAGGCGTATCTGAAATCCACCGGCATCGCCGATGGCGCGCTGTTCGGCCCCGAGAACGAATTCTTCATCTTCGACAGCGTCCGCTGGAACAGCAACATGAACGGCACCTCCTACGAGATCGACTCGGGGCAAGGCGCCTGGAACAGCAACACTGTCTATCCCGACGGCAACAAGGGTCATCGCCCCACCATCAAGGGCGGCTATTTCCCGGTCCCGCCAGTCGACGCGTTCCAGGACATCCGTTCGGCGATGTGCGACGCGCTCGAAGAAATGGGCCTCAAAGTCGAAGTTCATCACCACGAAGTCGCGACCGGCGGCCAGTGTGAGATTGGTGTCGGTCCCGGCGGCCTCGTGAAAAAGGCCGACGAGGTACAGATCCTCAAGTACGCCATCCACAACGTCGCGCACAGCTACGGCAAGACAGCCACCTTCATGCCGAAGCCACTCGTCGGCGACAACGGCTCGGGTATGCACGTGCACCAGTCGCTGCAAAAGGCAGGCGTAGCGCTGTTCGCGGGCGACAAGTACGGCGGCCTGTCGGATACGGCGCTGTACTACATCGGCGGCATCATCAAGCACGCGAAAGCCATCAACGCGTTCACCAATCCGGGCACCAACAGCTACAAGCGCCTGGTGCCGGGGTTCGAGGCGCCCGTGATGCTGGCGTACTCCGCGCGCAATCGTTCGGCATCCATTCGCATTCCGTGGGTGTCGAACCCGAAGGCGCGCCGCATCGAAGTGCGCTTCCCCGATTCGGCAGCGAATCCGTACTTCGCATTCGCGGCCATGATGATGGCCGGCCTCGACGGCATTCAAAACAAGATCCATCCCGGCGATCCGGCCGACAAGGATCTTTACGACCTCGAGCCCGAAGAAGCGAAGCACATCCCGACGGTGTGCCATTCGCTCGACATGGCGCTCGAGCACCTCGACAAGGATCGCGAATTCCTGACCCGGGGCGGCGTGTTCACCAACGACGTGATCGATGCGTACATCGGACTGAAGACACAGGAAGTCACTCGCTTCCGCATGTGTACTCACCCGGTCGAGCTCGACATGTACTACAGCTGCTGAGGCGTCGGGTGAGGCGGAGGCAAGCCTCGGGGGCAGTCGGAGCGGGTAGCGACCCGACGACCGCGCCCGCCAGCCTGACCGTCTCATGCCCGCGTTCGAATAGGGCGGCGGCGGTCTTCGGGCGCCGCCGCCCGTTTCTGTGGCATGTGTTTTGGTCAGGTTCAGGCCCAGGGTTTATGCTCAGGCCCCATGAAGCTCGCTCTTCTCGCCAGTCTGCTTACGCTCTATGCCGTTTCGGCACTGGCAACGACGTACGTGCGCGTAGAGAAGGACGGCACCAAGACCTATTCGGATCGTCCGATTCCGGGCGGTCAACCCATCAACATCGAACCGGCCCAGAGTTCCTCGGCGACGCCGGCTACGCCGGCGCCTCCAGCCGCCAGTTCGAATCTGCCGCGCGAGCAGCAGCTGCTGCAGGAAGTGGACGATTTCAAATACACGAGCTGTGCGATGGTCCCCCCGAACGACACGACGTTTCAGAATCCGGAGAACGTGACCGTCTCGTTCACGACGAAGCCGGCGCTGCGTCCGCAAGATATTTCCACGCTGTCGTTAGACGGGCAGCCCGTGGGCGGGGCAAATGCCCAAACCTTCACCATCTCACCGGTATATCGCGGCACGCACACCGTGGCCGTGACGATCAAGAGTTCCAAAGGCGACGTACTCTGCACCTCGAGCTCGTCGTTCCACGTGCTGCGCCCCGGACTCAATTCACCGGCAAGATCGCGACGCTAGCTACGCAGTGCGTGGCCAGGGGCCAGCATGGCGGTTGAACGCTTCCTTCCATCCGCGATAGCGCATTTCGAGCCCGCCGATCTCATCGGCGCGCTCACTACCGGCATCATCGTGCTCGATTCGGATCTGTGCGTGGTGTACGCCAACGTCGCCGCGCAGGATCTGCTGGCCGCGAGCGTCAACCAGGCACGCGGCAAACCGTTCCTTTCCCTGGTGCTCGATGCCGATTCGCTGGGCGTGCTCATGCGCCGCGCGCTCGAGACTGGCGAAACCTTGTCCGAGCGTGAGCTTTCGGTGCATGCCGGTCCGCTCGGCCGCGAGCACCGCATCATCGACGTCACCATGACGCCGCTCGACAGTGAGTTCGAGCGCAAATACCTGTTGGTGGAAATTGCCGACGCCACGCAGCGCCAGCGCATCACGCGCGAGAACGAGCTCATCTCGCGCCTCGACAGCAGCCGCCAGATGGTCCGGCAGCTGGCGCACGAGATCAAGAATCCACTCGGCGGATTGCGCGGCGCCGCGCAGCTGCTGGAGCGCGAGTTGCATGAACATCTGCGCGAGTACACCGGCATCATCATCAGCGAGGCAGATCGCCTGACGGCGCTGGTCGATTCGATGATTGGGCCGGCACGCGCACCGCAGAAGGCGCTCATCAACGTGCACGAGTTGTGCGAGCACGTATATCGCCTGTTGCGCAGCGAAGCGCGCGGCGGTGTACTCGTCGAGCGGGACTACGACCCCAGCCTGCCGAACGCCGAGGTCGACGCGAACCAGATCATCCAGGCGCTGCTCAACATCGGACGCAATGCACTGCTGGCCATCGGTGAGCGCGGCCGCATCGTCATCCGCACGCGCATCGCCGCCAACGTGAACATCGGCGCGACCCGGCACAAACTCGCGGCTGGCCTGTCGGTCGAGGACAACGGCCCCGGCGTCCCTCCCGAAATAGCCGACACCATTTTCTTCCCGCTGGTCACCGGCCGTGCCAATGGCACCGGGCTGGGTCTGGCGGTCTCGCAGGACCTCGTGACCCGTCACGGCGGCCTCATTGAATTTGAAAGCAAGCCAGGGCGCACGGTGTTCACCATCCTGCTGCCCCTACCGGAGAACGCATGAGCGTCGATCCCACGTATATGCACACAACGTCACCGCCCACTTCGACTCTGCCCGCCCTGCGGGTGTGGCTCGTGGAAGACGACGCTTCCATCCGCTGGGTCCTCGAGCGTGCGCTGCGCGCCAGCGGCATGGTGCCGCGCGCCTTCGACTCCGCCGAGCCGGCGCTTGCGGCCTTGCGGGCCGATGCTCCCGACGTCCTGCTCACCGACATCCGCATGCCCGGCACTTCCGGTATCGATCTGCTTCGCGAAGTTCGCATCGCCCACCCGACGCTGCCGGTGATCGTCATGACGGCGCACTCGGATCTGCCCAGCGCTGTCTCGGCATACGAAGGCGGCGCGTTCGAATACCTGCCCAAGCCCTTCGACATCGACCAGGCCGTGGAGCTGGTGCGCCGTGCCGGCCAGACCGCGCGCCGCGGCGATGACGTACCGGCGCAGCCCCCGGAAATTCCGGAGTTGTTAGGCAAGGCGCCGGCCATGCAGCAGGTGTTCCGCGCCATCGGCCGCCTGTCGCGTTCGAGCGTCGCGGTGCTCATTACAGGCGAATCCGGCACCGGCAAGGAGCTGGTGGCGCGGGCGTTACACGAGCACAGCCCGCGCGCCAGCAAACCGTTCGTCGCATTGAATACTTCGGCGATTCCCGCCGAGCTGCTCGAGTCGGAATTGTTCGGCCACGAGAAAGGCTCGTTCACGGGCGCCGATACACAGCGTCGCGGCCGTTTCGAACAGGCCAACATGGGCACGTTGTTCCTCGATGAAATCGGCGACATGTCGACCCCGCTGCAGACGCGCCTGCTGCGGGTGCTCGCCGAAGGCGAGTTCTACCGCGTCGGCGGACAGACGCCCATCAAGGTGGACGTGCGCGTGATCGCCGCCACCCATCAGAACCTCGAAGAGCGCGTCGAACGCGGCATCTTTCGCGAAGATCTGTACCACCGCCTCAACGTCATCCGGATCGAGCTGCCGCCGTTGCGTTCGCGCACCGAAGACGTGCCCGACCTGCTGGGGCACTACCTGCGGCAGGCCGCCAACGAGCTCGGCACCGAAACCAAATCGCTGGCTCCCATCACCCTCGAGCGCCTGCAGGCCTATCGCTGGCCGGGCAACGTGCGTGAGCTCGTGAATCTGTGCCGGCGCCTCACGGCGCTGGCGCCCGGCAGCGAGATCCAGCTGCAGGATCTCCCTGCGGAAATGCACATCGTCACGCCCGCCGCGCAGACCGACTGGGCGGCGGCATTGACGCTGTGGGCGAAAGCGCAGCCGCATGACGGCACCGTGACCTGGCTCGACCAGGCGCTGCCGGAATTCGAGCGCGTCCTGATCCGCGTGGCGCTCAATCGGACCCATGGGCACCGCCAGGAAGCCGCGCGCGTGCTCGGCTGGGGACGAAACACGCTGACCCGCAAGCTCAAGGAGCTCGGCATGGCGGACGACGAGTCGCTTCCCTGACACTCTCATGACCGCGTCCTAGGCCGGTCCCCGCTTGTGGAAACGGCGCCGCGGGACAAGACTGTTCTGCGAGGGACATCACAGTGTCCGCGACGGTCAATACGAGATTGATAGCGCTACCTTTCGGGTATTTTTCCCGCTTTTTCTCAAGGTTTTGTCCCAAGGGGTGACATAACCGAAGTGGCGCGTGATAGCCGTCGCGAATCGGAAACGCCTTTGTTTCCAGTGTCCCGGGCTTGTTCCATTCTTTGTCCCATAAGGGAGCCGGACAAACTTCTTCGGTCCGGCGAAGAGAGGAAACATGCAAGAAATCGTCGTTCAGGCCACGAAATACCCCGAGATCGTTGTTCAGGGTCAACGCTACGACTACACGTCGGACATCGTTCTGATCGTCGTGGGAGTGCTCGCTGCCGCTGCAATCATCTGGCGCTATTCGATCACGCGCCGGGGTAAGGATTGACTCCTAACCACTCGCTGCGTGCGGGCTGATCGTCCCATCAGACCGTGCGCAGCGAGCCCACCAGCGCGGCAACATCGCGCAGGTTGTTGACCTTGAGATAGTCCGCCACGCCCGCGTTGATCTTGCGGCACAGAAGCGGATCGTAGAAAAGTGCAGTACCCAGGCCCACGGTCGTGGCGCCGGCAATCAAGAACTCGAGAGCGTCGTTCACCGTGGCGATGCCGCCCTGGCCGATGATGGGCACGTTGTGCTTGCTGGCCACTTCGTACACCTGGTGAACCTTGAGCAGCGCGATCGGCTTGATCGCAGGTCCCGACAACCCCCCTTGGATATTGCCGATTACCGGCCGGCGTGCATGCACGTCGATGGCCATGCCCATGATGGTGTTGATGACCGCCAGTCCATCCGAGCCCGCCTCGATGCAGCGGCGCGCATTTTCCATGATGTCGGTCTGGTTGGGCGACAGCTTGGTGATGATGGGTTTGTTAGTCGCCTTGCGACAGGCTTCCACCACTTTCGCCGACATGTCCGGATAGTTGCCGAAGGCCACCCCGCCTTCCTTGACGTTCGGACACGAGATGTTGATTTCGATGGCGTCGATGGGTGAATCGTCGAATCGCCGCGTGACCTCGACGTATTCCTCGATGGTCGAACCTGACACGTTGGCGAAGAAACGCGTCTCGCTGAAATCGAGTGTCGGCAGAATTTTCTTCACCACGTGATCGGCGCCGGGGTTCTGCAGGCCGATCGCGTTCAGCATTCCCGAGGGTGTCTCGTAGACGCGATGCGGGCGGTTACCGAGGCGCGGACTGCCGGTGGTGCCCTTGAGCACGATGGCCCCCACGTCCCGGTTCGAGAAACCTTCGATCCGGGTGTATTCCTCGCCGAAACCCACGCATCCCGACAGCAGGACAATCGGGGACTGAAGCTGCATGCCGCAAAACTCGGTCAGCAGCGGGTTATCGACGTTCTCCGGAGCGGCGGCCATGGCGCGCATTGTACGATGCGCGCCCCATGCAGACCCTTACCTACATCATCGCCATCCTGGCCGCCGGCACTGCCGTCGCGGCCGAGACCCCGGCTCCGCCCGCCGCCGCGGCCACCCCGACAGCCGCGACCAGCTCCACTGGTTCGGCGACACCGCAGTTCAATGTCTCGGACGAGGTCCCGGAGCTTCCCGGTTACGAGGACGCGTTTGCCCTCTACGAAGTGAAAATCGGCGGCCAGCCGATGACCGAAGCGGACCAGGTTGCGCGCTGGCTCGATGAACTGAAGGCGGGTCGCGCGAGGGCAGGTGCACTGGTTGGTCATCGCCTCGCTTATCTGGCGCTGACCGCCGCCGACTGCGCCGCCGCGCGTGATGCGCTGGTCCGGGCCGATGAGCTCGGCAGCGATCAGGCGTCGTGGACACTCGCCCAGCTCGCCGAAAACACCAGCTGCGGGGAGCCCGATGTTGCAGCCGTGGAGCGTTGGCTCAAGAAATCCGTGCAGCTTGATTTCCTGGCCGCCGCGCAACGCCTCACCGCACTTTATTCACCGACTGGCAGGCGCAGCGATCCTGTGCAGCAGTACCTGTATGCACGCGTCGCGGCGGGCTATTGGGAAGCGGTGAATCCAAACCAAGCCAAGCCCGGCGGAAGCAGCGGTTTCGACGCCGCGGCGCTGCTGGAGATGGAAAAGACCCTGGCGCCAGCCGACCGCAAGCGCGCCGAGAGCGAGGCGACGCAGGTCCTAACGCAAATGCTCAAGCGGCACGAGCGCTTCATACCGGCGCGGCCCCAGGAATTCAGCCGCGGAGGTCAGGGCGCCAAAGCATCGAAAGGCTTCGGGTTCATCGCACATACGCTCGACTATCACCATGAGTGCGCCTGGAACCTCACCGCCAACTGCCGCGGCGCGCAGCGCCTGGCGTTCGTCGACGTCTCCAACAACGAGACTGACTTCATGTATTGCAAGGCGGACTTGCGGGCGAAGGATTTCTTGAGCGGCACCGCGGGGAGTCTTTCGCGCCAGGTGCTCATCGGTCCCAAGACCACACGCCGCCTGATCCTGGGCGACGTAAACGTACAACCGGACAAAGCGGCGATGGCCGTGACCTGCACCGCGGTGCCAAAGCTCGCTGCCAACGCCGCGGCCGGCAAATGCAAGGCGCGCCTGCAGGGCAACATCGATGCCCAGGCGTTTTATCCGGCGTCCGCGCAGCGGCAGGGAATCGAAGGGGACACCGTGGTCCGCTATTTCGTGCCCGCCGACGGTGATGCACCCGTGGACGCCGAAATCGCGCGCTCCAGTGGTCATCCGGTGCTGGACGCGGCAGCCATCGACACGATTCGCAGCGGCCGCTTCGCCAAGGATTGCGGCTACGGCCTGGGCAGCATCCGCATCGCCTTCAAACTGAAGGAATGATTCTGGCGCGATGTTTCACATCGTCATCTTCGAGCCGGAGATTCCGCCCAACACCGGCAACCTGATCCGGCTCTCCGCCAACACGGGTGCCGCGCTGCACCTCATCAAACCGATCGGTTTTCGCCTCGATCGCAAGTCGGTGCGGCGCGCAGGCCTCGACTACGACGAGCTCGCCACGGTGCGAGTGCACGACAACTACGCCGCTGCGCGGGCAGCTCTGCCAGGAAACTGGTTTGCCATCGAGACCGGCAGCGCGCGCCGCCACGTGGATGCGAAGTTCGCCGCCGGCGATGTGCTGCTGTTCGGCTCGGAGCGGCGCGGACTTCCCGCGGAAGTGCTGGGTTCAATTGACGCACAGAACGTGCTCTCACTGCCCATGCTCGCGGGCAACCGCAGCCTGAACCTGTCGAATGCCGCGGCCGTCGCCCTCTATGAGGCGTGGCGGCAAATCGACTTCGCCGTCACTCCACCTCGGGCCGGATCGGACGCGTCATGAGATCTTTCACCACGGCCTTTGCGGGTTCGTTCTCATAGAGCACGCGATAGATGCCGGACGCGATGGGCATATCGACTTTCTCGCGCAACGCGACCTCGTGCACGGCGCGAGCCGCGCTGTAGCCCTCGACCACCTGCCCGATGTCCTTGAGCGCCGCTTCGACGCTCTTGCCGGACGCCAGCGCCAGGCCGAAACGCCGATTGCGCGATTGATTGTCGGTACTGGTGAGCACCAGGTCCCCGAGGCCCGCCAGTCCCATGAAAGTTTCCGGCTGCGCGCCCAGCGCTACGCCGAGCCGCATGACCTCCGACAGGCCGCGCGTGATCAGCGCGATGCGCGTATTGGCGCCGAATCCCAAGCCATCGGACAAGCCGGCGCCGACGGCCAGAACGTTCTTGACCGCACCGCCGACTTCGACGCCGACGATGTCGGTCGAGGTGTAGGCGCGGAAATTCGAGGCGTGCAGGCTCTTGGCGAGTTGCGCCGCGAATTCTTCATCCGGTGAAGCGATGGTCATCGCCGTGGGAAGACCCATACCCACTTCGCGCGCGAACGTCGGCCCCGAAAGCACGGCCACCGGGTAGCGGTCGCCGAGCACGTCGTATGCCACCTGGTGCGGTAGTTTGCCCGTCTCGAGCTCGAAACCCTTGGTGGCCCAGGCAAGGCGCGCATCACGCGCCAGCAGCGGTTTGAGACGCGTGAGCAACCCGCGCAGCGAGTGACTCGGGACCGCGACGATGATGGCCACGGCGCCCGCGACGGCCGCCGCGAGATCGAGGTGAACCTCGAGAGAGGCGGGAAAGCTCGCCTCGGGTAGATAGCGGCGATTTTGCCGCTCGGCGCTCATCTGCGCGGCGTCGGATTCGCTGCGGCACCACAGACGAGTCGGGTGGCCGGCGCGCGCGAACTGAATGGCGAGCGCGGTGCCCCAGGAACCGGCGCCGAGCACGGCGACGGGTTCCTGTGAGATGTCGTTCCCTGGGGTGTTCACGGCGTTGCGTCAGCGTGGCGCGCCACGCTTTCGCGGCGGCGCGTCAGTTGGCCGGGCCCTGCGGTGTCTGCGCCGCGGCCTGCTGTTGCGCCAGACCGCGCGCGAACAGCTGGTCGAAGTCCACCGGCGGCAGCACGAAGTTGGGGAATCCACCCTGCGTGACCAGCTGTGACACGGCGACGCGTGCATAGGGGAACAGCACGTTCGGGCAGATCGTGCCGATCGCGCGCCGCTGATCCTCGGCATTCAGGCCGCGCATGGCGAAGAGGCCAGCCTGTTTCACTTCGACCAGGAATGCCGTGGCGTCACCCTGCTTGGCGCCCACGGTCACCGTGAGCACGACTTCGTTGAGCTCGGGCGAGACGACGCTGGCGGTCGTATTGATGTCGAGCGAGATCTGCGGGCTCCACTGGCCGTCGATACGCGGACCCTTGGGGGCTTCGTACGAACAGTCTTTGAGATACACGGACTGGATCGCGAGCATCGGGCCGTTCGGGTTGTCGATTGCCGCAGGGGCGGTCTGGTTTTCCATTATGTATTTCCTTAGCTGAATCTGGCCTGTGTTGAAAGGGTCAGCGGCCTAACAAGCCGTCGAGTTTGCCCGCGGCCTCGAGGGCCTGCAGATCGTCGCTGCCGCCCACGTGGTGGTCGCCGATGAAAATCTGCGGCACAGTGCGCCGTCCGCTGCGGTTCTGCATCTCGGCCCGTTTTGCCGGCAGCGCCTCGATATCGATTTCTTCGATCGTCACGTTCTTCGAGCCGAGCAGACTGCGCACGCGCGCGCAGTAGGGACACCAGCTCGTGGTGTACATGATGACCGCCGGTTGGGCCACTACGCCGCCTTGGTGACCGGGAGGTTTTCCGCGCGCCAGCTGGCAAAGCCGCCGCGCAGCGCGAAAGCCTTGGTAAAACCCTGCTGATTGAGTTGGCGGACCGCCGCTGCGGACAGCGAGCCCGACTCGTCGTACACCACGACCGCCTTTTCCTTGAAGCGTTTGAAATTGTCGCCGGCCGTCAGGATCTGGTCGGACGGCAGCTGCCTGGCACCGTTCACGTGTCCGAGCGCGAATTCTTCGGGCTTGCGGATGTCGAGTACCAGGGCGCCCTGGTTCATGAGACGGATGAGATCCTGAGATGAAATCGCGGCGAACCCGGAAGCACGCACGCGCGATTCGAAGATCACGACGACCACCAGCGCTACGACCGCCGCCGCTGACAGCGCAGGATGCTGCGTCAGGTATTCCATCAATCGTTCCATGAGTCCTTGGGATCCGGCAAAGGGTGCGAAAAAGGGAGCGCATTATAGCGGCACCCGATGCTTTCTCTAGAATAAGCCCATGACGATCCTCACCGCCCGGGCCCGCCAAGCACCTCGCCGGCTTCTCATGGTGTGGGCCTTGCTGGCCCTGCCCGGCTGGGCTGCCGCCGAGGAACCGAGTCCTGCCAAGGCCGAAGCCGAGCTCAAGGCGGTGCGCTCGCAGATCGACCGGATGCGCGCCGACATGGAACGCGACGCCGGCCGGCGCGACAAGCTCTCGCGCGAACTCGAGGAAACCGAGAAGACCGTGAGCGGCGCTCGCGGCGCGCTCGACAAGATCCGGCGCGAGCGCGCACTGCACACGGCGCGGCGCGCAGCGCTTGCCGCCCAGCGCCGGGCCGAGGAAGCCGCGCTCGGTGAACGTCGCGCCGCGCTCGCCGGACAAATCCGCGCGGCTCACATGATCGGCCAGCGCGAGCCGCTCAAACTACTGCTCAGCCAGCGCGACCCCGCGCAGACCGGGCGCGTGCTCACCTACTACCAGTATTTCGGCACCGCACGCGCCAGCCAGATCGCCTCCATCAACTCGCACCTCGCCGAGCTCGCCGGCCTCGATGCTTCGCTCGCCGAAGAGGAAGCGCGGCTCACCGCGCTCGAGCAGCAGCAAAAAAGCGAGCTGTCGACGCTGCAGTCGGCGCGCGAACGCCGCGGCCGCGCTCTGGTGACGCTCGAGGCCGAATCGAAGAACCGGGCGCGCCAGCTCGAGCGGCTCAAGGATCAGCAGGGCGGCCTCGAGAAACTGGTACGAGAGTTGCGGCGCGCGCTCGACCGCATCGACAAATTTCCCACCGACAGCAAGGATGCATTCGCGAAGCTGCGCGGCAAGTTGTCCTGGCCAGTGGCCGGCAGATTGTTGGCCTCCTTCGGCCAGACGCGCGCCGGCGGCGTGAAATGGGATGGGGTCTTGCTGTCGGGCTCGCAAGGCACCGCGGTGCGGGCCGTGTACCACGGCCGGGTCGTCTATGCCGATTGGCTCTCGGGATTGGGGTTGCTCACGATCATCGACCATGGCGACGGGTATCTGAGTCTCTACGGCCACAACGAGCGCCTGTACAAGGAAGTCGGCGAACGGGTGACTGCCGGGGACACCATTGCGACGGTCGGGGATTCCGGCGGCCGGTCGACGCCCGCGCTGTACTTCGAGATCCGCAAGGCAGGGCGACCCATTGATCCGAAGCCCTGGTTCAAGAGTGCCTCACCTTAGGGCCCGCTCTCAGGGCAGTCCTTAAGGCAAAAACGCCAACTTCATCAACGTCCTACGGCGCGCATTGGGCGATGGTCGCAGGTTGATGTCTTTCGAAAACTCCATGGAGCCATACGGGCAGCTGGTGCGGTCGTTGTTGCCGCGGGCGGCCTCCGTCAGCCTGTTCGACAACACCGGCAAACTGCTCTGGAGCAGCGCGGCCAGCACCAACCCGGACCTGTTCGCGCTGGTGCTTCAGGCCATCTCGCTCTTCGAGGGGCCTCTGGGAAAAAAGGGCGATGGCCATGGCCAGCGCTGCGCGCTCCCCGACGACGGCCCCGCCTACCTGTTCTGGCTGCGCGACGCGGCGAGCAACGTGGCCGCCATCGTCGCCGTCGTCTGCAACCGGATCAAGGTCGACGCCGACGTGTTGCCCTTCTCCTATGTCCACGATCATCTCAAGCCGGCGCTCGAGCTGCTGCGCCGTGACCTGCTGGCACGCGCCGACATCGACATGCTCAACGAGTCGCTCAGCGCGCGCGACAAGGATCTCGAGCTGCTGCTGTCGGTGACCGGCAGTCACCGTCAGGCTAGCGGTGCCGATGATCTGCAAACCTTGTTAGCCAACGCCGCCGGCCACTTGAAGTGCGTGCTCGCCGGCATCGTCGTGCCCGACAAGGGACTGGTGCTCACGTTTCCGGATAACGGCGATGTCAGCATCCTCACACGCACCCAGAAGCAATTGCTCGCCATCACGCAGACGCGCCACGATCCGCTGGTCATCAACCGCATCGCTACCCAAGCCGGACAGGTCGCGATTCCGTATCGCATCCTCGCCTGTCCGCTGCGCCAGGGCAGCGGCCGCACCTCGGGCGTGCTGGCGCTGTTCCGCAAACTGGAGGCGCCGGAATTCGTCGGCCGCGACGTGCACCTCGCCGATCTGCTGGCGCGCCGCGTCGCCGCCAGTATCGAGACCAGTTACGACACGCTCTCCGGCCTGCTGACACGCGCCGCGCTCGAGCAGCGCGTCAAGCTCATGCTCAACGAGGTCGACCCGCGCGGACAGCGCTGGAGCCTGCTGTACGTCGACATCGACGAGCTGCACGTGATCAATGAAAACTTCGGCATGCACGTGGGCGACCAGGCCATCGCCCAGATCGGTGACCTGCTGCGCAAGCATCTGCCGACGAACTCGGTTGCCGCACGCATTTCCGGCGATCGCTTCGCGGTGGTCATGCCTTCTGATATCGACGAGGCCGCGATGTTCGGCGAAGGCCTGCGCGAAGGTGTCACGCGGCTGTCCACCGTCGGCGTCGACGCGCGATTCCGTTTATCTATCAGCCTGGGCGTCACCCCCTACAGCGGCCGCGACAGCGATCTCGGCCGTTCCCTCGCCGAGGCCGAGTCGGCCTGCAAGGCAGCCAAAGACCGCGGCCGCAATCGCCTGGAGAGTTTCCAGGAAAACGACGTCAGCATCATCCGCCGCTTCACCGACATCAACGTGGCCACCGACGTGCGTGCCGCGCTCGCCGAGAACCGGCTGCGGCTCGACGCACAGATGATCGTGCCGTTTGTCGACTCGGCCGAAGCCAAGCCGCACTACGAACTGCTGCTGCGCATGCTGGACCTCGAGGGCAACACCATCGGACCGGACCGGTTCCTCTCGGCCGCGTTGCGTTACCAGATGATGCCCACGATCGATCGTTGGGTGATCTCGAACGTGATCGAGCTGCTGCGCCCGCACCGTGAGTTGCTGTCCAACGCACCGGTGGTGTTCACCATCAACTTCTCCGGCCAGTCGCTCACCGACGAAGAATTTCCTGACTACGTGATCCGCAGCATCGAGAGCAGCCGCATCAACCCGGCGGTGTTCTGCTTCGAGCTCACCGAAAGCGCCGCGGTCGCCAGCATGAAGGATGCGGAGCAGCTGATGTCGCGCCTGCGCAAGCTAGGCTGCGGCGTGGCGCTGGACGATTTCGGCACCGGACTCTCCTCGCTGTCGTACCTGCGTTCGATGCCGGTGTCGATGCTCAAGATCGACGGCAGCTTCGTGCGCGACATCCTCAAGGACGAGCGCGCCGAATCGATGGTGCGCGCCATCGCGCAGCTGGCGCGCGCCATGAACATCACCACCGTGGCCGAATACGTCGAGACCGAAGAGATCCGGGCGCGCGTACGCATGCTTGGGGTCGACTACGGCCAGGGCTTCGCAATCGCCAGGCCCGTGCCCGTGGGCGAGGTGCTCGATGTGCTGCCGGTGCTGGCTGCCGCCACTCCCGGCGCCTTTCTGATGGAAGAGGGTGCCGCTCATACGGGGTGAGCTAACTCATTAATTTGAGCTAGGATTCGTCCCCATGAAGCTCTTGGCGTTAGGAGTATTGCTCGGCCTGCTGATCGCCATCGGCGGCGCGTTCACGCAGCGCGGCGGCGCGCCGGCTCAGGCGGCGAAGGTTGCGCAGCCGGCCGGACAGAAACCGGCTCTCACGGCCGCTGAATCCGCGCAGCTCGGTGAAGTCATCGAGCGTGTACGGCGCGAATACGTCGATACCGTGACGCATCCCGAGCTGGTCGACGACGCGTTGCGCGGCCTGGTCGGCGGACTCGATCCCTACTCTTCCTATCTAGATGCCGAGGAATACGCCGATCTGCGCGTCAGCACGGCCGGCACCTACGCGGGCATCGGCATCGAGGTGTCGACCGCGGACCGGGCCTTGCGCGTCGTGCGGCCGTTCCGGGACTCGCCGGCCGCAGCCGCCGGAATTCAAAGCGGCGACATGATCGCTGCCATCGATGGCACGCCGGTCGGCGCCGACCTCGACGCGGCCATGGCGCGGATGCGCGGGCCGCGCGGCTCGACCGTGAAGCTGGCCGTGACGCGTGTCGGACAGGCGCTGCCGCTGGAATTCACCGTCGAGCGCGCCCAGGTGGACGTGCACAGCGTGGCCATGGCCAACATCGACGGGGGTTATCTGTACGCGCGCATCACCGCGTTCAGCGACACGACCGCCGAGGACTTCTCCGCGAGTATTGCCAGATTGCGCCGCGATATGAACACCAAGCCGCGCGGCGTGGTGCTCGACCTGCGCAACAACCCGGGCGGCGTGCTCGAGTCCGCCGTCGACGTAGCCGATCAGTTGCTCGAAACCGGCGTCATCGTGACCGCCGACGGACGCACTCCCGCCGCGCGGTTCTCCATGGAAGCCACTCCGGGGGAGATACTGCCCGGCGTGCCGGTGGTGGTGCTGGTGAACGGCGCCACCGCGTCGGCCGCTGAGATTCTCGCCGGCGCGCTGCAGGACCATCACCGGGCGGTGTTGTTAGGACAGCGCACTTTCGGCAAGGGTTCGGTGCAGACGGTCATGCCGCTCAGCGCGGGCCGGGCTATCAAGCTCACGACTTCGCGGTACTTCACGCCTTCGGGCCGCTCCATCCAGGGGCACGGCATCGATCCCGATCACGTGCTCGAGAACGTCGACGGCCTGCCGCTCGATCTCGACGATGCGCGCGTGCGCCAGACCTTGAGCGCGCGCGATGCCGGAATTCACGCGGCGCTCGAGCTGCTCAAGGGACGCAGACCCAAGCCCGCCGGCCCCGGCATGACCGCCAGCGCCGGCGCCTCGCCGTGGCAATGAACCGCGCATGGAGTTAGTGCAATGGCTCGTGGAATTCTTCCACTGGTTCGTCGACATCGTGCTGCATCTCGATGCGCACCTCGTCGAGCTGCTGCGCGACTACGGGATCTGGGTGTATGCCATCCTGTTCGCCATCGTGTTCGCCGAGACCGGCCTCGTGGTGACACCGTTCCTGCCGGGCGACTCGTTGCTGTTCGCCGCCGGTGCGCTGGCCGCGGTCGATACCAGCGGCACCTTGTCGGCGCCGCTGGTGTCGCTGGCGCTGGTGGTGGCCGCGGTGACCGGCAATACGACTAACTACCACGTCGGGCGCTGGATAGGCCCGGCGGCCTTCAGCGGCAAGTACCGCTTCCTCAAGGTCGAGTACCTGCAGCGCACCGAAGCTTTCTTCCTGCGGCACGGCTCGATGACCATCGTGCTGTCGCGTTTCGTTCCCATCCTGCGTACCTGCGCGCCGTTCGTGGCCGGAATCGCCCGCATGCCGTATGCGCGCTTCCAGGCCTACAACATCGCCGGCGGACTCGGCTGGGTGCTCTCGCTCGTCTGGGCGGGGTTCTTCTTCGGCAACATCCCGATCATCAAGGACAACTTCGGCGTGGTGACCATCGGCATCATCGTGGTCTCGCTGATTCCGGTGGCCTGGGTAGCGTTGAAGAAGTGAGCACCGCGTACCGCAGCTTCGCTCATCGTGTCGACATCGGCGCGCCGGTCGAACGCGTGTGGCGCGCCTTCACCGACAGCCGCCTGCTGGCGCGCTGGACCGCCCCGGAAGCCAGCATCACGCCGCGCGAGAAGGGCCGGCTGCGCGTGATGTTCGGCGACCTGGAGCTCGACGCGCACATCGACGTGCTGGTCACCTCACAGCGCATGCGCCTGATCCTGCTGCCCACCCGCGGCATGCCCGGCTCCGAGGCGGTCATCGTCGAAGATTTCCTGTTCGAGCGCGGCAGCGGATCGACGGTGGTGCGGCTGCTGAGCAGCGGAGTGCCTTCCGTCCAGAGCTGGGTGACGTACTATCTCGCCAAGCGCCGCCACTGGGAGCTGGCGCTGACCCGGCTCAAGGTATTTCTCGAGAAGGGTCTGGACCAGGGCGAGCCAACACCGAGGTATTGAGTCATGGCGGGTTTCATTCTGCGCGGCCTGTTCGCGGCGCTCGGACTCTGGGCTGCCAGCGAGATTTTCGCGGGGATCACCATCAATTCCCCCATGACGCTGGTCCTGGCCGGATTGTTGTTAGGCGTGGTGAACGCCATCGTGCGTCCCATCGCCGTGGTGTTGTCACTGCCGGCGCTGCTGGTCACGGTCGGGTTGTTCCTGCTGGTCATCAACGCCGCCATGCTCGGGCTGGTGGCGCTCTTGCTACCAGGCTTTCACATCGGCGGGTTCTGGACGGCCGTCGGAGCCTCGATCGTCGTCAGCCTGGTGAGCGGCATGGCGTCCTGGTTCATCGGCTCGCGCGGCCGCGTGGAAGTCATCCGCTCGCGCCGCGATTAAATGGGGTCAGACCCCATTTCCTAGCAAATGGGGCCAGACCTGGCATCCGGCCCAGGCGACCGCGCCTATCTCTTTCACCCACAGCCCGCGGTCGACGGGTCCTTCTGCTGATCGTCGTCGAGGCGTTTCACGTCCTTCTGGGGCCAGTTCACCATCGCGACCCCAGCGAACATCACCGCCATTCCCGCCAGCTGGGTGACGCCCAAGTGCTCATCGAGGAACCACCAGCCAAGGATCGCCGCGATGGCGGGATTGACGTAGCTGTACGTGCCGACCATCGCGGGCGTGGTGTTCTTGGCGAGCCAAGCAAACGCGGTGTAGGCGAGGCAGGAGCTCGCGAGCGTGAGATAGGCCATGGCGATCAGCCCGGGTTTCGACCATTGCCACAGCGCGGCTTCGCCAGTGGTGAACCCCAGCGCCGTGAGCATGAGTCCGCCTAACAACATCTGCACGGCGGTGAACGACAACACGTCGAGCTTGGAGTGCACGTTACGGATGTACACCGTGGATACCGACCAGGCGAACACCGCCACCAGGATGAGCATCTGCATGCCGAAGTGGCTGCTCTGCAGCGAACCGCGTGGCCAGATGATGAGCGCCGCGCCCGCGAACCCGATGACCAGGCCGATGAGCGTGCGCCGGTCGAGTGCATGAGCGCGCCGGCCGCGCGTCGCGAGCAGCGCGATCCACAAAGCCGCCGACGCGTTGAGAATGGCAGTCTGGTTGGACGCGACGTGCTGCATGGCCACGTTGGTCGCGCCATTTGCAATCACCACGTTGCCCAGCGCCACGATGAACATGTGCTTCCATTCGGTTCGGTCGAGCTCGAAACGCCGGCCGAGCGCGAGCGCCACCAAGCCGAGCAGGATCCCCGCGCAGACGAAGCGGATACCGCCGAACAAGAACGGCGGCAACACGTGCACGCCGATGCTCGCCACCAGGTAGGTCGAGCCCCAGACGAGGTATACGGTGGCGAAGCAGACGATCAGCGTCGCGCGATGGGATGGTTTGATCATGGAAACGAAATGGGGGTCTCCCCATTTCCTGGCAAAGGGGTCAGAGCCTGAAGCGTTGCAAGCTTACCAACTTGCTGCGACGACAGACTCTTACGCGGTCTGGCGCTTCCCGACGCGATACATCCAGTAGCCGACGATGCCCAGCACCGCGAGCCCGACCCACTCCCCGGTGGAGCCACCAAGTTGCGCACTCGCCGGCAGTGCGAGCACATCAGCCCGGTCGGTCTTGTAGATCGCGACGCCGATGGCGATGCCCATGAGCGCCTCACCGGTGATGAGGCCGGCGGCGAACAGCGTGCCGCGGCGATTGCGCTTCTCGATCTCGTCTTCCGACAGCCCGGCGCCGAACGTGCGCGTCACGATGTAGCTCAGCAGGCCGCCCAGGAAAATCGGCACCATCGTTTCGAGCGGCAAATAGATGCCGATCGCAGCCGCGAGCACGGGCACGCGGAACGGCGCGTTCTTTGCCTTCAGGATCTGGTCGAAAATGATGACGGCCACGCCGATGACGGCGCCGATCGCGATCATGCCCCACGGCAGATGCCCTCCAAACAACCCCTTGGCCACCGAGGCCATGAGGTTTGCCTGCGCCGCTTCGAGCGACTGCGGATGCTCCAGAGTGCGCGGGCCGATGCCATAACTCTTCGCCAGCATGTTCAGAACCGGCGCCATGATCAGTGCGCAGGACACCGAGCCGATGGCCAGCATCACCTGTTGCCGCCAGGGTGTCGCACCGACGAGATAGCCCGCCTTCAAGTCCTGCAGGTTGTCTCCCGCGACGCAGGCCGCGCAGCACACCACCGCGCCGATCATGACGGCGGCCACCGGGCCGATCGCCGATTCCTTGCCGAGGAAGCCTAACAACACCAGTGCCGCGAACAGGATGGTGGCGATCGTGATGCCCGACACCGGATTGTTGGAGGAGCCGACGAGGCCGGCCATGTACGCCGATACCGAGCAGAACAGGAAGCCGGCGACGATCATGATGACCGACATGGCGGCGCCGACGCTGACGCTGCCGACGATGCTGTAGTAGAGGATGGCCAGCGGAACGCTGAAGGCGACCACGCCGATCAGCACCCACTTCATGGGGATGTCGCGATCGGTGTGCGGCACGTGCGCCGAACTGCCGGCGCGCGTGGCGGCGAGGCCGCTCTTCACGCCCGAGACGATCGACTTGCGCAGGCTGAAGAGCGCCCAGAGGCCGCCCACCAGCATGGCGCCGACGCCCAGATAGCGAATCTGCGCGCTGCGCAGCATCTGGGCGCTCGCCTCGGCGCACTCCGCGCTCGAAAGACTCTGGCAGGCCGCGGCGATGCTGGCGGCCAGCTCCGGATTTTGCGGCAGGAAATACGCGTGGTAGATGGGAATCGCGATATTGAACGAGAGCAGGCTGCCGGAGACCACGACGGCGCCGATGTTGAGACCGACGATGTAGCCCACCCCTAACAACGCGGGCGAAATGTTCGCACCCATGTAGCCGAGATAGTTGCCGATGAAGCCGCTGGCGAGCGCGCTGTCGGGGATGACCCGCAGGCCGCTCGCCGCGATCACCTTGCCGATGCCGCCCACGACCGCCGAAATGGCCAGGACCTTCACGCCCTGCGATGGGTTCTCGCCGGTGCGCAGCACCTCGGCGGCGGCCTTGCCTTCGGGAAAGGCCATCTGCTGGTCGACGATGAGCGAACGGCGCAGCGGCACCGAGAACAGCACGCCTAACAACCCGCCGAGGCCGGCGATGGCCAGCACCCACCAGTACTTGAAGTCGGGCCAGTACCCCATGAGCACCAGCGCCGGCACCGTGAAGATCACACCCGAGGCGATCGAGGTGCCGGCCGATGCGCCGGTCTGCACGATGTTGTTCTCGAGGATCCCGCCGCCGCCGAGTGCGCGCAGCACGGCCATGGAGACCACCGCCGCGGGAATCGCCGAGGCGATGGTCATGCCGGCGAACAGCCCGAGGTAGGTGTTGGCGGCGGCGAGGATCATCGCCAGGATGATCGCCAGGATGATCGCGCGTGCAGTCAGCTGCGGCGCCAGTGCCACATTGGTGTTCATCTAACTATCTCCGGGTCAATTCCAGCCGCAGCCCTGACCTTTGTTCTGTTCTTCGAGCCAGGACTCCAGGGGCTTGAAGTAGTCGATGATGGCAGAGGCGTCCATGGTGCGTGTGCCAGTCAGTGTTTGGAGTGTGTCCTGCCAGGGCTGGCTGGCGCCTACGGCCAGCATGGCGCCGTACTTCTTGCCCGCTTCGGTGCTGCCGAAGATCGAGCATTCATTGAGCGGGCCCTTGAATCCCGACGCGTCGCACAGTGCCTTGTGGAGCTGGAACTGCAGGATGAACGACAAGAAGTAACGCGTGTACGGCGTGTTGCCGGGGATGTGGTACTTCGCGCCCGGGTCGAAATCCTCTTCGCTGCGCGGCAGCGGTGGCGCGACGCCCTGGTATTTCTCGCGCAGCTCCCACCAGGCCTTGTTGTAGTCGGCGGGTTTGATCTCTCCGCTGAACACGCCCCAGCGCCATTGATCGATGAGCTTGCCGAACGGCAGGAACGCGATCTTGTCGAGCGCCATCTTCATCTGCTGGTTGATGATGGCCTCCTTCGACGGCACCACGTCGCCGATCAGGCCGATCTTGCGTAGATAGCCCGGCGTCACCGACAGGTTGATCGCATCGCCGATGGCTTCATGGAAGCCGTCATGCGCGCCATTCTGGAACAGCATCGGCTGATCCTTGTACCAGATGTAGTAATACACGTGACCCAGCTCGTGGTAGACCGTGAACAGGTCTTCCTCGATGGGCTTCATGCACATCTTGATGCGCACGTCGTCCTTGTCGTCCATGTCCCAGGCGCTGGCGTGGCACACCACTTCGCGGTCGCGTGGCCGCGTGAGCATGGAGCGCTCCCAGAAGGTCTGCGGCAGTGCCGGGAAGCCGATCGAGGTGTAGAAGCTCTCGGCGGATTTCGTCATCCGGACCGGATCCCACTTGTCCTTCTGCAGCATGCGATCGGCGGACTCGATGCTCGCCGCCGGGTACGGCTTGAGCAGATCGTCGTAGACGCGGTTCCACTGCTGCGCCCACATGTTGCCTAACAAGTGCGCCGGGATGGGCTTGCCGTCGGGAACCTTGTCCTTGCCATAGCGCTGTTGCAGGCGCTTGCGCGCATAGCAGTGCAGCCCCTTGTACAGCGGCTCCACCTGGCCCCAGAGACGGTCGGCTTCCTTCTCGAAGTCCGCGACCGGCATGTCGTAGCCCGCACGCCATAACACCCCCACGTCATCGAAGCCGAGCTCCTTGGCGCCTTCGTTGGCCAGTTCCACGAATCGCTGGTACTTCGGACGCATGGGCTTGGAGATGCTGTGCCAGCCTGCCCAGGCATCGGTGAGCTCCTGGTAGTTGCGGCTGGTGGCGATGATGTCGCTGAGCTCATCGATATTCTTGCAGCCGGTCTTCTTGCCGCCCTGTTCAGGGCCCGGGCAGTACTTGCCTTCGCCGTACATGGCGTCGAGCTCGGTAGTGAGCCCCGCCAGTTCGCGGCGCTTCGCGGGATCGGCCGGCGCCGGAGCGCTCACACCGAGCTTGATGAGCATCAGCGATCGCGCGGTGGACGCGTCGAGCTTCTGGTCGTCGTAGGCCTTGGATTCACCGGCCTTGCGGCTGAAGAACTCGAGGTATCGCTCGGTGGCCCGTGAGTTGAGGTATCGCGTGTCGACGGTGATGTCGGTGGCCTGGGTCCATCCCGCGGCGTTCGCTTCGCGGCCGAGATCCACCATTTCCGTGTTGGCCTGTTTGACGAAGGCCACCGCCTCGATTCCCGGTGGCGGCGTGGTGCCCTTGTCGGCACTGCATGAGCCGAGCAGGCAGCCGGCGGCGAGCGTGGTGGCGATGGCGGCGATGCCGCGCAGGTAGTCAGGCGTGCTCATTTTCGGTCTCCAATCCAGCTGCGCAGCAATGGCGATATGAGGAGGATGAGAACTCCCGCGCCGGCGCCGATCAGTGTCATCACCAGGAAGATGTTCGGCATGTCCGCAACCTTGGCCTCGGCGAATTGCCCGCCGGCAAGGCCAGCGATGGTGTTGCCGATGGCGGTTCCGAGGAACCATGTCCCCATCATGCGGCCCACGAATTTCTGTGGCGCGAGCTTGGTGACGTTCGACAGTCCGACCGGCGAGAGGCACAACTCACCAAAGGTGTGGAATAGATAGGCGAGGATCAGCCACACCGGCCCGACCTTGCCGCCGGTGGAAACCACGAACTTGGCGGCGAAGATCATCACCAGGAAGCCGACGCCCAGGAACAGCAGGCCGACGCCCATCTTCATCGGCGCCGAAGGATCCATGTTGCGCACACCGAGGGCCACCCAGAACCATGCGAACACTGGTGCGAACAGGATGATGAACCACGGGTTGATCGACTGATACCAGGTGGCGGGGTGCTGACCATCCTCGAACCAGCTGCCGAGGAACGAGCGGTCCGTGTTCTCGAAGGCGAAGGTGTTGAACGTCGTGCCCTGTTGTTCGAAGCCGCCCCAGAAAAGCACGGCGCAAAAGAAGAACACGATGATGACGCCGACACGCTTGCGTTCCGCTGAGTCGAGACCGCCAAAGAACAGGATGTAGCCGAAAAAGGCGACTGCGAGGGCTACCTGCCCCGCGAACAGACCGAGCGCAAGCTGAGTTTCGCTCGGCGGATGCTCGCGCGCGAACAACACGACCGCGAGAACGGCCGTGGCCGCGGCGATCGCGATGAGCAGCGTCCAGGTGCGCTTGCGCTCCGCGGCGGGAATACCTTTCGGTGGCAGTCCGGCTTCTCCGAGGTAGCGCTGCGAAAAGAGAAAGTAGAGAGTGCCCAGCAGTGTTGCCACGCCGCAGGCGCCAAAACCTAAGCGCCAATTGATTTTTTCACCCAGCATGCCAGCGGCGACAATCGGTCCGATCATCGCGCCCAGGTTGATGCCCATATAGAAGATGGAAAAGCCGGCGTCACGCCGCGCGCCGGGCTGACCTTCATAGAGCGCGCCGACCACCGAGGACACGTTGGGCTTCAGCAACCCGATTCCGAGCACCATGACGAATATGCCGGCATAGAACACCGGCTGCGTCGCCGGTATGGCGAGAATGAAGTTGCCGGCCGCGATGAGCAAACCGCCGTAGAAGATCGCCTTTCGCTGGCCGATGAGACGGTCGGCGACCCAGCCTCCCGGGATCGCCAGCAGATAGGCGCCACCGGTGAAAAGACCGTACACCGCGCCCGCGGTCGCGCCATCGACACCGAACCCTGGATTGGCAGCGAGAACTCCGGCGCTGAGGAACAGCACCAGCATCGAACGCATGCCGTAGTAGGTGAAGCGCTCGAAGAACTCCACCATGAAGCAGGTGACGAGGCCGCGTGGATGTCCAAAAAATTGCCTGGCAGGATCGGGCGACACGATGGTCGTCGTGGTCGGATCATTCATTCTTATGGCCCCGAATTTTGTGGGCGCTGTTGCGCCGCGATGGCGCCGAGTCTGACTCATGGGCACCGGCGCCAGCAAGGCGGGACCGGCACCGACGCCGGGGCGCTGAGCTAACTCGCCTTGGCTTCTTCTTTCTCGGCGGCTTCGGCCGCTTCACGGCGCATTTTCTGCATGATGCGTGCCATCGCGAGACCGCCTTCGTAGAGGAAGTACATGGGCACGGCCATGATGGTTTGCGAAATCGCATCCGGGGGCGTGAGGAAAGCGGCCACCACGAAAATGCCGATGACCACGTAGCCGCGATTCTTCGCGAGCGTTTCCACCTTCACGAGGCCGGTAAGCACCAGCAGCACCACGGCAACCGGCATCTCGAACGCGATGCCGAAGGCGAAAAACAGCGTGAGCACGAAGTCGAGATAGCTGGTCATGTCGGGCATGTAGTTGACGACGGTCGGCGCCGTGCCCACCAGGAAACTGAACATCACGGGAAATACCGCGAAGTAGGCGAACACCGCGCCCGCGTAGAACAGGAACACGGAAGAGACCAGCAGCGGAACGGCGAAGCGCTTTTCGCGCCGGTACAGCCCCGGGGCGACGAACGCCCAGACCTGGTACAGCACGACCGGCATCGCCGCGAACAGTGCCACGTAAAACGCCACCTTGAACGGAGTCATGAAGGGTGACACCACGCTGGTGGCGATCAGCAGGGTGCCCTTCGGTAGTTTGTCGATCAGCGGTTGCGCGATCAGCGTGAACAGCTCGTTGGCGTACACCGCGCACGGCACGAAGGCTATCAGCACGCCCACCATGGCCTTCATGAGCCGGTTGCGCAGCTCGAGCAGGTGCGACATCAGCGTGCCTTCTGCCAGGTTCTCGCTTTTCTTGTCGTCACTCACGGGGTGGGGCGCGAATCCTCGTCGCGCGGACTAGTTAGATCGAGCTCGCTCTGCGTGCCGGGATCACCCGGCGCTGCCTCGGGCACGGCGCCCTGCGAGGGGTGCATGTGGTGATCCGGCGGATAGAAATCTTCCTCGGGCGTGACTTCTGGCGTGACTCCGGCGTGACCTCGGGAGTGGCGGGCGTCACGGGCGGGGCCGGCTTCGGTTCGAGCGAGGTGTCGATATTGGGATCGATGTTCACCTTGCTCTCGAGGTTGTGCGCTTCCTCTTCGAGCTGGTCGCGGAACTGGCGGGCCATGGCACGTGCGCGCCCGACCCAGCGGCCCACCTGCTGGGCGAGCTTGGGCAGCTTCTCCGGCCCCAGCACGATTAGCGCGAGCGCGAAGATCAGCAGCAGTTCTGTGAATCCAACCTCGAACATGGAGTGCTCCGCCGCGCGGCGGTTGGTCGGGTGATCGAAAACCGGCGAGGAGCTTCGCTAAGCTTTAGACCTTCGTCTCGCTCTTGTCCGCGTTGCGGGCTTTCTCGGCATCGGAAAATTCGGCGTCGGCCTTGAGTTGCTTGACCGACTCTTCGGCATCGCCGTCGTTCATCGACTTCTTGAAACCGCGAACCGCGGAACCGAGATCCGAACCGATGGTCTTCAGCTTCTTCGCCCCGAAAATCAGCAGCACGACGACGAGGATTACAACGAGTTCTTTGAAACCAATAGGGCCCATGAGCCGCTCCTGTGGGCGCCGGGACGCCCCAAAAATGTCACAACTTGTGTGCCGGGATGATAAGTCAACAGAGGCCCCAAACCTAAGAAAGTTCGGCCGGGCCGAGACTCGCATCACGGCTGGGGTGCAAGGGTTTACTCTTTGTCATCCGGGGCTGTTTTGAGCCAGAACGTCACCGGTCCGTCGTTCACCAGCGAGACCTGCATGTGTGCGCCGAATTCGCCCGCCGCCACTTCCGCATGGCGGGCTCGCGCCAACGTCAGCAAGTCCGCAAACAGCGCGCGCGCCGCCTCGGGCGCCGCGGCGCTGCTGAACCCCGGCCGCGTGCCTTTGTGTGTATCGGCCGCGAGCGTGAACTGCGGAACGAGCAACAATCCCCCACCGATGTCGCGCAGCGAATGGTTCATGCGGCCGGCGGAATCTTCGAAGATGCGAAATCGCAGTACGCGTTCGAGCAGGCGTTCGGCGTGGGCCACGCCATCGCCGCGCTCGACACCGATGAACGCGAGCACGCCCTGGCGGATCTCGCCCACGGTCCGCTGCTCGACCGTCACCGCCGCCCTGCTGACCCGTTGAATGAGCGCTATCAATCTTCCGCTATTGTGCCCGGTGGCAATTGCGCGCCCAAGTCCTTAATATCGCGGCCTGTTTTTAGGGAGCCCCGAGGCAAATTTTCCGTATGGCATCGCGCACTTTAGCTCTGGTTCTGTTGACTCTCGCGCCACTCGCGGCCCTGGCCCAGGCTCCCGCGCCGGGCGACGCCAAGCGCGGGCAGGCGCTGACCTACAGCTGCAACGGCTGTCATGCCATTCCTAACTACAAGAACGTGTATCCCACGTACTCGGTACCCAAGCTCCACGGCCAGCGTCCGGAATACCTCATCGCCGCACTCAAGGCCTACAAGAGCGGCGAGCGCTCGCACGGCACCATGCATTCGCAGGCGGCGTCGATGAGCGAACAGGACATGGCCGACGCCGCCGCGCATCTCGCCGGTCCTAACGTGCTGACCGCCTCGAAGAACGATGTACCCGCCGACAAGCGTCCGAAGGCCTCGGAAACCTGCCTTGCGTGCCATGGCACGAACGGCGTCGGCATCACGCCCGACTATCCGACCATCTCCGGCCAGCATCGCGATTACCTGCGGCGTGCGCTGATCGACTACCAGAAGGGCGGGCGCAAGAACGCCATCATGGCGGGAATGGTCGCCTCGCTCAGTGCCGAGGACATCGATCAGCTCGCGGCCTACTACGCCGCGCAGAAGCCGGCGCTCACCACCGTTCCCAAGAAAACCTCGTTCCTCTCGTCGAACTGACTATTTCGCCGCGAGCTGTTTCTCGAGGAACGTGACGATGGCCTTCTGGTAGAAGTCGCGATTCGGCTTCTTCTTGAAGCCGTGGCCTTCATCCTTGGCCGCGAGGTACCAGACCTCGCCGCCACGCGCGCGGATCTTCGCCACCATCTGCTGCGATTCGGTCGCGGGCACCCGCGGATCGTTGAGCCCCTGCACCACGAGCAGCGGCTTGGAAATGCGCGCCGCATTGGTGAGCGGCGAAATCCTCTGTAGATAGCTGCGCATGCGCGGCAGGCGCTCGTCGCCGTATTCCGGCCGGCGCAGGTCGCGCCGATACGCCGACGTGCTCTCGAGGAAAGTGACGAAGTTGGAAATGCCGACCACGTCGATGCCGCCGCGCAGGCGATCGCCGAAATGCACCATCGACGCCAGTGACATGTAGCCGCCGTACGAGCCACCCGAGACGAACACTTTCTTGGCGTCGAGATCCTTCTGCAGCCCGATCCATACCAGCAGCGCGCCGATGTCCCTGACCGAATCCTCCCGATCCTCGCCGTTGTCGAGATTCAGGAAGGTCTTGCCGTAGCCGGAGGAGCCACGCACGTTGGGGGCAATCACCGTGAAGCCGAGCTCGCGTACCAGGAATTGCGTGAAGGTGCCGAAGCCCGGCGTGTACTGACTTTCAGGACCACCGTGGATATCGATGAACACCGGGTGCGGACCTGGGGTCTTCGGCCGGTAGACGAATGCGGGAATCTCCCGGGACTTGCCGCGCTCGCGGTCGAACGTCGGAAAACGCACGAGCTCGGCGGGGGCGAACTGCAGCGGATCGATGGGCCCCGCCTCGCTCTTCGTGTAGCGCACGAGGGAGTTGCGCTCGAGCTCGAGCACGAACACATCGCGCGGGGACTGCGCGCTTTCGAGCGACAGCGCCAGCTTCTTTCCCGTGCGATCGAAGCCGATGCGGCCGATCTGCCCATCGGGCAGCGGCGGCAGGATTTCAGCGCGACTGGCAACGTTGACCACGGTGAGGCGGCTTCCGCCGTCGACATTCGCCACCCAGGCGAGATAGCGGCCGTCGTCGGTGCGCTCGAAACTGTCGATGTCCCAGGGGATGTGGCCGGTGAGCGTATCCACCGCGCCGGTTGCCAGGTCCACCCGCCGCAACTGCAGGAACTCGCTGTCGCGGTTGGTGACGAGATAGACGCCGCGCCCGTCCGGCGTGAACCGCGCCTGCGTCACGCCGGCAGGTTCGCTGCCTTCGCTGACGGGCGTCAGCGCCGCCGTGGCGATGTCGAGCGTGTACAGGTGCGCCTCATTCGCCGAGACGAAGTTCCGGATCAGTAGTTTGGTGTCGTCGGGCGACCAGTCCTGCACCGACCAGTTCTTCTGGAAGCCGTTGTATACGAGACGCGGCGGCACCTTGTTAGCGGGTTCGGCGATGAAGAGGTCGTAGCTCACGCCATCCCGGCCGGTGCCATGGAAGGCGAGGCGCCGGCCGTCGTTGCTCCAGTTGAGCCCACCGTACAGTCCCTTGCCGTCGCTCAGCATCCGCACCGCCCGTGTGGTGCTGTCGTACCAGTAGACCTGGGCATTCTCATTGCCGCCCTGGTCTTTGAGGAAAGCGAACCCCGGCGCCACCGCCGATTGCGGCGAACGCGCGACAGTCACCGGCTCGCGATAGAAAGTGATCTGTTCGCGCGCACCCAGCGGCATGACCACGCGGTGCAGCTGCTCGGCGTCACCGAACCGCGTGGCTATCAACAACCCGCCATCGGGTAGCCAGTCCACGAAGCTCGCGCCACGCGCGTTCATGTAGTCGTCGAGGCGCGCCGTCAACGGTGTGTCCACGTTGGGGATGTTGTCGAGCACCAGGTTACCGCGCTCTTCGACCGCGCCGAGTGTGTTAGCACATGCAACGAGGGTGACAATGGTCAGGAGTAATTTGTCATTCATGCTGCTATGTTGCCGTAAGCCATGAATGCAGTCATGCCACGACTGACGACATTCGCCGACGGCATCACCGCCGTCGACACGGAATACGTGCGGCCGCAAATGGATGCGGCGCATATCGTCGTCGCCGGCGGCCGTGCGGCGGTCATCGACACCGGGCCCAACACTGCCGTTCCGCTGATACTCGCGGCCCTCGAGCAACTGCAGATCGCGCCCGACGCGGTGGACTTCCTGTTCCTCACCCACGTGCACCTGGATCACGCCGGCGGCGCGGGTGCGCTCATGCGGGCGCTGCCCCGCGCCACCTGCGTGGTGCACCCTCGCGGGGCACCGCACATGATCGACCCGGGCAAGCTCATCGCCGGCACGCGCGCCGTGTACGGCGACGAGCTCTACGCCAAGTTGTATGGCGAAATCCTGCCCGTCGCCCGCGAGCGCATAGCGATCACCCAGGACGGGATGCGTTTCGAACTGGCTGGGCGCGCCTTCGAATGCGTGCACACGCCCGGACACGCGCTGCATCACCAGGCCATCGTCGATCACGGCGCGACCAGCATATTCACGGGAGACACGTTCGGGCTTTCGTACCGCGAATTCGACACCGCGCGCGGTCCCTGGATCATGCCCACGACTACACCAACGCAGTTCGATCCCGGCCAGCTCAAGGCGTCGATCATCCGCCTGATGCAATTCCGCCCGCGCCGGCTCTACCTGACGCACTACAGCGAGGTCGGCGATTGCGCGCGCCTCGCCAATGACATGGTCGATGCAGTCGATGAATTCGTGAGGATCGCCCGCACCGCAGGTCCGGATGACCTGGCGCGCATGCGCTTCGACCTGCGCCGCCTGGCGCACGAATCGCTGCGTGAGCACGGTTGCACGATGAGCGCCGCCGACATCGACGCAATTCTCGGCAAGGACTTCGAACTCAACGCGGCCGGGCTCGTGGCCTGGCTGAAGCGGGAGGCTAACTAACATGCTTTACCTGACGCTGAAATCGCTGCACATCGTGAGCGTGGTGCTGTTCCTCGGCAACATCATCACCGGGGTCTTCTGGAAGGTGCACGCGGACATCACCGGCACGTTGCCCGCACGCGCGCAGGCGCTGGACGGCGTTATCAGGAGCGACCGCGTCTTCACCGTGCCGGGCGTGCTCCTCATCATCGCCACGGGGGTGGCTCTCGCGCTGCTCGGCAACCTGCCGCTGCTGCGCACGTTCTGGATCGTGTGGTCGCTGGTGTTGTTCGGAATCTCCGGCGCCGCATTCTCGATCTTCGTGGCTCCGCTGCAGAAGAGGCTGCTGTTGAACGTTCGCGCCGGCATTGCCGGCAACTGGAATCAAGCGGAATACCACGCGCTGTCCCGCTCCTGGACGATCTGGGGAACGATCGCCACGTTGGCTCCGCTCATCGCGGTGTTCTTGATGGTGATGAAGCCGGCGCATGGCTGAGGGGGTGGACGTTCGCGCGGATCGCCGCCGAAGGCGATTGGCGAACAGTTTCTCTTGTAACTAATGGTTGCCGAACGTCACTACTGCCTGCCCGACTGAAGGCAGGACCGGTCGGGCACCGCCTATCCTGCGCGCGTACCCACAGCTCCATTCTTCTCCCCAGTTGCTCCGAGTATCATTCGCGGATGCCAAGACTTCATGTTCCGCAGCCCCCCACGCGTCCCGGCGACAAGCCCGATTTCAGCTACGTAGAGCTGTCGCCCGCGGGGGCAATCAACAGACCCGACGTCAATGCACGCGCCCGCGACATGGAAGATGTGTCGGTGGGCCTGGTGCGCGTGCTCGATGACAAGCACGAAGCCGTCGGCCAATGGAACCCGCGCCTCGAGGCCGAGGACCTGCAGGTGGGCCTGCGCCACATGCTGCTCACGCGCATCTTCGACGACCGCATGCAGCGCACGCAGCGCCAGGGAAAGATCTCCTTCTATATGCGCTGCTTCGGCGAGGAAGCCGTGGCGGTCGCGCAGGCCATGGCGCTGCAGCCAGGCGACATGCTGTTTCCCTCGTACCGCCAGCAGGGCATCTACATGGTGCGCGGCAAGCCGCTGGTCGATCTCATGTGCCAGCTGCTGTCCAACACGCGCGACATGTGCAAGGGCCGCCAGCTGCCGGTCATGTACCACTGGAACCAGGGCCGCATCTTCTCGATCTCCGGCAACCTAACTACCCAGTTCCCGCAGGCGGTGGGCTGGGCGATGGCCGCGGCGATCCGCAATGAAGATCACATCGCCTGCACCTGGATCGGCGAAGGCTCGAGCGCCGAGGCCGACTTCCACCACGGCCTGCTGTTCGCCGCCGTCTATCAGGCGCCGGTCATCATGAACATCGTCAACAACCAGTGGGCCATCTCCACGTTCCAGGGCACGGCCGGCGGCGAACAGCGTTCGTTCGCGGCGCGCGGCCCCGGATATGGCGTCGCCGGTATCCGTGTCGACGGCAACGATTTCCTGGCCGTCTACGCCGTCACGCAGTGGGCGGCGCAACGCGCGCGCACCGGCGGCGGGCCGACCTTGATCGAGCTGGTCACGTACCGCGCCGCGGCGCATTCCACCAGCGACGATCCGACGCGCTATCGGCCCAAGGAAGACTACGAGCACTGGCCGCTCGGTGACCCGGTAGATAGGTTGAAGAACCACCTCATCGCACGCGGCGAGTGGAGCGAGAGACAGCACAAGGAGCTGCATGCCGAGCTCGACGCCCAGGTGGTCACGGCGTGGAAGGAGGCGGTGCAGTTCGGCGCGCTCAACGAGGGTCCGCGCCTCGATCGCCATCTCATGTTCGAGGACGTCTACAAGGAGTTCCCGGAAAACCTGCGCCGCCAGAGCGAACAGCTCGCCGAAGAGATCAAACTCAATGTCGAGCTCGGGCTCGCGGCGAAACCGGAGTAACCGCCGTGGCTCAAATGAACATGATTCAGGCCCTCAACTCCGCCATGGACGTCATGATGGCGCGCGACCCTTCGGTGGTCGTCATGGGCGAAGACGTGGGTTATTTCGGCGGCGTGTTCCGCGTGACCGACGGACTGCAGCGCAAGTACGGCGATCACCGCGTGCTCGACTCGCCGATCTCCGAGGGCGGCATCGTCGCCACGGCCATCGGCATGGCAGTGAACGGCCTGAAGCCGGTGGCCGAGATCCAATTCGCCGATTACATCTATCCGGCCGTCGACCAGATCGCGAGCGAGCTGGCGCGCATCCGTTATCGCAGCGCCGGCGATTTTTCTTCGTCGGTGGTGATCCGCGCGCCCTGCGGCGGCGGCATTCGCGGCGGCCAGACGCACTCGCAGAGTCCCGAGGCCATCTTCACGCACATCTGCGGCATCAAGGTGGTGATGCCGTCGAATCCCTACGATGCGAAAGGGCTGCTCATCGCCGCCATCGAAGACGACGACCCGATCATCTTCTTCGAGCCCAAGCGCATCTACAACGGCCCCTTCGACGGCGACCCTAACAAACCCGCCGTGCCCTGGAGCACGCACCCCAAGGGCGACGTCCCCGAAGGTCATTACAAGGTGCCCATCGGCAAGTGTCAGATCGTGCGGCCCGGCGAGCAGGTCACCATCGTCACTTACGGCACCATGGTGTACGTGTGCGAAGCGGCGGCGAAAAAACTCAACATCGACGCCGAGATCATCGACGTGCGCACCATGTCGCCGCTCGACCTAGATCCGATCTGCTCATCGGTCAAAAAAACCGGGCGTTGCGTGGTCGCGCACGAAGCCACGCGTTTCTCGGGTTTCGGCGCGGAATTGTCGGCCAGCATTCAGGAAGAATGTTTCTGGTACCTGGAGGCGCCCATCCAGCGTGTCGCGGGTTGGGATACCCCATACCCGCACGCATTCGAATGGGAGTATTTTCCCGGTCAGGCAAGAGTGGCGCTCGCACTGCGTGCAGCCATGGGGGAGTCATGAGCCGTTACGTATTCAAGATGCCCGACTTGGGCGAAGGCACCGTCGAGGCGGAAGTCGTTGCCTGGCACGTGAAGCCCGGCGACCTCGTGCAGGAAGACCAGGTCATGTGCGAAGTCATGACCGAAAAGGCCGCCGTGGAAATGCCCGCGCCGGTCACCGGCCGGATCCTGTCGATCCAGGGCGAGCCGGGTGACATGGTCGCCGTGGGTTCCGAGCTCGTCGTATTCGAGACCGACGCCACCTCGGCCGCCGCGGGCGATGCGCCTGCCGCGAAAACTCCGCCGCCGGCGCCGGAGAAACCGCCGGGCGAGAAACAACAAATAGCCGCGGCCGCCAATGGCAATGGCAATGGCAGCGGCGAGCACAAAGGCGCGCGAGTCATGGTCTCTCCGGCCTCCCGCCGCCGCGCCGTCGAAGCCGGGCTTGATCTCACTACCGTCACCGGCACGGGACCGGCGGGGCGCATCGAGCCGGGCGACATCGATTCGGCGCTCGCCGCCGGCGCCGCACGAGGCGCGCCGCCGTCCATGAATGCGCGCGCCAATGCCGCGCGTGAAGCGCGCAACGGCACGGAAGAAGTGAAGATCATCGGCCTGCGCCGCGTGATTGCCGAACGCCTGACCGAGTCGGCGCGCAGCATCCCGCAGTACTCCTATGTGGAAGAATGCGATCTCACGCGCCTCGAAGGATTGCGCAAGCATCTCAACGACCGGCGCCCGCCATCCGCACCGCCGCTCACCTTCCTGCCGTTCATCGTTGCTGCTCTGGCACGTGTCCTCGACAAATTCCCGCAGTGCAATGCGCTGTACGACAGCGCGCGCGGCGTGCTGGTGAAACACAAGGCGGTACACGTGGGCATCGCCACGCAGACGCCGCAGGGTTTGAAAGTGCCGGTGGTGCGCAACGTCGAGTCGCGGGCGCTGCACGATCTCGCCGCGGAGATTCGCCGCGTCGCCGAAGCCGCGCGCAACAACAAGTCGCCGCGCGAGGAGCTCACCGGTTCCACCATCACCATCACCAGCCTCGGGAAGTTAGGCGGCATCGCCTCCACGCCCATGATCAACATGCCCGAGGTTTCCATCATCGGCATCAACAAGGCCATCGAGCGCGCGGTGGTGGTCGACGGGCAGATCACGATCCGCCTCATGATGAACCTGTCATCGTCGTTCGATCATCGCTTCGTCGACGGCTTCGACGCGGCATCCATGATCCAGGCGCTCAAGGACTCGCTGGAGCAGCCCGCGACGATCTTCATCGACGGCTGAGGCCGGTATTTCCGGCACACCAGCGCTCGCAGTGGCGTCGAACCCTTCCGCGAAAGCTGCAACGCAGTAGATCTGCCACGCGCCGCCCGGACAGTCCTACAGAAAACTGTGCACGGATACCGCCGCGTCGGCCGGCGCAATGGCAAATTCGAATCATGCATTCCCACTGCAAATCCTGTCTGTACTGCGGCTTCGTCAAGTACCTGAGCCTCGGAGATCCGCCGCCCGTCAACCGCTGGAAGCGGCCGGTGCTGCTGATTGCCGGCACGGCGCTCACGGTCTGCACAGTGCTCGGGTTGCGATTTGCCTGGGAACGTCCGGACGGCACCTTCTTCGCCGCCGTCTCCTCGATACTCATGATCATGGCGCTCATCGGCGTGGTGATCTCACTGCGCGGCTGCGATGTCTGCGTGGCGCGCTACCTCGGCAAAACGCTATGAAAAGCCGGCCGGCAACTCCCTGTGGCACCAGGAGCCGGCGCAAGATCAAAAAGCAGGCGCTGGGAATGCGCTCACCACCGAGATCCAACTGCCGCTATGCCTCGATCTGGGCCTGCCAGTACACCGCTCCACGTCCCCGACGCGGGCCGGGCGCAAACCCCAACGTTTGAGTGACAATGCGCTTCCATGGAAGCGCAAAACGACAAAGAATTCTGGGATCGGGCAGCAACTAACCGCCGGTTCACTCACCCATTGGACCGCGAACGGCTGACGCGGGCGCTGCCACGCGAGGCCATCATCCTCGACTATGGGTGCGGCCAGGGGCGCCTGAGCAGTCAGCTGGTCGAGCTCGGCTACGTCAACGTCCTCGGCATCGATTCGTCACCGCAGATGATTCGTATCGCACGCGAGGAAGTACCGGACGCGGGCTTCGTCGAGAACGATGGTGCCAAAATTCCCTGCGGCGATGCGAGTCTCGACGCCGTACTGCTGTTCGCCGTGCTCACCTGCATCCCCACCGATGACGCACAGAAAAATCTGCTGCGCGAATTCAAACGAATTCTGCGCCCGGGCGGTCTATTGCTGGTCAGTGACTATCCGCTGCAGGCCGACGAGCGCAACCTGCAACGCTACGAGACGTTCGCGCACGAGCTCAAAGGCTATGGAAGATTCCGCCTGCCCGATGGCGCCGTGTTGCGCCATCATCCGCGGGAGTGGTTCGACGAGCTGCTGGCGGAGTTTCGCGTCGAGGAATCGCTCGAGCTCGATGCACGAACCATGAACGGCAATCCGGCGCGCATCCTGCAGATATGGGCGCGCGCCACCTGACCGGGGAGTGAAATGAAAAGACTGCTGTTGGCCCTGGCCGCACCCGCGCTGCTCACCGCCATTGCCCATGGCGTGGAGCCCGCCGCCGGGGACTGGCCTAACTACGGCCGCACGCCGGGCGGCGACCGTCATTCGCCGCTCGCGCAGGTGGATCGCGCCAACGTTGGCAGGCTCACGCTCGCCTGGGAATACAAGACCGGCGAGGCGGCCATCGAAACGGGCAATCCCACGGCGCTCGAAGCGACGCCGCTGGTCATCGACGGCGTGATGTATCTGTCCACGCCTCTCGGCAAGGTAGTCGCGCTCGATCCTGTCAGTGGCCGGCAGAAGTGGGCGCGCGATGTCGGCGTGGAACGCGGCCGGCATTTCGGCGACTGGGTGAGCCGCGGCGTGTCCTACTGGCGCGACCCACTCGAGAAAAAGCCGGCAGCGTGCTCGCGCCGCATCTTTTTCGGCTCCGTCGACGCGCGCATGTTCGCGCTGGATGCAACCACGGGCGAGTACTGCCTGGGGTTCGGCAAGGGCGGGGTCATCGATCTGGTTCCGCTCCTTCGCAACAAACAATCCTACGGCGATGAATACGAGCAGACCTCGCCGCCGGCCGTCATCGGCAATTTGCTGGTCGTGGGCTCGGCGATCGCGGACAACAACTCGAACGTGGGCGCGACGGGTGAGGTGCGCGGCTTCGATGCGCGCACCGGCGTGCTGCGCTGGACCTGGAACCCGGTGCCGCAGGATCCGAAAGATCCCGCCTACGGCAGCTGGAAGGGCTCCGCCGCGCATCGCACCGGCGGCGCCAACACCTGGTCGATCATTGCGGCCGATCCGGAACGCGACCTGGTGTTCCTGCCGACCACCAGCCCCGCGGTCGACTACTACGGCGTCACGCGGCTCGGTGACAACCGTTACGCGAATTCCGTGGTCGCGCTGCGTGCGTCGACCGGGAAAATGGTCTGGCATTTCCAGACCGTGCATCACGATCTGTGGGATTACGACAACGCGGCGCCGCCCGCACTGGTGACCCTGCCCGACGGCAGGGCTGCCGTTTTGCAGGGCACGAAGACGGCGCAATTGTTCGCGCTGGATCGCCAGACGGGCGCGCCGCTGTTTCCGGTTGCAGAACTGCCGGTGCCGAAGAGCGACATTCCGGGTGAAGTCACCTCGCCCACGCAACCGGTCTCATCCCTCTGGAACGGCATCCGCACGTTGACCGCCGACGACATCTGGGGCGCGACGCCCGAGGATCTGGCCGAGTGCCGCGCGCGATTCGCGACGCTGCGCTACGACGGTCCGTTCACGCCGCCTTCCGAGCGCGGTTCGGTGCAGTTACCGGCGAACATCGGCGGTGCTCATTGGGGCGGGGTGGCCTACGACAGCGAGCGCGGTATCGCCATCGTGCCTAACAACCGGCTCGCCGCGGTGGTCAAGCTGATTCCGCGCGAGGGCTGGAAGGCCATGCGCGAGAAACTCACGAGCGGTGAGCGCGTCGGCAAGGAATTCACCGACATGCAGGGCACGCCGTACATCATGCAGCGCGAGATCTGGCTGTCGAGCCGGCGATCGCCCTGCACCGCGCCGCCATTTGGCTCGCTCACGGCCATCAGTCTCAAGAGCGGCAAGACGCTCTGGGAAGTGCCGCTCGGCACCGCGGAAGGGCTCGACAAGATCGGTCTTCCGCCGATGACCGGCAACACCGGCATGGCGAACCTCGGCGGCGCGATCACCACCGCTGGTGGTCTGGTGTTCATCGGTGCAACTCTGGACGCCTACGTTCGCGCGTTTGATGTCGAGACCGGCAAGGAGCTGTGGAAACACAAACTGCCGGCGGGCGGCAAGGCGACTCCGATGACCTATCTCGGGGCCGATGGCCGTCAGTACGTAGTGATCGCGGCCGGTGGCGATGGCAAGTCCTGGGGAAAGGCCGACTCCATCATGGCTTTCGCACTGCCAACGGTGGATAGTCCGAACTGACAGGTCGATCTCGCGGCGTGGGAGGCGATGGTCATGGCGCAGACATTCGACATCCGTTTTGCGAGATCCGCAGGGTGGGTGGCGTTGCTCGAAGCCCCGGGTAATCGCTATCGCTGGAAGGGCGGTGGGCTGCTGAGCATCGACGCGCAGAGCATCAGCTTCACCGTCAAGCGAAGCCTGCTCGAGCTCTTCTCACGGAATCGCACGCGGCGCATACCCGCAGAGAATCTGCGTGAGGTGTATCGCGAAGGCGAGGCGCTTCGGGTTGAGTTTCAGACCGAAGAAATCGCACGTGCAGTGTTGCCTTTCTGGGTCGACGACCGGGAAGTCGCCGCGCAGATCGTGCGCCTTCTGCCCACGAGCCATACTGTCGAGCTGGAGCACAGCACCAGCGCAACGCAATCCGCTCCACCGCGGGCAGACTGGCGCGCGCTCGGTTCGTTGATTCTCGTGTTGGTGGCGAGCGCCGCGCTGGCCTGGGCGCTGTTTCAAAGAGCGCAGGTCCCAATTGCAACTTCCTCGGCCGCTCCGGCTCACGTGGCGGCGCCATTGCCGTCGGTCGCTGCGTCAACCCCCTCGGCGAATATCTCTGAAACTGCAAGCGCGATCGATGTCGAGATGCCGGCCGCGACACCGGCCGCCACCGTTCCCGATCAGCTTACGGATTCCTCGCTCATCGCCGAGCCTGCGCCAATGGTGTTGGCGCCTCCGGGGCCGCTGCCGTTGCCCCGCGACTACGTGCGCTCCGAGGACTTCGTGATTCCCATTCCACGCGCCGCGCCCGCGTATGCCGTGGCGCAGCGTGAGGTCGCGTTGTTCGAACGTGAAGCGGCCACGCTCGAATCCGACTATCGCAAGGCTCGCGACCTGCTGAGCACCGGCGGGTTCTCGACCGAAGAGTTCACGGCCAGGCTCGATCAACTCGAGATGCGCTGGTGGGAGGTCACGTTTCGAATTTTCGACCATGACGACCTTGCCGATCCGGCGCTGCTGGATCTGCGTGCCGCGATGCTGGGTGGGGCGCGCCTGTGGCGCGGCTTTCTGAGTACTTACGCCGCCGGCCTGCGCAAGCGCGATCACGTGATGATCGCGAGCTCGTTCGACCTGCTGGCACGCGCCCAGGAGCTGCAATCGCGCGCGCGGCTCTTTCTGCGCGAAAGTTAGGCCAGGCTCGGCGGAAACGCCACTTTCTCGCGCAGCAGCACCAGCTCTTCCGCGGCGGTCGGGTGCAGCGCCATGGTGCTGTCCCACTGCCGCTTGGTGACACCCGCCTTCACCGCGACCGCCGCCAGCTGCACCATCTCCGGCGCATCTTCACCGGCGATGTGCACGCCTAACAGCCTGTCGGTGGTCGCGTCCACCACGATCTTCATGAGCGTGCGCTCCTGGTTGCCCGTGAGCATGTTGCGCATCGGGCGGAAGTTGGTGCGATAGATGTCCACCGATTGATAACTGCGGCGCGCGTCGGCTTCGGTCAAGCCCACCGTGCCGATGGGTGGCCGTCCGAACACCGCGCTGGGCACGAAGCTGTGATCCACGGGCGTGGAGCGCTTGTTGTAGAGCGTGTCGGCGAACGCCTGGCCGTCGCGAATGGCCACGGGCGTGAGATTCATGCGGTTGGTCACGTCGCCGATGGCATAGATCGACGCGACATTGCTCTGCGAATACTCGTCGACGATCACCGCGCCTGCCTCATCCAGCTTCACGCCGGCTCGTTCGAGGCCGAGCCCACCGGTATTCGGATCGCGGCCGATGGCGTACAGCACCATGTCGGCATCGACCTTCTCGTCGCTCAGGAGAGTCGCCAGCAGGCCATCGCCGGTTTTCTCGAGCCTGGTGATCCTGCTCTTCATCGTGAGCTGCGTGCCGCCGCGCTCCAGCTCGATGTGCATGTGCGCGCGCAGATCGTCGTCGAAGCCGCGCAGCAGCTTGTCACCGCGGTGCACGATGCGGACCTTGGCGCCCAGGCCATGAAAGATGTTGGCGAACTCGAGCGCAACGAAGCCGCCGCCGAGGATGAGCACTCGCCGCGGGAACTTCTCGAGCAGGAAAGCCTCGTTCGAGCTTATGCCGTGCTCGAAGCCCGGCAGATCCGCCGGTAGATAGGGGCGCCCGCCGGTGGCGATGAGGATCCTGTCGGCCGTGATCTCGCTGCCGGACTTCACGAGTTTCACGGTGTGCGCGTCGACGACCTCGGCACGCTCCTCGAAAGCGGTGGCTCCGGCCCTGGCCAGGTTCGTGGTGTAGATCGCGGAGAGACGCGTGACTTCCTTCTGCACGTTGTCGCGCAGGCTGGCCCAGTCGAACGACGCGTTGCCCACCGTCCAGCCATAACCCGGCGCGTCGGCCAGCATCTGCGAGAACTCCGCGCCGTACACCAGGAACTTCTTGGGTACGCAACCGCGGATCACGCAGGTTCCGCCGATACGGTATTCCTCGGCGATCGCCACTTTGGCGCCGGCTTGCGAGGCGATCCGCGCGGCGCGCACACCGCCCGAACCCGCCCCGATTACGAACAGGTCGTAGTCGTATTTCATGGCAGGATACTAGCTGACTCGCATGGCCTCCTGCCCGGGGGAGGGGAAGTGGAATCATGAGCTCGTTCAAGGCTTACCGCATTCACGAAACCGACGGAAAAATCTCCGCGCGTTTCGAAGACCTCACCCTCGACGCGCTCACGCCGGGTGAAGTCGTCATCGGCGTGCAGTATTCCGCCATCAACTATAAAGACGCGCTCGCGGCGACCGGGGCCGGCAGGATCCTACGCCGCTATCCGCTGGTCGGCGGCATCGACCTTGCCGGCACGGTGAAGTCATCCGACGATTCGCGCTACCGGACGGGCGATGCCGTGCTGGTCACGGGCAGCGGCTTGTCGGAAACGTTCGATGGTGGCTACACCGAGATCGCGCGTGTCAAAGCCGACAGCGTCATCCCGATGCCTGCGGGGCTCGACGCATTCAGTGCCATGGCCCTCGGCACCGCGGGATTCACCGCCGCGCTCGCGATCCATCGCATGGAGGGCAACGGCCAGTCGCCGGCGCGCGGGCCGGTGGTGGTGACCGGTGCCACCGGCGGTGTCGGCAGCCTCGCCATCGACATGCTCGCAGGTCGCGGATACGAAGTGATCGCGGTGACCGGAAAAGCCACGTCGGTGGAGTACCTGCAGTCGTTAGGCGCTAGCAAGGTTGTGCTGCGCGGTGACTTCCAGCTCGGCAGCCGGGCGCTCGAGGCACCGCGCTATGCCGGCGCGATCGACAGCGTCGGTGGCGAGATGCTTGCAGGGCTCACGCGCCAGGTGGATTTCTGGGGAAACATTGCCAGCGTCGGACTCGCGGGTGGCGCGAATCTCAACACCACCGTCATGCCGTTCATACTGCGCGGCGTGAATCTGCTCGGCATCAACTCCGCCGCGACACCGCGCGGCGAACGCCTCGAGGTCTGGCGGCGCATCGTCAGCGACTTGCGCCCGCGGCACCTCGCGCGCGTCGCGACCCGCACGATCCCCTTCGCCGACCTGCCCGGCGCGTTCCAGGCGCACATGGATGGCACTATCACCGGCCGGACGGTAGTTAACATCTCCGCACAGCCGTAAACTTCCGGGAATGAATACTCCCACGCGCGCCCCGGATTCCGCGGGCGCCAGACTCCGTGCGGCCATCGCGGCCGAGAAGCCCTTGCAGATGGTCGGTGCCATCAACGCGTACGTCGCACGCATGGCGCAGGCCATCGGCTTCCGGGCGATCTATCTATCCGGCGGCGGCGTCGCCGCGAACTCGCTCGGCCTTCCGGATCTCGGCATCAGCACCATGGACGATGTGCTCATCGACATCCGCCGCATCACCGAAGCCAGCTCCCTGCCCTTGTTAGTCGATGCGGACACCGGCTGGGGTGGCGCCTTCAACATTGCGCGCACCGTGAAGTCGTTCATCAAGGCAGGAGCTGCCGGCATGCACATCGAAGACCAGGTGCAGTCGAAGCGTTGCGGACACCGGCCCGGCAAGGAAGTGGTTCCGGCGCAGGAAATGGTCGACCGCGTGAAGGCCGCGGTGGACGCGCGCCAGGATCCGTCGTTCCTGATCATGGCGCGCAGCGATGCGCTGGCGAGCGAAGGCCTGCCGCGCACCATCGAGCGGCTGGTCAGATGCGTGGAAGCGGGCGCCGACGCCATCTTCCCCGAAGCCATCACCGAATTGCCGATGTACGCCAAAGTGCGCGAGGCGGTACGCGTGCCGGTGCTGGCGAACATCACCGAGTTCGGCAAGACACCTTTATATACGCGCGAGGAGCTGGGGTCCGCCGGCGTCGACATCGTGCTGCATTGCTGCTCGGCGTATCGCGCCATGAACCTGGCGGCATTGAAAGTATTCGAGTCCATACGCCGCGACGGCACGCAGAAGAACGTGATCGATTCCATGCAGACGCGCGACGATCTCTACAAGTTTCTCGACTACCACGCCTACGAACGCAAGCTCGACGAACTGTTCCTGTCGGAAAGAAATGGGGCGGAGAAGGAGAAGAAATGAATACGCCGGATTCACCCAAACCCAAAAAATCAGTGGCGCTGTCTGGCGTGGCCGCCGGCAATACCGCGCTGTGCAGCGTCGGCCGAAGCGGCAACGACCTGCATTACCGCGGATACGACATTCTGGAAGTGGCCGAGACCTGCGAGTTCGAAGAGCTGGCGTACCTGCTGATCCACGGCAAGCTGCCGAACAAGACCGAGCTCACCGCGTACAAGACCAAGCTCAAGGGCCTGCGCGGCATCCCGGCGCCGGTGCGCTCCATCCTCGAGCAGCTGCCGCCGGCTACGCATCCCATGGACGTCATGCGCACGGGTGCCTCGGCGCTCGGTTGCGTGCTACCCGAATCCAATGACCACGATGCCGCGGGCGCGCGCGAGATTGCCGATCACCTGGTGGCAAGTCTCGGCTCGATGCTCTGCTACTGGTATCACTTCTCGCACAGCAGCCGCCGCATCCACGTCGAGACCGACGACGACTCCGTGGGCGGGCATTTCCTGCACTTGTTGCACCGCCGCCCGCCGCCCGCGAACTGGGTGCGCGCCATGCACACGTCGCTCAACCTGTACGCCGAGCACGAGTTCAACTCCTCCACGTTCACGGCGCGAGTGATCGCCGGTACCGGCTCGGACATCTATTCCTGCATCACCGGCGCCATCGGCGCGCTGCGCGGACCCAAACACGGTGGTGCCAACGAAGTGGCGCTCGAAATCCAGGAACGCTACGCCACCCCCGACGAAGCCGAGGCGGATATCCGCCGGCGCGTGGCCAACAAAGAGATCGTCATCGGCTTCGGCCATCCCGTCTACACCGTCTCCGATCCACGCAACGTGATCATCAAGCGGGTGGCGGAAAAGCTGGCCGGTGAGGCTGGCGACCGGAAGCTGTACGACATCGCCGAGCGCCTCGAAGGGCTGATGCGGGATCTCAAGAATATGTTTCCCAACCTCGACTGGTACAGCGCCGTGAGCTACCACCTCATGGGCGTGCCCACGGCGATGTTCACGCCGCTGTTCGTCATCTCCCGGGTCACCGGCTGGAGCGCGCACGTCATCGAGCAGCGCGAGGACGGCAAGATCATCCGCCCGGCAGCTAACTACATCGGGCCGGAGAATCGCGCGTTCGTGCCGATCGGGCAGCGCCCCTGAGAAAAGCACCATGGCAAACCAAGATTACAAATCGGCGCAACGGCCGAACCCCGACGAGCTGCTGGTCGCCATCGCCGACTATACGAAGAATTACCAGGTAGATAGCGTCCAGGCCTATGAGACGGCGCGCTACTGCCTCATGGACACGCTGGCCTGCGGTTTCCAGGCGCTGAAGTATCCGGCGTGCACGCGCTTGTTGGGGCCGGTGGTCCCGGGCGCCACCATGCCGGGCGGCTCGCGCGTGCCCGGCACCAGCTACGAGCTCGATCCGGTCATGGGCGCTTTCAGCATCGGCGCCATGGTGCGCTGGCTCGATTTCAACGACACCTGGCTCGCCGCGGAGTGGGGCCACCCATCCGACAACCTCGGCGCCATCCTCGCGGTCTCAGACTACCTGTCGCGGCGCGCGATCTTGTTAGGCGAGAAGCCGCAGACGGTGCGCGACGTCCTGACCGCCATGATCAAGGCGCACGAAATCCAGGGCGTGCTGGCGCTCGAGAACAGCTTCAATCGCGTCGGGCTCGATCACGTATTGCTGGTGCGCGTCGCGTCGACGGCGGTGGCCACTTCCATGATGGGCGGTTCGCTCGAGCAGATCGTCAATGCCCTGTCGAACGCGTGGATCGACGGCGGCGCGTTGCGCACCTACCGGCACGCCCCCAACACCGGCTCACGCAAGAGCTGGGCGGCCGGTGACGCCACCAGCCGTGCCGTACGTCACGCGCTCTTCGCGCTCAAGAACGAGATGGGTTATCCGTCGGCGCTGAGCGCGAAAACCTGGGGGTTTCAGGACGTATTGTTCAAGGGCAAGCCGCTGACACTCGCGCAGACGCCCGGAAGCTACGTGATGGAAAACGTGCTGTTCAAAATCAGCTTTCCCGCGGAGTTCCACGCCCAGACCGCCGTGGAGTGCGCGATGGCGCTGCACCCGCAGGTCAAGGACAAGCTGGCCGTTGTGGAACGCATCGTGATCGAAACCCAGGAACCCGGCGTGCGCATCATTGACAAGACCGGGCCGCTGTCGAATCCGGCGGACCGCGATCACTGCATTCAGTACATGGTGGCCGTGCCATTGATCTTCGGGCGCCTGACTGCCGCGGACTACGAAGACTCCGTGGCCACCGATCCGCGCATCGACCTGTTGCGCGCCAAGATGGAAGTTCGCGAGAACACCACGTTCACCAAGGAATATTACGAGCGCGACAAACGCCACATCGGCAACGCACTGCACATCTTCTTCAACGACGGCAGTCCGAAGATCGAGCTGCGCATCGACTTTCCCGTGGGGCATCGCAAACGCCGCGCGGAAGGCATGCCGCTGCTGGTGCAGAAGTTCGAGTCGTCGGTGGCGGCGCATTTCCCGGCGAGGCAGGCCGAGAGCATCAAGGCATTGTTCGCGCGCCAGGATCTCGATGCTGTCCCGGTGAACGAATTCATGGCCGCACTCGTCGCGAACTGACGTGACACAAACTCAAGCTCTCGACGAAACGGGCTGGAAGGCGCAGCTGGCCGCGGGCGCGGCCGAGCTCAAGGTGCCGCTGGACGACGCGCAGCTCGACAAGCTCTGGCGTCTGGGGTTGTTGCTGCGCGAACGCAATGAACAGGTGAATCTCACCTCCATCGTATCGCCGGAAGGCATTCTGACTCTGCACATGCTCGACAGTCTCTCCATCGTGCCGGACCTGCTCGATGCAACCACCGTGCTCGATGTCGGCACCGGCGGTGGGTTTCCCGGGCTGCCGCTGGCCGTGGCCTGCCCGCAGCGCGAGTTCATGCTCATCGATGGCACGCAAAAGAAAATCCGTTTCGTGAACGAAGCGATCGAGACGCTGGCGATCACCAATGCCCGGGCAGCCGCGGTGCGCGCCGAGGGCCTCGACGAACCCAGATTCGATGCGGTGATCGTGCGCGCCGTGGGCAGCCTCATCGACGTTCTACATAACGCCGGGCATCTGGTCGCGCCCGAAGGGCGGCTGATCGCGATGAAGGGCCGTCATCCCGCCGAGGAGTTGCGCGCGGTGCCACGAGGCTGGCGTGCAAAAGTATCCGTGCTGCGCGTGCCCGGGCTCGATGCGGAGCGCCACGTTGTCGCTCTCTCGCGTCAGAAACGTCCCCAGTAATCGAACGTGTCGCCATTCGCGGAGTAAGATGCGCGCATGAAGCGAATCATCGCGGTGGCCAACCAGAAGGGCGGCGTCGGCAAGACGACGACCGCGGTGAATCTGGCGGCATCGTTCGCCGCCACGCGCCGCCGCGTATTGCTCATCGACATCGACCCGCAGGGCAACGCCACCATGGGGTGCGGCGTCGAGAAATCGCAGATCACGCGCGGCACCGGCGATGTGTTGTTAGGCGAGACCGACGCGGCTTCGGTCATCATCAATCTGGACTCCACGCCCGGTCTGGCGCTCATGCCGTCCAACCAGGACCTGACCGCCGCCGAAGTCCGTCTGCTAACTACCATGGCAGGCCGAGAGCTGCGCCTGCGCAATGCGCTCAAGCCTATCTACGACCAGTACGAAGTCATCCTCATCGACTGTCCGCCGGCGCTCAACATGCTCACGCTGAACGCGCTGGTGGCGGCGCAGAGCGTGTTGATCCCGATGCAGTGCGAGTACTACGCGCTCGAGGGATTGTCGGCGCTGGTCGGCACCATCGAGCAGATCAAGACCGCGGTGAACCCCAACCTCGAGATCGAAGGCATCCTGCGCACCATGTTCGATCCGCGTAACAATCTCTCCAACGAAGTGTCGAGCCAGCTCATCGCGCATTTCGGCGACAAGGTGTTCCGCACCATCGTGCCGCGCAACGTGCGGCTCGCCGAGGCGCCGTCGTTCGGCAAGCCGGTGCTCCAGCACGACAAGGATTCGCGCGGCGCGCTGGCGTACCTCGCGCTCGCGGGCGAGATGCTGCGCAAGGACGACGACGCGGTCGCCGGGCCGGAAGTCGTGCCGCCGGCGGAAAGTGCCGCGGATGCCGAGCATCCGCTCAACTAACTAGCGCGATGTTCGAAATCCGGACCTTCCACGAAGCCGACTGGCAGGCCGTCTGGCCCATGCTTCGCGAGACCTTCGCCGCCGGCGACACCTACAGCTTCCCGCCGCACAGCACCGAGGCGGAAACCCACAAAGTCTGGGTGGAGTCTCCGACCGCCACGTTCGTCGCCTGCGATGCGGCCGGCACCATCGTCGGCACGTATTTCATCAAGCCGAATCAACCGGGTCTGGGCGATCACGTGTGCAATTGCGGATATGTGGTCGCCAGGCACGCGCAGGGACAGGGCGTCGCGTCGCGCATGTGCGAGCACTCGCAGCGCGAGGCTGTGCGCCTCCACTTCCGCGCCATGCAGTTCAACCTGGTGGTGGCGACCAATGAGCGCGCGATCCGGCTGTGGGAAAAACTCGGGTTCGCGGTGGTCGGGCGGCTGCCGGGCGCCTTCCGGCATCAGCAGCTTGGGCTGGTCGACGCCCTGGTGATGTTCAAGACGCTGGTTCCGGCCGGCGTCGTTTATGATCCCCGGCCATGAGCCAGAAGAAACCGGTGATGGGTCGCGGACTCGAGGCACTGCTCGGGCAGATGTCCAACCGGTCCGCTCCCGCGCCCGCCGGCACACCGGCCGCGGCGGCACCGCCGGCGAAGCTGCCCGGCGATGAGCTCGCCAATCTCCCGCTCGATCTGCTGCAGCGAGGCAAGTACCAGCCGCGCGTGGACATGCGGCAGGAGTCGCTCGAAGAGCTGGCCGCTTCGATCAAGTCACAGGGAATCATCCAGCCGATCGTGGTGCGTCCCGTCGACGGCGCCGCGGCGGGTGAATCGCAGCGCTACGAGATCATCGCCGGCGAACGCCGCTGGCGTGCCGCGCAGATCGCGGGTCTCGCCACCGTGCCGGCCGTCATTCGCACCGTGCCCGATGACGCCGCCATCGCCATGGCGCTCATCGAGAACATCCAGCGCGAAAATCTCAACCCGCTCGAAGAGGCGCGCGCGCTCGAGCGGCTCATCAGCGAATTCGGCATCACTCACCAGCAGGCGGCTGATGCCGTCGGCCGTTCACGCGCCGCGGTTTCCAACCTGCTGCGCCTGCTCGAGCTCGCGCCGGAAATCACCGCTTTCGTCGAGCGCCGCGAGCTCGAGATGGGTCACGCGCGCGCCCTGCTCGGGCTCACGCAGCGCCGTCAACAGGTGGAGGTGGGCACGCTGGTCGCGAAGCGCGGTCTCTCGGTGCGCGATACGGAAGGCATGGTGCGCGGCATCCTGGCGCGCGCCTCCGGCGGACCTGCGCCCAAGGACACCAAGGGCGGCCTCGACCCCAACGTGCAGCGCCTGCAGGACGAGTTGTCGGAGAAACTCGGCGCACCAGTGCAGATCCAGCACACCGGATCGGGCAAGGGCAAGGTTGTCGTCAGCTACCACTCATTAGATGAGCTCGACGGCATCCTCGCGCACATCCGCTAGCGGAGCCTTCGCCGCAGTCCTCTTCCTCGCGGGCTGTAATTCCGCGCCGCCTTCACGCGTGCTGCTGTACCAGGACGATTTCACCAGCGGCCTCGCCAACTGGCACATCGAAGCCGAAAAACCCGGACGCATCACCGCCCTCAATGGCGTACTCGATATCGACGTGCCTGCAGGGGTGACGTTGTGGTTCAAGCCCCGCCTTGAAGGGCCGGTGGTCATCGAATTTGAAGCCACCGCCGTTGCCGAAGGAGGTCCCAACGACCAGGTCAGCGATCTCAACGTGTTCTGGATGGCGAATAACGCCGACGGCCGGCAACCCGTATTTGCGCGTGAACGCAGCGGCGCTTTCGCCGAGTACAACGATCTTCAAACGTACTATGTCGGACTGGGCGGCAACCGAAACTCGACCACGCGCTTCCGTCGCTACATCGGCGACCCGGTCATCCGCCCACTGCTGCCCGAGCACGACCTGTCCGCGGCTTCCGCCATGCTGGTTCCGAACCGGGCACAGACCATCCGGCTCACGGCCGATGGGCCACACATCGAGTACCGGCGTGACGGCGAAATCCTGTTTCAGCTCGAGGACGCCGCTCCTTACGCGAATGGATGGTTTGCATTGCGCACCACCTACAGCCATCTACGAATCAGCCGGTTCCGGACCTATCGGCGCTGAAAAAAACCGGGGAATTGGCGTTGAAGGGGCGGGGGTCGGCGTATATAATGCGCGCCCCTGGCCAAGGCACACGTAAGTCGTTGCCAAGCCAAACAATTTTCGAACATTGCCGACTCAGCCTGCGGACCCCGCGGGCCTGAAGTTGTGTTCGCCAATTGTCGACTTGGAAAGGGTCGACTTGCAGTAGGAGTGTCTTTGGTCACCCTTGAGTTGCCCCAAGCGAGGCGACTGGCAGCGAGCGTAGTGCTCGGCCAGGCCGTCATCACCGTTGTGGCCGCGGCAATTTGCTTCGCGGTGTGGGGGCGTCCCGCCGGCCTCGGTGCCCTCGTGGGCGGCGGCATCTCCTGTATCGCGAGCGCCGTGCTGGCGTTCATCGGTTTCGCTGCCCCGGCTGGCGCGGCTGCCGAGCGGATCGCGCGCTCGTTCTACGTGGGCGAAGCGGCGAAGCTGGCCGTGACGGTCGGCTTGTTTGTAACGGTTTTCGTGACGATGAAGGTTTCGTTCGCCGCGATGTTCGGCACCTATATCGCCACCTTGTTCGTGTACTGGATTGCATTGGCGAATGCGCTGCCCGCCTTTGTCTGGAAAGACCAGTGGCGGCAACGTGACTGCGGCGAAGCGATAGGAATAGACAAGAGATGGCAGCAGAAAACGCAGGCAGCGGCGGTCCGAACTCGGGCGAATACATCGTTCACCATTTGCAGAATCTGCAGGCCGGCGAAGGGTTCTGGACCTTCAACGTCGACAGCCTCTTTTTCTCGATCACCCTCGGTTTGTTATTCGTCGTCTCCTTCTTTCTGGCCGCCCGAAAAGCGACCGCGGGCGTACCGGGTCGGTTTCAGCTGTTCATCGAAGTGTTGGTCGATTTCGTCGACTCCCAGGTCCGCGACACATTCCATGGCACCAGCAAGCTCATCGCGCCGCTCGCGCTGACCATTTTCTGCTGGATCCTGTTGATGAATTTCATGGATGTCGTCCCGGTCGACCTCTTCCCCAAGGCGGGAGAGCAGGTGGGGATCCACTACATGAAGGTCGTGCCCACCACCGATCTCAACATCACGCTGGGCATGTCGCTCACGGTGTTCCTGATCGTGATGTTCTACAGCTTCAAGATCAAAGGTGTCGGCGGCTTCACCTGGGAGCTGCTCACGCACCCCTTCGGCAAGTGGATGATGCCGTTCAACCTGCTGTTGAACCTCATCGAACATTTTGCGCGACCGGTGTCGCTCGCCTTGCGTCTGTACGGCAACCTCTACGCCGGCGAAGTCATCTTCCTGCTGCTCGCGGTTCTCGGCGGCAGCTTCGCCATCACCTCTGCGGCCGGCATCGGCGGCGCGGTTGGCCAGATCCTGTTCGGCACCGCGTGGGCCCTGTTCCACATCCTGGTCATCCCGCTGCAGGCGTTCATCTTCATGGTGCTGACCATCGTGTACCTCTCGCAGGCCCACGAGACCCATCACTGATCGCTTCTCGAGTTCGTTACAGATTTCTTTCGGAGGAAAAATGGAAAATATCGCTGCAATTGCTCAAATCCAGGCATTCACCGCCCTGGGCGTCGGTCTGATCTTCGGCCTCGGCGCCCTCGGTACCGCCATCGGCTTCGGCCTGCTCGGCGGCAAGTTCCTCGAAGGCGCCGCGCGCCAGCCGGAACTGACCCCCACGCTGCAGGTGAAGATGTTCATCGTCGCCGGCCTGCTGGACGCGGTCGCGTTCGTCGGCATCGGCTTCGCGCTGTACTTCACGTTCGTGAACCCGTTCCTGGGTCCGGTCACGCAGGCGGCTGGCCAGTAATAGTTAGTTCGTCGAGGAGACGCGCGTGAATATCACCGTCACACTCATTGTCCAGATGCTGGTGTTCGCCATCTTCATCTGGGTGGTGATGAACTTCATCTGGCCGATCATTCTGGGCGCCATGAACGAGCGCGAGAAAAAGATCGCCGCCGGTCTCGCCGCCGCGGAAGAAGGCCAGAAGGGCCTGTCCGAAGCGAAGAGCCGTGCCGATGAGGTGATCAAGGAAGCCCGCACCCGTGCGCTCGCGATCGAATCGCAGGCGCGCACGCAGGCCAACCAGATCATCGACGAAGCGCGCAAGGCCGCGAGCCTCGAGGGCGAAAAGGCCCTGGCCAGTGCGAAATCGCAGATCGACCTCGAGAGCAATCGCGCTCGTGACGCCCTGCGCGGGCAAGTGGTCAGCCTCGCGGTTGCCGGTGCCCGGCGCGTACTCGAGAAAGAGATCGACCAGAAGACCCACGGCGAGCTGCTGGATCAACTGGCCGCGAAGCTCTAATGGCTGAACGCATCACCACCGCACGGCCCTACGCGAAAGCGATCTTCGCGCTCGCGCGCCAGGGCAACAAGCTGGCCGAGGTCTCCGCAGGCCTGACGCGTGCGGCCGAAGTAGTCGCCGACGACCGCGTGCACGCCTTGTTAGGCAGCCCGCACGTGAGCGCCGCGCAGCTCGCCGAGCTCGTCTCCGGCGTCGCCGGCGACAAGCTCGATGAGCACGGCCGCAACTTCGTGTCGCTGCTCGCGCAGAACCGCCGTCTCGGATTCCTCCCCGAGATCGCGGCGCTGTTCGAGCGGATGAAGGCCGATGTGGAAAACGCGGTGGATGTCGAAGTGACGGCGGCCTCGCCGCTCACGGCCGACCAGGAAAGCCGCTACGCGGCCGCATTGCAGAAAAAGCTGGGGCGCGCTGTGCGCCTGCATACCAAGGTCGACGGCAGCCTCATTGGCGGCGCCGTCCTCAAAGCCGGCGATCTCGTGATCGACGGTTCCATCAAGGGCCGGCTCGAACGCCTGGCCATTGAAATGACCGCTTAAGAATTTTTCGAGGATCCGAACATGTCCGTGAAAGCATCCGAAATCAGTGACCTCATCAAGTCACGCATCGAGAACTTCAAGTCCGCGAGCGAAGCGCGCAATGTCGGCACCGTCGTCACGGTGACCGACGGCATCTGCCGCATCCACGGACTCGCGGACGTTCGCTATGGCGAAATGATCGAGTTCCCCGGCAACCTCTTCGGCCTCGCGCTGAACCTCGAGCAGGACTCGGTCGGCGCCGTGGTCCTCGGCGACTACAAGACCATCCGCGAAGGCGACACCGTGAAGACCACGGGCCGCATCCTCGAAGTGCCGGTGGGCCGTGAGTTGTTAGGCCGCGTGGTCGATGCGCTGGGCCAGCCCATCGACGGCAAAGGCCCGCTCAAAGCCACGAAGACCGCCCCAATCGAGCGCGTGGCGCCGGGCGTCATCTACCGCAAGTCGGTCGGCCAGCCGGTGCAGACCGGTTACAAGGCCGTCGACTCCATGGTCCCGATCGGCCGCGGCCAGCGCGAACTGATCATCGGCGACCGCCAGACCGGCAAGACCGCGATGGCCATCGATACCATCATCAACCAGAAGTCTTCCGGCATTAAGTGCGTGTACGTCGCCATCGGCCAGAAGCAGTCGACGATCGCCAACGTCGTGCGCAAGCTCGAACAGCATGGCGCTCTGGCGCACACGATCATCGTAGCCGCCTCCGCCTCGACGCCCGCCGCCATGCAGTACATCAGCGCCTATTCGGGCTGCACCATGGGCGAGTTCTTCATGGACAACGGCGAAGACGCGCTCATCATCTACGACGATCTGTCGAAGCAGGCCGTGGCCTATCGCCAGATCTCGCTGCTGCTGCGCCGTCCCCCGGGCCGCGAAGCGTATCCCGGCGACGTGTTCTATCTGCACAGCCGTCTGCTCGAGCGCTCCGCCCGCGTGAACGAAGAGTACGTGGAGCAGGTGACCAAGGGCGCCGTGAAGGGCAAGACGGGTAGTTTGACCGGTCTGCCCATCATCGAAACGCAGGCCGGTGACGTGACCGCGTTCGTTCCGACCAACGTCATCTCGATCACCGACGGCCAGATCTTCCTCGAGACCGACCTCTTCAACGCGGGCGTCCGTCCCGCCATGAACGCCGGCATCTCCGTGTCGCGCGTCGGTGGCGCGGCGCAGACCGACATCATCAAGCGCCTGGGCGGCGGCATCCGTCTCGCCCTCGCGCAGTACCGCGAGCTCGCGGCGTTCTCGCAGTTCGCCTCCGACCTCGACGAGGCGACCCGCCGCCAGCTCGAGCGCGGCGCGCGCGTGACCGAGCTCATGAAGCAGAAGCAGTACGCCCCGATGTCCGTCGCCGAGATGGCGCTGTCGATCTACGCCGTGAACAACGGCTTCTTCGACAAGGTCGACCGCAAGAAGGTCGTCGACGCCGAAGCCGCGCTGCAGTCTTTCGCGAAGAGCTCGCACAAGGCGACGCTCGACGCCATCAACGCCGAGCCGGTGCTCAAGAAGCACGAGGCGACGCTGAAGGCGCTGTGCGAAGACTTCCAGAAGAACGGTGTGTTCTAAAGGACTCTAGTTAGATGCCCGGTACCAAGGAAATCCGCGCCAAGATCCTGAGCGTCAAATCGACGCAAAAGATCACCAAGGCGATGCAGATGGTCGCGACCAGCAAGATGCGTCGCGCCCAGGACCGCATGCGCCTGGCGCGCCCGTACGCCGACAAGATCCGCGCGGTCATCGGCAACCTCACGCAGGCGAACCCGGACTACCGCTCGCCGTTCCTGCAGGAACGGCAAGAGGTGAAAAACGTCGGCATCATCGTGATCTCCTCGGATCGAGGCTTGGCCGGCTCGTTGAACATCAACATCTTCAAGGCCGCGCTGATCGCCATGCGCGACTGGCAGGCCAAAGGCGCCGCGATCTCGATGTGCCTCATCGGCGGCAAGGCGTCGGCGTTCTTCCGACGTCTGCCGAACCCGATCCTCGCCAACACGCAGGGTCTCGGCGACCAGCCGCACATCAAGGACCTGATCGGCACGGTCAAGGTCATGCTGGACGCGTACAAGGAAGGCAGGATCGATCGCCTGCTGCTCGTGAATTCACGCTTCGTGAATACGATGACGCAGAAGCCCGAAGTCCAGCAGCTCCTGCCCGTCGAGCCCATCGAGGGCGCGCAACTGCAGGACCATTGGGACTACCTTTATGAGCCGGACGCGTCGGCGATCCTCGACGGCCTGCTCATGCGCTACATCGAATCGCAGGTCTATCGCGGCGCCGTCGAGAACGTCGCCTCCGAAATGGCCGCGCGCATGATCGCCATGGGCGCGGCGTCGGACAATGCCGGCAAGCTCATCGGCGAGCTGCAGCTCATCTACAACAAGGCCCGCCAGGCCGCGATCACGAAGGAATTGTCGGAGATCGTCGGTGGCGCGGCCGCCGTTTGAACGCGCCCGGCGCGTACATGAAGAATTAGTTAGAGGTTAGCGAACATGGCTTTAGGCAAAATTACCCAGATCATCGGCGCCGTCATCGACGTGGAATTCCCGCGCGACTCGATCCCGCGAGTTTATGACGCGCTCAAGCTCAAGGACGTCGAGCTCACGCTCGAAGTGCAGCAGCAGTTGGGCGATGGCGTCGTGCGCACGATCGCCATGGGTGCCTCGGAAGGCCTGAAGCGCGGCCTCGCGGTCGAATCCACCGGCAAGCCGATCAACGTCCCCGTGGGCCAGGCCACTCTCGGCCGCATCATGGACGTGCTGGGCGTGCCGCAGGACAACCGGGGTCCGGTCGCCGCGAAAGAGACGCTGCCCATTCACCGTCCCGCGCCGTCGTACGACGAACAGACCGGCGGCCAGGATCTGCTGGTCACGGGCATCAAGGTCATCGACCTGCTGGTGCCGTTCGCCAAGGGCGGCAAGGTAGGCCTGTTCGGCGGCGCCGGCGTCGGCAAGACCGTGAACATGCTCGAGCTCATCAACAACATCGCCAAGCAGTACTCGGGTCTGTCCGTGTTCGCAGGCGTCGGTGAGCGCACCCGCGAAGGCAACGACTTCTATCACGAGATGGCCGAATCGGGCGTCATCGACTTGAAGAACCTCGAGAACTCGAAAGTCGCGATGGTGTACGGCCAGATGAACGAGCCGCCGGGCAACCGCCTGCGCGTCGCGCTCACGGGCCTCACGATGGCCGAATTTTTCCGCGACGAGACGCAGGCCAACGGCAAGGGCCGTGACGTGCTGTTCTTCGTCGACAACATCTACCGCTACACGCTCGCCGGCACCGAAGTGTCGGCGCTGCTCGGCCGCATGCCGTCGGCGGTGGGTTACCAGCCGACGCTCGCCGAAGAAATGGGCGTGCTGCAGGAACGCATCACCTCGACCAAGAAGGGTTCGATCACGTCGATCCAGGCCGTATACGTTCCGGCCGACGACTTGACCGACCCGTCACCCGCGACCACGTTCGCGCATTTGGACGCGACGGTCGTGCTCTCGCGCCAGGTTGCGGCGCTCGGCATCTACCCGGCGGTCGACCCGCTCGACTCCACCAGCCGCCAGCTCGATCCGCTGGTCGTCGGTGAAGAGCACTACAACACCGCGCGCGGCGTGCAGGCCGTGCTGCAGCGTTACAAGGAACTGCAGGACATCATCGCGATCTTAGGCATGGACGAGCTTTCCGAAGAAGACAAGCAGACCGTGTTCCGCGCGCGCAAGGTGCGCAGCTTCCTGTCGCAGCCGTTCAACGTCGCGAAGGTGTTCACCGGCCAGGACGGCAAGATCGTCCCGCTGGCCGACACCATCCGCGGCTTCAAGGGCATCCTCGCCGGCGACTACGATCACCTGCCCGAGCAGGCGTTCTACATGGTTGGCGCAATCGAAGAAGCGGTCGAGAAAGCCAAGACGCTCAACTAAGGTACAGGCATGGCAACCCCGAACACCATTCACGTCGACATCGTCAGCGCCGAGGGAGAAATCTTCTCGGGCGCCGCGTCCATGGTGTTCGCGCCCGGATCGCAGGGCGAGCTGGGCATTGCGCCGCGCCACGCGCCGTTATTGACGCTTCTCAAGCCGGGCGAAGTTCGCGTGCAGACGCCCGACGGGCAGGAGCAGCATTTCTTCGTCGGCGGCGGTGCGCTGGAGATCCAGCCCAACAAGGTCACCGTGCTCGCGGACACCGCGTTGCGGGCCAAGGATCTCGATGAGGCCGCGGCGATGGCCGCCAAGCAGCGTGCCGAAGATGCGCTTCGTGGTGCCACCGACAAGCTCGAACAAGCCGAGGCCCTCAAGGAGCTGGTGCGCATGAACGAGCAGATCAAGATGATCCAGAAGCTGCGCAAGGTTAAGTAGTCCGCGCAATTCCTTATCGCGTGCGACCCGCTATCCTCGGGTCGGTTGACGACCGATCGCATGAACACACTCGCCAATTTCGAAGTGGTTGGAAGGCGCGCCTTCTATCGGCCCGTGGGGAACGTCACCTTCGAGCGCGGTGTGGTGATGGTCGCCGAAAGCCTGGCTTTGACCCGCTCGCTTGCACTCGCCGACATTCTCGTGAACACCACGGGGCTCACGGGCTTCGCACCGCCCAGCATTTTCGCGCGGCACGCGTTCGCGGTGAAATGGGCCGAGATCATGGGAGGCTCAGGTATACGCGTAGCGGTCGTCGCGCGTCCCGAGCTCATCGACCCCGACAAGATCGGCATGTTGATGGCCCAGAATCGCGGTGTTTCCGCCGATGCCTTCACCACCGAGCTCGCGGCGCTGGCATGGCTGGACTCGCACAGCGGCAAGTCTGCGACTACTCCCTAAGTCACCGGCCTTGGCATCCGCGGGCGTCACGCAAAACCGTGGCGTGCTTCGCATAGGTACTTTCCTCATGAAGCCTCGCAGGTCATCCCGGCGGGTTAGATTGTTAGCCGTACTTTCCCAAGGAGGATTCATGGAAGCGATCAACCAGCTCGAACGCAGCTACCTCCTCGTGAAATCGGGAGGAGGCGACTTTCAGGAATGTATCGACTGGGCGCTCGACCGCCTGCGCAACGACGAGGAAGGCAACGACACCGACATCGTCCTGCTGGCCTCATCGGTGGATCGCCGCGAGGTGCTGACGTTCGCCGAGCGCCTGGTCGCACGCTACAGCGCCTACCAGTAGATATCGTTGCGCAGCCGTGCGTCACGCGCGAGCATGCGCCCATGAGAGTGAATCACCTGCACCTGATGGTGCCCGACGTTCCCGCGGCCAGCGGGTTCTTCGAGAAATACTTCGACTTGCGCAAGATCAGCGGCAATGCGGGTCTCACCGTGATGCTCGACGATGCCGGCTTCGTGCTCACCCTGATGAAGCTCGGCTCGAAATCCACGACCACCTACCCCGCGAATTTTCACGTGGGCTTCTTTCTCGACTCCGAAGCGAAAGTCGACGCCATCCACAGCCGTATGGTTGCGGACGGCCTCGAAGTTGCCGCGCCGAAACGGGAGCATGCCTACTCGTTCTACGTGGGCGCTCCCGGCGGGGTTCTCGTCGAGGTGGGTGCTTGAGTCTTGCGGCGGGTGACTTCTCCGAGTGGCTCCGCGCGATGCGCGCGGCGCTCGCCGGCCGTGCCGGCATGGACGTTGCCTGCGGGGATTGCCGCGGCTGCTGCACCTCGTCCTATTTCATCAAAGTCCGGCCGCACGAAACGGCCGCGCTTGCGCACATCGGCGAGGACAAGCTGCGGCCCGTGCCCGGCTCCACCAACGGCAACCAGCTCATGGGATTCGACGAACAGGGGCATTGCTTCATGTTCACCAACGGTGGCTGCTCCATCTATGAGCATCGGCCCGAAACCTGCCGCACCTACGATTGCCGCGTGTTCGCCGCGGCAGGCATGAACGCCGGTCCCGACAAGAGCGTCATCAACGAGCGCATCGCGCAGTGGAGTTTCGATTACGCGAGCGAGCAGGACCGTGAAGAGCACCGCGCGGTCACCGCGGCTGCGAATTTCATGCGGCAACACCCGGTGCGCTTCCCGGGAGGGCACGTGCCGTCGCGTCCGAGCGAGATTGCCGTGCTGGCGGTGAAGAGTTACCAGGTGTTCCTCGATCCGCCGCCATCGGACGCGGAAATCATCGCGGGCATCGTTGCGGCGATCCAGCAATTCGATCGCAAAGCGGGATCGCTGTGAGCAGGATCGCCATCGCATCGAGCGAGGACGATATCGCCGCGTGTTTCCCGGTCCTCGCGGAGCTGCGGCCGCAGCTGGCGGCCGATACCTTCGTGGCCGCGATCCAGCACCTCATGGCAACCACCAACTTCCGACTCGCGTACCTGGACGACACCGGCATCAAGGCCGTCGCCGGTTACCGCGTTTCCGAATGGCTGCACGCGGGAAAGTACCTCGAGATTGAAGACCTGGTGGCGCTGAGCACCGCGCGCTCCAAAGGCTATGGTGGCGCGCTGTTCGACTGGCTGGTCAAGGAAGCCGCGAATCGCGGCTGCCGGCAATTGAGACTGCTCTCCGGCGTCAAGCGGCTCGACGCGCATCGGTTCTACCTGCGCAAAGGCATGATCATCGAGGCGCACTATTTCTCCATGAATGTGCCGCCGGGAAGCTGAACCATGCCACGCTACGTCGCGCTGTTGCGCGGTATCAACGTCGGCAAAGCCAAGCGCGTCGCCATGGCCGACTTGCGCGTGTTGTTAGGAAGGCTCGGCTACCACGAAGTCGCGACGCTGCTCAACAGCGGCAATGCGGTGTTCACCGGTGGCGCCGAGCCCGCTGCCACTCACGCCGGCCGTATCCGCCAGGCGGTGTTGAAGAAGTTGGGTGTCGATGCGCTGGTCATCGTCAAGTCCGGAAAAGACCTGGCGGGCATCGTCGCCGGCAACGAGCTGGGTGCCGTCGCGGCCGATCCGGCACGGCTGCTGGTGGCGGTGACCAACGAGAGCAGGGCGCTCGCGTCCGTGAAAACGCTGGCACGCGCGGACTGGGGCGACGAAAGGCTTCAGATCGGCAGGCACGCGGCGTATCTGTGGTGCGCCGACGGAATTCTGGAAAGCAAGGCGCTGGGCCCTTTGCTGAAGGGTCTCGGCAACACCGCAACCACACGCAACTGGGCCACGCTGACCAAGATCCATGCCCTCATGAGTGAGCCGAATTGATCGCCGCGAGAACCGTCGTCCTGTGCGCTTGCCTGATGGTCTCGCCGGGCATCGCCTCCGCCAGGGAGAGTTTCCGCATCGAGTACTTCGATCTGCGTGGGACGACCGCGCGGGAACTGCGCGCCGATCTGTCGCGGCTGGGTCCGGTGGGCGAAACGGGAATACGCGGCGACGGATACACCGAGTACCGGATCGCGTGGAAATTCTCGATGAGAATGGAAGATGGCGTATGCCGCCCGAAGGATGTCGAAGTCGATCTCGATGTCACCATGCGTCTTCCGCGCTGGAATCCACCGCCCGGTTCCTCGACTAGACTGGTCGAAACCTGGAATCGCTTCAGCGAAGACTTGCGTGAGCACGAGGACGGTCATCACAGGCTTGCGCGTGCTGCCGCCCGTGAAGTCCGGCGCAAACTCAAGGCCCGGGGAAAAGCCGCGAGCTGCCGGGCGCTCGAGTCCAAGGTCAATGCCACCGCCAATGAAGTCTTGCGCGAATACCGGGAAAAACAGCGGCAATTCGACCTCGACACGGATTACGGCCGCAGGCAGGGGTCGAGGCTGCTCTAACCATGCCGGGGACGAGCGGTAGATAGCGGCCGACGGCCGGCGTTCACCCCGACGAACGGCCCTTTGCAGCCGACCACGAACATCCCCTTGCAAAGATTTCGGGCGTATATTTCCGATCCATGAGTCCCGGAAACGACAACCAAGTCGATTGGACCGCCGCCACCACCCCGGGCGAGGGAGTCGTTCCCGGTCTCTCGCGCCCGGCCAGACCCCGCGCCACTCCCCAGACAACGCGCAGTGTCATGGACACGCTGCTCGGCGAAAACGATCTGGCGGCCTTCGATGCCGGCGGCAACGATCCTTACAACGCGACCGGACGGCAGTTCCGCCGCTGATTTGCCTTGAATTCGTGTCTATTTGATTGGGGGCCGCTAAACTCGCGGCCTCATGAAACTCGCCGTCGTCATTCTCGCTGCCGGTCAGGGCAAGCGAATGAAGTCCGATCTTCCCAAAGTGCTGCAGCCGCTCGCTGGCGTGCCACTGTTGGGTCACGTTGTTAGCCGCGCCCGCGCGTTGAACCCCTCTTCCATGCACGTGGTGTATGGGCACGGCGGCGACGCGGTGCGCGCGGCACTCGGCGGGAACCTGCCCAAAGTGGATCTCAAATGGGCGCTCCAGGCCGAACAGCTCGGCACCGGCCACGCCGTCATGCAGGCCATGCCCAACGTCGCCGACGATGAGCTGGTGCTGGTGCTGTATGGCGACGTGCCGCTGATTCGCACCGAGACCCTGCGCCTGCTCATCGAGGCCGCCGGCGCCAAAGCCATGAGTCTGCTCACGGTGCTGCTGGAAAATCCCAGCGGTTATGGCCGCATCGTCCGCAATGCGCGCGGCGCCATCCAGAAAATCGTCGAGCAGAAAGACGCGAGCAAGAGCCAATTGAAGATCCGGGAAGGCAACAGCGGCATCATGGCGGTGCCTGGCAAACTACTGCGCAAATGGCTGGGAAGACTCAAGAACGCCAATGCGCAGGGCGAGTACTACCTCACCGACATCATCGCCATGGCGGTCAAGGACAAGGTCAGGGTCACGCCGATCATCTCGCCCACGGTTGCCGAAGTGCTGGGCGTAAACGACAAGGTGCAGCTCGCCGAGCTCGAAGCCATGCATCGCGCCGAGCGCGCGCGCGAGCTCATGCTCGCGGGAGCCACGCTAGCCGATCCTTCCCGAATCGACGTCCGCGGCGAAGTCAGCGTGGGCAAGGACGTATTTCTCGACGCGAACGTACTGCTCGAAGGCAAAGTCATGCTCGGCGATCGCGTTCGAGTCGGGCCGAACGTGGTGTTGCGCGACGTGAGCATCGGCGCCGGCAGCGTGATCCACCCCAATTCGGTGCTGGAGCAGAGCGAGCTCGGCACCGGATGCATCATCGGCCCGTACGCTCGCGTGCGTCCCGGCTCGAAGCTGGGGCAGGACGTGCACGTCGGCAATTTCGTCGAGCTCAAGAAGACGCAGATCGCCGACGGCAGCAAGGCCAATCACCTCACCTACCTGGGCGATGCGGTCATCGGCAAAGGCGTCAACGTGGGTGCGGGCACCATCACCTGCAACTACGACGGCGTGAACAAATCCACCACCATCATCGAAGACGGTGCCTTCATCGGATCGGGGAACATGCTGGTCGCGCCGGTACGCATCGGCAAGAACGCCACCACGGCGGCCGGCAGCGTCATCACCAAGGATGCGCCCGACGGGCAACTCACCGTGGCGCGTGCCAGGCAGGTGACATTGGAAGGCTGGAAGCGGCCGGAGAAAAAGCCCAAATGAACGGAGCACTGTGGGTTGAGTTGAGTGGCGAGCTCATCATCGCGCGCCTGCGTGGCGAGCCGACGGCGGAATTGCTCACGCAATGTCAGGCGCAGGTCGTGCAGCTCGCGCGCGACGCGGGCCGCGCCAAAATTCTCTACGACGTGCTGGAGATGCATCCGCCGCACGTCGACGTGCCCTGGTCGCAACGCGCGCTCGATGAAAACCTCGGCGATCTGTACTTGCGGCGAGCGATCGTGGTGCCCACCGCCAAGCTTGCATATCTGGCGCGTCTGGCTTTCGGCGAAGGTGACTACCGTGTGTTCTATAACGACATCGCGGCCGCGGTGAGATGGCTCACCGACACACCGCTGCCGTCGCGGCTCGCCAGCGTCAAATAGCTATTTCGCGCCGACCGCCGTGCGTTTGAATTCCTCCCACTGCTCGAGCGGCAGGCGTTGCTCGCCGGACAACCGCAGGCGTACGTTGTCGTAGCCCGGTTCGTCGCCCTCAGAAATCTCGTACTCCACCAACAATCCTGTGCGGCTATCGGTCCACCACGTTGCAGAGGGGCGCCACGCTAAACTTGTGTCGATGCCACTCGCCCGGTTCATTGCCGTTCACGAAGTTTCCGAATCGCAATGCGCCACGGTGGCGGCTCCGACATTCGCCGTGGTCCTGGCCAGCGACAAAGCCGGCGTGTTGCTGGTGTTCAATCGTTATCGCAAGGTCTGGGAGCTGCCCGGCGGGCTCATCGATCCCGGGGAATCCGCGCGCGAGGCCGTGACCCGGGAGCTTCGGGAAGAAGCCGGCTGCAGCGCGCGCAATCTTCGTTGGCTTGGCCTGGTCGAAGTCAACGACGGCGCTGCGCACTTCGGCGCGGTGTTCGCCTGCGATGCCGACGACGTGCCGGCAAGCTTTCAGAGTGAGGAGATCGGGGCTATCGACCACTGGCGCGGCCAGAGCCATCCGCGTCCGCTGGGTGCGAGCGATGCGGCGCTGCTCGACCGGTTTGGTTGATAATGGCGGCCATGCATCCCATCACCCTGGCCGCGCTCGAGGCATTTCCCCGCGAGCTCGAAAAACATTACGCCGCATTTCCCGCGCAGTTCGTGCACTGGGCGCCGCCGTCGTGGGACGGCGTACCCAGTGAGCCCTTCACCGCCATCGAGCAGATCTGTCACGTGCGCGACATCGAAATCGAAGGCTACCAGCTGCGTTTCAAGCGCACGCTGGAAGAGCAGGCGCCACTGTTGCCGTCGATCGACAGCGAGACCGTGGCGAAGCAGCGCGACTACGGCCGTGCCGATTCCACGCAGGTTTTCGCCGAGATTCGCGCCGCACGCGCGACGACCATGGCGCTGCTGCGCGGCCTCGACGCCATGCAGCTGCGGCGTCCGGCGGTGTTCGAAGGGTATGGTCCGGTCACGTTGCGCGGGCTGGTGCACTACCTGTGCAGTCACGATCAGCAGCACCTCTCTGGGCTGCAATGGTTGTTAGGCAAGATAGACGCCGCGGGCATGCGCGCATGAAGCGCTCGTGGGTAGTCGCTGCCGCCATCGGCATCTCGATGGCTGCCCAGACGCTGGCCGCAGCGCGCTGGTGTCTCACCATGGGCGGGCTGGGTCCGATCCGCGCGGGCATGACCGTGGAGCAGGTGATGGGTCTCGCGGATTTCTCCGGGCTCGAGCGTGCAGCGCCGGCGGGCGAGTGCTGGTACCTGCGCTACCACGGCGGAGGTAACGATTTCGATCTCATGATCATCCAGGACAAGGTAGTTAGAATAGAGCTGAACGGGGCGTCGACGCTGCGCACACTTTCTGGCGCGCGCATCGGCTCCACCGAGGGTGAGCTCAAGTCGCTGTATGGCGCGCGCCTCGACATCCAGCCGCACAAGTACGATGAAGCGGGCCACACCATCACCATGAAATCCTCGAACGGCGAATACGGCATGCGCTTCGAAACTTCCCACGGCAAAGTGACGGCCATCCAGGGCGGGCCGTGGGAACACCTGCACTACGTCGAAGGTTGCGGCTGAATTGCCCGAAACCGCGCTCATCTGCCGGGTCCCGGAAGCCGAGCGCTATATCGCGCACTACCGGCAGCGGTTCGATCCGTCGGCGCGGCGCAATGTGCCGGCGCACGTCACCATTCTCTATCCGTTCATGGCGCCACCGCTCGTGGACGCGGGTGTGCTGGCAGCGTTGCAGGCAGTGGCGGACTCCGTGCCATGCTTCAACTATCGCATGGCGAAAACGCAGCGTTTCCCGGTGGCACTGTATCTCGCGCCCGATCCCGACGATTCCTTCTCGGCGCTCATCGATGGCGTGTTTCGCGCTTTTCCGGACTACCCGCCGTTCGAAGGCAAGTTCGATACCGTCGTGCCGCACGTCACCGTGGCGCATGGCGATGAGCCACTGCTGTGCGAGATTGAAGTGGAGCTGCGCATAGCACTGCCGGCGGGCGCGGGCATCGCGGCGCGCTGCACCGAGCTCATGCTCATCGAGAATGCCAGCGGCCGTTGGCAGCCGATGCATACTTTTGCGCTGGGCAAGACCTGAAGGTACAGATTCCCACAGCCGGCACCGGTGCGCGACGGCAGCGCCGCCACCAGGCACGTGCTGCAATCGCGCCATGATCCGGAAACTTCCCAGCGGCCAGTACCGGCTGTATTCGCGCAAGCTCGACCGCAAGACCGGCAAGCGTCGCAATCTCGGCACATTTGGCTCGCGTGCGGCAGCCGAGAAGCACGAACGCGCAGTGCAGTACTTCAAGCGGCACTGACGCCACGCGATGAGCATCCGCATCGTGCGCCTCGGGATGCCACGCGCCCGCCATGAAGGCACGCGTCTTGGCACGGTGCGCCGGCCGCCGCGCGGCGTGCCGAAAAAAGACTTCGCGCGGCTCGACTGGTACGACCACTGGTTTCCGCTGCTCGCCCCCAGCGTCGAGACGATGAAACTCGGCCTCGGCGCGGAAACGGACCGGCAATGGGCGGCGTTCGCGCGCAAATATCGCGCGGAGATGAAGGCTCCCGCCGCCAGCCAGTCACTCGATGTGCTAGCGGCTTTGTCGCACGAGGCTAACTTCTCGGTGGGCTGCTATTGCCAGAACGAGGCGCGCTGCCATCGCTCGCTGCTGAAACAGATGTTTGTTGAAAGGGGAGCCAAACTGGAGTAGCAGTGAGGCCCATGAAAAACCCAACACTCATCGCCGCAGCCCTGCTGCTGTTGCCGCTGTCGGCGTCGTCCGATGAAAGTTTTCGCTGCGGTAAATGGATAGCATCAAGCGAGTTGTCGGTGGCGGAGCTCACGCAGAAGTGCGGGCAGCCCACGCACCGTGAAGTCACCACGCAGGACGTACTGGTGCGCAATCGCAATAACGGGCTCATGGTCAAAGTCGGTGAATCCGAGGTGGAAACCTGGACCTACGACCGCGGCTCCACCGCGCCGCCGATGGTCATCACCATCGTCGATGGACGAATCAAGAAAATCGAGCGACAGAAGTAGGCACGGCAATGTCACTCCGGGTCCTGGGCAGAACTTCTTCGATCAACGTGCGCAAGGTGCTGTGGACTTGCGGCGAGCTCGACCTGCATTTCGACCACGTCGAATCCGATCAGCAGCTGCTGGCGCGCAATCCCAACGCCAAGGTCCCGGTGATCGAAGACGGCGGCTTCGTGTTGTGGGAGTCAAACGCCATCTGCCGCTATCTTGCCGGCAAGCAGCAGCGGCAAACTTTGCTGCCCGGGGACCCCGAAGCGCGCGCGCTGGTCGAGCAGTGGATGGACTGGCAGGCCACCGATCTCAACGCCGCCTGGAGCTACGCCTTCCTGGCCCTGGCGCGCAAAAGCCGGGCACACACCGATCCCGGCCTCATTGCCGCCAGCGTCGCCAGCTGGAACACACACATGGGCATGCTCGATGATCACTTCCAGAAGGGCGGGCAGTTCATCACCGGCGAATTCTTCACGCTCGCGGACGTAGGGCTCGGGCTATCTACCCACCGATGGCTGCTGAGCCCAATCGAGCGCCCGCACCTCGATGCACTGCACGGCTACTACCAGCGGCTGTCGGTACGGCCGGCTTTCCGCGCGCATGTGGATGCGCACGTTCCGTGAGGGTCAGGGCGCTGCTGTCCACGCGGGTGCCGCCCGGCAACCCCTGCTGAGCGCCGCCTGCGTGATCCAGCTGCGGTAGGTCCCCGTAACGTATTGATTGTTAATACCATAAGGCCCGATCAGCGACCGTATGTGAGCGGCGTAGCAGATGCACCTCGCCGGACCGCTTTCCTACTGCGATCCGCTGGCGCACTCAGGCAAACTAGCCGCCCCCCAAATCCTGGACACTGTTAAATGTGCGGCATCGTCGGAGCCATCGCTGAGCGCAACGTCGTCCCCATCCTCATGGAGGGACTGCGCCGCCTCGAATACCGGGGCTACGACTCCGCCGGAATTGCCGTACTGAACGGCACCGCCAAGCTCAAGCGCCTGCGCACCGTCGGCAAGGTCAAGATGCTCGAGAAGGCGATCGAAGCCGACCCGACGCACGGCCTGGTGGGCATCGCGCACACGCGCTGGGCGACGCACGGCGTGCCTTCGGAGCGCAACGCGCACCCGCACATCTCGCACGACGGCCTCGCGATCGTCCACAACGGCATCATCGAAAACCACGAAGAACTGCGCGACGAGCTGAAGAAGCTGGGCTACGTCTTCACGTCGGAAACCGACACGGAAGTCATCGCGCATCGCGTGCACCACCACATGCAGGCGCAGAAAGACCTGTTCAAGGCAGTACGCGCCACCGTCGCCGAGCTCGAGGGCGCCTACGCGCTGGCGGTAGTCAGCGAGAGCGAACCCGAGCGGATCATCCTGGCACGGGAAGGCTGTCCGGTGGTGGTCGGTCTCGGCGTCGGCGAGAATTTCGTCGCCTCCGATGTCGCCGCACTGCTGCCGGTCACCCGCCGCTTCATGTTCCTCGAAGAGGGCGACGTCGCCGACATTCACCGCACTTCATACAAAGTGCTCGACAAGAACGGTGACACCGTCGAGCGCCCGGTCCGCGAGAGCGAGCTTTCCGCCGACGCGGCCGAGAAGGGCCAGTACCGCCACTTCATGCTCAAGGAAATCCACGAGCAGCCGCGCGCCGTCGCCGACACGCTGGCCGAGCGCGTGGCCAATGGCAGGTTGTTAGAGGCGGCTTTCGGGCCGGCCGCCACGGAAATATTCAAACGTACCGAGCACGTGCACATCATCGCCTGTGGCACGAGCTTTCATTCGGGCAGCGTCGCGCGCTATTTCATCGAGCAAATCTGCAAGCTGCCGTGCACCGTGGAGATCGCCAGCGAATACCGCTATCGCAACCCGGTGGTCCCCAAGAATTCACTGTTCGTCACCATCTCGCAGTCGGGCGAGACCGCGGACACACTGGCCGCGCTGCGGCTCGCCAAGCAGGCTGGCTACCTGGCTTCACTGGCCATCTGCAACGTTCCCGAGAGCTCGCTGGTGCGCGAATCGGAACTGGTGATGCTGACTCGCGCGGGGCCCGAGATCGGCGTGGCCTCGACCAAGGCATTCACCACCCAGCTCACCGCGCTCAGCATGCTGGTGATCGCGCTCGCCAAACATCGCACCGCCGATGCCGAGCGCGAGCGTAGCCTGGTACAGCGGCTCATCGAAATCCCTTCGCTCATCGAAAAGACTCTGACGCTCGATGGGGTCATCTACGACCTCGCCAAGCGCTTCGCTGACAAACATCACTCGTTGTTCCTGGGGCGCGGCGCGTTGCACCCGATCGCAATGGAAGGTGCGCTCAAGCTCAAGGAAATCTCGTACATCCACGCCGAGGCCTATCCCGCCGGCGAGCTCAAGCACGGTCCGCTGGCGCTCGTGGACGCGGACATGCCCGTGATCACCGTGGCGCCCAACAACGACCTGCTCGAGAAGCTCAAGAGCAATCTCATGGAAGTGCGCGCGCGCGGCGGCGAGCTCATCGTGTTCGCGGATCCGGATTCCGGTTTCGTGTCCTCGGATGGCGTGACCGTCATCCAGATGCCCAAGCACGTGAGCTACTTCCAGGCTCCCGCCGTGTACACCGTGCCGCTGCAGCTGCTGGCGTACCACGTCGCCATTCTCAAGGGCACCGACGTCGACCAGCCGCGTAACCTCGCCAAGTCCGTCACCGTCGAGTAATGGGGTCAGACCCCATTTGTTAGGAAAAGGGGCCGGACTTCGATTCGCTCGTGACGCCTAGCACCTACCTGCCATTCTTGCTGCTGCTGGCCGCAGTCGCGGGACTCTGGATGCACCGCGCGATCTGGATCGGCGCGTTGGCCGCAGCCGTCGTTGCCGGCTACTACTCGGGCGCTCTCGACGGCCTCGCCGCACTCTGGATCGCGCTGCTCGCCGCACTGGCCATCGTCTATGCGCGCGTTCGCGCCGATACGGCTTTGCCCAACAGACCCGCCTGGCAGGCACTCGCCGGTCTGCTCTTCTTCGTCTATGCGCTCGCCATGGGGCTGGCCTTGCTGCCCGGCTTCAACCGCGTGGAGCTGATCGCGCCGCAAGTGTTGTCCGCCGGCGCTGCGCCGTATTCCATCGGCGTGGGATTCCCCAAGGTCGTCACCGGTATCGTGATCCTGGGGCTGATCAAGCCCCTGCTCGTGCGCTCCTGGAGGGAGCTCGGTCCGGTGCTCGCGCGCGCATTTCCGGTGTTCGCAATCACGGCGGTCGCGGGAATGGCAGTCGTGATCCTCATGGGCTACTCCAGCTTCGCGCCCAAGTGGACGGCGCTGTTCATGCTGTTTGCGCCGATCAATCTGTTCTTCACCTGCCTTTCTGAAGAGGCGTTCTTCCGCGGTTTCGTCCAGCAGGAATTGTCGCGCGTGGGATCACGTCCGGCGCTCGCCGCGGGAATAGCGCTAGTCACTGGCGCCATCCTGTTCGGCCTCGCGCACTTCGCCGGCGGCCTGAACTACGTCCTTGCCGCAACCGTCGCGGGGCTCGGGTACGGCTGGGCCTTCATGCGCACACAGCGCCTCGAAGCGGCGATGGCAGTGCACTTCGGCGTGAACGCGGTGCACTTTCTCCTGTTTACCTACCCGCGATTGGCCTAGCAGAGCTAAACCCGAGGTTCGGCGTGTGCGTCCAAGAAGCAACGCAAGGACCCCATATGTCCCGCCAAGTCCTCCGAAGAGATTTCATTCTGGGTGCAGCCGCCGCCACCGCCGCAGGGTGCACGTATGCGCCTCGTGCGATGACGCCACCAGCTCCGGTCGACTGGGTCCGGGCGGAACCGCCAAACAGCCGTGCCGCACCGCCGCTCGCTCAGTTGCTCGCGAGACTGGACACGACTTCTCTCATGGCGGTCCATCGCGGGCGCGTCATCGCGAGCTACGGCGACGAGCGCCTGATTTCCTACATCGCCTCCGCGCGCAAGAGTCTCGTCTCCATGATTTTCGGCGCCTCGGTCGCGCGCGGCGTCATCGACCTCGATACCACGCTCGAGTCCATCGGCTTCGACGATACCGGTGGGCTGCTCCCGATCGAGCGGACTGCCACCGTTCGTCACCTGCTCATGGCGAGGTCCGGCATCTACCATCGCGCGGCGAATCTCGGCGACGCAACCGACCGCGCGCCGCCGCGCGGTTCCGTACGGCCCGGCGAATATTTTCTGTACAACAACTGGGACTTCAACGCGCTCGGTGCCATTTTCGAAAAACTCACGGGGCGCGGCCTCTACCGCGCGTTCGAGGAAGATGTCGCGCGTCCGATCGGCATGCAGGACTGGGACATCGGCGCGCAGCCAGTGCGCAACGACACGGGAGAATCCGCGCATCCCGCGCAGCACTTCGTGCTGTCCACTCGCGACATGGCGCGGATCGGCCTGCTCATGCTGCAGGACGGCCGCTGGGCCGGGCGGCAGGTATTGCCACGTTCCTGGGTCCGGCTGACTACCAAGGTAACGACGCCGGCCGCGGAAGTGGCGCGTACCTCGCCGTTCGTCGACGGATTGGGTTATGGCTATTTGTGGTGGATCTTCGATCCCGCAGCGAACTGGCAGCAGGGACTGAAAGGCGGTTACACCGCCAGCGGGGCGTTGGGGCAGTTCATCACCGTGTTGCCGGCGCTGAATGTGGTGGTGGCCCACAAGACTCAGGCACCGTCCAAACTCAATGTGACTCCGCAGCAGTACCTCGAGGAGATACTGCCCGCGGTGGTCCGGCTGGTGCGGTGACGCCGTCAACGCCCGAAGCATTCCCGAGATTCACTCCTCGGTGGTCAGCCCCAGCATCTTCGAAATCTGCGCGTGCGGATCCGACAACACACGCCTGGCGACCACATAGTGCTCCGTGTCTTCGAGTTGCACGCGCTCGAGCCCGCTCTGCCCCATCTGGTAGAGCCACGCATCGATGGATCGCGTCATCAAGCGAAGTCCGGAAATTGCCCGCATCAATTCAGGCGGTTGATCTTGGCCTCTAAATCGTGATCGCTCGACCCGGTGATCTCCACGTCGGCGAATTCGCCAATCTTGAGTTTGCCGCCTTTCGCGATGCGCACCACGCCGTCGATCTCCGGCGCATCGGCCATGCTGCGCGCCACCGCGACATTGCCGTCGATCGCATCCACCAGCACCTGCATGCGATGGCCGACTTTTGCCGCCAGCTTGGCCGCGCTGATGCCGGCCGATTTCCGCATGAAGCGCGCCAGCCGCTCTTCCTGAATCTCGGGAGCAACATGCGGCGCCACGTCGTTCGCGGCCGCGCCTTCCACCGGCGAATACTTGAACGCGCCCACGCGGTCGAGCTGCGCCTCATCGAGCCAGGCTAACAACTCGTCGAATTCGGCTTCGGTCTCGCCCGGAAAGCCGACGATGAACGTCGAACGGATCGTCAGGTCCGGGCAAACCTCGCGCCACGCCTTGATGCGCGACAGCGTCTTCTCCACCTGGCCGGGCCTGCGCATGCGCTTCAGCACCGTGGGGCTGCCGTGCTGGAACGGAATGTCGAGGTAGGGCAGGACTTTGCGTTCGGCCATCAGCGGAATCACATCGTCGACGTGCGGGTACGGATACACGTAGTGCATGCGCACCCAGATGCCGAGCTCGCCCAAACCACGCGCCAGATCGAGGAAACGCGTTTCGTATTTCTGCCCGCGCCATTCCGCTTCCCGGTAGCGGATGTCGACGCCATAGGCCGAGGTGTCCTGCGAGATCACCAGCAGCTCTTTGACGCCCGCACGTGCCAGCTTCTCGCCCTCGCGCAGCACTTCGTCGATGCCGCGACTGACCAGCAATCCGCGCATCGACGGAATGATGCAGAAGCTGCACTTGTTGTTGCAGCCCTCGGAGATCTTGAGATACGCGTAATGGCGCGGTGTGAGGCGGATGCCCTGCGGCGGCACGAGGTCGAGGAACGGATCGTGCTTGGGCGGCAGGTGCTCGTGCACCGCGCTCATCACATCTTCATAGGCGTGCGGCCCGGTGACCTTCAGCACCTTCGGATGCCGCTCGAGAATCTTCTCCGGCCGCGCGCCCAGGCAACCGGTCACGATGACTTTGCCGTTTTGTTCGAGCGCTTCGCCAATCGCATCGAGCGACTCATCCACGGCCGAGTCGATGAAGCCGCAGGTGTTCACCACGACCACGTCGGCGGAGTCGTAGCTAGGCGCGACCTGGTACCCTTCCGCGCGCAGCTGCGTGATGATGCGTTCAGAGTCCACGAGCGCTTTGGGGCACCCGAGGCTGACAAACCCGACTTTTGGTTGGCGGCGGCTCATAAAAGGGGCGCTATGGTAACCGCGTAGCCTGCCATTGGCGCGCACTCATTCCAGCTTCGTAACCCGCCCGGTGAATTCGCCGCGTTGACCATCCAGGCGGCTGATTTCCAGCCGTGGCGGAGGTGGTTATGGTGGCTCGCACAGCAGAAATGCGCCCCCTCGGCGCATTAGGTCGAATGGGCGTGGTGGCGGCGGTGCACGTCGGCGTCCTGTACGTGATCGCGCAAAGCTTGGGACTCGCACCCAGCCTCAACCCGCTCGAACCGATGGCCACCAAATTCATCGACGAGCCCCGGCGAATCGAGCCGCCGCCACAACCAGTCGAATACCGGCCACAACAGGACATCTTGGTATTCCCGGCGCCGGATCTCCCGCCGATTGCGTCTGACTCCACGGACACAATCACGGCACTGCCCTCCGACCCTGCCGACACCCGCCCACAGCAACCCGACATCTTCGCCGGCCCGCCGGTCACCGCCGTGCGGCTGGATTCGCGTTATCCGTTGACGCAGCCGCCGTACCCGCCCCGCGACATTCGCGAGGGCAATACCGGCACCGCCGACATCGAGGTCTACGTGTTGCCGAGCGGCCGCGTGGGCGAGGCACGCATTGTCACGAGCACGGGGTTCGAAGGGCTCGATCGCTCGGCGTTGACCGAGGCGAAGCGCAACTGGCGGTTGAAGCCCGCGACCCGGGACGGCGTTCCGTTCGCGCAGTGGCATCGCCTGCGCGTCACGTTCAAGCTGAACCAGCGTTGAGGGGGAAGTTTGGGCTATTGCGGCGCCGGCTCCGCCGGCGTCGCCTGGTCCACGGGCGGCAGCTGGTGCGTACATTGGCGCAGCACGAAAAACAGGCTGAAGGCGGCGATGGGCACCAGTATCCATGGCCACTTGGACCCTTTCTTCTCCGGCTCGATCATCGTGCTCCCCACATCGAATAGACTGGGAATCTAGTGTGAAACTTTGAATCGTGCAAATGACATTCCGAATTCTGGAACTCGCAGCCCGGCTGCTGCTCGCGCTGGGCGTGGGCTGCCTCTTGTTAGCAGCATTTCTTTCGTGGCGGACGCTCAGCTTCTCGAGTGATGTGTTACGCACCACCGGGGAAGTGGTTAGTTATCGCGCGATCCCCGACGGTGAGGCCACACGTTTTCGTCCGCGCGTGCGCTTCAAGACGGCCACCGGCGAAATCGTGACCGTCGACGGACAATTCTCGACGACCGCGAAGCGTTTTCCGGTCGGCGCAAAGATTCCAATGCTCTACCGGGCGCACCGGCCCAGCGACGCGCGCGTCGCGCTGTTCATCGACAACTGGTTAGGCCCGACCGTCGCCATCCTCGTGGGACTCACCGGCCTGGCCGGCGGCCTGCTGGTGCGCCGCTCGATACGCCGCGAGCTCGCCAAGACAGCCCAGTGACGACGCGTTTCGACAAGGACTATTACCGGCGGTTCTATTTCGATTCGCGCACCGCGGTGACCTCGCGTGCCGAGATGAAGGCGCGCGCCAATCTCATCGCGGCGTATGCCAATCACATCGGCCTGCCGGTGCGCCGTCTGCTCGACGCCGGCTGTGGCATTGGTCTTCTGCGCGCGCCGCTCGAGCGCGGATTTCCGCGCGCGGAGTACACCGGCCTGGAATACAGCGAATACCTGTGCAAACGCTTCGGCTGGATTCAGGGCTCACTTGCCAGCTGGTCGGCGGATCCGTTCGATCTCGTGGTGTGTTACGACGTGCTGCAGTACCTCGACGATCGCACGGCGGCGCGCGCCATCGCCAATCTCGCGCGCCTGACGCGCGGCGTGCTGTACCTGTCGGCACTCACCACGCGTGACTGGCGCGAGAACTGCGATCGCACGCGGACCGACCGCGACGTTTTTTTACGCGAAGCCGCGTGGTATACCGCGCGCCTGCGCCGGCATTTCCGCCCCAGTGGTGTCGGTTTCTGGGTCCGGCGTGGAGCGCCGCTGAGCACCTGGGAAATGGAAACCGCCGCAATCTGACGCGCGCGCGGTATCCTCGGCCCCGCCATGCCCGAGCCCATTCTTCCCGTCGACGCCGCCCAAGGCGACGCCCGTCATCGCGACGTGCGGGCCGAGGTGTTCGCCGCCGTGCCGCAACAGCGCGCGGCGTTGGGCAAGCGGCTGTTCTGGCGCTCGATCCTCGCCCTGGCAAGGTTTCCCGCAGGCCTGCGCCTGCTCCAGCGCCTGCGAGGTAGTTAGTTTTGCGCGGCCTGGCCTACATCCTCGGCATTGTCTCCGGACTCGGGCTCACCGCGCAGGTGGGCATGAATTCGAAGCTGCGCACCGTGCTGCAAAGCGCCAACATGGCCGCGCTCATCAGCTTCCTCGTCGGCACCGCGGCGCTCATTGCCCTGCTCATCGTCACCCGCGCGCCGCTGCCGCCGCGCGACACGCTGGCGGCCGTGCCGGCGTGGGCCTGGTTCGGCGGATTCATGGGCGCGTTTTACGTTGCCATCTCCACGGTGGTGGCCTCCCAGCTCGGCACCACCAGCCTGCTGGGTCTTGCGCTGCTCGGGCAGTTGGCCACGGCGCTGGTGTTCGACCACTTCGGGTTCATGGGGCTGCCTGAACACCCGATTACCCTGACGCGACTCGCCGGCGTCGCCTTGCTGGGCGCCGGGGTCTGGCTGATCACACGCTGAAACATCCTCGCGTGCTCTTCACTCACCGAGTTGGGGGCCATGCGAGCACCCAAACTAGGCTTCGCCATCGATCCTTCGGCCTTGATTTTGTTGGCCGGGTTCGCGATGTTACGCGCCCGTCGAAAAACCTAGCGAGCCTGCTCAATGGAATACCAGCCGTCCGACGCGCGTTACCAGTCGATGAAGTACAACCGCGTAGGGCGCAGCGGCGTGCGCCTGCCGGCCATTTCGCTCGGCCTGTGGCACAACTTCGGCGACGTCGACGTGTTCCAGAACGGCCGCAACATCGCGCGCCGCGCTTTCGATCTCGGCATCACCCACTTCGACCTCGCTAACAACTACGGCCCGTCGCCGGGCTCGGCCGAGGAAACCTTCGGCGTGCTCATGCACAAGGATTTCCACCCGTATCGCGACGAGATGATCATTTCGTCGAAGGCGGGCTATCTCATGTGGCCGGGCCCGTACGGCGAGTGGGGCTCGCGCAAATACCTGGTGGCGAGCTGCGACCAGTCGCTGGCGCGCATGCGTCTGAAGTACGTCGACATCTTCTACAGTCATCGCTTCGATCCGGAAACGCCGCTGGAAGAGACCATGGGTGCGCTCGACCACATCGTGCGCTCGGGGCGTGCGCTGTACGCCGGCATCTCGAGCTACAACCCCGAGCAGACCGCGAAGGCCGCGGCAATTCTCAAGCAGCTCGGCACGCCGTGCCTGATCCACCAGCCCAGCTACAACATGTTCAATCGCTGGATCGAAGACGGCCTCATCGCCGAGCTCGACAAGCAGCACATGGGTTGCATCGTCTTCTCACCGCTGGCGCAGGGCCTGCTCACCCACAAATACCTGAACGGCATCCCCGAAGATTCACGCGCGGCGAAACACACCTCGCTCGATCCGGAAGCCATTACGCCGGCCAAGGTCGAGAAGGTGAAGAAGCTCAACGAGCTCGCCAAGGCGCGACGACAGTCGTTGGCGCAGATGGCGGTGGCGTGGACTTTGCGTCACAAACAGGTCACGTCTTCGCTGATCGGCGCCAGCAAGGTGGCGCATGTCGAAGAGGCGGTGGGCGCGCTCGACAAGCTCGATTTCTCGGCCAGCGAGCTCGCCTCCATCGAAGCCATCCTGAAATAGGCGCAGGTGTCGGACCCCGCGGGGTCCGATCCCTAGGCGGCGGCTCGAGCCCGCTCCAGCAATCTGTCGATCGAGGCGCGCAGCGTCGCCATGGTCACGGGCTTCGCGACGAAGTCGTCCATGCCCGCGGCCAGGCAACGCTCGCGGTCGCCGTCCATCGCATTCGCGGTGAGCGCGATTATCGGGATCGTCGCGTTGCGCAGACCACTCGCGCGCAGGCGGCGCGTGGCCTCGATGCCATCCATCTGCGGCATGTTGCAGTCCATGAGCACGAGATCGAAATCCGCGCTCGCCAGCGCGTCGAGCGCTTCGCGTCCGTTGCCCACCAGCGTGATGCGATGGCCGAGCTGCCGCAGCATGGCGTCGATGATGGTTTGATTTACCGCGTTGTCCTCGGCCACCAGTACGGACAGCATCTCGAGGCGCATGACCGTGTTGATCGTGGTCGCGCCCGTCATCTCCGCCGTCGGCAGCTCGATGACGAAGCTGAACGTTGCGCCCCGGTCGGGTTCGCTCTGCACGATGATCCGGCCGCCCATGAGATTCACGAGCCGTTGCGAAATCACGAGCCCGAGTCCGGTTCCGCCGCCGCGGTGATGCCGCGACTCGGCGAGCTGTGTGAACGGCGTGAACAGCTGCCCGAGCGCACCGCCATCCATGCCGATGCCGGTGTCGCGCACGGTGAATTCGATACGTGCGCGGCCGCCCGCATTTTCCAGCAGACGCACGATCACGCGCACTTCGCCGTGGTCGGTGAATTTCACGGCGTTGTTGCCGAGGTTCAGCATCACCTGCGAGAGCCGCTGGCGATCGCCATTGAGCGCGACCGGCAGCTCGGGATCCGCTTCGAGAACGAAGCGCACCTGTTTGCCGCGAGCCTGCAGCGTCAGCAAAGCCTCGAGTTCGGCGAGCAGGCCACGAATTTCGAACGGCCGCGGCCGCAGCTCGAGCCGTTCGGCCTCGATCTTCGAAAAGTCGAGGATGTCGTTGATGATCCGCAGCAGCGAATCGCCGCTGCCGGTGAGGATGTCGAGCAGCTTCTTCTGTTCCGGGTCCGGGGACATGGCCCGGAGCAGATCGGCGACGCCCAGCATGCCGTTCATGGGCGTGCGAATCTCGTGGCTCATCATCGCGAGGAATGCGGCCTTTGCATGGCTCGCGGACTCCGCCGCGGCGGCATGCGCTTCGGCCTGCGCGCGCGCCTTGCGCAGCTTGCTCACGATCGCGGCGGTGAAATGCCGGATGCGAAACGCCACGAAGCCTGCGATGGCAGACAGGATGAACACCGCCAGCAGCGCGACGCCGAAGGCCCAGCGCAGCGATGCCATGCGCGCATCGAGCGCGTCGAGAACCATGTCGATACCCAGCATCGCGACCGGCGCGCCGCTGCTGTCGCGAATCGGCACGGCGGCGCTCAGGTAGTAGTGGCCGTCATCGAGCCGCGGCTCGGGGTCGGTGAATTCGAGGCCGTCGCGGAAGGCACGTTCGTAGTTAGCGTCCCGCGCGGCATACAGCATCATGAGCGGATCGACGGGCGCGTCGTTGCCCGGCACTTTGTAGCGATACGCGGTGTCGAGCACCCAGTAGACGCGGCCGTCGCGGTAGATGCCGGTGTAGACGTACCACACGTCGCGCGCCGCGCGATGCATGCGCACCAGCGGCGCCAGCAGTCGTTCGTGCTCGGGGCTGCCGGCCTGCGCAGGAGAAACAATGGTCTTGTGCAGGTCGCCGTCGACTTCGGCGGCCATCGACCGCGCCAGCTGCAACATCTCGGTGCGCACCGCGTGCAACTGCGCATCTCTCGCCTTCACATAGATGATCGCAAGGCCAATGACGGAGGTCGCGAACGTGATGAGCGCCGCCAGCAGCGCGTCACGAAGCGGATATCCCTTTCTCTTATGGTTGCCGGGCGCGGCGGACATGGGGACATCATGCCCGCGACCCCGAAAATCGTCGGTGAGCGCCGTCGCAGGCGGCGGCAGTGCGTGGCCTTAGGGAAAACGCCCGTCGGGATAAAGTGTTCGATGCGTCACAGTTTGGGCGCGATCAAACGACAATCGTTTCCAGGATCAGCACGCCGATGATGCCGACGATTCCGACGATGCCCTCCATGAGCGTCCAACTCATGATGGTTTCCTTCAACGACAGGTTGAAGTATTCCTTCGCCATCCAGAACCCCGAATCGTTGACGTGAGAGAACATCAAGCTGCCGGCGCCGACCGCGAGCACCATGAGGTTCGGGTCGACGTGCCCGGTCGCGACCACTGGCGCCATGAGGCCGGCGGCAGTCATGCCGGCAACGGTGGCTGAACCCAGCGATACGCGGATCACGCCGGCGATCAGCCAACCCAGGATCAGCGGGTCGATGGCGATATCAGTGAGCGCCGCGGAAATATTCTTGTCGACGCCAGTCGCGACGAACACTTCCTTCAAGGTTCCCGCACCCGCGATGATGAGCAGGATGACGGCAATGTCCTTTACCGAGTTGCCGTAGTCGTCCATCAACGGCTGGATTTTCATGCCACGCGAAAGCCCCAGCGTATAGGTGGCTACGGCCAGCGACAGCAACATCACCGTGAGCGGATTGGTCCAGAACCTGAGCGCTGGTTGCCAGTCGCCAGGCGCGAGTGGCACTGCCATCGAGCAGGCGATCAACACCACGGGCAGCAGCGCGCTGGCGAAGCAGTTGAAGGCACTCGGCAGCTCACTCTCCGGCCGCAAAGGCGCCACGAACAGCGTGATCGGATTCGATTTCACGTTGCGGAAGAGGCGCGCGAACAACGGGCCGGCGATGATCATCGCCGGCATCGCGACGATGAGCCCATAGAACAGCGTGGTACCGATGTCCGCGCCGAACATCGGCAACATCGCGGTCGGCGCCGGATGCGGCGGCAGGAACCCGTGCGTCACCGACAGCGATGCGAACATGGGGATGCCGAGGTAGATGGGCGGCACCTTGGTCTGCTGCACCACCGAAAACACGAGCGGCACCAGCAGCACGAATCCCACGTTGTAGAACAGCGGTATGCCGACCAGGAAGCCCGTGAACATCAGCGCCCAGGTGAGGTGCTTCTCGCCGAACAGACGCATGAGCACCATGGCGATCTTCTGCGCGGCGCCGCTGTTCGCAACCAGCTTGCCGAACATCGCGCCGATACAGACGATGCCGAGCAGGCCGCCGAGGATGTTGCCCACGCCTTTCTCGAGCACGCCTGGAACTTTGTCGATGGGCAGCCCGAGCAGGATTGCCGCCACTGACGAAGCCACGAGAAACGCCAGGAACGGTTGCACCTTGCCCCAACTGATGAGCAGCACCAGCAGCACGATCGACGCGAATACGTACACGAGTTCCACGGACAACCCCCTCTATCTACCAGCGGTGACTCAGAACCCCGCGCCGGTGACGTTCAGCCGGATGCGCGCCAGGATGTTGTGCGAGGTCAGATACAGAGTCTTGCCGTCGTCGCCAAACTTGCAGTTGGCGGTGGCCTTGCCGTTGCTGATGCGGCCGAGGCGCTTGCCGTCCTTCGACAACACGAGGATGCCGCCGGGGCCGCTCGTGAAAATGGTGCCGTCGGTGGCGACCGTGAGGCCGTCGGGAAGCCCGGGCGCATCCTTGGCCACCAGATCCGTGGCGTCGTGGAACAGCGTCTTGCCGGTCACGTTGCCGGCGGCATCGAGCGCATAGGCCATGATGATCGCCTTGGCCGGTTCCGACTGCGTGACGTACAGCGTGCGCTCATCGGGCGACAACGCGACGCCATTCGGGCGATGCAGCTCTTTCTCGATGACGGTCACGGTGCCGTCCTTGGCCATCCGGTACACGCCGTTGAACTTGATCTCGATCTCCGCCGCGTCGTCGAATTTCTTGAAGCCATAGGGCGGATCGGTAAAGAACAGCACGCCGCTCTTCATGCGCGCCACGTCGTTGGGGCTCGCGAACTTCTTGCCCTCGAAGGACATGGCCACGGGCGTCTTCTTCCTGCTCTTCAGGTCGAGCTTCTGGATGCCGCGATTGCCGGTATCGGCCAGCAGGATGGTATTCGCGTCGAGAATCGCGAGGCCATTGGCGCCGGCTTCGCGCCAGACGTTCATGTCGGGGTTCGCGGCGCCGGATGGATCGAGAAATTTCTCGAGCCCGCCTTTCTCCGACCACTTCCACATCTTGTTGCCGGGTACATCGGTGAACAGTAGATAGCCACCGGACTTCACCCAGATCGGGCCTTCCGCCCAACCGAAACCTTCGGCGAGTTTCTCGATCTTCCAGTCCTTCGGCACGATGGCGTCCATCGCCGGATCCCAGCGATCGATCTTCGCTTCGGCGATCGTGGTCGGTGCCGGCGGTGGCGCGGCCACGCAAGCCGTCGCACATGCCCCTAACAAAACCGCCGCCGTGGCTGACAACATCCGCATGAAATTCCCCTTCGTCAATTTGTGCCGACAATGACCCGCGTGGGCAGCGCCGCCGCCGGCGCCGTGCCCAGGTGTGTTTTCGTGATCTCGAATGAACCATTGGAGCGCAGATCCGCGGAAGATGCGCCTATCCAGAAGTCGATGCGCCCGGCTTCGATGAGCCACTGCCCGCGCGGGCTGAAGAACGCGAATTGCTCCGGCGTGAGGCTGAAGGTGACGCGCTTGCGCGCACCGGCGGCGAGCTCGAGCCGCTTGAAGCCGCGCAGCTCGAGCACGGGCCTCGCGACGCTGGCGACCGGATCGCGGACATAGAGCTGCACCACCTCGTCGCTCGCCACGCCGCCGGTATTCTCCACCGTGATCGATATGTCGACGCGTTCGCCGGGGCCCACCGCAGTGCTGCTCTGCGCCAGGTCGCTGTAGCGGAACTCGCTGTACGACAAGCCATGGCCAAAGGCGAACTGCGGCGTGATGGGCAGATCGTGGTAGCGCACCGTGTCTTTCTTGAGGTCCGGATCGGCAGGGCGCCCCGTGGCATTCGCCGCGTAGTTGAACGGCACTGCGCCGGTTACGCGCGGGAATGCGGCGGGCAACCGGCCGGCCGGTGAATAGCGGCCGAACAACACGTCCGCCACGGCGTTGCCGCTTTCCACACCCAGCATCCAGGTCTCGAGAATTGCCGGCGCGTTTTCAGCCAGCCAGGAAAGGGCCAGCGGCCGGCCATTGGCGAGCACCACCACCACGGGCTTGCCGGTGGCGAGCACCCGGCGCGCGAGCTCGAGCTGGCTGGCAGGCAATTCCAGATCGGAACGGCTGCGTGCCTCGCCGGAGAGGTCATAGTCCTCGCCGATCACCAGCACGGTGACGTCGGAGCTTTTGGCCAGCTTTACCGCCGCGGCGATGCCGGAAAGATCGGCGGTTCGCGGATCGGCACCGGCTGCATACGAAACCTTCAACGGCCCCTTCGTCGCACCGATGATGCCTTTGAGAATGGTGACGACTTCTTCCGCCTTGCCCTGCGCACGCCATGATCCCAGCGCCGACAGGCCGTCGTCGGCGAGCGCGCCGATCACGGCGATGCTGCGCAGGTTTGCGGCGTTCAGCGGCAGCAGCCTGCCCTCATTCCTGAGCAGCACGATGGACTGGCGCGCGATGGTGCGCGCGGCCTCGCGATGTCCGGGGGCGAGGAGCTCGCGCGCCTCGCGCTCGGTGTCGTGGTACTGCATGGGACTGTCGAACAATCCGAGTTGCTCTTTCACCCGCAGGATACGCAGCACCGCCTCGTCGAGTTGTTTGAGACGTGCGGGGTCTTTCGACACGGCGTCTTTGAGATCCTCGGCAAATACGCCGCCCACCATGTCCATATCCACCGATGCGTCCAGTGCGAGTATCGCCGCGCCGGCGCGATCCGCCGTCACGCCGTGATTGATGAGCTCGCCGATCGCGCCCCAGTCGCTGACCATCAGGCCCTGCCAGCCCCAACGCTCGCGCAATAATCCGCGCAGCAGATCCCGGTTGGACGTCGTCGGCACACCACCGATGTCGTTGAACGCCGCCATGAAGGAACCGGCACCGGCACGCGCGGCCGCGTAGAACGGCGGTAGATAGACTTCCTGCAGCGTGCGCTCGGAAATGTCGGCGCTGTTGTAGTCGCGCCCGCCGGTGGCGGCGCCATAGGCGCCGAAGTGCTTGGCCGTGGCCATCAGCGAGCCGGGCCGCAGCAGGTTGCCACCCTGGTAACCGTTGACCTGGGCCACGGCCATGCGTGCGCCGAGATAAGGGTCTTCGCCGGCACCTTCGACGATGCGGCCCCAGCGCGGATCGCGCGCGATGTCGATCATCGGCGCGAAGGTCCAGTGCAGCCCTGCCGAGGTGGCTTCATCAGCCGCGACACGCGCCGCGCGTTCCTGGCTCTCCGGTGCCCAGGTCGCCGCGAGGGCGAGCGATACCGGGAAGATGGTTCGGTAGCCGTGAACCACGTCCATCGCGAACAGCAGCGGGATGCCGAGCCGGGATTCTTCGACCGCCACCTTCTGCAATTTGGCCAGCGGCGCAGCGCCTGCCACATGCAGATAGGAGCCCACCTGGCCGGCACGCACGCGTGCAAGCTCGGCGTCGTCCAGCCGCGAGTTGAGCGCCTTGCTGCGGCCGCCGGCGCGCTGCACCAGTTGACCGAGTTTTTCGTCCAGCGTCATCTTCTTCAGCAACGCCTCCGGACGGGCCGCGGTTTGCGCGCCGGCCTGACCTGCACAAGACAGAAGAGTCACGGCAAGACAGGCCACGATCGTGTGGCGACGACTACTCAAGAAGATCTCCCCCCGCTGCGGACTCCGGAATCTACCCGAAGGGCACCGCTCATGTCGCTAGACTCCACAAATACCCGAAGGCAAACACAACGAGGGTGGACGCATGCGCCGTTTATGTTTCGCGCTCGATCTCAAGGACGATCCGAAAGTCATCGATGCGTACAAGATGTGGCATGCGCCCGGTGGACCGCCCCCCGCGGTAACACGCTCGATCCGTGCCGCGGGCATCGAATCGCTCGAGATCTACCTGTGCGGCAACCGGCTGTTCATGCTCATGGAAGTCGGGCCCGGATTTTCGGCCGCCGCCAAGGCGGCCAGCGACAGCGCCGATGTCGACGTCCAGGCCTGGGAACAATTGATGTGGAATTTCCAGCAGCCGTTGCCATGGGCCGCGCCCGGCCAGAAGTGGGTGCCGGCGCAGTTAATCTACGACCTTCGACAGCAGTAGTGAAAAAGCGAGGCGTCGTGCGTCTGTTTTCAATGTCCTTCGTGGCGGGCTGCGCCTGGGCTGCGAGCGTGATGGCCGCGGATCCGGCGCCCGCGAGCACGCCGGCCCCCAGCACCTATCTTGCGCGGCTGGCCACGGCGCGCATACCCGCCGCAGGCGCGGCGGTGGTGATCAAACCGCTCGACGGCGGCGCACTCAGCTGGGCGGCGAACGCCGGCAAGCCGATGAATCCGGCGAGCACGATGAAGCTCGTCACCACCTATTCGGCGCTGCACTTGTTAGGACCGGCGTTCACCTTCCGTACCGAGGTGTTGTCCGAGGCGCCGTTGATCGGCGAGGTGCTGCGCGGGGATCTGTACGTGCGCGGCGGCGGCGATCCCAAGCTGGTCATCGAGGATCTGTGGCTGTTGGCCAGCCGGCTGCGCGGCTTCGGCATTCGCGAAATCCGCGGCGATCTGCTGCTCGACAAAACGCTCTTCGACCCGATGCAACACGACCCGGCGGAATTCGACGGCGAGGAAGGCCGCGCCTACAACGTCGGCCCCGATCCGCTGCTCGTGAATTTCAAGTCGATCGCCATCACGCTCGTGCCCGACACCATCGCGAAAGTGGCGCGCGTCGTCGTGGTGCCGGAGGTCGCCGGCCTCAAGGCGCCGCACACGGTGCCGGCCATCGAAGGCGGCTGCGGCGACTGGCGCGCACGCCTTTCGGCGGACCTCAGCGATCCGATGAACATCCGGCTGCGTGGTGTCTATCCGCTGGCCTGCGGCGAGCGCGCGATCTACATCGGTGCGCTCGGTCATACTGGCTACTTCGCCGCGGTATTCCGCGCGTTGTGGGAGCGGCAGGGTGGCGTGTGGACCGGCAGGGTGCGCGAAGGCGCCGTGCCTGCGTCGGCGCGGCTCATCGCCGCGCAGGAGTCGCCGCCGCTCGCCATGCTCATCCGCGACATCAACAAGTTCAGCAACAATGTGATGACGCAGCAGCTGTTCCTCACCATGGGCGCGGCCAGCGGTCAGCCCGGCAATCCGGCACGTGGTGGCGCCGCCGTGCGCAACCTGCTGTCCGCGCGCGGCATCGAGGTGCCGGGTCTGGTGCTCGAAAATGGCTGCGGCCTGTCGCGTATCGAACGCATCACCGCTGCATCGCTCGCCGATGTGCTGAGCGACGCCTGGAAGAGCCAGTGGATGGCCGAGCTCATGTCATCGCTGCCCATCTCCGGTGTGGATGGGACCATGAAGGCGCGCAATGTGCCTCCGGGCGCCGCTCACATGAAAACCGGCCTGCTCGAAGACACCCGCGCCGTCGCCGGGTATGTGCTGGCGGCCAGCGGGCGGCGCTACGTGGTGGTGGCCATCATCAACCACCCCAACGCCAGAGGCGGAACTGGCGCACACGATGCCCTCATCGAGTGGGTCTACAGAGTGGGTTGACGCGCGCCTGCCCCTATAATTCCGCCCTATGTCAGTCACACCTTCACGTGTACCGGTCACGGTACTCACGGGCTTCCTTGGCTCGGGAAAAACCACGCTCCTGAACCGCATCCTCAGCGAGAAACACGGCAAACGCATTGCCGTCATCGAGAACGAATTTGGTGAAGTGGGCGTGGACCACCAGCTGGTGATCGGCGCGGAAGAGGAGCTGTTCGAGACGAACAACGGCTGCATCTGCTGCACCGTGCGCGGCGACCTCATCCGCATCCTCGGGCAGCTCATGAAGCGGCGCGACAAGTTCGACTACATCATCATCGAGACCACCGGTATGGCCGACCCCGGGCCGGTGGCACAGACATTCTTCCTCGACGATGAGTTGAAGAATCAGTTTTCGCTCGATGCCATCGTCACCATGGTGGACGCGAAGCACTTTTTGCAGCACGTCGATGAGCTCAACGAGCCAGCCGAGCAGGTGGCATTTGCCGATCTCGTGCTGCTCAACAAGACCGACCTCGTCGATCCCGCCACGCTCGCGCGCCTCGAGGCGCGCATCCGCGGCATCAACGGCACGGCGAAGATTCATCGCACGCGCAATGCGGACGTGGCCATCGACCAGGTGCTGAACGTCGGCGCTTTCGACCTGCAGCGCGCGCTCACCGTCGATGGCTCGTTTCTGGAGCCGGAATATCCGTTCGAGTGGGGCGGCGTGTACCGCCTCGCGGCGGGCGAACATCTGTTGAGGACCGCTGGTGAGCACGATCATGGCACTCACGACCACGATCACGACCACGAGGGCCACGCGCATCAGGATCTCGACATCGTGGTCCTGCCGGTGACGGAGGCCACGTCCGCCGCACTGGACGCGGCCGTCGAGCTTGCGGTGCGCGCATTCGCCGGGCCGGCGACCGTCGTGCCCTGCCACGCGGCGCTCGATGCAGCGCCCTCGCACAACGCCATCGACATCTCGCATCCGGGCGCGGACTTCAGGCTCACGATCGCCGAAGCCGGTGCCTACGCGCTGTTCTGCGAGCATCATCCGGATGAATTCGGCCTGCGGCTGCAAGGCGCTACGCCCTCCGCGGAGCGCCGGTTCGCCTCGCATCACCACCAGGATGACATCAGCTCGATCGGCATCAGCGATCCGCGGCCGCTCGATCCGGCCAAGCTGAACCAGTGGCTCGACTATCTACTGAAGACCCGCGGGCAGGACATCTTCCGCATGAAAGGTGTGCTCAACGTCAAGGGTGAGGACCGCCGCCAGGTTTTTCATGGTGTGCACATGATGTTCGACGCGCAGCCAGAGCGGCCGTGGGGCAGCGCCGAACGCAGGAACAGCCTGGTGTTCATCGGTCGTGGTCTGGACCGCGCCGAGCTCGAAGCCGGCTTCGAATCGGCCGTCGCGAAGTAGCATGGGCACCAAGCAGTCGTTGTCGTTCGCGCTGGAGCCGCGCGCCTCCGTCGAAGTCGACGACTACGTCGTCGATTGCGCCTGGGGATCAGACGGCAAGTCGATCGCGGTCGCCGGTGGCGAAGGCAAGGTGGCGCTCGCCCGTGTGCAAGCGGATTCGCTCACGCTCGAGGTGATCGGCGAACATCTCATGGGCACGCTGAATGTCGCGTGGCAGCCGCGCGCGGATGTGTTTGCCACTTCGGGACAGGACAGCGCGATCGCGCTCTGGGACGGTAGCTCCGGCCAGCAGATCAGACGCTGGAAACCCGCGCCCACTCCCACGCAAGCACTGGGGTTTTCTCCCACGGGCCACATTCTCGCCAGTGCCGCCGGAAAGGTGGTGACCTTGTGGGCCGCGACTGGCGAAAAGCTTCACGCCTTCGCGCCTGCGGCCACCTCCGCGGCCGCGCTCGCTTTCGACCGCCCCGGCACTGATCTCGGGGTTGCCCTGAATGGCGAGATCGCGGTGCACCGCATCGAGAATTCCCGCTACGAAACACGGCGTTACAAGTGGCCGGCCGCCTGTCTCACGGTAAACTTCAGCGGCAATGGACGATTCATCGCAAGCGGCATGGCCGATGGCTCGCTGCATTTCTGGAATCGCTCGACAGCCAAGGATTCACAGATGCGCGGCTACGACGGCAGGCTCGAGCTCGTGGGGTGGAGCGACAACAGCCGCTACCTCGCATCGTGCGCGGGTAATGAAGTCGTGCTGTGGGACTTCGGCGGCAAGGGCCCGGAAGGCACGCGCCCGATCGTGTTGAACGGGCACACCGAACGTGTCGACAGCTTCGCATGGCAACCAGGCGGGGATCACCTGGTGAGTGCCGGCCGCGACTGGCGACTGACGCTATGGCGGCCCGCCAAGGCCAAACAACCCATCGACGTGCAGATGCTCGATTCGGAAATCAGCGTGGTGCGATGGTCGCCCGATGGCAAACGCCTGGTGACGGGTGAGAAGAAAGGACGCGTCACCTTGTTCGACGTGGTGGCGCGATGACGGTCGAGCTTCGCGATCTGACGCCCGACGAACGCCAGGTAGTGCAGCAGCGTTTCGATCAGCTCGCCAGCAAGCGTTTCGCCCCGGCGCCGAAGAAACCGCGCCAGGAAGTCTGGTGGCCCAAGGCGCCGCTCGATGGCCGCGCGTTTCCCGAAGGCATTCATCCGCCCGACGGCGACGGCAGCTTCAATGAATCGGCACGTCTGCTGGGGTTTCTCAACGGCGTGTGCGGCGGCGAATTCTACGTCGCGAATCTGAGTGCCCCCAGGCCACACTTTCGCCACACCGGCAAGCTCGATGTGGAGCTGGCGCGCTGGATCAAGACGCGGCTGGTGTCGAATCCCACCTGCCTGCTGGCATCCTCGCTCGACGTGTTCCTGCTGGTGGATTCGCAGATGAACTACTCGGTGATCGGCGGCCCACCCGAAGTGATCGAGAAGTTCGAGAGCCGCTTTGGCGGTGCGCAGGCGTTGCGCCAGACGTTCGAGAATTTCGTCGCGCAGATGCGTGTTGGCGCTGGTATCGAAGACGTGAAGTGGGCGCAGGACCACCTGCAGAAGTGGAGCGGCTGGCTCTGACGCACAGGGGTGCTAGTGCGTCGTGGTTTCGGCGCCCGCCATTCTCTCATTCATGGCCGGGACCCGGCGCGCGCCGATCGCCGCCTGGTAGTGGCCCATGAGCGCCTGCAGGGCCCGCGACCAGCTGTAGTTAGCCACGACGTGGCGGCGGGCGGCCGCGCCGAGAACGTCGAGATCGCGCTGGTAAATCCCGGCAACGGCCTCGGCGAGGTTTGCGGCGCTGACCGCCGGGTCTGCGTGCGGCTCGGCAAGGACTCCCGCGTTTTCGTGCACGAGCTCGGGTATGGCTCCAGCCCGCATCGCCACCACGGGGCGGCCGCAGGCCATGGCTTCGAGCACCACCAGTCCGAAGGTTTCGTGCGTACCCGCGTGCACGAACGCATCGGCCGATGCGAAGTAGCTCGCGAGCGTGCGATTGTCGCGGCAATAGGCAATACGCGTGACGTTGCCCTCGCGCCCCGACTCCCCGCCGCCTATCAACAACAGGTGATAGGGGTCGCCGAGTTTGCGGAAAGCTTCCGTGAGCACCGGAATATTTTTCTCCGCGGAGAAGCGTCCGCCGAAGACCAGCAGGCGTGTGCCCCGAGGCAGATTGAGCTCGGCGATGAGATCGCGGTCACGCCGCTCGGGGGTGAAGGTGTCGACGTCGACACCGAGAGGCTGGCAGGTGGTGTGCATGACGCCGATGCTATGCAGGTATTCGCACATGTAGCGGCTGGGCGCGAGCACCTGCTCGCAGCGCTGGTAAGTGAGCCTGACGTATCGCTCGATGAGTTTCTGAACGGCTTGCCCCAGGCGCCGGCCTGCGAGCTGCGGAAAATTCGAGTGGTAGAACGCGATGAGCGGAATGCCACGGCGGCGCGCCACGTTCGATGCGGCCCACGCCGGATGAAACGCGTCACCGATCTCGATGAGATCCGGCTCGAGTGCGTCGATGGCACGCGACCATCGCACCGGATTGAGCGGCAGCCGGTAGTTGAACGCGCCCGGTATGAGCGAACCTGCCAGTGTCGAAATGTCACCCGGCACGTGTGTCCTGAATTCACCGGGGACCAGAAGACTGTGGCGCCAGTTGGTATGTGCGTGCATCCACTCGTGTTTGGCGAGCAGGTAACGCTTCACTCCGCCGCTGGTGGGCGAATAAAAGAGGGTGGCGTCGACGACATGCATGTTTGCTTCTTCTTGCTCTTCCAAGTATCCGGGCGTTGCCCTAGTGCGACCAGTCAGCGCACACTGGGTTCCCTATGTCGACTTATGCCTACAAATCGCTGCCGTGGGTAGCGTTGACAATGCTCTTGGTTTCCCGTGCGCATTCCGCCGACCTCGAAGCCTCTATCAAGTCGATCGACGCCAAGGTCATCGCCTGGCGACGCGATTTTCACCAGAACCCGGAGCTTTCCAACCGCGAAGCGCGCACCGCAGGAATTGTCGCCGATCACTTGAAAAGACTCGGTCTTCAAGTGGAGACAGGTATTGCGAAGACGGGCGTGGTGGCATTGCTGGAGACGGGTAAGCCGGGTCCGACCATCGCCATTCGTGCCGACATGGATGCGCTGCCGGTCATCGAGCGCACCGACGTGCCATTCAAGTCCACCCTGAAATCTAGCTACCGCGGCGAGGAAGTGGGTGTCATGCATGCCTGCGGACACGACGCGCACACGGCCGTTCTCATGGGAATTGCCGAAGCGCTGGTCAAGTCGAAGGGCACGCTGCGCGGCAGCGTGCTGTTCATCTTCCAGCCGGCCGAAGAGGGTGCCCCGCCCGGAGAAGTCGGTGGAGCGTCGGAAATGCTCAAGGCCGGCATCTTCGAGAAATACAAACCGGAGGCGGCTTTCGGTCTGCACGTCTGGGCGTCGTTGAATACCGGCACCATCGGCTACCGAAGCGGACCCTTCATGGCGGGTTCGCAGCAGTGGAAAGCGGTGGTGACTGGCAAGCAGACCCATGGCTCACGTCCCTGGCAGGGCATCGATCCGATCGTCGTGGCGGCGCAGATCGTCAACGCCCTGCAAACCGTGGTCAGTCGCCAGGTCGACATCACGCAGAATCCCGCCGTCGTTTCCGTCGGCGTCATCAAGGGCGGCGTGCGCAACAACATCATCCCGGACTCGGTGGAGATGATCGGCACCGTTCGCACTTTCGACGCCAAACAGAAGAGCCAGGTTCTCGACGCCATGAAGCGCATCGTGGAGAACACGGCCGCTGCCGGCGGCGCCACCGCGACCATCGAATTCGAGCGGTACTACAACCCGGTGACCTACAACAATCCGCAGCTCACGGCGCGTGTCCTGCCCAGTCTGCAGAAAACCGCCGGCGCGGCCGCCGTCAAGGAAATCCCGCTCATCACGGGCGCAGAAGATTTCGCGTACTACGGGGAGAAGATCCCCGCCTTCTACTTCATGGTGGGCGTGACGCCGAAAGGTACCGACGCTCTGACCGCGCCGGCTAACCACTCACCGCTGTTCTACCTCGACGAGACCGCCATTCCGCTGGCGACGCGGGCGCTGACGGCCGTCGCCGTCGACTACCTCAGCGGAACAGGGCGGTGAAATGGCTGCGACCGCGCTGTGGATCTGCCCGACCTGCCACTGCAGCATCTCCACGCCCTATTGCGCGACTTGTGGCGAACGACCGCTGCGCCCACGCGAGCTCACGCTGCGGGGCCTGGTCGAACACATCTTCGAGGCGTTTACCAACGTCGACAGCAAGCTGCTGCGCAGCTTTCGCTTCCTCACAACCCGCCCGGGCCAGCTGACCGCCGCGTATCTGCAAGGGCAACGGCAACCTTTCCTCGGTCCCGTACCTTTGTTCCTGATCGCCAACGTGCTGTTCTTCGCAACCGAAGCGATGACCGGCGGCAGGATATTCACCACCCCTCTCGATTCTCATCTGCACTCGCAGCCGTGGAGCGAGGTCGCGCCCAAGCTCGTCGCCGACAGGCTGGCGGTGCGGCACACCACGCTCGCGCTCTTCACGCCGCTGTTCGACCAGGCAGTGGCGCTCAAGGCGCGTTCACTCATCATCTTCATGGCGCTGTTCTTCGCGCTCGTGCCGTTGCTGGTGTTCGTGCGCCGCAAACGCCCACTGGTCGTGCACGCGGTTTTCTCGCTGCATTTCTATGCATTCCTGCTGCTGTTGTTCTGCGTGTCCGACCTCGTGCCCGCAGTCAATGCGTGGCTCGGCGGCCCGGGATTCAAGTCCCTGCCGCTGGACCATTTCCTGTCGATATCCCTGCTCGTGATCTGCGCGGTCTATCTATTCTTTGCGGTCAGGGTTGTCTACGATGTCCGCGGCGTTGCCCGGGTAGTGAGCGCGCTGGCACTCACGACCGCGGTGGGGGCGATCGTTCTCGGCTATCGGTTCTTCCTGTTCATCATCACCCTCTACACGAGCTGACGAATCAGGCCAGGTTCTTCGCGATCGGCAAGCGGCGCACCCGCTTGCCCGTGGCCGCGTAGATCGCGTTGACCACTGCCGGTGCAATCGGCGGTGTTCCCGGCTCACCCGCGCCACCCATCGATTCGCCTGAATTCACGATGGTCACGAAAATCTCCGGCGCTTCGTTCATGCGCAGGATCTGGTAGTCGTGGAAGTTACTCTGCTCGACCTTGCCGCCGGCGAAGGTGATCTCGCCATACATCGCCGCGGTGAGTCCGTAATTGATGCCGCTTTCCATCTGCATGATGACGCCGCTGGGGTTCACCGCGAAGCCGCAATCGATGGCGCACCACACCTTGTGCACCCGCACGTTGGCGCCTTCCACCGAAACTTCAGCCACTTCGGCAACGATGCTGCCGAAGGACTCATGCAGTGCGATGCCGCGGCCGCGGCCAGCGGGCGCGCCGGTGGACCAATTGCTGGCCTCGGCCACCGCATTGAGCACCGCGAGGTGCCGCGGCTTGGCGGCTAACAACCTGCGGCGCATTTCCACCGGGTCCTGGCCGCCGAGCACCGCGAGCTCATCGAGTGCGACATTCACGGTGAAGCCGGTGTGCGAATGGCCGACCGAACGCCACCACAGGACGGGTACCTTGCTCGTTCCCTCGTGGGTGTCCACGAAGAGATTGGGAATGTCGTAGGGCATGTCGGAGGCACCCTCGACGCTCGACGGATCGAAGGTGTTGCCCGGCGGGATGAACCCGCTCGTCCAGCCCTCACGCAATACGCCCTGGCTCACGATGGTCTGCTGCCAGGCGACCGGCATACCGTCAGTGCCCACGCCGCCGCGCACGCGCGACATCACATGTGGCCGGTAGGAAAGACCGCGTACATCGTCCTCACGCGTGTAGACGCTGAGCACCGGCTTGCCGATGGCTTTCGACAACTGCACGGCCTCCACCGGCACCTCGCTGAATCGCTGTGCGCGGCGGCCGAAGCCACCACCCAGAAAGGTGGAATGCACGCGGACCTGTCCCGGATCGAGCCCCAGCTCACGCGCCGCCGCATCCCGGTCGTAGGTCGGCATCTGCGTGCCCAGCCACAGATCGCAGCCGTCGGCGCGCACGTCGGCAAGGCAGTTGAGCGGCTCCATCGGTGAGTGCGCGAGGTAGGGCAGCTCGTATTCCACGTCGAGCCGCTTCGCCGCCGAGCTCAATGCGGCCTTCACATTGCCGGTGTCGCGCGCCACCGCGCCAGGCTTGTTGAGCAGGCGTTGATACTCGCGACGCTGCGCGACGGTGGAATAATTTGCCTGCGCCCCTTCCTGCCAGTGGATCTCGAGCGCGTCTCGGCCGCGCTTCGCGGCCCAGGTATTGGTGCCGTACACCGCGACACCGGCCGGGATGACTTTCACGTCGACCACGCCCGCGACTGCGCGGGCTGCCGCGTCGTCGACGCTGGCGAGCTTCGCGCCAATGACCGGTGGCCGCGCGATCACCGCGAACACCATGCCCGGTAATCGCATGTCGATGCCGAACCTGGCGCTGCCATCCACCTTCAGTGGCGCATCGAGACGCTTGTGCGGCCTGCCGACATATCTGAAGGCGGCCGGGTCCTTGAGAGTGACTTTATCGGGCACTGCCAACCCCGCAGCGGCATCGGCGAGTGCGCCGTAACTCAAGGACCTGCCGCCGAGGAACACCTTGCCGTTTTCGGTGCGCAGATCGGCCACTTCCACGTCCCAATGCTGCGCCGCGGCCGCTAACAACATGGCGCGCGCACGGGCTCCCGCTTCGCGGAGCTGCGTGTAGGTGGTGCTGGTGGTCATGCTGCCACCGGTGAGCTGCATCGGCATGAACGGCACATTGAATGCCGGATCGACGCCGGCGAATTCCACCTGTACGCGCGCTGGATCCACATCCAGCTCTTCGGCCAGCACCATGGCAAGGCCGGTGTAGATGCCCTGGCCCATCTCAGCTTTGCCCACGATCACCGTGACCGTGTCGTCGGGGGCCACGCGCAGGAAGGCATTCGGAACCAGCGAACGTCCATTCGCGCTGGCGTCCGCCGCCGAGCGGCGTTCCGCATGACGAATGCCGAGCACCAGGCCGCCGCCGATGACGCCGGCGGCAACGCCGGCGGTGAGGAACGTACGGCGGTCGAAGCCCGCGGGTGACTTGTCGTTCATGGCGCGCTCCGGATGGTTCGGGATGCGGCGATGTTAAGGTATGGCCCGCATGCAATTGGAATTTTTCGGCGCTGCAGGAGAGGTCACCGGGTCCTGCCACATCCTGCGTGTGGCCGGCGCTGCGCTGCTGCTCGACTGCGGCATGATCCAGGGCGGCCATGATGCCCCGGCGCGAAATCGCCTGCCATTTCCGTTCGAGCCCACCGCGATCGACGCGGTGGTGCTGAGCCACGCGCACATCGATCACTGCGGACGCCTGCCGCTGCTGGTGAAGCGCGGGTACCGTGGGCCTATCTACACCAATACCGCCTGCGCGGACCTCGTGCCCATCCTGCTGCGCGATTCGGCCAGCCTCGCCATGCGCGACGCGCAGCGCGCCACGCGTCACCAGGAAGCTGGTACCCAGCCGCTGTACGACCTGGACGACGTCGAAGCCACGCTGCGGCTGGTCACTCCCATTCCATACGACACCCAGCGCGAGCTGCTGCCCGGCGTCGAGGTGCGCGTGCGGGATGCCGGGCACATCCTCGGTTCCTCCAGCGTCGAGCTCTGGGCGAGCGAAGCCGGCGTCCGGCGCAAGCTCGTGTTTTCCGGCGATCTCGGCCAGTACGACACGCCCATCCTGCACGACCCCTGGAAATTCGAGTCCGCCGACGTGGTGCTCATGGAAAGCACGTATGGCAACCGCCTGCATCGTGGCCGCGAGGATACCGAGCGCGAGCTCGGCGGGATCCTCGCGCAGGCGGCGCGTGACGCTGGCAACGTCATCGTGCCGGCGTTCGCCATCGGCCGCAGCCAGGAGCTGCTCTATCTACTCGCGAAGCACTACGCCGACTGGCACCTGGAGCGCTGGCGCATCTTCCTCGACAGCCCCATGGCCATCGCCGCCAGCCGGGTGTACTGGAAACATCCGGATCGCTTCGATGACGAGGCGACGCGCCTGCGGGCGAATTTTCGCGGCATGCCGCCGCTGCCGAACCTGACACTGGCGGAAAGCGCGGACGACTCGCGCGCCATCAACCAGTTGCGCAGCGGTGCGTTCATCATCGCCGGCAGCGGCATGGCCAACGGCGGCCGCGTGCTGCATCACCTCAAGCACAATCTCGAGCGGCCCGAGTGCCACGTGGTCATCGTCGGATTCCAGGCGCCGGGAACGTTGGGCCGCCAGCTCGTCGACCGCCTGCCCGAAGTGCGCATTCATGGACAGCGCGTACGCTGCGAGGCGCGGATCCATACACTCGGCGGCCTGTCGGCGCATGGCGATCAGGCCGACCTGTTGCGCTGGTATGACAGCTTTGCCGCCCGCCCGCCGGTGTACCTCGTACACGGCGAAGTGCCCTCGGCGCAAGCGCTGGCCGGCAAGCTGCGCGAACGCGGTGCAAGCGCAACCGTCGCTCGTCCCGGCCTGAAAATCGGTCTTGCCGACTTAAGCGCGATAGCCGGTGATCGAAGCAACGACTAGAATGCCCGCCGTCTAACAACCGACACCCGTACCCAAGGATTCAGGTGAACAAGAAACAGCCGTGGCTGCCGGTCGGTGGCGTCGAAGCGCGCATCGTCATCATCGGGTTCATGCTCCTGTTCTGCGTGCTCGGCGGATATTTCGCCGTACGACCGGTACGCGAAACCATCGGCACCATCCTGGGGCGCGAAGCGACGCAAAATCTCTGGTTGTTCACCGCGATATTCGCGATTCTCATCGTGCCGGTTTATGGCTGGCTGGTGGCGCACGTCCGGCGCGCCGTGCTGCTGCCGACCATCTACGGCTTCATGGCGCTGGCGTTCATCGGCACCGCGCTGGTTTTCCAGAATGACCCGAAAAACGAGATGCTGGCTCGTGTCTTCTACGTTGGCATCAGCGTCATGAATCTCATGCTGGTGTCGGTGTTCTGGAGTTTCATGCTGGAAATCCTCAGCAGCGAACAGACCAAGCGGCTGTTCGGGTTGATTGCCGCAGGCGGAACCGCCGGCGCGCTGGTCGGTCCCTTGCTCACCAGTTTATTCGTCACGCGCATCGGCAACGAAGGAGTGCTGTACCTGGGCGCCGGCATGTTCGTGATTGCCGTGTTCCTGCAGCGACTGTTGCTGGCGCAATGGCACCTGATCGCGCCTGAGTCTACGGGCCGCACCCAGAACCTCGATCGTGGCCGTCCTCTCGGCGGCAATCCATTCGCGGGCTTCATGCTCGTGATCCGCAATCCATATCTCATCGGCATCATGCTGTTCATCGTCGGTGTCTCGGCGATCAATACATTCCTTTACTTCGAGCAGCTGCAGATGGTCGAGGAGAAGTTCGAAGAGCTCACCAAGCGCACGCAGATATTCGCCAGCCTCGATGCCATCGTGCAGGGCATGGTGGTCGTCTCGCAGCTGTTCCTCACGGGCTTCATCGCGACGCGCCTCGGTCTTACCGTGCTGCTGGTCACCATCCCCATTGTCATGGTGTTCGGGCTCACGGTATTTGCGCTCTCCGGCACGTTCATCGTGCTGGCCATTGCCATGGTCATCCGCCGGTGGGGCGAATACGCTTTCATCCGCCCGGGCCGCGAGATGCTCTTCAGCAAAGTCGACAAAGAGAGCAAGTACAAGGCCAAAAACCTCATCGACGTGGCCGTGTACCGCATCGCTGACGCGGGCTTCGCGCAGCTCAAGAAATTCCTCGAGGCCATTGGGCTCAACGGCACAGCCGAGTCGCTCTTCACGGCGGGCCTCGCCGCGCTCTGGGCGCTCAATGGCTGGTGGCTGGGCCGGCGGCACGAGAAAGAAAAAGAGCAGAAGTCCGCTGACTAGCGTCGGAGAAAATACGCAGAGCGTCTCGGACGAACTGACGGGCTACGCGTAACCGGAACTTCTCGCCCGCGTGCACGGTCGCTCGATCATGCCCTCGAGCGTCATTCGTGCGTATCGTTACGATCCCGCCCACCGCCGGCTCGAACTGCAGTTCGTGTCCGGCCGGCGATATCAATACCACGAGGTGCCAGAAGAGACCTGGCGCCAGATGCGGCAGGCGTTTTCCAAGGGAGAATTTTTCAACGCGCACATTCGCGATCAGTTCCGCTTCACGCGCGAGAGCTGAACATGCCGCGCACGTCGACGCATCAGCAACAGCCCAGCCTGTTCGATTTCCAGCCTGCCGGTCTGCTGCATGAGCAGGAGTTCATCTCCGCGGCGCAAGAGCAAGCGCTGCTCACACACGCGCAGGCCCTGACGTTCAAGCCGTTCGCGTTTCACGGCTGGTTCGGCAAGCGCGAAACGGTGTCCTTCGGGTGGCGCTACGACTTCAACGACTCACGGTTGCATGAGGCGCCGCCCATCCCGGATTTCCTGTTGCCATTGCGCGCCAGTGCCGCGCGGTTTGCCGGCCTGCCGGCCGAAAAGCTCGAACAGGCGCTGGTGATCCGCTACGACGTGGGCGCCGGCATCGGCTGGCATCGAGACCGCCCGGCGTTCGACAAGGTGGTCGGCATTTCACTCATGGCACCCTGCGTATTGCGCTTCCGGCGGCGCGATGGCCGCGCTTTCCAGCGCTTCGCGCTCGATGCCAGTCCCCGCTCGGCCTATCTGCTCAGCGGCGAGATCCGCCACGAATGGGAACACAGCATTGCACCCATGGAAATGATGCGTTACTCGATCACCTTCCGCAGCCGGAGCGATCGATGATAGAGCCTTGGCAAGGTTTGGTCGGCGGATGCGCCTGCGGCAAGGTCCGCTACCACCTGAGGTCCGCGCCTTTCGATGCCGGCTACTGCCATTGCACGAATTGCAGGCGGTCGAGTGGGGCGCCGGCGATCGCTTTCGCCACAGTACCTCTCGCGGATTTTGCGATCACCGCCGGCGAGCCGCGTCGGCGGCGGTCTTCGGATTTCGGCGAGCGCTGGTTCTGTGGTGATTGCGGCACGCAGCTCGCCATGCGCGTCGATCATCAACCCGACACCATCGACTTCACGATTGCGTCGCTGGATACACCGGGAGCGGTGCGTCCCGTATTCCACATTTTCTTTGCCGAGCGCGTCGGGTGGTTCAATCCGGGAGATACGTTTCCGCGCCACGACGCCTTCCGCCCCGATACGCGCGGGCTCTGACTGGCTGTCAGCGCTTACGCGACCGCGGCGTCCGTAGACTTTTTCTCATGCGGCAGCGTGATGCGAAAGCGGGTGTATTCTCCCGGCTTCGTGGCGATTCCCACGCGGCCCCCGGCCTTGCTGACGAGATCGCGCACCACGTCCATGCCGATGCCGCGCGCACCGCCATCGCCGACCGTAGTGAAGCCCTGACGGAAGATGAGACTGGAAAGCTTGCGCGGATCGATGGTGGCGGCAGCCTCGGCGGTCATCACGCCCTGGCGCACGGCCTCGGCGCGGATCTTGTCATGGTCGAGGCCATGGCCATCGTCCTGCACGCTGAGCTTGAAGCCGTCACTGCCCGCATGCGCGAACTGCACTGCGACCGTGCCGATCTCGGGCTTGTCCTTCGTCACGCGTTCCGCGGGCGTTTCCAGCCCATGTCGAATGGCGTTGTGGATGAGCTGGCCGAGAATCTTCTCGACCGCCCGGCGATAGCCGCGCGGCACATCTTCGAGACCGACGACCACCAGCGATACGCGCTTGGAATACATGTCGGCGAGAAACCCGGCCATTTCCTCGAGACTCTCCCGCGACAGATCGGAGAGCCGCGCGGTCTTGGTGGTCGCCGAGGCAGGTGCCGGCAAAACGGGCTGCGATGTGGTGGTTGCCGAGGTCTGCGCCTGGCGCAGCAGTGGCTGCCGGATCGTGGTGCCGGTGGCCGTGGCCGATCGTTGCGTGGCCTCGACGCCGCCGCCGGATTCGCCGTTCTGCACGCGCCACTCGCGCAGCCGCGTGACCACCTCGCCCTGGATGGCCAGATGGCTCAGCAGGTCGTCGAGCTTCACCGCCAGTGGCAGGAAATCGTTGCCTGACAAGGTTTGTTTGTCACGCAGGTTGCCGAGCGCCGCTTCGAAGCGTTCGGCGCGTTCACACACCGACGGTAACGGCAACCGTTCCGCGCGGGCATGAACACCGCGGATGAGCTCGAGGATCAGTACGAGTTTTTCGCGAAACGCCTGCGGCTCCCGCGCGGGAAGCTTGATGATGGCGCGCAGCTGCCCGGCCTTCTCGCGCGCCTCGGCCAGGAATGTCTCGAGTCGCGCGGGGTCGATGTGCAGGACCTCCTTGAGCACTTCGCTCAAGCGGGGATCCGGCGGGTCGATGATCGCGGCCGGATCGGGCGTTGCCGCGGGCCGCGCCGCCTCGTTCACGACGTCGGGCGAGGTGATGGTGGTCGCGAGATGCTGCTCCTCCATCCGGCGCATCGTCTGGGTAACGGCGTCGGCAGCGGGAGCGCCGGTGGGCGGTACCACCGCCAACACCGCAATTTTCTGTGTCTTGCCGGAGCTCGCCTCGGCGGCGTCCAGCGTGGTTTGCGCCAGCGCAGCGGTAGCTGCGACACCGGGTTCGTCGAGCCGTCGCACCGATGGCAGTGAATCTTCGGTGACGTCGAGAGGGCCGAGCTCGAATTCTCCCGTGAGCATGGGCGGTAACTCTGCCGGGCCCTGCGTGGGTTTGACGGCAGGTTGTTCGACGGTGCCGGTCTCGAGCGGCTCTGCGCCGAGCAGCATGTTTTCGATTCTGAGTGCGGGCCGGGTCCCGGTTTCACCGGCAAGGCGCTTGGCAAAGGTTTCCTCGTTGAGCACCGGGACTTCGATGGTATGCGGCACCACGCGGGGAGCTGCGATGCGCTCTATCGAGACGATGATGTGATGCACGCGGCCATCGACCACCAGGCGCGAGAAACGCAACGCCAGGTGGCGCGCGCCCGAGTGCACGCGCGCGAGCGGATTCTGCGTGGCGTCTACCTGCGCGGTCGGCTCCGCCTGCCACATGGACTCCAGGAATGCGATGGTCTCGCGCCGCTTGCTGACATCCGCGAGGTCGGCGATGACCTGGACGAAGGCGGTGTTCGCGCTGCAGGTATGGCCTAACAACTCTGGAGCCGCGGCCGATGCCTCGCCCATGAGCTGGTGTTCACGATCGAGGAACAGCACGCCAGCCTGAGAAAGTTCGAGCATGGCGTACGCCTGGGCTCGCGCCACCACGAGCTGCTCGTCGCGCGAGCGCAGGCTGCTGCGCTGCGTGATGGCGTAGATGGTGACGCCGATCAGGCAGATGAGCGCGGTGCCGAGCGTCACGATGGGGAAGTTGAGGAAGTCCATGGGTTTCCTCAGCTCCCGGTGCCGGCGTTGACCAGCGTTTCCGGAGCGATGATGCCGCTGTCAGTCATGGTATTCGCCATCTGTCCGATCGCCGTCAACAGCTCGTCGCAAGAAGCGATGCGGTGTTCACGCGACTTCGACATGAGACGTTCGAGCAGTGGTTGATAGGCGAGGTGATGCACCGGCAACTCGGGCACCGGCGCCATGACGTGCTGTTGCAATACGTCGATGGCCGAGGCGCCCAGATAGGGTTTCTTGCCCGCGAGCATCTCATAGAGGATGACGCCGAGACTGTAGATATCCGTGCGCGCGTCGAGCGTCTCGCCCTGCGCCTGCTCGGGACTCATGTAGTAAGGAGAGCCGCGCAGTACGCCGGTGCGGGTGCTGCCATCGCCCCCCAGAAGGCTGCGCGCCAGGCCGAAATCGATCAACACCACGCTGCCATCGTCGCGCAGCATGACGTTCGGCGGCTTCAGGTCGCGGTGAATGATTCCGGCATCGTGCACCACCTTGAGCGAACGTCCGACCTCCTTGAGAAAGGCGATGGCTTCATCCGCCGTCAGCGGGTTCTGCAGCCGTGCCTTGAGATCGCCGCACGGAAAATACTCCATCGCCAGGTATTCGATACCCTCGTGAATACCGTAGTCGAACAAGTCGATGATGGAAGAGTGATCGAGAGCGGCAATCGCCTCGAACTCCCGCTGGAACATGATCTGGCGCTGCCCGCTGTCGTTGGGATCGCCGCCACCCGAGAGTTTGCGCTTGCAGACCTTGAGCGCCACGTTGTGACCGAGGTCTTCGGCGATCGCCAGGTACACCGCGGCCGCTTCGGACTCGCCGATCTTCTGCAGGATGGTGTAGCCGGGGATGTGGTGATTCTCCGGGGCGATGGGCCGGACATCCTTGATCACCGCCGCGGGTGTCGACACCGCGGCCGGGTCACTCGCCGGCACCGGGACAACAACAGGTGCGGGATGTGAGGCCAGTGCGGCCTTGGCAGCCGCCGCCAGGCTCGCGCCGGTGTGCGTGGCGATGGGCGACCGCGCAGGTGCTGCCGGCAGCACGGGGGCGGACGCAGGCGCGGAATCCGGCGGTGCCGCGATGGATTCGGCGGGCTTCGCTGGCGTTGCCAGCTGGGCGGCAGCCTTGGCGAGGCTGGCGCCGGTAAGTGTGGGAATGTGCGCGGCTGGCGCGGGTGTAGCCGCGGTCGAAGAAACGCCGAGCGGCGTGATCTTTACCGAGCCCGTCACGGTCTCGGCATGTTTGTCCGTCTCCGCGGGGGCGCTGGCCTGGCCGCTGCGCTCGGCGCGACGCTGCGCGTCTTTCTCGATGGCACGCAGCGTCAACTTGATCGAACGCTGCAGCCGTGCCGGCGTCAACAGGCGCTTCGGTAGATAGTCCGCCGCGCCGAGCCGCAGCGTGCGGATGGCCGACAGCTCGCTGCCGGCTTCGGCAAGGATGATCATTTCCGGGAAGCCCGGCTGGCTGCGAAGCTTGCGAATCCAGTCGAAGCCGTCAGTGGTCGGTTCCTCGATGCCTTCATCGAAGGCAAGCGAGAGCAACACGATGTCGTAGTCGCGCACCGTCATCGCGGCGCGCACCCGGCCGAACGACGCCCAGTCCATGATGACGATGGCGACGTCGGGCCAGCCGGCATCCACCGAGTGCTGCAGCCACTGCGCGTACTTGGCGTCGTTCTCGACGATCAGGAAACGTGGCTTGCGCGGCGCGTCCATCTATTCGCCCTGGAATCTGATGCGCACGGCAGCGCGCTGTTCGACGGGTTTGCCGTCACGCATCACAGGTTTGTAACGCCATTCACCAACCGCCGCCATGGCGGCATTGTCAAAAGTGTTGCGAGGGCTGGCATTGGTGACGACGATGTCGCCGGTCGAGCCGTCCGCGCGCACCGTGAACTCCACTTCCACCCAACCGGAGGCGACGCGGTTGCGCGTCATCGAGGGGAATTTCGGGGCCACATATTCGATGCGTTGCAGGGTGCTCGCGCCAACGACCGTGATGGGTTGCGCGGCTTTTTCGCGCGCTGCGACCAGCTCCGCTTCCGCCCCCTTCAGGGGTTCGCCGGTGAAGCCGATGGCCCGGGCTTCGGTGAGCCAACTGTCGGCGGCTGGGAGATCGTTGCGCGTCAGCGCGCCACGCAGTTCATTTACATAGGCGTTGCCGAGACTCTGGCGCGCCGAGGCAGCGGCCGGGCTGCTGGCGTCGGTATTGATGAGCTCCAGCAGATGGGCCTTGGCGTTGTCGCCCGCGGGTTGCAGCAGCCGACTCGCGCCCAATGCGCTCGCGAATGACTGGGTGAGCGCGGCCATCCTGTCCGAGCGCGTACCGATCAGGGTGTCCTGCAGCGAGCGGCGAATGCCGGTCATTTCCTGGCGCGCCGCGCCCGCGCTGTCGGCATTCGCCAGCCAGCGTTCGGTGTCGGCGGCATTGCCCGAGCCCGCGGCGGTGGCGGCACGATCGAGAAGCTGTTTCTGCAATGCGCGCGAGGTTTCATCGAGAGCCGGATCGTCGGGAACGATCTGCCGCGCCGCTTCCAGATAGAAGCGCGCGTTGTCTTCGGAGGGCTCGATGAGTGCGCCACTGCGCAAGCGCGCATTCGCGAGCCGAAGATAGGTGGTGCCTCTTTCCTGCTTGTCCTGCGTGTCGCTGTCCTTGGCCCGCGTGAGTGCCGCGCGCTCGTCCTCGCGCCCGATCTGCATCATCAGGAAAGCCCCGCGCGCAGTGGCCGGCGTGAGCGTCTCGGCGACGTCCACCATTTTTCGCGCGTCTTCGACGCTGCCGGCGGTCAGCGCCCGCTCGGCGGCGCTCAGCAGGCGGTCGGCCACGCGGACCAGGCCGGCCTTGGCAAGTGAGTTGCCGGGGTCGAGCTCCAGCACACCCAGGAACAAGGCCACGGCATTTCTGCCCGCGGGCGATGCGAGCTCGCCGCGCTGGAGCGCGGCTTCGGCCTGGCCCAGTTGCTCGCGCAAGCGCTGTTCGTAGCTCAACGGGGGCGGAGGCAGTGCGCGCGGCGCGACTTCTTCGGGCACCTGCACGACGATCGGTGCCGAAGCGGCAGGGCTCAGGCGCTCACGCACGGATTCTTCCGCCGCCGGAGGCGGGGGCGCCGCGGGCAGATCAGGCGCAGGGGTTGATCTCGCCTCTTCCCGCTGTTGTTCGGGCGGCACGGCCGCGGCCAACGGCTCGGCGAGCGGCGCCTCGACGGGCGTGCTAACTAGTGGCGCGGCTGTTTCGGGGGCGGCCCTGGCCTCATCGCCGGAGCCGGACGACATTGCGTACCAGGCGCCGGCGGCCACCACCACGGCAGCGGCGGCGAGCATGAGTGGCAACGGCCCGCGTCGCGTACTGGCCGCCTTGGCCTTGGCCTTGGCCTTGGCCGCTTCCATCCGCGAGAAGTCAGGACGTGTGTGCTCCAGCGTTCGTTCGACGTTTTCGACTTCGTGACGGCGCAGTGCGGCGTCGACGAACAGCCGTACACGCGGCGCGGATACCGGGCGGTGCAGGAACCGGTACACCACGCCAGAGGTAATCTGGGCGGCAACCTTGCCCTGTTCTTCGGCGGTGCCGACGACCACCAGCACCAGGTCCGGCCAGGTGTCGCGCAGGCGCTCCGCCATACCCGCGAGGTCGCCCTCGATGAACATGCTGTCGAGCAGTGCGACGGAGACGCGGCGGCTATTGAGGTGGGGGGTGAGCTCGGCTTCCGAGGTGACGAGGATCAGGTCGTTCGACGGGTCGACGACGCTGCGCAGCAGTCCGACCAGCGCCCGGTCCTGCGTAATCGCGGCAATCGCCACCGGCGCCGCGGCATTGGCGAGCATGGGCGATTCGAATTCCGACTGCGGCAACATGACGGTGGTGGCAGACCCGCGGAAAGCAGCGAAAAAAAGGGGTGCTGAGGCACTTTAACAAGATATGTAAGTTTATCGGGGAAGGTCGCAGCAAGGCCTTGCGCACAACCAATCCGTGAACTGCGTCCCGCCACCAGTGTCATGTAACGAGACTGTTTTCACAGTTGAGGCGGCCCTGACCGGCCCAGTTATGATCGCCGCCGTGCACAAGCGAATGGAGTGGCAAATGGCGCTTAGATCCCTGGTCTTGACGATGTTGTTGGCCGCGGTCTGCCTGCCCGCGTCCGCCGCCAGCCCAAACGGCGCCCAGGAGCGTGGCGCCGAGCAGTTTCTCGCCGCGGTAGCCAGCGGCAACGCCCAGGCGATCGCACAGGAACTGCATCCCGATGAGCTCGAGAAGCTGCGCGGCCGCCTTCTCGAGCTGCTGCGTGCCGAAGGCTCGCGCAGCGACAACACCTACCGCTCCCGTCTCTTCGGGCCCGGCCGATCGCTCGCCGAGCTGGAAAGCATGACCGCCGTCCGCTTCTATGCCGCACTTTCCGACCGCCTGCGCATTCGCGCGCGCACGTTTCAAAAGTTCGACTGGCTGGCGGCGGTACCCGACGGCAAGCTCGTCTATCTAGTCGGTCGCGGCGAGCCGCCCAAGGATCGCGGCTCGGTCAAGGTCACCGTGACCGTGGCGCTCATGCAATATGGCGCGCAATGGCGGGCGGTCATTCCGAGCGAAATCGAGGCGCAGATAGACGACCTGCTCGAAGCCCGGGTTACCGCAGCTCCCGCGCCGGCGGCCGGCGGCGCCACGGCCGCTGCGCCAGTCCCTGCCGTGCCGCTCGCGGCCGGCATCAGTGAGTTGCTCGCCCGGGCCGAGGCCAGCCTCGCGGCGGGACACTGCGAGGAGTACTACAGCCAGTTCATGAGCCCGAACTTCAACAAGGCCACCTCGCGCAGCGCGCGCAAGACACTGGTCGCCGCGTGTACCAACAGCGAGAGCACGCGCGAAACCATGATCACCACGCTGCGCATCGTTCAGGAGCTCACGCCGAAGTACGACCTCGGTGGCTCGCGGGCCGTCTACGACGTGAGTGGCCAGGGACTGCCATACCAGCGCTTCGTGCTCGAACGCGACAAAGAAATGCGCTGGTACATCGCCGAGTGATGGCGACGTTGATGGACAAAACACAATGGGTGGTTCCATGTTGAACATCCGACCTGCCACACAAGCGGATGCTGCGACCATCGCCAGCCTGGTACGGGAGCTCGCGCTCTACGAAAAGCTCGAGCATGAAGCGAAGGCCGGGCCCGAAGATTTCCTGCGCGAGCTCGAATCACCGAACCCGGTGATCCACGTACTGATCGCCGAATGGGATGGCACGCCCGCGGGTTTCGCGCTGTATTTCTTCAACTTCTCCACCTTCGTCGGCCGGCCCGGGCTGTACCTCGAAGATCTCTTCGTGCGTCCAGCGCAGCGCAGTCATGGCATCGGCCGCGCGCTGTTGCGGGCGCTGGCGCGCATCGCCGAACAGCGCGGCTGCGGCCGCATGGAGTGGGCGGTACTCGACTGGAACGAGCCGGCGCTGCGTTTCTATCAATCACTGGATGCGCGCCAGATGAAAGAGTGGATCATCCACAGACTCACGCCGGTCGAGATCGCCAGGCTCGCGGCCGAGGCCTGACAGGAGAGCGCCATGCGGATTCTCTTCATCACCTTGTTAGCCGGCGCAATTCTCGGCTCCGCGCGCATTGCGGTTGCCGCCGATCCGGTGCCCGTGCCCGACAGCAGTGCTGCGCTGATGTCGCAAACCGACCTGCTGGCCCGCCTCGAGCGCAAGGATGCGGATCTCGTCGTGCTCGACGTCCGTACCGCCGCCGAGTTCGCCGCCGGCCATGTGCCTGGGGCACGCAACCTGTCCCACGAACTGCTGTCCTCGCGAATCGGCGAGCTCGACGGGTTGCGCGGCAAACAGGTGGTGCTCTATTGCCGCAGCGGGCGGCGTACCTTGTTAGCGGAAGAGGTGTTGAGAAAGGCCGGTTTCACCCGGCTTGCGCATCTCGAGGGCGACTTCCTCGCATGGGAAGCCGGGAGCCGTCCGGTCGAGCGCTAATTTCCGTCCAGCGTGAACTGCTGTCCACGGAAGAAAAGGCGCGCGCCGCTCGGCGTGATCGAGTCGAGGCGAACTCCCTCGGGAAGCGATTCACCTTCGCGCAGCTTGCGCATGTTGATGAAGACAAATCGCTTGGCGGGATCGGCATCGTAGACATGCAGGTCCAGGCGCAGGTCGGGAAGCTGCGTCCCCTTGGCCACCACCTCGTCGCGTGAAGGCAATGAATCCCCGGAGCTGCGTCGCGCCGCGGCGGCATTGGCCTCCGCCGGCGTGATCGCGGGTGCGTAGTCCCGCGCGTCGTAGTCGGGCGGTACCGAAGGCTCCTGACCCGAGAGCATGGGTTCTTCCACGAGCGGTGGTTCATTGCTCGGCGCCACCACGCCGGCGTCGGGGTAGTTGGTACCGATCGAGACTGTCGGAGCGGCGTTTTGCGGGATGTACGTGGCAGTGGCGGGCACCGTGACCATGCCTGGGGGAGTTGCCGCCGGAGACGAGGTGGTTGCAGTGCCGCCCGCTGCGGCCGGCGCGGCTTCCGGGCTGGCCGGTTGACGCAGTACGAACCACAGCAGGAACACGAGATTGACGCCTAACAACCCCGCGAGCCCGATGCCCCACAGCGGAAAGCGGCGCCGCGGGGCAGCCACCTTGACTTCGAACAGCGCCGGCGAGGATTGCCGCTGACGGTCGGTTTCGGACTTCTTGAGTGCGTCGAGAATGAATGACATGTCAGCTCCCGCTGCCACTGCGCAGAAAGGGGGTGGCCGAATCATTGAGCGCCGCATCCAGTGCCACCTGCGTCTGCACGCCGGCGATGCCATCCACGGCGAGGCGATTCTTGCGCTGGAATTCCTCGACCAGCGTCGCGAGCTCCGCGTCGAAACTGTCATTCGCGGGTGCGTCGGCCGGCATGCCATTGACGCGCCGCAGGCTGTCGCGCAACCAGCGCACGCGCGCGTCGCGCGCGCCCAATGCCAGGGGTTGGGATCCTCCGGCGGCGGGCCGCCACAGGAGCACGTAGTCGCCAAACCAGCTGCGCGAGAGATCGCCGATGCCAATCTTCCGCTGCGCGCCTCCCAGGTCCACCTGCGCGTGCTCTTCGTCGAGGCTGGCCAGCACGAGCTGGTGCGCGTGCCCGCCGGAGTCGATGACGTTGAGCACCGCCGGTCGATTGAACAGCCGCAGCTGCGCCAGCGATCCGCGCTGCGTCAGGCATTCGAGCCCCGACTTCTGCGCCTGGCTGCAGGGGTCCACGCTTCCTGCGACATAGCGCAGGCCCCAGAGGGCGAACAGCTTGTTGAACGCATTGTCCGGGTCCGTTTCCGCCGCGTATTCACCTAACAACTTGTCGAGATCGGGAGCCGGCGGCTCGGGCGCAGGCTGCGGAGTCTGGATGGCCGCCGCAACCGGCGCGGCCGGCGGAGTCTTCGGCAGCAGGCGCGGCAGCAGGAGCACTGTGCTCACCACGGCCACCGCGGCAGCGGACGCCCCCGCGGTCCATGGCAACCAACGCGGCTGGATGCTCTTGCCGAACACCTCGCCGGCTGCGCGGCGCACCACGCTGGCGCTCACCAGGTGGCGGTCCTCGGTGAACGCGCCCAGCAATGCGCGATCGCTGATGATGTTGATGAGGCGCGGCACGCCGCCCGACAGACGCTGGATTTCGCGCAAGGCGCCGTTGGAAAACACCTCGCGGGTGGCACCGGCAACGCGCAGGCGATGGCGCACGTATGCCGACGCCTCGTTGCCCGACAGCGGATCGAGGTGGTAACGCCCGGTGATACGTTGCGCCAGCTGGCGCAGCTCGACGCGGCCTAACAACTCACGCAGCTCCGGTTGGCCGATGAGGATGATCTGCAGAAGCTTCTGCGTCTCGGTCTCGAGATTGGTGAGCAACCGCACCTGTTCCAGCACCTCGGGTGCGAGGTTCTGTGCTTCGTCGACCACCAGCACGATGCGCTTGCCGACGGAGTGCGCCTTGAGCAGGTGGCGACTCAGCAGGTCGACCAGATCCTTGAGACTACGCTCCGAGCCGGCCGCTACGCTGAGCCCGAGCTCCTCGCAGATGGCCAGCAGGAACTCCGCAGGCGTCATGCGCGGGTTGAGAATCAGCGCGATTTCAGCGTGTTTGGGCGCTTGCGCCAGCAGCGAGCGGACTACCGTGGTCTTGCCCGTGCCGACCTCGCCGGTCAACTGGATGAAGCCGCCGGCCTCGTTGATGCCGTACACCAGGTGCGCCAGGGCCTCCGCGTGCCGCTCCGAGAGGAACAGGTAGCGCGGATCCGGGGTGATCGAGAAAGGCTTCTCGTTGAGGCCGAAAAAGGAGGCGTACATATTCAGGCCTGACGGCCACTCTCAACGCCGCCGAAGCGGCGGCGTACATTGAACGGGCCGCGAGTATTACACGGGCTTTTCAGACTCGGCTACCGTCGCGGCTACCGCCTGTCGGTGGACGGCGTCGTCCCGCGCGTCCGACGCCGTCCCGGCGCTTTTTCGGACATATCTTCGTCGATTTCGTTCGCGCCGCGAGCCTCCGGCAGGGAGCTCCCACGACGCACGGAGAGATTGCCGAATCGCTCGCGGATCAGGTCCACGGCGGCATCGAGACCGCTGGCGGTCGAGGCAGTGGCGCCAGCCGCGGGCACAGCGAACAAGTCGAGCTGGTCGGCCGCGTGCAGGTGGTTCACGCCCACGCCTAACAACCGCACCTTGGCCCGCGGTTGCTCGCCGAGCCAGGCGGTCAGCAGCTCGGCGGCGATCTTGGCGACCGTGCGCGAGTCGGTGGTCGAAGGCTCGAAGCGTTTCTGCCGCGTGAAGGTCGTGAAGTCCGCCCGCCGGATCTTGACCTGCACGCAGCCGGCGGCGAGGTTTTGCGCCCGCATGCGCGTCGTCGCGCGATCCGCGAGCCGCAGCACTTCCGCCTGCATCTTGCCGTGATCGGCAAGATCACTGAAAAAGGTTTCCTCGGCGCTGATCGACTTCTCGTCCCATTCGGACATCACCGGCCGGTCGTCGATGCCCGCGGCCCGCTCGCGCATGCGCTGGGAGTCGCGGCCGAAGATCGGCCAGAGCACCGCGTCGGAAGCTAGACGCAGAGCACCGAGCGTGCTGAGACCGGCACCTTCGACACGTTCGCCAAGCTTGCGGCCGAGCCCGGGCAGCTTGCGCACCGACAGCGGATCGAGGACCGCGCGCAGGTTGTCGGCGTTGACCACCGTGAGCCCGTCGGGTTTCTCCAGGTCCGAGGCGATCTTCGCCACCAGCTTGTTAGGCGCCACGCCCACCGACGCGGCGAGCTGGGTGGTGGCGCGGATGTTGTTCTTGATGTGGCGCGCGATGCTCACTGCTTCGCCCTTGAGCGCGAGACTCGCCGTGACGTCGAGGAAAGCCTCGTCCAGCGACAGGCCTTCGACCACGGGCGTGTACTCGTGAAAGATCGCGAACACCTGGTGCGAAACCTCGCGGTACACCGCCATGCGCGGGCTCACGCAGATGGCATGGGGGCAGCGGCGCAGCGCTTCGCGGATGGGCATCGCCGAGCGCACGCCGAATTTGCGCACCTCGTAGCTGGCCGCGGCGACCACACCGCGATTGCTGGTGCCGCCGACGATGACCGGCTGGCCGCGCAATTCCGGGCGGTCGCGTTGCTCGACCGACGCGTAGAAAGCGTCCATGTCGACGTGCAGGATGGCTCGCGGTGTGGTCATGGCGTCGTTACGGCGAACGATGCGTGGCTATTTCCGACCGCCTATTCCTGAACGACGATGGTGATCTTCTTCGAGATCACCGCCGGATCGTGCGGAACGTGCAGCGCGTCGCCGAGCACCAGCTGCAGCGTATGTTTGCCCGGCGGCAGTGTCACGGTCGTCTCGGTCTGCCCCTTGCCGAAATGCACGCTCTTCTCGTTCGCCGGCAGCGGTTGCGCGAGGTCGGGGGGCGCGTCGCTGTCGATCAGCAAATGATGGTGGCCGGCGTTGTCGAACTTGATGCCCGCGGGCGCAATTCCCATGCCCTTGAGGCCGAATACCACGGTGACGGGTCCTTTGACCTTGGCACCATCCTTGGGCGAAACGATGTACACCTCCGCTCCGGCGACCGAGGGCGTGCGTTCGGCGGCGAAGGCAATCACGCAGGCGAGGGTGAGTGCGGCGCCGAGCGCGAGGCGCGGCAGGAAGGCGGTTGTCATCGGGCGGCTCCTTGGCATTGAGGGTGGCAAGTTAGACCCGCGCGAACCCGGCACGCAAGCGTCACGGGCCCTCGTTACGCGATTGTCATGGCGCTGTAGATGGCGGTGAGCAGCAGGACCGTTGCGCCCGCCACCACATAGGCGAAACCGACGGTGACGTACTTGACCAGGGTGATGGTTCGGCCCTGGCCGTAGACATTGCGCATGGCGCGGAACAGGTACCAGATCATGTACAGCCACGCTGCGAAATGGAGCGGTCCTAAGTGCTCGCCCACCACGGGGATCATGCTCAGCAGTGCCAACATCGTCAGCAGCAGGAACACGAATGCGTGGTTGTGGATGAGAAACAGCAGGTGCTCCACGTAGTAGCGCTTCGGGCGCCAGTACAACAGGCTGATCACCAGCGCCAGCAAAGGCAGGAACACGAACATGGCGCGCGGTATGTTGTGCACCACGGACTTGAAGAGCGCAGCCCCGCTGTCTTCGGCGATCTTGATGCAGGCGGCATGGAACTTGGGGTAGTTGCCGCCGGCGCCAGCATCGGGGTTCTTGAACGCGTCGCAGAACGTGGTCAACTGGGTCTCTTCGGCAGCCATCGCCCCGCCCGCTGCGGCGGTGGCGCTTTCCCGATCAGCCTGCTGCTTGAGCGCGGCGGCAGCCAGTTTCAGCCCCTCGCTCGCCGGCCCACTGTCTTTCTCGAACTCGGCCGCAACAGCCCGCATGTCCGCCGCGCGTTCCGCAGGCGTCCGGGTGTCCACGTCCAGCTGGAATGCGCCGCCTTCCGGAAGCCCCACCGCGAGGAAGAACAGCACGCTGATCACCAGATACAGGCGAAACGGCGGCAGGTACCTCACGCGATGGCCGGTGAAGAATTCGCGCGTGAGGAATCCCGGGCGCGCGAGCAGGTACCACAGGGTGCGCCACAGGCGCGAGTCCGCGTGCGAGATGCTTTCGAAAGCTTCGCCGGCGAAGTGCGCCACGGTGTGGATGTGCGGTTCGTGGCGCTGCCCGCAGGACGCGCAGTAATCTCCGGCCAGGGCCGCGCCGCAGTTGGCGCACACCATCGTCAGCGCCTGTGGCGGTTCCGGCGGGCTAACTACCAGGACGGGTGGCGAATTCATCGTCGCAGGTTACGCGACCTGGCCAGAATGGATGTGCAAGCCTGTGACGCTGGCCGGTGCGGTGTCGGATGCGGGCTGCGCCTGCGCGCCGAGCTCGTGCGATTCGAAGTCGTCGACGCTGATGAGCTCCATGATCTTTCGATCGTAGTCACGCAGCATGGCCGCCTCGGTCTCGGAGATGATTCCCTTGGTGAGCGCCTGGGCTATTTGCCCCGGAACATCGAGCGCGGTCACCTTGCCGGTCTTGACTCCGTCAACGCGGATACGTTTCTCGATGGGCTCGGCGGTCTGCGACAGCACCAGCGCCTCCTGCAGCAGCCCGAGCGGATTGCCGGGCTCGAGCGTGCGATAGACGAAGCGGCACAGACGGTCGCGGACCTCCGAGGGGCTCAGCACCGCGTCGGCGAGCGTGCGGCCGAGCCGGTCGCTGGGCGCCGAATACGCGCGGCCGCCCGGAAAGATGAGCGCGCGCATGGCCCAGCCGAGGAATCGATTGGGGAAATTGCGCAGGAAATCGTGCAGCTGTTCCTGCGCCTTGTAGAGCTGGTTGCGGCAGGCCCATTCGACCACGGGCAGATCTTCGGCTGGCCGGCCCTGGTTCTCGTGGTGCTTGAGCACCATCGATGCGAGGTACATGGCCGAGAGCACGTCCCCGAGGCGCGCGGAGAGATTCTCCTTCTTCTTCAGGTAGCCGCCGAGCGTGAGCATGGCGACGTCGACGGCGAAGGCGAACGAGGCGGAGAAGCGCACGATGTGCTGGTAATACCGCTTGGTCGCACCCACGTCCGGCACGCGCGTGAAGCGCGCGTGGGTGAGCGCCATGATGAACGAACGCACCGCGTTGCTGATGGTGAAACCGATGTGCCCGAACAGCGCGGCGTCGAAATCGTCGACACCCTGCTTGCGGTCCGGGTTGCGCGCCGCGTTCATTTCCTTCAACACGAACGGATGGCAGCGGATGGCGCCCTGACCGAAAATGATGAGCGACCGCGTGAGGATGTTGGCTCCTTCGACCGTGATGGCGACGGGCACCACCTGATAGCTGCGGCCGAGATAGTTGCGAGGGCCTAACTGGATGCCCTTGCCGCCGTGCACGTCCATGGCGTCGTTCGCCACCTGCCGTCCCATCTCGGTGACGTGATACTTCAACATCGCGGACGGGACGGAAGGCTTTTCACCACCATCGATGGCGCCCGCGGTCACCGAGCGCGCCGCGTCCATCGTGTAGGTGTAGCCCACCATGCGGGCGATCACGGCTTCCACGCCCTCGAACTTGCCCACCGGCATGTTGAACTGCCGCCGGATGCGCGTGTAGGCGCCCGAGGCAAACACGCCCGCTTTGGCACCGCCCGTCGCGTTGGACGGCAACGAGATGCAGCGGCCCACCGACAACTGCTCGACCAGCATGCGCCAGCCCTGACCGGCCATCTTCGGTCCCCCGATAATAGTGTCGAGTGGAACGAACACGTCCTTGCCCGACAGCGGGCCGTTCTGGAATGGCACGTTGAGCGGGAAATGGCGCCGGCCGATCGCAAGCCCTGGCGTGGATCGAGGAATCAGTGCGCAGGTGATGCCGTAGTCGACCTTGTCGCCACCTAACAACTTGTCCGGGTCATAGAGCCGGAAGGCGAGCCCGACCACCGTGGCGATGGGGGCGAGCGTAATGTAGCGCTTGGAAAAATTGAGCTTGAGCCCGACGATCTCACGGCCTTGATACTGGCCTTTGCACACGATGCCGGTGTCGGGCATCGAGGCCGCGTCCGAGCCCGCGCGAGGGTGGGTCAACGCGAAACACGGCACTTCCTCGCCGCGAGCCAGGCGTGGCAGGTAGTGGTTCTTCTGTTCGTCGGTGCCGTAATGATTGAGCAGCTCGGCCGGGCCCAGGGAATTGGGGACGGCGGTAGTGGCGGCCAACAATCCCGAGCGGCTGGCGAGCTTCACGAGCACGCAGGAGTGCGCGTATGCGGAAAACTCCAGGCCGCCGTATTTCTTCGGGATGATCATCGCGAAGAAACCCTTGCGCTTGAGGTAGTCCCAGACTTGCGGCGGCAGGTCAGCGAGCTTGTGCGTGACTTCCCAGTCGTCGTACATGCGGCACAGTTCTTCGCAGGGGCCGTCGATGAACGCCTGCTCCTCGGCGGTGAGCTGCGGCGCCTTGCTGGCTAGCAACTTTTCGAACTTGGGCTTGCCGGTGAACAGCTCCCCGTCCCACCACACGGTACCGGCCTCGAGCGCTTCCTTCTCGGTCTGCGACATCGCCGGCAGCAAGCGCATGTAGGTCTTCATGAAAGGCCGTGTGATCAGTGCCTTGCGCAGCGGGCGCAGGTTGAACAGCCACAACGCGGCCAGCAGCACCCACAGAAACCCTTTCCACACACCCGCAGGCGGAGCGATGTACGTGTATCCCGCCAGCAGCAGTGTGAAGACCGCGGTGAACGCGATGAGCGGGAAGCGTTTGTACGCCATGAAAACCACGGCGACGATGAACAGCAGCGTGAAGCCGGTGCCGACCTCAGCCACGTAGGCGGCGCCAGCGATCAGGGAAAGGATGACAAGGATTGCGCCGAGCATAAAAAACCCCTCGTTTCGCGTGGCGAAACTATAGTCGTTTCCGTCTGGGAGCGCGCGAAACGTGCCGGCGGATAGCGCCCAGCGGCCACGTCAGGCGTAATAGGGCGGCATGTCCAACGCGCAGCTGTTCGCATCGGTCGCACGCGAGTACGCGAATTTCCGGCCCGGCTATCCACCGGAGCTCTTTGCGTGGCTCGCGCACGTGGCGCCGGCGCGCGACGCGGTGTGGGACTGTGGCTGTGGCAATGGCCAGGCGAGCAGCGCGCTCGCCGAGCACTTCGGCGTGGTCCACGCCACCGATGCCGCCCCCGAACAGATCGCGGCCGCCAGGCCGCACCCGCGCGTGCGCTACTCGGTTGCGCCCGCCGAGCACTCGGGCCTCAGTGAGGGCTCGATGGATCTGGTCACCGTCGCGCAGGCGTTGCACTGGTTCGACGTCATGGCGTTTTATGCGGAGGCGGCGCGCGTTGCGCGGCCGGGCGCGCTGCTGGCGGTATGGAACTATCCACGCCCGCAATTCGTGGAGCCGGAGCTCGACCGCCGGTTTTTTGCCTTCTATTCCGACGTCGTCGGCCCCTATTGGCCGCCCGAGCGCCGGCACATCGAAGCCGGGTATCGCACGCTGCCGTTTCCCTTCGAGGAAGTCGCGACGCCCGAATTCGGCCTGGAGCTCGAGTGGAATCTCGAGCAGGTGGCGGGTTATGTGAGCAGCTGGTCCGCGACCGCGCGCTACCGCACAGCGCTCGGAACGGATCCGGTGCCGCTGCTGCGTGAGCAACTCTCGGCCGCGTGGCCGGGTGAAGGTGTCACCGCGGTCCGGATACCCATCGGCCTGCGGGTCGGGCGCCTGGGTCCAGGCGGGCGCCGAAGTAGTTAGATAAGCTCTTTGACGCCGTCGCGTTCCTCGCGCAGCTCTTTGTCGGTGGCGTCCATGCGCTTGCGCGAGAACTCATCGACGGTCAGGCCCTGCACGATCTTGTAGTCGCCATTGCTCGTGGTCACCGGGTACGAATACACCACGCCTGCGGCGATGCCGTAGCTGCCGTCGGCGGGTACGGCCATGCTGATGAAGTTGCCTTCGGCGGTTCCCAGGTGCCAGTCACGCATGTGATCGATGGCGGCCGACGCGGCCGACGCGGCCGACGAAGCGCCGCGTGCCTTGATGATGGCGGCGCCGCGCTGCTGCACGGTGGGAATGAAAGTCTCTTCGTACCACTTGCGATCCACGAGCGAATGCGCGGGTTTGCCGTCGACCGTGCAGAAGTTGAGATCGGGGTACTGCGTCGATGAGTGGTTGCCCCAGATCAGCATCTTGCGGATCTTGGTCACGTGGCTGCCGGTCTTCTCCGCGAGTTGCGAGACGGCGCGGTTATGGTCGAGTCGCGTCATCGCGGTGAAATTGCGCGGGTTGAGGTTGCTGGCATTCGCGCGCGCGATCATGGCGTTGGTGTTGGCGGGATTGCCGACCACGAGCACACGGATGTTGCGGTCGGCGACGTCGTTCATCGCCTTGCCCTGCGCGGAGAAAATCTGCGCATTCGCCATCAGCAGGTCTTTGCGTTCCATGCCTGGGCCGCGCGGCCGCGCGCCTACGAGCAGGGCAGCCTGGCAGTCCTTGAACGCGACGCGCGCGTCGTCGGTGGCCACGATCTTGTTGAGCGTCGGGAACGCGCAGTCGTTGAGCTCCATGACCACGCCCGCGAGTTGCGGCAGTGCCGGCGTGACCTCGAGCAGGTGCAGGTTGACCGGGGTGTCTTCGCCTAACATCTGGCCGGAGGCGACGCGGAAGGCCAAGGCATAACCGATCTGACCGGCGGCACCGGTGATAGCGACGTTGACTGCGGGTTTCATCAAGACTCCGGACGGGCCGAAAAAAAAGGTAAAAGCAAAACGGCCCGGAATCTTAGCAGGGCGGCAACGGCCGCGCCGCGCCGCTATTGATCGGGAGATACCGCGTACGCCCGATGCTGGCGCTTGTATTCCTCGAGCTCCGCAGTCGCGCGCGCCGTGTCCCCCGCGTTGCGCAATCGTTCGATCTCCGCGAGCCAGGTTTTCGAATCACGCCGCCATGCCGGGCTTGCGGCAGCCTTGGCCGCTGGCACCGTCACTTCCAACGGCGGAACATCCATGGCGCCGGCCACACGCTCGCCGGCACCCGCATCGGCGGCGCCACGCGCCTCCATCGGCGCCGACGGTGGCGGTGGTGCGGCGTAGCGCTCGGCTTCGTCACGGGATACCAATCCACGCTCGACGTCTGCCGCTGGCGCACTCTCGCGGCTGGCAACCATGGGTTGGGCGAGGTCCACGACCACCGCGTTGCCCGTCGTGTCGCTGGCCACGGCTTCCTCACGCGCGGACTGGTTAGTCACTGTGGCCGCAGCGGCAGGCGCCGCCTCCGGCGCGTCGACGCGCTGCGCCACGTTCTGCACGGTGACTTCCGCCACGGGTTCGCGCTTGGCGGGCATGCCTGCCTGGAAAACCACGGCGACCGCCAGGACGAGCGTCGCCGCCAGCGCGATGGGCGCCGCCCAACGCGGTCCGCGGAACACGCGCAATGGTGGCTCCGTTTCGATCGCCTCCCGCGCCTGCCTGAGCACCACGCGGTCGAGCTCGGGCGGCGGCTCGAACATGTCGTCCACCGCGCGGAACCTGGGCTTGCGCCTCTTGAGAAAGTCCTCGAATTCGTCGTCGGAACCCGTCACCTTCAGGCCTCCGTCACGGCCAGCGCCGCCTTGAGCTTGCCCACCGCATAGCGCAGCCGGCTCTTCGCCGTCTCGGCGCCGACTCCGGTGACCCGGGCGATTTCCTCGAGCGACAGATCCGACTCCTCGTGCAGTAGATAGACGTCGCGCTGCTCCGCCGGCAGCATGGCCAACGCCGCGCGATAACGGCGCGTGGTTTCCTCGCGCGCCAGCAACGAGTCGGGCTGCGACTCCTCGCTCGCGGGCAGCAGATCGGCGGCGTCCGCATCTTCGAGGCCCATCCCTGCGGGCCGCGACTTGCTGCGGCGACAGTGATCGATGAAGCAGTTGTGCGCAAGCGTGAACAGAAAAGTGCGGAATTTCGCGCGTGGCTCGTAACGCGCGCGATTGACGATGACGCGGCTCCAGACTTCCTGGAACAGATCGTTGGCGATTTCGCCGTCACGCGCCTGGCGCGTGAGGTAGCGATAAAGAGCGCCGCGATGCCGTGCATACAGCGTCTCGAAGGCACGCATCTCGCCGCGCGCGTAGGCGAGCATCAAATGCGCGTCTTCGTCATCACTCACGGCTTCCACTCTACGCGCGCGCGCGCTGCTCGCGAAGCGCGCTGGGTTTTCGGGAGTAGTGAGGCCGTCCATCGTGATGCTGGCCGCGTTCACGGCTGCTGCATCCAAAGTTCAACGATCGGTATGTCGCTCATGGCGAGCAACTCGCGTGGCTGCGCGAAGTGCGGCGGAGTGTCGGGCGTCCGGATGCAGGTGGCGATCGAAGTCCGCTGCTTCGGCGCCTCCCGCGCTACCCAGCCGGCCGCCAGGGCGCCGTGCGCCAGGATGATTCCCGCTACAAACAACAACTTAGGGCCCATCTTTGCTCCCGGCTGCGCAACATTCGCCTCTAGGCTTGCAACGCACCACAAAGATTTTTCGGGTTAGGGCTTGCTTCTGAGTTGGTGTTGTAGTTATATATAACACCAACACGTACCCACCCCCGAAAGGAGAAGACCATGATGAGCCTGAACTTCAAATCTGTTACGAGCGCCTTCGCCGCCCTCGCCGTGACTTTCGCACTGAGCTGGACCTTCGTCGATGCGACGACCCTCGCCCGTATGCACCAGGACAGCAGCGGCGCTTTGCTGGCCGCCATCAGTGCTCTGGTACGCTAGGTCACCGGAGCACTCTGATGGATCCGCAATGGGACGACAGCCAGCCGATCTACAGGCAGCTGCGTGATCGAGTGGTGGCGATGATCCTCGAGGGTGTCCTCAAAGAGGGTGACCCGCTGCCCTCGGTGCGCGCTGTCGCGGCCGAGTTTCGTCTCAATCCGCTAACCGTTCTCAAGGGGTACCAGCAACTCGTCGATGAGGGGCTGGTCGAGAAAAAACGCGGACGCGGCATGTTCGTCAACGAGGGAGCGCGCCAGGCGCTCATGAAAGACGAACGGCAATATTTCCTCGATACCGAGTGGCCGAAGATCTACGCGACTATCTCGCGTCTCGGCTTCACTACCGATGAACTCATGAAAAAAGGCGCGCGTTCGGCCCCGGCAACCCAGCCGTTCCCGACGCAAGCCAAAACAGGTCAGGAAGATGACAGCAATAATTGAAGCTCGCGGGCTCTCGAAGAACTACGGCTCGACGCAGGCGCTGCGCGGCGTGGATCTCAATATCCAGGCTGGACGGATCGTCGGGCTCATCGGGCCGAACGGCTCCGGAAAAACCACGGCCATCAAAGCCATACTGGGTCTGGCCGGCTTCGACGGGGAGCTCAAGGTGCTCGGGCTCGACCCGCGCACCGCGCGCGACACACTCATGAACGAAGTGTGTTTCATCGCCGACGTCGCGGTACTGCCGCGCTGGCTCAAGGTTTCGCAGGCCGTCGAATTCGTCGCCGGCGTACACCCGCGCTTCGATCGCAAGCGCGCGCTGGAATTCCTCGCCAAGACCGACATCAAGATGGACAGCCGGGTACGCCAGCTCTCCAAGGGCATGGTGACGCAGCTGCACCTCGCGCTGATCCTCGCCATCGACGCGAAGCTCCTCGTGCTCGATGAGCCGACGCTCGGCCTCGACCTGCTGTTCCGCCGTTCGTTCTACGACAACCTGTTGAACGACTACTTCAACAAGGAACGCACCATCCTCGTGACCACGCACCAGGTCGAAGAGATCGAGAACATCCTCACCGACGTGCTGTTCATCGAACGCGGCAAAATCGTGCTCGATTCGCCGATGGAAAGTCTTTCCGACCGCTTCCTGCAGCTGGTGCCGACGGCGGGCAACGTGGACCGGGCGCGCGCGCTCAAACCTTTCTGGGAGCGAGAAATCTTCGGCCGCGTCGCCATGTTGTTCGACGGACGCAGCCAGGCTGAGCTTGCCGCGCTCGGTGAGACGCGTGCCCCGTCGGTCGCCGACCTGTTCGTGGCAATGATGCAACCGGGCGCCGCCGCCACCGTCGCGAAGGAGGCCGCATGAACACCTTTCCCATGCTGATCCGCCGCGAATTCTGGGAAAACCGTTCGCTGTGGATCGCGCCGCTCGTCTGGGTGGGCATCATCGTCGTCATGGTTCTGTGGGGCGTCTTCGTTTCGCTGCGCCACGCGGACACCGACCTAGGGCTCGATGCGCAGACCGTCGAGGAAATCCGCGGCATGAGCGATGCGGATCGCGAAAAAATGCGCCACGCGATCGCGCTTCCGGAGGAAGGCAAGCAGACGGCATTCGCGTTTTCCTACCTCGCGATCGCGTGGTTCATCTCCGGCTTCGTTTCCATCGTGGTGTTCTTCTATTTGATCGATTGCCTCTATCAGGAACGGCGCGATCGCAGCATCCTGTTCTGGAAATCGATGCCGGTCTCCGACACGCAGGTCGTGCTGTCGAAGCTCGCCGTCGCATTGGGAGTCGTGCCGATCGGCGTCTTGCTGCTCGCCGCGATTACCCAGCTGTTCCTGTTCATCGTGCTGTGGCTACGCTTTCACGGCACCGTGATTGGCGAAATCATGCCGGACTGGAGCTTCGTGTCCTGGTTCCGCGCGCAACTCATCGCGCTCGGTGTCATGACCGGTGGGGTGATGTGGTACGCGCCGATCGCCGGCTACCTGCTGCTGGTGTCGGTGTGGGCGCGGCGCAATGTGTTCCTGTGGGCCGTGCTGCCGCCGGTGTCACTGGTCGCGCTCGAGGGGTTCTTCTTCCACAGCACCAATGTGGTCGAATTCATCGGCCGCCGCTTCTCGGGCTACATCACCGAGATGAACCTCGACTCCAATTCGTTCAAGGACCAGGTGGATCACGAGCAGATGCCCAGCATCGACGACGTGTTCGGCGCGCTCGATCTGTCGGGCATGTTCACCAGCGCCGAAGCCTGGGCGGGCATCGCCGCTACCGCGGCGATGATCTTTGTCACGATCCGCATCCGGCGCTTCCGCGACGACAGCTGACACGACCAGGGCGGCCAGCGGGTTACACTCGCGGCCGCCATGTATCTAAGCGCGCAGCGTGACGGCGACAATCTCCAAGTCGAGCTAACCGGCGCCTGGCGCGGCGCAGATCTGCCTGCCATCCAGGCCGAGCTCGCGGCGAACTCGCCCGCCGGCGTGCGGGTACTGCGAGTGACGGTTCCCGAATCCCACGATCTGGATCTCGCGGGGGCCTGGGCCCTGCACCACTGGCTGCAGACAGCCGAGAAAGCGGGCGCCACCATCGAATTCGTCGGCGCCAAGCCCGCGCAGCTCGAGCTCATCGACTCCACGCTGGCGGGAAAGGCTCGCATCACCCCGCCGTCATCCTCCGAGTCGACCTTCGAACCGGTGACGCGGCTCGGCAAGGTGGTAACGCGGCGGGCACGCGACTTCAAATTCGCGTTGGACTTCATCGGGCGCGCGACACTCACGTTCTTTCGCGCCTGTACCAGCTGGCGCCGCCTGCGCCCCGCGTCGATCGCCCGGCATATCTATGAGACGGGCATCACCGCGATTCCCATAGTTTCCCTGATCGCGTTCCTGATCACGCTGATCATCGCCTACATCGCCGCCCAGCAGGCGCGCGAATATGGCGCCGAAATCTTCGTGGTCGACATCGTAACCGTGGGAGTGCTGCGCGAGCTCGGCGTACTGCTCACCGCGATCATCGTCGCCGGCCGTTCGGGCAGCGCTTTCGCCGCCGAGATAGGCGCCATGAAGCTCAACGAAGAAGTCGATGCCTTGCACGCGATCGGCGTCGAGCCGCATGAAGTGCTGATCCTGCCGCGCGTCATCGGCCTGGTCGTCGCCATGCCGCTGCTAGCCGTCATCGCCGACGGCATCGGGCTCAGCAGCGGCGCGTTGTTGTGCAAATGGCTGCTCGACATGCCTCTGGTGCTGTATCTCGAGCGCGTGCAGGACGCGATCGCTCCGACCACCTTCTGGGTGGGCATCATCAAGGCGCCGATCTTTGGCCTGCTCATAGCGCTGTCGGGCACGTACCGCGGCCTGCAGGTCCGGGACTCTTCACGCGAGCTCGGCCGCCTCACCACCGTGGCGGTCGTGCAATCCATATTCCTCGTGATCTTCGCCGACGCCATGCTGGCGATCGCATTCTGGCAGCTGGACATCTGATGGCAGAGCCACTCATCGAAGTTCGCGGCCTGGTGAATCGCTTCGGTGCGCAGGTGGTGCATGACCATCTGGACATGACCGTCGAGCAGGGCGAGGTGTTCGGCATCGTCGGCGGATCGGGGTCCGGCAAATCGGTGCTGCTGCGATCCATCCTGGGCCTGCAGCGCCCGCGGGCAGGCGCGGTGCTGATGTCGGGGCAAGATCTGACACAGCTATCCACCGCCTCGCTCAAGCGGATCAAGGCGACTTATGGCGTCACCTTCCAGCAAGGCGCGCTGTTTTCATCGCTCAACGTGCTGCAGAACGTCCAGCTACCCATGCTCGAGCATTTGCAGCTGCCGCCGCGCGCGCTCGAAGAGCTCGCCATGCTCAAGGTGCGGCTGGTGGGCCTCCCCGACGAGGCGGCGCGCAAATTTCCCGCGCAGCTCTCGGGCGGCATGATCAAGCGCGCCGCACTGGCACGAGCGCTGGCACTCGATCCGCGCTTGCTCATGCTGGACGAACCCACGGCCGGGCTGGACCCCATCAGCGCCGCGGCCTTCGATGAGCTGCTCATGGACCTGCGGCCGCAGCTGGGACTCACGGTCATCATGATCACGCACGACCTCGACACGATCTTCAGAACCTGCAATCGTGTCGGGGTGATTATCGACCGCAAGATGACCAGCGATACCCTCGAGGGCATCACGAGCAATCCACACCCCTGGATCCAGGCCTATTTCCACGGCGAGCGCGCCAAGCGCTTCGGCCAGGGAAAAGAAAAATAATGGAACGCGAGGCTAACTACACAGCCGTGGGCGCATTCGTGCTGCTCATCACCACGATGGCCGGCCTGTTCGTCTACTGGTATGCGGGCAGCGGCGACGCCCGCGACTACCGGCGCTATGAAATCTACTTCGAGGGCAGCGTCTCGGGACTCAATCGGGGCAGCACGGTGCGCTACCTCGGCGTGGATGTGGGCCGCGTCACCGCCATACGCATCGACAAGCGCGCCTCGGACCGGGTGCAGATCATCGCCGACATCGATTCGACCACGCCGATCTCCAGGGACACGTTGGCATCCCTGTCGATGCAGGGCGTGACCGGCCTGCTCTACATCGATCTGCTGGCCAATGCCGCCACCAAGCGCAGCATGGCTTCCGTTCCGAGCGAACAGTACCCCGTCATCGATTCCGTGCAGTCCAATTTCGACCGCCTTCTCGCCAGCCTCCCAGACGTGGTCGGCCGCGCCACGGTGCTGGTCGACCGCGCGGCGCGTGTGCTGTCGGACGACAACATCAGGGCTTTCTCCAAGACCATGCAGAACATCGAACTGACGTCGGCGACGTTGCCGGGGGCCATGCGCGACACGGCCGTGGTCATCGCCGACCTCAAGGCCACGCTCGCCGATGTACGCGTGGCGGCAACCAGCGCGCGTCAGCTCATGGAGACCTCTGGTCCCGACCTGGCGGCCGCTTCCGAGCGCATCCGTTCGATTTCCGAGAATCTTGCCAAGACCACGGCCAGCATCGATCGACTCATGGCGGATCATCGCGAAGACCTCGGCCTGTTCCTGCGGGACAGCTTGCCCGAGATCGAGCGCCTGCTGCGTGACAGCCGCACGGCCGCGCAGGAATTCCGCGAGCTGTCGCGCAGCCTCAAGGCCGATCCATCGCAGCTGCTGTATGAGCCGAGTTACCGCGGCGTGGAGATTCCGCGATGAAGACCCGAGCGTCTGCGCTCCTGTTGATCACGTGGGCTTTGTCCGGTTGCGGCAGCCTGCTCGACAGCACGATCCCCGCGCCGCAGTCTTATGTGCTGCGGTTGCCCGCGACCGCTCCGCCAGCGGCGGCCGGCACCGCTGGCAGCGTGCTGCTGCTGCGCCCCGAAGCGGGGCCGGGGCTCGAATCGGAACGCATCGCGCTACTGCGAAGCGATCAGCGTTTCGATTTCTATGCGGCCAGCCTTTGGGCTGCCCCGGCGCCCGACATCGTCGAGAGCGTGATGGTCGATGCGCTGCGTGCCACGGGCACGTTCTCCGCGGTGTTCGACGATTCCGCGCCATACGCACCACGCTACAACCTGCGCTGCGCACTGCGCCGCTTCGAGGCCGACTACACGACGGGAGGCAGTGCACCCACCATATTCGTGGTTCTCGACTGCACGCTCGGCCGGCACCGTGATCGCGAGCTGCTCGCGAGCTTCAGTGCGCAAGGGTCGGCAGTGGCCGCCGAAGACCGCCTCGACGAGGTGGTGGCGGCATTCCAGACGGCCACGGCCACCGCGATGAGCGATCTCGCGCGCGCCGTGTCGGCGGCCGTCGCCGATGAAACAACGGCGGCCGCGAAACCTCAGTCAGAAAGTAGATAGGCCGGTGGCTTCCATCAGCCGGTAGAGCCAGTAGCTGCCCTGCGAAGGATCGGCGTAGGTGCCGAATTCCGCGGTGTATTCCAGCTCCGGTGGGCCGTGGTTGTGCCACAGCGAGTCGAACCAGCCACTGATCTGCGCGGCGATTTCCGCGTTCAGCGGCACGCTCGCAGCCACATTCGCCTCGAGATTGAAATCTTCGAGGTTGCGGCGCGTGAGGTTGGCCGATCCCAGCGTGAACCAGAATTCCGTGGCGGTGCGCATGGCAACGAGCTTGCTGTGGAACTGCTCGCCGTGCGTGCGGAACCAGCGCACCTTGATCGCGCCATCGGACGCCGCCGCGAGCTCGGTGGCCACCGAGCGGTTCGGTATGCCGTTCTTGGTGCGGCCGAAGGCGTCCTTGTTCGGATCGAGGATCACGCGCACCGCCACGCCGCGCCTGGCGGCGGCCAGCAGCGCCTGGATCACGCTGCGTTCGGAGAGGTAAAACATCGCGATATCGATGCTGTCCCCCACACGCGCACCCGCGAAGTTGCGCACGATGGCAGCGCGTATCTCGCCCTCGGTCAGCACCTGTACTCGCGCAGTGGTGTCCGGTGATGCGGCAACTGCTGCCGCCACTTCCGGAACGCGCCAGTTTCCGTTCCAGCCGGCTTGCGCCGCCAGCGCAAGTTCGCTGTCGAGCAAGGGCGCCAGCGCGGCCCCTGCGAGTTTCAAGGCGACGTTGGAATGGGAGCTGCTGGCATCGTGCGGATTGGCGGAGGTGATGATGCCGGTGATTCCGCCTTGGCCGTCGTCGCCGATGATCACTTTGCGATGGTCGGCCTTGAAATTGAGCAGCCGCGCCCAGGCGCCGAACGTGACCTGGTCGGGTCCGGCATCCAGAGGATTGGGGAGACTGGCGTGACCGGAGCCGTCGCCGGACCACCACTTCATGGTCAGCCGCCAGAACGCGGAGTAGATAGCGTTGGAATCACGCAGCGCGTCGAGATCGGGACTGACCACGTCGATGCCGGCGCCGCGCAGCGCGGCCAGATCGCGCGAGGGAAGGCCGCCATAGACGTCGTTGATGGGATCGGCGATCACCAGAATGCGCAACTGCGGAAACGCCCGCTTTTGCGCCAGCAATGCGTCACGCAGCTCGACGGACAATTGGCGATGCGGCCTGACGGCAGTGGCGGCGCCGCGCTGGCCGTTGAACAAAAAGAAATCGAGCACCAGGTATTCGCGCGCACCGCCGACGAGCTCGAGCACCGAATCGAATATCTGCTGCCTCACCACCGGTGCGCCGAACACGTCGGCGCTGGTCACGTCGTAGAGAAACCGCAGCTGGTCGAGAGGTGTATCGACGATGGCGCCGCGGATGCTGACGCCCGCGGGCAGGGGCTTGTAGAGGTTCCACAATGCGACCGTGAGCCAGAGCGCGAGAAAACCGTAGACAAACAGCTTGCCAAGACGCCGTGTTCGTCGCGGCGCCGGTGGCGGGGGAGGCGTATCGACCGGTATTTCGTCAGGCTCTTCAGCCATTCAACGATTCTAGCCGCTCGGAGAGCTCCAGCCATCGTGTCTCCAATTGCTCTACCTCGCGAATGAGAGCTGCGTGGCGTTCTGTGACTTTGCGCGCGTGCGCGGCGTCACGGGAATAGTCGAGCTGAGGCAGCTCTTTTTCGAGCCTGGCGCGTTCCTGTCCTAGCTTGTCCAGCGATGTCTCGATTGACTTGATCTCCTGCCTTTTGAGGTTTGGATCCTTGCGTGCCTCGCCGTCCTTGCGCTGCTTGCCGCGTCGCTTATCGTCACGCGGGCTATCGCCGCGTATCTTGGGCGTTGCGGGCGTGGACGCTGTGCTGCCGCGCTTCTCCAGCCAGTTGGAGTAGTCCTCGAGGTCACCTTCGAAGTCGGTCACCGCGCCATCGGTCACGAGCCAGAATTGGTCGCAGACGCTGCGCAGCAGGCCCCGATCGTGCGACACGACGATGACGGCGCCGGCGAATCCCTGCAGCGCGGTGATCAGCGAATGGCGCATCTCGAAGTCGAGATGGTTGGTGGGCTCATCGAGCAGCAGCAGGTTGGGGCGCTCGGCAACCAGGATGGCGAGCGCCAGCCGCGCGCGTTCACCGCCCGAGAAATGCACCACCGGCTCGAACACGCGGTCGGCCCGAAAGCCGAAGCCGCCAAGATGATTGCGGCGGCGTTGCTCGTCCCATTGCGGGCGCGCGCCTATTTCATCGATTCGATTCGTCAAGGCGACCAGAGCGGTGTCGCGAGAGTCGAGGCGGTCGACTTCGAGCTGCGCGAAATTGCCGACGATGAGATCGGGCGATGCCACGCGATCCCCGCCGGCGGGTGGCAAGGCCCCCGAGATGAGCTTCATGAGCGTGGACTTGCCCGCGCCGTTGCGGCCGAGGATGCCGATCCGCTCGCCCGGATTGACGGACCGGCCGACATTGGAGATGACCAGGCGGTCGCCATAACCTGCCGCGGCGCGGTCGAGCGTGACCAGCGGCTGCGGTAGTTTGTTCGACGCTGCGAATTCCCACTCGAAACTGTCCAGCTCCTGGTAGGTGGTGATGGTCTCGAGCTTCGACAACGCCTTGATGCGGCTTTGCACCTGGCGGGCCTTGCTCGCCTGGGCCCGGAAGCGGTCGATGAACGAATGCAGCCGCGCCGTCTCGCGCTGCTGGCGCGCGGCCATGGCCGCGGATTGCTGGATGCTGGCGGCGTGCTGCCGCTGGAAATCGGTGTAATTGCCGGTCCAGTGCGTGAGCTGACCATTTTCGAGATTGACGATGCGGTTGACGATGTCGTCGAGGAACTCGCGATCGTGCGATACCAGCAGCAGCGTACCGGTAAAGCTCTGCAACCAGTGCTCGAGCCACAACACCGCGTCGAGATCGAGGTGGTTGGTGGGCTCGTCGAGCATCAGTACGTCGGCGCGTGACATCAGCGCGCGCGCCATGTTGGCACGCATCTGCAATCCACCCGACAGCGTCTGGACCGGCCTTTCGATGTCGGAAGGCTCGAACCCGAGTCCATCGGCGAGCTCTGCGGCGCGCGCGGCCGCGGTGTAACCGCCGGCGAGCTCGTAGTCGCCTAACAGGTGTGCCTCCTGCATGCCGTCATCGGCGGCGCGTGCCTTCTCGAGGTCGGCCTCGATCGCCATGAGGCGCGAATCGCCGCTGCGCACGTATTCGAGCACGGTGGCTTCGGTTCTCGGCAGCTCCTGCGACACCGAAACGAAGTTGAGCTTGCCCGGTACCGAATAGTCACCCGCGTCCGCGCCCAGGTCGCCGCGCAGCAGCGCGAGCAGGCTCGATTTGCCGCAGCCGTTGCGCCCGACAATGCCGATCTTGTCGCCGCGGAAGATGGTGAGATTCGCGCGGTCGAACAGGACCGTGGCGCCTCTTCGCAAGCGCAGTTCCCGGAGTTCAAGCATTGGTGGGTTCCAGCATGGGGGGCGGATTCTACTGGATTCGGAACCTTAACCCGGCGCGGCTTCACCACACGTTCATGCTCGGGTACGCATGCTGCGTACGCGCTGGAGATGTCAAATGAAATGGACGAGTCTCGTGCTGCTTGCTGTTAGCTGGCTGCTCTCGGGAGCGGCACTCGCCCATGCTCCCTCGCCGGTGAGCGTCGAAATCGTCGGCCCGGATGGGCGCACGTTCCGGGAATTTCCCGTCGACGCGCGCGATGGCGCGGTGCGCTCGTACCTGCAGGCGGAGAAAGGCGCGCGTTACGGTGTCCGCGTGCGCAACAACAGCGGCGAACGGCTCGGACTCGTGATCGCGGTCGACGGACGCAACATCATCAATGGCAGCAAATCGAACCTCGACCGCTCGGAGCCCATGTACGTGCTCGACGCCTGGGGTTCGCAGGACTATTCGGGCTGGCGTGCCAATCTGGCCGCCATCAACGAGTTCTACTTCACCGATTGGAGCGATTCCTACGCGCAGGCCTTCGGCGACCGCACCGCGCGCGGTGTCATCGCGGTCGCGGTGTACCGCGAGGTGCCGCCGCCGCAGCCGGCGTACCAACCGTATGCGGAAGAAGAGGGACGCCTCGCCGATGCCGTCCCGCCCGCGGCGAGTGCGCCGTCGGCGCGCGGCGCAGCGAAGGCCGAGAGCCGCGACAGATCGGCAGGCACCGGCTACGGCGACCGCCGCGTCGATCACGCCGTGCAGGTGGAATTCGTCGCGCGCCGGAACGCCGACAGCCGCCACTTCATCAAATACGAGTGGCGCGAGACGTTGTGCCGCAAGAACCTCGTCGACTGCGGCGGAAAAAATCGTTTCTGGGATGAGTCCACAGTGGGTTTCGCGCCGCCGCCACCGCGTCGCCGCTGATACCACCGACCACAACAGGGAGTAGATAGAGATGAAAAAGTACGGTCCATGGGCGCTGGCAGGTGTGCTGGCATTGGTGCCGGCGTTGCCCGGCTTGGTATCGGCCGCCGACCAATCGGCGACTTCACGTGTCGCATCCTCGAGCGAGCCCGACTACCAAAGCATGGATATCAGCGAGCTCGTCGAGAAAGTCGCCAAGCGCACAGGCAAACAATTCATCATGGATCCGCGCGTTCGTGCCGGTATTCCGCTGGTCGGGATGGATGTTGCGCAGGTGGACTATGCCAGGCTGCTCGCCATCCTCACGGTCCACCAATACGCCGCCTACGAATCGAACGGGATCGTGAAAATCGTCCCCGACGCGGGGGCCCGGCAATTGCCCATTCCGGTCACCACCGAGATATCACCGAAGACGCTCGACGATGAATTCGTGACGGTGATGTTCCAGGCGAAAAACATGTGCTCGGCGCATTCAGTGCCGGTCCTGCGTCCGCTCATGCCGCAGAACGCCCACCTGGCGGCGTTTCCACAGTCGAACACACTGTTGATATCCGATCGCGCCGCCAATGCACGCCGCATCATCGACATGGCCGAGCGGCTCGACAAGGGCACGCCGTCGGGCCAGAAGTGCCCACCGGAGGTATGGCCCAGGCCCGATGCGAAGAAGTAGTTAGCGTCAGCGTCTGGCCGGCGTCACACGCTGCGCGGCTTGGCCGTCTTCTCGAGGCTCGCGGACTGCGCGATGAGGCCGGCGAACGCCGGCCCCGTCTCCTGCTGGCGCGCCAGCAGCAGCCGCATGTCTTCCAGAGTGCAGGGCTCGCCGAACAGCTTGCCCTGCGCGAAGCCGCAGTGATGGCGGCGCAGGAAATTGAGGTGTCCGACCGTTTCGACACCCTCGGCGATCACATTCATCTTGAGGCTGCGCCCCATCTCGATGACGGTGCGCACGATGGTCGCGTCGCTTTCGTCATCGTCCACGTCGCGCACGAAAGACTGGTCGATCTTGAGCGTGCCGATCGGGAACTGCTGCAGCGCGGACAGCGACGAATAACCCGTGCCGAAGTCGTCGATGGACAGATGCAGGCCCATCGCATAGAGCTCATCGAGCAGGTGCAGCGTGCGCTTGGAATCGGCCATGAGCGTAGTCTCGGTGATCTCCAGCTCGAAGCAGGTGGGCGAGACGCCGTGCTTACGGAATACCGACCGGAAACGCAGGATGAAGCTCGCCTGGCGCAGCTGCTTGAGCGAGAGGTTCAGCGAGATGCGGCCGGGCGTGGTCACGGTCTGCTGCAGCTCGCGATAGTCCTGACAGACGCGATTCAGCACCCACTCGCCAACTTCCAGAATGAGGTTGGTCTCTTCGGCGAGCGGAATGAAGTGCGACGGCGGAATGTCGCCGTGTCCGGGCAGGCGCCAGCGCAGCAGGGCTTCGGCGCCGACGATGCGGCCGTCGCGTAAGTCCACCTTGGGCTGGTAGTGCATGAGGAATTCGTCGCGCTCGAGCGAGCGGCGCAACTTGCTCTTGAGCATCAGCCGCTCGACCGCGGCGGCATTCATCTCGGGCGAATAGAACGCGAACGAGTTTCCGCCGTTCTGCTTGGAGTGGTACATCGCCGCATCGGCATTGCGGATCAGGTCGATGACGTTGTCGGCATCGCGCGAACAGAAAGCCACGCCGATGCTCGCGGTGAGGAACACTTCGTGCTCCTGCAACTGGAACGCCCTACCGATCTCGGCAAGCACAGTGCGCGCAAGCTGCGCGACGGTGCCGCGGTTGTCGGCATCGGCGGCAAGGTCGTCGACGAACATCGCAAATTCGTCCCCGGCGAGGCGGCCGATGGTGGTCTCCTGCGGCAGCGCCCGCGTCAGGCGCTCGGTGAGGATTTCCAGCGTGCGATCGCCGGCTGCGTGGCCGAACGTGTCGTTGATTTCCTTGAACCGGTCCATGTCGAGATACAGCAGCGCGAGGCTCGTCTTGTTGCGCAGTGCCCGCGCTATCGCCTGTTGCAGCAGGTGCTGGAACTGCATGCGATTGGGCACTTTGGTCAGCGCGTCGTAACGCGCGAGATAGCGGATGCGCCGCTCGGCGCGTTTGCGCTCGGTGACGTTGCGCACCACGAAGATGGTGCCCTGGTATTGCGGATCGTCGGTGGTGATCTGCGAGCCGGTGATGGCCACCGGAATCGTTTGCCCCTGGCGCGTCTTCACCACGGTTTCGCGTGTGTCCTGCGACGCGCGCAGCATGTCGAATTCGGCGCGCTCGCGTTCATCGAAGATGGAGACGATGCTGCGGCCGACCAGTTCCTCCTCACCCCAGGCGAGCAGCTTGCAGGCCGACTGGTTGGCCATGCGGATCACGCCGTCGGGCGAAGTCACGAACACCGCGTCGGTCATGCTGCCGAGCACGTTGGTCAGATAGTTCTTGTTGATCGTGGTCTGGCGCAGCTTCTGGCGCATGCGCTCGAGCGCCGCCTGCAGCTCGCCGAGCTCATCACGCCGGCCGACTTCCATGGGTCGTGAGTAATCGCCCTGCGCGATGCGATCCGCGCTCTTGATGAGCGTGGAGATCGGATCGTGCACGCGGCGGCCTGCCCACCACGCGAGTGTCAGGCCAACGCCGAGCGCGATGACTCCCAGCGCGCCGGCCAGCAACAGTGCCTTGCGCAACTGCATGCGCTCCATCGAGTCGTAACGCGTGCGAGCGACGATCGACTCGGGCGAACCTTCCCGCGAACGGATCTGCACCTCGACCTCACCCACGGTCGTGGGGGTGAGGATGCCGGGCGAGGTCTGCACATTGGCGCGCAACGGGACGATGGCGCTGCGCGTGATGTCGCCGGCGTCGTCCTGCTTACGTCGAAACGAGTAGATCTCGCTGCCGGCGGGTCCACGCAGCACCACGCTGAGCATGGTGTCGTCGCGCGTGAAGTTCTCGATCTGCCGCTCCACCTCGGTGCGATCGTTGCGCAGCACTGCGTCGGCAACGCGGTCGGAGACATGGCGCGCCAGCTCACCGGCGCGCAGCGAAAGCTCGCCGAGAACGCGATTGCGGGCATCCGCCGAGGCCGTATCGAGCAACGCTGCGTGTTGCGCGCGGTTCTCGTACACCATGACGGAGCCCACGGCGAGCGCCACCGCGATGGCAGCTGCCACGGCGACGGCAATGTATTTGCTCTTGAAGCTGACGATGGTCACGAAATCCCGGTACTTTCTTATGGCGCGATCTTACCCATGCGAATCCGCTGCGGGCCACAGTTGCGGGCCGGGACGGGCTGCAATGTCGATTTGTTCCGCAGATAAGCGGGCCCGGCAAGTCTTCAGGGCTGCGGTACGATCCAAACATGCCGGAAATGCCCGAATTCTCGCTGGATCAACTGACTGGACGCGTCCGCAGCCACCTGCGGGAACTGGCCGATCCGCCCGGCGCCCTGCATAAAGGGGTAGTCGCGCCGTTTTTGGCGATGCGGGCGGCGGCGGCGGCCGATGGCATCGACCTGGTGGCGTTCTCCACGTTCCGGGATTTCGACCGCCAACTCGCCATCTGGAACGGGAAGTATCTTGGCCAGCGCCCCATGCAGGACCGCGCGGGCCGGCCGCTCGATGCGGGCAGCCTGGCACCTGCGGAGCGCGTCGCGGCGATCCTGTGGTGGTCGGCGCTGCCCGGGGCCAGCCGGCACCACTGGGGCACGGACTTCGACGTCTTCGATGCGCGAGCCATGCCGGCCGGGTACCAGCTGCAGGCGGTCCCGGCCGAATACCTCGCGGGCGGACCCTTCCATGGCCTAACCACCTGGCTGGATGCGCACATGCACGCGTACGGATTTTTCCGCCCCTACACCACCGATCGTGGCGGCGTGGCGCCCGAACCCTGGCATCTCTCGCATGCGCCGGTGGCGGGTCGCGCCCAGGCGGCACTCACGGTCGAAGGAATACGCGCCGTGCTCGCGGACAGCGGGATCGAAGGGAAGGACGAAATACTCGCAACGCTCGACCGCGTGTATGCGAGCTACGTGCTCAACGTGGATGCGGCGCCGGAAGAGGCGCTGATGTCGCCGTGGCTCGCCTGACGACTTCGCTCAACCCCAGACTTTCTTGATGGCGCCGAGCATCAACGTGCGTGTGGTCGCCATGGAATCCTCGACGCCGGTGAACACCGGCGGCTGGCGTCGCAGCAGGCGCCAGTTTTCACTGCGCAGGATGCGCTGGAGATATTCGAGGTTGCGGTCGATGGATTCCATGTATGGATTGCGGCCGCCGTACAGCACTTCGAGATAGCGATAGGCGCGGCCGAACTCGCCATCTAGCCGCTTGGCGCGCATGTCGAAAACGAACTTGGGAGTCTGGCGCAGCAGATCGAGGCCCGAGGCATAACGCACCTTGACGTGGCCATTGTCGCCGATGGGCAGCGCCACGCCGGCGAGCACGAATTCCGCGTACAACCGGTCGCGGCATTTTTCGAGATAGCAGCGATCCGCCATCTGCCCCATGAGATCGGCGGTGCCGACCAGGTGGCCAAGTTTGTGATCGCGTGGATCCGGCGCCACGATGGTCTTGAACTGCCGTTCGTACCCGGTGTAGTGGATGATCTCGGCGGCGACGCTGCTCCACTGCCCGAGGTTGATCTTCGGTAGATAGTCGGTGAGGAAGGCCGCGCCACGTGATACGTGCACGGTGGTGAACTCGGCGCCGTTCGGTACGTCGGCATCGCGCGTGGTGCGCAGGTAACCGACGTCATGAAACAAAGCGACCACGATGCCGAGCATGGCGCGCTCGGCGCCGAACTTCTGCGCGTCGGGCGCCTGCAGGTCGTGCCCGGCGATCAGGCGGGCGGTGGCCAGCGTGATGTCGAGCGTGTGCTGTTGATCGTGGTAAACGGTATCGACACCGTAGTACCCCGGCATGCGGCCGGAGAACATGCGCTCGAAGTCGCCGAACACGTGTGCGAAAGCCGGGAAGCGTTGGCCGGGCCAGACCCTGGCAAACAGCTCTTCGATTGCCGCACGCACGTCGGGAGCCGAGCTCACGAGTACCGTGTCGGTTACGTCGTAGTCGCTTCGGCGGGCTTCTGCGCTCTTCTCGGCCATGTGCTCATGCACTAACAAGATGCGCGAGTCTAGGCAGCGGTAGGTCAAAAAACCAGCGCATGGATGCCGAGTCTGAAGCGGTCGTGACCTGCATCACGGTCACGTGAGACCACGATCGCCGCGCGCGGTTGATTACTGTAAAGCCGCGACTATTTCAGGCCTCCGGCCGATTTTCAGGCCTCCGGCCACTCTCAACGCCGCCGAAGCGGCGTCGTCAGAACGTTGTTCGAGCCGGGAAATGCGTCAGGCCTGAAAACTCGCGATCACGGGAGTGTGATCGGAGGCACGCTCGACACAGCGTGGCTCGACATCGATGCGGCAGGAGGCGAGCCTGCCGAGCAATTGGCGGTGAACCAGGATGAGGTCGATGCGCAAGCCGTTGTTCCGGCGAAAGGCGCCTTGTCGGTAGTCCCACCAGCTGAACGACTTCTCCGGCTGCTCGAAATGACGGAACGCGTCCACGAGCTCGAGGTCGGTGATGCGCCGGAGCGCCGCACGTTCCTCGGGACTGACGTGCACGCAGCCTGTCCAGGCGGCCGGGTCATGGACGTCGCGGTCTTCGGGAGCCACGTTGAAATCGCCGACCACCACGAGCCCGGGATGTTGTTGGGCCTCCACCTTCAACCAGCGCGCGAGCGCGTCCAGCCACTTGAGTTTGTAGGCAAACTTTTCGGAGCCAGGTGCCTGCCCGTTCGGCACGTACAGATTGATGACGCGAAAGATGCCCAGCGGTCCGTCGATGGTCGCGGCCAGCACACGCCGCGGCGGATCGTCGAAGCCCGGGATGTCGCGCACCACATCCGCCATCGGGTGTCGCGAGAGCAGCGCCACGCCGTTGTAGGTTTTCTGCCCGCTGAAGACAGTGTGGTAACCGGCGGCCGTGAATTCGGCGTGCGGAAAGTCCGGGTCCTGGATCTTGGTTTCCTGAAGCGCAACGACGTCCGGAGAATGGGTGCGCAGCCATTCGTGGAGCTGCTCGCCGCGCACGCGCAGCGAATTCACGTTCCAGGTGGCGATCGAGAACTCTTCCTTCCCTGTCGGGCCACCGCCTGCGGTGGCGGCGGTCACTGCGTCAGGCCCAACTGCCGCAGCAGCGCGTTGACGTCGGGTGGTCGCCCACGAAAAGCAACGAAAGCGTCCAGCGCCTTCCTGCTGCCGCCCGCGGAGAGAATGGCGTCGAGGAAGCGCTGCGCGACCTGGCGATCGAACACGCCCTGCTCCTCGAACGCGGCGAATGCGTCGGCGGCCAGCACTTCGGCCCACTTGTAGCTGTAGTAACCAGCGGCGTAGCCGCCGGCGAAAATGTGGCCGAAGTTGTGAGGGAACCGGTTCCACTCGGGTATCGGGAACACGCCCACCGCCGCGCGTACCTCGCCGAGTATCTGATCGATGCGCGCCCCGAGCGCCGGGTCGTATTCGGCGTGCAGGCGGAAATCGAACAGCGCGAATTCGAGCTGGCGCACGCTCGCGAGTCCGGCGTGGAAGGTGCGCGACCCCAGCAGTTGCTTCTGCTGTTCGGCTGGCAGCGGTGCGCCGGTTTCGTAGTGCCGGGCCATGGACGCCAGCACTTCCGGGCGCCACGCGAAGTTTTCGAGGAACTGGCTGGGCAGCTCCACGGCGTCCCAGGAGACACCGTTGATGCCGGCGATGGACGGGTAGCCCACGCGCGTCAACATGTGATGCAGCCCGTGACCGAACTCGTGGAACATGGTCACGACGTCATCGTGCGTGAGCAGCGCGGGCGAGCCTGGGGCCGCCGGCAGGAAATTGCACACCAGGTACGCGACCGGCACGGTGTGTTCCGCGCCGATGTCCTTGCGGCCGACGCAATCGTCCATCCACGCGCCGGCGCGTTTCTTCGGCCGCGCGCAGGCATCGAGGTAGAAACCGGCGCGCACCTTGGCCGCACTGCCAGTGGCTGCACCATCGACGATTTCGAAGAAGCGCGCGTCGGGATGGTAGATAGGAATGCCGGTGCGCTCGACGATCTTCACGCCGAACAACTTCTCCGCCACCGTGAACAGGCCCTCGAGCACGCGCGGCAGCGGGAAGTACGGGCGCAGCTCTTCCTGTGAGATGGAGAACAGTTTGGCCTGCAGTTTTTCGGCGTAATAGCCGATGTCCCAGGCGTTCAGGTTGCGGCCCGCGAACTGCTCGAGCTCGGCGACTTCCTTTTGAGCCGCCGGCCGCGCCACGCGCACCAGTTCGTGCAGGAAATCGAACACTGCCTGGTTCGACGGCGCCATGCGCGTGGCCAGCGCATAGGCCGCGTAGTTGGGAAAATCCAGCAGCCGCGCCGCTTCGTGGCGCAGCGCGAGGATCTTCGCCATGACCTCGGTGTTGTCGAACTTGCCCGCGTTCGGGCCGCGATCCGAGGCGCGCGTCGACCATGCCTCGTAGAAGTCGCGCCGCAGGGCTTCCGAATCCGCGTCGGTCATCACCGCCACATAGGTCGGCTGCTCGAGCGCGAACAGCCAGCCCGCGACCCCTTTTTCGGCGGCGCGCACGCGTGCCTGCTCGACGATCACCGGATTGATTCCGGCAAGCTCTGTTTCGTCGCTGACCAGGCGCGTCCACGCATTCATCGCGTCGAGCACGTTCTCCTCGAACTTGGCCGCGAGCGAGGCGAGTTCCTGCACCACGGTCTTGTAGCGCGCCTTGCGCTCCACGGTGAGGCCGACGCCCGCGAGGCGGAAATCCTCGAGCGCGCGTTCGATGACACGGCGCTGCGCCGCGTCGAGCGAGCCTGCCTCGGTGGCGGCGATGGCGCTGTAAGCGCGGAACAGCGGTTCGCTCTGCGCGAGGTCGGTCCAGTAGTTGGACAGCAGCGGCAGGCAGGCGTTGTAGCTGGCGCGCAGCTCCTCGGAATTGAGCACACCGTTCAGGTGGCTGATGGGTGACCAGGTGCGCGACAGGCGGTGCGACAGCTGCTCGAGCGGCAGCACGGTATTCGCGAAAGTGGGATGCGGCTGCGATTCGAGCGTCGCGACCTCCCCGCGATGCAGGTCAAGCAGCGCGCGGATAGTGGATTCCACTTCGGTGGCGGCGAATCGATCGAAGGCCGGGAGCGCGGTCCCGGCGATGTTTGCGTCGGTCATCATTTTGTTCCGAGAGCAGTGAGTACGGGCTCCGTATCCGGACGCACGCCGCGCCACAGGGTGAAAGCTTCCGCGGCCTGTTCGACCAGCATGCCCCATCCTTTGTGGGCGCGGGCGCAACCCTGTTCAATGCTCCAGGTCACGAAAGGCGTCGCTGATTTGCTGTAGCTCATGTCGTAGCAGACGGTGTGGCCGCCGATCACAGCGCCGTCCACATTCGGCACGGAGCCGGTGAGGCCGGCGGCGGTGGCGTTGATCACGATGTCGAAGGATTCATCGCCGACGTCTTCGAAACCGCAGCCGCGCACGGCCCCGAGATCGGAGAACAGCGAGGCCAGGTTGACCGCACGGTCCGGCGTGCGATTGGCGATCACGAGCTCGGTGGGTCCGAGCGACAGCAACGGCTCGATGACTCCGCGCGTCGCGCCGCCCGCCCCGAGAATGAGGATTCTTGCATTGGTGATCGTGAGTCCGAGGTTTTTGCGCAGATCGGTGACCAGCCCATGGCCGTCGGTATTGTCGCCGAGCAGGATATCGGCATTCAGCACGAGCGTATTCACCGCGCCGGCGCGATCGGCGCGCATCGTGAGCTCGTTGGCAAGCTCGGCCGCCGCTTCCTTGTGTGGTACGGTCACGTTGAGGCCACGACCGCCGCGAGTGAAGAATTCGAGCACCTGTGCGCGGAAATCGCCCGGAGTGATGTCGTACAGGCGATAGACAAGGGACTGGTCAGTCTGTTTCGCAAAGAGCCCGTGGATGAAAGGCGACCAGCTGTGACTGATCGGATGACCGACCACACCGTACTGGTCCGGTGTGCTCATGACGGAAATGATGGCTGAAATAAGCGTCCCACTCGGCCGGTCTTATACATGAACCAACGCCCCCGCGGAACGACGGTGACCACGTCTTTTGCGCGGCTGTTGGAGATGTTGCGGCCCGACCTGGTGCGCTTTGCCTTCTGGCTGGCGCGCGACCGGGCAGTGGCGGAGGACGTGGTGCAGGAGACGCTCATCAGAGCCTGGAAGTCGCGCGGGGAGCTCAAGGATTCGGGAAAAGCGCGTCCCTGGTTGTTCACCATCGTGCGCCGCGAACACGCGCGTCTGTATGAACGCAAGCGCCTTCCCACCGTGGACGTGGACCTAGTCGAGGCCCTCGGCGATCCGGCGCTGGCAAGTGATGGGGACGCAGGTCTCGACGACCTGCGGCGCGCCATCGTGCAGTTGCCGGACGAATATCGAGAGCCGCTGGTGATGCAGGTGCTGGGTGGCTTGAGCACGGCGGAGATCGCCGCGGAGCTCAAGCTGACGCAGCCGACCGTACTGACGCGGCTCTTCCGCGCGCGCAACCGCCTGCGCGTGATCTATGGCCTCAAACCGGCGGAGGATGCGGAATGAGTGACCAGTGCCGTCATGCGCGTGTGGCCATCGGCGGTGAGCCGCACGCTCTGCCGCCCGAGGTGAGCGCGCACCTGGAGGGCTGCGCCGACTGCCGTCAATTCCGCGACGACACGCTGATGCTCGACGGCCGCGTGCGCGCCGCGCTCGAGTTGCCGCTGGCGGGCTTCCGCAAGGGCGCTCCGCCGGCGCGACGCTGGGCACTGGCCGCCTCGCTGGTGTTCGGCCTGTTCCTCGCCGGCGGGTTCTGGCTGCTGTCGCCGCGTTCTGCGCTGGCCGGTGAGGTGGTCGAACACGTCAGGCACGAGGAGGCAAGCTGGGCCGCGCACGACGCGTTGTCGCCGGCCGAGCTGGCCAACGTTCTGCAGAAGGCGGGTGTGGAATTCGACACGTCCATGCCGGTGGTTTACGCCATGGCGTGCACGTTCCGGGGGCATCGCGTGCCGCATTTGGTCATGCAGACTGCCAGCGGTCCAATGACAATCATGTTGCTCGCGCACGAGAAAGTGGCGGCGCGCCAGGAGTTCTCCGAGGACGGTTATCGCGGCGTGGTGCTGCCGGCGGGCGAGGGCAGCGTCGCCGTACTGATGCGCAACGGGGCCGTGCCGGAGGCGATCTCCGGCGAAGTCGTCAGCGGCGTTCGCTGGTAGCCAGGATCTCGCAGCCGGATTGCGGTCCGCCGAGGAGGCCGCGCAACTCCGGCAACCACTCGCGCATGCCGTCCTCGACTAGATAGGGCGGGTTGACGAGCACCAGCGCCGAGCCATTGAGCGCGGCGCGCGAGTCGCATGGATGCATCCACAGCAGCGACGCCACCACCGGCCGCGTCGATGCGGCCTGCAACATCGCGAACCATGCATCGAAGTCGCCGCGCAGCTTCACGGGGAGCCACAGCAGCAGCACGCCGTTTTCGAATCGCTGCAGGGAGTCTTTCACCGCGCCGATCGCGCGCGTGAGGTCCTCGCGTTCCTCGTAGGGCGGGTCGATGAGCACACAGCCACGCCGCTCGGGTGGCGGCAGCAGTGCGCGCAGTCCGGCGAAGCCATCGACGCCTTCGACGCGGGCGCGCGCCGTCCGCGGCAATATCTCACGCAGGTGCCCGGCTTCCTCGCGCTGTGTCTCGAAGAATACCGAACGATCCGCCTCGCGCAGGCAGCGCGTCGCGAGCAATGGCGAACCGGGATACCGCAAACTGCCGCCGTGAACTCCCGTGGCGATCTGCTCACGGTAGTGAACGAGCGCCGCATGGCGTGGCGCGGCAGCCAGCAACTTCGCGGCGCCGGCCTGCCATTCGGCAGGATGGGCGATGTCGCCCGGATGCAGGTCGTATTCACCGCGGCCCGCGTGCGTGTCGACGAACAGCAGGCCTTTGTCCTTGCGCGTGAGCGCGCGCAGCACCTCGAGCAGCAGTACGTGTTTGTGCACGTCGGCAAAATTGCCCGCGTGGTATTGATGGCGATACTTCATGGAACCCCGGCGTCCGGCGCTGCGCGTTTATACACTGTGCCCGGAGGAGACCATGTCGAAAGTGCAATGGTTATTGATCATCGGCGTCCTCTCGACGCCACTGGCGGCGTGCGCCGCGGAGCAGCAGGCAACGCCGCGGGGCATCGCGCCGCCGACGCGACTTCCTGACCCGCGCCCCGTATCCGCAGCGGGCGAACTGGTCGCCACCGCGACGATACCGCGCGAGGTGCGGCGTGCCGTGGTTGCAGACGCCGCCCGGCGGTTCAAGGTCGACGAGACCGCGGTGGTGCTGGCGCGCGCCGAAAAGCTCTCCTGGCGTGACGGCTCACTCGGATGTCCGCAACCCGGTCAGATGTATTCGCAGGCGCTCATACCAGGATTTCGCGTCGTGGCAAAAACCAGCGAGGGCGATCTGGTCTACCACACCGACACGCGCGGGCAGGCCGTGGTCTGCGCTCCTCCCACCCGTTGAGGTCGTGGGCGCGGAAAAGCGCAGGATTCGGGTCGTCACCCGCTAACTAGCGCGGCAAGCTTGCTCCTCCAGACTTGGAGAGCCGACATGCATTTCAGCGTTCGCGGAATCCCGCAGGAAATTGCCGACGAGGTGCGGCGCACGCGCCTGTCGCCGGGTTACGGTCACCCCGTACACCAGGAAGTCGCGCGTGGCACCGGTCCGTGCCGCTGCTGCCTGCGGCCCTTCGTCCCTGACCGCGATCAACGCCTGCTGTTCACCTATCGCCCACCGGGCGATCCTTCCGGCGGCACTGGCAGCCTCATGGCTCCGGGGCCGGTGTTCATCCACGCCGGGCACTGCGATGCGTACACCGGCGAGGGATTTCCCGACACGCTGCGCGGCGTCGCGCTGGCATTCGAGGCGCGCGCCACCGGGTCGCGGGTCTGCGAATTGTCTGCCAGCGTCGAAATTTCCGCCGAGGTACAGATCAGGGTGCTGTTCGAGGAGCATTTTGCGCAGTGGCTGCATCTGCGCCACGCGGAAGCGGGCTGCTACATCGCACGCATCGAGCGTCTGGACCTCGAGCGAGAAATCTAGCCATTGCGGCCGCCGCGCACAGCGTCCGCCGCCTGCGATCTCACCGTCTCGAACGCCTTGCTCAGCTGCTGCGCGGTGCCGTCGCCTTCGATATCGACCAGGCCATGGAAACCGCCCTCCGCGAGCGCCGCGAAATATGGACGGAAGTCATCACCGGCAACGCCAGGCAGCGTGCGGCGCTCGCGCTCGGCGAGCTCCACCAGGCCCACCCATGGCACTGCCTTCGCGAGCTGCAGCGGTGAGTCCCCCATCACGCGCATGTGATACAGATCCGCGAGCACGCGGATATTGGGATGATCGACCGGCGCGACCACGCTGACCACTTCCTCGAGGTAGTTGAGGTAATTGCATTCTTCGCGGCGTTGCATCTCGACGCCGACGGTGATGCCGTGTTCTGCGGCGAGCGGCGCCATCGCTCTCAGCAACGTGACGAACTGCTCGTCGGCCCGGCGCTTGTCCCACCCTTCCGGAATCCGCCGCGCGCTGTTGCTGCCGAATACGACGTATTCACCGCCGAGGGCGCGCAGGCGCGCAAACGCGGTCTGCGCATAGGTCAGTACGCGCGCGTGGTCGGCATTCGGCCCCACACAGATAAGGCTCGGATCGCGCAGGAAGCTGTTGCAGCCGCGCACCCGCAATGGCGCCGCGAGCGCGGCCCGCCGACTGGCGGCGAACTGGGCGTCGCTGGCGAAGGGGATGAGGAAATCGGCGACGCTTTCCACGATGAAATCCGCACCGAGCGCCTTGAGCTCCGCGGCACGCTGAATTTTGGCGGTGATGCCCACGGCGCTGAAGAGTGGCCGCGCGCCGAGCGCCGGCGCGCTCAACACCGCGAGCGCCACCCCGGCTTTCAACACGGCCCGCCGGCCGCGATTCGGTCTAACTAGCATCGCCACATTGAAGCACAAAGCGGCAGACTCAGGCTTGCTTGACCTTCGCCGCCGTCTTCTTCCTGGGAGTGGCCGCGCCGCTCTTGGCGGCGTCGGTGCGCGCGGCGGCCTTCTTTTTCGGCGTCACGGCTTTCTTGGCAGGTGCTTCGGGCGCTTCCGGCTTTTTCGCAGCTTTGCCGGCGGACTTCTTCGCGGGTTTGGCCGTTCCCGCCGCGGCATCGGCGGCCGCGGGTGCGGCGTCTTTCGCCGGCGATTTGTCTTTTCCGTTGGCGGGTTTCTTGCGGCCGAATCGAGTGCCACGCAGCGGCGCCACGCTGAGCAGCTCGCGGCAGAGCTCGAGCGTGACGGCCTTGGGATCGGTCTCTTTGGGAATGCGCGCGTTGCGTTTGCCGTCGGTGATGTACGGGCCGTAGCGGCCGTTCAGCACCTGAATGTTGTCGACGCCGAAGTCCTGGATGATGCGATTGGCATCCGCCTCTTTCTTGAGGCGGATGACCTCGAGTGCACGCGGCAGATCGACCGTGTAAGGATCGTCGGGTGGCTTGAGCGAGACGTATTTGGCGCCGTACTTGATGTATGGACCGAATCGTCCGATGTTCGACTGCACCGGCTCGCCCTCGGCGGTTTCACCGAGGCTGACGGGTAGTCTGAACAGCTCGAGTGCTTCGGGGAGCTTGATGAGATCCATCTTCTGGCCGGGGCGCAGACCGGCGAACTTGGGTTTCTCTTCGTCATCCTTGGTCCCGATCTGCACGAACGGTCCGTAGCGGCCCATGCGCACGGTGATGGGTTTGCCGCTCTCCGGATGTTTGCCGAGCTCGCGCGCCTGCGCGACTTCTTCGCGCGAGACATTTTTCTCGATGTGCTCGACCTGCGTGATGAACGGCTTCCAGAATTTCTTGAGCGGCTCGGTCCAGTCTTCTTCACCGCGCGACACCGCGTCGAGCTCGTCCTCGAGCGCCGCGGTGAATCCGTATTCGACGTATTTGTGGAAATGCTTCGACAGGAAGCTGCCAACAATTTTGCCGATGTCCGTCGGGATGAACCGGCGGTTGTCCATGTCGACGTATTCGCGATCCTTGAGCGTCGAGATGATGGTGGCGTAGGTCGAGGGGCGGCCGATGCCGTGCTCTTCGAGTGCTTTCACGAGCGACGCTTCGGAGAAGCGCGGCGGCGGCTCGGTGAAATGCTGGTCGCCGTGCACATTTAATAGAGTGACGACGTCGCCGTCTTTCATGGCCGGCAGGATGCGATCGTTTTCGTTTTCGGGTTTGCCGTCGTCGACGTCTTCCTGGTACACCGCCATGTAGCCCGGCTTGACCAGCGTCGAACCATTGGCGCGCAGCACGTGTCGGCCGGCGCCATTCGCCGCGGCCGCTTCCGCCTGCTTGCTCGGGACCATGTCGACAGCGACGGTGTCGAACAAGGCGTGCGCCATCTGCGAGGCCACGGCGCGTTTCCAGATGAGCGCGTAGAGCTTGTACTGGTCCGGATCGACTTTGCCTTCGAGCTTCGACGGCAGTACCGCCGCGGACGTCGGGCGGATGGCCTCGTGCGCTTCCTGGGCGTTGCGCGACTTGGTCTTGTAGATGCGCGGCTCTTCGGCCACGGCTTCCGCGCCGTATTCCTGGGCGATGACTTCGCGCATCTCGCGCACGGCGTCGACCGCGAGGCTCAGCGAGTCGGTGCGCATGTAGGTGATGAGACCGATGGCGCCTTCGCCGAAATCGACACCTTCATATAGCTGCTGCGCGAGGCGCATGGTGCGCTGCGCGGAGTAGCCGAGCTTGCGCGCGGCTTCCTGCTGCAGCGTGGAGGTGGTGAACGGCGGCGACGGATTGCGGCGGCGCTGCTTGCGGTCGATGGACAGCACATGCAGGAAACCCTGCGCGGTGTCATTGAGCGCCTTCTCGACATCGCGGGCCTGATCTTCATTGGTGAAGCTGAACTGCTCCACTCTCTGGCCATTGAACTCGACCAGCTTGAGCGGGAAATTCTGCGCGCTGTGCTCGCCTTCGGCCTCAAGCGTCCAGTATTCCTGCGGCACGAACTTGCCGATTTCCTCCTCGCGCTCGCAGATCATGCGCAGCGCCGGGCTCTGCACGCGGCCGGCGGACAGGCCGCGACGCACCTTCTTCCAGAGCAGCGGCGACAGATTGAAGCCGACCAGGTAGTCGAGCGCGCGACGTGCCTGCTGCGCATTGACGAGATCGAGCGACAGGTCGCGCGGCTCGGCCACGGCGCGCTGCACCTCGCCTTTGGTGATCTCGTAGAACACCACGCGTTTGACTTCCTTGCCCTTCAAATCGCCGCGTTCACGGAGCAATTCGCGCAGGTGCCACGAGATGGCCTCGCCTTCGCGGTCCGGGTCGGTTGCCAGATAGAGGTTCTTGGATTTCTTGAGCGCACGCGAGATGGCATCGACGTGCTTTTCGTTACGCTCGATGGAGCGATAACTCATCGCAAAGTGCTTGTCGGGATCGACCGCGCCTTCCTTGGGGATGAGATCGCGGACGTGGCCGTAACTGGCGAGCACCTCGAAATCCTTGCCGAGGTACTTCTTGATGGTTTTTGCTTTCGCCGGGGACTCGACGATGACTAGGTTTTCAGCCATCAGTTTGGCAATGAGTCCGTTTCGTCGAACAGCAGATCTTCCATGCGCGCGCAGGCCGCCTCCTGGCCTGGCTGGCTCGACAGCACCATGAGCACCAGCCATTTGAGCCGGTCGATGTCGACGTCATCGCCGTCGAGCGCCACGAGGCGGTCGATGACGATTTCGCGCTGCAGCGGCGAAAGGATGCCTTCCTGCTCGAGTTGCAGCAGATAGCCGCGGCAGCTCGTGGAAATGCGTTCGAGCTCATCGCTGGAAAACACGCGCAGTGCGCGTTGGTGGGTGCCGATGTCCGGCCGCGAGCGTTCGCCCGCGAGATCGGCGAGCCAGTCGAGTGCGCGCTCGACATTGTGACGGCCGAATCCGGCGCGTTCGAGATCTGCGGCGAGTGCTTCGCGTTCGGGTACTTCCGGGGCTTCAGCCAGCATGTACTGGTCGAACACGTAAATAAGAATGTCTAAAACACTTCCGGTCATGCTGTCGCCGGTTGTCGTCGTTGGCTTCATTGTCCCGCCATGCGGCTGTAACGGCCGCCGGGGTGCGGCGCCACGTGCCCGTCGAGCTCCAGAATCAGCAGCATCGAAGCGATCGATTCGCTGTTCATCCCCGTGCGTTCGATCAAGCTATCGACGCTTGCTGGCTCGAAGGCGAGCGCATCTAACAGGATTTTGTATTCCTTGTCCAACTGGGGAGGCCCCTCTTTCGGAAGACGGGGCTCGGTGGATGCACTTGTAACTAGTTGGGCAGTAAGGGAAATCTTTAGCTCGCAGAGAACGTCTTCGGCGCGCTCGACGAGCTTCGCACCTTGCCGGATGAGCTGATGACACCCCCGGGCGAGGGGATTGTGGATCGATCCGGGGATGGCGAAGACCTCCCGGCCGGCCACTCCGGCCAGCCGCGCGGTGATCAGTGACCCCGATCGCTGGGCTGCTTCGACGACGAGCGTGCCGTGGCTCAACCCGGCAATGATGCGATTCCGCTGCGGAAAGCAGGCCGGCAGCGGTTCGGTGCCCGGCGGAAATTCCGAAATCACGGCACCGCTGGCAGCGATGCGTTGCGCCAGGGCCTGATTCTCGCGGGGATAGACCCGATCGAGCCCACAACCGAGCACCGCCACCGTGAGGCCATCGCCGGCCAGCGCGCCTTCGTGACACGCGGTGTCGATGCCGAGCGCGAGCCCGCTCGTGATGGTGAGGCCGGCGCGTGCGAAGTGCGCCGCGAACTCGCGCGCCGTCGATTTGCCTCCGGCAGTGGGGTTGCGGCTGCCGACCATGGCGAGCTGCGGGTCGCTCAAGGTGCGCAGGTCGCCTCGCACGTACAACATAGCCGGCGCGTCCGGCGACTCATGCAGCAGTGGTGGATAGTCGGCCGACGTGGACGGCAGCAGCGCGGCGCCCGAGCTGTCCAGCCAGCGCAGATCCGCGTCGATGCGCGCCGCGTCGGGCGCGGTCAGCCAGGCGATCGTGCGATTGGTCAGGCCGAGCTGCGCGAGCGCGCCACGGTCCGGGCGCTCGATAACCTCGAGTTCGGAGTCCGCCTGTGCGAGCAGGCCGAGTTGCGCCGCGCTCAAGCTGGGAGCGCGCGCCAGGATGGCGAGCCGCCGGCGAAGTCGTGCCGATGCCGGAGTCATCGCGAAAGCCTAAAACGAAAGGGCCAGCGCGATGGCTGGCCCTAACTCGTCTGAATGAAGAGAAATGCGTTACGGGTTGTAGACGCGATCCGCAACCTGCATCGGACCGCGGGCGCCGATCACCAGGCCATAGCTCAATCCGTCGAACACCTTGAACACGATCAACGTGCCGGCACGCTCATAGGGCAGACGCACCTTGTCGGCGAACGGGGATTTGCCCCATGGCTTCTTCTTGTACCTGTCCTGCACCACCGCACCAAGCTGATCGACCGCGAGCACCGCACCCGGAGCGAGCCCGTGGGTCGAGCCGCGATTCAGCACCACGATCTGGAACTGGCCAATCTGCTCGGCGTTGTCCGCAACGGCGATGATCTGGCCGTCGACCTGCGTGGTCGGAGCATGCGGCGTGAAGTTCAATGACGTCTCGCCGTCCTGTGAAATGAGGCGATCGCCTTCGAGGGCCTCGCGTGCGCCTTCGATGAGAACCGCTTTCGAAACCTCACCCTCCGTTTGCACAACCGCCTTGGCGACGTAGTAGGCCTGGTAGCCGACGATGTCCCTCGAGTCGATGTCACGGATGGGTTCGCCAACGTTCATGACGACGAAACTCTGATTGCGGGCGGCGTTCAGGTCCCGCACGTAGATCTCATGGCCCGTGCCGCCAATCATGTGGTGGTCGCGGAACGCGAGAATGTGCGGGGCAGCCAGAGCCTGTTCCTTGGTGAGGATGGTCGGCTTCGCGAGAAAGGCGGCGATCGCCGAGAACGGAATGGTGTCGACAGGTCCGTCGAGCGCTTCGCTGCGTAGTCGGGGTTGAAGGCGGGCACCGCTGTATTGCGAAATCATCACGCGGGCATCGCCATTGGCGCCATACGCCAGCGATAGGACGTCGCCGGGATAGATGAGGTGTGGGTTCTCGACCTGCGGGTTGATCTGCCAGATCTCGGGCCAGAACCACGGATCCTTGAGGAATACCGCAGCGATGTCCCACAGCGTGTCGCCGCGCTTCACGGTGTAGTTCATGGGCGCATCGGGGCGGATGAGCTGCGCCGTGGAGGTCGACGCTTCCGCGACGGGAGCGTCATTCATCGCGGCGACCGCGGCTTCGGTCGCCGTCAGGTCATCGGCGCTGTTGTCGACGTCCGCGGCCACGATTGGCTGGGGCGGACGGGCTTCGATCACAGGGGGTGGAGCCTTGCATCCCACCACCAGCAAGGCAGCGGCAACGAAGGCCATCAGGGCGTAGAGCCGCGGGGTCAGGAATGCGAGCACGCGGGGCTCCCTAAGTTGTTGATTAAAAGACATCCTCCACTCCTCAATCCTTAAGTGGGGCAAGCGGACCCCACTGTTATAATCCGCCGCGGCACGAGGGCCTACGATCTATTGTCAAGTTTGTGCGCTGGATCACGGGATCTCTCCCTTCCACGCCTCGCAATCCTTGCCCACGGTCGAATCGCCCAAACATTAGCAGCAATCGAGCGGAACATCATGGCGCGCCTGCAAATTCTTGAGTACCCCGACCCCCGTCTTCGCACCAAGGCAAAACCTGTCGAGGTGTTCGACGCCGCGCTCGCGAAACTTGCCGAAGACATGTTCGAGACCATGTACGCGGCCCCCGGCGTGGGCCTCGCGGCGACGCAGGTCGACGTGCATAAGCGATTGATTGTCATGGATGTTTCCGAAGGAAAAAACGAACCGACGGTGTTCTGCAATCCGCAGATCCTCACTCACGACGGCATGGGGGTCACCGAAGAGGGCTGCCTCTCCGTGCCGGGAATCTTCGACGAGGTCAAACGCCCGACGACCGTCCGTGCCCGCGCACAGGATGTCACCGGCAGGACTTTCGAAGTCGACCTGGATGGTCTTGCCGCCGTCTGCCTGCAGCACGAGATGGACCACCTCGAAGGGAAACTCTTCGTCGACTACCTCTCCGACCTCAAGCGCGAACGCATCCGCAAGAAGCTGGACAAGGATCGTAAGGAACGCGCCGGCAAAGCGCGCGAAGCCAGCTCCGCGCGCGCTTACTGATCTGAAAACCTCGCTACGAATCGCGTTCGCGGGCACACCGCAATTCGCGCTGCCCGCGCTGCGCACGTTGCTGTCCTCCACGCATGGCGTGGTGGGCGTGCTGACCCAGCCCGATCGTCCCGCGGGGCGCGGCCAGCAGCTGCGCGCCTCGCCCGTCAAACTACTCGCGCAGGAGGCGCACCTGCCGCTGGCGCAGCCGGCGACTTTGAAGACACCGGAGAGCCGCGAGGATTTGTCGCGTTGGGCGCCAGACGTTCTCGTCGTGGTGGCCTACGGCCTCATCCTGCCGCCGCCGGTGCTGGCGATACCGCGTCTCGGGTGCGTGAACATTCACGGCTCGTTGCTGCCGCGCTGGCGAGGCGCCGCGCCGATTCAGCGCGCGATTCTCGCGGGCGACGCGGAAACCGGAGTGACCATCATGCAACTCGATGCCGGACTCGATACCGGGCCAATGCTGCTGGAGAGTCGCCGCCCCATCGGCTCGCATGAGACCGCGGGCGACCTGCACGACTCACTTGCCGATCTCGGTGCGGCAGCACTCCTCGAGGCGCTCGACGGTCTCGCCGCCGGAACGCTCAAGCCACGTGCGCAACCGGCACAGGGCGTGAGTTACGCGCCCAAGATAGAAAAGTCGGAAGCCCCACTCGACTGGTCGGCGAGCGCTGCGCGCCTCGATCGTCAGGTGCGCGCCTTCAATCCGTGGCCGATTGCCGAGACGCGCTTCGCCGGTGAAACCCTGCGCGTATTGCAGGCACAGGTCGCCGATGCCGCGGAGGTGGATGCGGCGCCCGGCACATTGTTAGGAATCGCCGAAGATGGCCTGCGCGTGGCTTGCGGTGACGGCGTGCTGGCCGTGCGCGAGCTGCAGCGTGCGGGCAAGCGGCCGGTGTCGGCTCGCGATTTCGCCAACGCCGTGCGGCTCGCGGGCATGAGGTTCGGCGCATGAAGCCAGTGAAAAGTGGAATAGTCAGGCGCAATCCGCCGCCACAGCCACGCCGCAGCCGGCATGCGCCGGGGGCTGAAACGCTGGCGGCCGCTGCGCTCGCGGTGCACGAGGTGGTTCACGAGGGGCGCTCGGCCGACGCTGCGCTGGAAGTTTCGCAGGAACGCATCGACCGCGCGGCGGTGCGCGCGATCGCGCTGGGCACGCTGCGCTGGTATTTGCGCCTCAAGCCGTCGCTCATCCCGCTGCTCAGCCGGCCCTTCGATGAGCTGTCGCCGCGGCTTGCGGCGCTGCTGGTGACCGCCGCGCACCAGGTCGAATACTCACGCGGTGCCGCCGAAGCCCAGGTGCATCTCGCCGTCGACGCGAGCCGCGTGCTCGGCGAAGGACGCGCCAGTGGCGTGGTCAACGCGGTCTTGCGTCGCTTCGTCGCGCAACGCGCAGAGTTGTTAGCCGTGGTGGATGCCGACCTGGCGCAGCAACATGCGCATCCGCGCTGGCTGGTGGACGCGATCGGTACCGCGTGGGGTGACCGCAGCGCAGCTATCCTTGGCGCCAACAATCAGCACCCGCCCATGGTGCTCAGGGTCGACCCCTCGCAACTGCACGCGCAAGATTTCCTGCGCTCATGGCGCGCACTGGGTCGCGAAGGACATGCGGTCGAGTGGAACGAAGATGCGGTGGTGCTCGAGCGCCCGGTGGCCGTGCAGACGCTGCCCGGCTTCGACTCGGGTGCGGTATCCGTCCAGGATGGCGGGGCGCAACTCGCGGCGCCGCTGCTGGACGCCCGGGCTGGAATGCGCGTGCTCGATGCCTGCGCCGCGCCCGGCGGCAAAACCCTGCACATCGCGCAGCGCACGCCGGACACCGCCGAGCTCATCGCCGTCGACGACGATCCGTTACGACTGGCACGGGTGCGTGAGAATCTCGAACGCTCGGGACATGATGCGATCCTGGTGAGCGCCGACCTGCGCACCCTGCCCCCTTCGCTCACACCGGCGTCCTTCGATCGCGTGCTGGTGGATGCGCCTTGCTCGGCCACCGGGGTGATCCGCCGTCATCCCGACATCAAGCTGCTGCGTCGCTCGAGCGACATTGAAACGTTGGTCGCCACCCAGCGAAAAATTCTTGCCACGGCCTTCGAACTACTGAAGCCGGGCGGGCGTCTCATCTACTGCACCTGCTCGGTCATTCCGGCGGAAAACGAGGGCGTGGTCGCGGAATTTCTGCGCGATGAGCCCCGCGCCGCGCCGCAACCCTGGCCAGAAAACCTCACGCGGCCGCCTGGATTGCTCGAACGCACCGTCGGCTGGCAGCTGTTGCCCGGCGGGGGAGCGGGCACGGATGGCTTCTACTATGCGTGCCTCACTAGACTATCCTCACAAGGAAATTAGAGGAACCAATGCAGTTCCGGCGTTCCATCAACCTCTCGACCCTGGCTCTGGCAATGCTGTTCGCCGGCATGAGCACAGTGGCGCGCGCCGAAGCGCTGGACGGCCTGCTCGAAGTGCGATCGGCTTACGTCGACGTGAAGCAGGGCGTGTTCCAGTTGTTCGCGCGAGTGGCGTATCCGGTCAACGAAGACATCCGCGCGGCGCTCAAAGAAGGCCTCATGCTGAATTTCGATCTCGACGTGGTGGTATCCCGCGAACGCCGCTTCTGGGTCGATGAGTCGGTCGCCGAATACACGTTGCGTCGCGAGCTCATCTATCACGCAGTGAGCGATCGCTACGTGGCGCGCGATGTGGACTCGGGCAGCAACGATCAGCACAGCTATGCCACGCTCGAAGAAGCTCTCGAAGCGCTCGGCACCGTCGAGGCCTGGCCGTTCCTGCTGTCACCGCAGCTTTCCGCGAATCGCCAGTACCGTGTGTCACTACGCGCTGGGGTGCGCCGCGGCCGGCTGTCCGACACCATGCGCGTACTGCTCTTCTGGACGGACGACTGGCATCGCGAAAGTGAGTGGTTCTCATGGTCCCTGCAGCGCTGAGACGGCTGGGAACCCTCGGGCTCATCGCCCTGTGGGTGCTGGTGACCGGCGGGTTGTTGTTGCTGCTGGCACTGTCGGTACAGAATTCGATGCAGTTCAGCCGCCTGCAGGCATGGATCCTGCTCGCGAACGTCATTGCGCTGATCACCGTCGGCGTGCTGCTGGCACGCAAGCTCATCGAGCTGGTACGGGCGTTCCGCGCGGGGGTTCCAGGCTCACGCCTGACGGCGCGCACGGTGGCGATCTTCGGCTCGCTGGTCATCGCGCCACTCATCATCGTCTATCTATTCTCGCTGGAGTTCCTCAACCAGGGCATCGACAGCTGGTTCAAGGTCGAGATCAAGCAGGGCCTGACCGACGCGCTCGATCTATCCAAGTCGGCGATGGACGTGCGCATGCGCGAGTACGCACGCAGCACGCAGCTGTTCGCCAACAAGCTCGCCGACAGCCCGCCTTCGAACTGGGCCGAGGCCACCGATACGCAGCGCGTCGAAAGCGGTGCTCTGGAAGTCGTGATCTACGGAACGCTGGGGCAGGTGCTCGCGGCGAGCAGCACAGGTGCGACTTCCACCAGCCTGCCGCGCGCCTCGACCGAGATCACCAGCGCCATCGCCGGTGGCAACCTGTACTGGAGCCTGGAGCCACTGTCGGAAGACGACTACCTGATCAATACGGCCGCACCTATCGCGACCGGACCTGGAGCGAGCCAAGGTCGCTTCGTGGTGGCGCAGTACCCGGTCCCGCCGCAGCTGTCGCGGCTTTCGGAGGCCGTGCAGCATTCTTATTCCCAGCACTACAACCTGACTCAACAACGCGAGGGAGTGAAAAATCTTTTCGGCATGACGCTTACCCTGGTGCTGCTGCTGGCAATGCTCACCGCCATTTACGGCGCGATTTATTCCGCGGAGAAGCTCACGCGTCCCGTTCAGGACCTGATCGCGGGTACGCGCGCCGTGGGCAAGGGAGATTTCGGTACGCGCCTGCCACTGCCGTCGCGCGATGAAATGGGATTCCTCGTGCACTCGTTCAACGACATGACCAAACGCCTGCGGCGCGCGCGCGAGGAAACCACGCTCAGTCAGATGGCGGTGGAGCGCGAACGCGAACGCCTGTCCATCATCCTCGCGCGCCTGTCGACCGGCGTCATCGCCATCGGTCGCGACCTGGTGCTGCGCAGCGCCAACCAGGCCGCCAGCAATATTCTCGGCGCGAGCCTCGAGGCCGGCATCGGCCAGCCACTGGCGGCGCTCACCAACGAAAACCCGCGCTATGCGCGCTTCGTCGGCGAAGTCACGTTGCGACTGGCTCGCGGTGAAGAGGAATGGCGCGAGCAGATGGATCTCAAGCCCGAAGCCGCCGGTGCCCGCGTATTGGTCTGCGCCTGCACCCCGTTGCCCGGCGACGAGCACGCCGAAGACGAGCCTGCGGTCCAGGGCGGCTACGTCATCGTGTTCGACGACATCAGCGCGTTGCTGCAGGCGCAGCGCGACGCCGCGTGGGGCGAAGTCGCACGCCGCCTGGCACACGAGATCAAGAATCCGCTCACGCCAATCCAGCTATCCGCCGAACGCATGCGTCGCCGTTATCTTCACCAGATGACGGGCGAAGACGCGCAGATCCTCGACCGCGCCACGTACACCATCGTGCAGCAGGTGGAGGCCATGAAGGCCATGGTGAACGCCTTCAGCGAATACGCGCGCGCGCCCGACATGACGGTCACGCGGTTTCCGCTCAATGCGTTGGTCACCGAGGTTGCCGACCTGCATCGCGTCCAGGAATCGGGCGTGAAGATCGACGTCGACCTGGACCCGCGCGTCGAAATCGTCGAAGCCGATCGCGGCCGCGTGCGCCAGATCCTCAACAATCTCATCGTCAACGGCGCCGAGGCCGTGGAAAACGCGCCCGAAGGGCACGTGGTGGCCTCCACCCAGCTCGAAACCGTCGGCAATGCCGATTACGCCACCATCACCGTGACCGACAACGGGCCGGGCTTTGCGCGCGAAGTTCTCGGGCGCGTTTTCGAGCCCTATGTCACCAGCAAGCCCAAGGGAACGGGGCTGGGCCTCGCGATCGTGAAAAAGATTGTCGAAGAGCACGGCGGCCGCGTGGAAGCCGACAATCGGCCGGAAGGCGGCGGGCGCGTGCGTGTATCCTTGCCGGTAACAGACGGGTCCCGACAGCTGGTGGCGCGCGATCGGCGCGTTGAACCCAGGAAGGAGCGAGCATGAGCGCCGCACACATTCTGGTCGTCGATGATGAAGCAGACATCCGCGGCCTTCTGAAAGAGATCCTTTCCGAAGAAGGTTATGACGTGGACGTCGCCGGTGACGCGGGCCAGGCCCGCGCCTCGCGCGCCCGTCAGTTGCCCGATCTCGTGTTGCTCGACATCTGGATGCCCGACACCGATGGCATCACGCTGTTGCGTGAATGGCAGGGCGCGGCCGCCGAGTCCTCCTGTCCTGTTGTCATGATGTCCGGCCACGGCACCGTCGAGACCGCGGTCGAGGCCACGCGTCTCGGCGCATTCGACTTCGTCGAAAAACCGCTGTCTCTGCAAAAGCTGCTGCGCACCGTCGAGCGCGCGCTCGAGGCCGGCAAGCGCAAGCGACATGCCGGCAAGTTGTTAGCCGCGTCGCCGGGAGTGCCGGTCGGACGCAGCCGCGTCATGCAGCAACTGCGCGCCGACCTCGCGCAGATCGCCACCAACGATTCACCGGTGCTGCTGGTCGGTGAAACCGGTACCGGCCGCGAAGCCTTCGCGCGTTTCGTCCACGACGCCAGTCCGCGCGCCGCGCGGCCGTTCGTCACGCTCATTTCCAGCACGCTGCGCGGCGAGGGCGCCGAGCAGGTGCTGTTCGGCACCGAGGCCGGCGCGCAGGTCGCTCCAGGCGTGCTGGAGAAAGCCGGCGCCGGCACGTTGTTCATCAACGAGATCGAAGATCTTCCGGCGCAGGCGCAGCGCGCCTTGTTAGGGGCGCTGGAGAGCGGCCAGTTCACGCGCGTCGGCGGAAACACGTCGGTGACGCTCAAGGCCAGGTTGTTGTCGTCCTCGCGCCCGGGCATCGAGAGCCGCAGCGAGGAATTCCGCCGCGATCTGCTCGCGCATCTCAATACCCTCATCGTGCGCGTTCCGCCGCTGCGCGAATACACCGAAGACGTGCCGGACCTGCTGCGCCACTACGTCGATCGCCTGGTCGACGGCGAAGGCTTGCAGTTCCGCAAGTTCAGCGTCGCGGCGCAGAACCGGTTGCGCAACTACCCGTGGCCCGACAACGTGCGCGAGCTGAAGAATCTCGTCCAGCGTCTGCTGCTGCAGGGCGGTGGCGAAGAAATCCGCCTCGAGGAGATCGAGCGTGAGCTGTCCGCGCAGGCACCATCGGTCGAGCCGCTGGTGAAACAGGACTTGCTGGCGCTGCCGCTGCGTGAAGCGCGCGAACAATTCGAACGCGCCTACCTGCAACAGCAATTGTTGTTGTGCAACGGCAAGGTCGGCCAGCTCGCCAAGCGCGTCGGCATGGAGCGCACGCACCTCTATCGCAAGCTGCGCTCGCTCGGCGTCGATTTCCGCAACATCACCGACGAAGCGGAGTAGTCGGGCAGCGCGGCCTGGCGCCGTTCACTGCGGGTTCGCGCGCACCGACAACCGTCCGTCATCGTCGATCGCCAGTTTGCCGTCGGGAAACGCGTTGGCAGTCAGTGACCGAAGCTGCTTGATCACTTCCTTGCCGGGATCTGGTGCCGGACCTTTCGGGCGAAGCTGGATGACAGGCTCGATGCGGCCGGCGACGAATTTTCCTTCGGCGTCCAGCGTCGCGAGCAGGATCGGTGCGAGGCCGCGGATGCCTTCGACACTGATGCCGTAGTACGTCGCGAAATTGCCGAGGCTGTAGGCGATGAGCCGGTCGCGATACAGCTCCATGGGGCGCACCACGTGTGGGCCATGGCCGAGCACGAGGTCGGCGCCCGCGTCGATCATGGCGTGCGCGAACTCGACCACGCTGCCGCGATCCTCACCGGCAAAGATTTCGCGCGCAAACGGCAGCACTTCGGCGCCACTACCTTCCGCGCCGCCGTGGAACGACACGATGACGATGTCATGCGTGGCCGCCAGCTGCGCCACCAGTGGCAGCCCGATCTGCGGGTCGTTGAGGGAGTTCGAACCGACGTTGGGCGCGAACGCCACCATGGCGATGCGCCGGCCATTGGCGATGAAGCTGGCGGTGGTGCCTTCGCGTCCCGAATGGTGGATGCCGACCGAGTCGAGCGCCGCCATGCTCGATGAGCGGCCTTCCTCGCCGAAGTCACGGGCGTGGTTGTTGGCGAGGCTCATGACATCGAAGCCCGCGAGCTTGAGGTAATGCACGTAGCGCGCCGGCGTGCGGAACAGGAAACAGATGCGCTTGTCCTTGCACTGTTTCACCGGCTCGCCGCCGTCCTGCAGCACTCCCTCGAGATTGCCGAAGGTCACGTCCGGGGCCGACAGAATGGGCGTCACCGCGTCGAGAAACGACAGTCCATCGTCATCGGGCAGCAGGTTCTCGGGAAAGTCGGTGCCGAGCATGATGTCCCCGACGGCCGCGAGCGTGAGGCCCGCATGGGTGGGCAGCGGCAGGCGCTGCGCCGCGGCGGGCGCCGGGGGAGGAGGCGCTGGTGCTGTCGGCGGTTTCGTGGCGCAGGCCGCCAGCAGGCACGACAACGACGCTGCCAGCACCGCGACTCGCCGACGCGGCTGGCGGGTCATTGACTTACTCTCCCACCCGGATGACGAGCGCGTCGAGATCGGCCGCACGCAGCCGCGCACGCAGTCGATTGAGCTCAGTGAGATCGGTGATGGGTCCGATGCGCACGCGGTGCCAGACATCGTCGTCCACCGCCACGCGCTGCACGTTCGCGTCGATACCCGTCAGCTTGAGCTGCGCACGAATGCGATCGGCTTCGGCTTGCTGGCGATAAGATCCGGCCTGGAGCACGTACACGCCGGGCCTTTCGATGTTCGCCGGTGTGCCGCCCCGATCGCTGGCAACTTCGCGGTCCTTCTCCGGCACCACGACTTCGAACTTGGGCAGCATGTCGTAGAAGTCATAAGTCTTCGCGCCTTCTTCCGCGTCGCCGGCGGTGGCGCCCGCCTTGTCGGCGCGGGGCTCGGGTTTGGGAACGTCGGTTGCCACCGTGGCGGGATGTTTCTCGCGGTAGTTCTGCCAGATCAGCACGAACAGCGAGAGCGACAGGCCCGCCGCGAGGCCAACGCCGAACTCGCGCCAACGGCCGACATCGAGCCGCAACCCGGCGGGACGGGCGCGCTTGAAATCTCGGCTGGTGATTTTGACGGCCAGGGCGCGCTCCTACATGGTCTCGGGTGCGGACACGCCGAGGATACCCAGTCCGTTACGGATCACCTGCTGCACGGCCAGCACCAGCATCAGTCGCGCGTTGCGCAGGGGCGCTTCCTCGACGATGAACTTCTCCGCGTTGTAGTAGGTGTGCAGCGTGTTCGCAAGCTCGCGCAGGAAGTGTACGAGCGCGTGCGGCGCGCGGCTCAAGCGCCGCGTGTTCGATGACTTCCGGATACTTCGAAATCGCGGTGATCGCCGCCTGCTCATGGGCGTTCGTGAGCAGCGTGAGGTCGGCCGCGCCGGCGTCATACGCGTGGCCCTTCGAGGCGAGCTGCTTCATGACCGAGCACACGCGCGCATGCGCGTACTGGATGTAGTACACGGGATTTTCGTTGGAGCGGGACTTGGCCAGCTCCAGGTCGAAATCGAGCGCCTGGTCGTGGCTGCGCATCAGGTAGAAGAAGCGGGCCGCATCGTTGCCGACTTCATTGCGCAGATCGCGCAACGTCACGAAGTTGCCCTCGCGCTTGCCCATCGACAGCTTCTCGCCGCCGCGAAACAGGCTCACGAGCTGCATGAGACAGACTTCGAAGCAGTCACCGGGATTGCCGAGCGCGACCAGCGCGCCGCGCACGCGCGATACGTAGCCGTGGTGATCCGCGCCCCAGACATCGATGAGCAGCTCGTGGCCGCGCTGCCGCTTGTCGAAGTGGTAGGCGATGTCGGAGGCGAAGTAGGTCTTCTCGCCGTTGGCGCGTACCACCACGCGGTCTTCGTCGTCGCCGAACTCGGTGGACTTGAACCACTCGGCGCCATCCTTGGTGTACACGCGGCCCGACTCGCGCAGCTTGTTCAACGCGACGTCGATGGCGCCGCTGCGGTTGAGCTCGCGCTCGGAATACCAGCGGTCGAAATGCACGCCGAACTCTTCGAGATCATTGCGGACGTCGGCCATCATCTGGTCGCGCGCAAAAATCACGATGGAATCGAACTCGGCCGCGCCTAACAACCGCCGCGAATTATCGATCAGGCCATCGATGTGTTTGTCTTTGTCACCTGCGGGCGCGTCCGCAGGGGCGCCGCGCGCCACTTCCGCCGCGCTGCGCTTGAGCGCGTCCCCTCGGCTCTCATGCAGCGCGCGCGCCACCGGCAGGATGTAAGGGGCGCGGTAGCCATTCGAAGGAAACGTGACGCTCTCGCCCACGAGCTCGAGATACCGTAGATAGACGCTGACCGCGAGAATGTCGATTTGCCGGCCGGAGTCATTGATGTAGAACTCGCGATACACCGTGTGGCCCGTGGCCTCGAGCAGATTGCCGAGCGTTGCCCCGTAGGCCGCGCCGCGGCCGTGACCCACGTGCATCGGGCCAGTCGGATTGGCCGAGACGAACTCCACCATCACTTTGCGCCCGGCGCCAATCTTGCTGCGCCCGTAGGCCGCGCCCTGGGTCGCGACGGCCTTGAGCCCCGCGAACCACGCGTCCTTGACAAGGCGAAAGTTGATGAAACCGGCGCCGGCGACGGAGGCGTCAGCGATCAACGTGTTCGCCGGCAGTGCCGCGACCAATGCCTGGGCGAGCTCGCGCGGATTCTTGCGCGCCGCTTTGGCGATACGCATGGCGATATTGCTCTGGAAGTCGCCGTGCTGCGCGTCGCGCGCGCGTTCGACCACGACCTGCGCGGGATCGGCCGCTTCGGACAAAACGGCGGGTACAAGTGATCGCAGCGCCTCGCGAAGCAGGCGCTCAAGCTCGGATTTCACGGGGGGAACCTGTCTGGAACTCGATTAAACGGGCGCGATCTTAACAAGTCTCGTCCCGGTAAACCGCGCCTGTAAACCAATTGCCCGCGACAGCGTTGAACCCACTGCAGGCCTCATTTCCACAGGAGATTTCCCGATGAAGACCACCCTTTCGACCTGCGCCTTGGGGCTGGCCGCGCTTCTGGCCGGTTCCGCGTTCGCCGGCAATCCGTCGTCACGGCATGCAATGCGTGCCGACAAGGACGGCGACGGCCGCGTATCTCGCGCCGAGGCCGAGAGCGCCGGTGCCGAGCGTTCCGCTGAATGGTTCGACAAGCTCGATCTGAACAAGGACGGCTACGTCACCTCTGAAGAGTCCAAACAGGCACGCGAAGCGCGGCGCGAGCACATGCGCGGCGAGATGAAGGAAAAGATGGAACTGCGCTTCAAGGAAGCCGACGCCAACAGCGACGGCCAGCTGTCACTCGATGAAGTGCAGGCGAAGATGCCGCGCATGGCCGAGCGTTTCAACCAGATCGATGCCGACAAGAACGGCATGCTGAGCAAGGATGAGCTCAAACACAGTCGTCCGGATCGCAATCAGCCGGCCACCTGATCCGCCGAGCCATCCCCCAGGTCGATCGCTGAAAAAGAAGGCGGCGGGACCGAGAGGTCCCGCCGCTTTGCTTTGCCCGAGCCTGAAGGCTACTGCTGCGGTGAGCGGCTCACCGACGCGTTGGCATCGGCATGGCCATTCGCGTTGGCGTTCGCCTTCACCGGCGACTGGAAGCTCTGCGGCTGCGCAGCGCTGCCGGCATCGCTCGGCTCCGTCGGCTTCTGCACACCGAGATCACCCGTCAGCGTGCCCGATCCGCTGGCGTTGGCCGAAGCTCGCGTCTTCGGCTTCTGCTCGCTGGGCGTGCTCGACGCCGGCGCGGCTTCGCGAGCCGAGTCCAGCGTTCCGGCGAGACTGCCGGCGGCATTGCCGTTGGCAGTGGCCTGCTTGTCGCTGCCCGCAATGCCCGGCAGTGCCGGCAGCGAGCCTGGCGCGGACGGCGCGGTGGGAGCAGTCGGCGCGCTCGGTGAGGTTGGAGCGGCATCCTTCACGGAATCCAGCGATCCAGCGAGGTCCCCGGTGGCATCGCCGTTGGCCGCACTGCTGACGCCGGAAAGCGTTCCATTGGCGGTGCCGGTGGCATTCCCCGCGGCATTCGCGGTGCCGGCGATTCCATTCGTGCCGGTATTCATGGCGCCACTGGCTGCGCCGGTGGCCGAAGCCTGCGCGGAAGACACCGCGGATGAGGCGGCGCCCTGCGCCGTGTCGCGGGTGCTCGAGACGCGGTCGCGAACCTGGTCCGTGGTGTCGCGTGTGCGCTCGAGGGCGCCACTCGTGTGACGACGCAGCGTGTCGGTGCGATCGAGGCTGCCGCCGAGTGCGCCATTCGCGCTGCCCTGGCCCATGCCGCCGATCGAACCCATGCCACCGCCCAGCGTTCCGCCGAGCCCGCCGCCGAGACCACCGCCGGCGTTTCCACCGAGCACCTGCGCCTGGAGCAACGGAGCGCCGCAGATGAGCGCAAACGCCACGATCGGCTTGATGAAGGATTTGTTCATGAGTTTCTCCTGATTTGCGCCGCGGACCATCCGCAGCTCTCAGGAGGTACTACGTCCGCGACTCAGGATTTCTTCCCGGCGCAGTAAAGATTTCTATTTAACTTAAGTCACTCTATTTATTAGCGTCCTGGCCCATGGGCGTGCCGACTTCGCCCGCACCGTAGATGTTGTCGCGCCCCGGCTTGCCCAGATCGGCGGCATGGGCGCTCAGCTGATCGAGTAACTGTTGCCGCCGCACCGGATCGGGTGTGGCGAGCTCGCTGAGCAGCACGGTGACGATGGGCGCGGCGAAAGAAGTGCCGCGCACATCGCCGTAACCATTGGCAGTCCCCGCGGCAGCGGACTGACCAACGCCGAGTGCGGCGAAGTCCACGTGCTTGCCGCGGCAGGCTTCCATGAGCACGTGGTGCTTGGCATCCACGGCCGTGACTCCGACCACGCCTTCGAAGGCCGCCGGGTACAGCGGCGGCGCGGCCGGTCCATCGTTGCCCACCGCGGCGACGATCAAGTGGCCGCGCGACACCAGGGTTTTCACCACGCGCTCGAGCAGCGCATTGCGCGGGCCCACGAGGCTCACGTTGATGACGCCCACGCGCTCGCGCGCCAGCCAGCCGAAGGACGCCGCGACGGCCTCGATGGAACCGCCGGTTGGCGACTCGCAGTACACGTCCGCGGCGAACAGTTCGCCGATCGCGTTGCGCGAGACCAGCATCGCCGCTACGGCGGTGCCGTGAATGCTGGGCACGGCTTGGCCATCGCAACCGAAACGATGCACGCGCGATTTCGCGAGCGCCTCATGTGTGGTGTCGACGCCGCCGTCGATGAGTCCGGCGCGATTGCCTCCACCGCCTGCGCCGGCAGGTTCCGCGGCTGCGCGGCCGATGGCTCGCAGGCCCGTGCCGGCCTCGCCGCTGTCGAGATAGACGTGATTGAAATCGTAACTGCCGCCGGGATCGAGTTTGCGCAGACGCTTGAGACCGCGACTGGCGCTCATTCCCGCCGGCGTCTGCAGCACCGTGATCTTCACGGCGAGCTCGGCGAGCTCGCGCATGCGCAGCACGAGGAAGCGTTCCTTCAGGGCGCGCGCCAGCGCTTCCTCGGAGATGTCGATAGCCACCACTTCCGCGCGCACGATGAGATCGCCTGGCGGGCTGCGGTCGAGCTCGGTGCGGTGTTCATTGAGCAGACGCTCGGCGCGCACTGCGCGAGCCTGCGTGAGCTCGCCGACCAGTGGGTTCACGCGGCCCGCGACTTCCGGAATCACCTGTCCGGGAATGTCGGGCACGCCGATTCGCGGCACCTGTACCTGCGGCAGTTGCGCCGACGCGGAAAACGCCAGAAAACCCGCGAAAATGAAACCTGTGGCGCGCACGGAAGAAAACCCCCTCGCCGGACGTATTATCAACATGAAAGCATGACTAACGCGTCGGAGGAAATCGGTGAACGCATCGTCGAGCTGCTGCCGCGGCTGCGCCGCTTCGCGCGCTCTTTGTCGCGCAATCAGCACGACGCCGACGATCTCGTGCAGTCGGCGGTGGAGCGCGCGTGGAAACATATCGAGCAGCTCAAACCCGGCGCGAACCTCGCAAGCTGGATGTTCGGCATCATGAAGAACGCATTCATCGACGATCGGCGGGCCCGCGGACGGCGCGGTGAGGTCGCATTGCCCGAGGACAGCGGCGATCATCCGGCCGTTTCGCCGGTCGACCTTCAAACCAGCATGTGGTCGGTGTCGACGGCGATGAGCAAACTACCGGAAGATCAGCGCCTCGCCATCGCGCTCGTGCTGATCGAAGGCATGTCTTACAAGGAAGCGGCCGAAGTGCTGGAAGTTCCCATCGGCACGCTCACCAGCCGCCTCGCGCGCGGGCGCGCGGCGCTTGCCACCGCCCTCGCGGACGACAATGGAGGCACGGCGTGAGCTACGACGATGAGACCCTGATGGCCTATGCGGATGGCGAGCTCGACGCGGCGCAACGCGCGCAGATCGAAGCGGCGATCGGCGGCGATCCGGAACTCGCGCGCCGTGTGGAACAGCAGCGGGCGCTGCGCGCCAAAGTTTCGGGCGCATTCTCCGGTGTGATCGAATCGCCCGTTCCCGAACGCCTCGTGATTGCCGCGCGCGGCGGCGCTGCACCGGCTGCCAATCAGCGCAGCAGCAAGGTGCTGGAATTCCCGGCGCGCGCCGCGCGTGCGCCGGCCACGCCATGGCGCGCGCGCGAGTGGACCGCGATGGCGGCGAGCCTGGTTCTCGGAGTGCTGTTGTCCTGGCGTCTCTTTGCGCCTGAGGATTCCTCGGTGATCGTCGCGGGCGAAGGGGCATTGCTGGCACGCGGCGAGCTCGCCACAGCGCTCGAAAACCAGCTCGCGAGCGAGCAACGTGGCGACGAGGCGGTGCTCATCGGGCTCACCTTCGTGGCGCGCGACGGCAACTATTGCCGCAGTTTCGTGCTGCGCAATACGCGTACCGCCGGACTCGCGTGCCGCGCCGGCTCCGACTGGCAGGTCCCGGCCACCGACTCGGTGGCGGTTCCACAAGGGGATCTACAGCAGGCGGCCTCGGTGGTGGTGCCGGCTATCCTGGAAATCATCGAAGCGCGCCGTGAGGGCGAACCGCTCGACGCGCAAGGCGAGCAGCGCGCGCGCCTCTCGGGCTGGAAGCCGCAATAGCTTTCCGACGCCTGCTAGAAAAGGTCGAGTGGATCGATATCCAGCGACCAACGCAGCTCGCGTGGTGTCGTGAGCGCCTCCACGCGCGGCAGCCAGTCGCTCAACATCCGATGCAGCGGTGCGCGTTCGGGAGACTCGATGAGCAGTTGCGCGTGATATCGCGCGGCCCGCTTGGTCATGGCCGCGGGCGCCGGTCCCAATATCTTTACGCGCGAGCGTCCCGCCAGCTGACGCGCCGCGCGCAGAAATTCCACCGCCGGCGCCAGTGCCGTCGCCGACGCGCGCAACGCCGCGATATGCGCGAACGGTGGCCAGTGAGCCGCGGCGCGCTCGGCCAGCGCGGCACGCGCGAAACCGTCATAGCCCTCGTTGAGCAGGCTCTGCAGTAATGGGTGGTCCGGATATTCGGTCTGGATCAGCACTTCACCGGGTTTGGTGCCGCGCCCCGCGCGTCCGGCGACCTGAATGATGGTCTGCGCGACCCGCTCCGGCGCGCGAAAGTCCGTGCTGAACAGCCCCTGGTCGGCATTCAACACCACCACGAGGGTGACGCTCGGGAAGTCGTGGCCCTTGGTCACCATCTGCGTGCCGACCAGGATCCGCGCCTCGCCGCTGGCGATTCGGTTGACCACCGCCTCGATGTCGCCGCGCTTGCGCACCACGTCGCGATCGAGGCGCGCGATGGGCACACCTGGAAACAACTTCGCCAGAGTTTCTTCGACGCGTTCGGTGCCCTGGCCGACGTGTTTGACCGCGTAACCGCATTGCGGGCAGGTTTCGGGCAGCGGCGCATCCGCGCCGCAGTGGTGGCAACGCAGGCGCGCAGCGCCCAGGTGCACGGTGAGCCGAGCGTCGCAGTCGCGGCAGGGTGCGATCCAGCCGCAGGCCGAACAGGCAAGTGTCGGTGAGTAGCCGCGGCGGTTGATGAACACCAGCACCTGACCATCGTCGGCGAGGTGGCGCTGGATGGCCTCGACCGCCGGCGTGGAAATTCCCTGGCGTACGGCGTGCTCGCGCAAATCGATGAATGCGGCGCGCGGCGGCAGCGCCTGTCCGGCACGGCGGGGCAGGGACAGCCGTGTGAACTTTCCGCTCTCCACGTTCTGCAGTGTTTCGAGCGACGGAGTCGCCGAGCCGAGCACCACCGGCGCGCCGGCGCGTTGCGAGCGCAAGATGGCGAGGTCACGGGCCGAATAGCGAAAACCGCTTTCGTGCTGCTTGAACGACGCGTCGTGTTCTTCGTCGACGACCACCACGCCGAGCTCGGCCACCGGCGCGAACACCGCCGAGCGCGTGCCCAGCACGATGCGCGCCTCGCCCGATACACATTGGCGCCAGGCGGCGAGGCGTTCGGTGTCGGTGAGCGCGGAATGCAGTACGGCGAGCGGTACGGTGAAACGCTCGCGGAAGCGTCCCACGAGCTGCGGCGTGAGGCCGATTTCCGGCACCAGCACCAGCGCGCGCCGGCCACGGCGCAGCGCATGCTCCACGACGTGTAGATAGACCTCGGTCTTGCCGCTGCCGGTGATGCCGTACAACAGGAACGGTGCGAAACGCCCTTGAGCGGTGTCGATGGCGGCTACCGCGGCAATCTGCTCATCGCTGAGGCGCGGTGCTGTGCCGCGCACCAGGCTGGCGTCCGTGGTCTGCGGCGGCGGCAGTTCGCCGCTCTCGGCCGAGGACGCGAAGCCGCGCTTCACCAGCGCACGCATCGGCGTGCGCCAGTCGCTGAACTTCTCCGCGAGCTGCTCACTCGCCACGCCATCTCCGGCGCACAACTCCTGGAGCAGCTCGAGTTGGCGCGGCGCGCGCTGGAGCGTGGCGACGCCCGCGCGCCCGGCATCGGTCGCGAACCAGCGCTCCGTGAGTGCGCGTGATGGCGCGCCGTCGCGCGCGAGACGCGGCAGCGCCGCGGCGATGACTTGGCCGAGCGGGTGGTGGTAGTACTGCGCCGCCCATTCGAGCAGCTCCATGACGTGCGCTTCGATCACTGGAACCGCGTCGATGACTTCAAGCACGGCCTTGAGTTTTTCCACAGGCAGGTCCGACTTCGCCGCGAGCGAATGAACCATGCCCACCAGACGTTGACGGCCGAAGGGGACGCGTACGCGCATGCCCGGCTCGATGTTGGCGGGCGAGTCGCGCGGTGGCAGGTAGTCGAACAACCGGCGCAACGGCGTGTCGAGCGCGACTCGTAGAATCACGGCGTCATCGTCGCGTTTGAAGTTGTCCACAGTGCGTGTGGATAAGTCTGTGGATGGCGTAGGTTGAAACTTACAAAAACGCTGTGTTTTTGCAGATTCGTGTTTCGCTGGTCGAATCGTGAGCACATGTGCGCGTATCCAAACAAAACAACCAGTTATAAAAATCGACTGGCTCGGCGGCTTGCCTTATTGCACACACATGACAAAGGTTCTCCGACAGTGTTCGTAAGTTCCTGATTCACAGAAACGCAACGTCTCGATTGAGGCGGTCAACCTCATGACAGCGGCTGCGTTACACCCACTATGGCCGCGTTTGTTACGCTCGGGGGCGTTTATAACACGCCCACTATCTCCTCAATTTTGGGGGTCGAGCGGAGTCGGGACCAGGACTTAATGACGACGAGCCGTGCCCTCGATCAGTTCTTATCCAGTGTCGAGAAACGCGCGTTCAAGATCGCGCAGCTTGGGCTGCGCAACGACGAAGATGCGCTCGACGCGGTGCAGGACGCGATGATGAAGCTCGTGCAGTCGTACGGCTCGCGACCGGTTGATGAGTGGCGGCCGCTTTTCTATCGCATCCTCGCGAATCGCATTCGCGACATGCAGCGTCGTCGCACGGTGCGCGGCCGCATCATGGCCTGGTTTCCGGTGCGCGACGCCGAGGACGATGACGAGTTCGATCCGATCGCGCAGGCACCGAGCCAGGGCGCCGGTCCCGCGAAGCAGATCGAGCTCGATGAGGCGATCGGCGCTCTGGAGATCGCGGTGGCCGAGTTACCGCCGCGCCAGCAGCAGGCGTTCCTGCTGCGAAATTTCGAGGGCCTCGACGTGGGCGAAACGGCGAGCGCCATGGGCTGTTCGGAAGGCAGCGTCAAGACGCATTATTTCCGCGCGCTGGAGAATCTGCGCGCCAGACTGGGCGAAGTGTTCTAAGGCTTGAGGCAATGACCGACGAATTCGAAAAACGTACCCGGGAAGTTCTCGCGGAAAGCACCGCGCGGCTCGATGGACCCACACGTTCGCGGCTGACCCAGGCGCGTCATGCGGCGCTCGAGCAGCTGACGCAGCCGGCGCGGCATTGGTGGCGCGCGTATGTGCCGGCTGGCGCGGCGGCCGCGGTGGCCGTCCTCGCGGTGGTCATGTGGTCCGGCCAGACCGAGACCCTGCCATTGGTGGTGCAGGGTGTGAGTCCCACGGACGACATCGATCTGTTGGTCGACGCCGAAGCGCCGGATTTCGTCGATGACGGTGAGGATCTCGAGTTCTACGAATGGGCGGCGGGCGAGGTGGAATCGTGAGCGATCCGAAACCGGCCGAGCCCGACGAGGAACTGCTCGAGTTCCTCGGCGGCATCGATGAGGTGAACGACGAATCTCAGGACGATGATTTCTCGGGTTTCCTCGCCAAAACCGATATCGACAAGCTCGCCGTCAAGAAACCGGATGCGCCCGTGAAGGATGGCGAGTGTGAGTGACCACCGCTACTCGCGCCGCGCTGCTCTGGCGGCGCTATTCGCCGTCAGCGTGCATTTCGCCGGCGCAACCGCGTGCACGCGCGGAATCGCCGCCGCCGGTGGACTCTGCCGCGCCCACCGCCTGGGGCTCGCTAAGCCCCGAAGAGCAGAAGGCGCTCAGCCGCCACAGCGAGAAATGGAATTCGCTGCCCGCCGAGCGGCAGCAACACCTGCTGCGCGGCACGCGGCGCTGGCTGGCGATGACGCCCGAACAGCGCGAACGCGCGCAGGCGCGTTATGCCCGCTGGAAAGAGTTGTCGCCGGAACAGAAAGACCTGGCGCGCAAGCGCTGGCACAAGTACCGCGAGCTTCCGCCGGATCAACGGCAGCGCGTGCGCCAGGGCTACCACCGCTTCAAGAACCTGACGCCGGAGCAGCGGCAGAGGCTGCGCGAGCGGTGGAAGAACGCCACTCCCGAGGAACGCCAGCGCATGCTGGAACGCCGCCGCGCCCGCGAGGAAAGAAACCCGGAGCGCTAACTATTGGGCGGTCGACGGGGCCGGCCTGGGTGGTACCTTCTTCGACTTCTCGGTGGACCAGTTGATCACGTAGTACGTGGCCGGCGTGTCACCGATGTTCTGCACCGAATGCGGCTGCATCGAGGCATAGAACAGGATGCCGCCCGGCTTCACCACCACTTCCTTGCCGTTGACGTGCGCCTGCAGCGTGCCTTCCTTGAGGATCACCATCTCTTCGTTGGGGTGCGTGTGCGGCGGATGCGAAGCCGTGTGCGGATTCAGCGTGGTGATGTGCATCTCGAGCTCCTCGAGTGTGCGCGTGGGTTGGCGCACCACGTCGCGCCGTTCGCCAACCTCGGTTTTCTTCACGGCGAGGTCGCTCCACTGCCAGGCAATGGAATCGAGCACCTTTCTGGATTCATCGGCCATCGAGACGCAGGCCAGAGTGACGCTGGCGGCAATGGCCGCAACCGCGAGATCGCGACGCTTGATCATGATTGAGTCCCCTTCGTGTTGCGTTGCAGCCTACCAAGCCGCTTCCTTTGGCTACAATAAGCGCGGCCTCATACCTTCGGAGTACACGTGGGTTCCAAGCTCGAAGAAGTCATCGAAAGAACGCTGTTCTCATCGCGCTGGATACTCGCGCCGATTTTCCTGGGGTTGGCCCTGGCGCTGTTGGCGCTCGGCATCAAGTTCTTCCAGGAGGCCTATCACCTCATCGCGGAAGTCCTGATCAAAGAAGAAACGGAGGTCGTGCTTTCGGTACTCTCACTGATCGACATCTCGCTGGTAGGCAGCCTCATCGTCATGGTGATGTTCTCAGGCTATGAGAATTTCGTTTCGACCATCGATACCAAAGGTACCGATACGCTGGGCTTCGGCAAACTGGACGCCGGAACGCTCAAGCTCAAGGTTGCCGCCAGCATCGTCGCGATCTCGTCGATCCATCTCTTGCGCATCTTCATGCAGGTGGGCGACAAGGTGAAGCTCGAAGACGGGACGCTTGTGGATGCCTATACCAATTTCCAGATCATGTGGTACGTGATCCTGCACATGACCTTCGTGTTTTCTGCCTTGCTGCTCGGCGTGCTCGACAAGATGTCTTTCGCCAAGCACCGCGACCATGCGCCCACGGCTTGAGATCTAGCCCGCCGCCTTGATGGCGTTGACGAGCTCGGCCGCCGCCTTCTGCCCGTCGCCGTACAACATGCGCGTGTTGTCGAGGAAGAACAGCGCGTTCTCGATGCCCGAGAATCCCGCGCCCTGGCCACGCTTGATGACGATGACGTTCTTGGCCTTGTCGGCGTTCAAGATGGGCATGCCGTAGATGGGGCTGGACTTGTCGGTGCGCGCCACCGGATTCACCACGTCGTTCGCGCCGATGATGAGCGCCACGTCCGCGGTTTCGAACTCGGCGTTGATCTCCTCGAGATCGGCGATGAGGTCATAGGGCACGCCGGCTTCGGCCAGCAACACATTCATGTGGCCGGGCATGCGGCCCGCCACCGGATGGATGGCGAATTTCACCTGCACGCCGCGATCGATGAGCAGCTGGCACATCTCCCAGACCTTGTGCTGCGCCTGGGCCACGGCCATGCCATAACCTGGCACGACGATGACTTTCTGCGCGAAGGCCATCATGACGCCCACGTCGGAAGCTTCGATGGGCTTCATCGAGCCGCTCACCGCGGTGGCGGCAGCACCGCTGGTGGATCCGAAGTCCGAGAACAGTACATTCGCGAGCGAGCGATTCATGGCCTTGGCCATGAGCTGCGTGAGCAGCGTGCCGGCGGAACCGACGACGGTGCCGGCGATGATCATCGCGGCGTTGTCGAGCACGAATCCTTCGAAGGCAACGGCGAGGCCGGTGAGCGCGTTGTACAGCGAGATGACCACCGGCATGTCCGCACCGCCGATCGGCAGCGTCATGGCGATACCGAACAACAGCGCCAGCACGAAGATCAGTGTGACGTGCAGCGGATCGGCGCCGTGATGCAGGACCACGATCACACCGACAACGAGTGAACCTAAGAACAGCAGGCCGTTGACGAACTTCTGGCCACCGAACCGCAGCGTCTTGTTGATCACGCCCTGCAGCTTCGCCCAGGCGATCAAACTACCGCTGAACGAGATGGCGCCGATGATGCCGCCGATGACGGCCAGCGACATCACCACGTTGCTGTGAGCTGCCGGCGCACCGGCGACGTTGGCGTACGCCGCGCGATACAGCTCCACCGCGGCGATGGCTGCGGCCGCGCCGCCACCCATGCCGTTGTACAGCGCGATCATCTGCGGCATGTCGGTCATGGCGACGCGCTTGCCGCTCCACCAGGCGACGAGCGAGCCGACGACGATGGCGGCGATGATGAGCTCGTAGTTGGACATTCCCGGGTAGAGGAACGAGACCAGCGTGGCCACGACCATGCCGGCGCCCGCCCAGACGATGCCGCTGCGTGCCGTGACCGGCGAGCTCATGCGCTTGAGGCCCAGAATGAACAGGCACGCGGTGAGGAAATAGCTGATGTCGATCAATAGCCGCGGCGAGAAGAAGCCGGGCGTCTGCATGGCGGCGTCCATCAGTGACCGCCCCCGGTCTTTCTCTTCGCTCCAGACGACTTGAACATCTCGAGCATGCGCTCGGTGACGACGTAGCCGCCCACCGCATTGCCTGCGGCCAGCAACACGCCGGTGAATCCGATGATTTTCTCGAGCGGAGTCACCGCGCCGCCGAGTGCCACCATGGCGCCGACCAGCACGATGCCGTGCACGAAGTTCGAGCCCGACATGAGCGGCGTATGCAGGATCACCGGCACCTTGGCGATGATCTCGTAGCCGGTGAAGGCCGCGAGCATGAAGATGTAAAGAGCAACGATTCCGGTCATGTCTTAGCCCTCCACCGCTTTACGGGTGGCTTCGTGTTTGATGGCACCGTCATGCGTGAGCACGGCACCGGCGAATACTTCGTCCGCCCAGTCGATCTTGAGATCGCCCGCCTTATCGAGGGCGGGTTTGAGGAAATTGAGCAGATTGCGTGCGTACATCTCGCTGGCGTTGTAGGCGAGGCTGCCGGCGACGTTGATGGGGCCAATGATCTTCACGCCTTGATGCACGACGGTTTCACCGACCTTGGTGAGCTCGCAGTTGCCGCCCTGTTCGGCGGCGAGATCGACGATCACGGAGCCGGCGCGCATGCGTTCGACGGCGGCCTTGGAGATGATGACCGGCGCCTTGCGGCCAGGTACCGACGCGGTGGCGATGACTGCATCCGCGGCCGCGATGCGCGAATCGAGCGCCTCCTGCTGCTTGGCCTTCTCCTCGGGAGTGAGCTCGCGCGCGTAGCCGCCGACGCCGTCGGCGCTGACGCCGGTTTCGACGAACTTGGCGCCCAGCGACTTCACCTGTTCGCGGGTCGCGCTACGGACGTCATACGCCTCGACTACCGCACCCAGCCGGCGCGCCGTGGCAATGGCCTGAAGTCCGGCGACGCCGGCCCCGATGATCAGCGCCTGCGACGGGCGGATCGTGCCGGCCGCAGTCGTGAGCATGGGCATGAACTTTTCGAGGCTGTTGGCGGCGATCAGCACGGCCTTGTAGCCGGCGAGCGAGGCCTGGGACGACAGGCCGTCCATCGACTGGGCCCGGGAAATACGCGGGATCAGCTCGACGGCGAAACTCGTGATCTTGCGGTCGCGCAGTGCTTTGACCTCGGTGTGCCGTGCATGAGGTTGCAGGAAACCGACCACCACGGCACCCGGTTTGAGCTGCCCGATCTGCTCCAGGCTGAGCGGCGCCACGGTCAGCAGGACGTCGGCGCTGGCCAGCACGGCTGCCTGACTGCCTAACCATTCGCCCTTCTTGTAGAGGGCATCCGGAAACTGCGCGCGAGTTCCGGCGCCAGGCTCGAGCACCACGCGCGCACCCGCGGCCAGGAACTTGTCGACCACTTCGGGCACGAGGCTGACGCGCGTTTCACCGGGCGCGCTCTCGCGCAGCGCGCCTATCGTAATCGGCATTTGGCTTGACTCCCGCAGCAAGGCCTGTGGCGATGGAGCCAAAGGCCTTTTTTTCCCGTGTTAAATGAATGTCTTGCGACGTTGAATTCTCGCATACGACTGGTCTATCTTACACGCGCCATGTTGGGCATCGATCTTGAAAAGGCAGACGATGGATTCTCCTCCGATCTGCACCTCATTGCGGGCAACGTAAGTCGCGCGCTCTCCCAACTCGTGCTGCGCACCGACGTGTCGGGGATGCCGCTCGAGTGGATCGACTACAAGGAAGCGGCACGGCTCTACACCCAAGAACAGGTCGCTTATACCTGTGGCAGCCCGCTGTTCAAGCTCTACGGCGGTGTCAGCGCTCGCACCGGTTTTCGCACCGTGCTCGAAGTGAATTCCATCGTCGCCACCGTCGGGCACACCGGAAATCCGGGCAACACGCGCCACGATTACGTGCCGCCGCTCAACAACCAGACGTTGTTCCGGCGCGATGCGCATTTCTGCCTGTATTGCGCGCAGCGTTTTCCGGTGCGTGACTTGTCACGCGATCACATCCGGCCGTTCAGCCAGGGCGGGCGTGATGTATGGACCAACGTGGTCGCGGCCTGCCGCCGCTGCAACAACCTCAAGGCGTCGCGTACGCCCGAGCAGGCCAGGATGCAGCTCATCGCGGTGCCCTTCACGCCGACCTACGCGGAGTACATCTTCCTCAAGGGGCGGCGAGTACTCGCCGATCAGATGGAATATCTGCGCGCGCATTTCCCGCGCCACTCGCCGCTGCACGCGCGGATCAAGCGTTACCTGAGCTAGCTATCTATTTAGCTGAAACCCGCAGCCAGAACCGCGCCACGACTTCCGCATGATCGGGCGAATGCCCGCGCACGATGAGGTCGTAATCGCCCGCGTCCAGGCTGCCGGGATCGCGCAGCGTGAACGACAGCTGGGTGCGCCCCACGGGTTCCTGCCGCGATGAGCGCCAGGCGAGAGTGGCACCGTGACGTCTGACCAGGTCCATCTCGTATTCGGCGTACTGAGGGGTCTGCGGCGCGCTGCCTCCCGCGCATTCGAGCTCCACGGAGCCGTCCTCGCAGGTGAGCAATACGACGTCCGGGTCGATGACCAGCTCGCCCGGCGCATCCGCGAGCGAAAGGCTGACATCGGGCGCGCCGGCGGTGCCGCGAACATTGCCGAGGCGCACGTTGCGCGAGGAGGCGATGCGTCGATCGTCGTTGGTGGCGAGCTGACCTGCAGTCGTCGCCGGCGTGTCCCAGCGAGGTACGACCACGCGGAGAACAAGACCGACGGCCAGGACGACACTGGCCGCTGCAGCGAGCTGCCAACGTCGATCGTGGGCGGGTTGAACGGGCGGGCCGCGTTTCAACCAACCACGGCGCGCCGCGCTCGACATGCCACGCCGCAAACGGCGCTCCATCTCGACTTCAGCGGCAAGTTCGGGGGATGCGACCAGCCAGGCTTCGAATTCCGCACGTTCCGACCGCGAGAGGTCGCCTGCGACATAACGCGATACGAGCCGGGTCTGTTCCTCGAGCGAATTGCGATCAAGAGACTTCATGAGTGACTTGTGTCATCAGGAGCCAAAATGTCTCACCCAAAACGTGAAAGACATCGCCAGCGGCAGCAAAATTGATGTAATTCGTGGAAACAGGGCCAGGTGGGGGGCACGGCGCTCGATGATAGTGCGCAAACGGGTGCGTGCCCGCATGAGCACCCGGTCGAAGTGCTTAGGGGAAAGTCCGAGTTCGTGACACAACTGCTGCTTGTCCGTGCCGTCTAGATAGAACCGGATCAAAAGCTGCCGGTCGCGATCGGTGGGAAGTTCTTCGAGCAGCGCCGCCACCGCCTGCGCCAGTTGCCGGTCGTCGGAATCGGACAGATCGGTCTGCTCCGTCTCGAGATTCTGCGCAAGCTCGTCCACCAGCTCCGAATCCACCACGGTCTGCTGCCGAAGCATCTTGCGCGCCGCGTTGAGCGCGAGATTGCGCGCGGTGGCCGCGGCGAACGCGAACACCTTGCGCGGATCGTCGATGGTCCGCGCGCGCACGCGCTCCACCACGACGTGCAGCGTTTCCTGGGTCAGATCCTCAGGGTCGATCCAGCGATGAAAGGCGCCAAAACGCAGCACCGCGAGCACGCCAGGCCGCAACGCCGCGAGCATGCGCGACTCGGCTTGCCGGTCGCCGGTCAGCGCGGCGGCGACGATACGTTCGATTTCGTCGAGCGGTATGGAGCTCACGCGTCACCCGACGCGCGCAGGTAGTTAGTCGCAGCCGAGCGCCGCCATTGCGGTGCCACACGTGGCACCGGGGCCGAGATTGGCGAGCTCACGAAGGAAATCGACATGGATCCATGGATACCGCGTGGAATCGCTGCCCTTGCTCCTGCAGAACAGCAGACGTTTTATTTGCTGGGCGTCGCATGTGTTCAGCGGCGGGCTGCCCCAGACGAGCGCCACGGTACCGGACACATATGCGGCGGCGCTCGATGCGCCGGCGGCTCCGGATAGAGCGTAGCCTCGCTCGGAATTCTCTGTGGTTGTCACCAGGATGTCCACGCCAGGTGCCTGGATTCGACCGTCCGTCGCACTTGGCCGGCCCTTAGGATTGAACAATTCATGTCCCCGCATATCGGCTGGCACCGCGGCGATCACGCCGGGCAGGCAACGGTAGCGCGACGGGAAGTACTCGCGCACGGTGTCATCGCCGTCGAGGCTGGTCGCATAACCGGTGACGACGAGGCGGCGCTTCATTTCATCGCCGCCGACCGCAGCCCGGATCGCTTCGGCAATGGCACGGCTGTCGACCGGCCATTTGGCGCTTATGTTGATCACATCGGCGTCACCCATTACGGCGGCGTCAATGCCGGCCGCGATGGTCGAGAGTCGCGCCAGCAGCCCGCGATCCACGCGAGCTGATGACAATGGGCAGCAGACGGCTGTTCGGGGCGACGCCGGCCACGCCGATGCCGTTGTCCATGCGGCCGCCAATAGTCCCTGCCATCTCGGTTCCGTGAGGAAAACATCGCCCGCTGATCGCGCAGCGTGCGTTGACTCGGCTTTCTTGCGAGCGCGCTGGCTCGCGCGACTTCAACGAGATTGCTATCCCACTGACCAGATCCTCGTGTGAGGCGTCGATGCCGGAATCGAGAACGGCCACGATGCGTGGCAGAGAGCGAGCCGCGATCGTCGAATCCCAGCCGATCTTCGAATGACCCCAGAGCTCTTCAATGCAAGGATCATTTGGGAAGCTGCTGCGGGCCGAGCGTTGCCAGCAGGACGGTGTGGCGCCAGGCTCGGTGAACAGCTCGAGCGACGTCGTCAGGAAGTCCGGACCGTCGCAATCGGGCTCCGCGTAGGACACCAGGGGCGAATCGAGGAATTCGCGCAATCGGGGTCCGGACATCCGCGGGGCGAATGACGACGACCAGGAAGGTCCGCGCGAATTCCACGCTCTTGACGAGTCGTGTGTTGCCGGCCCAATTCGCGAGCCGCTGCAGTTCTATCCCTGGCGCCGGAAACACAATAAAACGCGCCGGCAACGGATACGCTGCCGACGCGTTTTCGCGATCCTTGCTTCGACGATACGACATTCCGGCCCACCGGGCGCAGGCTGCGCGCTGGTCGAATCGTTCCTGGCCCAGCGAATCGAAATACGCGGCGACTGCTGGTGGCGCGCGTTGCCGCTGTGAAATCGGGACAGCACCGTCGCCGCAAATCTCAGGCACCGCGCCGCGCGCCAGGGACATACCGAGCACCACCGCTGTCAGCAACGGCCAGGGTGATCGGATGCCCCCGCGCTTCATCTGCCGATCGCCTTAGCCGCCGCCGCCGATGACGACGCCGCCGCCCGTCAGGCGCGAGGGCGAATCAACCAGGATCGCCACCGACTGCTTGCCCGAGGGTCCGGCCACTACCGGGAAGACGATCACATCGTGCAACTCCACAGCGTTCTTGCCCGTGGCCGGTTGCAGCGCGACGTCCTTGCTGCGCAGCCGATGGCAGGAGGCCAGCACTTCGGCGTTGCCCGCCTTCACGTCTTCGACGGTGCAGAAGCGGTCACCGCGCGTGAGCGTCAGAACGACAGCGCAACCCGGAGCCATGTCCATGCGCCACGGACCCTTTTGCGTCGCGGCCTGACGTGTGCAGATGCGCACGTTGTCGGCGTCGGCATCGTATGTGAACGTGAGCTTGCCGCCGACCGGCATCAGGTTGTTCGAGCTCGCGGACTCGATGGTGATTTCCTTGCCGAGCAATCCGGCAATCGAAGCATCCGGCTCCGCGGCGATCGCGGTGGTCGTACCTAACAACATTGCGGCCGCGAGCGCCGCCATCATCCCCATTCTCGACGACTGGACAAATTGAAACTGCATGTTCGCACTCCTTGAGATATGTAGAAGCCCTGTTCAATGAACTGCTTGCGGGCTTACGGAAACTCGTTGGCCCGCACCACGAAACTCGACCACACCGCCGCATTGGCAGTGCCGCGGGTGCGCAGCTGCGCGGCGCGCAGCGCATCCGCCGCGCGGCCGCTAAGGCGATAGGCGCTGTAGAATTCATTCATGAATCTGGCGGTGGCGGCGTCTTCGATGGGCCACAACGCCGCAACTACCGAACGCGAGCCATTGGCAAGAAATCCATAGGCGAGGCCGAGTACGCCTTCGCCGCGCAATCGCCCACCGTCACCGGTGTCGCACCCCGACAGCACGACGAGGTCGGCGCGCAGGCCTGCCGCCCTGATTTCGCTGACCGACAATTTCGAATCCGTGAGCAGCGCGCCATCCGGCGAATACTCGCTGAGGTACAACGCGGATTGCTCCGGCGCATCCGCGTGCGCCGCGGCGTGCGTGGCGAAGTGCAGGACGGACAGATTGCCCTGCGCCAGCTGCAGCACTCGCGCGCCGGTCGCCTCGAACCCGCTGATCTGCAGAGTCCCGGTCGCACCGAGCGCGCTCGACACGGCGCGCGCCTCCAGAGCGGAGTACGGCAACCTCGTGAGCTTGTTAGGCGAGATCGCCAAGGGTCCGCGTAGAGTGCCGCCTTTGCCGCCCGAGGCGATCAGCCGCCGGTCGTCGGCGGCATATACGGGATCGAATATCACCGCCACATGTTTGCCGCGCGTCGGACTTGCATGGCTGCCCTGCAAAGCCAGTGCGAGCGAGGGCGAATAGCCTAGGACAAATCGATCCACGAGCACTTCGCGATCCGTGCCGGGTAATGGTACAGCGGCGAATGGCAGGCCATTCAGCGGTCCGTCGGGAATTATCAGCATGCGTTTCTCGGTGACGCCGTTGAGCAAGCCGCCGAACAGGCGTTTGCTGGCGTCGCGCGATGCAGCGCTCCTGAACCTCTGCGCCTCGACGAACTCGTCGGTGACGCTGGCCAGATCCGCCCTGCCGGTGAGCACAGCGTGCCGCAGCTCATTGCGACGCAGCAGCCACGCATGCGTGGTCGCATCGCCAACGAAGTACGCCAGCACCGCCGTGTCCGGCGGGAGACGGGATTGAAGTTCCTGCAGCGAATCGGTAAGTGTTCTGCTTCCCGCGGCCACCGAATCCTGGCGCACACGGTGTGCGTCTATTCGTGCGCGCGTCTCGACGATCGCGCGGCGCAATTCCTGAGTGCCCGAATCTGCGGCATCGGCATTCTGCATGCGCGTTTCGAGCCGCAGCTGTTGCGAGGTGAGCTGTGCGCGCAATGCGTCGCCCTTCGGATCGACTGCCCGGACGCCGCGGCGCGGCTCGTCGGCGAGCAGATCCGCGAGCGAGCGTGCCCGCACGTTCTCCGCGATGCGGAATGCGCGCCAGGACTTCTCGTCGTCGTCTTCGCCGTCGGAAGCGAACTCCGCGGCGATGCGGACCTCATAAGGGAGGTAACGGGCCGAGAGAAAACGCGCCCGCCACTCCGGATTGGCGGATTTGATCCGGATGCGGCCGACGATCGACACGGCTTCGTCCGCGGCGGCGATGGCGCCGGGCACATTGTTTGACGCCAATAACGCCTGAGCCAGCGCGGTATTCGTGTCGATGCGATTGAACTCGAGTCCGAGCGCGACATATTGCTTGTCGGCGGCGCGCAGATCGGCGATTGCGGCGGCAGGATTTTTCTGGACGAGTCTCAGCCGGCCGCGCTCGGCCAAAGCTTCGGCGCGCGACAGGGGATTGGCGGATTCGAGCGCCTTGACGAGTTCGTCCTCGGCGCCGCGCAGGTCTCCGAGCGCGCGCAACTCGCTGGCGATGAGTACGCGCGAGCGCGCGACATTTTGCGGGTTGGCGTCGATCTGCACGGACTTGCGCAGGTATTCGAGTGCGAGGTCGTGTTGACCCATTGCGGATGCCGCATTGCCGGCAACACGCAGCGCCGGCGCTTCCCTGGCGGTGTCGCCGATGCGCTCCTGCACGGCGATCGCGGATCGCAGTGTCTCGAGCGAACGTTGCAGGTCGCCAGTGCGGAAATACAGGCCTCCCAGCGCGGAGAGCTGCAGAGCCTGTTCGAGTGGCCGGTCTTGCGCCACGTACATCTGCAGCGCGTCCGTGTGCAGTTCCAGCGCGCGATCGAAGTCCCCGAGAGCGATGAGGCAGAAGCCATAGTTGTTGAGTATTGCCGCGTACAGCGCCGGCTGACGGTCGCGTTCGATCAGCGGCAGCAACTGTGAATACTCCCGCGCGGCCTCGGCGATGAAACCAATGCGGTAGTGGACCCAGGCGAGATTTGCGAGCGACGTAACCTCTTCACCGACGTCTTTGTTGGCGCGCGCCATCGCGATCGCCTGGTTCAAAAACTTCGCCGCTTCCGCGTCCTCGCCGAGATAGATCGCGCGGACTCCACGCATGTTTACGGCGTATTCGGCGCTCATCGGCAGACCACGTTTGCCGAAGAACTCCGCGGCCTCGGCAAGGCGGCGCTCGGCAGCGTCGTAGAGCGCACGCTGGGCGGCGCGTTGCGTACTCGCGTTCATGGCGACCGCGATCTCGAGCTCAGAAGCCGCGCGCAACATTGCGGCCCTTTTGACGCCAACCTCGTCATCGATGTCTTCGAACGATTCCGTGGCGGCTTCCGCGGCGCGAATCGCGGCCAGGCGGTCTTCGATCAGCAGATATTGCAGGTGGCCGAGCGTGTACTGCGCCTGGGCTTGCGCCACGTCGTCGCGCGCCAGCTCGAAGTGTGCAACCGCTTCGTTGAGCAGGGCGGCCGCTTTCGCCAAGGACTCGCGGGTGCCGGCCGCGCTCTGCGCTCCTGCCAGACCGAAAGCCACGAATCCCAGTTCGCGTTCATCGGGTGCCGCAGTATCAGCACGCCGCCAGCGGGCCGCGCGCAACGTCGCGCTTCCGCGCTTGGTGCGATGGTCGAGGCTACGCAACTCGACGCGCAGGTCACCGGCCGCTCTTCAGACTAGCTACCTGAACATGAAGACCATGGCGCGGCACTGCGTCCTGGACTTCCGCATGCTCACCACTGTCGCCAACGACGACGATGCGCAAGTCGATGTCCTGCTCGCGCGCGTCGATGAGATAGGTCCCGGGCTCGAGGTGCAGTGTGACGATCGCCGGCTGTGTTGCCATCGACGACTGAGCTGCGCGGAGTAGGTGGTCAGCAGGTCGTCGGACGTGATTCCTGGCGCAGGCGGTGAGCGCGAGTGCGCAGCCACCGCAAAGAATTTGCAGCACGCGCGTCCGCGAATATTTTTCCAGGTAGGTAGCGACGTGATCGCGCACGGACATTTGAAGCGAATCCCACGCGGCGGGGGCTAATGTTTACAGGCACATGCATTGTGCCGCAATCGGCGACGCAAATAGTAGGCAGGGTTTGTAGTAAGTCCAGTGCGGAAAAATATTTGCGTCGAAAGCGCGCTGCAGGTGGGAGAAATCGCGAAGTCGTGACACTTAATACAAATGGCCAGCGTGCTTCGCAGGCGACCCGCGCCGTCGGCGCCCGGCCGGCGGCCATCCGGGATTGGTAGTTAGTTAAGACGGCGGCGCGCGCGGCTCAGGGCAGTTCGTTGGCGCGCACGACGAAACTCGACCACACGGCCGGCGCCGCGCGTTCCGCGGGTGCGCAGCTGCGCGGTGCGGAGCGCGTCCGAGGCGCGGCCGGACGCCCGGTAGGCCGCGTAGAACTCTTCCATGAAACGCGCCGTGAGCGCGTCTTCCACCGGCCACAGCGATGCGATCACGGTGTGCGAGCCGTTGGCGAGGAAACCGTAGGTGAGTCCGAGCACGCCTTCGCCGCGCAACTCGCGGCCGTCGCCGGCGGCGCAGCCGCTCAGCACGACGACGTCGGCGCGCAACCGCTGCGCGCGATGTCATCCAGCCGTCAGCCGGTCGGTAGTCAGCCTCGATCCGTCGGCGGCGTATTCGGAAGGAACAACGCGACTGCTCGGGAGCTCGCGGCGAGCGACGCGTGTGTCGCGAAGTGCAGTACGCCCAGGTTCGCCGATGGCAGCTCGATGACGCGGCGGGCGGTGGCGTTGAAGCCCGCGAGCTCGATGACGTCGGTGCCGTCGAAGCCGCACGACGGCGCGCGCTTCGATGGCCGAGTAGGGCAGGCGCGCCGAGCCTCGCAGCTGAGCCTTCGGCGCCGCGGTAGTTCGCCGGTTGGTTGGTCGCTATGGTTAGCCGTCGATCATCGGGCGTGTACACCGGATCGGAGATGACCGCGATCCGGCGTGCTCGATCGGTCGCCGCGCCCTGGTGCTCATGGCAAGACGCGAGCGACGGCGCGGTTGTTATGACGAATCGATCGATCAACAGCTCACGCGGACGTCCGTTCGGCATCGGCAATGCCGCGAAAGGCAAGCCGTTCAGCGGACCGTCCGGCAGCACGAGCAATCGCCCGGCCTTCACGCCGTCCAGCAGGTTGCCTAACAACGGTTCGAACCTCGAGGCGACTGCCGTATTGATCCCGGTTTGCTGGGTCTTGACGAACGCATCCACTAGCTTCTGCAGTCTGCCGCGAGCTGGAAGGACCCCGTGCCGCACTCCATGCGAGTCAATATCCAGGCATGCGACCCCTGGTCCCCAACGAAGTATGCAAGCACTGCTGTGTCGTCAGGCAGACGTGACTGAACGTCCCGCAACGATTCGGTCAATAAGCTGTCGCCCGCCACCACCGATTTCTGTTGCACTTGGTGCGCATCGATCTTCGTGCGCGTTTCGACGATCGTGCGGCGGAGCTTGCGGTGCCCAGAATCGTTCGTATCCGCACCTTGCATGAGTGTTTCGAGTCGCAGCTGCTGCAGCGTGAGTTGTCGCGCGCAGCGCGTCGCCTTGCGGATCGAGATCTCTGCACCGTCGGCGTCGGCTGGTCGGCGAGCAGATCGGCAAGCGAACGGGCGCGGACGTTTTCGGCAATCCGGAATGCACGCCAGCACCTGCTCTTTGGTCGACCTTCGCCGAAGAGGCAAACTCCGCGGCAATGCGCGACTTCGTATGGTTGATAGCGCGCCGACAGAAAGCGCGCGCGCCATTCCGGATTGGCGGATTTGAGGCGGATGCGGCTGACGATCGACACGGCTTCGTCGGCGGCGGCGATGGCGCCGGGCAACATCATTTGACGCGAGTAACGCCTGAGACAGTGCGGTATTCGTGTCGATGCGATTGAACTCGAGCTCCGAGCGCGATGTATTGCTTGTCGGCGGCGCGAAGGTCGGCGATCGCGGCGGCATGATTCTTCTGTGACGAGTCTCAGCCGGCCGCGCTCGGCCAGCGCTTCGGCGCGCGACAGCGGATTCGCTGATTCGAGCGCCTTGACGGAGCTCGTCCTCGGCACCGCGCAGGTCTCCGAGCGCGCGCAACTCGCTGGCGATGAGTACGCGCGAGCGCGCGACGTTTTGCGGGTTGGCTGTCGATCTGCACGGACTTGCGCAGGTATTCGAGCGCGAGGTCGTGTTGACCCGAATTGCGGATGCCGCATTGCCGGCAACACGTAGCGCGGGCGCTTCCCTGGCGGTGTCGCCGATGCGCTCCTGCACGGCGATCGCGGATCGCAGTGTCTCGAGCGAACGCTGCAGGTCGCCGGTGCGGAAATACAGGCCTACCGAGCGCGGAGAGCTGCAGAGCCTGCTTCGAGCTGGCCGGTCTTGGGCGACGTACATCTGCAGCGCGTCCGTGTGCAGTTCCAGCGCGCGATCGAAGTCGCCGAGAGCGATGAGGCAGAAGCCATAGTTGTTGAGAATTGCCGCGTACAGCGCCGGCTGACGATCGCGTTCGATCAGCGGCAGCAACTGTGAATATTCCCGCGCGGCCTCGGCGATGAAACCAATGCGGTAGTGAACCCAGGCGAGATTCGCGAGCGACGTGACCTCTTCACCGACGTCTTTGTTGGCGCGCGCCATCGCGATCGCCTGCGTTCAAAAACTTCGCCGCTTCATCGCATCCTCGCCGAGATAGATCGCGCGGACTCCACGCATGTTTACGGCGTATTCGGCGCTCATCGGCAGACCACGTTTGCCGAAGAACTCCGCGGCCTCGGCAAGGCGGCGATCGGCAGCGTCGTAGAGCGCACGCTGGCGGCGCGTTGCGTACTCGCGTTCATGGCGGACCGCGATCTCGAGCTCAGAAGCCGCGCGCAACGTTGCGGCCCTTGTGGATGCCAACCTCGTCATCGATGTCTTCGAACGATTCCGTGGCGGCTTCCGCGGCGCGAATCGCGGCCAGGCGGTCTTCGATCAGAAGATATTGCAGGTGGCCGAGCGTGTACTGCGCCTGGGCCCTTGCGCCACGTCGTCGCGCGCCAGCTCGAAGTGTGCAACCGCTTCGTTCAAGCAGGGCGGCCGCTTTCGCCAAGGACTCGCGGGTGACCGGCCGCGCGTCTGCGCTACCTGCCAGACCGAAAGCCACGAATCCCAGTTCGCGTTCATCGGGTGCCGCAGTATAGCACGCCGCCAGCGGGCCGCGCGCAACGTCGCGTTTCCGCGCTTGGTGCGATGGTCGAGGCTACGCAACTCCACACGCAGGTCACCGGCGCTCTTCAGACTAGCTACCTGAACATGAAGACCATGGCGCGGCACTGCGTCCTGGACTTCCGCATGCTCACCACTGTCGCCAACGACGACCATGCGCAAGTCGATGTCCTGCTCGCGCGCGTCGATGAGATAGGTCCCGGGCTCGAGGTGCAGTGTGACGATCGCCGGCTTGTTGCCATCGACACTGAGCTGCGCGGAGTAGGTGGTCAGCAGGTCGTCGGAGTGGTTCCTGGCGCAGGCGGTGAGCGCGAGTGCGCAGCCACCGCAAAGAATTTGCAGCACGCGCGTCCGCGAATATTTTTGCAGGTAGGTAGCGACGCGATCGCGCACGGACATTTGAATCGAATCCCACGCGGCGGGGGCTAATGTTTACAGGCACATGCATTGTGCCGCAATCGGCGACGCAAATAGTAGGCAGGGTTTGTAGTAAGTCCAATGGGGAAAATATTTGCGTCGAAAGCGCGTGCAGGTGGGAGAAATTGCGAAGTCGTGACACTAGATACAAATGGCCCACCTGCTTCGCAGGCGAGGCGCCGCCGCCGGCGCCCCGGCCGGTGGCTTCTCCGGAATGGTAGTTAGTTAAAGACCGCGCCGCGGCGCGGCCGTCAGGGCAGTTGGTTCGCGCGCACCACGAAGCTGGACCACACGGCCGGCCCGCCCGTACCGCGCGTGCGCAGCTGCGCGGTGCGCAATGCGTCAGGGGCGCGGCCCGATGCCCGATAGGCCGCATAGAATTCCTGCATGAAACGCGCCGTGAGGGCGTCTTCCACCGGCCACAGCGAGGCGATCACCGTGTGTGAACCGTTGGCGAGAAACCCGTAGGTCAGGCCCAACACGCCTTCGCCGCGCAGCTCGCGGCCGTCGCCCGTGGCGCAGCCGCTCAGCACGACGACATCGGCACGCAGGCCGCTGCGCGCGATGTCATCGAGTGTCAGGCGGTCGCTGGGAAGTCGCGACCCGTCGGCGGCGTACTCCGACAGGAACAACGCAGATTGCTCGGGGGCATCGCGGCGCGCGACAGCGTGCGTCGCGAAATGCAGTACGCCCAGGTTTGCCGATGGCAGCTCGATGACACGCCGCGCCGTGGCGTTGAACCCCGCCAGCTCGATGACGTCGGTGCCCTCGAACGAGCGCACCACGGCGCGCGCTTCGATGGCCGAATAAGGCAGACGGGCCAGCCTTCCCGTGCCGTCTTGCACTCCGCGGTAGTTCGCCGTGTCGGTTGCCGCTACGGTGAGCCGGCGATCGTCGGGTGTGTACACCGGATCGGAGATGACCGCGACCTGGGTCTTTGGCAGCGCGCGCCGATCCGCCGGATGCATGGCCAACGCGAGGGACGGCGCGGCGGCGATGACGAACCGGTCGATCAGCATTTCCTGCGGGCGGCCGCGCGGCATTGGCAGCGCCGCGAACGGCAGGCCATTCAACGGGCCATCCGGCAGAATGAGCAGCCGCCGGGAGTTCACGCCCGTCAGCAGATTGCCTAACAAGGGCGCAAATACGGCGTCCTTGGTCTTGCGCATGCCGCCGCGTTGGTCCGCCACGAAGGTGTTCACCAGATTTTGCAGGGCGCGGCGGCCCGGCAATGCGCTATGCCGAAGCTCTGTGCGCGTCAACAACCAGGCGTGCGAACGCTGGTCGCCGACAAAATACGCCAGCACGGCAGTATCGGCGGGCAAGGACGCCTGCACTGATTCTCGCGACTCGCTGATGGCGAGCTGACTGCTCGGCTGAACGCCGTGGCTCAGCGCGCGCGCTTCGAGGCGCGAATGCACCTCGTCGATCACTCTTCGGATCTTGTGCGCCTCGCCATCATCGGTGTTGCCCTTGCGCATGCGCCGTTCGAGGTCGATCTGCAGCGCGGTCATCTGCTGGCGCAGCCGGTCGGTTTCCTCATCCCGGACCTCGGTCCCCGAGTGCGCCAGCCGGTCGGCCAGCGATCGTGCGCGTATCGTCTCGGCGACTCGAAACGCTTTCCACGTCGCCGTCGGCTCGCGGGGCGACGCATCGGCAAGATACGCTTCGATGCGTGCTTCGTAGGGCGCGTAGCTCGCCGACAGGAAGCGGGCGCGCAATTCGGGATTTGCGGATTTCACGCGGATACCGCTCTCGAGCGCTATGCCGACGTCGGCCGCGGCCGCGGCGCCCTGCACGTCACCCGCGGCCAGCAGCGCCAGTGCCAGTGCAGAGCTGGTGTCGATGCGGTTGAAGTCGAGCTTGAGCCGTTCGTAGATGGAATCCGCTTCACGCAGGTCCGCGAGCGCTTCGGCGCTGCGCCCCTGCTGCTGACGCAGGCGCGCGCGTTCGGCGACCGCATCGGCGCGCGTCGGTTCATTTTTCGTGAGCAAGACCTGCGCCAGCAGCTTCTCCGCACCGCGCAGGTCGCCAAGCGTGCGCAACTCTCCGGCGATGAGCACGCGCGTACGATCGATGGTGATGCCATGCTTGTCCAGCCGTTCGGCGCGGCGCAGGTATTCGAGCGCGACGTCGTGCTGCCCGAGCGCGGCAACGGCGTTGCCCGCGAGGCGCAGGGCGGATACGTGGCCGTCATGATCGCGCGCGCGCTCATACAGCGGGAACGCGCTTTCGATCGTCGCCAGGGCGCGTTCGAGATTGCCGCTGCGGAACTGGATCGATGCCAGCGCCGCCAGCTCGCGCGCGGTCTGGCTCACGTCGCCACGCGCCGAAAACAATTCCAGCGCTTCGGTGTGCAGCAGCAGCGCGCGGTCGAATTCGCCGAGCGCGATCAGGTTGTAACCCTGGTTGCTGATGAGCGTTGCGTACAGGTTCGGATCCCGGTCGCGCTCGATGAGGGGCAAGACCGCGTCGAACATCGCGACCGACTCGGCCACATGCCCCTGCCGCGCCGCGAGAAACGCCAGGTTTTGGGTCGCCTTCACCTCGAACAGCTTGTCGCCGCGGGCGCGGGCGCGCTCGCGGACGGCCCGGTAAAGCGCCTCCCTGGTGCGGAAGTCGCCGAGAATCTGCTCGCGGATGCAGCTCACATAGAGCGCATGCAAGGCGTCGGTTGGCAGTTCTTGCGCTTCGAAGTATCCCTTTGCCCGCGTCACGCGAGCCACAGCGGTATCGAGCAGTGCGCGCTGCTCGGCGCGCGGGACTTCCGGTCCCATTCCCGCCGCAATGTTGAATTCGGCGAGGGCGCGCAACACCGCGGCCCGTGCCGCGCCGGTCTCATCGCCTGCCGCCTCGAAATGCGCCTGCGCCGCTTCGGCAGTTCTGCGCCCATCCTCGAATTCGTACAGCAGGTTGAACTCCAGGTAGCCGCGCTGGTATTCGGCTTCGGCCAGCGCCTTCAAGTCGTTCGCTGTCTCGAAATGTGCCGCCGCCTGTCGCAGCGGCTGGACCGCCGCCCGCCACGATGCCGAATCGCCCTTGGCCACGAGCTCATTGCCTTTGCCGAGCGCCATGTAACCGAGCAGGCGTTCGTCGTACGGCGCGTCGGCCGCGGGCCGCGGCCAACGCAGGATGCGCACCGCCGCCGCTCCGCGCCAGGTGCGCTGATCGATACTCGACAACGTCAGGCGCACCGCCGCCGGCTGCTGCAGACTAACTACCGTGCGATGCAGCCCGTGCCGCTGATAGGCGTCGGCGAGCTCGGTGTGCAGGTTGCCGGCATCGATGCTGACGCGCAGGTCGATATCGCGTTCGCGGATCTCGATGACGTAAACGCCGGCACGCAGCTGGCGGATCAGCGACTGGGGCCTGGTCCCCTGGACGTTGAGCTCGGTGGAAAATTCGACCAGCGGTTCGGTTTCGAAGCCGCCAGAGCATGCGGAAAGGCCAAGCACCCAGGCGAAGCTGAGAGCTGTTGACAGTCGCACGGTCGATTTCTGGTATGTAGCTGCGCCGCCGCCGCGTACGCGCATTCTTCGTGTCCCCGTAAATTCGGGGCCAATGTTTACAGGCACCTGCGCCCGCTCGCAATCGAGAATAGAAAAAGTAGGCAGGGTTTGTAGTAAGTCCTTGATTGAAAATACTTTGTGCTTATGACAGTGCGAGGTGAGAGAAACCCTGAAGTCGTGACACTACATAGTGACCGGCCAAAAAAAACCGGCATCAACAGGCTCAGGATGAACAGCGCCGACGTATTTTCGCTCGAGTTCGACATGCTGCAGCGTACGGCGTCGCTCGGGAAAATCCTGGAGCGGTTTCGGGCTTCGGAAATCGGCGCGGCGACGCATCGACAGCTGCTGCTCGAGCTCAACCATGTGATCAACGTGCACTCGCGTCTCCGCGAGGTCGCCGCGGACGTCGTCCCGCCAGAGGACTGGACGTCCTGGCAGGATTTGCTCGCCGTTCCGGGCCTGGCTTTCGAGCAAGGGCGCTCGTTTCTCGACGACCTTCGTGCCCTGGGGCTCAATTCGATGGACAGCGTGTCACTGACCCCGTTGCCGCAAACCATCGCGCTCGCCGCGTACGCGCATTACCAGTTGGTCGAGCGGGCCACGGTCGGGCTGGTCGGCTACTTGTGGTTCTTCGAGCGAATGCCGCGGCTGTTCTATCCGCTGTGGAGCGATGCGTGCCGCCGAGGCGGTGTTCCGGAAAAGGCCCAGCGCGCGCTGGCAGAAGGCGCGGTCATCGACGGTGCCCGCGACTTGCAGATGGCGAATTGCTGCCGGCAGATCGTGCGCCGGCCGCGTGACCTTGGCCTGGCCACCCAAAGCCTGCACGACACCGCGGAATTGTTCGCGACGATGGTGGACGCGGCTTTGCAGCGCGCCGAGCGGCGTCCGCTGACCGCGCCGGAGAGCGTGGTGAACATCGGCGGGATCGGTCAGGTCGCCTGAGTTCGATCGGACAGGCTGTCCGCAAACAATCTTCGCACGCAACCTTGCGGCCCGATTACCATCCGCCGCGTGATCTATCTCATCGACGCCTCCGTCTACGTATTCCGTGCCTATTACTCGATGCCGCCGGACATGGTGGACGGCGACGGCAACCCGGCGCACGCGACGTTCGGTTTTGCACGTTTTCTTGGTGATCTCATCGAACGCGCCCAGCCGCATTACATCGCGGTCGCGTTCGATGAAAGCCTCACTACGTCGTTCCGCAACCAGATTTATCCCGCCTACAAGGCCAATCGCGACCCCGCCCCCGAAGATCTCAAGCTGCAGTTCGAACGATGCCGTGAATTCTGCCGTCACGCCGGCATTGCGGCGTTCAGCCATGCCGAGTACGAAGCCGATGACATCGTCGGCACACTCATGACGCGTTGCCGCCGCGAAGGCCTGCGCGCCACGCTGGTCACGCGCGACAAGGACTATGCGCAGCTGATTCGCGCCGGGGACGTCTACTGGGACTATTCGGACAACGTGCGGTATCGCTACGACGAAATCGAGGACCGTTTCGGCGTCTTACCCGAGCGTTTCGCCGATTTCCTCGCGCTCATGGGCGACAGCGTCGACAACATCAAGGGTGTCCCGGGCGTCGGTGCGAAAACCGCGGCCGCGCTCATGAAGGAGTTCGTCTCGCTCGAGGAGATCTACGACAACCTCGATCGCATCGCCGACCTTGCGGTGCGCGGCGCCGGCAAGCTCGCGGCGAAACTCATCGAACATCGCGAGGCCGCCTTCTTCGCGCGCCGGCTCACGGAGATCGCCTGCAACATGCCGCTGGAAATCGCGCGTACCGACCTCGTGCGCCGCGCGCCCGACGTTGCCGCGCTCACCGCATTCTTCGACCGGCATAATTTCGGGCCGATGCTGCGGCGGCAGGCTGAACGGCTCGCGTTGTTACCGCTGGCCGCTGCGGCCTGATTCAGCGCTATTCCACGTCAGTGTCGTGCCGGTCATTCGGCACCGTGACCTTCCCGGTGATCGATTCGTGTTCGATGCTGCCGGAGCTGTCCTCGCTTACCGTGAAGTTGCCGTTGACCCGGCCGGCGTAGATATCGCCTGAGCTGTCCGACTCCACATCGACGCTGCCTTTGACGTCTTCGACACGGATGCCGCCGGAGCTGTCCTGCTCGACGCGGACATTGCCGTCGACCTGGGCGATGTGGATGTCACCCGAACTGTCGAGTATCACCTCGACATCGCTGCGCACATCGTCGATCTCGACATCACCCGAGCTGTCGCGCACGCGCACGCTGCCCGCGTTGCCGATGCTGACATCGCCCGAGCTGTCGCTGACATCGGCGAGCCCGGCGATACGCACGATCTGCACGTCGCCGGAGCTGTCCTGCAGCTTGAGCGCATTCAGATCTTCGAAGACCGCATCGCCACTCGAGTCCGCGGCCTCCACGGGGATGTTCGACGGCAGCGCCACACCGAGGTCGATGTATGCGTATTCGTTCTTGCCAAATGACCAGGTGTCCTCGTTCTGCGGCAGTCCGGTCTCGACGTAGACGATGTTCCCTTCGCGCCTCACGATGATCTGCGCGCGGTCGAGCAATTCCTGTTTGGCCGCGCAGGCGACACCGCGAGCTTCGATGCGTACCGCGTTGCCGCGCCCAATTACCTTCATGTCGCCGGCACCGCTGCGGATGACGACTTTCTCGACACCCTTGGCCTCGACGCCGCCGGCGCGCTCCGCCCTGAATTTGCAGCCATCTCCCCAGGCCGACGCGGTCGCGGGACCCAGGGCGAGCAATAACAACCAGTACCTGGAACGCATGAGAGTTCTCCCGAATTGAGTGACCGTTAGGGTTAAGACTGCCGGGAAGGTGTTTCGGTTTACAGGACCGCACAATTCATACGGTATCCTTTGCTCCCCCGAGCAGCCAAAACATGAGTAGCCAAAACATCAAATCCGTTCTCATCGAAGAACGAAGCTTCCCTCCGACCCCCGGATTCACCGCCAAGGCCCGCCTCAAACCGGCCGACCTTACGGCGCTGCGCGGCGAAGCGGCTGCCAATTACCAGGGATTCTGGGCGCGGCAGGCGCAGACCGAGTTGCGCTGGCACAAGCCTTTCAGCGTCACGCTCGACGAGTCGCGCGCGCCGAACTACCGCTGGTTCACGGACGGCGAGCTGAACGTCTCTTATAACTGTCTCGACGTGCATCTCGAGGAGCGTGGCCACAAGACCGCTGTCACCTTCATCGGCGAGCCCGGCGATGTGCGGCATGTGTCATATCGCGAGCTGCATGCCGACGTGTGCCGTTTTGCCAATGCCCTGCTGGCCCAGGGCGTGAGCCCGGGCGACCGCGTCGTCATCTACATGCCGATGGTCCCGGAGGCAATCGTCGCCATGCACGCCTGCGCACGCATCGGCGCCATCCATTCCGTGGTGTTCGGCGGGTTTTCCGCGCTGTCACTCAAGGACCGCATCGAGGATGCCGGCGCCGTGATGCTCATCACCGCCGATGGCGGATGGCGGGCTGGCCGCGCCATCGAGCTCAAGCAGGCGGCCGACAAGGCGCTGGCGGGGGGTTGCGCGAGCATCCGCAAGGTCATCGTGCTCAAGCGAACCGGCCAGGACCTCGACATGTACCCGGGACGCGATGTCTGGTGGCACGACGTGGTCGAGGGCCAGCCGCCGGTATGCGATCCGGTATGGGTCAATGCCGAGCACCCGCTGTTCCTGCTGTACACCTCCGGATCGACGGGCAAACCCAAGGGCATCCAGCATTCCAGCGCCGGCTATCTACTCGGCGCGAAGCTCACCAGCAAGTGGGTTTTCGATCTCAACGGGGACGATGTTTTCTGGTGCACCGCCGACATCGGCTGGGTCACCGGGCACAGTTATGTCGCCTACGGGCCATTGGCCGCGGGCGCCACCATCGTGATTTATGAAGGCGCGCCCACGTTCCCGCACGCCGGACGCTTCTGGCAGATCTGCGAGTCGCTCGGGGTCACCATTTTCTATACCGCGCCCACCGCCATCCGCGCACTCATGAAGCTCGGTGACGACATCCCGTCACGCTACGACCTCACGAAGCTCCGCTTGTTAGGCTCGGTGGGCGAGCCGATCAATCCGGAAGCCTGGATGTGGTACCACGAGCACGTCGGGCGCATGCGCTGCCCGATCGTCGACACCTGGTGGCAGACCGAAACCGGCGCCATCATGATCTCGCCGCTGCCGGGCAGCACCGCGACCAAACCGGGTTCGTGCACACAACCGTTGCCGGGAATCGACGCGACCATCGTCGATGCTCGCGGCGACGAAGTGCAGGGCGCGGATGCGGGCGGCTATCTTGTCATCCGCAAGCCCTGGCCGTCGATGCTGCGCACGATCTGGGGCGACAACGAGCGCTACCTCAAGACCTATTGGGAAACCTTTCAGAACCGCTTCTACGTGGCGGGCGACTCCGCGCATCGCGACAAGGACGGTTACTTCTGGATCATGGGGCGCATCGATGACGTGCTGAACGTCGCCGGCCACCGCCTGGGTACGATGGAAATCGAATCCGCGCTGGTCGCGCACCCGAAAGTCGCGGAAGCCGCGGTGGTGGGTAAACCGCACGACATCAAGGGTGAATCGGTCTTTGCCTACGTGGTGCTGCGCGGCGAACGTCCCGCCGGCGCGGCCATCGAAGCTTTCACCAAGGTGCTGCGTGACTGGGTGAGCGAACAGTTAGGTGCCATCGCACGTCCCGACGACATCCGTTTCTCCGATAGCCTGCCCAAGACCCGCTCGGGAAAAATCCTGCGGCGGCTGCTGCGCGCCATCGCGCGCAACGAGGACATCACCCAGGACCTGTCGACGCTCGAGAACCCGGCGATCATCGATCAGTTGCGCGGCGAGGAGCGTGGCAGAAAAAAGCCCGCCCCAGATAAGAAAGCCGCCATCCAGCGGGCGCCGAGGAAACGCGCGACCGCCAGGGTGAAACCCAAGTCGAGCAGGAAGAAGCGGGTACCCGCGGCGAGGGTCAAGCCCAAAAAAGCGGCGCCGAAGAAAAAGGTGGCCGGACGTCGCGCCCGACCGGCGAGGCAAAAGGCCGCCGCTCGCCGCAAGAAATAGGCGCGTCAGCCGCTGCCGCTCACCAGGCTCAGCACCGCGGCAAAATGGCAGGCGACGCCACCGAGCACGAACAGGTGCCAGATGGCATGCGCATAACGCCTCGATTTCCAGATGTAGAACGGCACGCCGCCTGTGTACAACAGCCCGCCCGCCCCTATCCACGCGATCTGGCTGGCGCTCAGGTTGTCGCTCAAGGGCTTGATGGCGATCACGATGAGCCAGCCCATGCCGAGGTAGAGAATGGTGGAGAGACGCGGATAGCGGAACCCCACCGTTGTCTTCGCCACGATGCCCAGTACCGCCAGTGTCCACACCACTCCGAACAGCGACCAGCCCCACGCGCCCTGCATCGCCACCAGCGTGAACGGTGTATAGGTGCCGGCGATGAGTAGATAGATGGCGGAGTGGTCGAGTTTGCGCAACCGCTGCTTGCGCTCGGGCGAGCGCTCCCAGTGGTAGATGACCGAGGTCGCGAACATCGAGAAAGCGGTGACGCCGAACACCATGGCTCCGGCGAGCCGCAATGCATCGCCCGCGGCCGCCCAGGCGAGCCAGGGGATGGCCACGGCGCAGGCGACGATCCCCAAAGCCGCGGTCAGCGTGTGCGCGAGCTCTTCGGTGCGGGAGTAGGGCGCGGTGCTTGAGGACACGCGCGCAAGCTTAGCAAGCTACCTGCTGGCGGTCTGTCCGCCGTCGGGGAATTCGGCTTTGGGCAGCTGCACTTCACCCAAGAGGATGCGCTTCAGGTAATCCGGAGCGATCAGGTGGCAGTACTGTCGGCCCTTGTTCGCGTTGCCCTTGGTGCTCACGCGCTGATTGCCATCCCCGCGCAGACTCTTGGCACGGATACGCAGAGTGCCGCCGCCATCGGTCTGCACCATGGTGAATGATTCCAGCCATTGGCTTTCGGTCGTGGCCTGCTCATCCGGATCGAGGAGTACGCCAATCGAGCCTTTGAAGGGCATCTTCTTTTTCTGGCGATCGGTGAGCGACGCCAGCACGGCATCGAGCGTGCGGCGATTGAGCCGCGCGCAGGTGCTAGATTCACCAGCGGCTGTGGCGCCGTATTCGGCGCGAATTCTCTCAGCGCTGTGCAACTTGCAGGAAATCATGCGCGCCTTGGTGCGCTGCGAATCCCCGTAGCCCACGTATTGAAGTGTTTCCAGGGGCTTCACCGAAGGTGACGCGCGCGTGAACGCCTGGTAGTCGGCGACCAGCACATTGCGCGCCGGGACGCGCGAGGTCGCGATTTCCTTCTGCGCAACGGCGCAATATTCATTCACCGCCGGAACGATCATCGGTTGGCCCACCACCACCGGTCGCCGGTCGCTGGCGCAGCCCGCGGCGAGCAGTCCAAGCGCGAGACATGTCACGCTGCGAAAGTTAAGCTCTGGCAAGCCGCGGATGATGTTTTTCATGGGCGCCATTTCCCTGGTGGAAGAACAATTGCGATGCAGGCCGCAAGCACTCAAGTTCCGCATCGCGGGTCATTCTGGCGTTACGTCACCTCTGGAATCTTGGGCGCAGTTCTCATGACGGAAAGCTCGAGCGCCGCAGCACCGCGGCCATTTGTCATAGCGCACCGCGGCGCCAGCGGGTATGTGCCGGAACACACACTTGCCGGCTACTTCATCGCGATTCGACAGGGTGCGGATTACGTGGAACCCGATCTGGTGATTTCCAGGGACGGTGCCCTGCTCGCCCGCCACGAGAACGAAATCGGCGGCACCACCGACGTGGCGTCGCGTGCCGAGTTCGCCTCGCGCAAGACCACCAAGAACGTCGATGGCGAATCGGTCACCGGCTGGTTCACCGAAGACTTCACGCTGGCGGAATTGAAGACGCTTCGCGCACGCGAACGGCTGCCCGATCTGCGCAAGGCAAACACCCGGTACGACGGCGTGTTCTCCATTCCCACATTCGACGAAGTGCTCGATCTCGTGGCCGCCGCGGATGCACAGCGCGCCGCCACGGCGCGGGCCGCAGGCTTGGCGCCGCCTCCGCGCATCGGTGTTTATCCTGAGACCAAGCATCCAAGTTACTTCGCGCGACTCGGGCACCGCTTCGATGAACGCATGCTCGATGCACTCGCGCGCCATGGATACGGCAAGCGCTCCGATCCCGTCTGCCTGCAGTCCTTCGAGGTCGCAAACCTCAAGGCCTTGCGCCGTCAAACGGATCTGCCGCTGGTGCAGCTGGTGGCGCCCACCGGCCAACCTTTCGATTTCACGCTGGCCGGCGACCGGCGCAGTTATCTGGACCTCATGACCGACACCGGTCTCGCGGAAGTCGCCGGCTACGCCGACGCCATCGGGCCGCACAAGTCGATGGTGGTGCAGTTCGCAGACGGTGCGGTCATCGATACCGGCCTGGCACGCCGCGCGCGTGGGGCAGGCCTCGGAATCCATGTGTGGACACTGCGCGCCGAAAACGAATTCCTGCCTGTCACCCTGCGATCCGCAGGGGACCTGGCTGCGCATGGAAATCTGCGCGCCGAAATCCACGCATTGCTGGACGCGGGAATCACCGGCTTCTTCTCCGATCATCCCGACCTCGCCGTACGCGCTCGCGACGAGTGGCGGCCCAGGCAATAAACTAGCGGCCGATGCCACAACCATTTCATCTGGCGATCCCGGTCCATGACCTCCGCGCCGCGCGCAGCTTCTACGGCGAATTGTTCGGCTGTGCCGAAGGCCGCAGCAGCGAGGAATGGGTGGACTTCGATTTCTTCGGCCATCAGCTGGTCGCGCATCTCGATCCCGCCAGGAAACAGCGCGTGCATCACAACGAAGTCGACGGGCACGATGTGCCGGTGCCGCACTTCGGGGTAGTGCTGGAGTGGGATGCGTGGCAGGCGCTCGCCGAGCGCCTGCGACTCTCGAGCACGCGCTTCGAGATCGAGCCCGGCATTCGCTTCGCCGGCCAGGTCGGCGAGCAGGCGACAATGTTCCTCTACGATCCTTCCGGCAACGCGCTCGAGTTCAAGGCGTTCAGGGATCCTTCGCGGCTGTTTGCGAAGTAGCTGGGAGGTGCGCATCCCCGGTGGCGTGCAACCCCAGACTCACCAGTTTCGCGTTGAGACGCCCGGATAAAGTCTGCGGGGCGTCGAGGTGTAGCCTTGCCAGGCAGGCGCGATCCGCCGCGCGCTTCCGCGTGAGCAGCGCCCGCAACAGTGTCGCGGCGCGGCCGCGCGCATCGCCGGTGTTCTCCTTGAGCCAGCGCAACGCGCGCGCGAGGTCGATTTCCTCGCGCGTGAGATCGGTGCCGAAGGGATACTCCGAGAAGAGTCCCGCACGCCGCGGCGCGGCGAACGCTTCGGCGAGGCGATCCGGCGTATTACGGCGACATTCTTCGGGTATGCGATAGCCGGCATCGATCTTGTGGGCACGCTTGGCGGCGGTCAGCAGCGAATCCTGGAACCGCGAGTCGGCGATGTTCAACATGGCCGCGACGCACTCACCGTCGGTGCGGCCACGCAAGTCGGCGACGCCATATTCGGTGATGGCAATGTCACGCAGATGCCGCGGTATCGTGGCGTATCCATAGCCGGCGACGATGTTGGAGCTCAAGCGGCCTGCTTTGAGGCGGGTTGCACGCACGCACAACACCGAACGGGCGCCCGGCAGCGCATGGGCCATGGCGACGAAGTTGTACTGGCCGCCCACCCCCGAGACGACGCGCCCGTCATCGAGGCCGTCGGACACGGCCGCGCCGAGCGTGGTCAGCATCATCGCGGTATTCACGAACCGAGCGTGACAGCGCTGCGCGATGCGCAGGCTGAAATCGTGACCGTACAACTGGTTGATGCAGCTCACGCCGCGCATGTCGAACAGACGGCGCTCCGATTCTGGCAGCTCACGTAGCGCCGCATAGAACGCGCGCGGACCCAGCAGGAAAGCGGCGTGCATCACCGTGCCGCCCTGCAGGTTGAGTCCCAGGCACTCGCGCGCCAGCAATGCGCGTGTTTTCGGCAGTCCCAGGTCTGGGTCGATTCGCAGGCCGTCGGGCGAGACGATGCGGCCATCGTCGAAACGCGTCTCGCTGCGCAGCACGCCGGCCGCTTTCAGCGCGGTGACATCCCGGGCGTCGAGCAACGGGCCGGCGCCGGCAGCGAGCAGCGCCTCCAGCAACGCTTCGTCGACGCGCGCGCTGGAGCCGTTCGCCACCAGCGCGCGCTGCAGCGGTAGATAGTCGTAGACGCGGCGCCGCAGGATTCCGGCGCGGTACAGGTCGAGCATCTGGTCGACGAACATCTCGGTCGCGCCGAAAATGCCGGTGGCGAAAGGCGCGCGTCCGCCCACGACATCGATGAGCGCCGCGCCGCGTTCCGTATCGACATCAGCCAGTGCGCGTCGCCAGGCGTCGTTGCGCTGGTGGCGCAACAGCAGCGAATAGACGATGGAATCGCCGAGCTCGCCGATACCGATCTGCAACGTGCCGCCGTCGCGCACCAGGCTGCTCGCGTGCAGGCCGATCGCGTGATCGACGATGGACAGCGACGGATTCGGTGGCGCGAACAGGTCGTGGTCGTAGCGTGAATGATCGAGCAGCAGGTCGAACGCGTCCGTTCCCACGTTGGCCGCGCCGAGCATGAAGGGCATCTCGCGGTGCACCTGGCCGAGCAGCACCATGGCTTGCCCGGCAGCGCGCAGCTTCGCGATTTCCGGAAGCAGGTCGACGGTGACGTCGGGGTTGCTGCCGAGACTTATCTCGACCGCGCCGCCCACCATGCGCTTGGCGACCACGTGCGCGATCACGTTCACGCCGCGTGCGAGCAGCTCGCGCGCCACGTGCGTGTAGTTTGCCGAGAGGTAGTGCGACTGCGCGTGCGCGGAATCGAGCAGCGATCCGGGCTCGAAGAAGAACTCGATGACGCGAACGTTGGCCGGTACGGTGTCCGTGCGCACGGCCTGCAGGTAGTCGAGCTCGGGGTAGTTGCCGAAAATGCGCGCTGCCAGAGGATCGATGAAGGCCTTCTCGAGCGCGCTCGAACCGGCAGGCTTGCGAAGGCTGAGCGCGGTGACAATGGTCAGGTCGAGGGAGGCGTCGCCGCGCGCGCGGCGGAAGAACTCATTGGCGATGAGGTTGGGCTTGCCGATGCCGAGCGGCAGTGCCAACACCACCCGTTTGCCCACGCGCCGCAGCGCCTCGTCCACGATTTCCCCGACATCATCAAACATCTGCGGCATGCGGGCTACACTTGCACGCAGTGCCTGGATGGTCAATTGGGATGGGTCAATTCTCATGAGTCTCAGGAAACCCGCGCTCGATCCGATGACGCTCGAACCGCGCACCGGCAGTGGATATCCCGAGCCATTCCGCTCGCGGGTACTGCCGCGCGAAAAGCGCCAACTCGGCAATGCGCTCGGGCTCGCGAAGATCGGGATCAATCACACCATCCTGCCGCCCGGCAGGGAATCCTCGATGCGCCACTGGCACACCCACGAAGAGGAATTCATCTACGTGCTGAGCGGCGAGGTCGTGCTGCGCACCGACGCCGGTGAACAATTGTTGACCGCCGGCATGTGCGCGGGGTTTCCGCTCGGGGTCACCGATGGACATCAGCTCGTGAATCGCGGCGGCGTGCCTGCGGTGTATCTGGAGGTCAGCAATCGCGATCCGCTCGACGAAACGTATTATTCCGACGTTGATATGCGCTGGAACGCGCCCGATGCGCGCGGCGTATTCACCAAGAAGGACGGCAGCTCGTTCTGATCGACGCGCGACACCGGCGGTCCCAGGCGGGCATCGTCTGCAAAAGTGTCGGCGCGCCTCAATTCAACGCGCGATGCGGCAGTACCACGGCTTCGCCGTCGAGCGGCGCCGCCCGCCACAGCGTGAAGCGTTGATTAACCGGCGAGGCCATCGCCGTGGCGATGTGGCCGTGATCGAAGCCGGGTAGTTTGGCGAGGTGTGACAACAGGTCGTACTTCGTGGCCAGCCCCTGGCCGACCAGCACTCCTGTGCTGCCGGCGCCTGCCAGCACATAAAAATATTCCTCGGAGAGGCTTACGCCCTGGGTCATCACGATGGACACCTCGCGCAGTTCGCTCCAGCGCACGAACTCGCTGTCGCCGCGCGCCAGGCGCCGCAGCACCCCTTCATCGGTGATCTGCAAAGCCTCGCCGCGCTTGCGCAATTCCCAGGTGAGGAACCACGGCTCGAACATGAACACGATGAACAGCAGGAATGAGATGCCGGGGATCAGCCAGCTGATGCGGCCGGTCCATGCCGGATAGAAAGACAGCAACGCGACGCTCAGGGCAAGGCCGATCCATACGCGCCGCATCGAGTTCGATACCGCCATGTCCGATCACTTCGCCCTGACCAGCGACACCTGGTATTGAACCTTGACCTCATCGCCCACCGATTCGGTGGACTTCCAGTCACCCTGGCCGACGCCGTAGTCGAGTCGCCTGATGCTGGTCTCGCCCGAAAGCGTAAGGCCAGTGGCGTTGCGGCTGATCTTGAGTGGCAGCCGCAGATCGTGCGTCACGCCACGCAGCGTGAGTTTTCCCACGGCCTCCAGATCGCCATTTGCCCGCCTGGCGAACGAGTCGGCGACGTACCGCGCGGTGGGATGTTTCTGCGTGTCGAAGAGGTCGGCGCCGGCAAGCATCTCGTTCCGATCCTTGTCCTGTGTGTCGATGGAGGCAATCTGCACCTCGACCTTGAGACTGCCCGAGGCGGGAGACTTCTCGTCAAACCCGAGCGCGGTGGTGAACTGCGTGAACGAGCCTTTGCTGGCCGCGCCTTCCTGCGTGAACGTGAAAGCCAGAGTGCTGCCCGCGGGCGCCTGCACGTAGCGTGGCACTGCGTCGGCCGCCAGGCAAACGCCGGCGAACAGCGCCGCCGCCACGGTCACCGGAACCAGGTAGTTAGTCATCGGTCTCACTTGACTCCGCCAAAAGGCAACATGCGCTTCAGTACGTCGTTCTTGTCGATGAAATGATGTTTGAGCGCGCCGGCGACGTGCAGCAAGGCGACGCCCAGCAGCACCGCGAACAGCGTGTGATGCAGGTCGTGCATGAGACGAAAGGTCTGCTCGGAGGGCGCGACGAGATCGGGGAACTGGAACAGCCTGAACCAGCTCACCGAAAAATTTCTGGCCGAGGACATCATCCAGCCGGTGAGCGGCATGGCGAATATGAGGGCGTATAGAAGGAAGTGCGACAATTTCGCGAGCACCCGCTCCCATGGTTTGGTTTCGGAGCGCAGGTCGGGCGTGGGATTCATGAGGCGCCACACCAGGCGCACCACCGCGAGCATGAGGATCGTCATGCCGAAGGACTTGTGCCAGGCGAGCGTCTGCAGTTTCGCGAGCCCGTTGGGCAACGCGTCGGCGCGCGCGCCGATCACCCATTGGTTGATGATGAGGATCACGATGATCCAATGCAGCGCTTTCGACAGCGCGCCCCAGGAACGAGTGGTGTTGCGGAAAGTCATGCCGGTAAGCTATCCGCTTGTGATCCGTCGGGTCAAAGCCAGAGAAAGATGAGACATACATGGTGAGTACACAGCCCACGGGTCAGCGGTTCCCGTTTCGAGTCGTTGTCGCGAGCCTCGTGCTATTGGGGCTGGGCGCTTGTCAGACAAGGCCCCACGCGCCGGAAATTCCGCCTGCTCCCGCGCCAATGCCCGGGCCCGCGGCAATACCGGCCGGCGCGGTTGACTACGCGATCGTCGCCGAAGAATCGCTGCTGCAGATCCTGGTGTATCGCGGTGGCGCGATGGCACGCCTCGGCCACAACCACGTGATCGCGTCGCATCATCTCACTGGCACGGTGTTCGTCACCGATGACGTCACGCAGACGCGCTTCGACATCCAGATTCCGGTGAACGAGCTTACCGTCGATGAACCGGCGATGCGCGAGCGGGCCGGCGCGGATTTCCCGCCCGGCGTACCGCAGAGCGCGCGCGACGGCACGCGCAAGAATCTGTTGTCAGAGGCGCTGCTCGATGGCGAGCGTTATCCCATGATTCGCCTGCGCGCCACCGATGTGGTTGCCGCGGGCGAGGCCTTCGATGTCGGCGTGGAAGTCAGCGTGAAGGACCAGCTGCGCAATGTGCGGGTTCCAGTGGCAATCCAGCGCAAGGACGGCGTGCTCATTGCCAGCGGCGAGTTTTCCCTCAAGCAGTCCGAACTAGGATTCAAGCCATTCAGCGTGGCCATGGGCACGCTCGTCGTGCTGGACGAGATGCGCATTCACTTCGAAGTGAGCTCGGCTAACAACGCGTCGGCACCATAAACCTTGGACATCGCCTCGCGCATGATCGCCGGGTGCACGGCGACCGCGCGGTTCTTCTCCGTATCGAACCAGTAGGCGCCCGAGATCGAGTGGATGTTGCCATCGAACAGCAGGCCGACGATTTCCGCCTTCGTATTGATGGCCGCGCTGCCGGAGTTGCCGCCGACGATGTCGTTGTTGGTGGTGAAGTTGAACAGCGTGTTCATGTCGAGCCTGTCCTTCGCGCGCTGCCAACTGTCCGGAATGCGAAACGGATCGTCGCCGGTGGCGCGCTCGAAGGCGCGTGACAGGCGCGTGAACGGCCCGACGGGCTTGCCGTTCTCGTTCCAGCCCTGCACCGTGCCCCAGTTGACGCGCAGCGTGAAGGTGGCGTCCGGGTACACGCTCGTGCCGAATGCGGCGAAACGCGCCTTGGCAAGGCGCTCGGTAGCGGAGCGCAGCGGCGCCTCGACGCCATCCTCGTAGGCTTTGCGCACTGCGCGAGCGTCAGGATCGACGGCGCGCGCGAGAACGATCATCGGATCGTTCGACGCGGCGATGGCCGCGGCGCCGCCTTTCCACAACTGCAGGCGCACCGCCGGATCGCCAAGCTTGGTCTCGTTCACCAACCGCTTGGCGAGTGCAGCCGGGGATTCCTTCGACAAGAGCTTGCGCACCACGGGGTGATCGGGGCCCAGCCACTCGCGCATGCGCTCGAGGCTGTTGTCGAGGCGCAGCTCTTCGAGCTCCGGATAGACAGGCACTCGCGCGCCCATCTGTTGCTCGATTCGCGGCAGCGCGGCGTCGGTGTATTCGCGGAATCGCTCCGAGTTCGGCTTCTCGCGCTCGGCGGCGCCGCGCACCAGCGCGCGTGCGAAAGCGACCAGGCGCCCCTGGAAGCCGGCACCGGCCTCGAGATAGGTGTACTGCTCGAACAACGCCCGCTCGGCGGTCAGCGCGCCTTCGATGTCATGCCACGGATCGCCAAGGCTCTTTTTGAGCGTGGCGTCGCTGGCGATGGCCTTTTGCAGCGCTGCCTCTTCCGCGGCTTTGCGCGCGAGCAGCGAGTCATCGTTCAGCGCGTCCACCATCTTGCGCCGCACTTTGATGAAGTTCTGGATGAAGTTGAGCAGGTCGGCGCTGATACGCTCGTTCTGCGGATCCTCGAGCGAAAACTGGATGAGCCGTCCGCGGATTTCCGCATTGCGCAGCAACCATTGCGGCAGGTCGAGGCTGCGCTGTTGTTTGAGCTGCGCCAGTGTCAGCAGACGATCGGTAGCACCGGGGAAACCGGAGACGAATACCGCGTCGCCGGCCGACGGCCCCGAAAAATTGAACCTCAGGAAGTCGGGCGACCTCGCCGGTTTACCGTCTTCGTAAATGCGCAGGATTCCCATGTCGAGGCACCAGCGCGGAAACTGGAAATTGTCGGGATCACCGCCGAAAGAGGCAATGCTGTCCTCGGGTGCAAACACCATGCGCACGTCGGTGTATCGCTTGTACTTGTAGAGCCAGTACTGGCCGCCCTGGTACAAGGTGACCGTCTGGCATTTCTGCGGCGCGTGTCGTTTCTCGCAGTCGGCCTCGATCTGCGTGAGCGTGGCCTTGCGCACATCGTTGGCTGCCATCTCATCCTTGCCGGCAATGGCGGCGCTCACCTTCGCGGTGATGTCTTCCATGCCGACGAGCACGTCGGCCACCTGCGTCTGACACTTCTTTTCGTCGCCGCGTGTCTTGGCGAGGTAGCCCTCGTCGACCAGGCTCTTCTCTTTCGAAGACAGCTCCGCCAGGCAGGATTCCACGCAGTGATGGTTGGTGAGCATCAACCCTTCGTTCGATACGAAGGTTGCCGTGCAGTTGGCGAGCCGCACCGTGGCCAGGCGCACGCGATCGAGCCAGGCCTGGTCGATTTTGGTTTTCAATGCGGTATTGGCCTTGGCGAACGGGAAGCCATGAACCGGCCACATGCCCTCGTCGGCGCGCGCGGCGGAACACAGGAACACCATCAGTGCGGCGGCCGCGGCGCAGGCGAATCGTGTCATGGAAGAAACTCCGGAAAAGTTTTATGCCGCGCGCGCGGCCGATGGACCGATTATCGCCACAATTTTCACCGCACGAGTGCCCGGAATAACCCGCCGGGCGCTCGCTTCGGCGCGGCGCGCGGCGTGGCATGATCGGCTGCCGTGAATCACCCGCCTGGCCCGATACCAACCGCGCGCCGACTCGGCGGCATCACGCTCGCGCCGGGGTATCTGCCACGGCACGCGATTGCCTATCTATACGCGGCGTTCATCACGATTGGCCTTCTTGCGTTCGTGAGCTACATGCAGCCGTACCTGCTCACCGTGAACCTCGGGTTACCGGCGGAGCAGCAGGGTCGCACGATATCTGCGCTCAACATCGCCAATGAGTTGCTGGCGTTGTGCCTGGTGGCGCCGTTCGGCGCGCTGGCCGACAAGATCGGACGCCGCTCCGTCTATGCCTTTGGCCTGTTGTGGCTGGCTGCCGGGTTCCTGCTCTACCCCACGGCGCGCACCTTGCCGCAACTCACCGGCTGCGCGCTGTTCTTCTCCGTGGGAGTCGCCGCCATCGGCACCATGCTAGGAACGGTGCTTGCCGATACCGCCGCCGAAACGTCGCGCGGCCGGCTGGTGGGCCTCACGGGATTCTTTCAGGGTCTCGGTGCAGCGACGCTGGTGGTGGCGCTCGGCAGGGCGCCCAAGCGTCTGACTGACGCCGGGTTCGATGAGCTGGCCGCCGGCCGCATCACGTTATGGGCGGCTGCCGCGCTGTGCGCGGTGTCGGCGGTGATCGTATTCGCGGGCCTCAAGCGCGGCACGCCGAGCGAGCGGGCGCCATCCCTGCCGCTGCGGCAAATCATCGCCGGCGGAGCCGCCGCCGCGCGGCGCAACCCGCGCCTCTGGTTTGCCTGCCTGCTGCAGTTCGGCTCGTTCGGCGATCGGGTGGTGCTCGGCACTTTCCTGACATTGCGTCTTCAACAGGCGTGGGTGGAGCGCGATCTCAGCATGGCCGAAGCCGCCGCGCGCGCGCGGCTGCCGTTCGTCGCGGCGATGGTGGCCGGTCTCGCCACGGCGCTCATCGTCGGCTGGCTGCTCGATCGGGTGGACCGGCTGGTGGTCGGAGTGAGCGCCATGGCGCTGGCGGCGGTCGCTTACCTGCTTTGCGGTTTCGTCGATGACCCCACGCAGGGATTGCTGCTCGCGGCAGTGGCTGCCTTGTTGGGCATGGGGCAGATCGCGGCCATCATCGCCGGACAGACGCTGCTGGGGCAGGAGGCGCCGCGCGACGTGCGCGGCGCGGTGTTCGGTCTCGCCGGGATCTGCGCCTCGGCGGGAATCCTGTTCACCAATGGGCTCGGCGGCTGGCTCTACGATTCAGTCTCGAAGGGTGGGCCGTTCTTCCTGCTCGCCGGCGTGAATTTCGCGATCTTTCTTTTCGGGCTGAGCCTAGTTAGTCGACGGCACTGATCAACAGAAGCGCCGTACCCTCCGGCGCGCGCAGCAACGCACCGTGGCGCGGATCGAGACCGCGCGGCAAATCATCGGACATCGCCACGTCGAGCGAACGCAGGCGTTCGATGCGTTCGCCCATGTCGGCCGCCGCGAATACCAGCATGGGTTGGTCCAGCGTGCGCGGTCGATGCACCGCCAGGTCGACGTGATCGCTGGTCATCGACATGCGCAGGTACGGTGCGTCCGTTTCACCCAAGGCGACGAAACCGAGAGGCTCCCAGAACTCGCGCATCGGTGCGAATTCCGCTGCGGGAATGCTGAATTCCGCGAAGTCGCCGCACAACGAGCTCTCGCTTCGTTCGCGTTCGCTCGCGAAATGCGTCGGCGCTTCCTGCACGCGGACCGGCTGGCCGGAAGGATCGAGGAACCCGACTTCGTTGAAGGCGTCTTCGCCGACGCGCTTCCACGCCATCTCGACACCGTGCTTTTCGATGGCATGCGCGTGGTGCGCAACGCCGGGGTGCACGTAGGTGATGGTCGGTGACGGGAATTTGAACTGGTGGAGGCCGAGATACAGGCGGCCGTCGGTCATCACGCCGTAGGGATGCGGCCACGTGTCGGTGGTACCGCAAGGGCTGAATCCGAGTCGTTCGTAGAAGGCCACCGAGCCGGCGATGTCCGCCGTTTCGATGCTGATTTCGTGAAACTTTCCTAGCACTGGCGCCGGAGTCTACGCATCTTGCCGCACGCTGCCTACGTGCATTCAGCGGTCAGATGCCGCCCACGCAGATGTACTTGAGCTCGGTGAATTCCAGGATGCCGTATCTGGAACCTTCCCGCCCGATGCCGCTTTCCTTGACGCCGCCGAATGGCGCGACTTCGGTGGAGATGAGCCCGGTGTTCAATCCCACGATGCCGTACTCGAGCGCTTCGGTGACGCGCCAGGAGCGCGCGAGGTCGCGCGTGTACACGTAGGCCGCGAGTCCGAACTCGGTGTCATTGGCCAGCTTCACGGCTTCCTCTTCCGTTTCCACGCGGAACAGCGGCGCCACCGGTCCGAACGTCTCCTCGCGAGCCAGTATCATGCTGCTGCTGACGTTGGTCAGCACCGTCGGCTCGTAAAATGTGCCGCCGAGCGTGTGGCGCTTGCCGCCGGTGACCACTGTCGCGCCCTTTGCCTTCGCATCGGCGATGTGGGTTTCGACCTTGGCCAGCGCCTTGGCGTCGATCAGCGGTCCCTGGTCGGTCTCACCTTTCAAACCATCACCGACGCGCAGCTTGCCGACCGCCTCTGCCAGTTTGTGCGTGAAGGCGTCGTAAACCCCCGACTGCACGATGAATCGGTTGGCGCACACACAGGTCTGGCCGGTGTTGCGGTACTTGCTCTGGATTGCGCCCGTGACGGCAGCGTCCAGATCGGCGTCGTCGAGCACCAGGAACGGCGCGTTGCCGCCGAGCTCGAGCGCCACCTTCTTCACCGTGCCCGCGCATTGCGCCATGAGTAGTTTGCCCACGGCCGTCGAACCGGTGAACGACAGCTTGCGCACCTTTGCATTGCCGGTGAACTCGCCGCCGATGGCTACCGCCTCGCCGGTCACCACGTTGAACACGCCGGCGGGAATGCCGGCGCGCACGCCAAGCTCGGCCATCGCCAGCGCAGAGAACGGCGTCTGTGGCGCGGGTTTCACCACGATCGGACAGCCGGCGGCGATGGCAGGACCTGCCTTGCGCGTGATCATCGCCGCGGGAAAATTCCACGGCGTGATGGCGGTGACCACGCCGATCGGCTGGCGCAGCACCATGATGCGTTTGTCGGCCTGGTGGCCGGGAATGATGTCCCCGTAGACGCGCTTGCCTTCCTCGGCGAACCACTCGATGAACGAGGCGGCGTAGGCGATCTCGCCCTTGGACTCTGCCAACGGCTTGCCCTGCTCGGCGGTCATGATGACCGCGAGGTCGTCGACATTGGCCATCATGAGATCGAACCACTTGCGCATGATCCTGGCGCGCTCGCCCGCGGTTTTCCTGGCCCACGCCGGCATGGCCGCATGCGCGGCGTCGATGGCGCGGCGCGTCTCGGCCGCCCCCATGAGCGGCACCGTGCCCAGCAGCTCGCCATTGGCGGGATTGCGGATCTCGGTAGTTAGCCCGGAATCGGCGGGCGACCACTGTCCGGCGATCAGGCAGCGGTCCTTCCACAACGAGCGGTCATTGAGCTTGATCATTTGCGTTCCAATTGCGCGTCGAGAAATTGCAGCGAGCGCTCGCGCGCGAGCGCGGCGCTGGCCGCATCGTACGAGCCGCGTTCGTCGCAGTTGAAGCCGTGATCGGCCGGATAAAGGTGAAATACGCCGTTGTGATCCACGGTGCGTATTTTTTCCACGTCGGTCAGCGGAATGTACGGGTCACGTTCGCCGAAGTGATACATGACCGGCCGGCGCGGTGGCTTCGCGAGGTGATCCTTGATCTGCCCACCATAATAGGAGACCGCGCAGGTTACCGGCAGGTCGCAGGCCGCGACGTAGGCGAGCGTTCCACCCCAGCAATACCCCACCACGGCCACGCGCCCGGCATGTTTGACGACGTTGATGGACGAGTTGAGGTCGACGAGAGTTTTTTCCAGAGGGATCTGCAGCCGGTAGCCACGGCCTTCCTGGGTTTCGGCCTCGCTGTAGCCGAGCTCGATGCCGCGGCGGATGCGATCGAAGAGGCATGGCGCGATCGTGACGTAGCCGGCCGCGGCGTAGCCATCGGCGACGGCGCGGATGTGGCGGTTGACGCCGAAGATCTCCTGCGCGATCACCACGGCGCCGCGCGCCGGTCCGCTGGGCGCGGCCAGCCAGGCGTTGAATTCATGGCCATCGCGCGCCATCAGCGTGGTGAACTCACCCATTGGGAATTACCTGATTTCTAGGGATTCGATGCAATGCTGACATTGTGCCACCGGGCGGGCGGTGCGCCTCTCTCTCGAAGGTGATATCGCGTCCCGCCGGGTGGAAGCCGCTATCGTTTGACGACTTGGTTGTCCAGCGTGCCGAAAATGCTGCGGCCGGCACCGTCGAGCATCTCGATGGACACGCGGTCGCCGAACTGCAGGAAAGGCGTGCGCGGCGCGCCATGCTCGATCTGCTCGAGCGTGCGCTTTTCAGCGAGGCAGCTCGCCCCGCGGCTGCGGTCGTAGTTAGACACCGTGCCCGAGCCGACGATGGCTCCGGCGCCGAGGCGGCGCGTCCTGGTCACGTGCGCGATCAGCTGCGCGAAGCTGAAAGTCATGTCAGTGCCGGCATCGGGGCGGCCGAATTCCCGGTCATTGATGCGGCTCAGCAGCGGCAGGTGAACTTTGCTCTCGCGCCACGCCTCGCCGAGCTCGTCGGGCGTGACCGCCACCGGTGAGAACGACGTGGCCGGCTTGGATTGATAGAAACCGAAACCCTTGGCGAGCTCGCCAGGTATCAGGCCGCGCAGCGACCAGTCATTCACCAACGTGATGAGCTTGATGTGCGCGGCGGCGTCGGCGGCGCTGGTGCCCATGGCAACGTCGTCGGTGATCACCGCGACCTCGGCCTCCAGGTCGATGCCCCAGGCGGCATCGCCGAAAGGAACATCATCGCGCGCGCCTAACAAGTCATCGGAGCCGCCCTGGTAGACCAGCGGATCGGTCCAGAACGAGGCGGGCATCTCCGCGCCGCGTGCCTTGCGCACCAGCTCGACATGGTTGACGTAGGCGCTGCCGTCCACCCAGTGATAAGCGCGCGGCAGCGGGGCCGCGCACTGCGCGGCGTCGAAAGGCATGACATCGGAGTGCGCCGGGTTGCGCTCCAGCGCGGCGGCACGTTCGGCCAGCCGGGGCTGGACCGCGGCCCAGTCGTCGAGCGCAGCCTGCAGCGTGGTCGCAATGCCGGGCACGAGCTGGCAATGAGCAAGGTCGCGACTGACGACGACCAGCCTGCCATCGCGGTTGCCACGTCTGAGGGTCGCCAGTTTCACTTGCCCTTCCTCATCATTGGCCGCCTTTCCAGCTGTCGACGTAACCCGGCCATTCCACCTGAGCGGCAGCCGGCGAAATCTCCAGAGCGTCGCGCGTGTCGATCATCACGGCGTACTCGTTGGTAGCGGGTTTCGGCTGCTGCAGCACGTTCTTGAGTGCCTTGGGGTGCGGGCCGTGGGTGAAACCGCCGGGATGCAGCGTGATCATGCCGGGATGAATGTTGTCGCGGCTGAAGAAATCGCCGGCGTGATAGAACAGCACTTCATCGTAGTCGTCATTGTTGTGGAAGAACGGCACCTTCATCGCACCGGGATCGGATTCGAACGGACGCGGCACGAACGTGCACACCACGAAGCGATCGGTGAGAAAGGTGGTGTGAGCCGAGGGCGGCAGGTGATAGCGGTGGCTCATGAGCGGGCGCAGGTCGCGCACATTGATGCGCACCACCGCGAGATCGCCGTGCCAACCCACCGCATCGAGCGGATTGAAAGGATAGGTCACGGTGGATACCGCGCCGCGCCGTTTGATGGCGACGCGCCACTCATCTTCGCCCTGCTGGCCCCTGAATGCATCGTCGATGCGCGGCGTGTCGAGCATCGCGGCATCGAAGATGGCGTGCGGACCCACCAGACCTTTGTCCGGCAGGCGATAGGAGTTGTTAGTGGCCTCGATGAGCAGGGCACGCAGCGGCTCCACGCATTCCACACGCCACATCGTGCCGCGCGGAATCAGGATGTAGTCGCCGGCCTCGAACGGCAGGTGGCCGTAGTCGCAGTACAGTTCGCCGCGGCCGGCATGCACGAACAAAAGCTCATCGCCGTCGGCATTGCGGGCGAGCTGCGGCGTTTTTCCGGCCATGCTCCAGTAACGCACGCGCACCGAAGCGTTGTGCAGCAACTCCGATGCCTTCCAGGGTGAGTCCTGGTTGCCGGGCAGTTTCGTGCAGTCGAAAGCATGCGGACGAAGCGGGCCTTCGAAATTGACCCAGGCTGTTGGCGGATGGCGGTGATAGAGGTGCGCGGCCGGGCCGAAGAAGCCTTCCTTGCTGATCTCGCGCTCGTATGTGCCCGCCGGCAAATCGGCATGCGCCTGCCGCGAGGCGGCGCCCTCGACTCTTGGAAAGTGGACGTAGCGCTTCATGGGTCACCTCGCGCATGGGAGAGGTCAATTTAGTTTCATCTGAAACCAATTGGAAGGGGTGGTACCGGGTCGGGATTCTCGGGAGAAGACGACCCCGCGGGCCGCTTCTCCCGAGATTCCCGACCCGGTACCACTTCCCGCCGCTCACGCCTTTTCGAGGATCGCGGTCACGCCCATGCCGCCGGCGGTGCACACTGATATCAGCCCGCGCTTGGCGGTGGGCGATTCGGCCAATTGCTTGGCAAGCGAAGCCACGATGCGCGTGCCCGTGGCCGCGAACGGATGGCCGATGGCCACGCTCGAGCCATTCACGTTGAGCCTGGCGCGATCGATGCTGCCCAGCGGTCGGTCGAGCCCCAGCCTGTCCCTGCAGTACTCGGGCGACTCCCAGGCTTTGAGGGTGCACAACACCTGCGCGGCGAACGCCTCGTGGATTTCGTAGAAGTCGAAATCCTGCAGCGTCAGATTCGCATCCCTGAGCATTGCCGGCACCGCGTAGGCGGGCGCCATCAGCAGGCCTTCGTTGCCTCCGACGTAGTCCACCGCCCACTGTTTGCTGTAGCTGAAATACGCCAGCACCGGCAGGTTGCGCGCCTTCGCCCACTCTTCGCTGGCTAACAACACAGCCGAGGCACCGTCGGTGAGCGGCGTCGAATTTCCAGCCGTGAGCGTCCCTTGCCCGCTGCGCCGATCGAATGCAGGTTTGAGCTGCGACAGCTTTTCCACCGTGCTGTCGGCGCGCACGTTGTTGTCGGTCTTGAGCCCCTGGTATTCGCCGAGTACCAGATCGCTGAAGAATCCGCGTGCCCAGGCTTTGCCGGCGTTCACGTGACTGAGATTCGCGAGTGCGTCCTGGTCGGCGCGCGAGATCTTCCAGGTCTTCGCCATCTGCTCGCAGTGCTCGCCCATCGACAGTCCAGTGCGCGGCTCGAGCACACCGGGCATCACCGGTTTGAAATGCCGCGGGCGCAATCCGAAAAACGGCCTGATGCGTTGCCAGGCATTGCGTCCGCGAAACGCGCGCAACAGCAGCTGTTGGTACTCCCGCGCATAGACGATGGGCGGATCGCTGACAGTGTCGAAACCGCCGGCTATGCCGCAGTCCATCTGGCCGAGCGCGATCTTCATGGCCACGGAGATCGTCGCGTCGAGGCCGGTGCCGCAGGCGCGCTGCATGTCGATGCCGGGAGTCGCCGGGTCCAGGCCGGACGACAACACGCATTCGCGCACCAGGTTGAAGTCCTTGGAGTGCTTGAGTACCGCGCCGCCGGTGACATCGCCGAGACGCTCGCCGGCGATACGATATTTCGCGACCAGCGCCTGCAGCACCGCCGTGTACATGTCCTGGTTGCCGACGCGCGAGTAAGCGCCGTGGCCGCGTGCAAACGGGATGCGCATGCCGCCGACCACGGCGACGCGACGAACGTTGGATCCGACCAGCATGGGTAACTCCTGAAAACCGCCGCTAGGATGCCACGCCGGCGCGGAATTCGACTATCTTCGCCAGCGAATGACGCCGACGATTTCAGGCTGGGTGCTGCTGCTCACGTCGCTGGCGTACATCGCCGGCCTGTTCGCCATCGCCTGGTGGGGCGATCGCACCAAGCTTTACCCCGACAACGTGCGCTACCGTGCGCTGATCTACAGCTTTGCGCTCGGCGTGTATGGCTCGAGCTGGACGTTCTACGGCGCGGTCGGCACGGCCAAGCAGGAAGGCGTGATCGCGTCCATCGCCGGCTACGTCGGCCCGCTCGTGTTGCTGGCGTTCGGGCTGCCGTTCTTCGAGCGTCTGGTGCGCCTCGCCAAGCATCAAAATGCCACCTCGATCTCCGACCTGCTGTCGGCGCGGTTCGGCAGGTCGCGCCGCATCGCAGTCCTGGTCACCATCATCGCGCTCACCGCGATCATTCCGTACATCTCGCTGCAGCTCACCGCCATATCGATGAGCATCGACGTGCTCACCGGCGTCGGCCCGCATCCCTCGCCGAATTGGTATTCCGACACGACGCTGCTGATCGCGCTCATGCTCGCACTGTTCGCCATTCTGTTCGGCACGCGCGTCATCGACGCCACCGAACATCATCCGGGCATGGTGCTGGCGATCGCCGCCGAATCGCTGTTCAAGCTGGTCGCATTGCTCGCCGTGGGCATCTTCGCGCTGACGACGCTCGACAGCCCGAAGCCATTGCTGACGGCGTTGCGGCAGATGCCGGAGGAATTCCGCAACCCGTCCATGTTCTTCGCGCAGGCGGTCACGGCGATGTTCGCGTTCTTCTGCCTGCCACGGCAGTTCCATATCGGCGTGGTCGAATGCGCCGACGTGGCCGACGTGCGCCGGGCGCGCTGGTGGTTTGGCGGATACCTGGTGCTGCTCAGCATCGTGATCATTCCCATCGTCGTCGCGACGCCGCCGCTCGGCGCCGCCGGCAGCAACGCGCCGAGCGCCGATTCGCTGATGTTGTGGCTGCCGTTGTCGCAAGGGCACGAATGGCTGGCACTGCTGGCCTACCTCGGCGGCTTCTCCGCCGCCACTGGCATGGTCATCGTGGCCAGCGTCGCGCTTTCGACCATGATCAGCAACGACCTGGTGCTGCCGCTGCTGTGGCGATGGCGCGGCGCGCAGTTCGGCATCAGCATGGCGTCGCCGACCGCCATTCTCTGGCTGCGGCGGGTCGCTATTGTCGGGGTGTTGTTAGGTGCCTATGGTTTCTTCCATCTCGCGCCGAATGCGCCGAGCCTCGCGGCCATCGGCCTGCTGGCGCTGGCCGCCGTCGCGCAGTTCGGGCCGGCGCTGATCGCTGCGGTGTACTGGCCCCGCGCGAGCCGCGCCGGCGTCACCGGCGGCCTCGCCACGGGATTCGTGATCTGGCTCTACACGCTGTTGATCCCCGCGGTCGTGTCGGATGGCGGTAATTCGCCCGCGTGGATCGACGCGGGGCCATTCGGCATGTCGTGGCTCGCGCCGGGCCAGCTGCTCGGAATCAGCATGCCAGATACGTTGACACATGGAGTCGTCTGGTCGCTCACGGCGAATGTCGCGGTTATGGTGGCGCTGTCATGGCGGTACCGGCCGGCGATCGGCGAGCGGCTGCGCGTCGCCGGTACGCGCATGCTCGAGAACTATTCGGGCAAGCGCGGCGGGCAGTTGCTTCCGGGGGGCGCCACTGTGGGCGATCTCCTGTTGCTGGCCGAGAGATTGTTAGGCGCGGCGGCGGCACGGCGACTGCTGGAACGCCGCGCGCGCGAGTTGAACCGCGAGGTCTTTCCGCAGGAGCGCGCCGACCTGGCGCTGTTGCAGTCACTGGAACGCGACCTGTCGGGCGCGCTCGGCGCCTCCTCGGCCCGGCTGGTGTTGACCAGCGCGCTGCGTGGCGCGGGCATCGAGCTCGCCGAGATCGTCACGCTGTTCGATGAGGCATCGCGCAAGCTGCGCTTCAATCGCGAGTTGCTCGAAACCATGATGGACAACCTCCCTCAAGGGGTGTGCGTGGTGAACGCCGAGATGCAGCTGGTTGCCTGGAACCAGCGCTACCTCGATCTGTTCGAGTATCCGGCGGGCTTCGTGTTCGCCGGCAAGCCCGTCGAAGAGCTGATTCTCTACAACGCGGAACGGGGTTGGTGCGGGCCCGGAGATCCGGTGGCGCACGCGCGCAAACGCGTAACGTTCATGCGCGCAGGGTCGGCGCACACTTCAGAGCGGCGCCGCTCCGATGGGCGGGTCATCGAGTTGCGTGGCCAGCCGCTGCCGGACGGCGGATTCGTCACCGCGTTCAACGACGTCACCAGCCACAAGCGCGCCGAGGAGAGCCTGCGCGAGGTCAACGAAACGCTCGAGCTGCGCGTCGAGGAACGTACGCGTCAGCTCGCGGCGGCCGTGTCGCAGGCCGAACAGGCCAACGAATCGAAGACCCGCTTCGTCATGGCCGCCAGTCACGACTTGTTGCAGCCGCTCGGCGCCGCGCGGCTGTTCAACGCGGCGCTCCGCAGCCGCGCAACGCAAGACGGTGATCTGCGCGCGCTCGCCGAACGTGTCGACAACTCGCTGGCGGCCGCCGGCGATTTGCTCGAAGACTTGCTGGACATCTCGCGGCTCGATGCCGGTGGCGTGCGCGCGGAGCTCACGGAATTCGACGTCATGGACCTGCTGCAGTCATTGCAGGAGCAGTTCGGCCCGGTGGCGGCGCAACGCGGCATCACGCTTTCAATCGCCAGCACGCGCCTGCGCGTACGCTCGGATCACCGCCTGCTGCGCCGGGTTCTGCAGAACTTCATCGGCAACGCGCTGCGTTACACGCAAACCGGCACCGTGCTGCTCGGCACGCGGCGCCGCGCTGCCGGCGCAGTGGTCGAATTGCAGGTCATCGACACCGGGCCGGGAATCCCGCTGGAAAACCGGCACGCGATCTTCGAAGAGTTCCGCCGGCTGGATCAACCCTCGCCGTGGGGCGAAAAGGGGCTGGGGCTCGGACTATCGATTTGCGAACGTATCGCGGCGATTCTCGAAACGACGCTCACTCTGCAATCCGCGCCCGGCCGTGGCAGCAGATTCGGCATCTTCGTGCCACGCGCGGCGGGGCGCGCGCACTCCTCGCCCGGGGACAGCGCGCCGCCGGTAGCGCTTGCGGCGGAACGGGCACATTGCAGTCTGGTGTTATGCGTCGATGACGATGCACCGACGCTGGAAGCGCTGCGCGAATTGCTGGCCAGCTGGAAGTTCGACGTGCTCGTGGCGTCAACGCCCGAGCAGGCGGTGGGACTGGCCGCGGCAAACCCCATCGACATCGTGCTGGCGGATTTCCATTTGCAGGACCGGCCCGCGGGTCTCGAGTTGTTAGAGCGCCTGGTGCGCCATGCGCCGGCCGGGCAATCGCGCGCCGGCGCCCTGTTGACCGCCGGGGCCACGGAAGCACTGCTATCGCGGGCCGCCGAGCTTGGCTTTCCGGTGTTGCGCAAGCCGGTACGGCCGGCGGCGTTGCGCGCGCTCATCACGGCGCTGGCAGATCGCGCCGCTGCGTCCGGTCAATTGTCGTCGTCGGGGGCCGGCGGCGCGAACTGATGCAGCGCCAGGCGTTGCGCGATCAATACTGCCTGGGTGCGATTTTCGGCGCCCATCTTCTCGAGAATCGCCGTCATGTGCGCTTTGATCGTGGCTTCCGATACCGCGAGCTGCAAGGCAATGCGTTTGTTCGATTGGCCGGAGCACAACATGGACAGCACGCGAAACTGCTGCGGGGTGAGGCTGGCGACGCGGCGTGCGGCGTCGGCCTCGTCGGGAGGCACGGAGTGGCCGCGCCCGCCGACCACCGAACGAGGTTCAGGTGGATTCCACACTCCGCCCTGCAATATGGTCTGCAACGCATCAATGATGGTGGACAACGAAGCGGACTTGGCGATGAACGCCGAGGCTCCATGGACCAGCGTGCGCTGGGCGATGTCCTGGTCTTCGCGACCCGAGATGACCACCACCGGTACCGCGGGATAGTGCGCCCTGGTCTGCACGAGCGCAGAGAAGCCGTGCGCACCCGGCATGCCGAGGTCGAGCAGCAACAGGTCGACGTCCGGGTGCTCGTTCAGCGCGGCGAGCAGCGTGTCCACTGAATCGACCTCGAAAGCGATGGCGCCCGGCAGCGCCTGCGCGATGGCGAGCTTGAGGGCCTCGCGAAACAGCGGATGGTCGTCAGCGATGATGATTCTGGGAGTCATTGGTAGTGATCGCGGTGCGCGATCAGTGGGACCGCATTTCGCCGCAAAAGTGCCACAAACCAGCGCAATGCGCGAGGCGCCATTCCGATTTCGCGAAAGCCGCCTGCTACCATCCGTCGATGAAAAATTCCATCGTCATGTTGGGCGCCGCGCTGCTCGCTGCCTGCGGCACGCAACCACAACAGCGATCGCCCGATTCCGCGCTCAATGCACTGGTCGAGGAATACTTCGAACGTCAACTCGAATTATCTCCCATGAACGCCACGGCCATCGGTGATTCGCGGTACGACGACCGCCTCGACGATTCCACTAGCCCGGGGTTCCGCGAGAAAGTATTCGGCATCGAGCGCGCATTTCTCGACCGCGCGCGGCTCATCGATGCCGCGAGGCTTTCCGCCGCGGCGCGCCTCTCCTACGACATTTTCGTGAGTGAGCGCGAACAGGCGCTGGAAGGCCAGAAGTTTCACGAAGAGTACCTGCCGTTCAATCAGATGAGCGGCCTGCCCATGGATCTGGCCGTGTACGGCTCGGGATCGGGACCGCAGCCGTTCGCCAACGCCAGGGATTACGATCGCTTTCTCGAACGCGTGCGCGAATTCCCGCGCTGGGCCGATGGCGCCATCGCGCAGATGCGCGCCGGCCTGGCGCAGGGCATCACGCTGCCGCGCGTCGCCATGGCCAAGGTGGTGCCGCAGCTGCGCGACGTCGTCACCGCGAAGCTGACCGCCAGCATCTACTGGACACCCATCGCCGACATGCCCAAGGACATCGCCGGGGAAGACCGCAAGCGCATCATCGACGCCTATACCGCGGCCCTCACCACCGAGGTGCTGCCTGCCTACGCGCGGCTCGCGGATTTCATCGAGCGCGACTATCTACCTTCGGCGCGTACCACCACCGGCTGGGCCGATTTGCCGGAAGGCGCGGCGTGGTATCGCTGGCGCATCCGTCAGATGACTACCATGGATATGCCGGCGGAGGAGATCCATCAGCTCGGGCTCGCGGAAGTCGCACGCATCCGCGGCGAAATGCTCGCCGTGAAACAGCAGGTGGGCTTCCAGGGTGACCTCGATGCTTTCTTCAGTTTTCTCGAAGAAGACCCGCAGTTCCATTTCAACAGTGAGGCGCAGTTGCTGGATGCCTATCGCGGCGTGAAGCGCCACATCGACGGGCTGCTGCCGAAGCTGTTCGCCGATTTCCCGAAGGCGGACTACGAGATTCGCGCCGTCGAGCCGTTCCGCGCGGCTTCCGCGGCAGGCGCCTCGTACCAGGCGCCGTCGGCTGACGGCAAGCGGCCGGGCATCTTCTATATCAACACTCACAACCTCAAGGCGCAGCCACGTTTCGGACTCGAGACGCTGTCGTTGCACGAAGCGTCCCCGGGTCATCATTTCCAGGTTTCCATCCAGCAGGAGCTCACCGATCTGCCGCGTTTCCGTCGTTTCAACGGCTACGTGTCGTATTCGGAAGGCTGGGCGCTGTACGCGGAATCCATCGGCAAGGAACTGGGTGTCTTCACCGATCCTTACCAGTGGTACGGTCGGCTCTCGGATGAAATGTTGCGCGCCATGCGGCTGGTGGTCGACACGGGACTGCATGCGAAGGGATGGACCCGCGAGCAGGGGATCAGGTACATGCTCGACAATTCATCGCTGGCCGAGAGCGATGTGACCGCCGAGGTCGAGCGCTACATCGTCTGGCCGGGCCAGGCGCTCGGCTACAAGCTGGGCCAGCTGCACATCAGCGCGCTACGCGCGAAGGCACAGCAGCAGTTGGGCGAGGCGTTCGACGTGCGCGAATTTCACAGCCAGGTGCTGCGCGACGGCGCGCTTCCCATGGATGTTTTGAGTACCAAGATCGATCGGTGGATCGAGGCGAAGCGGCCACCGCGCGCCGTCAAATAGACGGGTGGTACCGGGTCGGGATTCTCGGGATTGAGTGGCCGCTGCTGACAGCGACAACGTCGACTCAATCCCGAGAATCCCGACCCGGTACCACTATTCGTGGTAGCCGTAGCCCAGCGTTGCGATTTCAACCACGACCCCGCCCTCGAAGCGCAGGCGGCGCATCAGCTTGTTAGGTCCGAGGTTGTAAACCCAGGTCTCGATGGGCACCTCGATGAAATTCTCACCGATGTAGTAGCGGCGGCCGTGATTCCAGAATACCGGCCGGCGGAATACGCTGCCCTGATTGGTGACGTCGGACGGGTCACCGCATTTGGCGACCACCTGGGATCGCGTATCGCCTTCCGATACGAGCTTGGTGCCGCAGCGAAACGCGAAAGCCTGTGAGCTGGCCAGTAAACCGAGAACCAGGACGGCGGCAACGCGTTTCATGGCTGAACGATAGGCGTATCCTGCTTAACGGACAATGAACGTGGTCGCGCTCGGTTGACCGCCGGGTTGCACGATCACCGGCCTTACGGGTCGAACCTTTTGCCCCGAGTGTGGCACTCATTATTTATGGGATCCCTGACGCAATGGATGACGGTTGCCGTAGGCCTGACGCTCGCCTGCGCGGCAGGCGTGCACGCCGCCGAATTCGAGCTGACCCCCGCTGAAGCGAAGCGTGTCGCCAAAGACGAAATCGTGATTCGCGCCGCCCTGGACGCAGGCGGACGGCGCGGCACGGTGCGGGCGGCGATGCTCATCGATGCACCTCCGTCCGTGGTGTTCCAGATGATGACCCGTTGCGTCGATGCCCTGAAGTACGTGCCGCACCTGCGCCTGTGCAGGGTGCGTGACCGCGCCGCCGACTTCAGCTGGGAGATCGTCGAACACGCGATCGATTTCGGCTGGTATGCGCCGCGGGTCGAATACGTTTTCCGTGCCGATATCGTCACCGACCGCAGCATCAGCTTTCGCCAGGTCAGCGGCGACTTCAAGGCCAACGAAGGCGTTTGGGAGTTCGAGCCCGAAGGTACGGAACGCACGTTGCTGCGTTATCGCGTCTACATGGATCCGCCGGGTTACATTCCGAACTGGCTGGCGCGATCCACCTTCAAGCGCGAACTGCCGCAAATGCTGGCCGGGCTGCGCCGTCATTGTGAGGCCGAGCAGGTACTGCGCGCCCAGGCAAACATCTACTCGAAGTGATCCCTCTTTAGACCGATTGCGGAAGATGCGCAGGTACCGGCAAGATGCCGGCCCCCATGAGCGCCGCCATCGACCGCAAGTTCGAACAAACACTCGCGGCGCTGGTCAACAGCGGCGAGCCCGAAATCATTCAGGGCGGCCGCAAGGGTATCGAAAGGGAATCGCTGCGCGTCACGCCGGCCGGACGCATCGCGCAGACGCCGCATCCGCGCGCGCTGGGCTCGGCGCTCACCCACGAAAACATCACCACCGACTATTCCGAAGCGTTGATCGAGCTGGTGTCGCCGACCTTCCGCACGAGCTGGGAGCTGCTGCAATACCTGCTCGATCTGCACCAGTTCGTCTACCAGCACCTGGAGCATGAGCTGCTGTGGGCGACTTCGATGCCCTCGATCATCGACAGCGATGCCAGCATTCCGATCGCACGATTCGGCACCTCCAACATCGGCCGCATGAAAACCGTCTATCGCAACGGCCTTGGCTGGCGCTACGGTCGAATCATGCAGGCCATTTCCGGTGTGCATTTCAACTACTCATTCCCGGAAAAAATGTGGGATCCATGGGCCGATATCGTGCAGTCGCGCGAACGCGGTCAACCGTTCATCTCCGAGCGCTACTTTCACCTGCTGCGCAACTACCGGCGGCACGGATGGCTGGTCCTGTATCTGTTCGGCGTATCGCCGGTGGTGTGCAACTCGTTCCTGCGCGGGCGCAACGTCACGCTGCCGCGGCTCTCGCAAGACACTTCGTATGAGCCGTACGCAACCAGTTTGCGCATGAGCGATCTCGGCTACAGCAATCGCAACCAGGCCGGGCTGTCGGTGTCGGTCAACAGCCTCGATGAATACATACGCGACCTGTCGCGCGCCATCAGCACACCACATGCGCCGTACGAGAAGATAGGCGTGAACGTCGATGGGGAGTGGCGCCAGCTCAACGCCAACATCCTGCAGATCGAGAACGAGTACTACAGCTTCATCCGGCCGAAGCGCGTCGCGCGTTCGGGCGAGCGCCCGACCAAGGCGCTGCGGCGCGCCGGCGTCGAATACGTCGAGGTGCGTGCGCTCGACGTGAGCGCATTCGATCCGGTCGGTGTGAACCAGAACAAGATGCGCTTTCTCGAGGTGTTCCTGGCGCTGTGCCTGATGAAGGATTCACCGCTGATCACTGTGGAGGAGCAGGACAGTCTCGATGCCAACCACTTGACGGTGGCACGGCGGGGACGCGAACCGGGGCTCATCCTCCAACGCGACCGCCGTCCCGTGCCGATGCAGGTCTGGGCGCGCGAGCTCATCGATTCGATGCAGGGCATCGCCGAGGTGTTCGACCGCGGGGATCCGGCCAAGCCGTTCTCAGCCTCCCTGGCCGTACAGGCGGCAAAGCTGGAAAACGTCGCCCTGACGCCGTCGGCGCGCATGCTGGCGGAGCTCGAGTCGACCGGGGAATCGTTCTTCGATCTGGGGTTGCGCATGTCCCGGCTGCACAAGGAGTACTTCCTGGCGTTGTATCCGCCCAACATTGAGCGGCAGGCTGAATTCAGGGCCTCGGCTGATGAATCCCTGCGGGCGCAGAAGGCCGTGGAGGCCGCCGACAGGGTGAGTTTCGAGCAATACCTGGCCGATTACGTCTCGGGATGAAAACTGTGACGCAGGTCGTACTCTTGACATATCTATAAAATCTTGTTCTCGAAGGCTATTTTTTAACAATTGGCGTACTAGAATCCCCGACCAGAAGACCGAACGGTCCTAAAAAGTTCAGGGAATGACATGAAAACCAAGAATCAAACCGAGCATCACGTGCTCGAGTTGGCGGCAGCGGCGGCGGCGAATGAAGATGGAATTTCACCGTCCAATACGCGCGAAGGTTCTGCTCCCGTACGCAAAGAGGCCTGGAGTCCTCTCGAAGTCTGGCGCACACGCGTGAAAGATCCGGCGCATCGCCCTCGCACGGATACCGCTCAGAACCCACGCTGAAGCGTTCGCGGCTTGCGTCGCGGCTGCCGAACACATACAAAGCAGTCTCACTCCACGGCAGACCATCGCAGGCTCGGACGTATGGCGCCCACGAAAAATTCGTCGCCAAACAACTCGGACGCAGCGCGCCTGCTCGCGAAGGGATTCCGCTTCCTCCGCTTCGACGAGCCCCTCGAGACCGAATTCCGTGCCGAGCATCGCTATCGCCTGCGAACCTGGAATCGCATCGCGATCATGCTCTCCGCCTGCACGGTGGTCGGCTTCGCGATCCTCGATCATTTCGTGCTCGACGCGGAGCACTCGCGCATTTCGAACATGGTGCGCTTCGGCATGCACGTGCCGGCCGTCATCCTCATGCTCATCTTCACGTCGAAGCGCTTCTACGAGCGTTGGTATGGCGTCGGCATCGGGTTTGTCGCGCCGATGTTCGGTATCGGCACCGTGATCATGGCGGCGTTTTCGCCACCCAATGAAGTGCCGCTGGTGGGTGGGCGGCTGCTGCTGGCGTCGTTCTTCTTCTATTTCATGATCGGCCTGCGCTTCCGCGAGGCGGCGCGCGCCAATCTCATCGTGTTCGCGGCGCTGGCGGTCGCAGTTTTCGCGCTCGACATCCAGACCGCTACGGCGATCTATCTCATGGCGCTGCTGTTCACCGCCAACATCATCGGCGTTGCCGGCTCGTACGCCCTGGAGCACGCGAATCGCACCGCCTTCCTCGAACATCGCCAGCTCACCGAAGTCGCCACGCATGATGGGCTCACCACGCTGCTCAATCGCGCGGCATTCGAAGACCAGATCCGCCGCGTATGGCAGCAGGCGCAGCGCGATCGCCAGACGGTGGCGGTCATCATGATCGACATCGATTACTTCAAGGCTTACAACGACCGCTACGGCCACATCGCCGGTGACGACTGCCTGCGGCGGGTCTCCAGTGCGCTGCGCGATGCCGCGCGGCGCCGGCCACTCGATTTCGTCGCGCGTTACGGTGGCGAAGAGCTCGTGGCAGTTCTCTACGGCGCGGACAAATCCTACGGCGAGAGCATTTCACGCAGCCTGCTCACCGCGGTGCGCGAGCTGCGCATTCCGCATGTGAATTCCCAGACGCAGCCCTATGTCACGGTGAGCGTGGGCGTCGTATCCGTGGATGCGTACCGCGTCACCACGCATGACGCGGCGGTGGCGCTCGCCGACGAGGCGCTGTATGCCGCCAAACACCAGGGCCGCGATCGCTACGTCGCCATGGATCACGGCGTCAACAAGATCGATCCGGCTGCCACCACGGTGCTGCCGCTGCGCGAGACGTCTTTGCGCGAAGTTTCTGCGGGCTAGCTAGTCCGCCGTCGGGTGGCGTCCACCTGGCCGTAGATTGCCACCTCGTTGCGGCCGTTCGAGCTGCGGGCCCCGCGGAACATCCCCTCGCTGTTGAATTCGAGCCCGATCTCACCGTGCGTGTCGATGGCGATGACGCCGCCGTTGCCACCGAGCGCCTTCATTTTCGCGAGTACCTGCGTCGCCGCCTGCGTCACCGGAATCTTGAGGTATTCGACCTGGGCGCAGATGTCATGAGCCACCGCCGAGCGGATGAAATATTCACCGTGGCCGGTGGCCGAAACCGCGCAGCTTGCATCGCTCGCATAGGTGCCCGCGCCGATGATGGGTGAGTCGCCCACGCGACCCCAGCGTTTGCCCGTCATGCCGCCCGTCGAGGTGGCCGCGGCCACATGTCCGCGAGAATCCAGCGCCACGGCTCCCACGGTACCAAAGGCGACCAGGTCGTTCTCCTTGTCTTCCGAGCCGCCGAGCAGACGATGCAGTTGTTGCTGTCGCACGGGCGTGCGGAAGTATTCGTTGGATACCAGCTCGACACCCTGGAGCCGGGCAAACTCCTCGGCGCCTTCACCGACGAGCATCACGTGCGGCGAGCGATCCATGACCAGGCGGGCAAGCGCAATCGGATTCTTGACATGCTTCAGCCCGGTGACCGCGCCGGCGCCGAGCGTCATGCCATCCATCACCGACGCGTCCAGTTCCGCCAAGCCGTCGCGGTTGAGCACGGCGCCGCGGCCGGCGTTGAACAGCGGGTTGTCTTCCAGGACACAGACCGCGGCGATCACAGCATCCAGGCTCGAACCCTTGTGTTCGAGCGTTGCGTAGCCGGCATCGAGCGCGGCATGCAGTCCGTGCGCATAGGCGCGCTCCTGCTCTGACGATGTTTCCCGGGCAAGTGTCCCCGCGCCACCGTGAATCGCGATTGCGAACATGTTTTCCTCCGTTGACGCACAGCCCAAGGGCATGCGCGACCTTGGCGCTCGGAAATGGGGACGGTCCCGAAACATATGACGGCACAGTCCCCATCTTCCAGCGCCAAGTTCGCTAAGATTCCGACCCGAGAATCATATTAGAAGAAGCCATACATGCTGACTCGCATCCGCAGCCTGCTGGTCGCCAATCGCGGTGAAATCGCGATTCGCGTGATGCGCGCTGCCAACGAACTGGGTATCCGCACCATCGCGATCTATTCGCAGGAGGACCGCTTTTCGTTGCATCGGACCAAGGCTGACGAGGCGTATCTGGTGGGTCGTGGCAAGGCGCCCGTGGACGCCTATCTCGATATCGAAGACATCCTGCGCGTCGCGGTCGAGGCCAAGGCCGAAGCCATTCACCCGGGCTACGGTTTCCTGTCCGAGAATCCCGAATTCGTCGATGCCTGCAATCGCGAAGGCGTCATCTTCGTCGGCCCCACGCCCGAGATCATGCGGACGCTCGGCAACAAGGTGGCGGCGCGCAATCTAGCTACTTCCGCGGGCGTGCCGGTCATGCCGGCGACGCCGGCGCTGCCGGAAGACCTGGCGGCCGCGAAGGCGATGGCCGCAAAGGTCGGCTATCCGGTGATGCTCAAGGCGAGCTGGGGCGGCGGTGGCCGCGGCATGCGCGTCATCGAGAGCGATGCGCAGCTCACGGAGCTTCTACCCGTGGCGCGCCGCGAAGCCAAGGCCGGCTTCGGCAACGACGAGGTGTATCTGGAGAAGCTGGTGCGACGCGCGCGCCACATCGAAGTCCAGATCCTGGGTGATTTACACGGCAATCTCGTGCATCTGTTCGAACGCGACTGCACGGTGCAGAGGCGCAACCAGAAAGTGGTCGAGCGGGCGCCGGCGGCGTTCCTCACGGACGCCCAACGAAATGAGCTCTGCGGCTATGCGCTGCAGATCGGCCGCGCGGTGCAATACCGTAACGCCGGCACCGTGGAGTTCCTGCAGGACGCAGAAACCGGCAAGTTCTATTTCATCGAGGTGAATCCACGCATCCAGGTGGAGCACACGGTCACCGAGGCCGTGACCAACATAGATCTGGTCAAGGCGCAGATCCGCATCGCCGATGGCGCGAAGATCGGTGATGAGGCGAGTGGCGTTCCGAAGCAGGAAGACATCCGCCTGACTTCGCATGCGCTGCAGTGCCGAGTGACGACCGAAGATCCGGAGAACGGCTTCACCCCCGACTACGGCAAGATCACGGCCTATCGCAGCCCGGCGGGCTTTGGCATTCGCCTGGATGCGGGCACGGCCTATGCCGGCGCCATCCTCACGCGGTCGTACGACTCCATGCTGGTGAAAGTCACCGCGTGGGCGCCGAACCCGGTCGAAGCCATCGCGCGCATGCATCGCGCGTTATGGGAATTCCGCATTCGCGGTGTGTCGACGAATTTGCGCTTCCTCGATCAGGTCATCACGCACCCGAAGTTCGCGCACGCCGAATACACCACCAAGTTCATTGATGAGACGCCCGAGCTCTTCAAGTGGGAGAAGAAGCGCGATCGCGCCACGCGCATCCTCTCGTTCATCGGTGAAGTCATCGTCAACGGCAATCCGGAAGTGAAAGGGCGCCTGAAGCCGAAGAGCATGGTGCTCGCGCGGCTGCCCAAGGTGAACGTGGCCAAGGAGCCGCCGGCGGGGACCAAACAGAGGCTCGACGAGCTCGGCGCCGAGGGCTTCGCGAAATGGATGCTCGCGCAGGAGCGCGTGCTGATCACCGACACGACCATGAGAGACGCTCATCAATCGTTGCTCGCGACCCGCATGCGTCAGCCGGACATGACCGCCATCGCGCCTTACTACGCGCACATGATGCCGCAGTTGTTCTCCATGGAATGCTGGGGCGGCGCCACGTTCGACGTGGCCATGCGTTTCCTGCGCGAAGATCCGTGGTCGCGTCTCGAGCAGTTCCGCCAGCTCATGCCGAATCTGCTGCTGCAGATGCTGCTGCGCTCCTCGAATGCGGTGGGCTACACCAACTACCCGGACAACGTGGTGCGCGTCTTCGTGAAGCAGGCCGCCATTTCCGGCGTCGACCTGTTCCGCGTGTTCGACTCGCTCAACTGGGTCGAGAACATGCGCGTGGCCATCTACTCGGTGCTCGAGACCGGCAAGCTGTGCGAAGCGGCCATCTGCTACACGGGCAACCTCTCCTCGCCCAAGGAGACCAAGTACACGCTCGACTATTACCTCAAGATGGGCCGCGAGCTGAAATCCGCGGGTGCTCACATCCTCGGCATCAAGGACATGGCGGGCCTTTGCCAGCCGAGCGCCGCGTACACGCTGGTCAAGGCGCTCAAGGACGAGCTCAAGATGCCCGTGCACTTCCACACGCACGACACCTCCGGCATTTCCGCGGCGAGTGTGCTCGCGGCGGTCGCGGCCGGCGTCGATGCCGTGGATGGCGCGGTGGATGCCATGTCGGGCCTCACCTCACAACCCAATCTCGGCTCCATCGTCGAAGCACTGCGCTACTCGCCGCGCGACACCGGCATCGATCCGGCCAACCTGCGCGCCATTTCGATGTACTGGGAGCAGGTGCGCAAGAACTACCTTGCGTTCGAGAGCGACATCCGCTCCGGTGCTTCCGAGGTGTACGTGCACGGCATGCCCGGCGGGCAATACACGAACCTCAAGGAGCAGGCGCGCTCGGTAGGTCTCGACGACTCGCGTTGGCCCGAGGTATCGCAGGCGTACGCCGACGTGAACCAGATGTTCGGCAACATCGTGAAAGTCACGCCGTCGTCGAAGGTGGTCGGCGATCTCGCCTTGATGATGGTGTCGAGCGGCATCACCAAAGAGCAGGTGCTCGATCCGAATGTCGAGGTCGCCTTCCCCGAGTCCGTCGTGCAGATGATGCGTGGCGATCTTGGCCGCCCGGAAGGCGGGTGGCCCGAGGGTATCCAGAAGAAAGTGCTCAAGGACGTAAAGCCGCTGACGGGCCGTCCAGGCGCTGCGTTGCCGCCACTCGATCTTCCGGCCGAGCTCAAGGCGCTGTCGGAGAAGTTAGGCCGCGAGGCCACCGACACGCAGTTTGCTTCCTATCTCATGTATCCCAAGGTATTCCTCGAATACGCCAAGGATCGCGCGGCGTACGGTGATCTGGCTATTCTGCCGACACCGGTGTTCTTCTACGGCATGGAGCCGGGCGACGAGGTCAGTGTCGACATCGAACGCGGCAAGACGCTCATCGTGCGTTTCGTGGCGCTCTCAGAGGTGCGCGACGACGGTACGCGCCAGGTGTTCTTCGAGTTGAACGGCCAGCCGCGCTCGATCGTGGTCACCGACCGCTCGCAGGTGGCCAAGCGGCCGCCGCAGCGAAAGATGGAGCCGGGCAATGCCAAACACGTGGGCGCGCCGATGCCGGGCACCATCGCCACGGTCAAAGCCATCGTCGGTCAGAAGGTCGCGAAGGGCGATCTGTTGCTGACGATGGAAGCCATGAAGATGGAAACCAGCGTGCGCGCGGAGGCTGACGGTACCGTGGCGGAAGTGCTGGTGAAGCCTGGTGTGCAGGTGGACGCAAAGGACTTGTTAGTCGTCCTGACGTAGGTGGTTGCCCGGGTAGCGGCGGTCTGGATTTGTTGTTATAGGCGTCCGGAGGTGAGCCGCCATGAAACAGCATTCCACTTCTCTCGTCGTCCTGGCGTTGGCAATCGCCCCCTGCGCTACTCCAGCCGACTGCCCGGTGACATTACCGGCTTCCTCTCCAGTGGGTGTCCCAGGATCATCGTCACACGAGAGGTCCGCTTGGTATGGAAGTGAGGCACTTGCCGTGCGCCTTCCCGTAAATGGCCGCTGGAAGGGCATGGGGTCGAAGCGCAATTATCGCGACAAGTTCTGGATCTGGCGGCGCGGCTACGACGCGACATCGGAACCCAGGCCCGCGCTGACGTTCACGGGCATGAAGCTGGGCGACGCCGACAAGCCGCAGCTCATGAAGATAGATAGGGCGACGAATGCCATGTTCGGGCCCGGCAGGGATCAGATGTTGGTCGGCATGGAATTTCCGAGCGCCGGCTGCTGGCGGGTAACCGCGAACTACAGGTACGCCGGAATCACGCAGGACCTGACCTTCATTGTCGAAGTGATCGGCGAGTGATCAGCGATAACGGTACAGCCGGACTTTCTGAATCTGGGCCTGTCCCGGCGGCAAACGGATGTGTCTTCCCTGGTGCGTCTGATCACCATTGAGACGCCGACCCGCAATCCACTTTCCTTTCTCGTCGAACACGCCTTCTTCTGCGACGTCGATACCGGCCAGTGGCAATCCGCCATCCGCACCTTTGAAGGTCACCGTGATGCCCTGGCCTGCGAACCAGAAATCCTCGCCGCCCGCGTGGATCGACATCCCGCCGTGATCGCCGATGGTCTGTTTGTCACGCGGTGTCCATGGATCGATGAAAGTCACGGTGAATTCGACGCCACCCAGCACCTTCCTCACCGGGGTCTCCACGACGGTGCCGTCTTCCTCGATACGCGTGCGGAATCCCGCCATGCGAGCCTCGCCGCGGTTCTCGAGAATCAGCGGCGTCAGTTGTTTGAGCACCTCGTACGAACGCGACAGCGCATTGGGCGCATCGCCGAGCGATTCGACGGAGAACGGCGAGAATCCCAATGCATCGATTTCGCCAAATGAGAAGAATGCATTCGCGGGACCCTGGCTATTGGTGGCGTTGTTGGCTTCCGGAATGAACAGCATGTTGTCGGCGCGATTGAACCGCGCGGCGAGCTGCGCGAAGTTCGGGAAGTAGATGTCGGGCGCCAGGAAATCGAGGTTCGGCGCGCCGGCCTTCCACACGTCGAGCAAGTGCGGGACGGGACCGCCGCTCGGGTATTCACCGGGCTTGCGCCCGGTGCGATTGAGCGCGGCGTTCACGAACATCGGCAGGTCGTATTTCGATTTGCCGGCTTTGGCGAGCGCATCGGCGAATCGCGCGTAGTGCCAGGCGGTGAAAACCTCGGCGCCCCAGTCGTCATCGCCGAAAACTTGCACCCAGGTGCCTGACGTCTTGCGGCCGAACTTCTGCCAGCGCTCTCGCAGCTCGGGTTCGACTTTCTCGCCACGCGCGGTAAGTGCGCGCATGAGATCGGCGGGTACCGCCCCGGCAAACAACTTGTCGGCCGCGGCACCGCGCTCGCGCGCGATGGGCAACATGCCGATTTCGTTTTCCACCTGCACCATGAGCACGGTGTTTTCGCTGCCGTCTGCGCGTTTGAGATATTCCATCAACGCGGCGAACGCGCGTGCGTCGGCATCGCGCGTTTCATTCGCGAACGCGGAGAGAATCTCGACACCCGTGCCATTGGCGAGCTGCGCGCGCGGAAAACGCTGCTGATCCCGCTTGACCCACGACGGCACGTACGTGGACATGCTGTTCTTCCACGCGCCGAACCACAGCAATACCAGCTTGAGATCGTGGGCGCGCGCGTCGCGCAGCACCTCGTCGACCGAGGTCCAGTCGAATTTGCCCTCGGCCGGCTCGATGAGATCCCACTCCACCGGCGCGAGCACCGTGTTGAGATGCATGGCTTTGAGCCGCGGCCAGTGTGGTCTCATGTATTCCGCGCTCGAGGCGCTGGAGTTGCCGAGCTCGCCGCCGAGAATCAGGAACGGTTTCCCGTCGACGATGAGCTGTTGAGTCGAGCCGTGTTTTTCCAGGCGGGGCGGCGCGGCGTCAGCCGCGAATGCGGCGGCGAGCGCCAGTACGAGTGCGATGAAGATCTTCACGCGCCCGATGCTAGCAAACGCGTGCACGGGCTTTGCGAAAAGAGCTCGGCGACCCAGTCGACGAACACGCGCACCTTGGTCGAGAGGTGGCGGTTCGCCGGATAGAGCACGTGCACGGGCAGCGGCGCGGGCTGCCACTCCTGCAGCACGGGCACGAGCTCGTTGGTCGCGTTGCTGGCGGAGACCATGAACGAGAGCAGCTGACCGAGGCCGGTGCCGGCGCGCAGGGAGGCGAAATGGGCGCCGCTGTCGTTGACCGCGACGCGAGGATTCGGCGTGATCTCGATGCGCTTGCCGTCACGCTGGAAAATCAGCGGGCGCATGCGCCCGCTGCGCGGGAAGAAATATCCCGCGAGTACGTGGCCGCTTTCAAGATCGGTCGGGTGAGTCGGCTTCTGATGCTTTTCGAAGTACGAAGGTGTCGCGCACGTCAGCCAGCGCATGTCGCCGATGTGTCGCGCGACGAGCGACGGTTCGAGCAGCGGTCCGCCGCGTATCACGCAATCCACGTTGTCACCGATGAGATCCGCCGGCCGATCGCTGACGCCGCACTCCACATCGATCTCGGGGTAGCTGGCAAGGAAATCCGGGAGCGCGGGCAGGATCAGGTAGTACGACATGGCCGCGCCCGCGTCGATGCGCAACCGGCCGCGCGGCCGCTCCTTCGCATGCGTGACGCTCGACTCGATGTCCTCGAGGTCGCCTAACAACCTCACGAGGCGCTCGTAGTAGGCGGAGCCGTCCGGCGTCACGGTCACGCGCCGCGTGGTGCGGTTCAGGAGCTTGATGCGCAGGTGGCTTTCGAGGCCCTGGACCAGCTTGGTCACCGTCGGCTTCGGCATGCGCAACGAGTTGGCCGCGTTGGTGAACGTGCCGGCTTCAACCACCCGCACGAAGACCCGCATCGCCAACATCTGGTTGAAATTCGGGCTGGTTGCCATGACCAGCATTATTCCCTATTGGAAATAATGTTGTAACAAATGACATATTTATCGCCTCTCAGGAAACAACTACCTTTCTCCCCACGCAATCATCTCAACGGAATCAAGGAGAAAGCCATGAATAGGAAACTCACCGGGAAAGCCGCCCTCGTCACCGGCGGCTCACGCGGCATCGGCGCCGCCATCGCGCGCTCGCTGGCCGAGGACGGCGCCGATGTGGCCATCAGTTACGTCAGCTCGCCCGACAAGGCCAGGACGCTGGTGCGCGAGCTCCAGGAAAAAGGGGTTCGCGCCGTGGCATTCCAGGCCGACCAGTCGAAGCCCGCTGAAGTGACCCAGCTCGTGAACAAGGTTGCCGAGCACTTCGGGCACCTCGACATCCTGGTCAACAACGCCGGCGTGTTCATCACCGGCGCCGTGGGTCAGGTGACCAACGAGGATGTGGCGAAACAGTTCGCCATCAACGTGGGCGGCGTCAACGCCGCGGTGCGCGAAGCCGCGAAGCTCATGACCGAAGGCGGCCGCATCATCTCCATTGGCTCGATGGGCGCGGATGCTTCTCCATGGCCGGGCATCTCTGACTACTCGGCCACCAAGGCGGCGGTCGCCGCGTACACGCGTGGCTGGGCAAGGGACCTGGGTCCGAAGGGCATCACGGTGAATGTCGTGCAGCCTGGCCCCATCGATACCGACATGAATCCCGCGGACGGCAACATGGCGACCGCGCAGAAGGCTGGCACGGCGTTGGGTCGCTACGGTCGCCCGGAAGAAGTCGGTGCGACCGTGGCATTCCTCGCGAGCAAGGGCGCCGCCTTCATCACCGGCGCCAGCATCGCGGTGGATGGCGGTTACTCGGCATAGTTGCTGCGTTACGCACCGGATATCAAAGCGTCTGCAGGTAGGCGTGCACGGCCGCGATTTCGTCCGGTGTGAACTGGGTGAAGCGTGCCTTGGACGTCGGCGTCATGAGCTTGAATTGCCGATCACCCGTGCCAACGCCTTCCTGCATGAGCCGCGTGAATTGCTCGAGGGAGTATCCCTTGGCCACCGCGAGCGCCGGAGCATTGATCGGTGCCACGCCCCTGCAGGTCCTGGCCATGGCACTCGCTGCAATAGCTCATGGTGAGATGGCGGCCGCGGCTCACGGCGTCAGCGGCATCGAAGCTCCCGGCCGCCGCAGGCAGCGACGCGATCGCGTGCGCTGCCGGCTTCAAGTCGCCATTGGCGACGATGAGCCGCCCGATCAGCCGCAGCTGTGTCGTCTCAGTGATGCCTGCGGCCACCGCAGACTTGCTGCGCAACCAGGCGATGACACGCGCCAGGTCCTCGTCGCGCAGATGGCGGTACATCTCCGAAGGCATGAACAACACGCTCTTGCCGTTGGGTTTGACTCCCTTGCGCAGCACGGTCGCGAGCTGGGCATCGCTGTAGTTCGGCAGCAACGTGCTGATATTCGGCGCGACGAGACGGACCAGTTTGGGAATGTCGTCCACGACTGTTCCGGCGAGATTGTCACCGTGGCAATGCATGCAGCCGGCGAGTTGCGCGATGCGCCGGCCTTCCGCGACCTCGGCCGCGTCGGTGGGAATCACCAGCGTCGTGTTGTCGGCCAAAGTGTATCGGCGACCCAGCTCGCGCTCCGACGCAAAATAAATGTACGCAGCACCAAGCAACGCGAGGCCCACCAGTCCGGCAACGACAAATCCCATCCACTTGAGAACCTTCATCACGACTTTCCTTTCACACAAGCTGTTGACAATTTCCCGTCCCGGAACACAACATCTAGTCGTGCATCGGTTCGCACGCAAGTGCGATGAAAAGGGAATGCGGTGAGGAGATTTAAGTAATCCCCGAATCCGCAGCTGCCCCCGCAACTGTAGACCGCAAGCGAAATGTGACTTTTTCCCCCAAGTTTTTCCGGGGACGAAGTGTCGCCACTGGGAGTAACCCGGGAAGGCCTAACAACTCGCGATCGAGCGGAGAGCCAGGAGACCTGCCGGGCACACTTTGGAGTTTCTGATCGGACGGGGTGTTCCGGCAGCAGCGTCGATGCTTTCTGCCGTGTGCAGATCCTCGCGCCGCTTCCGCTCCCCTGCCAAAAAGGAGAGCAGGATGGCAAGTCAATCCGTGTCGGCGGCGCGCGCGAAGCTCGCGAATACAGCTCAGAAGAACTCATTGAAGCTCACGCAGGCGACCGCGCTCACGCCCGGCGCCGATTCGGTCAAAGCTGCGCGTGCGGCCATGGACGTTCACATCGATGCCGGTCGCGATGCGCTGCTGACGGACTTCGGCCGCGCGACGCTGCGTGACCGCTATCTGCTGGCAGGCGAGACGATCCAGGACTTGTTTGCGCGCGTGGCGCGTGCCTACGCCGACGACGGTGCGCACGCGCAGCGGCTGTACGATTACATGTCGCGCCTGTGGTTTCTGCCGGCGACGCCCATCCTTTCCAACGGCGGCACCGAGCGTGGCCTGCCGATTTCGTGTTTCCTGAATGCCGTGGAAGACAATCTCGACGGCATCGTCAACACCTGGACGGAAAACGTGTGGCTTGCCTCGAACGGCGGCGGCATCGGCACCTACTGGGGCGGGGTGCGCTCGATCGGCGAAACGGTGAAGGGCTGCGGCCAGACGTCGGGAATCATTCCTTTCGTCCGCGTCATGGACTCACTGACGCTGGCGATCTCGCAGGGCTCGCTGCGGCGCGGTTCGGCGGCGGTGTACCTCGACGTCCATCATCCGGAGATCGAGGAGTTCATCGAGATCCGTAAACCTTCCGGCGACTTCAACCGCAAGAGCCTGAACCTGCACCACGGTATCTGCATCTCCGATGAGTTCATGCACGCCGTGCGCGACGACCTGCCGTTCTCGCTGCGCAGCCCCAAGAACGGCGAGGCGCTGCGCACGCTGTCCGCGCGCCATCTGTGGCAGAGAATCCTCGAGACCCGGCTGCAGACCGGTGAACCTTATTTGCTGTTCGGCGACACGGCCAACCATCAGCTCAGCGCCCATCAGCGCGATCTCGGATTGAAAGTCCGGCAGTCGAATCTGTGCAGCGAGATCCTGTTGCCCACGGGCCGCGATCATCTCGGCAACACGCGCACCGCGGTGTGCTGCCTGGCGTCGGTCAACTTCGAGACCTGGGAACAGTGGAGCGGCGATCCCCGTTTCATCGAAGACGTGCTGCGCATGCTCGACAACGTGCTGCAGGATTTCATCGATCACGCGCCGGGTTCGATGGATACGGCGCGCTACTCGGCCATGCGCGAACGATCGGTGGGCCTGGGCGCCATGGGGTTTCACTCCTGGCTGCAGAACAACGGCATCCCATTCGAAAGCGCGCTGGCGCGCGCCGCCAACCTGCGCATGTTCAAACACCTGCGACGCGAGGCCGACGCCGCTTCGCGCGTACTCGCCGATGAACGCGGCGCCTGCCCCGATGCGGCCGAACGTGGCGTGCCCGAGCGGTTTTCGCACAAGCTGGCCATCGCACCCACCGCCAGCATCTCGGTGATCTGCGGCGGCACCAGCGCCTGTATCGAGCCGATACCCGCCAACATCTATACGCACAAGACGCTGTCCGGTTCGTTCAGCGTACGCAACCCGGCGTTGCAGCAACTGCTGGACGCGAAGAGCTTGAATACCGAGGAAACCTGGCAATCGATCCTCGCCCACGAAGGTTCGGTGCAGCACCTCGCGCAGTTGAGTGACGATGAGAAGTCGGTGTTCCGCACGGCGTTCGAGATCGACCAGCGCTGGGTGGTGGAGCTCGCCGCCGATCGCGCGCCGCTCATCTGCCAGGGCCAGTCACTGAACCTCTATCTGCGCAGCGACATTCACAAATGGGATCTGCTGATGCTGCACTGGACCGCGTGGGAGCGCGGCGTGAAGTCGCTGTACTACTGCCGGTCGAAGTCCGTACAGCGCGCCGGGTTCGCGGGCGTGGAAGCCGACAACACGCGCGCATGGCCTGCGAAGGCCTTGGGCGCAGATACCGACGAAAGCAAATACGACGAGTGCCTCTCATGTCAGTAATCACCACTGCGAGCCAGATCGAATTGTTGGCGAAACCCGGCCTGCTCACGCCGTCGCGCAGCTACAAGCCATTTCGTTATCCGTGGGCGATCGAATACTGGCGACGCCAGCAGCAGATCCATTGGATGCCCGAGGAGATCCCGCTGGGTGAAGACTGCAAGGACTGGAACGGCCGCATCACCGATGCCGAGCGCAACCTGCTCACGCAGGTGTTCCGGTTCTTCACGCAGGCGGACGTGGAGGTGCAGGACAACTACATGGAGCGCTACGCGCGCGTGTTCCGGCCCACCGAGATCAAGATGATGCTGGCGGCGTTCGCCAACATGGAGACGGTGCACATCGCCGCCTATGCCTTGCTGCTGGAGACGCTCGGCATGCCGGACAGCGAATTCACCGCATTCATGGACTACGCGGCCATGCGCGACAAGCACGACTATCTACAGGGCTTCGGCGTCGAAACCGATGCCGATACGCTGCGCACGCTGGCCATGTTCGGCGGTTTCACCGAAGGGCTGCAGCTGTTCGCGAGCTTCGCGATCCTGCTCAACTTCCCGCGGCACAACAAGATGCGCGGCATGGGACAGGTGGTCTCGTGGAGCGTGCGCGACGAAACCCTGCATTGCGAAGGCATCATCCGCCTGTTCCACACCTTCGCGCAGGAGACCGGTGCGCTGACGCAGACCGTGAAGGACGACATCGTCGACTGTGCGCGCACCGTCGTGACACTCGAGGATCGCTTCGTCGACCTCGCGTTCGAGATGGGTCCGATCGAGGGGCTTTCGGCGGCGGAAATCAAGGCCTACATCCGCTACATCGCCGACTGGCGCCTGAAGCAGTTAGGCCTGCCGCAGATCTATGGCGTGAAGGAGCATCCGTTGCCCTGGCTCACCGCCATGCTCAACGGGGTGGAACACGCCAACTTCTTCGAGACCCGGGCCACGGAATATGCGAAAGCCGCCACCGGTGGCGCCTGGCACGGCGATGAAGGCGCGTGGGGATTGTTCGACCGGCGCAGCGCGCGGCGCGGGCAGCTGGAACTGCTCGGCTGACGCTGCTGACCTAGTGGCAGCGGGTTACAGCGGTTCGATCGAAAGTGCGACGCCGTACTTGCCGCAGGGCGGCTGGCAGGCGTTGTTCAGGTAGATCTCGAGGCCGAACCGCTCCGCCAGTAGTTTGGTCACGCCCTGCCTCAGTGCGTATGGGTCGAACTCTTTGGGTTCCGGTACCGGCGCGACAACACGGATGTTGTAGCGAGGCCAGTGCATCCAGGGACGAAGATCGGGATCCGCGCCCGACATCATCTGGTCGCTCAATACCGCGTGACGCTCGACGCCGTACACGATGGCGATGAGATCGCGAATGCTGGCGTTGCGAATGACCGCCCCATGCGCGTCCGCATCGACTCGAAAACGGAAGCCCTGGCCGGGTGCTGCCACCGTCATATCCACCGTCGCCTGGCGTAAGGCGAGCGAGTTGACGATCAGGTGTTCGTGACGCCGGTCGCGGTCGCCGATTGCGCCGGCGAGCAGCGGGACGACGACAACCGCTGAGGCGCACGCGGTGAGAAAAGCAGATGTGAAAAATCCCGGCCACGGCACGATGTCGTCGACATCGCGCTCGCGGCGCGTGGCTTCCTCCAGCACACGCCGCTGTTCGAATCCAAGCTGGTGACGAATCGCCCAGGCACAGGCGCCGGTGCCCGCCAGTGTCGCGGCCATCGCCAGCAGCAATTGCCAATCAGTCCATTGGTGCACACGCCACGGAGAGGCAAGCGGTTGCAGCTCGGAAAACACCCGGATGAGCCCGGCGGGGGCAGGATCCGCGGAATGCGCCACGGGAAATCCCATCCAACCGCCGATCGCGCAGAGCAATGCGAACGGCAGCAGGAATTTCAGCGCGGCGAAGCGCCACATCCACAGGCGAACGATCGCGGCGTTGGGACGGGTCAGCAATGAGCACAGCCAGACAGCCGCGCAGAACACGCTCGATTGCCACAGATGATCGCCGAGCCCGGCGGCCATCGACGTCAGCGCGCGTGGCTAACAGCGAGCGCGCGCCGCCCGCAGGGTTCCTGGCAGCGGTCGTTGACGTGGATCGCGAGATCGAAGCGCGAGGCAAGCAATCTCGCCACCAGGCCGCTCAACGCCTCCGGGTCGAATTCATCCGTCTCGCTCACGGGCGCTTGTGCCACGGCTTTAATGTCATAGCGCGGGGAATCGAGCCACGGCCCGCCATGCACCTCCCAACGGTTCACGCCGTAGGCCAGGGCGATGAAATCCCGCAAGGTGGTGTTGCGGATCTCGACCACATTTTCCGCCGCGAAGATCTGCTGTGGCGCGCGCTGCGTGGATGCCGCCGGTTCGACGAAGATGTCGGCGCTGCCCAGAGTACGCAGGTTGCTCGTGAGCAGGGCGTAGCGGCGCGCGGCGTCGTGCGTGGCGCCTGCGAACAGCGGTGCGGTCGCCACGACAACCGTGGCGACCAACAATGACAGAGTCTTGAGGACGCCGACGGTGGCAGGTCTGGCGGTTCCCAGAATGTAGCGAACGCGCCGCGTGACATCGCCGGACGTGGCCGCGGCGGTGACCGATGCGCCGGCCCGGCAATGCTGGCACACCGCGAGAATGCTGGCGGCGTAGTCGCCGCGATCATGTCCGTTTTCGAGCACGGTCTCGTCGCAGGCGCGCTCGCGCTCCTCGAGCATCTGCCGGCCTATCCACCACACCGCTGGATGAAACCAGAACAGCGTCTCGACCAAGCGGTGAATGCCCGCCTTGAGATTGTCGTGTCGTGCGATGTGTTCGTTCTCGTGCGCCAGCACCGCGTTCAGCTCCGGATCCGACAATCTCCCGAGCAGCGCGGCCGGCAGCAACACCACCGGATGAAAAATCCGCGCCACGGCCGGTTCGATGTCCGCGTCCGTGATGCGTGCATCCGGCGGTGCGCCCGGCGCCGGCCGCGCTGCCCTGACTATTGAATTTGCCGAGTGCCATGCGAGCAGCCACCGCAGGCCTACGACCAGCGCGCCGCCGAGCCAGATCGCGAGCATCGCGACGACGGTTGCCGAGCCCGGCCCGGCTTCGGTTACCCGCAGCGCGCCCGGCGACACCAGTGCAGAGGCGCTTTGCAGAGCGTCACCGAACAATTGGGGCTGGCTGTCGGCGTTGCGCGCTGCGGGCAATCCGATGAATGAGCCAATGGAGAACAACAATGCGAATGGCACCAGGAACTTCATCGAAGCGAACAGCCAGACCCAGTGGCGTAATGCCGCGCTGTTGGCGCGCAACATCAGCGTGATCAACCAGGCGCCGCCGCAGAACAGCGTCGACTGCCAGAGATGGTTGATCAGCGCGGCGATCATTTGAGCTTTCCCTTGCCGGGCTGCTCTCTTGCCGTGTGTGCACGCAGCAGTTTCTGGGCATCTTCGATGTCTTCGTCGGAGATCTTGCCCATCTCGACCAGATGGGCCATGACGGGACGCGCGCTGCCGCCAAACAACCCCAGCAATTCCTTGAGCAGGCGCGTCTGTACGGACGCGCGCGAGGTGGTGGCTTCGAAGACGTGTGCGTTGCCTATCTTCCTGGTGCGGCGCACCGCGCCCTTGATTTCGAGGCGGTACACCATGGTCTGGACCGTGGTGTAGGCGGGGCGGTCGCGCTTGACCACGGCCTCGTGGATCTCGCGGATCGACAGCGAGCCGCGGCTCCACAGCTCGCCCATGATCCGCAGCTCGAGCGCGCTCAATTTCGGTTCGGGCATGATGGCTCCCTACAGTTGTGGTCTAGGCTATTACGAATGTAGTAGTGCGTGCAAGCCCTCAGGTGCGCTGCGGTTCAGGCGCAATCGCGCAGTGCGATGTCCGGGCTCGCGAGCTTGGCGCGATCCGGCCGCGCCCGCGCCGCGATCAGCTTGCGCGCCGCCATCTGGTCCTTGGTGTGATTGACGGTCTCGACGGCGATCAATTCGCCCGCCCGCAGGTAACACACGCTGAACTTGAGGCTCCCCGGATCGCCGCGCAGGATCACCTCGTCGTGCCCGGACGGCAGCCCCACTATGACCATCTTGAGGTCGAACTGATCGGACCAGAACCACGGCACTTTGTCGTGCACGGTGGTGTGGCCGAGCATGTTGAGTGCGGCGCTCGTGCCCTGTTCGAAAGCGTTGTCCACGGACTCGAGCCGCACTCGTGTTCCATAATGAATGCTCGGGTGCTGCGCGCAGTCGCCGGCTGCCCAGATGCTATCGTCCGAGGTACGGCAGAACTGGTCCACGACGATGCCGTTGTCGCACTCGAGCCCGGCATCGCGCGCGAGCGTGTCCGTGGGCGTGACGCCGATGGCCACGACCACGAAGTCGGCTGGGAAGTCAGCGCCCTCGACAAGGCGAACGGCCGCGACGCGCTGCTTTCCCACGGCCGCCCGGTGTTCGGCATCGGTACCAGGAACAGCGTCGGCGCCCACGAAAGAATGCAGGCGGGCGTTGTTGTGAATTCGCACGCCGTGCCGAGCGTGTTCGGACTCATAAAACTTTGAAACCACGGGTGATACGACACGGCTCATCACGCGGCTGGCGCCCTCGAGCACGGCGACGTCGAGTCCGGCCTCGCGGCAGGTGGCCGCCACTTCCAAGCCGATGTAGCCACCGCCGACGATGACGACCTGCCGTCCGCGCGCGAGCTCGACACGCAGGCGGTCGACGTCTGCGACGCTGCGCAGGTAGTGGATTCCCGCGAGCTCGGCACCGGGCAATGGCAACCGGCGCGGATGACTGCCGGTTGCCAGCAGCAGCTGGTCGTACTCGACGGCACTGCCATCGGCGATCTCGACACGGCGGCGTCCACGATCGATGTTGATGGCGGCAAACCCCAGACGGAGGTTCACGGCATGGTCGGCGTAGTGCGGGGCGTGACGAATCAACAGCCGGTCGCGTTCGAGCGTGCCGGCCAGGAATTTCTTGGAGAGCGGCGGACGCTGGTAGGGCAGCAGCGCCTCATCACCGACCAACGTGATCGATCCTGTGTGGCCACGCCTGCGCAGAGTTTCCACTGCTTGCGCGGCGGCCTGTCCTGCACCGACTATTACGATTCGTTGATTGGGCATATATAGATAAGAGAGGGGATCCTCCGCACCATTGTTGGGCGGACGAAGATACAGCGCGCTAAATTAGTGCTTCACAAAAAGCTGGCCACGCGGTCAATGACGAAATTGCCGCTATGTTGAGCTTTCGGGATACTGGCACGGAAGCTGCACTGCGATTAAGGCTCGCCGATGTCGGCGTCCAGATTCACTAAAGAATTGGGAGAAAAGAAATGAAATTGGTCACCGCCATCATCAAGCCTTTCAAACTCGACGACGTGCGTGCGGCACTGTCGGAGATAGGCGTTTCCGGCATGACGGTGACGGAGGTTAAGGGCTTTGGCCGCCAGCGCGGCCACACCGAGCTCTATCGCGGCGCGGAATACGTCGTCGACTTCGTCCCCAAAACCAAGATTGAAGTCGCAGTGCGCAGCGACCTGACCGACCAGGTGGTGGAAGCGATTCTCAAGGCAGCCAAGACCGGCAAAGTCGGCGACGGCAAGATCTTCATCACCGATATCGATCGCGTCATCCGCATCCGCACGGGCGAGACCGACAACAGCGCTTTGTAAGTGGCTCGCGCCACGAATTCAACCGACGCCTCGCTGCTGGACGCGGTGAGGCGTCGTTCATGAGCTGATAAGCAAGAACGGCCCCTACCTGGGAGTAGCGGGCGCTTGAAGATGAACTGATTTCGCGGCGCCTTCCCGCCGCTCGACGAGAGGGGATAAGAAAATGCGAGCTCTACCTTTCCGGGTGCCGGTGGCACTCGGCTTGATGCTGTGGCCGTTACTTTCATTCGCGCAAACGCCCGCTGCCGCTGACACGGGCGATACCGCCTGGATCATCGCCGCGACCGCGCTGGTGTTGTTCATGACCCTGCCCGGACTGGCCTTGTTCTACTCGGGCCTGGTGCGCGCCAAGAACGTGCTCTCCATCCTCATACAGTGTTTCGCCATCACCGGCGTCGTGTCGCTGCTGTGGTTGGCGGTGGGCTACTCACTCACGTTCACCGATGGCGGTGCCGCCCAGGGCTTCATCGGCGGACTCGACAAGGCGTTCCTGCAGGGTGTAACGCGTGATGCGCTCACCGGCACGATTCCCGAAACGCTCTTCTTCATGTTCCAGATGACCTTCGCGATCATCACGCCGGCGCTGGTCATTGGCGGCTTCGCAGAGCGCATGCGTTTTTCCGCCGTGCTCGGCTTCACCGTTCTCTGGTTGCTCTTTGTCTATGTCCCCCTCGCGCACTGGGTGTGGGGTGGCGGCTGGCTGGCCAAGCTCGGCGTCATGGATTTCGCCGGCGGCATCGTGGTGCACGTGAGCGCGGGTGTGGCAGCGCTGGTCTGCGCGCTGGTGTTGGGCCGGCGTCGTGGCTTTCCGGAAACGGCGATGGCGCCGCACAGCCTGCCGCTCACCGTCGCGGGCGCCGGAATGCTCTGGGTGGGCTGGTTCGGCTTCAACGCTGGCAGCGCGCTCGCGGCGAACGGTTCCGCGGGCATGGCCATGCTGACCACGCACATGGGCGCTTCAGCCGGTGCGTTGGCCTGGATGATCATCGAGTGGATCAAGTTCGGAAAGCCGTCAATGCTGGGCGTCGTCACCGGCATGGTCGCGGGTCTCGGCACCATCACCCCAGCGTCCGGCTTCGTCGGGCCGCTGGGCGCCGTGGTCATCGGGCTTTCCGCCGGAACACTCTGTTTCTTCGCGACTCAACTTCTCAAGCGCACGCTGCACATCGACGACTCGCTCGACGTATCGCCGGTGCACGGCGTCGGCGGCATGATCGGCACGTTGCTCACAGGGGTGTTCGCGGCCGTTTCGCTGGGCGGCGTCGGTTTTCCGGTGCAGCAGAGCATGGGTGCACAACTGGGCGTTCAGTTGCTGGGCGTCGGCGCGGCAGCGGCGTGGGTGGCGGTCGTCACCTGGCTGATCCTCAAGCTGCTCAACGTCATGGTCGGGCTGCGTGTGCCCGAGGAGAAGGAGACCGAGGGTCTCGATCTCGCGGAACACGGGGAGCGCGGCTACTCTCCCTGACGCATTGGTTTCAGGAGCCGCAGATGCCACGCGCCATTCGCATCCACGAGACTGGCGGTCCCGAGGTCATGCGCATCGAGGATGTGGAAGTCGGCGCGCCTGCGCCCGGGGAGGTGCAGGTGCACCACACCGCCATCGGCCTCAACTACATCGATGTCTACGACCGCTCGGGCTTGTATCCCCAAGCGATGCCAAGCGGTCTCGGGCGAGAGGCCGCCGGCCGCGTGGCGGCGATCGGCAAGGGCGTTGGTGGATTTCGCGTCGGCGATCGCGTGGCGTACGTCATCGCATCACCGGGCTGCTATGCCGAGGTTCGCAATGTTCCTGCCGCCCGGGTCGTGAAGGTTCCGGCGGAGGTGAGCGATGAACAAGCCGCGGTGCTGGCGCTCAAGGGCATGACCGCCTGTTTCCTGCTGCGCCACTGCTACCGCGTGAAACGCGGCGACGTGATCGTCGTGCATGCGGCGGCCGGTGGCGTCGGGTCACTGGTTTCGCAATGGGCCAGCTCACTCGGCGCGATGGTCATCGGCGTCGTCGGCAGCGAAGCGAAGGCAGGGCTCGCGAAGAAGGACGGCTGCAGACATGTGCTGGTGCGCGGTCGCGACGAGGTTGCAGCGAGCGTGAAGAAACTCAGCAAAGGAGTCGGCGCGCACGTCGTCTACGACGGAGTCGGCAAGGATACCTTCATCGAATCGCTCGATTCGTTGCGCAAGCGTGGGCTCATGGTGATATCCGGCAATGCTTCCGGTCCCGTCCCGCCGTTTTCTCCCGGTGAGCTGGTCAAGCGCGGCTCGCTGTTTCTCACGCGACCGACCATGTTCGACTACACCGAGGCGCGGTCCGACCTCGAGTCGATCGCCCGCGAAACTTTCGCGGCGGCGAAGAAGGGCTGGATCAATGTGCGGATCAACCAGCGCTACAAGCTGGCCGACGCTGCGCAGGCGCATCGCGATCTCGAGGACCGCAAGACGACGGGCGCGAGCGTCATCGTTCCCTAGCTACCGCGCGCGGGCACCACCGGCGCCGGCCGGTTACCGGACGACGTGCAGAGCGCGGGCGTTGCGCCCGACCGCCAGCGCGCCGGAGCGCACCACTTCGATGATCTCAGTGCGCTCGCCCAGGTCACTCACGAACTGGTTGACCTCGGCCTCCGAGGCGGTGAGCTCCACCACGAACCCTTCGGGTGACGGCTCGAGCACGCGCCCACCGGCACGCACCACGTAACCGCGCACCGAATCGACCAGCTGCGGCTCGACGCGCAGTTTGAGCACCACCAGCTCGCGCTCGATGTGCTCGCCGCGCGTGAGATCCTCGACCGCGACCACGTCGATGAGTTTGTTGAGCTGGTTGACGATCTGCAGGATCACGCCGTCCGCGCCTTTGGTCGTCAGCGTCACGCGCGACACCGAGGGATCATCGGTGGCCGCTACCGACAACGATTCGATGTTGTAGCCGCGGGTACTGAACAGGCCCGTCACGCGGGTGAGCGCTCCGGCCTCGTTCTGCAGGTGAATGGCGATGATATGACGCATGGTTCGAGTGATCGGCTGACGCGGGAACGGCGGCCAGAATAGCGGTTTGCGACCAATCCATTCAATCGAGTAATACAAAATGCTAGGCTCCCGCGGGCTATGGCAAAGACCCCCCCAAGAATAGAAAAAGTCCGTGACTTGACGTCGCCGGCGAAGCCGGCGGCGCCGACTATCGCCCATCCGCTCGCCGGCCAAAAAATGTCCGGCGCCGAGATGATCGTGCAGGTACTCGCGGACGAGGGCGTATCGACCATTTTCGGCTACAGCGGCGGCGCCATCCTGCCGACCTACGACGCTGTGTTCTGTTTCAACGAAGCACGCCACGCTGACGGTCAACCGCAGATGCCGCTCATCGTGCCGGCGAACGAGCAGGGCGCGGGTTTCATGGCGGCGGGTTACGCGCGCGCCAGTGGACGTGTCGGCGTGGCCATCGTCACGTCGGGCCCCGGAGCCACCAATACGGTCACGCCGATCCGCGATTGCATGGCGGACTCCATTCCCATCGTCGTCATCTGCGGCCAGGTGCCCACCAGCGCCATCGGCACCGATGCGTTCCAGGAAGCTCCGGTGCCTTCCATCATGGGCTCGGTGGCGAAACACATTTTCCTGGTCACCGATCCGGCCAAGCTCGAGACCACCGTGCGCACCGCGTTCGAGATCGCCCGCACCGGACGTCCGGGCCCGGTGGTCATCGACGTGCCGAAAGACGTGCAGAACTGGCAGGGTGAGTTCAAGGGCACCGGCACGCTGCCGATGCCCGGCTACCGCAAGCGTCTCGAGACGCTAACTACCGACATCATCGACGGCACCGAAGCGAACCATTTCTTCGAGATGCTGGGCGAGTCGCAGCGGCCGCTCATCTACGCCGGCGGCGGCGTCATCAACGGCAATGCGTCCGCGGAGCTGCGCGAGTTCGCCGAAGAATTCGGCATTCCGGTGGTCACCACGCTCATGGGCATCGGCGCCATCGACACCACCACCGAGCTCTCCATGCGCATGCTCGGCATGCACGGGCAGGCATTCGCCAATTACGCCGTCGACGACTGCGATTTCCTCATCGCCATCGGCGCGCGCTTCGACGATCGCGTCGCCGGCAATCCGGCGAAGTTCGCGCCGGGCGCCAAATACATCGCGCACTTCGACATCGACCGCGCCGAGATCAACAAGGTGAAGCGAGTGCAGTGGAGCCACGTCGGCATGCTCCCCGAAGCCCTGCGCACCCTCACCGCTCACGGCAAGCGCGCCGGCTTCAAGCGCGATCGCTCCAAGTGGCTGGCGTATCTGGCCGACCTGCGGCGTACCTACGCGATGAACTACGATCGCAACAGCGAGAAAATCCAGCCGTACTACGTCATCGAAGAGATCAACCGCATCACCAAGGGTGAAGCCGTCATTTCCACCGGCGTGGGCCAGCACCAGATGTGGGCCGCGCAGTACTGTGATTTCCGTGATCCGCGCCTGTGGCTAACTTCGGGCTCCATGGGCACCATGGGCTTTGGACTGCCGGCCGCCATCGGCGCGCAATTCGCGCGGCGCGACAAGCTGGTCATCGACATCGACGGCGACGCCTCGGTGCGCATGAACTTCGGCGAGCTCGAGACCGTGACCACCTACGATCTGCCCGTGAAGATCGTGATTCTCAACAACAACGGCGATGGCATGGTGAAGCAGTGGCAGAAGCTGTTCTTCAAGGGGCGTCTTTCGGCCTCGGAGAAGACGCTGCACACCAAGGATTTCATCAAGGCGGCGCAGGCCGACGGATTCAAGTACGCCGTGCGCCTCGACCGCAAGGCCGACGTGCCAACCGTGATCGAGCAATTCCTCGCATTCAAGGGCGCAGCGTTCCTCGAGGTCATCATCGATGCGGATGCCGGCGTGTATCCCATGGTGGGCCCGGGCCAGCCGTACGAAGCCATGATCACCGGCGACTGGATCCCGTCGCGCAAGAAGGTCGACGTCAAGCCGCCCGGCGCGAGTGAGATGTTCTAGTTAGTCGATCGCCAAGATGAAGTATCTGCACACCATGGTGCGCGTCACCGACGTCGACGCCTCGCTCAAGTTCTACTGCGACGCGCTCGGACTCCAAGTGCTCTCGCGCCGCGACTACGACCAAGGCAGGTTCACGCTCATCTTCCTCGCCGCACCCGGCGACAGTGAGGCGCAGGTCGAGCTCACCCACAACTGGGAGCCGGAAGCCTACGGTGCCGGCCGCAACTTCGGCCACCTGGCCTACGCCGTCGACGACATCTATGCCGCCTGCGAACGGCTGCAGAAACACGGCGTAACCATCAATCGTCCGCCGCGTGACGGCCGCATGGCCTTCGTACGTTCGCCCGACAACATCTCCATCGAACTGCTGCAGAAAGATGGTGCCTTGGCGCCGCGCGAGCCCTGGGTGTCGATGCCCAACACCGGCGCCTGGTGAACGCAGGGATTCTCGAACGCCGTCTCGCCTTCAAGGCGGGTCAACGCGCCATTCTTCCTTCGTTGCCGGGCGCGTTCGCCTGGGGACTGGTCAGCGGAGTCGCCATGGTCAAGGGCGGGCTGACCGTGCACTGGGCGTTGATGATGTCGCTGCTGGTATACGCGGGCTCGGCGCAGCTCGCCGCGCTGCCGCTGATCGTCGCCGGTGCGCCGCTGTGGGTCATCGTCACCACGGGCCTCATCACCAACCTTCGCTTCGTCATCTACAGCGCGGCGCTGCGGCCGTATTTCGCGGATCGAAACTTGCGCACCCGTGCCGCGCTCGGATATTTCATGACCGACTTCACCTTCGCGCGGTTCATGCGCTCGGCGCAGGAAGGCAGCCTGCCGCCTCACAAAGATGCCTGGTTCGCCGGCGTCTGCGCCAACAACTGGATCACCTGGCAGGTCTCCGCGACTGCGGGAATCATCGGCGCCAGCTACGTGCCCACGCACTGGGGACTGGAATTCACGGGAACGCTGGCGCTGGTGGCGCTGGTCGGACCCAGCTTGAACGCGCGGCCGGCCGTGGTAGGCGCGGTGGTTGCCGCCGTGGTGGCGCTGCTGGCCCATCCCATGCCCTTCAAGCTCGGACTCTTCTGCGGCGCGATCGCCGGCATCGTGGCCGCGACGCTCGCCGACTCGCTGGCGCAACGTTCGCCACCGGCGCAGGCGGAGGGCGCATGAACGACCCGGTTGCGGGTATCGCGCTGGCGGCCGTGATCGTCGGCCTTGCGCTATCTACTTTCGTCACGCGCACTTCGTTCTTGATTGCAGGCGCGCGCTTGCGCCTGAGTCATCGCGTCGAAGTCGCGTTGCGTTACGCGCCCGTCTGTACGCTCGCCGCCATCATCGTGCCCGACATCCTGATTCACCCGCCGGACGTCGCCATCGATCTGTCGCCGTTCAATCCCCGGCTGGTCGGCACGCTGGCGGGCGCGCTGTGGCTATGCTGGTCGCGCAATATCATCGGCTGCTTGGGCGTGGGCATGGCAGCGTACACACTGGCCAGACTCTATCTATAGGCGCAGCCAGCGCCGACCCGCTAGAGTCGCGGCATGGACAAACCCAACCTCAACATCGTGCGCGCCGCCGATATCGCCGCGCACGCCCAGGAATTTTCCCACCCCTGGAATCCCAACTCCCTGATGCGCGGCACGCAGCTCGCGCGCAGTGTCGGTCTCAAGCGCACCGGTGTGAATTTCATGCGGGTGCCGGCCGGCAGGGAGGCCTTCGTCTACCACTCACATCAATTCGAAGAAGAGTGGATCTACGTGTTGTCGGGACGGGCCATCGCGCTCATCGATGGCGCGGAATATGAAGTGACCCCCGGCGACTTCATCGGCTTCCCGGCACCCTCGGTGGCGCATCTCATGCGCAATCCGGGTCCCGACGACCTCGTCTATCTATCCGGCGGCGAGAATCGCGAGTTCGACGTCGCGGATTTCCCCGAGCTCGGCAAACGCATGGTGCGCAACGGCCAGCAGGTGGACATCTACGATATCGCCGATGCCCGGCCGATGGGGCCGCTGTAACGCCTTCAGGACTTCTTCGCTTTCCACGCTGCGAGCACCGCGGCTTCCTTGTCCGGCGCGATGCCCGCCTTCAGTTTCTCGCGCTCTTCGGCCGGACGCGTCAGGTGCCAGGCGAGCGTATCGCTCACCGTCTTCTTGATCGGGGTGATCTTCAAGCCCTTGGCGACCGCGGCCTGGTTGCTCGTGCCGGCGAACGCAGCTTCGTCACCTTTGGCGGGCAGCCACACCGGCATTTCGCTCCAGGGTTCCACCTTTTGTTCCTCCAGGAAGTCCGTCGGCAGAAAGACCGCGCGCGGCGCCTCAGCCGGTTTCGCCTGCTGCTTCGCGGCCGCGATGCTGGCATCGGTGAGCTCGCCGAACTTGAACTCGTTGACGTTGGACACGAGGTTGTAGGTTCCGGTGACGTTGTTCTCGACGACGTCGAGCGTAAAGGCCGCGAGGTCGCGTACGTCGATAATCTGAAACGGATCGCCGGGCGCGCCCGGCGCAATGAACTCACCGCCGCGCGCCGCGCGTGCCGGCCAGTAGGTGAAGCGATCGGTGTTGTCATCCGGGCCGACAATGAGGCCCGGACGAATGATGGTGGTACGGCCGGGCAGCGCTTTCTCCACGGCCTGTTCGCACAGAGCCTTGAGCGGCCCGTAGGTTTCGCCGTCCACTTTCTCGACAGTTTCGTCGGTCAACTTCCCCACCGGCGACGACTCATCGCGCGGCGCCTTGAAGTTGGGATATACCGAGATCGACGAGGTGAACACATATTGCTTCACCTGGGGGGCCAACAGCTCCGCCGAAAGCCTGACGTGGCGCGGCACATAACCGGAATTGTCGATCACCACATCCCATTGGCGATCTTTGAGACCGTCGATCTCGCCGTTACGATCGCCCTTGATGCGCTCGATTTCCGGAAAACGGTCAGTCTTGGTCTTGCCGCGATTGAAGAAGGTGAGCGTGTGGCCGCGCTCGAGCGCGAGCGCGGTCATGTGCAGACCGATGAAACGTGTGCCACCCAGGATGAGGATCTTGAGCGGCTTGCGTTTCGCGGCGGCCCACGCCGGCATCACGGATGAGAGCGCGCCCGCGGCGGCCAGCGATAGCAAAGTGCGGCGTTTCATGTGGACTCCTTGCGATTACAGCGCGCCGGGCCTGGCGTAGGTCGCCACCCAATCGCGCACGGTCTGGTACCAGAAGAGTGAATTCTGCGGTTTGAGCACCCAGTGGTTCTCATCGGGGAAATACAGCAGTTTCGACGGCACGCCGCGTTTCTGCAGCGTGTTGAACAACTCGATGCCGTGGTTCAGCGGCACACGCAGATCGAGCTGGTTGTGAATCACCAGCGTCGGCGTGTTGAAGTTGCCGGCCGAGGTGTGCGGCGAATAGCGCGCGAATTCCTCAGGTCTGTCCCAGTAGTTGAAGAAGCGCTCGGTCTCGGCGCCGTAGTCGGAGCCCTGCTGCGTGAACATGTTGTACACCGCGGCGTGCGCGACCAGCGCCTTGAACGGGTGCTTGCGACCTAACAAGGTGGTGGCGAGAAAGCCGCCGTAGCTGCCGCCGGCCGCCACCATGCGTTGCCCGTCGATCCACGGCTTGGCCATGAGCCATTCGGCCGCGAGGATGGTGTCTTCGTACGGCAGCGTGATCCAGTCGGGGTTGATGGAGTCCGTGAAGTCGTTGCCGAAACCGCTCGAGCCGTGGAAATTGTGCCAGGTGACGACATAGCCCCAGCTCGCGAATACTTCCGCGTTCCAGCGCCACTGCATGCCGTCCGTCATCGAGTTGTGCGGTCCGCCGTGCAGCAACATCATCGCGGGGTACTTCTTCGAGGCGTCGAATCCGGGTGGATAGACCACCCACATCTGGATGTCGGCGTTCTTCGCGCCCTGGTAGGTCACACTTTCAACCTTGCCTTGGTCGAAGCCGGCCAGCGCCGCGTCATTGAACGTGGACAGCTTGGTGGCCACGCCGGTGCGCGGCGCGATCGACACCAGCGTCGGTGGTTCCGTGAAGCTCTGGCGGATCGCGACCAGCGCCTTGCCGTTCCGCGAGAGCGCCAGGCCACCGAAGGTGGATGCCTTGGTAACCGCGGCCGGTACGCCGCCATCGAGCCGGAAGCGGTAGACGCGCCGCGTGCCGGCATCGTCGATGGTGCCTAACAAGCTGCGCGAGTCGCGCTCCCAGACGAGGCCAGCCACCGAGCGGTCCCAGTTCTCCGTCATGCCGACCGTGGTGCCGGCGGCGCGATCGAAAATCATGAGCCGCGAACGATCGGCATAGAACTTCTTGATGCGTTTCTGCGTATAGCTGAGCCGGCGGCCATCCGGGCTGTAGCTCGGCGTGTCTTCGTCGGCCTTGCCGGCCTCGGAAATGTCACGCGGCGGTTTGCAGCCGCAGGCCGGCAGCAGAATGATGTCGACGTTGCTGTCGATGCCGGACTCGTCGACTTCAGCGGCGAACGCGACTTCGAGGCCATCCGGGGAAATGTCATACGAGGTGGCGTCGTATTCCTGCATGGACAGGTGATAGCCCGACAGGCGCGTGATTGCCGTGGGTTCGCCGCCCGCAACGGCGATGGAGAACAAGTGCGGCTGGCGATCGCCCAGGTAGTGATCGAAGTACGAGATCGGCGCCTTCGTCCAGACGCGCCCCGACATCTTCGATGTCTCGCGCTCTTTTTTGCGCGCGGCCTGGTCCTCCCAACGCACCAGGTCGGGCCACACCTCGCTCACGAAGGCGATCCGGCTGCTGTCGGGAAACCACTTCGGCACGCTGGCGCCGGTAGGCAGGTTGGTAACGCGGCGGGCTTCACCACCATCTACCGCGATCACGTAGACCTGGCTTTCCGTATCGTCGCCGCGCCTCGAAACGAACGCGATCCACTTGCCATCCGGGCTCACCGTGGCCTGCGTATCGTTGGCCTTGTCGCTGGTGAGCTGTCGCGGCGCACCGCCGGACATTGGAACCAGCCACAGGTCGGTCAGTCCCTTGTTTTCGGCGATGTCGTACGTGGTGACCGGAACCACGGCGGTCAGCCCGTCGGGGGTGATAGCCGGATCGCCCAGGCGCTTGAGCGTCCACATCGTTTCCGCGGTCAGCAAACGCGGATTCTGCACGGGCGTTTGCGCGCCGGCGGCGGTCGTGAGCCATAGCGCCGTCAACAGGAACATCGAGCGTTGCATGAATTCCCCGATTTGTTCGAATGAACTTTTTGTGCGTGATCCCATTCTGGGTTTACCCATTCTGAGTGAATGAGTTGTCGAGGCAAGCTGTTTGCGCTCATCCAGCCTCACTGTACCTTCGCTTCGTCTCGCCTCCGGGCGACAATGGCGCGAATGAAACCTGCAGACACCGGACAGCGCCTCAACGAATTCGGGCAACCTATCGGCGCAGCACTCCCGCAGTGGAAAGCGCCGCCATTTCCGCCGCACGTGAGCTTGCACGGCCGCTACTGCCGCCTCGAGCCGCTGAATTGCGCGCGGCATGCGCGTGACATCTACGAAGCGCAGAGTGCTGACGTCGGCGGAGCGCGCTGGACGTACCTGTTCACCGGGCCGTACAACGATCTTGCCGACTATGAAAAATGGTGCCAGGCCGCGCAAGAGTCGCTCGATCCGCAGTACTACGCCGTCGTCGATGCCGCGAGCGGCCGCGCCGTCGGCAGTTGCGCGTACATGCGCATCGAGCCGAAGCATGGGGTCATCGAGATCGGCAGCATCTACTTCTCGCCGCACCTGGCACGCACGCGCGCGGCCACCGAAACCATGTACCTGCTGATGGCGAACGTTTTCGATCTGGGGTATCGCCGCTACGAGTGGAAGTGCGACAGCTGCAACCTGCCGTCGCGCGCCGCGGCCACGCGCTTCGGCTTCACTTACGAAGGGCTATTTCGCCAGGCCATCGTCAACAAGGGGCGTAACCGCGACACCGCCTGGTTCGCCATCATCGATGGGGACTGGCATGGCGGCCTCGAGGATGCCTATCTACGCTGGCTCGATCCCGGCAACTTCGATGCGCACGGTGCGCAGAGGCTCAAGCTGTCGGCGCTGACCGCGCCGTTCGTGCACTGACGAGCTAAGAGAAGAACCCAGAGAGCTGCCGGGCCAGTGACTCCCCGTCCGGCGATGCGATCGATTCGGGCGGCAGCGGCAGCAGAGGCTGCTTTATCAAAAGCCTGCGATCTTCCTGCCATGCGCCGGCGGCGGCACGCAGTGCCTCGGCGCCGGGCGTCATTCCCTCGACGTCCTTCCCCGGGGTACCGGCGAGGCAGACTTTGCGAACGACCTTGGGCCGGCTGATGGCGAGCTCCGCGGCCACCGCCGCGCCGGCGCCCACTCCTAACAAGTCGATTTGCCGGAAACGCATGGAGTCGAGGAAGTCACCGACCGACTCGGTGTAGCCAAGGACTGACAAACGGATGGGCGACGCATCGGATTCTCCGCAGCCCGGCAGGTCGGGACTGTAGATCGAACGGCTGCTACCAAGCCGTTTCGAGAGGTCGAGGAACGCCCGCCCGGAGCCGCCGCTGCCGTGCAGGCAGATCAATGTGGTCAGCTCATCGAACCCGCCGCCCACCGGGATGGCATTGTGGACATGCAGCTGGCCGTGGCGGCACTCGAAGTACGCGCGGCGTAGTCGGGGAAGGGCCGTATTCATGGAGCGCAACCTTAACCCAACGGCGGTCCCCGCAAGTTTCGGCCCTGGGCGGCCTCGCTGGCTGGATTTGACAGAACTGAGAAGCGCATTCGCATTTCCGCAAGAGTCCCGAAAGTCTTCAGACATCCGTGCGTGATCGGGAGCTAGAATCTCCGCAGAAAACGATGAATTGGGGACACCCCGCGATGCCACCGGTGAACACCAGCGCGTCCCCGACGGACGTCGACAACGAGGCCACGGCCGAATTACCCGTGCTGGACGTGGCTGCGTACGAATCCACGCTCAACGAACACGCTGACACCTGGGTGGTTTCGAAGACCGCGGTGACGCCGCCGTCGGGCAATGTCGCCGAAGCAACCGCGGAAATGCCCAAACTTGCAGTCGAAGTGATTCCGACGCTGCAGCCGGTGGTGCCGGCGTTCGACCTCGACCACAGCGCCACGCACGAAATGCCGGTGATGCCGCCGAGAAAAGACAACTCGCAGGAACACACCGAGATCTTGCCGCGCAAAACCGCCAAGCCGGTCGCGGTGCCGGCGGCCGCCGCACCCTCGCCTTCCGCGCCGCGAGCCGCCACATATGTCGCCGCGCCGGTCACGCTGCCACCCTCGCCGCCGCTCATCGAAGAGCTGCGCAACGCACTGGCCAGCGCCGAGCGGCGCATCGAAGAACTCAATGAGCGCGCGCGGATTGCCGACGCGGAACGCACGGTCGCGGTCGCGCGCGTGAATGCCGAGAACGCGCAGTTGCGTGAACAGCTGGCGAGACACCTGGAATCGCTGCATACCGCGAAAGAGCGTTTCGAAGTGCAGCGCTCGGAACATCCGCAGCTCGAAGAGCAATTGTTTGCGCGCGCCAATCGCATCGTCGAGCTCGAGCGATCGCTCGCGGTCCAAGCGCATGTGATCGAAGGGAAGCTGTCTTCGCTGGCGAAGAGCGAGCAGCGTTGCGAGGCACTGGATGTCGCAGCCATGAACCTGCGCGCCGCGGTCGCCCGACGGGATCAACAGATCGCCACGCTCGAGGCGGATATCACGGCGCGCCAGCAGCGCGAAGCGAATCTGACCACCCGGCTATCCGACGCGCTGGCTTCCACTGATCCATACGTCCCACGGCTGCGCGGCGAGCTCAACGAGCGCGACGAGCAGATCCGACTGCTCAAGCTGGAGGTCGATCTCGCCCGAACGCAGGTCGGCGAAAAAGATCATGACCTGCAGGTGGCCGAAGAGAGCATTCGCAATCTCGAGATCGAGGTGCGCGACAAGACCGGCAAGCTCGAGGAGGCCAACGTCACGGTCGAAGAGTGGCGCGCGGTCATCGCCGAAAGCCAGCGTTCGATCCTGCAGCGCGACGGCCGCATCCAGCAACTGGAAACCGACCTGGAAAAACGCATTGCGGTGGTGGCCGATTCGGCGGCCCACACCGGCGAGGAAATAGCACTCGAAGGCCCGGCGCGCGTGCTCATCCGCACCGACGGCAACACCGAATTCGTGCACGTGCTCGGCCGCCGCACGCGCATCGGCCGCAGCGCCGACAACGAGCTGGTGCTCGATACCAAGCACATCAGCCGTTATCACGCAGTGCTGCTCGCAGGCCCGGTACACACCTCCATCGAAGACCTCAACAGCACCAACGGCGTATTCGTCAACGGCAAGCGCATTGCGCGCCAGGTGCTGAAGGACGGCGACCGTGTGACTGTCGGGCGGACGCAGTTCCGCTACACCGTCCGCGACTAGTTAGAGCCCTGCGGCCCCCGGTTGCGTGGCGCCGAAGTAGCGCTCGTATTCCTTCTTGAGCGCAGCGAGCTTGGCATCGTCAGCCGCCGCCTTGGTGAACTCCGCGGCCGTGGATTTGAGCCATTCGAGGCCGTCCTTGCCGAGGCCGTAAGTTTCATCCTTGGCCCAGATGTTCACCGCGCGCGTGAACTTCCGCTGGTACGAATACGAGACGAGCTCACGACCGTGCACGCGCACCTCGTAGGTGACCATCAGGCTGTTGTTGGTGACTGCCGGCAGCAGGCCCAAGGTGCCGCCGGTCAGGATGGCCGAGAGCAGCCCGGTGGCCTTGCCACCCGCGGTGGGCTGCAGGCTGTGCATGACGCGCAGGTGCAGCGGACTGCCGAACAACTCCTTGTCCACACGCGCGAACTGATCGCTCTTCTTGATGAGGGCGAACAACTCATTGCCGGCGATCGAGCCATAAAAGCTCATGGCCGGCAGCGCACTTGAAGGCACGGCCGGCCTTGCCGGATCCGTGGCGGGCTCCGCCGCAAACGCGCGCGCACTCAACACGAAGGTTGCGAAGAGCAGGGACCGTTTCGTGTACTGGCTCGAGTGGTTCATTGATAGCAGCTCAACTGCAGCACCGCGCCGAGTGCCGCTTCGTTTGCGATGTTCATGCTGCCATCCGCCCTCGGGCTGACCTCGGCGAAGTCGATGTGTGAATCGCGCAGGAACATCGCCGCGTACCTGGCTTCGAGCGCAAAGTTGACGTTCTGCGGCAGCAAGCCTTCCTTGATGAGTGCCCCGGCGTTCAGCGAGCTCACGGTGACGCCGAGCAGCTCACCGCCGTCGGACACCACCGGCCCGCCGCTCGAGCCTGGCTGGATCGGCGCGGAGAACTGGAACAGCCCCACCGAACCCTTCATGCCGGCGCGCGCGCTCACATTGCCGCGAGTCAGGTTAGGTGAATCGGCCAGCAGCCCCTGCAGCGGATAGCCGACGTTCGTCACGCCTTCACCGAGCGTGATGGTCTGGCCAATGCGCAGAGGCAGCGCGCGGTCGGTCGGCTTGTCGCTGTCAACCACCGCCAGGTCGAGCAGGTTGCTGCTGACTTTGGCCTTGAGTCGCATGGTGACGCCGTCTTTCTGGGCTTCGAGCACCAGGCAATCGCGCAGCACGTGGGCCGCGGTGATCATCTGCCCGGACTTGTTGATATAGAACGCGGTACCGGTATTGACTGCTTTCTTACGATCAATCAGCAGCTCCCGGTCGATGTTGGTCATCTGCGCCGTCGCCGGGTAGGTGGCCGCGCTCGGCTTGAGCTTGGCCAGAACGTCGGCAAACACGAACTGCATGGTGCGCAAGGCCGCGTTCGGGAACCCGCCGAGCGGACCCGGCGAATGCAGCGCGACGGTCTGCACCTGGCTGCCCTCGAGCACCTTCCTGGCGCTGCCGTCGTACACCTTGTAGTCCATGGTCAGCGAAAGCTGGCCGCTGGCGATATTCCAGGTGGGGTTGATGGCGATCAGCAGCCCGTAGTCGCCGTCGGCGAAGTTGCCGGCGTCGGTGAGCGACACCGTCTTCATCTGCGGGAACAGCTGGCCGCCGAGGTCGCGCCGCGCATCATTGAGCGACTTCCCGGGATAGGCCCAGGCGCCAATGCTGCTGACGTAGAAGCGTTGCCCGAGGTCATTGGCCGGTAGATAGATTGCCACCGGCGTGTCGTTCGGGACCGGGACGTCTTTGGGCAGCTTCACGCCCTTGGGCAGGGCACTCTTGGCGGCAAACGCCGCCGGCAGGACCACCAGGCATGAAAATGCCGCCACCCAGAGATTCCAAAGAAGGGGTTTCCGGCGAATCGTTGGCATTTGAATCGATAAACTCCCTGCGCGCAGATTCTAGTCTACTGTGCCGCAACTCTACTGTGCCGCAATGGGCGCGCCGGTTAAGCTAGCCGCCTAATTTATGTCCGACACCTATATAGAGCGCATCCTTCGCGCCCGCGTCTACGACGTCGCCATGGAATCTCCACTGGAGGCGGCGCCTCGTCTGTCGCGCCGAATCGGCAACAGTGTCCTGCTGAAACGCGAGGACCTGCAACCGGTGTTCTCGTTCAAGTTGCGCGGCGCCTACAACAAGATCGCGCACCTGTCGGATTCGGTGGCGAAGCGTGGCGTCATCTGCGCGTCGGCCGGCAATCACGCCCAGGGCGTGGCGCTCGCCGCGAAGCGCCGTGGCATTCCCGCGCTCATCGTGATGCCGCAGACCACGCCTAACATCAAAGTGAATGCGGTACGCGATCTCGGCGGTGAGGTGGTGCTGCACGGCGACGACTACGACAGCGCCTACGAACACGCCCAATCCATCGTACGAGAACGCAATCTCGCCTTCGTGCATCCGTTCGACGACCCGGACGTGATCGCCGGGCAGGGCACCGTCGCGGTGGAGATACTGCGTCAGTCGAGCGGCGAGGTGGACGCCATCTTCGTGCCCGTGGGTGGCGGCGGTCTCATCGCCGGCATCGCCGTGTATGCCAAGTACCTGAATCCGCGCATCAAGATCATCGGTGTCGAACCCGTGGACGCCGCGGCCATGCACGACTCCCTGCGCGCGAAAAAACGCGTCACGCTCGAGCGCGTCGGCGTGTTCGCCGACGGCGTCGCGGTGCGCCGCGTGGGCGAGGAAACCTTCCGACTGTGCCGCGAGCATGTCGACGAAGTCGTGCTGGTGGACACCGACGAGATCTGCGCCGGCATCCAGGACATCTTCGAGGACACGCGCTCCATCGTCGAACCTTCGGGTGCACTCGCGGTCGCCGGCATCAAGAAGTACTGCGCGCTCAACCAATGGAAAGACAAGCGCGTCGTCGCCATCAACAGCGGCGCGAACATGAACTTCGACCAGCTGCGCTACGTGGCCGAGCGCTCCGACGTGGGCCAGGCACGCGAAGCATTGTTCGCCGTGGAAATTCCCGAGCAGCCCGGCAGTTTCCTGAACTTCTGCGAAATCCTCGGCCAGCGCGCCGTCACCGAGTTCAACTACCGCTACGGCGCGAAAGCGCGCGCGCAGATCTTCGTGGGCTTCGCGCTGGCGCGCGGCAGGGAAGAGCGTGACGAAGTCATCGTGAAACTGCGCGCCGCGGGTTTCGGCGTCACCGACATGACCGACAACGAAAGCGCCAAACTGCACGTGCGTTACATGGTCGGTGGCCATGTGAACGGCAGCGTCGCCAACGAACGACTCTATCGATTCGAATTTCCCGAGCGCAAGGGCGCACTGCTGAAATTCCTGCAGGCCGTGGGCACGCGCTGGAACATCACGCTGTTCCACTACCGCAACCACGGGTCCGACTACGGACGCGTCCTCGCCGGAATCGACGTGCCGGCGTCCGACACCGCAGACTTCCTCGATCACCTCAATGTGCTGCACTATTCCTATAGCGATGAGACTAACAATCCGGCCTACCGGATTTTTCTCGGCTCCTGAGTGCAAATTCGTCGAATCCGGGAACACCGGCCGGTGATCCCGGTCTGTGTAAAATGCCTCCCGCCGCGGTAATCAGGTCTCTATTGGTGTTCGACGAAAAGCATCCGCTGTATCCGTCCTATCGCATGGCCAAGCGCATCGTCATCGGCATCGTCGGTGGCACGGTGCTGGCGCTCGGTATCGTCATGATGATCACACCCGGCCCCGGCATCCCCGCCATCCTGGTCGGGCTCGGCATTCTCGGCATCGAATTCGCCTGGGCGCGCATCTGGCTGAAGAAGGCCAAGCAAAAAGCACAGGACGTCGGCCGCAGCATCAGCGGCAAACCGGCGATCGATCGCACGACGACTTCCGAAGCCGCCGCGCCCGGCCGGGGCCTCGGCCGCGACGATAGTTAGTCCGGCATCACTCGATCGGCAGCTCGAAGAGCAACGCGCGCGCGAACCGCACCGGCGGCGATCCGTACGACAGCACCTTGTCGTGATAGCCACGCAGCGAGAACTCCGTACCCAGGCGCTGCTCGGCCTCGCGGCGCAACGCCAGGTGCTCCTGCGCGCCGACGAAATACACGGGTAGCTGCGCCGAGGTTAGCTGCGCGCGCGTCCACTTGCCGGCGGCCTCGCGCTCTTCCTGGAAGCCAGACTCCGTCATGAGCTTCATGGCCGCCGACCGCGAAATGCCGTCCACGTGCACCGCCTGGTCGAGCAAGGCATTGACGATGGTGCGCAGGTACCACTTGAGCTGGATGAGCTTCATGAGCGGATCGCCGTCCATGTAGCCCTGTTCGACCATCATCTGCTCGGTGTACACCGCCCACCCTTCGATGAAAGGCCCCGACGACAACACCGCGCGCAACACCGACGGATATTTGTTGGCGTGGGCAAGCTGCAGATAGTGGCCCGGCATGGCCTCATGCACCGTCAGGTTGTGAATCGAACGCGAGTTGTATTCGCGCAGGAATGAGTTGGTCTGGGCGCGTGTCCACTGCGCAGGAATCGGCGATACCGCGAAAAATGTCTTCTTGGCGGCTTCGAGCGGGCCCGGCGAATCGCAATATGCGAGCGCAACTCCCTGCTGGAACTCCGGCATGGCGATGATCTCGAGCGGCTCGTCGGGTAACGACACGAGATTTTTCTCGCGCACGAAACGAGTGCTCTCCGTCAGCGCGGCGCGCGCCGCTTCGAGTACTGCATCGCGCTGCGGGCGCTCGGCGTACGCAAGCTCGAGAGCCGCTTTGATGGCGGTCTGTTGCTGAGCATCGCTGGGCTTTTCGGGCAGCGCGGGCACACTGCGCTTGTTCTTGACGAGCGGGCCCTTGAGCACCGTGCGCGCGATCTCGTACATGGCGGCCCGTGTCGCGGCGAGCTCGGCTTCGGCGCGCGCGCGGATCTCCTCGCGCGACAACGGCGAGAACAACGCGAACTTGAGCTTCTCGTCGTAGAGCGCCGCCCCCAATCGAAACTCGCCTTTCGCTTCCGGCAGCAGGCGCTTGTCGAGCCAGATCTGGTGTTGTGTGAGCGCGCTGCGCGCCTTGGCGAGGGTTGCGCGCAGGGGCTCCTGGTCGGCCGCCGGCAGGGCTGAGATCTGCGCGGTGATTTCCCCGTCGAGCATCGAGATCAACCCGGCGTTCTGTTTGACCGCGGTTTCCGCATGCACCTTGGGCACTCGCGCCGGCACCAACACCTCGCGCACCTGCGCGAGGAAGCGCGGCATTTCATCGAGCCGCTTGCCGAGATTGCCCAGGCGCTCGGGTGCGGGTGCGAAGTCGCGCGCCAGCAGGTTGTACAGCGCGTCGCCGGCGAAACGCGTGTACACCAGCGGATTCCAGCGCCACTCCTCGAGGGTTTTGATGCGCCACCGATCGGACTCGAGGTCGTGAGCGAGCAGCAGCGAGTCGACCTGGTTGGCACGCGAGAGCTGGCGGCGATCGATGGGTTCGAGCGCGGCTAGATAGAGGTCGGCGAACGACAGCCGCGCTTGCCAGCCTGCGGCGCTGACATCATCGAGCCGGTCATCGAACCGGTGATCCCCGAGGCCGGTGGCGCCGATCGGCGATTGCGCGGGAGCTTCCCGCACATAGCGCTGCGCCAACGCTTCGAATTGCTGATCGGCGGAGGGCGGCGGCGCGGGAGCGGGTGGCGGCGGATCGGGTTTCGGTGGAATCGGCGCGCAGGCGCATAGCAATAAAGCCGCCATTCCAACGACGAGGGGAGCAACTACAAAATTTCCAATCACGGGTGCGTTCATCGCTAAGCCCCTCGCATGTCCGGACGCAATGGCCAACGCAGCGCGACGTTACCAGTTAAAGTGCGCGCTCGCAGCCACGCCAGCCGATGCCCTCTTGACCATCCAATCCAGATCGCCTGCATTGCAGGCGTTGAGCCAACCCGACTTCGCGCGTTACGCCTTCGGCCGCCTGGCTGGCACGCTCGCCTGGCAAATGATGAACGTGGTCGCGGGATTCCAGGTCTGGAAAATCACGCGCGACCCGCTCGACCTGGGTTTCATCGGACTTGCGCAATTTCTGCCGTTTCTCGCGTTGGTGCTGCCGGGTGGCCAGGTGGCGGACCGTTTCGACCGCCGCATCATCATTGCCTGCGCCTACACCGCCGAGCTCGCGGGGGCCGTCATCCTGTTGTGGTTTACGCTTTCCGGCAGCACGAATGTCGGCATCGTGTTCGCCGCCATGGTGTTGTTAGGCCTGGCGCGCGCCTTCTGGGCGCCGGCCGGCCAGGCCATGGTTCCGAATCTCGTGCCCAGAAACCTGCTGCCCGGAGCCGTGTCGGCGAATTCCGTGCTGTTCCACGTGGGAGTGATCGCAGGTCCCTCGATTGGCGGGGTGCTGGCAATCTTCGGCTACCACGTGGTGTACGGCATCGCCTGCATGTTGCTCACCTTCACCGTGATCATGGTGGCGAGCGTGCGTCCGATGCGTCCGCAGGGACCTGCTACGCAATGGCGCTGGCACAGCGTGCTCGACGGCGTTCGTTTCGTGGTGAGCAAGAAACCTTTGCTAGGCGCCATCTCGCTCGACTTGTTCGCGGTGTTGTTCGGTGGCGCCACCGCCCTGCTGCCGGTGTACGCCACCGACATCCTGCACGTCGACAGCGCGGGACTGGGATTGCTGCGCGCGGCCCCTGGCGTCGGGGCGACGGTCGTTGCGTCGGTCCTGGGTCTGCGCGCCATCGAGCGGCACGCCGGCCGCTGGATGTTCGGCGGCGTCGCCGTATTCGGAGTGGCGACCGTCACCTTTGGGCTCTCAACCAGCTTCTGGCTGTCGCTGTTCGTGCTGGCTTTGTTAGGCGCGGGCGACATGGTGAGCGTGTTCGTGCGCCAGATGCTCGTGCAGCTGGAAACGCCGGATGCGATCCGCGGCCGCGTGAGCGCTGTGAATTCCATGTTCATCGGTGCATCCAACGAGCTCGGCGAGTTCGAATCGGGCGTCACCGCCAAATGGTTCGGCACCGTGCGCGCCGTGGTGTTGGGTGGCGCGGCCACGCTGTTCGTGGTCGCGAGTTACATGAAGATCTTCCCCGAGCTGCGCAAGCTGGATCGCTTTCCGGAACCTTCCCAGGCCTGAAGGCCACAATGGAAGACGCCGCCGAAGCGGCGGCGTTCATACAGTGTCAGGAGTATGGTCGAGCTGGATTTACTCGGGTCCTGCACATAAATACAGTCGGTGCATGGCAAGCGCGATCAAAGGGCGCGGTGCGCTTTCGCAGCCACCGGGCCGCTTCGACAAACTCACACAGACTCTCGAGCGAGACGGCTGGTACGAAGAAGAACAGCCGGACAAGCGCGAGACCATCGTGCTGCCCGAGACTGCGCGCACGATCATCAGCCGCAACAACTCTCCGGATATCGGCTTCGGCCAGTCGATCAATCCGTATCGGGGATGCGCTCACGCGTGCATATATTGCTATGCCCGTCCGAGCCACGCGTATGTCGGTTTGTCGCCCGGCCTCGATTTCGAAACGAAACTTTTCTACAAGGCAGACGCCGCAGCCGTTCTCGAAAAGGAATTCGCCGCGCCCAGCTACAAATGCGCGCCCATCATGCTCGGCGCGAACACTGACCCATATCAGCCACTGGAAAAAACACACAAAATCACACGCTCGCTGCTCGAAGTGATGCTGCGACACAAGCATCCCGTCAACATCACCACCAAGGGCGCCCTGGTGGCGCGCGACGTTGATCTGCTGGCCGATCTCGCGCGCGACAGCCTCGTGCACGTGATGTTCAGCATTCCTACCCTGGACAACGACATGAAGCGTCTGCTCGAGCCGCGAGCAGCCTCAGCCGCCGCACGCCTCAAGGCGATGCGTGTGCTGGCCGATGCCCAGGTCAGAGTGGGCGTGCTGGTCGCTCCCATCATTCCGGTGCTCACCGAGCACGAAATCGAGTCTGTGCTCGAGGCATCCCGCGATGCAGGAGCGTCGCTCGCCGGATACACGATGTTGCGTCTTCCGTGGGAAGTGAAAGACTTGTTCCGCGAATGGCTGGCCGAGCATTTCCCCGACCGCGCCGCCCACGTGATGTCGATCGTGCGCAGCATGCGTGGCGAGCGCGACAATGACCCCGGGTTTGGGACGCGTATGCACGCAACCGGGCCGGTCGCCCAGATGATCCGCCAGCGTTTTGCGCTTGCGACCCGCCGCCTGGGATTTCCCGCCGAGCGAAGATTTTCACTACCGACGAATCTTTTTCGCCCGCCAATACGTACTCACCCTCAGTTGTCGCTGGATTTGGCCCCCTAAACTCGTATTCCCGGCGTTGAGTTGGGAACCACGATGCACCGCGGGAGGTCACAAAGTGACGATGCTGCAACGTGGCATACTTGCCGCGCCCATAGACATCCCGCATCAGCCCCTTGGGAGCGAGTCCATGAAGAGCGCAATCTGCATGACCTCTGCGTGTCTCGGGGTTGTCTTGCTCAGTGGTTGCATGCAGGCGCGCATCGAAGAATCCCGCGAGATGGCCACGCCCATGGCCAAAGGTGAACGCGTCGTCATCCTCGCCAAGCCGCAAATCGAAGGGGCCGGCGCCGAAGACGATTTCATGGATTGCATCGGCGACAACCTCGACGGCGGCAGCAACAGCGTCGCGGTCCACGATAACAACGACTTCGTAGACCAGATGTTCCCGTGGTTCGAGCCGAGCACGGCGCCGGGGAAACCAGAGGCCATGAGCGCGCTGCTGGCGCGGCCGGGCGTCGCCGACCAGGTCACCAAAACCGGCGTACGTTATGTTGTCTGGCTCGATGGCAGCACACGCAAGATCGATGGCGGCGGCAGCCTGGCCTGTGGTGCGGCGCCTGGTGGTGCGGGTTGCATCGGTTTCGGCTGGTGGCAGAAGGAATCCGCCTACGAGGCGACTATTTGGGATTTGAAACAAGCGAAGTCGGCAGGTAGCGTCGGAACCAATGTCACTGGAACTTCCGCCATCGTTGGAGCAATAGTTCCTTTGCCGTTCATAGCGCGCGTGCAGGCAACGGCATGCAATCGCATGTCGAGCCAGCTGCGCAGCTTCTTCTCGGGAACCGGCAGTACAACCGCCGGTACCCACTGATTACCGCAGGAGATTCGCATGCGCACTCCAACTCTGATTTCTCTCGCTGTCGCGGCAGCGATTCTCGCCGGATGTGCGTCAACCAGCGGCGGCGGTGGCCCTAGCGGCCCGCCGAGCCCTGGTGGTGGTGGCGGTGGCGGTGGTGGCGGAATGCCGGGCGGCATGCCGGGTGGAATGCCTGGCGGCATGCCCGGAGGAATGCCAGGTGGAATGCCTGGCGGCATGCCGGGTGGCAGTACTGGCATGCCGAGCCTGCCTGGCGAATCACCGTCGATGCCCTCCTCGAAGCCGAGCTTGCCTGGTGAATCCGGCGACAGCTCGAGCGGCGACAGCTCGAGCGGCGCCAGTGGCGAAGGCGGAGATTCCAAGGGCGGCAAGTCCGGCAGCGCCACTCCTGAAGGTCCTGGCGGCGCGCAGACCTCCGAAGAGCGGCGCCAGGCCGGCGAGAAAACCCTCGAGGAATCGCTCGACGAATTCGACAAGGAACTGAAGAAAGAACAGGAGCGCGTCGCCAAGGAGCGCGATGCTCGCGGCAGCGCCGAAGGCGAAGGCGCAGGCACCGAGTCGGAGTCCACCGATGGTGCCGGCTCGGGCGATGGCTCGGGTTCAGGTGGCAAAGAACGGTCGGGCGACCTTCAATCCGCGAGCAGCGGGCCCAAAGACGCCAACAACAAGGGCGATCAGGATGCCGCGGAAAGCGGCAAGGGCGCCGGTGGCAGCGGCGCGGGCGCGCAGAAAGCCCGCGGCGGCAGCGACGATGACATCGTTGCGAAGCGGTTGCGCAAGGCCGCTGAAGAGGAGACGGATCCGGAGCTCAAGGAACGGCTCTGGAAGGAATACAACGAGTACAAGAAATCGGCGGGTTGATTCGCTCGAGGTGATGACATGAAACTCAAACTACTGGCAGCGGCTGCACTGGCAATCCCCATGTTGCTGGCGGGCTGCGTCACCGCCGAGACCAAGCCGATCCCCAAGATCGAGGCCAAGCAGTCCATCGTGCACATCCCCGAGGCCGAACTGCTCGACGTCGGCATCCGCGTTTTCGATCCAGGCATTCCCAAGAATCTCGAAGGCGATGACGAAGCTCTCGCCAAGAAACGCATCTACCCCGACCTGCGCAAGGCTGAAGCGCGCTACATGCCGACGCTGTTGCGCAACACGCTCGAGGAAACCGCGCAATGGGGCGCGGTGCGCGTCATTCCCGCCAGCGCGGATTTCGTCGACGTCATCGTCACCGGCAAGGTCGTGGATTCCAACGGCGGCTTCATGGCTGTCGACATCTCGGCTTTCGATGCTGCGGGCCGCGTGTGGATCAAGGACAAACGCTACAGCAGCCTGGTCGATCTCGGCGCATACAAGACCAACGCGGCGCTCAAGGCGCGCGACCCGTTCCAGAACGTTTACTCCGAAATCGCCAATGACCTGGTCATCGCGCGCGACAAGCTGACGGCGCTCGATCGCGAGAACATCCGCAAGGTGGCGAGCATCAAGTTCGCCGAAGACCTCGCGCCCGACGCCATGCACGGCATGATCACCGTCGATGCGAAGGGCGTCACCCAGGTAGTCCGGCTGCCTGCCGACTCCGACCCGACGCTGACCCGCATCGAGCGCATTCGCGAACGCGACACCGCGGTGGTCGACACCGTGAATGACTATTACGCTAGCTTCGCCGAGTCGATCGACGACTCCTACGACAGCTGGCGCCAGACGAGCTTTACCGAGCTGGAGAAGGAGATGCGCGCCCGCTCGAGCGCCCGCACGCGCACCGTGCTCGGTGCCGCCGCGCTGCTCGCCAGCATTTTCGCCCCGAATTCCTGCAGCACCTACGACGCCTGCCGCATCAACAACGCGATGCGCACGGCCGGCACCATGGGTGGCATCGCCGCCGTGCTTTCCGGCATCAAGAAGTACGCCGACGCGCGCGTGCACGCCGATGCGCTGAAGGAGCTCACGCAGAGCTTCCAGTCAGAAGTCGCGCCCCAGGTGGTGGAAGTGGAAGGCCATACGCTGCGCCTCACCGGCACCGCCGAAGACCAGTACCGCGAATGGCGCAAGATGCTCAAGCAACTATATCTAGAGGAGACGGGTTCGGCAGCGGCACCGCCGCCGGCCCCGGCCCCCGCCACCACCACGGCGACCAGCAGCGTCAACCCTCCAACCAGTTGAATTAGATTGTCGACGCACACGATTCCGTGACAAACCAGAACCAGGCCGGCACCAAGCTGTGCGGCCGCTTCGTGCTCATCGAAAAACTCGGCGCCGGCGGGTACGGCGAGGTTTGGCGCGCCCGTGATGAACTGCGTGACGCGGAAGTCGCGCTCAAGATCCTCTACTCCCAGTTCCAGAATTCCGACGTGGCCTGGGAAGTGTTCCAGCGCGAATTCAAGCTCACCGCGCGGCTCAATCATCCGGGCGTGCTGCGCGTCCATGAGCCGGTGCGCACGGCCGAGGCCACGGTGTTGCCGATGGTCTTCGCGCCCGGTGGCGACCTGCGCCAGATGCGCGGCGCACCGTACACCAAGATCCTGCCGCTGCTCATCGACATCGCGGCGGCCCTCGAGCACGCGCATTCGCGGCGCATCGTGCACCGCGACCTCAAACCCTCGAACATCCTGCTCGACGGGGCTGGCCGCCCATTGCTGGCGGATTTCGGCGCCGGCGCATCCGAAGGCGAAAACTCCAGCGGGCCACCGGGCTCGCCGTTCTCCGCGAGCCCGCAGCAGCTCGCCGGAGAGTCGGCGCGGCCGGCGGACGATATCTACGGTCTCGGCGCACTGGCGTACGAGTTGCTGTCCGGCTATCCGCCGTTCTATCCAGCCTTCGACGCCAAGAAGATCGCGACCGAGCCGGTGCCGCGGCTCAAACCGGTCAAGCCCATACCGCCGCGGCTCGAATTGCTCGTATCGTGGTTGTTAGCCAAACACGGCCGCGAACGTCCGCCGTCGATGCGGCATGTGGCCGACGAGATGAACGCCGTGCTCCAGGACACGCTCGGACTCGAAAGTGGCGCGGCCGCGGCTGCAGAGACCGAATCCGTGATCCTGGGTGCCGCCGCGGAAAACCTGACGCCTGCGGTCATGGCCGACGAGCCGATGCTGCCGCCCATCAACACGGTGCGCGAGCTCGAGGAAATCGATCCCGGCATGCTGCCGCAGGTCGACCAGCTGCGCGCGCAGGTCCAGCGTGAGCAGCGTTCGCGCAATCGCCGGCGCGGATGGACGATCGCCGCGGTGCTGGTCATCGCCACCGGTGCGGTCGCGGTCCTGCTTCCCAGGCTCGCGCGCGAGCAGAAGATCGACGTCTCAGCACTGCAGCTTCCTGCCGGGCCCACCGAAGCGGAGCAGGTTGCGGAAAAACAGGCCGAGGAGCTTGCCAGCAAACACGCCGAGCTCAGCAAGCGCTTGCTCGAGCTCGACTCGCGAGCCGCCGCGCAGTGGGGCGGCACTGAGTTCGCGACCGCGCGAAAGGGGCTCGACGACATCGGGGGCATGCTGGAGCGCAGGAGATACGAAGGAGCGCCCGCGCCCCTGGCGGAGCTCGAGAAGTCGCTCGCGGCCATCGAGGCACGCATACCCGAAGCGCTGACTGCGCAGATCACCGAAGGCAAACGGGCGCTTTCGGCCGGCGAATTCGAAAACGCGCGCCAGGCATTCGATACGGCGCTCAAGATCGACCCCGCGAACAACGAAGCCATCGAATGGCTGGGCAAGGTGGCCGCGGCCAGCGGTGTCGTGCCCACACTAGCCGACGCCGAGAACGCCGAGGTGGCCAAAGACCTGCCGAAGGCGTCGGCCCTGTTTGCCGACGTGCTCAAGCGCAATCCCGGCAACATTGCCGCGACCGAGGGGCTGGCGCGTGTCAAAACCGCCATGGCCGACAACGAATTCAACGCTGAAATGGGCGCGGGCTTGTCCGCGCTCAATGCCGGCCGCCTGGCCGAGGCCCGGACCCACCTCGAGCGGGCGCGGCAGCTCAAACCCGATAACGCAGCGGTCAGCGCGGCCCTGCAGCGTGCAGCCGACACCGGCTCGGGCCGCAGCACGGCGGAAATCGCCGAACGGGCGAAGCGCCTCGTGGAAGAAGAACGCTGGACGGAGGCGCTGGCCCTCTACGATGAGGCACTGGCGCGCGATCCTTCGCTGCAGTTCGCGCAGCAGGGGCGAGCCGCGGTTGCGCCGCGTGCGGAACTCGGCAAGCGGTTACAGACACTTATAGATAGACCGGAACGCCTGGCCGCGGATGAAGTCCGCGGCGAGACGGAGCAGCTGCTGGTGCGAGCCCGTGCGCTGCCCAACCAGGGCCCGGTGATCCGCTCGCAGATCACGCGCCTGGAACTTCTCCTGCCTGAATACAATCAGCCAGTCATGTTGTCCCTGGAATCAGACAACGCCACGGAGGTTGCCATCCAGCGCGTCGGATTCCTGGGAGCCTTCGACCGGCGCGAGGTTACCTTGAAACCCGGCAAATACACCGTGACCGGAAAGCGCAGTGGCTTTCGCGATGTACGTCGCGAGATCACAGTGGCACCCGGCCAGGGCGAGCAGATCATCGTGATCCGTTGCCTCGAGCCGATCTGAAACGAGCCTATTAATTAAATGGAACCTTCGCTCTCCCTGGACGCTTCGATCGTACTGCGCAGCGCGCAGGACGAGTCGCGTTTTGGCTCGCGCGTGGTGTTCGATTCGGCTTCGGGCGCCATTCGTTCCGTTCACGAAGACACGGCACCATCGGATGCAGCACCGCCGGCGAGCCTGCGCGCCTCGGGCGGACGCTGGCTATTCGACGCCAGCTCCGAGAGTCACGTCAGCATCAACGGCGTCGCCGTGGGCGGCGCGCGCCTGCTGCACGCCGGCGACGTCATCACCATCGCCGGCTCGCAACTGCTGGTCGAAGAAGCGAGCGCGGCCACGCTCGCCTTGCGCCGCTTCGATCTCGTGGGCAACGACACGTTGCCGCCGGTGGGCGACAGCGTGCGCACGCTCGCGCCGCCCGCCGAAGACCTCGACATCGTTTTGGGAGACATACCCAGCATCGAAGGCTTCGCGCCGGCGCGCGCGCGGCTCGTCGCGCGCAGCCGCTGGAACTATGCCGCCTGGGCGATGGGCGTGCTGCTGGTGCTGGTGCTCGGCGTGTTCGCGCTGCTGGAGCCGATCACGCTCGACCTGAAGCCCGGTGACGCCCAGGTGAGGTCGGTCGGCAGCTTCTCCTGGCAGTCGGCCTCGAGCGTGTTCGTGCTGCCGGGCGATCACCGCCTGCATGCCGAGCGCGAGGGCTACATTCCCACGGAAGTCACCGTAAAGGTGGGCGGCCCGGTGACGGCGCACGCGCTCATCCACCTCATCAAACTACCCGGCAAGCTCGAAGTCGACACCGGCGGTGTCGCCGCACAGATATCCGCCGATGGCGCGCGGCTCGGCAGCGTGCCGGGCACCGTCGACGTACCGGCGGGTGAGCGCACCATCACTTTCAAAGCGCCGCGATATCTCGATCACGTGGAGCGTCTCACCATCGCCGGCGGGGGCGAGAAGCAGAAGCTCAAAGTGGCTCTCAAGCCTTCGTTCGGTGTCGTCAGCATCAGCTCCGTACCTGCCGGCGCGCAGATCGAAGTCGACGGCAAACCCGCGGGACTGACGCCGGCCAATGTCGAAATGGACGCTGGCATTCGCCGCGTGCAGGTGTCATCGCCGGGCTTGCGCCTGTGGACGTCGAGCGTGGTGGTCACTGCGGGCATGCCGCAGAGCATCGGTCCCATCGAGCTGGGCGCGGCCGACGCGCGCATTACCGTTCGCTCATCACCGTCGGGCGCTCAGGTCACCACCGGGGGCAGCTTCCGCGGCGTCACGCCCGTGACCATCGATCTGTCGCCGGGCGTTTCGCACGCGGTCACGGTCGCGCGTGCCGGCTATGCGCCGTGGACCCGCGAGATTTTCGCCGAGGCCGGCAAAGAGTCGACGCTAGATGCGCGACTCGCCGCACTGCTGGTCGAGGTGCGCATCCAGGGTGAGCCCGCGGATGCGGAGGTGTTCGTCAACGGCAATTCGCTCGGCAAGGCCCCGGCCTCGCTGTCGCTGCCCGCGAGCCGGCAGCACGTCGAAGTGCGTAAGGAAGGCTACAACCCCTTCGTCACGGACCTCGTATTGGCCCCGGGTATCGCGCGCACCGTGGAATTCAAGCTCGTGAATCCCAAGGATGTCGCCGGCAACTCGCCGCAGAAGATCACCACCAAGTCCGGCATCAAACTACTCATCGTCGCCGGCGGCGTATACCAGGCCGGCACCGACCGGCGCGAGCAGGGCCGCCGCCCGAACGAAGGCGCGCACAAGGTGACACTGCTGCGTCCGTTCTACATGGGTGAGCGTGAGATCACCAACGGCCAATTCCGCCAGTTCCGCAACCACAACTCAGGTTCCGTGGGCCAGTTCTCGCTCGATCTCGACAAGCAGCCGGTGGTGCGCGTCACCTGGGAAGAAGCCGCTGAATTCTGCAACTGGCTGTCGGCGCAGGAAGGGCTGCCGCCTGCCTACCAGCCGGTGGAGGGCGGCAGCTTCACGCTCATCACGCCCGTCACCCATGGTTACCGCCTGCCCACCGAGGCCGAGTGGGAGTTCGTGGCGCGCACGGCCGGCAGCGGCAAGCCGCTGAAGTATCCGTGGGGTGCGGAGCTGCCGGTCGTGTCGGGCACCGCCAACATTGGCGGAGCTGAGGCGCTCGAGTTGTTAGGCGCCGCCGTCGACGGCCACCAGGACGAATTTCCGGCTGCGGCCGCGCCCGCGCTGTTTGCGCCGAATGCACTCGGTTTCTACGATTTCGCCGGCAACGTGTCCGAATGGGTCAATGACCGCTATCTGTCGTTCGTGCCCTCATCCGCCGTCACCGACCCGCTCGGCCCGAACGACGGCAAGTTCCACGCCTATCGCGGCTCCAACTGGCGCACTGTCGCCACCAGCGAGTTGCGCTTCCCGTGGCGCGAGGGCGCGGCCGTACCCAGCGACGTCATCGGTTTCCGCGTTGCGCGCTACGTAGCGGCGGATTAGGAGCGCACATGCGTCATGTCGTCGGAATGGTGTTTGCGATCGGTGTGGCCGGTGTCGCCGCCATCGCCGCGACCACGGCGTTCCTGAACGCGCCACTGCACATCGGTCCGCCGCCGAGCAACACGCCAACCCCGAACACACCCCCCGGCCAGATGCCGGCGCCGGACAATCCGTCCGGCGGCTCGAAACCTTCGCCGGCGGAGATTCCCGATGCACCGCCACCCGGCGGCGCCACCGCGCCGGACGCGCCGCAGCCCGGTGCGGCCAAGCCCGCGGCCGAAGGCGAGAAACCCGCCGAAGGCGCCGCTGCCGATGACACGGAAGACAAGGATCCCTACGAAGGCATCGCGCCCGAGGACCTGCCGCCCGACCTGCAATACGACGCCGATTCGAGCGTGAGCTTTCCCACGAATACCTGATTTCCTAACTACCATGTACGGCATTCACTTCGACCACCACACGCTCTCCATCGCCCGCGATGGGCAGATGCTCGTCAACGAGCCGCTGGCGGTGGAGACGGGAACGGACAGCAGCGCGTCACGCGTCGGCCGCGCCGCGCTGGCCGCCGCGCGCGGCCGGCCCGACGAAGTCTCCCTCGGGCACTGGCGCGAGCTCGGGCGCAGTGAAATCGCCGCACGCAACGCGGCGATCGAGCTGCATGCGCACCTGCGCGCGCTCGGCATCGAAGAACGGGTCGACGCGGTCATCGCCGTGCCGGCCGACCTCGATGCGGCTGCGTTGACGGCGCTTCGCGGTGCATTGAGCGCCGCCGGCGTGGACGCCCGCGACTTCCTCGATTCGGCGACGCTGACCGCGGCCGCCGTGGTCGATCGCAGCCACTACGTGGTGCTCGATGCCGGCTGGCGCTCCGGCGTCGCGACGCGAGTCGCCGGCGGAGCCGAGTGCGTCTTCGAGGAAGCGTTCGTGAGCGAACGCGCCAATCTGCTCGATGTCTACGATCTGTGGCTCATCGCCGTGGCCGCCGCCATGGTCAAGAACACACGTTTCGATCCGCTGCTGAGCCTCGACGTCGAGCAACGTCTGTTCGCCGATCTGCCGCTGCTGGCCGCGCGCGCCGCTACGGAAGGCAAGGTCGACGCCATCATCGAAGCCGATGGCGCTCGCTTCTCCGTGGGTGTGGATGCGCAGATGTTCGCCGACGCGGCGCAGCCGTTCTACCGTGAGCTCGCGCGCCTGGCACGGTCCGCGCGCATCGCCGGACAGGGCGCGGCGCTGGTATTGCCGGCCGAATCGCGACGCTGGCCAGGATTCCTGCCGCGCCTGCTCGAGCTCGAGCAGGATGGCCTGGTCATCGCGCCCGCCGGCATCGCCGCCGTGGCCGCTTCGCTGCAGACCGCGAACCTGCCCGAAACTCCGCGTCTGCGCCGGCACATCGCGCGTATCGCCGATCACAGCCTGGCCGCGGACATCGAATACGTCGCGTCGGTGAGCACCTCGCCGGCGCGCGCGCTGCCCGTGACGCACATCCTGTTCGGCGGCGACTCCATGCGCTTTCCGGAAGTGGGCCTCGTGATCGGTACCGATGAGGTCTCGAACGCTCCGCACATCACGCTGCCGCGCGCCGCGGCCGGTGTATCGCGCCGCCACTGTTCGCTGCGCCGCGACGGCGAGCGCACGGTGCTCGTGGACCACAGCCGGTTTGGAACCTGGATCAACGGTGCACGCGTTCGTGAGCGTGCCACGGTTCGTCCGGGCGATCGCGTGCGAGTCGGTACGCCGGGCGTGGAGTTCACGCTGATCTCCGCGGCCGCCAGCGCGCGCGAGAGTGCGCCGTGAAAAAACGCCGCGCCTTCGAAGTTTTCACGCTGTCGTTCCTCGACTGCATCTGCTGCGGCTTCGGAGCGGTGGTGCTGTTCTATACCATCGTGCAGGCCCAGAAGGGCGCGCAGGAGATCCTGCGCCTGCAGCAACTCACGGGCGAAGTGAGCAAGCTCGAGGAAGAGGTGAAGGTCGGCACGCTGCATCTCGTGCAGCTGCGTAACACTTTGGAGAAGACCGACGAGGATGCGGCCACCGCCCAGGCGCGTGCGCTGCGCGTCGCCGCCGAGCTCAAGGCGCGCCGCGAGCAATCCTCGACGTACGACGAAGAGAGCCTGGCCCGGCGCGCGCACATCAACCAGCTCAAGGCCGACATCAAGTCGCTCGAGGAAGGCGTGAAGCGCCTGCAGGGCGGCGCGCTCGACAAGGCGCCGGCCGGCACCCGCGTGAAGGCCTTCCGCGGCCGCGGCAATCGCAAGTACATCAGCGCGCTGCAGATGAAAGGCAAGCGCATCCTGGTGTTGTTAGACACCTCCGCCAGCATGATGGACGAGGACATCGCCAAGGTGATCAGGTTGCGCAACCAGCCGGAGCCCATGCGGCGCGCGGCGCAGAAATGGCGGCGCGCGCTAGACATCGTGGAGTGGGTCACGGCGCAGCTGCCCGACAACAGCCAGTTCCAGGTGATCGGCTTCAATGCCAAGGCGAAGTCCGTGCAGGCCAACACCCAGGGGCAGTGGCTGAGCGCCAGCGATCCGCGCGCCATCAACGGCGTACTGGCCGCCGCGCGCGCCATCACGCCCGGCGATGGCACCAGCCTCGTGAACGCCTTTCTGTCGGTGCGCACGCTGACACCCGAGCCGGACCAGATCATCCTGATCACCGACGGCCTGCCTACGCAGGGTTCGGTGGCCGCTTCGCGCAAATTCATCAATTCCCGCGATCGCGAGCAGTTGTTCGATGACGCCGTGAAAATCATGGATCGCAAACTGCCGATCGACATCGTGCTGCTGCCCATGAAAGGCGATCCGCTCGCGGCGCACGCCTACTGGCGCCTCGCGCGCCGCAGCAGCGGCGCCTACGTCATCCCCTCGCGCGATTGGCCCTAGGAAGAAGCACTCATGGCAATCGGTAAGCGCCGCGAATTCGAAGTGTTCACATTGTCGTTCCTCGACTGCATCTGTTGCGGCTTCGGCGCGATCATCCTGCTGCTCGTGCTCACCGACATCGGCCAGCCCATCGTGATCGAGCGCAGCGAGAAAGACCTCAAGGGGCAGATCCTCGACCTGCAGCGCCAGCTGTTCGAGTTGCGCGGCGAGACGGATGTGCTCGATCGCGAACTGCAGGGCCGGACCAAGGTGCTCACGGTCGAGCAGCGCAGAGCGGCGGTACTGGCGGGCGAGATGTCGAAAATCCGCGGCGAATTCCACGCCAGCAAAGGCGAAGCGTCGGTCACGAACATCGTCGAGACCGAGCTCGTGGCCGCGCACCAGACCCTGACCGCGGAGATGCAGCGGCTGCTCAAGACCGCCCCGCGGCGCGATCCGAACAATCTTTCGGTGGGCGGCATTCCGGTCGACAGCGAATACATCATCTTCGTCATCGACACCTCGGGCAGCATGCAGGCCGACAATTGGGAGAATGCGCAGAACGTCATGAAGGAGATTCTCGACATCTACCCGACGGTCAAGGGCATGCAGATCCTCGATGACCAGGGCAAACCCATGTTCGCGAGCACCAAGGGCCAGTGGCTGAACGACACGCCTGCGCAACGGACCAGGATTCTCTCGACCATGGTCAACTGGAAGCCATTCAGCGATTCGAGCCCGGTCGAGGGCATTGCCGCGGCCGTCATGGGCTGGTGGGCCGCGGACAAGAAGATCAGCGTCTACGTCATCGGCGATGACTTCACCGGGCCTTCGGTCGAGGCGGCGCTCGTGGCGGTGCGTAAATACAACCCCGTCGACCGCCAGGGACGCCACAAAATCCGCATTCACGCCATCGGCATGCCCGCCGGGTCCAGCTCGCCGCCGCGAATCAATCAGCGTTTTTCTGTTTTAATGCGGGCCATGTGCGACGAGAACGAAGGGACCTTTGTCGGTCTCACGATCGGTGGTCCGAGTTGCGCGATCAAGGTGGACGTTCTCGGCCAGCCTCGCTGCATCAATGAAGGATAGCAACGCGTGAACGTGTCCCGCATTTCGCAACTCAGCATTCCGTGCGCCGCTTTCCTGATGCTGGGCGGCTGTGCGGCAGTCGCCGTGCGCCCGGAAGGGGATCTGCCCAAGCCGCTCATCGTGCAGACGCCGGCCAAAGTGGGCGTGGTGGTTACCACCGAAGCGGCCAATTACGTGCACAAAGAGTCGCGCGCCAGCGTCAATTACGAAGCGCAGCTGGGTCCTTCGCACCGGCATCTCATCGAAGAAATCTTCAAGGCCGAGTTCACCGAAGCGAAGATTTTCGAAACCGTCGACGCCGCGCGCCTCGAGCCCGGCATCATGGCGATCTTCGAGCCGCGCATAGAGCAATTCTCGTTCGCCAATTCGAAGGAAACCGGCGGTGTCTATTGCGCCGTCACCATCCGCTACCAGATCTTCATCTACGCGCCGAACGGCGAGCTCATCGATACGCTGACGCTCACCGGCTATGGCAGCGGTCCGGCACCCAAGATCGGCAATGGCGAGGAAGAGCTCGGAATTGCCTCGTATGCGGCCATGCGCGATGCGGCCGCTAAATTCCTCACCCAGTTTCCCAATCTCGAGGTGGCGAAGCCTCTGCTGGCTTCCCAGGCGTTGACGCCGAAGGCCAAGCCGCTGCCCGGTTCGCCGGAAGCAGAGGCGGTCGTCGCTGAAATGACGATCGAAGCCGTGCCGATCAACGACCAGCCGGTGGTAGTGGCGACGGCTCCGGATTCGGTACCGCCGGCTCCTCCGACGTCGGCTCCACCGGCTTCGGTTCCTCCTTCGTCGGAGCCGGCGCAGATTGCGTCTCCGCGCCCGGCGGCGTCACTTTAATCATCACCCGTTCGAGGAAGACGACATTCTCGGTGGGCACTGCCGCGCCGTTGTCGATGCGCGGCGCGAACCGCGAGCGCTTCATCGACGCCATGGAATTCCTGACGATGGCCTCGGGCACATCCGTGGTGGGAGAAGTCACATCCTCGATGCGGCCATCGCGATCCACTTTGAAATGCAACTCCACGGTTTTGATCACGGCTTCCGCCGGGTCGAGCTGCGAACGGTCGACTGAGCTGATCGACGGCCGGTAGGCGAGTACGCGCGGTTCCTGAAGCGCCTTGGTGTTCGACACCTGCGCGAGCGCCTTCCACGCATCGGCGTAGGTGTCGTAGGCGCGACGCAGCGAGTTTGCGACCAGGAACCAATCGCCGAGATCGGTGAGCACTTCGCCGCGCAGCTGTTCACTGGGTGGCTGATTGGCATCGATGATGGCGAGCGCGGCCGTGAGTGCGCTCTCGCCACGGCGCTGCTGCGTGCCATCGGCGAATACCGGCGCGCCGGTTCCGCCGGAGTTGAAACTGGAGCCGGTATCGGCCCCTTCGACTCCATAGAACGCTTCGAGCCGGAACGAGCGCGCAATACCGCGCAGCGGGCCGACGCGGCGCAGATCGCTTTCCGGAGCGGTCTTCGCGAGAATGTTGAGCGCCCGCTCGTAGGTGTTGCGTTCGCTGGTGTAGCGTCGCGAGGCTTCATACCAGCGCGCCAGCTTGTCGAGCCGGTCGATCAGCTTGATCGAGCTGCGGCCGTAGGCGGCTTCCTCCACGCGCATGGCATACAGGCTTTCCTTTTCCGCCTCGGCGTAGCGGCCGCTGGCTTCGTAGGCGTCGATGAGCGCGTCGATGAATTCCACCTGGTTGATGTTGAACAGGCCATCGGTATTACGCGACAGATCGGCGGCCCGCTTGAGCGCCACCACGGCCGACTCCGGATCCCTGGCGCCCATGAAGCTGATGCCGAGGCCGTGCAGCGGACGTATCTGCTGCTTGTCGGCGAGCGTCGATTTGGCCTGCAGGATGCGCAGGCTGCGCTGGTAATTCTCGATGGCCGCGGGGAAATGGCCGAGCTTGTAGTGAACCGTGGCCAGGTTGGTCAGTGGATTGGTGAGCGCCAGTTCTTCGGTGCCGTATTGTTCTTCGGTGAGCGCCACCAGACGTTCCGCCAACGGCTGGGCTTCGGCGTATTTCCTGGCGTCGAACTGCGCGCGAAATTCCTTGTAAACCGCAATGCGGTCGGCATCGGTGACGGCATGCGCCGCCATGGTGAAGCCCAAGGCAAAGGTCAGGGCAGTGGCGCTGAGCCACGCGGGGAATTTAGCAGCAGCCATAGCGGCAGACTCTACCGCTTTTCAGCGTTTTTCAAATAGGTAATGCCAGACCAGCCTTTCGCGGCCGCCTGCGTATCGGCCAGCACACCCACCAGCGAATGGCTCCGGCGGAACCGCAGGTGCGCGCCAGCACCGGCATGAGCTCGCCCCGATGTCGGTCCATATTCCGTCACCAGGCCTCGCCCGTGAGCGGTGGTGCCAGCCCGGCACCTGTCAGCGCACATCGAACGGGTAGGCGAATCGTGCGTGCGTAAAGATGTGTACGAAAAGTGTGGCGCCAGGGGCCATTCACAAAGACACGCACGACAGCAGCGTGTCGCGGTTGCATGTGCTCGAACAGCCGGCCCGGCGGAAACGCCAGCTCATTGAGGTCGCGGATGATCACTTCGAGATTGCGCAACGACCGTGCGCGCCTGCTCGTCGATGTTGCTTTTGCGTGCGCGAGTTCGATACCGCCGTGATCCTCGCATCCGGGTAGTTAGCGGTCATCTACAGGCTCAGGCTGCCCCAACCGCAACCGGGGATGAGCGCCACGAGTGCGTACCGGGTGGTCGAAATCCCAGCACCGGGATTAGGCCGATCGTGCCGCCGAGCGCCAGGCTCAGCGCGAGCTTGCGTGGCGACACCCCCTCGCAAAGCAGCGGTACCGGGGGCGGCGTCCGCGTCTACTTCCGCCCCCCGGATGCCAGAGCGGCTGCCGCGTGCGGATCCTCGGGTTGCAGGTGGTCAGGGACACCACATGAAGGCGAATCTGCAGGGCGTTGTGCATCGCGGAAGGTCATACGACGTCGTGCGTACCTGCATGCAGTGGTCCAGGCGCCGTCCTCCTACAGAACCGGGCCGCGTTTTTGAGATGATCGAGTGCAAGGAGTGATGAATGCCCAGGCAGATTGGTTATGTCGTTGGAAGCCTTCGCAAGGAATCCCACAATCGAAAACTCGCGAACGCCCTCATCAAGCTCGCGCCGGCGGATTTCACTTTCAAGGAGCTGCGGATCGGCGACCTGCCGCTGTACAACCAGGACGAGGACAAGGCGCAGGCTCCCGAAGTACAAAGATTCAAAAGCGAGCTGCGCGCCGTGGATGCCGTCATGTTCGTCACGCCCGAGTACAACCGTTCGGTTCCCGGGGTGCTCAAGAACGCGCTGGATCACGCTTCGCGCCCCGTCGGTCAGAACGCCTGGGCGGGCAAGCCGGCGGGACTCGTCGGCATCTCGATTGGCGCGATCGGGACTGCCGTGGCGCAATCCCACCTGCGTTCCATCCTGGCCTATCTAGACATGCCGACTTTCGGGCAGCCCGAGGTCTACCTGCACGTCAAGGACGGCTTCTTCGACGAAACTGGCAGCTTCGCCAATGCTGACACCCGCAAGTTTTTGCACGGCTGGATGGACAAGTACGCCGCCTGGGTAAAGAAACTGACTTCGACCTGATCGCGAATCTGCCGGTTTTGGCTAGATATGGGACTGTCCTGCGCGCTCGCCGTTGTGGCACAACGCGCCGGTGGCATCACTCAAGACGCTCGACCAGGCGCTGGCGGAGCTGCGCAACCTGGGCAGGGCGCGAACCCGCCCGCGCGCTTGCGAAGCCGCGGCGCTGATCGCCCGCCTGCTCGCACCCTGCAAGACGGTCGGTGTCGACGAACACGTCAACGGATTCGCGTTTCGCCTGCAAGGCAGCGGCGAGCATGCGACGTTCTCGCTCACCTGCGTGCTGCATCACCCCGCCGGCAGGAACCAGCTAACCAAGGCCGAGCGGGCAGTGGCGGAGCAGCTGTGCGAGGGCCGGACGCTCGCGCAGATTGCGCATCTGCGCGGCGTCTCGGCCAATACCGTGAAGTCACAGGTCCGTCAGATCTTCCGGAAGCTCAACGTGGATTCGCGCGTGGCGCTGGTGCGCAGGTTTTGTCCCTGACTATCGTTCACGGGAGCACCAGGAAGAAGACGTCCACCATGAGCGCACGGCCCGGCCTGGCGCGTTGCATGGCCCACGCCCAATATGGGATGACGTTACCCGCGGCGTCCCGGTACTTGCGGATTTTCGGAATGGTCTCGAGGGACATGAGGCCAACGCTCCGCAGCGTGCGCATCTCATCGTGAGTGGAGACGCCGTCCGCGTTCGCGTCGACCCAGACGCGCAGTTGCGGCCAGATGGCATCGGCCTCGTTGATAAGACCATCATCGTTGCCGCCGAGCTGGCGCGAATCGTATTGCGCGAGTCCGACAAAGCCATTCGGTGCGTTGCGTCCCTCGAGCAACAGTGGTGTGCCGACACCGAACAGCTCGGCACCGTTGTCGATGAGTCCGTTGCCGCTGCGATCGAGCGCGAGGAATCCCTCGTCACCGCCACGGCGCACCCATTGCACGTGGTCGCGCACGCCATCCGCATTGACGTCGAAATACACGCCGACCCCGGCTTGGCCCAGGTTGATGCCGTTGTTGCCGAGATCGATGACGATCGGACTGCAGAAGCTCCAGCCCCAGGCGTTGCCGGCTTGAAGGCCCACGCTCAGCAGGCAGGCAGTAAAGAGTCGCTTGAGAAATTTCATGGCTACCGTCCTTGGTATTGATGAAAGAAGATAAAGAGTCGGGTCAGAAGCGGCAGCCTCCGCCGTATGACGTTCCTGGCTTGATGACGGTGAAGGTCAGGAAGCCGCTCTCTTCCCACGAATCCCCGCCGATTGGGAACGTGGCACCGCCGGAGCCGATCGGCAACACGTTCGATCTCGCTTCGCCGGTGAAGAAATGTACGCAGTCGAACGTACCGCCATTGGGAATGGAGGTGAAGCCCGGAAGTGTCATCGTCGAAGGAAAGAATGGAGGGGCGGTCACGTCGATATTCCTGGGCCCAAGCAATGAGTTGTTTGACCCGGCCAGCGACCCTTCCAGCGCAGGCTGAATGTTTGCTTCGGAGCATTCGACACGGTACGCGACGCGAGCCCAGATGCTATTGAGGTTGGTTCTTGCGCTCGTGAGCGTGCCGATCTTGATTTCCGGCGTCATTCCGATCTGTTGTGCCGGATACGGGCGAACACTTGCGGCGAGGTCTGCGAAAGCCGGCGTTGACTGCAGCGCGAGCAGCGCCGCGACAAAAAGCGCGGGCCATTTGAGCGTCTGAAAATGACTCATAACTTGCCCTCCTCAAAAGCCTTTCTTGCGAGCTGTTCGAAATCAGGTTTCAACAGCATCTGGCGCTCGTACTCGAGTGCATCCGCTGTGGCGGTGGGCGCGATGAACCACGATCCTGAGTCTTCCGCGAAGAAGGAGGCCAGGATCCGCTGCGCCTGGGAGCTGACGGAATTCATCAACCCTTCCGACCACTGCTGTTCGACTTCTGCCGCTCCCAGATGCTTCTGATAGAAATAGGCGAGCATCGCGCGGTCGTCGAATGGTTGTTTGATTGCCTGGTATTTCTTCGCAACCCTGGCGGCGCTCAGCACGATCGAGAGCTTCCGTTCGGCACGCTGGTGTTCGAGATTGTGCTCCGCGACGTATTTGCGCATGGAAGCGAGGTCGTCCTCGCGCAACCCGCGGACGGTGAGCGCGGAAGCCACCGCGTCCACTGCTGAGACCTCGCTCAGCATGGTCAGATTCTGCTCGAGCGGCCGCCATGCCGGATGCTTGTGAGTGTCGATGTGGTAGCTGCCGTCGCCTCTCGCCTCGAAGCCAAGCTTCGTGAGCTCGGGTAGCGGCACGCGTTCATCGACCAGCCGCCCCAGCAACCAGTACATGTCGACTCGTTCGCGAAGCGATGCTTTGTCGCGAACCTGGTCGATGGGCGCCTTGGCATTGAGGCGGTTCATGAGCTGCAGATGGCTATCGAGCCTGGGTTTGAGCTCGGCGCCGGTTCTCACCATCGGCGCCTTCAGCTTCTCGTCGAATTCCACCGCTTGCGCGGCGCCGGCGAGACTGCCGAGCAGGGCCACGAGTGCCACCGCGGCGGTCCGGCGCCGCGGGCGCCTTTCCCGGCCACATCGATTGCTAGGGACATGCATGCTTTCACTCCTTATTTCATGAAGATCGACGGGGAGTCCGTTCCCCACCGTGAGCATATTCCCCTGGGTTTCCGCCGCATCATCCGAACGGGTGAGCAGAGGCCATTAGCGCCGCGAATGCCCAGCTTCGGTGTGTGATGCACAATGCGCCGGTGTTATTAATCCTCGACCTCATCGGCGTATTCGTGTTCGCGCTGGCTGGCGCCACGGCGGCGGTGCGTCAGCGCCTCGACTTGTTCGGCGTGCTGGTGCTGTCGTTCGCGACGGCGAGCGCAGGCGGGATTCTGCGCGACCTCCTGATCGGCGCGGTGCCGCCGGCGGCACTCGTGGACTTCCGGTACCTGGCCGCGGCGATGCTCGCTGGCCTGGTGACCTTCATCTGGCATCCGCAAATCGAACGCATGCGCAACCCGGTGCGGGTATTCGATGCGGCCGGTCTCGCATTGTTTGCCGTCGCGGGCACCCAGAAGGCGCTGGCATTCGACCTGCCTCCCGTGATGGCGGCGTTGATCGGCATGCTCACCGGCATCGGCGGCGGCGTCATGCGCGACTTGCTGCTCTCGCGCGTTCCGGTGGTATTCCAGTCCGACATCTACGCACTTGCCGCGCTTGCCGGGGCGCTCGTGGTGGTGCTTGGCGACTGGCTGCAGTTGCCGGCCATCCCGGCTGCCGCCGCTGGCGCCGCGCTTTGCTTCTCGCTCAGGATTCTGTCGATGTGGTTCAACTGGCACTTGCCGAGCGCGCGCAACGACGGCCGTCCTCACAAGGATTGATGGAAAAAATCTTGTTAAGCTCCAGCGCGTGAGTACAACACCAAGAATCGCGCTGGTTGCCGGCGCCACCGGGCTCGTCGGCGGCTTCCTGCTCAAAACGCTGCTGGAAGCACCGGATTACACGCGCGTCTATGCGCTCACGCGTCGGCCGTTCGGCAAGGAACATCCGAAGCTCGCCAACCGCGTGGTGATCTTCGAGCGCATGGTGGAGCAGCTCAAGGGACTCACCGCAAATGATGCGTATTGCTGCATCGGTACGACGATCGCCGAAGCAGGTTCACAAGAAGCATTTCGGGCGGCGGACGTCGATGCGGTGCTGATGTTCGCGCGCGCTGCACGCGCGGCCCAGGCCACGCGCTTCGTGGTGGTGTCGTCGGTGGGTGCAAGCTCGCAATCGAAGAAGTTCTACCAGCGCATCAAGGGCGAAATGGAAGAGGCGGTCTCGGATCTGGGGTTCGTATCGGTCGATATCCTGCAACCCAGCCTGTTGTTAGGCCCACGCAAGAACCTGCGTCCGTTGGAAATCACCGGCCGCATATTCGCTCCGCTCATCAATCCACTGCTCACCGGGCCGCGTGAGGCCTACCGGGCCATATCCGCGGAAACCGTGGGCAAGGCGATGCTCGGCGCCGCCAGGCGTGGAGCGCGTGGCGTCTACCGCTACACCTTTAGTGGTATCCGGCAGCTTTCCGAGATACGCGCGCCACAGTCGTTAGTGGCACAAATGGCCAGGAAGAAGCCCGCCTGATAACGATACAGCCGCAATCGTGACGCGGCGCGCATTTGCGCTCTCCTACATTCCGTAAAGTCTGATCGTTATCTGAGGAAGGTGCGATCAGCGTTGCTGAGCCGCAACGTTCCCCGCGGGAATCTGATGAGCGCCAATCCGTACAACTCGGTCTTGCGCAGTGGCCTGACGCGCCGGCTTTGGCTCGTCATCGCCCTGGCTATGCTCATTCCCTTGGGTCTTGCGTTGTTCTCGCGCTGGTTCGAAGCGCAAGAGCGCCGCGCGAATCAGCAGAACCAGGAGTTGATGACGCTGTCGCGCGAAAAGGCGTCGACGCTGATGTTCAATGCCCGCGGCATTCCGGCCGATTTCGCGCGCGGCCTCGACGGCCGTCATCTGGCGGTGCTCGACGGCGTCGGTACCGCGCGATACAGCAGCAGTCCGGTACCCCAGGAGCTGGCGCAGTTGTTCGAGCGCAGTGCGCCGCACGTGGTGGACGCGCCGGGCGGATCGGCGATCCTCGCGTGGTATGCACTGGGCCGTGAGTGGCGCGGCGCCATGACGTATGTGCCGCCGAGCGTGGCCGGCGATCTGCTCACGGCCAACACCGTCGTAGTGTTCGCGCCCGAGGCCACATTCGGCTCGACGGCCACCGGCCTGATACCCACTGCATTGGCGTTGGTGGTGCTCACCATCCTCGTTGCCTTCGCGGTCGCCGCGATCGTCATCGAACGTTATCTGCCGCCACTGCGGTCGCTGCGCCGCGGGCTTGCGCACCTGCGCGAGCACCGCTTCGAAACGCTGCCGCACAGTACCGTTGAAGAATTCGGGCCGCTCGAGCGCGAGTTCAATCTCACCGCGCTGTCGCTGCAAAGGGATTGGCGCGCCTTCGAGGTGCTCGGCGAAGTCGATCGCGCCCTGCTTGCCGCCAGTGAAATCGATCGCGCGCTCGACATCGTGCTGCCCAAGTTCCGCGAGCTCACCCGCAGCCAGTGCGTGGGCGTCATCCTGCTCGATCCGACCGCCCATGCACACGGCCGCCTGTTCATGGCGGCGCAGGGCGCCGATGAGTTGCCGGTACAGCGCGTGACCTTCGATCCCGCCATGCTCGCCACGGTGCGCGAGGCGCCTGAAGGCATGACGATCGCGCGCATAGAGGAGACGCGTCACGCCTTCCTCGTGTCGATGCGCGACGTGGGCGCCGAGTTCTTCTGGTTGTGGCCGGTGATCGATGACGAGCGCCTGGCCGCCATGCTGATCGTCGGGTATCACGGAGAACCATCGCGTGATCCGGCGGTCGCTGACTACGGCGCGGCGTTTGCCGAGCGGCTGCGTGCCGCGTTATCGAATAGCGCCCGCGACGAGCGGCTCTATCGCCAGGCACATTTCGACCCGCTCACGCAGCTGCCGAACCGCGCGTTGTTCCGCGACCGGCTGGCGCAGGAGTTGGCTGCGGCCGCCACAGGTCTCACGCGCGGCGCGCTCATGTACGTGGATCTCGATCACTTCAAGCGCGTCAACGACACTCTCGGCCACAGCGCGGGAGATCAGCTGCTGTCGATCGTCGCCCACCGGCTCAAGGCGTGCACGAAGGAGGGCGACACGGTTGCCCGCCTCGGCGGCGATGAGTTCACGGTGCTGTTGCGCAACGTGGGCGATGCCGAAACCACGCGTACGATCGCCGATCGGGTGATTCGTTCGCTCGCGTTGCCCGCAAACCTCGGTGGGCGCGACTACCAGATGCGCGCCAGCGTTGGCGTCACCATGTTCCCGGACGACGGCGTCGATCTCGAAGAGATCATCCGCCAGGCTGACCTCGCGATGTATCGCGCCAAGGCCCAGGGACGCGGCCGCGCCATTTTCTTCGAGCGGGAAATGGTCCAGCGCCGCGCCACTTTCACCGACAGCGGACTGCACCGCGCCCTGCGCCGGCGCGAGCTGTCGCTGTTCTACCAGCCGCAGTTCTCGCTGGCCGACGGCCGGCTGTGCGGCGCCGAAGCGCTGCTGCGGTGGCAGACGCGTTACGACGGGATCAAACTACCCGGCGAGTTCATTCCCGCCGCCGAACATTCCGGACTCATCACCGACATCGGCGGTTTCGTGCTGGATTCCGCTTGCGGGCAGTACGCCGAATGGGCCCGCGCCGGGGTCGCGCCGCGCATGTTCTCGGTGAACGTGTCGGTGCAGCAGATCAAGGACAGCAACTTCGTGCGCATGGTGCAGAGCGCGCTCCAGCAACACGGCATCACGCCCGCCTGCCTCGAGCTCGAGCTCGTGGAATCCGTGCTCGCGGATGACGAAGTCGAGGAGCCGCTGCGCGCGATCGCCAATCTCGGCGTGAAACTCGCGCTCGACGACTTCGGCACCGGTTACTCCTCTTTGAACTATTTGCGGCGTTATCCGGTGAATACGGTGAAACTGGACCGCAGTTTCCTGGAAGAAGTCCCACAGAACGAATCGGCCGGTGCATTGGTCGAATCAGTCATCACCATGGCACATACACTTGGAAAACGCGTGACGGCCGAAGGCGTGGAAACGGCGGGGCAGCTCGAGTTCCTGCGCTCGCGCGGCTGCGAGTCGGCGCAGGGGTACTACCTCGCGCGGCCCATGTCGGCCGCCGCACTCACGGAAATCCTCGAATCGCGCCGCCCTGGCTCCGAGATCGGCGATGCCAGGGCCGCGGGCTAACGTCACCGTTCTGCTGTTGCTTCTTGCGGGGTGCGCTTCCGCCCCAGAACCACGACCTGCGGTGCCGGCAGCGCCGCCTTCGGCTGCGTGGAACGGCGCCGGCGGCGCATCCACCATGCGCAATCGCGGCGAAGCGCTTGCGGAATTCGCGCTGCGCCTGCGAGGCGCGCCCTATCGTTACGGTGGCGCGACGCTCGATGGGTTCGACTGCAGCGGCCTGGTGTTCTACGCGCATCGCCAGCTCGGACTCACGGTGCCACGTACCTCGCGCGATCAGGCTGAAGAGGCGACGGGCATCAAGCCGCGCAAACTCAGGCGTGGCGATCTCGTCTTCTTCCGCATCGACAGCCGCAAGGTGAATCACGTCGGCATTTATATCGGCAAGCACCAGTTCGTACACGCGCCAGGTGCCGGCAAACCAGTAACCATCAATTCTCTCGACGATGAGTTTTATGCGGAGCGTTTCTTCTCGGCCGGGCGATTCTGGAATCGTCTGCACTGACTGCCGTCGCATTAATGCTGTGCAGCAAAAATTGCGCACGCTTATGTCATGTTTCTCGTAGGGGAATGAGTATTTAGGTCTGCGATCTGCGACAGCGTGCTCAGTTCGCCGGTTGACCGTATATGCCTTGGTTCGCACACTCCAAAGTGAGTGGAAATTACGATCGCTTTCGGGAAGGGAGGCGATTCGGTCTCGTCTTTCGGGGAACGGTTAACCAATGAGTGCCAAGCCAGATTACGTCGTCAGCAAGCTGACGCGGCCCACCGGCGGAGCCGCCACGGGCGGGTTTGTAATCAATCTGACCTCGTCGACCACGCCCATGGCGTTGTCGCAGCCGAAGGATCCGACACTCGCTCAATACACTTTCTTTGTCAGCCGCCGCCGCGAAGACGGCCGCGAGCGCTTCCGCCTGCACATGGGTTATTTCGAGACCATGCAGGCCGCCGAAGAAATGCTGACCATCGTCCGCGATGTCTACCCCGGCGCGTGGGCCGGCGAAGCCCCCGGCAAAAAACTGCGCGCCAACGCGCCTGCCGCGCCTGCCGCCGCCTCGAATCCCGCTGCATCCGTTCCTATTGCATCCGTTCCTGCTGCATCGGCTCCCGCGGCGGCTGCGCCGGCGAGGCCGGTTGCCTCGGGTCCCGCAGCCGCGCCCGCTCCGGCGGCACCGCCGCGCGCCGCTGCGCCACCGCCCGAGACGCAACCCGCCGCTCCCGAACCTCATCCGTTTGCATCGACTCCGCCTCCTGCTCCGAAGGCGGAGTTCGAAGAGCCGTTCGTGCTCAGCGATGAGCCGCCGGATTTCAAACCGCTCAATGTACCGGTCGTGCATCCGCCCGCGCCGCCGGTAGTTAGCCCGCCGCCGGCAGCCGCTGCCGCACGAGCCGCCACCATCAAGCCCGCGGCAGCCAAGCCGGCTGCGGCCAAGGCCGCGGCGCCAAAGCCGGCGGCAGTGAAAAAACCCGCACCCGTGGCGGCCAGGCCGGCCGCCACCAGACCGGTCGCTCCCAAACCCGCCGCTCCCGCGAAACCGGTGGTGGCGGCGAAACCCGCGCCAGCCAGCGCGCCGGCACGGCCGCCGGCAGTTGCCCCGAAGATTGCGGCAAAAGTTTCCGCACCCGCTTTGCAGGCGTCCACTCCAGCGCCGAAAGTCCGGCCTCCGGAACCGACGGTGCAGATGCCGGCATTGAAGCCGGCGTTGAACGAGCTGATGTCGGCGACGCCCTCGCTCACCAACGTGCGCCAGGTCATCGAGGAGCTCGACGATCTCTCCGACACGCAGACCATCCGCCTGCTCGAGCGCCATACGCCATTCCGCGAAGGATCGGCCGAGGCGAACGTCGACGAAGCCATCCGCGTCATCAAGCCCGAAGACGCGTCGTCGATGATGGCCATCAAGAGCGACGTGAAGCGCAATGCTCCGGTCCTCTTCGCCGTACAACTCGATTGGTCGGTGACGCCTTTCGACATGAGCAAGATTTCGCCGCTGGCGATTTTCAACGCCTACACGCTGTACACCACCGAAGCGAACCGCGAGGGCCGCACCTGGTACGGCCTGCGCCTCGGCTTCTTCAGCGACGCCGTCTCGGCGAAGCAGGTGGCCTACTACGTGCGCTCCGACTTCAAGACGGTCTCGGTCGTGCCCGTCACGACGATCGAGAAAGAACGTGCCAACGATCTCAATGCCGCGCGCAGCGGCAGTCACCGCGCCGTCAACGTCAAGGACGGGCCGGCCCCCACGCCGTTGTCCATGACTTCTTCGAACGCGAGCGGCATTTTCCAGCTGCTCGAGGATGACCTGCCGGAAATGATCGCGCAGGACGTGGACGGGGAGACCTCACCGCGATTCAGCAAGAGCACTGCGGCGCCGGCCGCGCCGGCCGCGAAGGCCACTCCGCCGCCGGCCGCCGCGCCTTCCAAAGCCTCCAAGGCCCGCAAGCCGGGCGCCCGCGGCGCGCGTCGCGATGCGCATGCGCAGGTGGACGAAGAGACACTCGATCAGACGCTGGAGATTCTCGGCGCGAACACGCTCGAAATCACCAACGACAGCTCCGGCGACACCGGCGTGCGGCATCTTCGCGTCAAGGTGGACAAGAAGGGCTCGAAGTTCGCGTCGCTCATCGAGCGCCTGTCGGGCAAGAAGTAGTTTTCGACGCCGCCTCGCGGCAGCGCTGCCGAATCGGGTACGGGTACCTAGCGTGATTGGCGCCTGTGCCGCCGCGCAATTTTCATGGCCTCGGCCGCAATCGCCGCCCGTAGCTCCGCCGGCTCGAGCACTTCCATCTCGGCGCCCATTCGTAGCGCTTCGCGGACCGCGTGAGGCATGCGTTCAAACGGAATCCGAACTTCGGCCCAGGAATCCTGATGGGCAGGCTGCTGCGCGGCGGCCGCATCAGACGCGGAGGGATTCACGTCACGCAGCAATTGCCGGCCGAGCGGCGACAGCCGGACGCGCACAGTTTCGCTACGCAAGCTTTCTTCGAAATCACGCGCCGCGTTTGCCCAATAACGAGCGAGATCGAATTCCCGCGGACGCTTCCCGGGAAGCTCCGTGCTTTCGAGGGTGCGGATGGCGGCAACACGGTAGATGCGAACGGCGGCGCCGATTGCGCCTGCGATGTACCAGGCGCCAGCCTTCATCACCAGGCCGAGTGGTGTGATCGTGCGTTGCACGACGCCTTTCCAGCTCTCGTACTTGATTTTTACCTGACGGTCGGACCACACGGCATCGGCGACTTCCCGCAGCGCCGGCGGCGGTGCCTGGCGCGCATACCAGGGTGAAGGATCGAGGTGAAATCGGGTGGCCACGCGATTCGCGAGAGTGCCCGTGCGTTGCGGCACGCTCGCCAGAATCTTGAGGCGGGCCGAGGCTGCGCCGTCGCCGAACCCCAGGTCGGCCGCCGCCTCGGCGACGCCGATGAGCGAGACCGCATCCGCTTCGTGCGATGTGAGGCCGGTAAGATTGGTGCGGAAACCGCCGAGCAGCGCGAATCCGCCATGGCGGCCTTTTTCGGCGAAGACCGGCACGCCCGCCGCGCCAAGTTGATCTACGTCGCGGTAGATAGTTCGAACCGACACCTCGAGCTCGCGTGCCAGCGTTTCGGCGCTCACCCGCCCGCGCACCTGCAGCAGGATCAGGATCGATAGCAGGCGGCTGGCACGCATGAGCTGCACAGCCTAATGCTCGGCGAGGTGGTGCGCACCGTCTGGCTGTCCGGCACCGTGATCAGGCGCGTTTCCAGTTCATGATCCAGGTCTGCTCCCAGGTCTTGCCTCGATCGCGCGATAGCGCTTGGCGCCAGCGACAGGACGAGGGAGTGATCAGGTCCCAGACACCGACGATTTGCGACGGTTTGCCGTCCTCGTCTTCTTCCGAAACGAAGATGCCAGCGCCCTTTTCGAAACTCCCGGTGACACCCGGAGGCGTGAGCACACCGCTGCGCGCATTGACCCAGAAATCCGTCCACAATTTCTTTTCGACGTCGAGCAGGCGCAAGCCCATGCCACTGAAGCTCTTTGCGGGGATGCGCAGCTCCTCGACTGAGCCGACGCCGGCGAGAATTTCCGTGACGGTGGCTTCTCCTTCGAACTCGATCCATTCGGCGGAGCCCGGTTTTGACTGGTGATGATGAATCCGCCACTCGCCGGTCAGGAAGGCGAAATCACCGGGTTTCCCCGGAGTCGGTCTTGCGGGCCGTGGCGGAATCGGGTCGAGCTGTGGCGCGGCCGAATCGGCGCGCGCCAGACTGCTTCCGGCGAGCAACAGCGCGCCGGCAACGCCGGCCCCAATCAATTCTCTGCGTTGTTCGTCCATGGCACCGTTGTACCGTGGAAAGCCTGACACCTGATGGCAGGTATGCGGCCCACTTCGCCGGTCGCTCGCGATGGAGGCTGGCCGACGCGTCAGTTGTCGGCAACTCGCACTACGAGCTTGCCGAAATTGCGCCCCTCGAGCAGGCCGATGAACGCCTCCGCCGCATTCGGCAGGCCGTCGACCACATCCTCGCGAACCTTCACCCTGCCATCGCGAATCCATCCGCCCATGTCGCCTCGGAACGCCTCGAAGCGTTCGGCGTAATGGTCGAGGATCATGAACCCCTGCATCCGTGCGCGCTTCTCCAGCAACGTCGATAACAACAGCGGCAGCCGGTTCGGACCTGGCGCCTGCACCGCGTCGTTGTAGTGCGCGATGAATCCGCACACCGGCACGCGGGCACCGACGTTGAGCAACGGCAGCACCGCGTCGAGCACCTCACCACCGACGTTCTCGAAATAGACATCGATTCCATGCGGACAGGCGGTTGAGAGGTGCGCGGCCAGCTGGCCGGGCTGCTGAAGCGCACGTCGATCGAGACAGGCGTCGAAGCCAAGCTCCTCGATTGCATAACGACACTTGTCCGCGCCGCCCGCGATGCCGACGACGCGTGCGCCCTTGAGTTTGGCGAGTTGTCCGACTACTGCGCCCACCGCCCCCGTTGCGGCTGCCACCACCACGGTTTCAGCTGGTTTGGGCTGACCAATGTCGAGCAGCCCCACATAAGCGGTGAATGCCGGCATGCCAAGCGCGCCGAGCGCCAGCGATGGCTGCGTCATGTCACCGAGCGGGACGAGATCCTGACCGTCCGACAGTGCGTAGTCCTGCCAGCCCGCCTCGCCGAGCACCACGTCGCCGCTACGGAACTCACGATGCCGCGAGAGGACCACGCGGCTGACGGTGCCTCCCGCGATGGGCTCACCGATCCGCAGCGACCGGGAGTAGACCGGCGCGATCTCGTCCATCATGTTGCGCATGTAGGGATCCAGCGATAGATAGAGCGTGCGCAGCAGCACCTGTCCTTCGCCCGGCGCCGGTACGGCCGTCTGGTCCAGACTGAAATCCTGCGGCACCGGTACGCCGCGCGGACGCGAGGCGAGGACGACGCGGCGGTTGACGCTGTCGCTTTGTGCCACCGCGGCTATGCCGGCAACTGCTCGAGACGCGGCGGCACGGCCGGCTCGGCCTCTTCTTCGGTGCGCCGATGCTGTGAAGCAATCAGCGAATAGAACACCGGCACTACGATCAGCGTGAACAGCGTGCCGACGACCATGCCGGTCACGAGCACGATGCCGATGCTGTTGCGCGCCTCGGCTCCCGGGCCACTGACAAACACCAGCGGCAGGTGGCCGAACACGGTGGCGGCGGAGGTCATGAGCACGGGACGCAGACGGGTCAGCGATGCTTCACGAATCGCATCCATGAGCGAAAGCCCTCGCGCCTGCAGCTGGTTGGCGAATTCCACGATGAGAATGCCATTCTTGGCGATCAGGCCGACGAGTGTGATGAGCCCCACCTGGGAGTAGATATTGATCGTGGTGAGGTCGAGGAAGGTGAATGTGAGCGCGCCCGAAATCGCGAGCGGCACCGATCCCAGCAAGACGATCAGCGGATCGCGGAAGCTCTGGAACTGCGCCGCCAGCACGAGGTAGATGAGCAGGATGGCAAACCCCAGGGTCGCGGTGAGTGCGGCGCCTTCATGGCGGATCTGGCGCGACTCGCCGGCGTAATCGAGCGTGATGTCGGCATCCTTGACCGAAGCAGCCGCGTTCTCCAGAACCCGCAGGCCTTCTTCCTTGGTCACGCCGGGCTGCACGCCGCCGAACACCCGCACGGCATTGCTCTGCTGGAAGCGGTTCAACGTGCGCGGCGCAGCGCTGGATTCGATGCGTGTGAATGTCGATACCGGCACCAGCTCACCGGATGGCGTCTTGATCTTGAGATCTAGTAGCGGGTCGAGCGTGGCGCGATCCGCATCGCCGATTTGCGGAATGACTTTGTAGCTGCGCTCGAAATAGTTGAAACGGTTCACGTAAGCACCGCCCAGCAGCGTTCCGAGCTCGCGCCCGACGCTGGCGAGGTCGAGCCCGAGATCGGCGATGCGCTCGCGATCGAGCACCACTTGCGCCTGTGGCAGGTCGATCTTGAGGTCGGTATCGACGTACAGGAACTTGCCGCTGCGCCAGCCGGCGCCGACGATGGCATCGGTGGTCGTGAGCAGCTCCTCGATGGAAGCGTCGCTCTGCACGACGAGCTCGACGTCGTACTGTCCCGGTGTCGGCAGCGGCGGATCGAGCCGCGGAAACACGCGCAGTCCCGGCACCTGCGAGATCGCCGCATACACTTCGCCGAACATCTGCTCGGTGGAGCGCTCGCGCTCTTTCCAGTTCTTCGCGACCAGGCCGCCGAACCCGCCCCAGTTCGCGGTCAGCGACCAGGTGAAGTCAGTCTCGGGGAATTTCCTGAGCGCGCTGACGACCTGGAGGTGATCTCGATTGCTCTGTGCCAGCGTCGAGTCGGGCGCGGATTCGAAAAACAGGCTGATGTGGCTCTGGTCTTCGACCGGCGCCAGTTCCTGCCGCGAGTATTGATAGAGTGGCCACGCACCCACCGTAACCAGCAACGCGACGACGACGATGGCCCATCGGGCACCGAACGCGCCCTCGAGCACGCGGGCGTACGCCTGCCGCACGGAGTCGAAGCCGCGATTGACGAGGGCGGTGAGCCGGCCTTCTTCGCCGCTGGGATGCACGAAGCGCGAGCTCATGACCGGCGACAGCGTCAACGCGACCAGGCCGGATACCACGACCGCTGCGGCGAGCGTGATCGCGAACTCGAGGAACAGCGAGCCGGTGAGGCCGCCCTGGAACGCAATGGGTGCGTACACCGTGGCGAGCGTGATGGTCATCGCGATGATCGGGCCGCGCAGCTCGCGGGCACCGACCAATGCGGCTTCGATGCGCGACTTTCCCAGGCGCACGTGTCGTTCTATGTTTTCCACGACCACGATGGCGTCGTCGACGACGAGGCCTACCGACAGCACGATGGCGAGAATGGTGAGCAGATTCAGGCTGAAGCCAAACGCGAGCATCACCAGCGCCGCGCCGACCAGCGACACGGGCATGGCCACCAGCGGTACGAGCGCGGTACGCACCGAGCCCATGAACAGGAACACGACCACGGCGACGATCAGCACCGTTTCGGCCAGCGTCTTGGTGATCTCCGTGAGCGCATCGCGCATGAACATGGTGCCGTCCCAGACCAGGCGCATGTCCATGTCTTTCGGCAACGTCGGGCGGATGCGCTCCATCGCCTCGCGCAGTCCTTGCGCGACTTCGATTTCATTCGAGCCGGGCAACGGCCACACACCGAGGTACACGGCCTGCTGGTCGTTGTACTTCGCGACCATCGCGGCTTCTTCGGCGCCGAGCTCGACGCGCGCGACGTCCGAGAGGCGCACGATGGCGCCACCGCGTTCCGCGACGATGAGATTCTGGAATTCCTCCGCCGCGCGCAGGTCGGTGTTGGCGAGCAGATTGATCTGCACCAGGTTGCCCTTGGTCTGGCCGACGGCCGCCAGATAGTTATTACGCTCCAGCGCGGCTTGCACATCGCCGGGGGAGAGACTGTGTTCGGCGAGGCGGGTCGGATCTATCCAGATGCGCATGGCCAGCGCCTGGCTGCCCTCGTAGCTCACGCGCTGCACGCCCGGGAGTGTCGCGAGCTGAGGTTGCAGCGTGCGCGCCAGCCAGTCGGTGAGTTGCGGAACCTCCCGCTCGCTCGAGGTGAAGCTGAGATAAAACGTGGCGTACGGCCGGTCCGCACGCTGCACCTCGACCACGGGCGGTTCCGCTTCGGCGGGCAGTTCGGCACGCACCTGCTGCAGGCGCGCAGTCACTTCGGCGAGCGCATCGGTGCTGTCGTGGTCGAGCTTCAAGCGCACGGTGACGGTGCTCACGCCGGCGCGGCTGGTCGATTCCAGATAGTCGACACCGCTGATCGCCGAAACCACGCGCTCGATCGGTGTGGTCAGGAAGCCGCGCACGGTTTCGGCGCTGGCGCCGGTGTAAACCGTCGTGATGATCACCGACGAGCTCTCGACGTCGGGGAACTGCTGCACCGGCAGCGTCGTCAGCGCACGGATGCCGACCAGCACCAGGATCAGATTGATGACGATGGCAAGAACGGGATGTTTGATGAAGACGTCGGTGAAGGCGCGCATCGGTGTCTCTATGCTTGGTTGTCTTACTTGCCGGCGCGGGCGCTGCCCGCTGCCGCATTGCCCGCGACGGCTACCAGCGCCGCCTCGCGCAACTTGAACGAGCCGGATGCCGCGACTCGCTCGCCGGCCTCGAGACCCGACGCGATCACGACTTCATCGCCGGCCAGTGCATCGACGCGCACTTGCCGCAGGTGAGCGCGGGTGTTGCCGTCGTCGTCCGCGGCGAGCACGAACACGTGATCGCCGCCCGGGCCCTTGCGCAACGCGCTGGCAGGAATCACCACCGCGATGCGCGACGCACCCATGGGCACCTGCACGCGCACCGAGGCACCGGGCGAGGGCATGTGATCCTTGTCCTGGATGCGCGCACGGACCGTGGCGTTACGCGTGGAAGGGTCGACGCGCGAGTCGATCGCAACCACCGCTGCGGTGATCGGCTGCGCATCGGCAGAGGAAAACACCGATACGGTGACGCCGTTGCGCAAGGCGGCAGCCACCTGTTGTGCCACCGAGAAATCGACGTACGCGGAATCGTCCACGCCCTGCAAGGTGGTGAGCAGCGTGCCTTCGTTGAGGTACTGGCCGGCGTGCACATCCGAGATTCCGATGCGGGCGCGGAACGGCGCGCGAATGGTCTTGCGGCCGATGATCGCGCGGGTGCGCGCGATCTGTGCCTGCGCGACGTCGCGTTGCGCGCGGGCCGCATCCAGCTCCATCTCGGCGGCGGCCCGACGCTCGACCATACGTTGCATGCGTGCGAGCTGGGTCTCGGCGAGATCTTTCTGCGCCACGAGCGCCTGCAACTCGGCCTCTTCAACCGAAACATCGAGCGCGACCAGCACTGTGCCCGCTTCGACGATCTGGCCGGGAGTGAGCCGCGTGTGGCGCACGGTGCCGGCCATCTCATTGCGTACCGTGATCGAACGCAGCGCGATCACGGTGCCGATGGAGGTGGTGGTGCGGCTGTGCTCGCGCTCCCGCGCTACCGCCACCGCGACTGACTCGGCCGGTTCGGTCTGGCTGGTCGCCGCGGCGTTGGTCTCTTCAATCGCGGCCTGCTTCCATGCGGCCAGCGCGACGCCCGCGCCGAGCACCGCGGCGATGAGGACTACGGACGCAGAAACTTTCAACTTGCTCATTCGCCTCTCCCACATGACCCCGCCGATGGGGAAACTTTGAGGACGTGTCAGGCTAGTGGCAGTGACGATCGCGCGGCATCGCCCGGTGGGATCAGGCGTATCGCGCCGAGGAGCGAGGCGGTCCTATCCCGTTTGGGGGAGAACGTTTCGAAAATCGCCGGCATCGGTTGCCGAAAGCCGGACTGCGCGGCTACTTCTTCCCGAACAGCGCGTCGAGTGCCGCGCGTGCCGCGTCAGCCTCACCGGTCGGTGCGATGTATGCCCCCACCTTCGGTTTGAAGTGATCGCAGAAATTCGCCGCCGTCTTGTCGCGCACTTCTTCGGCGGTGGGTTCGCGGCAGTGTTTGGCGACGCGCGTGTCGTACTCCACGCACAGGCGGCAGACGTGCAGCTCGGAGTGGCAGGCCTTGCACTCGTCGAGCCGCCGCAAAGGCATCGACAGCGCTTCGAGCGAGGCGCCGCATTTCCAGCAGGTGAGGCCGTGAGCCATGGGTCAGTATTCTCAGGCGTAAACGCTACTAAAGAAAACGGTGGCGAAGCGCTCCCTGTCCACGAGCGTGAAAATCAGCTCTGGCCCCTTTTGCCAGCAAATGGGGTCTGACCCCATTACGCGGTGCGGTCGCGCAGGAACTCCTTGAGCACCGTGCCGGTGTGCGAGCCGCTGGCCTTCAGGATGACGGACGGCGGTCCCGCGGCCACGACCTTGCCGCCGCCATTGCCGGCTTCGGGCCCCATATCGATGATCCAGTCGGCCTCGGCCATCACATCGAGGTTGTGCTCGACCACGACCACGGAATTGCCGGCGTCGACCAGGCGATGCAGCACGTGGATGAGCTTCTCCACGTCCGCCATGTGCAGGCCGACGGTCGGTTCGTCGAGCACATACAGCGTGTGCTGTTGTCTCTGGCGCGGGGAGCGCCGCTCCTCACCACGCACCTTGGAAAGCTCGGTGACGAGCTTGATGCGCTGCGCTTCGCCGCCCGAGAGCGTCGGGCTCGGCTGCCCGAGCGTGAGATATCCCAAGCCCACGTCCTGCAGCAGGCGCAACGCGTGGTAGATCGAGGAGTGGGCGGTGAAAAACTCCACCGCCTCGTCGATGTTCATTTCCAGCAGGTCGCCTATCGACTTGCCGCGCCACAGGATCGACAGCGTTTCGGCATTGAAGCGCCGGCCCCGGCACGAGTCGCACAGCACCTTCACATCGGGCAGGAAGTTCATCTCGATGGTCTGCAGCCCAAAGCCTTCGCAAGCCGGGCAGCGGCCTTCACCGGTGTTGAAGGAGAATCGGCTGGTGGTGTAGCCGGCGATCTTCGCCTCGGTGGTGTTCGCAAATATCCGGCGAATGTCATCCCAGAAGCCGATGTACGTTGCCGGACATGAGCGCGGCGTCTTGCCGATGGGCGTCTGGTCGACTTCGAGCACGCGGCCGATGTGCTCGACACCGCGCACGGCTTCAACGCCCGTGAGCCCGGGCGCCTTGGCGCCACGCACCGGCTTGGCAAGCAGGCGCTTGAGATTGGTGTAGAGCACGTCGCGCGCCACCGTGGATTTTCCCGAGCCGGAAACGCCGGTGACGACCACCAGCCTGCCGATGGGCACGCCGATGTCGGTCTTGTGGACGTTGTGCAGCTGCACGCTGTCGAGCCGCAGATGCGGCTCGCGCGCGGTGGTGGCGCGGCGTGGTTCGGCGGCGTGGCGCAGAGGATTCTTGAGGAAGCGGCCGGTGATCGACGCCGGATTGCGCTTGAGGTCTTCGACCGTGCCCGCTGCCACGACTTCGCCGCCGCGCACGCCGGCGCCGGGTCCCAGGTCGATGACGTGGTCGGCGCGGCGAATGGTGTCTTCGTCGTGTTCGACGACCACCAGGGTGTTGCGATGCTTCGCGAGCTCGGCCAGCGCGTCGAGCAGGATCTTGTTGTCGCGCGGGTGCAGGCCGATGGTGGGCTCGTCGAGCACGTAGCAAACGCCCTGCAGGTTCGAGCCGAGTTGCGCCGCAAGGCGAATGCGCTGCGCTTCACCGCCGGACAGCGTGGGTGCCGAGCGATCCAGAGGTAGATAGCCCAAGCCCACGCGCTGCAGGAACGCCATGCGCGACTTGATCTCGGCCATGAGGTCGCGGGCGATTTCCGCCTCGCGTTTGTTGAGCCGCAGTTTGTTGACGAACGACACCGTGTCGTCGATGGCCTGGTGCGTGAGGTCGGCGATGTTGAAGTCGCGGAAGCGCACGTGCAGCGCGACCGGGTTCAGGCGCTGGCCGTGGCAGGTCTCGCAGGTGTGCGCCTCGCCTTCGAGCGAGTCGTTCCAGGCAGTCTCCTCGCCACTCTGCTCCTCGTCGAATCCTTCGAGCTCGAGCCCGGTGCCGTAACAGCCTTCGCACCAGCCGTGCTTGGAGTTGAAGGAGAACAGGCGCGGATCGAGCTCGGTGAAACTCGTGCCGCAGGAAGGGCAGGCTCGCTTGATGCTGAACACCTGCACCTTGGGTTTCTTCGCGGTGGAATCGAGGTCGAGCACGTGAACCAGGCCTTTGCCGAGCTCGAGCGCGCGGATCACGTGGCGTTCGAGAACATTGTTGTCTTTCTGCGCGATGTCCTTCTGCACCGTGAATTGCGTCACGGGCAGCTCGATGGTGTGCTCCTTGAAGCGGTTGAGCCGCGGCCACTGCACCGTCGATAACATTTCGCCGTCCACACGCAGCTGTTTGTAGCCGCGCGCGTTGGCCCACTTGGCGAGCTCGGTGTAGTAACCCTTGCGCGACACCACCAGTGGAGCCAGCAACACCACGCGCGAGCCCCTGTGCTGCTTGAGCACGCGCTCGGCGATACTGGCCGCGGTTTGCGGCTCGATGGCGACATCGCAGGTGGGGCAGAACTGCGTGCCGAGCTTCACGTACAGCAGCCGCAGGAAGTGGTAGATCTCGGTGAGCGTCGCCACCGTGCTCTTGCGGCCGCCGCGGCTGGTGCGCTGCTCGATGGCCACCGTCGGCGGGATGCCGTAGATAGCGTCCACGTCGGGGCGCGCCGCGGGCTGCACGAACTGGCGCGCGTAGGCGTTCAGCGATTCCAGATAACGCCGCTGGCCTTCGTTGAAGATGATGTCGAAGGCGAGCGTGGATTTTCCCGACCCCGAAACGCCCGTGACCACGGTGAAGGCCTCGCGCGGAATCGTGACGTCGATGTTGCGCAGGTTATGTTCGCGCGCGTTGTGCACCACGATGCTGTTGTGTGCCGCGTAGCGCTCGGCGCTCTCGGCGACGTTGCGCGTGGGCACCGCCGGCGCAGGCTTCGCGCCGATTGCCGCATCGTACTCACGCAGCGCACGCCCGGTGTGCGACTTCGGATTCGCTTCGACTTCGGTCGGCGTGCCGCAGGCCACGACCTCGCCACCGGCGTCACCGCCTTCGGGACCTAGATCGATCAACCAGTCCGCCGAGCGGATCACGTCGAGGTTGTGCTCGATGACCAGCAGCGAATGCCCGATCTTGAGCAGCTTGCGGAAAGCACGCAGTAGTTTGGCGACATCGTCGAAGTGCAGGCCCGTGGTCGGCTCGTCGAACAGGAACAGCTTGCCGCGGATCGAGGGCGTGTCGTCGGCGGCGGCTTCGGCGAGCTCTCCCGCGAGCTTGAGGCGTTGCGCCTCGCCGCCGGACAAGGTGGGCACGGGCTGGCCCAGTTTCACGTATTCGAGTCCGACATCCACCAGCGGCTGCAGCCGCACGGCTACGTTCGCGTTGCCGCGGAAAAATGCCAGCGCCTGGGTGACCGTCATGTCGAGCACGTCGGCAATGCTCTTGCGCGTGCCGTCGGCGCCCTCGCGGCGGATCTCGAGTGTCTCGGCGCGGTAACGCCGGCCATTGCAGTCCGGGCAACGCAGATAGACGTCCGAGAGGAACTGCATCTCCACGTGTTCGAAACCGTTGCCGCTGCAGGTGGGGCAGCGGCCGGTACCGGAATTGAAGCTGAAGGTGCCCGGCGTGTACTTGCGCGCGCGCGCCACCGGATCGCTGGCGAACAACTCGCGCACCACGTCGAACGCGCCGACATAGCTCGCCGGGTTCGAGCGCGTGGTCCGGCCGATCGAGGTCTGATCGATCATGACCACATCGTCCACCTGCTCAGCGCCTTCCAGCCGGTCGAACTCACCGGGCGGCTCGCTCGGCTGGCCCTTGGCCTTGCGCAGCGCCTTGTACAGCACGTCCTCGATGAGCGTGGACTTGCCCGAGCCCGACACGCCGGTGATGCACACCAGCCGCCGCAGTGGGAATTCCACGTCGATGTTCTTGAGGTTATGCTCGCGTACGCCGCGCAACTTCACCGACCGCTGCGCCGGCACCATCCGCGCCTTGGGCTCGGCGTCAGGCAGGGATTGAGCCACAGGCGGCGGCGCGCGCGGTGCCACGATTTTCGCGCCAGACAGATATTGGCCCGTCAGCGATTTCGGGTTGGCGCGCACCGCGTCGGGAGTATCGAACGCGACGATTTCGCCGCCGCGTTCGCCGGCGCCGGGACCGAGGTCGAGCAGCCGGTCCGCGGCCAGCATGATCTGTGGATCATGTTCGACCACCACCAGAGAATTTCCCGCGTCACGCAGGCGATGCATGACCTGCGTGACGCGTTGCATGTCACGCGGATGCAAGCCGATCGACGGCTCGTCGAGCACGAACAGCGTGTTGACCAGCGAGGTGCCGAGCGCGGTGGTGAGATTGATGCGTTGCACCTCGCCGCCCGACAGCGTGCGCGACTGGCGGTCGAGCGTGAGATAGCCAAGGCCCACCTCACAAAGGTACGAGAATCTCGCGCGCACCTCGCCTAATAACAGGTCCGCGGCCTGGTCGAGCGGCGCGGGCAGCCGCAGCCTCTCGAAGAACGCGCGGCTCTTGTCGAGCGACATGAGCACCAGGTCGTGCACGTTGCGGCCGTCGATGCGCCACAGCAGCGCATCGGCCTTGAGCCGCGACCCGTTGCAGGCCGTGCAGGGCGTGTACGCGCGATAACGCGACAGCAGCACGCGCACGTGCATCTTGTAAGACTTGGTTTCCAGCCACTCGAAGAATCGCCTGGCGCCGTACCAGACCTTCTTTTCCCACTTGCCTTCGCCTTCGATGACCCACTTGCGCTGCTCGTCGGTGAGTGCGTACCAGGGAGTGTCCAGCGGTATGTCGCGCTTCTTCGCGAACTTCGCCATGTCGTCCTGGCATTCTTTGTACGACTTGGTCTGCCAGGGTTTGACCGCGCCACCGGCGAGCGTCTTGTTCTCGTCCGGCACGACCAGGCCGTAGTCGATGCCGATGATGCGGCCGAAGCCGCGGCAGGTCTCGCACGCGCCCACCGGAGAATTGAACGAGAACAGCGAAGGAACCGGATCGCGGTACGAGAGGTCGCAATCGGCGCAGTGCAGCTCGTTCGAGAATTTCCAGCGCTCGCGCGTTCCTGGGGGGTCGCTGTCATCGACCACATGAAAATTCACGCGGCCGCGCCCCATGCGCAGCGCGGTTTCGAGCGACTCCATGATGCGCGCACGCTCGGCGCCGCCGAGGCGCAGCCGGTCCTGCACCACCTGGAGCGTGTCGCCGGATTGCTCGTGGATACGTGTGTAGCCCTGGCTCTCTAACAACCCACGGACTTCCGCCTCCTTGAAGTTCGCGGGGATGGTGACCGGGAAACACACATACACGCGCGGATCGCCGGCCGCCGCCGCCCGTTTCGTGGCGTCGGCGTAAATGCTGTCGGCGCTGTCACGCCGCACCGGTTTGCCGCAGTTCCGGCAGTGCAGCGTGGCCGCGCGCGCGAACAGCAGCTTCAGGTGATCGTTGAGCTCGGTCATCGTGCCGACGGTGGAGCGCGAGGTGCGCACCGGGTTCGTCTGGTCGATGGCGATGGCTGGAGGAATGCCGTCGACGCGATCGACCGCCGGCTTGTCCATGCGATCGAGGAATTGCCGCGCGTAGGGTGAAAACGTTTCGACGTACCGCCGCTGGCCCTCGGCGTACAGGGTGTCGAATACCAGCGACGATTTTCCCGAGCCCGACACGCCGGTGACGACCACGAGCTCCTGTAACGGAATCTCGAGGTTGAGATTCTTGAGGTTGTTCTGGCGCGCGCCGCGCACCACGATCGACGCGCGCGGCTTCACGGAAGCCGGCGCGATCGTGGTGGACTTGCGGGTTACGACGGGCTTATCCATGGGGCGATCAAAATTCCAATACGCGGATCGGTTATTGTACCGGCCGTGTCAAGCGGCAATAAGAACTAAGAGGGGTTTCGAGTGGGAACAGGGGGCCAGGCCATCGACTCCGCGCACAAGCGCGTCATTTTCGCGTCTTCGCTCGGCACCGTATTCGAGTGGTACGACTTCTATCTCTACGGCGCGCTGCTGACGGTCATCTCCAAGAAGTTTTTCTCCGGCATGAACGACACCACGGCGTTCATGTTCGCGCTGTTGGCGTTCGCCGCCGGATTTCTCGTGCGGCCCTTTGGCGCGCTGGTCTTCGGGCGGCTGGGCGACCTGGTGGGCCGCAAATACACGTTCCTGATCACCATCGTGATCATGGGCAGCTCCACGGCGCTGGTGGGCATCCTGCCGAGTTACGAGACCATCGGCGTGGCCGCGCCCATCATCCTCATCTTTCTCCGGCTGCTGCAGGGCCTGGCGCTCGGCGGTGAATACGGCGGCGCGGCGACCTATGTCGCCGAGCACGCACCCCACGGCAAGCGGGGCCTGTACACCAGCTGGATTCAGACCACGGCCACCATGGGCTTGTTCCTGTCGCTGCTCGTGGTGCTCGCCTGCCGCATGTCGATGAGCACGGAAAGCTTTGAAGCCTGGGGCTGGCGTATCCCGTTCCTGGCATCGATCGCGCTGCTGGCGATCTCGGTGTACATCCGCCTGCAGCTGCAGGAATCGCCGGTGTTCGCCGAAATGAAAGCCGAGGGCACGTTGTCCAAGGCGCCGCTCAGCGAATCGTTCACGAAATGGCCGAATCTCAAGATCGTGCTGCTGGCGCTCCTGGGGGCCACCGCCGGACAGGCCGTGGTGTGGTACGGCGGTCAGTTCTACGCGTTGTTCTTCCTCGAGAAGGTGCTGCAGGTCGACGGCACGGCGGCCAACCTCATCATGGCCGCGGCGTTGTTGTTAGCCACACCGTTCTTCGTGGTGTTCGGCGCCTTGTCGGACAAGATCGGCCGCAAGAAGATCGTGCTGGCCGGCTGTTTGTTAGCCGTGCTCACGTATTTCCCGATCTTCCGCGGCCTCACGCATTTCGCGAACCCGGCACTCGATGCGGCAGTCACCACCTCGCCGGTCACCGTCATCGCGGATCCGGCCGAGTGCAGCTTCCAATTCGACCCGGTGGGCAGGAAGCAGTACACGAGCTCGTGCGACATGCTCAAAGGCGCGCTCGCGCGCATGGGCGTTTCCTACTCGAATGAAGGCGCGCCGGCGGGGCAGACGGCCGCCGTGCGCGTCGGCGACACGCTGGTGAATTTTGTGGCGCCCGGGAGCGCCGGGCGCTTATCCGCCGCGGACTACAAGCAGGCGCAGGATGCGGCAGCGGCGCCGCTCAAGGCGGCGCTCGTCGAAGCGGGATATCCCGCCAAGGCCGACATGGCGGCGCTCAACTACCCGATGGTCATCCTGCTCTGCTGGCTGCTCGTGATCTACGTGACCATGGTGTACGGCCCCATTGCCGCATGGCTGGTCGAGCTCTTCCCGGCGCGTATCCGCTACACCTCCATGTCGCTGCCATATCACATCGGCAACGGATGGTTCGGCGGCTTCCTGCCGGTGACCTCGTTCGCCATCGTGGCCGCCACTGGAAACATCTACAACGGCCTGTGGTACCCCGTGATCGTCGCCGCGGTCACCATCGTCATCGGCGGGCTGTTCCTGCGCGAAACGAAGGATTCACCGGCGTAGTTAGTCGCACCGTCAGTTGATCACGCCGCAGGCGATGCGCGCGCCGGAATTTCCCGCCGGCTGGCTCGCGTAATCGTCGGCCTTCTCGTGTAACACAATGGCCTTGCCACGAACGCCATTGGGCGCGCCGCTGTCGAGACTCACACCTTTTGCGACCGCATCGACCTGCGCCGACCCTTGCGCGTCGGACTTGGCGTTGAGCATGTCGCCAGCATGGTGCGATTCGCCCTGGGGATTGCCGTGTTGCGCGTTGGTTGGATTGAAGTGTGCGCCTGCGCTGCTGGCATCCGGCGCGCTGCAGTCGCCCTTCTCATGGATGTGGAAACCGAACTCGCTGTTTGGCCGCAGCCCTTGCAGCGACCCGGTCAAGTGCACGGAATCGCCTTCCGCGGCGAGGGACAACGTGCCTGACGCAGTTTGCCCCTGGGTCGGTGCGAGCTGCACCGAGGCGCCCGCCGGCGGCGGCGCTTCGGCGGGCGGTGCGTCAGCAGGCATGGGCGTAGTGGCGGGTGCATCTGCCGTGTCGGGTTTGTTGTTGCGCTCTCCGCAGCCCGCGAGCAATGCGGCGGTGGCACAAAGGGGCAGCCAGTATTTCGCGTTCATACGTCCTCCGTAAGTTCTGGTTTCCATGCTCGCCGCACCATACGCAGTCGGGCTCGCCCGGTCAGTCGGCGTGCGCTGTCATTCGCAGTGTCGATGTCCGACCCTCGACCCAGAAGGCGCTTAGGCCGCATTCTCGACAATGGCCATTCGCGCGCGCAACATCGGCTGCGTGGAGTTAGTTAGCCGTGAGGGTGGGCATGGTTAGATTCACGATTTCGCTGTTGTTGTTGGCGGCGGTGGCCGGTGCCGCGCCGCCTCCCCTGGAGGCCTTTTTCGAAGGCGCGCAGATCCGCAGGGTTTCGATTTCCCCCGACGGCCGGGCGCTCGCCATGATCGTCGAGGTCAATGGCAAGCTGTTCGTCGCCGTCAAGGATCGCACTTCGGCGGCACCCTCAGTACCGGTGCTGGCACCGAACGACAAGGACGGCTTCAAGCCGAGCTGGTGCCGCTGGGCCAACGATGAGCGCGTGGTCTGCAGCTTCCGCGGCGAGGAACGCGACAAGTATCTCGGCAAGGTGTTTCCGGTCACGCGCCTGGTGGCCGTGAATCGCGACGGCACCCAGATGAAGCAGCTGCTGCAGGATCCATTCAACCCCAGCGGCCAGCTCAACGACCGCATCATCGACTGGACGCCCGAAGATCCGCGCGCGGTGCTCATCGAGAAGTTCCACCCGCGCGTGGGCCTGCGCGTGCTGCGCCTCGACATCTACAACGGCGAGGCGCGCCTCTACGAAGGCCCGCACGAATATATCGGCACTTTCGGCACCGATGGCCATGGCAACGTGCGCTTGGGTTGGGGCACCGGCCGCGACATGAAGACTTACTACCACGCGCGGCTCGAGGGCGAGAAGAAATGGCGGCGGCTGGCGCGCGTCAACGTGTTGTCCTCGGACGAGGCCTTCCAACCGGTCGCCGTGGTCCCGGGGACTAACTACGCCTGGGCTACCCGCGACCACGAGGGCCGCTCGGCGTTGTGGAAGATAGACCTGGCCGACAAGGAAGAGCCGCAGCTCATATTCGCGAGCTCGCGCGTCGACATCACGCCCGTGTACACCCCGGATCACCGGATGCTCGCGGTGTTGCCGGACAGCGGCAGCAAGGACGCCTACTACGTCGAGCCGTCCGCCGCGTTGCTCGGCGAGGTGCTCGGCAAACTCTTCAAGGACCAGCAGTATCACGTCGCCGACATGAGCGCGGATCTCAAGACAGTGGTCGTGATGTCCGAAAGCGACGAGAAACCCCCGGAGTTTCACGTGCTCGACTTGAGCGCCACGCCGCCGAAGTTGCAGCGCATCGGTTCGCGCTTCCCGGGTCTCGAGAAGTTCGAGCTGGCTCGTACCGAGAGTCTCACGTACCCGGCGCGCGACGGCACGCAGATCCCGGCCTTTCTCACGCGCCCTGTGAATGCGGGCAGCGAGCCGCCGCCGCTCATCATCCTGCCGCACGGCGGACCATGGGCGCGCGATGCCTGGGGCTTCGACAGCTGGGTACAGATGCTGGTGCGCGACGGATACGCCGTGCTGCAGATGAACTATCGCGGCTCGGGCGGGTACGGCAAGAAGTGGCGCGACGCCTCGCTGCAGGATTGGGGCGGACTGCCGTATTCCGACACCATCGACGGGCTCACCTGGGCGGTCGCACAGAAGCACGGCGATCCGCAACGGGTCTGCGTGGTGGGAGGAAGCTTTGGCGGCTATCTCGCGCTCGTCGCGGGAATGCGCGACAGCCCGCGGCTCAAATGTGTGGTGAGCGTTGCCGGCGTCAGCGATCTGCGCGAGCTCAAGAGCGATTCTAACTTCTTCAGCAATCATCTCATCGTCAAGGAGATGGTCGGCAAGGACCCGGAAAAGCTCAAGGCGGATTCACCGCGGCTGCATGCCGCAAGCTTCAACGTGCCCGTGCTGCTGGTGCACGGTGCGGATGACTGGACGGTGGAGCTCGACCAGTCGGAGCTCATGGCCAAGGCGCTGCTGGAAGCAAACAAGCCGTACAAGCTGGTGACTATCAAGGGCGTCGACCACTACTTCCAGACTCAGGATTCACAACGGCAACTGTTCACGCCCATCGCGGAATTCCTCAAGGCGCAACTCAAGTAGTAATCGGCCTACGGCGCGAACTACTCGCCAGCCGGTGTTTGCTAGACGGCGGAGTCCAAAGCCATACTTCGAGCCATCAGTGCGCCAGCCGGGGAGATGGTCGCTCACGACCCCCTGACGTACATAAAAATGACAGAAGGAGTGGTCGCATGAATTCCTGGGCTTCGCGCGGCACCGCCGCATTTCTTGTTGCAACCCCGTTCGCCCTATCGGCGCAGACACCACCGCCCACCGAAGAGGAAATCACCGAAGAAATCATCGTCACCGCGCAAAAGCGCGCCACGACGCTGCAGGAAGTGCCGTTCTCCATCGCGGCCGTGACCGCCGAAGACATCAAGGAATCCGGCGCCACCAACATCGTCGAGGTGGCGCGCAATGTTCCGGGCCTTTACATCGCGGATTTGGGGCCTGGCCAAAGCCAGGTCGCCATTCGCGGCATCAGCGCCGGCCAGGTGGTGCGCGATCAACCTGGCGTGAAGGAATCCGTCGGCATCTATCTCGATGAGTCGCCCATTTCCGTGGCGCTGTTCACGCCCGACCTAGATCTCTATGACCTCGATCGCATCGAAGTGTTGCGCGGCCCGCAAGGCACACTGTTCGGCGCCGGCTCGTCCTCGGGTACCGTGCGCTACATCACCGCCCAACCCGACATCGGCGAGTTCGGCGGGTCGGTGGATCTCACGCTCGAGAACGTCGCTGACGGTGAGACCGGCGGCGCATTGCGCGGCAACCTCAACGTGCCGATCGGCGAAAACGCCGCCATGCGCGCCGTGGCCTATACCAGCGAATACGCGGGGTTCATCGATTCGGTGTATCCCGATCGCGCCACGCGTGAGGACGTGAACGGCGGCTCGCGCACCGGCGGACGCCTGGCGTTCCGCTTCGAGCCCAGCGAGAACGTGTCCATCACGCCGCGCGTCGTCTATCAAAAGCTCGAGACGGACGGCTATCCGCGCATCGACGTCTACAACATCCTCGGCAACCCGTTCACCACCACCGAGCCTGCGGTGGATCCGGGCGAGCGCGGCCAGGTCACGCAGTTTCGCGAGGGCCTGACCGATGAGTTCATGATGGCCGACCTCGAGCTCGACTTCAGCGTGGGCGAGTCGATGGGGCTCACCTCCGTCACGACTTACATCGACCGCCAGGTGGAAGTGCTGCGCGACGCCAGCCAGCTCACGGGCAGCGTCACCATCGATCTTGGCGGCACGGCGGACGATGCGCGCATTGACTCGCCGCTCTTCGACGACACGGACATGACGGTGTTCAGCCAGGAATTGCGGCTGGCGTCGACGGGCGAGGGCCCCTATCAGTGGCTGGTCGGCGCTTTCTACCAGAAGTCGGAACGCGACTACGGGCAGACGCTGCCGACGCCGGGATACGACGCCCTGACCCAATCCCTGATCGGCGAGGACAGTTCCGACTACAACGCTCCGGCGGACACGCCGTTCTATTCGCGCTTCACCTTCAACCTGAAGCAAATCGCCTTGTTCGGCGAGGCTAGCTACCGCTTCAGTCCGCAGTGGTCGCTCACCGGCGGCCTGCGCTACTACGACTACGATGAAGATCGCCTGCTCACCTTCGCCGGTTTGTTCGCCGGCGCAATCCACACCAATGTTCCGGGTGAGGTGAGCGCGGACGGCGTCTCGCCGCGCGTCATCCTCGCTTTCAGCCCCAGCAAGAATGTGCAGTTCAATGCGCAGGTGTCCAAGGGTTTCCGGCTGGGCGGCATCAACGATCCGCTGAACCTGGGTCTTTGCTCGCCGCAGGACATCGCCACCTACGACGGCAATCCAACCTTCAAGGACGAGAAGACCACGAACTTCGAAATAGGCACCAAGACCCGGCTGTCAGATGGGCGCGTGACTTTCAATGCCTCGGTGTTCTACACCGACATCAAGGACATGCAGGTCATCACCGATGCCGGCGAATGTTCCTCGCGCATCGTGCTCAATGGCCAGGGCGAGAGCGTCGGCGCGGAGGTCGAGATGTTCGCGCGGCCGAGCGAGAACTGGGATTTCGGGGTTTCGGCCACCTATGCCAAGGCCGAAGTCACCGAGGACTATCAGCCGAACAATCCCGTGGCCGGCATCCGCGAGGGCAATCGGCTCTCCACCTCCCCGAAGCTGCAGGCGGCGGCGACGGCGGCATACAACTGGAGTCTGTCGGATCGGCTGGAGAGTTACGTACGCTTCACGGCTCAGCACGTCGGTTCTTCGTTCACGCAACTGGCTGACCAGGAACCGGGGTTCGGCGTCATTCTCAATCCCGCGCTGCAGCAGCCCAATGACGGCACCGCGCGGCTCATCGATCTGGGCGGCGTGAACGTGGACCAGATCGACTTCGGTGCCGAGCTGCCTTCGTATGACATCGGCAACCTGCGCTGGGGAATCCGCTCCGACAGCTGGGAGGCATCACTCTACGTCAACAACCTGTGGGACGAACGAGCGTTCCTGTCGATCGACCGTGAACGAAACCGCAGCGCGCGCGTGGGTTATCTCACCAATCCGCCGCGCACCTATGGTGTCAACTTCCGCATGAACTTCTGATCGTGGCGCCTACGTGCGCGGAGGAATGTTCGGGTTCAGATGAAACAGGTTGGTCGGGTCGAATTTGGTCTTGAGCTCGACCAGCTGTTTCAGGTTCGTGCCGTAGGCGCCTAATAATCTCGGGTCCCCATCGCCGAGATTGAGGTTGGCGTAGACGCTGCGCGCGAAGGGCTCGAAGCCCTTCCAGGCGGTTTTCTGCCACGCAGTCCGCGAGGCGGCCTTGTCGGCCTCATTCCATGAGGCGCGCAAGACGACATTGAACGGCGTGTACCGGTTGGCGAATGCGGTGGCGTCCGCCGCGACGCGCGCCATGGCGCCGCCATTCTGCGTGAAGCTGATCTTGCCCATCGCCGCGCCCGGTTCCTGAATGGCGCGGAGCGCGTGGTCGAGCAATGCCGGCGCGACCGATGCGACCCCGGCGCCGGTTGTGTAGTAGCTGCGGCCGCGCGGCGAATCATCGTCGTGCTCGGACTGCAACGTGACGAACGCGCGCGCACCGACGTTGTCGGCAATCGGGCTGGCGATCTTGCGCAGCGGCGCGAGATCCTTCTGCGCGGCGCGCTCGGACCCGCAATGGCAGAGGTTCAGCATCAACCTGCGTGTGCCCTGCGCGTCGCACTCGAGCACCGGATCCAGCCACAACTCGTCCGGCGCCCGCTCGGCGTACTCCGCGACGAAATCCAGGACGTCACGTGCCTGCGCGATCGGATACACGAGGTCCCCGCCGACGAGTTTCGCGGGCAGCTCGTGCAGGCGAAACTCGAACGACGTCACGACGCCGAAGTTTCCGCCGCCGCCGCGTATCGCCCAGAAGAGGTCACTGTTCTGTTGCGCATCCACGCGCCGGAGTTTTCCGTCCGGTGTGATGAGGTCGGCACCGATGAGGCTGTCGATCGACATGCCGAACTTCCGCGACAGCCGGCCGTATCCACCACCGAGCGACAGACCGGCCACGCCGGTGTGCGACACGGTGCCAGCCGGCACGATGAGCCCGTGTTTTTGCGTCGCGCGATCCAGCGTACCGAGCCAGACGCCGGGTTCGACGCGCGCGATGCGCGCCTCCCTGTCGACGTGCACGCCTTGCATCTCCGCGAGATCGATCATGAGGCCGCCTTCACAGACGGAGTGTCCGGGCAGGCTGTGTCCGCCGCCGCGCACCGCGACCAGCACGTCGTGCGAGCGCGCAAACTGCACCGCATTGACGACGTCGGCGGCGCTGGTGCATCGGACGATCGCCGCGGGATGGCGATCGAAAGCGCCGTTCCAGATGTGGCGGGCCTGTTCGTAGCCGGCATCGCCGCGCAGAAGCAGCGTTCCACGCAGGCTCGATCGCAGCTCGTCGACCGCTGCGCGCGGCAGTAACAGCTGATCTCCGGTTCGCGACAGGATTGGCAGCTCGTCGGGAATCGCCGCGCGTGCGCGGATGGAAAGGCCGGCGGCCGCGATCGCCAGCGACGAGGCGACAAATTCTCTTCTTTTCATGTGTTTGGTCCTGCCGCGTGCGCCTGGAGTCGTTCGTTTGAGGTTATAAGATGTCCATGAAAACGCGTCGACGCAAGGCGAAACCCACCAAAGCCCAGATCGAAGCATTGTTCCTGGCGGCGGAGTATTTCGAAGAGGCCGGTGAATGGCGCGCGGCCTTTCAATGCCTGCTCAGCGGCGCCGAGGCGGGAGATGAGTTCAGTCAGCTCGGGCTGGGTAACTGCTACGCGGAGGGCCACGGGGTCCGCAAGGATCTGCGCAAGGCTGCCTACTGGTATCGCAAGGCCTATAACAACCAGAGCCGGGGTGTTCGCTGGTCGACTGCGGCACTCAATCTTGGCATCGACTTTCGCAACAGTGGCAACCTGAAATCAGCCATCGCCTGGTTTGAGCGCGCGCGTGCACTGCAGGACGGATCGGCCTGCCTCGAGCTCGCGAGGATTTACGCGGCGCGAAAAGGCGGGCGGCGAAAAGCGGTGACGTTGCTGAACGAGGTGATCGATCTGTACGGCGACAATTCCACCGATGCCGACAAGGAAGCGGCCGAAGAAATGTTGAAGGTGCTGTCCCTTCACTGAAATGGGGACATTCCTTATTTCCTAGAAAATGGGGACGCGCCTCGTTTGTCGTACCTTTTTCGTTGCGATGAACAGCGGAGGCGCGTCCCCATTTTCTAGGAAATAAGGAATGTCCCCATTTCAGTGTACCGCGCGATTTTGCTGTGCCGCCTTGGAGGCGAGCGAAAATCGCGGTTCCACCTTCTTGAGCTTGCCCGTGAGCAGCTCCGCTGCGTATCGGCCGACTTCCGGTCCGTGCTTGAACCCATGGCCCGACCCGGCGCCGACCAGCAACACGTTCGGCGCGTTGGGGTGCCGATCGATCAGCAGATCCCCGTTCGAACTGTTCTCGTACTGGCAGACGCGCTCCTCGTTGAGCGGGGCGCCGGCCAGTGAGGGAAACCGCCTTGCCATATAGGCGCGCACATCGGCGAGCGCACCCGGCGACGCGACGCGATCGCCGCGATCGGGATCGATGGGCGGGCCGTGTTTGTCGTGCGCGATCTTGAAGCCGCGGTTCTCGAGATCCGGCATGCCGTAGAAAATATCGCCGTTGTTGAAGTCGGCCCAGCCCGGGAGCGATGCAGCGCCGAAGCGCGCGTCGCCCGCGGGCGGCGCGAAGAAGAACACCTCCTGCCGCGTGAGGAAGATGCGCGGACCCAGCAGGTGCGCGAACAACTTCGGCAGCCAGGGGCCACAGGCGAATATGTAGTTAGCCGCGGAGACCGTGGAGCCATCGCTCAAATCGAGCTGCTGCAGGGCCGCCGTGGCATCCGGAGGCTTCACCGCCGCCACTCGATATTCGCCGCCGGCTTTCACGAACTGTTTCACCAGCGTCTGCACCGCGCGGCGCGCCATGAGCACGCCGAAGTCGGGCTCGAACAACGCCACTTCGATGTCTTTCCAGTACATCTGCGGATAACGCGTCTCCAGCGCGGTACGGTCGAGCTCCTGCGTCGGCAGTGCGAGGCGGCGATGCACCTCGAGCGACTGGTCCACATAGGGCTCGCGCTTCTGGAAGAAGAACACCACGCCGGTGCGATGCAAGACCGGAAGGCCCGAAAGGTCCGACAACCACTTCCACGAAGCAAGCGATTCGAAGGCCATGCGCGTGTAGATTTCGTCGCTGCCATAACTGCCACGCGTGAGCCGCGACTCGCCGCCCGAGGACGCGCGGGCATGCGCGGCACCCGTGGCATCGAGCAGCAGCACTCGCTGCCCGGCTTTGCGCAGATGCCAGGCCGTCCAGGCTCCGAACACGCCCGCACCGATGACGATGGAATCCCAAGTCGCGGATTTCACCTTTTTGTCCTCGCCTCGCACCCCGCTCGCGACGCCGGCCGCCAGCGCGGTGGCGATGACGCCGCGGCGCGTGACCTTACGGGTGGCCACCGGGCTTCGCTTCCACCGCCACCGACTTCATCGCGCGATTGCTCTCGCCGAACGGCTCTTCGCCTTCGGACCGCGGGGCCGTGAGACCGGCCATGAACGCCATGATGTCGCGCAACTGAGCGCGTGACAGGACCTGCGCATAGATCTCGGGCATCGACGACGGCGCGGTCACGCGTGTCTTCACCTGCTTCGGATCGATGGTCGCGGTGGTGTTGTCGGCCCGCTTGATGACGATCTGCGTGGGCGACTCGCTCGCGAGCGATCCGGTTTCCGTCGAGCCATCCTTGAGCGTCAACGTGATCACGTCGAACCCCGCCGCGATGTGCGCACTGGGCTTGATGATGGACTCGAGCAGATACTCCTTGCTCTTGTCCTTGGCGATGGTGGAGAGGTCCGGGCCCGCTTCGCCGCCATCGCCGTTCACTTTGTGGCAACGAGTGCAGGGCAGCACATTGTTTTCCCAGAACTGTTCGCCTCCGCGCCACGAATTGCCACCGGCAAGTGCGTACGAGTAGGGCGCGAGCGCATTGCCGCTGGCCGTCCAGGCGGCCTGCTGCTTCGCCCAGCGCGCCTTGACCGTGGGAGCCTCGCTCTTCTCCACGGCTTCGATGAGCTCCAGCTGCGCGCCCGGCAGAACCTTGCCGGCCGCGAGCTGATCGAGCGCACCGACCAGCAACTTCGGTGTGTCGGCGCCCTTCAATTCACCCATCGAGCGGAACGCCGCCTGCTGCTCGGCTTCCGACCCTGCGGTTGAAAGGCGACGGATGATGGGCAGGGCGCGCTCCGGCGCACGCCGCGCCACGATCTGCAATGCCGCGAGGCGCAAGGCTGCGGACTGGGATTTTTCCGCAACGTCGATACCGCGCAACACTTCGTCCCCGCCGAAGGCATCGAGCGCCTTGAGCGCACCCGCGCGCACGGCTTCGGGCGCTTCTTCGTTGCCGACCGAGGCGAGCAGTGCCGGCGCCGCTGCACGCAGCTGCAGGTTACCGATCGCGTCGAGCGCGGCGAGCTGCACGCGCTCTGGACTGTTGCCCAACACCTTCGGCAGTACCGCCGCCAATGCATCGGCGGCGGGCTTGGCATCGCGCGCGGGCAGCGGGCGATAGATGCCCACGATGCGGTCGCGCTGCGGCGTCTTGCCCCACAGGCCCAGCTGCAGCAGCGCTTCGCCGCGCATGCTCTCGCTGGCGGCACCGCGCGTCGCGTATTGCGCCAGGGCCTGCGCGTTGCTTGCGGCGCCGATGCGGTAGTTAGCGTTGATGGCGCGCACCACGTACGGCTCCTCGTTCACCGGCGCGCCGTCGAGCTTCTCCGCCAGGGCCGCGAAAGCGCCTTCGATCGGCACATCGTTGATGGCGCTGGCGGCTTCACGGACGATGTAGGCATCCGAATCGTTGAGGAACCACGCCACCTTGGCGTCGCGCAGCTCACGGTAGGCGAGCACTACGCCTAGGCGCACGGCCGCTGACGTGTCCTGCACGCCGGCGTCGAGCGCCGCGTTCTTGCCGATGCGTGCGAGCGCATGCGCGGCGGCGTGCCGCAGGTATGCGTCCTTGTTGTCGTTGGCCTTGAGCATCGCCAGCAGCGCCGGTGTGGCCTTGGCGTTCTTGAGCTTCCCCAAGCTCTGTGCGGCGAAGAACTGCACGCGCGGCTCGGGATCACCGAGCTTCTTCACCAGCGCGTCGAATCCTTTTGCGTAGCCAACATCGCCCAAGCCTTTGGCAGCCTGCGCGCGCACCTCCGCGTCCGCATCGTTGAGCAGTCTCAACAGCAGCGGGTTGAATCGGCCATCGGAACGACCGAGCTGCGTGAGTCCCCACACAGAGTGCAGTCGTCCGAGCGGCGTCACTCCTTTCCCCCCGGTCACCGCCTTGGAGAACACACCGCCTTCCTTGCGCGAGACGAGTTCGAGCTGCGCCTCGAGACGCGCACGCCGGTCGGGATGCGACAGCAGGTCCATGAGTCGCTGGTTGCTGAGCGAGGTGAAGCCGCCCGCCAGCAACTGCGCGAGATCGGCGCTGATCTTTACCTGCACAGGATCCGCCTTCACCGGCGTAATGCCGTAGATGCGGCCTTTCTTGGATTTCGGCCAGCCATCGACCCAGTCGGCGATGTACAGCGCCCCATCCGGACCGAAGGTGACGTCGGTGGGCAGCACGCCGCCCATGAACTGCTGGCTGCTGGTCGGTGCGAAGCTCGCGCCGTTCTGCTTCAGCGTGTAAGTCTGGATGCCGCTGCGCGCGATGCTGCCCTTGAAGTGCGTGATGAAGAAATGCCCGGCGTACTTTGGATCGAGGCCAGTGCCCGGGTAGTAGGTGAGACCGGAAGGACCGTCCTCGATGTTGCACACCGGCGGCAGTAGATAGGCCGGCCGGCCGGGGAACGCCGGCTTCCACAGACCCTCTCGCCCCCATGGCCCGGCCTTGTCGAGCGGCGCATGCTGGTAGCCGACGCGCCAGCCGCTGTCGCCGCCCTCGACGACGTAGACCAGGCGTTCCATGTCGCCCTGGTCGCTGTCGTTGTCGCCGGTGAAGAGATTGCCGTGTTCATCGAATACCAGCTCCTGCGGATTGCGCAGGCCGCGTGCCACGAGCTCGAACTCCGTGCCATCGGGATTGGAGCGGAACACACCGCCCTCATCCGGAAGGTCGACGACCTGGCCTTCCTTGCCGGGCACGTGCGCGCCGCGATCGCCGATCGTGTAATAGATCTTGCCGTCGTGTCCCATGGCCAGGCCGTGGAAATCGTGACCGGTGTAGTTGAAGCGCACGCCGAAGCCGCGCAGCAACTCCGTCTTCTTCACCTTGCCCGCGCCTTCCTCCAGCAACCACAGGCTGGGGATGTTGGTGAACCACACCTTGCCATGGCGTGCCAGCACGCCGGAGGCGATGCCGTCGAGCTCGCTGTTGAAGCCGTCGGCGAAAATGCTGCTCTTGTCGGCCACGTGATCGCCGTCGGTGTCTTCGACCAGACGCACGATTTCACTTTCGATGGCCAAATCCTTGGCTTGCGCGCCGAACACGCTGTGCTGCATCTTCACGCGATCTTCGATGGTGCGCGCCGCCATATCGAGCTCGAGCATGCCCATGTACTCGCGGATATCGAGCACGCTGCTGCGGTAACGATAGGTTTCGGAAACGAACAGGCGTCCCTTCTCATCGAAGTCGATGGCCACGGGGTTCGCGAGCATGGGTTCGGCGGCCCACAACTTTGCCTGCAGGCCAGGGGGCAGCGAGAAGCGCTTGAGCGCCAGCGTCGCATCCTCGGAGGCCGGCTCGACGATCGGCGTCGGGACACGAACGTCTTCATGGAGGGGCAGCGTCTGCGAAGCGACCGTGGAGATGCCAGCGATGAAAAAGACAGCGAAACGCGAAATCAAGACGGAAGGTTTCATGGGATCCCGGAAATGATTTTGGAAGGGCTTTCAGAGCGCGAACTATATCTTGATGCAGCGCATGTATTCTCGCGCCCATGAAGCCGAATTCGAAGCGCGTAGCCTTGGTTGTGCTGGCCATTGCCGCGATTGGCGCGCCGGTTGCGTGGTTTTCCCAGCGTGATGCGGTCAATTCGCCACCAGCGCGCGCGGCCACCGCGAAGAAGCCAGCGCCAGCGGCCGCGCCGGCGCCCGCTGCTTTCGACTTTTATCTAATGGCATTGACCGTTCATCCCGCTTTTTGTGCCGATGGACACGTGCGCCAGCGCGAGTGCCAGGCCCGTGGCCAGCGGCCACTGGTGATTCACGGGCTGTGGCCGGAACGGAACGAGCCGCGTACCTACCCGCACGATTGCCCGGCGCCACCGCTCGACCTCGAGCCGGCGCTGGCGCTCGAGCTCGGGGACTTCATGCCCGGCGTGGCCGAAGGGCTGGACGAACACGAGTGGCGCGAGCACGGTGGCTGCAGTGGCCTGGCCGACGACGTGTATTACCGCCATGCGCTCGAGCTCGCCCGCGCTGTCGATGCGGCCTTGTCCGCCAAGCTAACTACCTTGGCCGGGGAGGCGACCAATGCCGGTGCTCTGCGCGAAGTCGCCGACGCCTTCAGTCCCGGACTCAGCGCCTCCCTGACCTTTCATTGCCGCACGTTGCGCGCCGCGCCGGCGGCACAGCGCGCGCAAGCCTTTCTCATCGAAGTGCGCCAATGCGTGGACAACGACGGCCCGGGCGGCGCGCCCGGCACGCCGCTCGATTGCGCCGCGGTGAAGCGGAGCGACCAGGGATGCGGCCGGTCTTTCCGGATTGCCGGAGCACCGAAATGAATTTTTCCCTGCAGTTGCGCGAGTTGATGATCGCTTACGGGGTTACCGCCGGCGCGATGTTGATAGGCCTGATCGTGATGCGCGCGGACCAGCGCGCGTACTTTCGCTGGCCTGTCTACTCGGCAATGGTCATGGCGCTCGGCGTCGTGTCGTGGAACTTGCTGCGCAAGCATGTGTTGCCGGGGGAGTGGGGTATCACGCATGCCGGCGGGTTGTACTCCGGCGCCCTGGGCCTCTACGCGGCATTGGGACTCGCAATCGGGCTCTTGCTCGGGAGGCTTACCGGGCGTAAAACCCCCAAGCCCAACCAATAAGGAATACCTATGGCCAAGTCAAAGAAAAGAAAACCGTCAAAGATGGGATCGCCGGGAACCAAGCCGCCGCCGAAACTGGAAATCACCCTCAATCCGTCGTCGTACTGACCGGGCGAGTTTTCCCGCGCACATCGCTGCGCAATTAGCAATCCATGTTCTGGGCTGCCGCCCGCGCCTGCGGCGGCCCTAACATGGGGTTGAATGAAAATTTCGCTGCTGCGTGGTGTGAGCCCAGCGCCTGAGCTTTGGAGCTGCGTGGCGTTGTTATTCATCGTGCTGGCCTGTCCCGGCGCGCTCGCGCAGGCCCCGTGGGTGGTGAAAGTCACCCCGCTGATGAATCCGCTGCCGGTCGGCTATTGCGCCGCGGTCCAGCTCAGCATTCTCGATGCGTCGGCCAAGGAGATTCCGCGCAACCCGCAAGGACTGCGGATCACGCTGGCCGATTTCGACATGGCAGTCGCCTCGCCGGATGCGGGCGCGGTGGTGGGACAACAAGTCGATGCGTACCACTGGTCGGTGTGCGGTTGCCAAGGCGCCGCGCCGGGAACCACGGCGACGATCACCGCTTCTTATCCGGCGCGCGCTTTGAGCGCGTCCGCGCGCGTTCCAAATGCCTCGATTCAGGCCACCGCATCTATCGTGCTGGCGGCGCCGAAGGGCGGCATCAATCCGCCGGCATGCAAGGCGGTGGAGCGCAGCGCGACGGCCGCTGCAGCCACACCTGCATCGCAACCCGCGCGAAGCGGTGTCGTGGCGCCACCCGTTTCACCGCCGGTGACGATTACACCGACACCGGCTCCCTCAACGCCGACTGCCGTTGGTGAGGCACTGCCCAGGAATGCAGGCGCGACACGCGTGGCGCCATATACCCCAGGTCCCGTGACCGTGAGCTTCGAATTGAATGCCAATGGCTCATGGTACGAACCTCACCCCGAGAGTCTGAGCTTCGACTTGAATGCCAGCGGCTCGTGGTACGAGCCTGCACCAGTGATCCACACATTCGACCTGACGGCGACCGGAGCTTGGATTGAGCGGACGCAGAGTCCGGATCGCCCCATACAGCCGGCGCCACCCGCGCGCTGACAATTCGGAATCAAGGGAAGAAACGACAATGACCCGCAGTGCATTTCATCGGCTGAAAATCTGCGTCGCCACGATAGGTCTCGTTGCGGCGAGCGAATCCCACGCCGTCTGTACCCCTGCCCCCTGTGTGAAGCTGACGATGAACGCGAACGTGCACCTTGCGAACCTGCATCCCCTCGTCACCTATTTTCAAGTGTCCTGCAATGTTCCGGGGTCGCTACAGTCGAGGAGTGCCAAGATTCCGATCGTCAATCGTGGCTATGTGGGAGTGGCACCGGGCGAGATGGAGATCCCCACGACGGTCCTTGCGACCCAACCCAATCACACGGTTCGAGTTCAATGCAATTTGGTGTTCTTTACTACGGCCGGGTCGGAGCTCCAGTGGGACCTCGGAAACTCGGTGGACCACAAGAGTGACCTCCAGAGCATCACGACTTCCAATTGGGCGCAGGTGGCGGCCGGTTCCGGGACCGTTCCCGTAGCCGGAAAACAGATGTACTGGATTCACGACGTGTCGTTTCCGACGGCGGCTGCGCCCTAGCAGTCCGGCCGACCTCGTACTAACTACTGCGGGATCTCGAGCCCGGCCAGGTTCGGTTCGTGTCGCGCGCGCCACGAGGAGCGCCAGCCTCTTTTCCAGGCGGTGTTGAGCGCGGCCTGCGCTTCACGGGTTCTGCCCTGAAGTGCCAGCGATTCGGCGCGCAGACCGTACAGTCCGAAGTGCTTGCCGCCGTTATTTTCGTATCTGTCGAGCATGCGGTCGAGATCGGCCAGGATTTTCAATCCCTTCGACTTGTCGCCACCACCTTTCAATTCCACGCCGGCGCGCATCAGCGCCGCCGAATATTCAAAGCGGATCTGGCTGCCATCGTACAAGTCCGCGGTCGACAACGGCAGGATGCGCTCGGCGTGTGCGAGCGTGGCGCGCGCCGCGACTGGATCGTTCGCCATGAGTTGCAGTCGCGCGAGCTCGGCGAGCTCGGCTCCGGTCCCGGCCTTGCCGGCCATGTCGCGCTCGACGACCCAGGTCTTGATGGCATTGCTGCCGCCCTCGACGAAAACTATGGCGGATTCACGCTGCACACCGAAAAAACTCTGGTCTTCGGGCAGCTCGCCTATCACGGCACGCGCTTCGGCGGTCTTACCCTGGTCGAGCAGCAGCTCGATTTTCTGGTCGGCGAGGTAGGTGTCATGCGGCTGCATCTTGCGGGCCGCGTCGATCCACTCGATGGCTTCGGCCGTGTTGCCTTGCGCGCGGGCAATCCACGCCGTGGTCATCGGACCCCATATGTTGGTGGTGTCGAGCTCGCGCGCCCGCGCGCAGGCCTGCGTGGCTTGCACGAATTCGCCGAGATCCACGAGCTCCATGCAGCGGAACACATGGGAGATGAAATCCATGGGATCGAGGCCGGCGGCCGCCGAATAGTGCTTCATCGCCTCGCCGGGCTGCGCGCGCCGATCGTAGAGATTGCCGAGGAACCGATGACTGGCAGCGTCATTGGGATTGAGCCGGGTCGCGCGCTGCAGCAGCGGCAGCGCCTCGTCGAACTTGAATTCCTCGGTCAGCAGCCAGCCGCGTACGGCGAGCACCTCGGGCAGATTCGGGTTGATCTGCATGGCGCGATTGATGAGCGGTTCCACCTCGGCCTTCACGTCCTCGAGCGGCGCGCGATTGAGCGACAGTCCGTTGAGCAGCGATGCGGCAAGGCCGGTGAGCGCCGGGACGTATTGCGGATCGGCGGCCACGGCGCGTCGGAAGTATTCCACCGATTTGAGATTGTCTTCCGCGGTACGCCGGTTCTGGCGCGCGCGGCCTAACAAGTACAGCTCGAGCGCCTCCATCTTTTCCGGCGCGCGTTGCGCCCACTGCTCGGCGGTCTCCGCCGACAGCGTCAGGTGCAGCGCCTCGGCCACCGAACGGGAGACGGTGTCCTCGATCTGGAAGATGTTGCCGATGGGCATGTCGAAAGACCTAGACCAGATGTGCAGTCCGTTTTCCGCGGCGATCAGCTGCACCGTGATGCGCAGCTGATCGCCCGAGCGGCGCAGGCTGCCTTCGAGTACGTGCGAGGCACCGAGCGCGGCCGCGATATTGCGCACGTCCATGTTCTTGCCCTTGAAGGCGAACGCCGAGGTGCGCGCCACCACGCGCAGCGTCGGGATGTGCGCCAGCCAGTTCGACAACTCTTCCGTCAAGCCGTCGCACAACGACTGTTCGCTCTGGTCCACGCTCATATCGACCAGCGGCAACACGACAATGGTCGGCAGGGTCTCGGCGACGTCATCGGCCTGGAACAGTTTGCCCGGCATTTTCCAGACGACCACCGAGAGGATCAGTGCCAGCAGGATGCTGGCGAAACCCAATACCAGGCGCTTGACCGGCGCGCGCCGGTCCGCGGCGCGGCGTCCAATGATTGCGCCGGTCTCGAACGATGTCGGGACGTATTGCTCCGGCAGCGTCGGAATGCTGGCAACCGGCCCAGGAGCGACAGCGTCGTCCTCGAGCCTGTCAATGAAGCGGTAACCCTTGCGGGGCAGCGTTTCGATGTAGCGGGGGGTGTCGGCGTCATCCCCGAGCGCGATCCTGAGCTTTCGAATCGCGCTGTTCAGACCGGTGTCGAACTCCACGACCCCGGTGGGCCAGAGCCTGGCGATGAGTTGCTCGCGGGTGACGACTTCCCCTGGATGCCTGACCAGTTCCTCGAGAATCTGCAGCGGCTGGTCCTGCAGACGATGGGTGTTGCCGTCCCTCGAGATTTCTCCCGAATCGAAGTTCACCTTCCAGCCATCGAAGCGGATTTCGCGTCTGTCCACGGCCGGATCATAGACAAGTCAGCGCCGGATCAGCGTCCGTCCATCGCCCCGGCGCTGCCATCGGGGGAACCTGCGCCCCGACATCACGCACACAAACGAGTCAAGGAGGTACAACAATGAATTTCAGCGCGCATCGCAGCATTGGATCCGCGGAACCGGAAACCGGCATCGCTGCCAAGCCGGGGCCCAGGCCGCCGCCGAAGCATTTGTCCGCACGTGCTCTGACGGCGTTAGTTAGCCAGCTCACGACCGGTTACCCCAATCCGGACGGCCCGGAGAATCCTCCGGGCCCCTTGGACCCCTACATTCGCAAGGCACTCGAGCGCTCCGTCACCGGTGCCGGGGCGGGGAGTTATCTGTGGCGTGTCATTGCCGAGAAACATCCGCAGATATGGGACGTCATCGGCGGAGGCCCGCAGTCGCAGGCAGCGTTGAATCCGCAGCCGCTGCCGCCCAGGTCCGCGTTCCTCGCGGCGGTCATCCAGGAATTTGCCGAGCGCATGACGATGGTCGCGGAAATCGCCGACCTCATCCCGCGGCCCGGCGGCGAACGCGGAATCATCATTGTCGGCGGCCACGTGGCGAAGTTCGTCGACGAGATCTGCGGCAGCGCCATGCACGTCCGCTGGCCGCTGCCGTGGCCGGCGCCGTCATGGTTCTCCGACAGTTTGAGTGGCGCGGACCTCATCGTCATGGGCACACAGTTTCAACAGTCGGCCGTGGTTGCGATGGATCGCGATCTCGGCCGCACTTTCGCCGATGCGGCGCACGCGCTGCTCGAGGCGGGAGCCGCGAGGCTGGTCTAGGGAGGGGCCGCGCCCCACGGTGTCCTCTCTCCCCCGAGGCATCGTGGCGCGCTGGCTTTTGGGCGAGTTGCGAACGCGCGTCAATGCGGGGACTCACGGTGTGGATCCCGCGCGATGCGCGTCCGGCGAAGACGCGACTCCTTCGCGCGGCCAAGCACCGTGAGCCCCCCGCATTGGCGTGCCACAGCTTCCTGTAGGCTTGCGGCCTGTTGCGTGCGTCCGGGGGTCATCCATGTCGATTGTTCGTGCGGCGCTCGTCGCCATCGGTTCATTGGCAATGGCTGCGCCCGCGTCCGCCGCGTCGGGGATGTCGGTGGGCGCCAGCGTACCGAGTCCGGACGAGCGCATCGTCGTCGACGTCACGGTCAGCGACGGCCAGGCGCACTACACGGTGAGTCTCGGCGGCAAGCAGGTGCTGGGCAGGTCGCGGCTCGGCGTCATTCGCGACGATGCGGATTTCACCACCGGCCTCAAGAGCACCGTCAACCATGACAAACGTGTGTTGCGTCTGGAGAAGATTGAAAACCGTTACCAGCTGCTGACGTCGAAACGCCGCAACAATGTGTATCGTGCCAACCGCCGCGTGGTGGAGCTGCAGACCGACAGCGGCGCGCGCATGGATATCGAGATCCAGGTCTCCAACGATGGCTTCGCGTTCCGCTATGTATTCCCCGAGACGGACGCGAAAATCCACAGGATCAGCCGCGAGCTGTCGTCATTCAATTTCCTGCCGGGGACCCGCGGCTGGTTGCAGCCCATCGCCCCGGCGCGCTCGGGCTGGAACGAATCGAACCCTTCCTACGAAGAGTATTACGAGCGCGATATACCGGTGGGTCAGCCTTCGCTGATGGGAGGCGGTTGGGTGTTCCCGGCGCTGTTCCGAACGTCGGTCGGAGGGAGCGACACGTGGTTGTTAGTCAGCGAGACGGGATTGCGCCGCAACTACTGCGGCTCACGCCTGCTGGCGGCGCGACGCAGCAGCGAATATTTCATCGATTTTCCGGGAACGCTCGAAACCAGCAACGGCGGCGCGGTCACGCCCGAGTCCACGCTGCCGTGGACCACGCCGTGGCGCCTCGTCGTCGTCGGTGATCTGCAGACGATCACGGAATCGACATTGGGTACGGACCTCGCCGATCCGCCGGTAAAGGGTTTCAAGACGACGGCACCGGGTCCCGGGCGCGCGTCGTGGAGCTGGCCGCTGCTCGGCGACGACAACACCGTGGTCAAGGTGCAGAAACGATTCATTGACTACGCCGCCGAGATGGGCTGGGAGTACACGCTGGTGGATGCGGGCTGGGACCGCCAGATCGGCTACGACGGTCTCAAAGAGCTGGTTGAATACGGCCGCCCGAAGAACGTGAAGATACTCATCTGGTACAACTCCGCCGGCGAGTGGAATACCACGCCGCAGACACCGCGCGATCGCATGTTCGATCCGGCGACCCGTCGCGCCGAGCTGCAAAGGATAAAAGACCTCGGCATCGCCGGTGTGAAAGTGGACTTCTTCGCGGGCGATGCGCAATCGACGATTGCCTACTATCACGACATCCTCCAAGACACGGCACGCATCGGGCTCAGCGCCAACTTCCACGGCGCCACGCTGCCGCGCGGCTGGCAGCGCACCTATCCGAATCTCATGACCATGGAGTCGGTGCGCGGCCTCGAGTTCAACACCTTCGAGCAGCGCAATGCGGAAGAGTCGCCGACTCACGATGCGATGCTGCCGTTCACGCGCAATGTGTTCGACCCCATGGATTTCACGCCGGTGGTGCTCGACCGTATCAACAACATCATCGAGCGCCGCACGTCGGCGGCATTCGAGCTGGCGACCTCGGTGTTGTTCACATCGGGCATCCAGCACTTCGCCGAAATCCCGCAAGGCATGGCCAAGGCGCCGCTGTACGTGCGCGATTTCCTCAAGCGCGTGCCCGTGGTATGGGATGACGTCCGATACATCGACGGGTTTCCCGGCCAATACGTGGTGCTGGCGCGCCGCGCCGGCAAGACCTGGTACGTGGCCGGCGTGAACGCCGACCGTCAGCCGCGCAAGGTGAAGATCGATCTCAAGTCGTTAGGCGTGACCAAGCAGGGCGCGCTCATTACCGACGGCATCGACTTTTTAGGATTCAAGAGCGAACCCTTTCCGCTCGAGAAGGGCGTTATATCGGAAGAAATAACGATGCGGCCCCGCGGAGGGTTCGTACTTACTCTGGAGTAGCGATGCGAACTGACGGCTTTCTGCTGTTGGCGTTGCTGATGGCGGGTGCGGCGCACGCACAGGACTGCGCGTCGCAGCGGCTCAGCGCCGCGATGCTCGGTTTCGAGCTCGAGCCGGCCAATGATGTGCCCGGAGGCTGGTTCGGCTTCCCTCCGCGTACGCTATTCAGCGATGCCGCGCAGAAACACAGCGGACTGCGCTCGCTGCGACTCGAGCGGGATCCCCAGAGCGCGGGTGAGTTTTCCGCCGCATCACGCAATCTCCCGATCGCCTTTCAAGGAAAAGCCGTCGAGCTGCGGGGTTGGTTGCGAGCCGAAGGCGGCGGTTCGCCCCGCTTGTGGATGCGACAGGATGGTGAAAAGCCCAGTCTGGTCTTCGTGAATCTGGCTGATTCCGCCAAGGTATCCGCCGAATGGGCACGCTATTCGATCCAGTTCGAGCGCCATCCCGAGGCACGGACAATCGTGTTTGGCGTCACATTTTCCGGGAGCGGCAAGGGCTGGGCGGACGATCTGGAGTTGCTGGTGGACGGCAAGCCGCTCGAAGGTACCGAACCTGGTGCCGGTGAAACAGCCGTGATGCGCGATCACGAGCTCGACGAAGGTTCACGCTTCGCGCTGGCAACTCTCAATGACGCGCAGCTCGACGCGCTCATGTTGACCGGGAAGGTCTGGGGCTTCCTCAAATATCACCATCCGGCGGTAACCGCCGGCCAACGTCATTGGGATTTCGACCTGCTGCGCAAGCTGCCCGCACTGACAGCCGCGCGCCGGCCGCGCGATGTGCAGCGTCTGCTGGTCGAATGGATCGACAGCCTGGGGGCGGTGCCGGGCCGGCCGGCGCTCCCCGACAGCTCGGAATCGCAGCTGCGGCCCGATCTCGAGTGGCTCGACGATCGGAAGTTGTTAGGCACGGAGCTCAGCGCGCGGCTTTGGGCGATCTACCGCAATCGCGTGCCAGACCAGCAGAATTTCATATGCATGGCTCCCGGCGCAGGCAATCCCTTGCCAGGTGACGAGCCACTCTATCCACAAGTGAAATTCCCGGATTCGGGTTTTCAGATCCTGGCGATCTACCGGTTCTGGAACGTCATCGAATACTGGTTCCCGTATCGCGACCTCATCGATGAAGACTGGGACGCGGTACTGCGCGATTCACTGCGCAAGGCGGCAGCCTCGATGGACTCCGTGGAATTCCAGCGCGAGATGCTTGCGCTGGTGGCGCGGGTGGACGATGGACACGCAAACCTGTGGAGCGCTATCGCGGTTCGTGAGCCCGTTGGCGCCTGCCAGCTGCCGGTGAACCTGCGCCATCTCGAAGGCAAGTTCGTCGTCAAGGCGCTGTCCGAAGCGGAAGCGGCACCCGTGTTCAAGGTGGGAGACGTGCTGGTCTCGCTCGATGGTGTCCCGGTCAACGACATCGCTGAAAGGGTGCGCAGGTTTTACGGCGCGTCGAACGAGATTGCGCGCATGACCCAGATTGCGCGCGGGCTCACACGCGGCGCCTGCGGCAGCGTGCGCGTCGAGGTGATGCGGGATCGAGTGCAAACATTCGAAGCGCAGCGTGTGGCAGTCAGCCGGGCTCACCACGTCGCCGACGCGCAAAACGATCGGCGTGGCGATACGTTCCAGATGTTGTCGCCGGACGTGGCATACCTCAAGTTGTCGTCGGTCAAGTCCGCGGCGGTGCCCGGATACATCGATAAGGCACGGGCCGCGAAGGCGCTGATCGTGGACATTCGCAACTATCCTTCCGACTTCGTCGTCTTTTCGCTCGGCTCGCTGCTGGTAGATAGCCGCACGCCCTTTGTCGCGTTCACCAAGGCCGATCTGTCCGACCCGGGAGCATTTCATTGGGGCGCCGGACCGCACCTGGATCCGCAGGGGCCGCACTTTGCAGGACGCGTCGCCATCCTCGTCGATGAAACGTCGATCAGCCAGGCCGAGTACACCGCCATGGCACTGCGTGCGAGCCCGCGCGCGATTGTCGTCGGGACGCAGACCGCCGGGGCGGATGGCAACGTCTCGCCGATTGCGCTGCCCGGGAATCTGCGCGCGGGGATGAGCGGCCTCGGTGTGTTCTACCCCAACCGCAGTCCCACGCAGCAAGTCGGTGTGCAGCTCGACATCGAATGTCCGAACACCATCGCGGGGCTGCGCGACGGGCGCGACGAAACGCTCGATTGCGCGCTGCGGGCCCTGCAACCGTAGCTATTCCCGCGCGAACTCATCGATCTCATCGAGCGCGGCCTGCGCGCCGGCCACGCTGTAGCCCACGTACAGGTTCGGCCATCGGCCGCGCGCGAACAGGTCGAAGGCGTATGAAATCAACATGACGACGGCACTGGCGCCGGCGGTCCAGAGCACGCCCTGCGGCCAGCGCTCCCAGAGGTTCAGCGTCGTGAGGGATTTCACGACGATGATGAACGCCGCCGGTATCAGCGCCCACACCGCCATCCAGCCCCACTTGAAGGAGCGGATTTCCCATTGGCGCAGATAGGCGAGGTAGCGCTGGATGGTGACCACGGGCGCGGCATAGTTGATGCGTGCGATGAGCACGAGGCGCATCACCGCGTCGATGACGAGGCCGACGCCGAATGCATGTAGTGCCAGACCGCTGATGAGCAGTGATGCCACATCCCGGTTCGCAATCCAGAAATTCGCGCTGTAGATAGTCACGGCGAGGCCGATCGCGATCTGAAAAGGCTGCAGCAGCATCAGCGGCAGCAGGCGCAGCTTGCCGCGGCGCGTGCGGCTTTCCGTGAGCACCTGCAGGTTGAGCGCGACACTGCGATCGAGCTTGCGCTCCAGCGCCTGCCACTGACCTTTGAGTTCATCGAGTTCCATGGGTTTCTCCGAAGCGGCGTACGCGTTCCTTGAGCCGATTGATCTTGGTGGAGACGTTGGTCTCGCTGATGCCGAGGATCTCGGCGATGTCGCGGTAACTGCTTTCTTCCAGGTAGAGCAGCAGCAGCGCGCGGTCGAGCGCGTCGAGTTGCGAGATGCAGGCCTCCAACAGGAGCGCGGGATCCTCGCCATCGTGGCTCCCGGTGTGAGGATCTGCGGTCTCGTGCTGCGCCAGCTCGAACGGCACAGTTCGCCGCGCCCGCAGGCTGCTGCGGCGCAGATGGGAAATACCGGTATTGAGGGCGATGCGATACAGCCAGGTGGAAAACGGCCGCGCCGCGTCGTAGGTGGGGAAGGCGCGCCACAGCTGGGCGGCGATCTCCTGCGCGAGGTCTTCGCGTTCGGCCCCGACCCGCGCATAGGTGTTGGCCACTTTGAAGACCATGCGGCGATGCTGGTCCAGCAGCCCGGTGAACGACTGGCGCGCTGCATCGGTGGTGAGAGCAACGGTTTTCATGGCTTCCTGACAATGATTCGCCGCTGCGGCACGAATGTCACACACGGTCGCGACTATTTTCGCGGCGGCTCGCCCTGGTTTGACATGTGACTAAAAGGTCACATATATTCCGCCCATGATCAGCGACGATTTGGTGTTCAAGGCTCTGGCGGATTCATCACGCAGGTTCCTGCTCGATCTTCTGCACAAGCGTGACGGCCAGACGTTGGGCGAGCTGGAGTGGGAACTGGAGATGACCCGCTTTGGGGTCATGAAGCACCTCAAGGTGCTGGAAGAGGCGGGGCTCATCATCACGCGGCGCGAGGGCCGTGAGAAATTGCACTTCCTCAACGCCGTACCCATCCGCCTCATTCACGACCGCTGGATCGACAAATACAAGGAGCGCGAACTGTCAGCGCTCGCGGACCTCAAAAACACATTGGAGAAAGCGAAATGCCCCCCGTTGCGCAAGAGAGCCTGAAGCCGGCCGTGAACTCGACCACCCACATCCACCAGATCTACATCAAGGCGGAGCCGGGTGCGATCTGGGATGCGATCACCAGTCCCGAATGGAACGGCAGATACGGCTATCGCGGCGTCAGCCATTACGACCTGAAGCCGGGCGGGAAATTCAAATGCATCGCCAGCGAGCAGATGCGCTCTTTCGGGCTACCCGAAGTGGTCGTCGACGGCGAAGTCATCGAGGTGAAACCGCCGTTCAAGCTGGTGCAGACGTATCGCTTCCTTTTCAACGATCAGCACAAAGCCGAGGGCTTCACGCGCCTCTCATTCGAGATCGAGCAGACCGCGGGCGGCTTCTGCCGCCTGACCGTCACGCACGACACGGCGGGTGCGCCGATGATGCAGACCGCCACGACTTCCCGCTTCAGCACCGACGGCGGTGGTGGATGGGACTGGATCCTCAGCGATATCAAGACGCTGCTGGAGACCGGCAAGACCATGTCGTAGGCAGTCATTGTCCGCCCGGTGCCGCATAATGACGCGGCACCGGGGATGGGCAATGCGAACACTGCGGCTCAAGGTCAAAACAGCTTCGCGCGTCGATGAGCTTTCCGAGCTCGACGATGGCAGTTGGCTGGCGCGCGTGAAAGCACAGACGCTCGCGGACCAACCACCATGATCACGCTGTATACCTTCGGCCCGTACTTCGGGCTGCCCGATCCCAGCCCTTTCGTCATGAAGGCCGAGATGCTGCTCAAGCTCTCGAAGCAGGAATATCAGACCAATGCGCGCGGCTTTCCGCGCGCGCCCAAGGGCAAGCTGCCGTACATCGAAGATGGCGGCACCATCATCGCGGACTCCACGCTGATCCGTTTGCACCTCGAGCAAAAACACGCCATCGATTTCGATCGGGGTTTGTCGACGCGCGATCGCGGCGTCGCCTGGTCGGTGGAGAAAATGCTCGAGGACCACGTGTACTGGGTGCTGGTCTACTGGCGCTGGATGAAGGACGACAATTTCGCGCGCGGACCGAAGGGGTTCTTCAAGCGTGCGCCGGCGATCATCCGCCCGCTCGTCGAGAGGATGGTGCGCGGAAAAGTGCGGCGGAACCTCCACGGACACGGGATCAGCCGCCACACCGAAGCGGAGATGACCGCGTTGTCCAATCGCGCCATCGACGCACTTGCCGATGTGATGGGCGACAACCGGTATCTCATGGGCGAGCAGCCCTGCGGAGCGGATGCCACGGCGTTCGCGTTCATCGCCGGCGGGCTCACACCGGTGTTCGAAACGCCGGCGCGCGACAAGCTGAAGTCGATGAACAACCTGGTCGCGTACCGCGACCGCATGATGGCGGAGTTCTACCCCAACTTTGAGTAATGGGGTCAGACCCCATTTGCTAGCAAAAGGGGCCAGACCTCGATGCGAGGATTGCAAATGAAACCAGCCCGACTGTTTGTCTTCGGCCTGCTGTTGCTGCAGGTTTCCCTCGCGACGTTTGCCGATGGACCGGCAACAGATACGCGCGTCGCGTTCCTCAAGGTCATCGACCGGCCCAAGGTGGCGTTGAAGCCCGAGCTCGCTGAGATGGCGCCCGTCGAGGGCCTGAAGAAATACCATCTGTGGTTTTCATCGGATGTGACCGAGCGAGTTCCAGGCTATCTACTGTTGCCGGACGCCGAACGTTTCGAGGGCCGCCGGCCCGTGGTCATCGTGTTGCACGGCACGGGCGGCAACAAAGACAGCGTCGCGGATATCGTGCTCAAGGCCGCGCGAGCCGGCTTCATCGGCGTCGCCATCGATGGCCGTTTCCATGGCGAGCGAACCAAAGCCGGCACTGGAGCCGCGGAATACAACGAGGCCATCGCCGCTGCATTCAAGACCGGCGTGGGCCACCCGTTCTACTTCGATACGGCGTGGGACGTGATGCGGCTCATCGACTATCTAGGCACGCGTAACGATGTGGAAGGCGCGCGGATCGGACTCACTGGAATTTCCAAGGGCGGCATCGAGACGTATTTCACCGCGGCGGCGGACCCGCGGGTCGCCGCCGCGGTGCCGTACATCGGCGTGCAGAGCTTCAAGTGGGCGCTGGACCACGGCCAGTGGCGGGCGCGGATCGCCACGATTCAGAGCGGGTTCGATGCGGCGGCGGTTACGGCGGGCAAGGCATCTGGAAGCGTCGACTTCGTGCGTGAGTTCTACGCGCGCGTCGCCCCCGGCATCGACGGGAAGTTCGACGGACCGGCGATGCTGGCCGCGATCGCCCCGCGACCCTTGTTAGTGGTGAACGCCGACTCGGATGCGAACACACCGATCGCCGGCGTGCGGCTGGCGGTGGCGGCGGCAAAAACTGCCTATGAAGCGGCGGGCGCGGCCGACCGACTGCGGCTCATCGTTCAGGAAAACACGCCGCACCGCGTGAACCCGGAGAGCATCGACGCCGGGATCGAGTGGTTCGTCCGCTGGCTCAAACCCTGATTCAGGTCCGGCCCCTTTTGCTAGGAAATGGGGTCTGACCCCATTACTTCAGGAAGACGATCGCCATCGGCTTCACCAGCGGCACCGGGTCGCCCTTCGGCGCCAGTGTTCCCGACTTCGCATCGACGCGGAACACGGCCACGTTCGCGCCTTCCTGATTGCTCACCAGCAGCCACTTGCTAGTGGGGTCCAGTGTGAAATAGCGCGGCACCTTGCCGCCTGACGGCACGCGTTGCTTGAGATTGAGCGCGCCGCTGCGCTGGTCGATGTCGTACACCACCAAGGTATTCTCGCCGCGATTCGACGCGTACAGATACTTGCCACCCGGATGCACGGCGATCTCCGCCGCGGTGCTCGGATCCTTGAAGCTGTCTGCCAGCATTTTCACCGATTGAAACTGCGTGAGCGCGCCCTTGTCCGCATCCCAGTTGAACGCCATCACTTCATTGGCGAGCTCGGCGATGCCGTACAGCCATTTGCCATTCGGGTGAAAGGCCAGGTGGCGCGGCCCCATGCCGCCCGTCACTTTCGTGAACGGCGGATCATTGGGCATGAGCTTGCCGGTGGCGGCGTCGAACTTGTAGACCACCACCTGATCGATACCCAGATCCGCCACCAGCCCAAACTTGTTAGTTGGATCGGTGCGGAACCAGTGCGCGCGCGGCTGCGTCTGGTGCTGTGGATGCGCGCTCGAGCCGACGTGCTGCACAAACGCCGTCTGCTGATCCAGCGAGCCGTCATTGGCGAGCGAAAACACTTCGACGTAGCCGCCGCCGTAGTTCGCATCGAGCACATGGCGGCCGCTGCCATCCACGCTCACATAGCTTGGGCCGCGACCCTTCGATTCCTTGTGGTTGAGCAGGCGCAGCGCGCCGGTCTTCTTGTCTTCGACCGCAAACGCGCTGACACCACCCGGCGTGCCCGTGTTGCACACGTATAAGCGCTCGCCGTCATCCGACAACGTGAAGTGCGCGGGGTCGCGCGTCGCGATGACCAGCTTCGGCACCGACAGCGCGCCAGTGTTCGAGTCGAACTCGGCCGCGGTGATTCCCATCTGATCGGGATTCTGGGAGGCGATGTAAACCAGTGATGTGTTAGCCATGGCGATGGTGGTCACGCTTGCGAAGAGAAGGGCGAGTGCTGACTGTGCGGCGAAACGCCGCGGCGCGGATTTCATTGTCGTGCGACTTTCTTGTGCGGGGGCACCAGCATGCCACATAAGACGCTTCCGGCGGTCGCAAAAGCCGATACCGGGTGCCCGCCTCGAGCGAAGTCGCAAGAAGGTTGTGAGGCGCGGCTATACTCCCGCGCGGATGCAGCCTCCGCTTAAACGTAGTGAGCTCGACGGCCTGGCGGAATTCTATTCGCTGGACCCGCCGCGAACCGCGGCCATGCTCGAGCTTGCCGGTGCACGTCCGTCGCGCGCCGAAGGGCTGCGCTTTCTCGCCCGGTATCTGCATATCGCCGGCGTGTTGTCCCTGGCCGCGGGCGTCGTTTTCTTCGTGGCTGCGAACTGGAACAAGCTTGCGATTTTCGGGCGCTTCGCGCTCATCGAGCTTGTGCTGGCCGCCTGCGTGGCGCTGGCCTTCACCCGCCCGCCGCCGGCATTCATCGGCCGCGCGGCGACGTTCCTCGCGTTCGTCAGCGCCGGTGCCTTGCTCGCACTCTTCGGCCAGACCTATCAAACCGGCGCCGACATCTACGAATTGTTCCTGACCTGGGCATTGTTGGGCCTGCCATTGGCGGTTGCCGCGCAATGGAGCGTCGCCTCGGCAGCCTGGGTCCTGGTCCTCAACGTCGCGCTGTTGTTGTTCTGCGGCTGGCACCCTTCCGGGGGATTGCTCTGGGCGATCTTCGGCGGTGTGCACTTCCGCCCCGCGCATTTCATCATGGGTGCGGGCTGGCTGAACCTCGCGTTGTGGTTCGCCTTCGAATACCGGCGCGTCGATGCGGCGCCGGACTGGGTGCGGCGACTCATGCTGTCGTGCGCGTTCGGCTTCGGCACCTGGGGTGGAGTGCTCGGCGTCATGGGCGGCGACCTGGTTTACGACGACATGAAGAGCGATCCGAGAACTGTGCTGGCCCTCGGGATCGCCATGGCCGCTGTGGTTGTGTACGCGTTTCGGCGTCGCACCGATGTCTATCCACTGGCCGTGGTCATGGGCACGTTCATCATCGTGAGCATGGTGTGGCTCGCGCGCGTCGTGGAATTTCGTGACGCGGGCACGTTCCTGTTGCTGGCGCTGTGGCTCATCGGTACGTCGACGGCCGCGGGCAGGATATTGACCGTGCTCACGCGCCGGTGGCGCACGGGACCTGCCGCGTGAGCAGTTCCGCCTATCTCGAATTCGTCGCGGCGCTTCGTGCGCGAGGCCTGATTCCGGAGAAGGCGCCGCCTGCCGAAGGCGTTGAGCGCCCATGGTTCGTCGTGCTGCTGCAGGGGGTTGCGGGCTGGCTCGCCGGTATATTCCTGCTGACCTTCATCGGGATCATGTTCAAACCCAGCTCGACCGGGGCAATCTTTGGTCTGGGCGCGTTGTTGTTAGTCGGCGCATGGGCGCTGTACCACGCCGACCGTGATGCGGTGTTCCTCGATCAGCTCGCATTGGCGATATCGATTGCCGGGCAATTCGCCGTTGCCTGGGGCATCGTCAAGGATCATTTGTCCGGCTTGCCGATCTCAGCGACCCTGCTTGGCCTGCAGATTCTCGTGCTGATCGTCATGCCCAACCAGGTTGCGCGCACGCTGGCGGCGCTGTTCGCCACCATAGCGTGGGTGTTCACCGTGAGATTCCTGTTGCGGCCCGGTCAGGGCGAACAGATGCTCTTCGGGTACGGCCACGGCGCCACCCCGCCAATGCTGGGCAGTTGGACGCTGCCGGTTGCCTGGGCACTCACCTGGCTGCCGTTGCTCGCACTCGGTGTCTGGCTGATCCGCAACGAGGCGCAATGGATGTCGAGCGCGCTGCGCAAGTTCGCGCGGCCGCTGCTCACCGGCGTATTGCTGGGCCTGTCGCTGGGCGGCATCGCGGCCGAGCCATTCACCGTGTTCCTGCTCGGCAATGAAATGATGGGCATGCGGTTCTCGTGGTGGGCGTTGTTCCCGCTGCTGTCGGTCGGGCTCGCCATGTCTGCCGCGTATGGCGCATTCCGGCTGCGCAGCAACGGGTTGTTAGGCTTCGCGATCGCCGCCGCGCTGCTGCACCTGTCACGCTTCTACTATCTGTATGGCACCACGCTCATGTGGAAGTCGGTGATCATGCTCGTCATCGGCGCAGCGCTGGTGGCGGCCGGCGTCTGGCTGGCCAGGCGCGAGACGGAACCCGGGAGCGCGTCATGAGAGTCCCGGTGTCCCGCGCATTGCTGGTGATCGGAGCTGTGCTGGTGCTCGGTGCAGTCAATTGGTCCATCCTTGCGAAGGAACGCATCAAGACGAACGGCGAGCGAATCTTCCTCGCACTGGCACCGGTGGATCCACGTTCGCTCATGCAGGGCGACTATATGGCGTTGCGCTTCGAGATCGCTGATCGCATCTCCACCGCGGCGAGCGGCACCGTGCCCTTGCTGGTGGAGACCAATGGCGTGGCGACACTGAACCCGGATCTCAACGCCGGTGGCCTTCGCATCCGCTATCGCCTGCGCAACGGCCAGATCTGGCTGGGCACCAATGCGTACTTCTTCGAAGAGGGCACGGCCGAGAAATACGAGGGTGCGCGCTACGGGGAGTTCCGCATCGACCGCGAGAGCGGCGAGGCGGTGCTGGTCGGCCTCGCCAACGAGAAACTCAAGCCGTTGTAGGCGTCAACGCCCGTGGCGGCGACACGCCATTCGGCGTGCAACCAAAACGCCCTGGCGCTCGTAGAAACCAAAATCGGGGCGGGTCCCGATTTGCTAGGAAACGAGGAATGTCCCCATTTCTCTCTTATATATAGAATGCCACTCAGCAATCCTCAGGCTTTTTGAGCAGAGAAAATCATGAAAACCATTCTTGCCGCTCTCGCGGCCGCACTCGTCCTTCCTGCGATCACCTCCGCGCAGACGCCGGCCACTGCCGCTGAAGCAGTCGCGGGCACCGCGGTCATTCCGCGCTCGGCATTGTTCGGCAACCCCGAAAAGACCCAGGCGCGCGTGTCGCCCGATGGCAAGTTCATCTCGTTCATCGCACCGAAGGATGGCGTGCTCAACGTGTGGGTCGGCCCGCGCACCGATCCTCTGGCTGCCAAGGCCGTGACCAACGACACCAAGCGCGGCATCCGTCAGCACTTCTGGGCTTACGACAACAAACATGTGCTGTATATCCAGGACGAGGGCGGCGACGAGAACTGGCATCTGTATGCCACCGACGTGGCCACCGGCACCACCAAGGACCTGACCCCTTACAAAGGCATCGCCGCGCAAGTCGCGGGACTGTCGTGGAAGAAGCCGGGTGCCGTCGCTGTGGGTCTCAATGATCGCGCCGCCGAATGGCATGACCTGTGGGAAGTGAACATCGCCACCGGCAAACGTGTGCTCATCGAGCAGAACTCGCAGGAGTACGCCGGCTATGAAGTCGATCTCGACCTGAAGCCGAAGCTCGCGCTGAAAAACCTTGCCGAAGGCGGCGAGATTTTCCGCAAGGCCGCCGGCAAGTGGGTGAGTTTGCTCAAGTACGGCCAGGAAGATTCGCTGACCACCAACACGGTGGGCATCGAAGGGTCCGGCACCACCGCGCTCATGCAGTCGTCGGTGGGCCGTGACAAATCCGCGCTCGTGCGCGTCGATATCAACACCGGAAAAGTCACAGAGCTGGGCGCCAGCGAACAGGCCGACGTCGAAACCGTGTGGATCGATCCGCGCACCCGCACTCCGCAGGCCTACACGGTCAACTATCTCAAGCCCGAGATCACCGTGCTCGTGCCGGCCATCAAGAAAGACGTGGACCTCCTGACAAAAGAGTTAGGCGACGGGTTCGCCGTCACCAACCGCTCGCTCGACGACACGCTGTGGACCGTTGCCGCGGATGACGCCTTGGCGCCGGCGGTCAGCTATCTCTACGACCGCAAGGCCGGCAAGATCACCAAGCTCTTCGATCAGCGGCCGGCTCTCGCCAAGGCACCGCTGGTGCCCATGCAGTCGCTCGAGATCAAGGCGCGCGATGGCCTCACGCTCGTCTCCTATCTATCGTTGCCGCCGGGTTCCGACGCCAACGGTGACGGCGTGCCGGAATCCCCGGTGCCGCTCGTCCTGAACGTGCACGGTGGTCCGTGGGGCCGGGACGGCTACGGCTTCGACAATGAACACCAGTGGCTCGCGAATCGCGGCTATGCCGTTCTGGCGGTGAACTATCGAGGCTCCACCGGCTTCGGCAAATCGTTCGTGAACGCGTCCAACAAGGAATGGGCCGGCAAGATGCACGATGACCTGCTCGATGCCATCGGCTGGGCCGTCAAGCAGAAGGTCACCACCGCGGACAAGGTGGCTATCTACGGCGGCTCGTATGGTGGTTACGCGACTCTGGTGGGACTCACGTTCACGCCGGATACTTTCGCCTGCGGCGTGGACATTGTCGGCCCGAGCAATCTCAACACCTTGTTGTCCAGCATCCCGCCGTACTGGAAGGCGTTCTTCGAGGAGTTTGCCACGCGGGTCGGCGATCCACGCACGGAGGAAGGCAAGAAGCTGTTAGCCGACCGCTCGCCGGTCACGCGCGCGAACGCCATCAAGAAGCCGCTGCTCATTGCGCAGGGCGCCAATGATCCGCGAGTCAAACAGGCCGAGTCCGACCAGATCGTGAAGGCCATGAAGGACAAGAACCTGCCCGTGACCTACGTGTTGTATCCGGAGGAAGGCCACGGCTTCGCGCGGCCGACGAATCGCACGTCGTTCTACGCAATCGCGGAAGGATTCCTCGCGCAGTGCCTCGGTGGCCGCTACGAACCCGTCGGCAACGACTTCAAAGGCGCAAATCTCAAGGTGCTGGAAGGCGTGCAGCACGTGCCCGGCCTCGCCGAAGCCCTGAAATAATGGGGTCAGACCCCATTTGCTAGCAAAAGGGGCCGGACCTGACGGCCCCTTTTCATTTGTCTCGCGCACCCGGATGCTGTCGCCCATCGATTTCTCGCATCAACGCACCTAAGGACCTGCGATGCACCGATCGGCTACTGATGATCGTTCAAAATGGCGTCCCCGCCTCTCTGTCATCGGCGCGCCCAGCAGCGCAGGCGCGTACGCACCGGGGCAGGAACGCGCTCCGGCGGCGTTGCGCGAAGCCGGATTGCTGCACTGTCTGCGCGGTTTCGGTATCGACGTGTATGACCTGGGTGATACGGAGAGCTTTCGCTGGCAAGTAGACAGGAGTAACCCGCGCGCGATGAACGCGATGGCCGTCGCGCGCGCCGCCACGAGTACCGCAGATTTGGTCGAGGAGGCACTCGGCGAGGATGGCGTCGCGCTGGTGCTCGGCGGCGATTGCACGGTCGAGCTGGGCACGGTGGCGGGCGCAATGCGATCGACTGGCGATGTCGGTCTCATATACATCGATCTGGACACGGACCTCAACACACCGAGCAGCACCACCGATGGAGCTCTGGACTGGATGGGCGTCGCTCACCTGCTTGGAGTTTCAGGCACGCTCAAGGAACTCGTTGAGATCGGAACCCGTGCACCGCTGCTGCGTCCTGATCAATTGCTTTACTTTGCCGTCGACAACGTCGAGCCCTTCGAACGACAGCTCATCCGTGAGCTTGAAATCGAGACTGTCGCGCTCACACACGTTGCGCCCGACCCTGCAAGCGCGGCGGGCAGAGTGGTGAATGGCTGGGCGCGCAAGTTCAAGCGTCTTCTGATTCACCTCGATCTGGACGTGCTCGATTTCGCCGACATGCCTCTCGCCGAGAATACGCGCCGTAATGTCGGTTTGAAGTTCGACCAGCTGGTTGCCGCATTGAAGGTGTTTCTAACCGCTCCCAACTGGGCCGCGCTAACCGTATGCGAGTTGAATCCGGATCACGGCCTCATCGATGGATCAACGCTGCGCACGTTCATCACGGCCATATCCCACGCCATTGCAGGCGCTCCGCGTTTTCGACGCTAGTCGAACTGTCCAAACACCTACGTACCCGTAAGCCTCGCAGAACAACAACCGCAACCGCTTCGCTGGTACGATTTGCTGAGCGTAAGCTTTGCGATTCTCAGGAGCGCCTTCCATGAGCAAGTTGCGGATTGCACTGATCGCCACCATCGGATTCGCATGCGCCCTCAACGCCTACGCTGATTCGGGCGCGCTCGAGCGGAAGCTCGACGCCGTAATGGACCAGGCGCTCGCCGAAGACCGTATCGTCGGTGCGGTCGTGCTCGTAGCACGTGACGGCAAGGTGGTTTACGAACGCGCGGCCGGTCTGGCTGACAAGGAATCCCGTAAACCGATGCAAGTCGATGCGCAGTTCCGCTTTTCGTCGGTAACGAAACCGATCGTGACGGTAGCCGCGCTCGCGCTTGTCGATCACAAGAAGCTCTCCCTCGACGATCCGGTCACGAAATATCTGCCGGACTTCAAGCCGAAACTCGCCGACGGCACGACACCGGTCATCACCGTGCGGCAGCTGCTCACGCACACCGCGGGCCTCGGGTACAACTTCGAAGAGAAAGTCGACGGGCCGTATCACAAGGCGAAAATCTCCAACGGGATCGACGAACTGAAGATCGACCTCGCTGAAGAAATGCGGCGCCTCGCGAGCGTCCCGCTGCTCAACGCTCCAGGAACGCAATGGCGATACTCACTCTCGATGGACGTGCTGGGAGCGGTCATCGAACGCGCGGCGGATCTGCCGCTCGCCACCGTCGTCGCGGAAGTTGTGACGAAACCACTGGGGATGACGAGAACTGCGTTCTGGGTCGACCGCACACAGTCCGATCGCCTGGCGACGCCTTATTTCAATGGCCCCTCCGGCACTGCCCGCATGGCAGATCCACAGGAGATTCCCTTCGGCGCGAGTACGCTCGTCTACTCACCCTCGCGCGCCTTCGACCGGAACGCGTTTCCATCGGGTGGTGGCGGCATGATCGGCAGCGCGCCCGACGTGCTGCGTCTACTGGAAGCCATGCGCAAGGGCGGCGCGCCGGTCCTCGCGAAGTCGACCGCCGCTGCGATGTTTCGCAATCAGGTCGCGGGTATGGCCGGCCTGGAACCGGGTGACGGCTTCGGTTTCGGCGGCGCACTCATCGTCGACCCGGCGGCGGTGAAATCTCCACAGTCGGCGGGAACTCTGTACTGGGGCGGCGTGTACGGCCACACCTGGTTCGTGGACCCAGCGAAAAAGATCACCGTCGTCGCGTTGACGAACACGGCCCTCGAAGGACTGGGCGGCAAGTTCCCCGCCGCGCTACGCGATGTGGTCTATCAGGAAATCCAATAAATGGGGTCAGACCCCATTTGCTAGCAAAAGGGGCCAGACCTCACGGACCCCGGAACAACTTCACCAAATCCGGAGAAAGCCTCGCGGCGAGCATTGTCTCGATCTACTGCGTTGAGGTAGTTTGCCCGCCGGTCAAGGAGGAACCTGCAGGCGCATGAAGCTGCTAACTAAACACTTCGCGGCCATCATGCCGCTGGGCAAGCCGGAACTGTGGCTGGCCGCACTCAACACCGCCATGAAGCGCTTCGAGATCCGCACCCGCGCGCGGACTGCCGCGTTCCTGGCGCAGATCGCTCATGAGTCCGACCAGTGCCGCTTCGTCGAGGAGCGCCTGAGCTACTCCGCCGGCGCGCTCATGCGCACCTGGCCCCGGCGATTCCCGACGCTCGACATGGCGCTGCAATACGAGCGCAATCCCGAGAAGCTGGCCAACTTTGTATATGCCAACCGCATGGGCAACGGCCCGCCGGAGTCGCGCGATGGCTTTCGCTTCCGCGGGCGCGGGCTCATTCAGATGACCGGGCGCAGCAACTACACGGCGGTGAGCGACGCGCTGCAGGTCGACTTCACCGCCAAGCCGGATCTCATGCTCGAGCCGCGCCACGCCGCGATGTCCGCCGCCTGGTTCTGGAAAACGCGTGGCCTCAACGAGCTCGCCGACGACAAATCGGACGATGACGACAACGAAGACTTCCGCCAGATCACGCGCGTCATCAATGGCGGACTGAACGGGCTCGCCGAACGTCAACTATTCTGGGAGGTGTCGAAGAAGGCATTCCGCCTCTGATGCGCCGAATCCCAGGCCCTCGGCGTCGTGATATCCGCAGTTTTGAGGCATTTCTTTGACTTCCGTGGCCCCATCCCTACACTGCCGCCCATCCGGCCTCTGGCAGTAGACCTCTTTATAAGGAGTCGACCCTCGAGGCTCTCCTGAGCAAACAGGAATGGTGTCTGCCGGCGTAAGCTCCGGTGTGAATTCGAATGCCGCGGCGACCTGCCGCCTGGCATCCGGGCTCCAACCCATTTCTGCGCAAATGAGGTTGTTAGATGTCCGCCGCGCCCGCCAAAGAAATCACCAGCTACCGCAAGCACTGGGCCAGCCGTTTCGGCACCGCGCCGTTCCTGCCCATGACGCGCGCGGACATGGACATCCTCGGCTGGGACAGCTGCGACGTCATCATCGTCACCGGCGACGCCTATGTGGATCATCCCAGCTTCGGCATGGCCATCATCGGCCGCGTGCTGGAGGCGCAAGGGTTTCGCTGCGGCATCATCGCCCAGCCCGACTGGCATTCCGCCGAGCCATTCAAGGAGTTAGGCCGGCCGAACCTGTTCTTCGGCATCACCGCCGGCAACATGGACTCGATGGTGAACCGCTATACGTCGGACAAACGCATCCGCTCCGACGACGCCTACACGCCGGGCGGGCAGGGCGGCAAGCGGCCCGATCGCAGTGTCATCGTCTACGCGCAGCGCGCTCGCGAGGCGTTCAAGGATGTGCCCGTCGTCATCGGCGGCATCGAAGCCTCGTTGCGCCGCATCGCGCACTTTGATTACTGGAGCGAGAAAGTCCGCCGCAGCATCTTGTTAGACGCCAAGGCCGACCTGCTGGTGTTCGGCAACGCCGAGCGGCAGATCTGCGAGATCGCGCATCGCCTGGCGGCGGGCGAAACCATCGAAGAGATCGACGACCTGCGCGGCACCGCATTCGTGCGCAAGCACACGCCGGGCGATGTGGTCGAAATCGACTCCACTCATATAGATACGCCCGGGCGGCTGAACCCGCCGACGAATCCCTACGCGACCGAAGCCGAGATGAGACAGGTGCCGGGCACCGGTTCTCGTGTTTCGGCTGCGCAGCCGGCTGACGGCGCGGTATCCACGGACCCGGCCCCCGGCAGCGAAGACGGCAAGGAACCCACGCGCGAGCAGGTCGTGCGCTTCTCGCGCAAGGTGAAGGCGGATGACCGCGCGCGCAGCGTGATCCGCATGCCGTCATTCGAGACCGTGACGGCCGACCCGGTCCTCTACGCCCATGCCTCGCGCATCCTGCATCTGGAATCCAACCCGGGCAACGCACGCTCACTCGTGCAGCGCCATGGCGACCTTGACGTGTGGCTCAACCCGCCGCCCATCCCGCTAGCTACCAAGGAAATGGACTGGATTTACGAGCTGCCCTACGCGCGCAAGCCGCACCCGGTGTACGGCACGGCCGAGATTCCCGCGTACAAGATGATCAAATTCTCCATCGCGATTCAGCGCGGATGTTTTGGCGGCTGCACCTTCTGTTCCATCACCGAGCACGAGGGCCGCATCATCCAGAACCGCAGCGAGAAGAGTGTGCTCAAGGAGATCGAGAAGATCCGCGATGAAGTACCCGGCTTCACGGGCGTCATCTCGGACCTCGGCGGACCCACCGCCAACATGTATCGCATCGCCTGCAAGAGCCGCGAGATCGAAAGCGCCTGCCGCCGTCCGAGCTGCGTGTTCCCCGGCATCTGCCCCAATCTCAACACCGACCACAGCGCGTTGATCCAGCTCTATCGCAAGGCACGCGCACTGCCCGGCGTCAAGAAAGTGCTGGTCGCTTCCGGTGTGCGCTATGACCTCGCCGTCGAGAGCCCCGAGTACGTGAAGGAGTTGGCCCAGCATCACGTGGGCGGCTATCTCAAGATCGCGCCCGAAGCCATCGGCGAAGGGCCGCTGTCCAAGATGATGAAGCCCGGCGTCGGCTCGTACTACAAATTCAAGGAGTTGTTCGACAAGTTCTCCAAGGAAGCCGGCAAGGAGCAGTACCTCATTCCGTACTTCATCGCCGCGCATCCCGGCACCACCGACAAGGACATGCTCGAGCTCGCACTGTGGCTCAAGCAGAACGGGTTCCGCGCGGATCAGGTGCAGGCTTTCCTGCCGAGTCCGATGGCGACCGCGACCGCGATGTATCACACGCTCAAGAATCCACTCAAGCGGGTCACGCGTGAGAGTGAGGAAGTGATCATTCCGAAGGGATTGAAGCAGCGCCGGTTGCACAAGGCGTTCCTGCGGTACCACGACCCTAACAACTGGCCGGTGTTGCGCGAGGCGTTGAGGAAGATGGGTCGCGCAGACCTCATCGGCAACGGCAAGATGCAGTTGGTCCCGGGATATCAGCCGGCGGGCACCGGCGATGCGGCTGAAGGGAAAAGGGGCGGCAGTACACACCGGCCGTTCAAGACGCAGCACACGGGTTTACCCAAGGTACCCGGCCTTCCGCGCAAACCTCGGCGCTGAAGCGGGCACATCGGACACATCGGACACATCGGACGTCCGCGGACATCCTGCCTAACTACTTATTGACCGGACCGGGAATGTTTGTTGATATCGAGACATGAGACGCATTCGAAAGTTGCGCGTTTTCCTGTCAGTGTTGGCGGTCGCGCTCAGTTCAGTCTCCGGGCCGCTGTTTGCAGCATCGCCCGTCGCGCCCGATGTCGAAGCAATTCTTCAAGCGGCCCATGACAAGGGCGATTTCAACGGGGTCGCCCTCATTGCGGAGCGTGGCACGATCCTTCACATGGCGGCATATGGCACGGTCGGCGCCGCGCCGGACGAGCTCCTGAGCGTCGACCATCGCTTCAATATCGGATCCATCGCCAAGGAGTTCTCCGCGGTCGCCATCATGCAGTTGCATGAGCGACGCCTGCTTTCCCTCGAAGATCCCATCGCGCGGTTTCTGCGCGATCTGCCGGAGTGGGCCGCCAAGGTCACCGTACGCGATCTTCTCGATTACACCTCAGGCGTGCCGGACATGAGCTGGCGCACCATCAAGAGCGATGCGGACGCGTACGCTGACATCCGACGATTTCCCGCGACCCAGTTCGAGGCCGGCAAGCAGTACGCCTACACCTACAACAACGTCATGTTGCGGCAGTTCATCGTGGAAAAGCTCACTGGCAAGTCATTCAACGCCTATGTAGAGCAGCGAATCTTCAAACCCTGCGGCATGAAACGGGCGCTGCTCAATGCGGCACCCGACACGCCCCAGCTCGCGCGCGCGTTCAATGCCGAACGCAAGGAGGACCCGACTGATATGCCGGTGACGGGCATCGCCTACATGACCGCGCGCGATCTGCTCCACTGGACCAAATGCCTGCATCGCGCGCGTGTCATCGAGCGGGAATCCATTCGACATTTGGGGCGAAGTTTCGAGCCACGTAACGGCGGGCTTGGCGATACGGCATGGGATGGCGGGCACCTGCTCGCGCACTCACACGAAGGACAATCGCGAAATTTCGAAGCGCTGATGCGCAGTGACCTCAAAGCCGGCAGAACGATCATTCTGCTCGGCAATAGCAAGCGGCAGGTCCTCCAACAAATCGCCGATGCGATTGAAGCGCGTTTACGTCGTCAGGAAATCAGGGAGCCTTGGCCTTCACCTGCTGCCGCGCCAGTTCCAAAGCCTTCTCCAGCGCCTGCGCCTGCGGCACCGCCACGTCCGGTTGCACGCCGACGCCTTCCCAATCTTTGCCCGTGATCGGATTGACCGACCGGCCTTCCGGCAGGGACAGGACGAAGTGAGTTCCTGCGCGTCGATACTCGAAGGGATGCGCGCCACCGCCGCTGGGTTCGCCGATCACGACGGCGCGCTTGAGAGCCTGCAGATCGTAGGCGAAGGCTTCAGCGGCAGAGAATGTGCGCTTCGAGATCAATAGATAGACTGGCTTGCTGGATCCGAAGCGGCGCCCCGGAACCCACTCGGCGGTGAACGAGCGGGTGAGCTTGTCGGTAGGCCGATCATACTTGCCGCTCAGCTCGGCCGGACCATCGAGCAGATATCCGGCGAGCAGCTTGCCCATGGCACCGTCGCCGCCACCGTTCTGGCGCAGGTCGATGATCAGTGCATCGCTCTGCGCCAACAAGCTCATCGCCGCGACGCCGAGATCCGCGCCCATCGACGGCGGCGCGAACACCGTGAGGTTGAGATAGCCGATGTTGCCTTCCAGGCGACGTACTTCCTCGAAGCCGTGATTGACGCCAACTCCATACCACTTCTCGAACTCGTCTGCTCCGAAGGCCTCTTCGGCGGAGTCCGCATCGGGCGCCAGCGCCTTGGCGCTGTAGTCGAGCGACAGATGTCCGTCTTTGGAGAGGTCGCGCAGTCGGGTGGTCACGACCTTGGCGAACTCCTCATCACTCGCAATTTCATGCCAGCGCCGGGCTGTTGCGTCGCGGCGAATCTGCCGCGCGAGTTCGCGGCCCTTTTTCGCATCGACGTAGCGGGCCTCGAGCAGTTCCGCGGCGCGCGTGATGACGGCTCGTTTCTCGTCGGGGTCGGTGTTGGCCAGTACCTGGCCGCAGGTGAGAGCGGCACACAAGATCGTCGCGATGAATCGGCGCTTCATGAGATACAAGATACCGCAGAGCATGGAAAGGTCGCCAATCGCCTCGGCAACGGCGCTGTCACGGCCGCGAGCCCCTGCGCCGTGTCTCGGACTTCTTGTGCCGATTCAGGTTCCGCTCGCGCAGCCACGCAATCACGGTCGAGACGCTGCTGAAGCGAAACATCGCCGCGGTTGCCGCCAGATCCCCGACTCGGACGGAATAGCCACCGAGCCCGTTGACTGCTTCGAAGCCGTCTTCGTCCGTGACATCGTCGCCGATGAACACCGGCGTGCGGCCGGCGAACGGCGCCTGGCGCATGAACCACTCGATGGCGCCGCGCTTGGAGTAGCCGCGGGGCGTAAGCTCCAGCACGCACTTCCCATCGCGCAGCACGAACTTCTCACGCAGCTGATCGGCGAGCCCGCCCATGACTTCCATCGTTGCGCGCTCATGCTGTGGCGCCTGTCGAAAATGCACGGCAAGTGCCGAGCCCTTGTCTTCGAGCAGCAGCCCCTTGTAGTGCATCACCAGCTGGGTGAGCACTTCGCGGGCGGGGTCGAGTTGCCCCGCATCGATGAATGGCCGCGTCACGTTGCCTTCCGGGTCGCGCACTTCCACGCCGTGCTGTCCAGCGGCAGGCAGCACCAGCGGCGCGAACAAGCGGTCGAGCTCGGTGATCGTGCGGCCGCTGATGAACGCCAGCGCGCCGTTTTCGCGCTTGGCCGCGAGCTGCAGCGTGTTGCGCAGCGCCGCCGGCACGCGCACGGCTTCGGGCGTGGCGGCAATTTCCAGCAAGGTGCCGTCCACGTCGAGGAACAGTGCGATGTCGGTTTGCGGGATGAAGGATCCGCGGAGACTCATCCGTCCACATTAACGAATTCCGCAGCTCTTGGGCGCGCTCACGAAAGGTTCACGACCACGATGCCCGCCAACCCCATGCACAGCAGTACGAAGTGCGTTAGCTGCGCCCCTTCTTGTTTGATGTAGTAGGCGAACCAGGCTCCGCCCCACGCCATGACGAAGATCAGCGTGAGAAAACCGGCAAGCGCGAACGTAGCCGTGCGCATCGCTTCGGCGGCGTTGACGGATCCGTCGATCGCGCCGATCAGCGAAAAGCTTGCAAGCCACAAAGCCAGCGCGACGGCAATTTCGATGAGCAGCACCAGTGTGAAAACCGCCTTGTGCCATCGTGGCGATGCCACGCGCCGTGAGAGCAGCGGTGTCTGGATCACCGGCGCCTCCTCGAACAGACGCATGCTCATCAGTCCGCCGATCGAGGCGACACCGCCTCCAAAATTGCGCGAGTTGTTCAGCACGACAATGCTGAGCCAGATAGCTAGGCCGGCGATCAGGACAATCTTGCACAACAAGAGGGGCTCTAACATGGTGTCTCCTGAGTCGGAAAGAAAATATGCGTGGCGGTGCCGTCTTCGTCAAAATCCGATAGCGACAGCCGTGCGCCGCACGACAAATCATCTTGTCGGACGATGGGGGCGACGCTTGTGACAGGGCGCTGGCATTTTTCCAGCCTACCGGCTGCCGATCAATGGCCGAACAACCTGAAGGCAGCAGCGGCCGACAATTTCCCGGGCAACACAGCGGATCGTGTCGATTGCGCCAGGGCCCGTTCGGCTAATAGTCATCAAAGGAGAACTGAGATGGCCAAGAAAATCGTTGTCACTGAATACATTTCCCTGGACGGCGTCATCGAAGATCCCGTCGGTATGGAGAACTCCGGACTTGGGAACTGGACCGGCCCTTTCAGCCGCGGCGAAGCAGGCGACCGGTTCAAGCTCGACGAGTTGCTGGCTGCTGACAGCCTGATTTTTGGCCGTACCACCTACGAAGCCTTCGCCGCGGTCTGGCCGCAGGTGAAGGACAAGACCGGCCTGGCGGATCGGATGAATCGCCTGCCGAAGTACGTGGCCTCCAGAAAATTGAAGCAGGCAACCTGGGGCGAGAGCACGATCTGGAACGGTGACATCGCCGCCGCGGCCAGGGCTCTCAAAGCTGGCAGTCAGGGTGAGGCGCTCATCTACGGCAGTGCGTCCGTGGTTCACGAGTTGGCCGCGGCCAAGCTGATCGACGAATACCGGCTGATGGTGTACCCGACGATCCTGGGTGCCGGTAAACGTCTTTATCTCAATGGCGTCGCTGCCGTGCTGCGGCTGGCGGAATGCAGGCAATTCGGCGGTGGCATCGTGTTGCTCCGCTACCTGGCGGGATAAGAGCCGCTTCCAGCCCGGGCGAGGCGGTGCAGGCGTAATTGAGGTTCGAACCTCGTGCGCCTGCTACCATCCGCGCCGCATGAAAACCCCTCCCGGCCTCCAGCCGCTCATCGACGATGGCGTCATCGACGAAGTCCTCCGCTCCCTGAAATCCGGCAAGGAAGCCACGGTCTATACCGTGCGTACCGGCGCGCAGGTTCGCTGCGCCAAGGTGTACCGCGACATGGGCCAGCGCAGCTTCCAGAAGCGCGCGCAGTACCAGGAAGGTCGCAAGGTGCGCGGCAGCCGGCAGGCACGCGCCATGGCCAAGAGCACTCGCTTCGGCCGCAAGGAAGCGGAGTCCGCGTGGAAGAACACCGAAGTGGATGCGCTCTACAAACTAGTCGGAGCCGGCGTGCGCGTGCCAAGGCCTTTTGGCTATTTCAATGACACGCTGGTCATGGAGCTGGTGACGGACGCATTGGGCAACCCTGCGCCGCGCCTGGGCGAGGTCGACCTGACACCCGAGCTCGCGCGCGAGTACCACTCCTTCCTGATCCGGCAGATCGTGCGCATGCTGGCCATCGGCCTGATCCACGGCGATCTGTCCGAGTTCAATGTGCTCGTCGACGCCAACGGTCCGGTGATCATCGATCTGCCGCAGGCGGTGAACGCGGCCGGCAACAACGCAGCTTTCGCGATGCTCGAGCGCGACGTGAACAACATCCGCGGCACGCTGGGACGCTTCGCGCCGGAGCTGCTGGAGACGGAGTTCGCGCGCGAGATCTGGGCGTTGTTCCAGGCGGGCGAGCTGCAGGCGGACAGTGTGGTGACGGGTGTGTTCGCTCGCGAGGAAATTGTCGTCGACCCCGACAAGGTCATGATCGTCATCGACGATGCGCGCGAAGAAAACATACGCCGGGAGCTGGGCCGGCTGGGCTGATGGCCGGGCCTGTCGGACCATGCTCATACGCCGCAACGGCTGAGCCCGACGGTCCTGCCGCGGCGGGGCGCGTATGGTCGGGCGCATGAAAAGCATTCTCAAAGCCCTGCTGGGTGCAGCAATTTCCGGTGCCATCTTCGGCGCGCTCCTCAGAAAGTTGGCGAACGGCCACCGGAATGTACCGACCGTGAACCCGGTGCGCGACGCCGGACCGAACGTCGAGGAGCCCCTGCAGGAAAACGATCTGCGCGTGGCGCAGAACTCGCCGCTCTGAATTTCACCGGCGGCGCTCACTCGGCACCCAGCAGGTGCCTGTCGAGGAACGGCAAGACGCGTTTGGCGAAGCGGCCGTCGTCCGTGAAAGTGCGATTGAACGGATCGCCGCGATATTCCTCGGCCTCGTGTTCGATTCCCAGATCTTCCATCATTCGACTCAGCTGACGGTTGGAGAGCACATGTGCCTGCGTGGTGTCGAAGCGGCCCCAATCGAACGCGAGACCGCGCATGGTGCGCAATGCCCCAGCCGATTCCGCCAACGTTCCGTCTAACAAGAACGCGGTCTGCATCGCCTGCGCCCGGTCGGGGTGGTATCTGGGTTGGCCATCCTGCATCTCGGTATAGAAATCGCAGAAGCAGGGCGGGTTAGCCGGATTCGGCGCAAACGCCTGATGGATGGCCCAGAAAATCTGTGTGCGCCCAAGGCCGCCGAGCTCGCCGAACGTCTTCGCGGCGTGCATGCGGAGCCAGTCGATCTCCACGGAAGGCCACGGCACATCGCCGGTTCCAGCTGCCACGGGATGCAATGCGTACGCCACGCTGAACACGTCGGCCTTCACCATGGCGAGCTTGAGCGCGCCACGTGCGCCGAAAAAGTCGCCGACAACGGCCCGGCTTTCGCGCTGCGCCAGCGTGCGGTACTTGCGGTCGATCAGCGGCACGACCTCTTCCACGGTGTAGTCGAGCCAGCGGCCGCTCACTGGAGAATTCTCGTAGAGGCTGCCCGTGGTGGGCCCCGTGTAATCGGCGGCAACGAGAATGAATTGCTTGACGGCGCCACGCGCGAACCCGCGCTCGAGCAGGCGCTGCATGCGGCCGTCCTGGAACATCTGCCGCGGACTCCACCACGCGTTGTGCAGGAAGTACACGACGGGGTAACGCCGCGACGACTGGGCATATCCCGGCGGCAGATACACCTTGATCGCCCGCTCGGGACTCAGGCCAATCCGGTTGTCGCGCAGGATAGTGGACACGAACGGCTCATCGACGACGGTACCGCGCGGTGGCGTATCTGCGGCCGACCGCGCCATCGGCGTAGCGGCAAGCAATCCCGTCAGCATCCAAGCGGCGTGTTTCAAAGACATCTTCGTGCTCCAGTGTGAATTCAGGAGCCCCAAGACTAGGAAACGGCAGGAATCAGATCGTCCTGACCCATCGGCGAGGACGTTTTTCACGAAATCACCGTTGCCGGGCGGGTCGGCTACTCGAGCGTCAGACCTTTCAGAACTTCGAGCAGCACATCCAGTGAAGCTCGGGTATCTGCGTGGCCACTGCCGGGCACGAGCATGAACTGCTTCGCTGGCGCCTTGATCCAATCGACGTACTCCCGGGCGACTTCAGGCACGGCGTTGAGATCCGCGGCACCCTGGATCACATACACAGGCGTGGTGAAATCCGCGCCAAGCTTGCGGAGATCCACATCCATCAACGGCCCGGTCATGCTCGTCCCCACGAAATTGAAGTGCGCGAACGACAGGTCGTCGGCGGCTTCCTCATTGGCCAGATCCTCCGCCGACGTGTACTCCGGCGCGCGGACCAGTTTCAAAGGCTCGGAGGCCGCGAGCTTTCGCTGATACTCGTTGCGCCACTTCCGAAACGTGCGCCACTTGGCCACGGTATCCCAGGGCGGCGCGCCGACGCCGCTGAGCTCATCGGTGGCGGACTTGTTGCCGCTCTCGCGAGCGTGCTCGAGCACACGTTGATAGCTGACACGGAAGTTCTCGCGCATGTTGACGAGCTGCCCGGTACCCACATACGCATGGAAGAGCGCTGGCTTGCGCTTGACGATGTGGATGCCTAACAAGGATCCCCAAGATCCGCCGACGAGGATGATGCGTCGCTGGTTCAGGTGCTTGGTCAGATACTCGGCGACTTCGATGCCGTCCTTGGCCATCCGATCGATGGAGAGCGTGGATGCGATGGATGGTCCGCTGCGGGCGAAAGTCCTGCCGGCGCCGCGCTGGTCCCACTGGACCAGGGTGAAGTCCTTCTGCCAGCCGTGGAACATCGAATCGGCGAATGCGCTCATGGCGTTGCCCGGGCCGCCATGCAGGAACAGGACGACGGGATTGGCGCGATCGCTACCGTGAATGGTGATCCACTGTTCGATGCCGCCGATGCGAACGAACCCCTGTTCGCGGATACCAGGGGGACCTGCGTACAGGTGGGTCGCAAGCCCGACCATGAGGATTGCGGCGACGACGCGCTTTTGCATGTGTGACACCCCCAGCGCATTGAACGAGGGGCGAGTCTAGGCGATAAACCGGCGCCTCCGCGCCGTGGCCGTTGCAGCGACCACGGCGCGAACGCGCCGTGAGGCCTCAATCAATGCCGTGAATGCGCAGGTTGACCAGCTGGTCGATGGTCAGGTTCTGCATGCCGCGGGACTTCAGATTGGTGATGAATTCCGGCGTCACGCCATGAATACGCATGGCCACGAGCTGGTCGAGCTGCGGATGCCGGTAACCCAGACCCTCGATCTTCGCGATGAACTCCGGCGTCACGCCGTGGATGCGCATGGCAATGAATTGATCTTCGCTCGGCTTGAGACCGGCCTTGCGGACTTCGCGAACCATCGCGGGTGATACGCCGTGAATGCGAAACGCCACCAGTTGGTCGCTGTGCGTTGCCGGCAACCCTTCGGCACGCAGCTCGCGGATGAAATCGCGGGTGACGCCGAAGATCCGGAAGGCAATGAGCTTGTCGGTATCGAGTCCCGACAGATTCTCGCTCTTCATCTGCTTCGCGAATTCCGCGGTGATGTCGTGCACCGCCATCGCGAATTGCTTTTCCTCATCGATGCCGGTGAAACCCAGCGCGCTCATGGCCGGCGCGAATTTGGCGTCGGGTGTGAAGTGAAAGATGCCGGCGCCTTCACCGTCATTGAGGAACCCTTCGCAGCTGAACCGTCCGGCATCACGTGTGATGGTGAATTGCACGTCCCGCTTGCCGCGCGTGGTGAGGTCGAGGCCTTGAAACGCGCTCGTCGCCCAATCCGATTGGTGCTGGGAATTGCCACCGTCGCGATGATGGATCAAGCCAAAGCGAATTTTGCCCGCTTGATCGGACGCCATGATCGTCCAGTTGCCCCTGAAGTCTTCCGCCGCATGCAACACCTGCGCGAAGCCAAGTGCCCACGAGCACAGCAGCAGAGCGGGGACGGTGAGCTTTCCTGATTTCATATTGAGCTCCTGGACGGACGTACGGCTAGAGGATGTCGGCGTTCTTCAGCTGGATGAGTTTGTCCACGCTCATGTTCTTGAACCCACTGGCGCGCACCTTCTCGATGAACTCCGGCGTGATGTCCATGACTTTCGCGGTAATGGTCTCGGAGACGCTCAATTTGTAGCCGGCTTTTTCCAGCGCCTGGTGAAATTCCGGCGTCACGTCATGGACCTTCATGGCGATGAGCTGCTCGGTATCCGGATTGAAACCCGCACTGCGGATCTGCCGAACATATTCAGGACTGACACCCTGGATTTTCAGGGCAATGAACTCTCCCGCGTCGGGATCGATGCCGAGATCGCGCATGCCCTTGACGTAGTCGGGCGTGACGCCGTGAATCTTCATTGCCACGAACTCATTGGCGTCGGGCGCGAAGCCGAGGGCGCGAATCCCTTTCACGTACTCCGGCGTGATGTCCTGGGACTTCATGGCGATCAGCACGTTGACATCGGGATCCATGCCGGTGCTGCGCATCTCGCGCACATATGAGGGAGTGATTCCTTGAACTTTCATGGCGATGAGATCATCGACCTCGAGGTTGTCGAAGCCGACCGATTTCATCGCTTCGATATACGAGGGTCCGCTCGCGGCCTTCACGGGCGTTGCCTCGCGCGCGGCTTTCGGCTCGCGCGGCGGCTTGGGCGCCGTTACCGGTTTGGGAGCGGGAGCCGGCGCGGCCGCGGGTACGGCCATCGGTGCGGGAACCGGAGCCGGCGCCGGTGCAACTGCCGCTTCCACCACGGGCTCTGGACTCACCACTGGAGCGGCTTGCTCCGCCTGGGCCAGTGCCGGATTGGCGACCCCGAGGGAAAAGGCGCCGGCGACCAGCGCGGTAACCAACACCAGCGATGCGGTGAGCACACCTGCGGCGCGGTTGCCGGTGTCTCGCTGGGTTATGCCTAGCAGTCGTGCGACGCGCGCCGCCACCGGGCTGCCGGTCACCGCCATGGCGAAGCCCGGCACATTGCGCCAGCTTTCCATCGTGGCGAGTGCCCGGGCGTAGCCGAGTCCGCCGCTGACCGAAACCGCGACATCGTCACAGCAGTCTTCGCGATCCGCGCGGATGCGGCGGTTGAGCCACCACACGGCCGGATGGAAGAAGAAGAGAGTCTCGGCAATGACCTGGAAGAAGTTGACGGCGACATCGAGCCGTTTGATGTGACCGAGCTCGTGCGCGATGACGGCTTCGAGCTGGTCCTGGCTGAGGCCGGTCAGAGCGCGCATGGGCAGCAGAACGATCGGACGGAAAATGCCAATGACGGCAGGAACGCGAAGCATCTGGCATTCGCAGTAACGGATGACGCGGCGAATGCCCAGGCGTTGCTGCAAGGCGCGGAACCTCGCTACCAGCGCGTCTGGCAGGGCCACGAGATTTCTGCGCCGCAGGTGCTCGATCAACAGGAGGCCGAAAACGATGCGCAGCGCGAACCCGCAAACTCCCACGAGCCAGCCGCGCGCAATCCACAGGAAATCCCCGCCCGGAGTACTTGCGTACAGCGGCCCCACGAAATGCCGGCCGGCCTCGGCGGAAGACTGCAGCGGCAGCGCGACCGAAACAGTCGGAGCGCCATCATGAACGAGGCTTACGGATGGTCCGCCGATCAGCGCGAAGGTGATCGCGAACGACGCCAGCATCGACGCCAGCGCGCCGATGCCCACCAGATAGCGGGTGGCCGGCTGGCGGAATACGAACATGCAGGCGGCGGCCACGGCGGCGATGGCGGCGCCTTGCCACAGGAAGTGAAGCAGCGACCACGCCAGCGTGTGCATGAATTCATTGGTACCGATCATGGAAGTTTCCTTTCGTATTCATCGAGCATGCGGCGAAGCTCATCGATTTCGGTTTTCGAGCTGCGCCGGCCGGATAACACGTGTTGCATGAGCTGGCTGGCGGAACCGCGGAACACGCGCTGCACGACGTCCGCCGCGAATTGCTGCTTGGTCTTTTCCGCCGGTTGATTGGCCGAGTAGATATGCGCGCGCTGCTCTTCCGTGCGTTTGACGATGCCCTTGGTGGTCATGATCTGCAGCAGTTTGAGCGCGCTCGTGTACCCGACGTCCTTCTCCTGGGCGAGGATGTCGTGAATCTCGCGCACCGTCGAAGGCCCGCGGGTCCAGAGGATCTGCAGGATCGCGAGCTCCGATGGAGTGGGGTGGAATTTGGGGTCGTTCTTCATGGGCGAAAGGCTACTACGAAGGATTTCGTATTGTCAACGAAGCTCTTCGTACATGGTGTGGAGCATTGATTGGATGCGCCGGCGCGCCGAAGCGTTGCACCGCACGACAGTTCCCACCGCTACCTTGCAATGACAGGTACCGTGCTTTATAAGGTTCCGGCAACAATGACCGAGCCCATCGACATCCAGCTCAAGAAAGGCGTGCTCGAGTTATGTGTACTCGAGCTGCTCGCGCAGGAAGATGGTTACGCCTACGAGATCGCGAGCCGGCTCGCCGAAGCGATCGGCATGGGCGAGGGAACTGTCTACCCACTCATGCGCAGGTTGCATACCGAAGGGCTGGTGGAGACTTACTTCGTGGAATCGAGCAGCGGACCGTCGCGCAAGTACTACCGCATCACTCGCGCCGGCCGCGCGGAGCTCATACGCGAACGCACTGCGTGGCACGCGTTCACGCGTGCGGTGAATGGCATCGTCGGAGGTCGCAAGTGAGCGCGCGCGCCGAGTTTCTCGCCACCCTGCGGGCCGGACTGCGTGGCGCACCTGCGGCGTCGATCGAAGAAATCCTCGTCGACTATGCGGCGCATTTCACCGAAGGCGCCGCGGCAAACCGCGGCGAAGCGGAAATCGCGGCCGCGCTGGGTGATCCGCTCGCGCTCGCCGACGAGCTGCGCATGGAGCTGCGCATCAAGACATTCGAAGCGGCCCCATCGACACGTTCTGCCGCGCGCGTCGTCGCGGGGGCTATCGCGATGGGCGCCGTCAACACTGTAGTGCTGTGTATCGCCGGTCCGCTGTTGGCGTTGTCGGGGCTCGCATCAGTGATCGTCATCCTCGCGGCCACGGGAGGCGGCGTGTGGTTCCTGTTTGCGGGTACGTCGCTGGAATTGCCGGGCGGCACCGGCACCGCGGTGCTGTGCGGGCTGGGACTCATCAGCGCCGCGATTTCCCTCGGCGCACTCCTCGTGCTTGCCGCGAAAGCGGTGGTGAGTGCAATCGGCCGCTACATGCGCCTTCAGTATCGATCTCTTCACCGCACTTAAGAACCCTGGAACTCCCACATGAAATCCATGACTCGACTCATTTTCGTGGCGCTCGGCGCGGCGCTGGTCTCCGCCGGCTGCTTCAGCGGCGCGTACGCACTCGCCACGGCCAACGACAGCGGCTCCTCGGAGATCATCAGCCGCGAAATTCCCTGGGATGACAGCACATCACTGACGCTGGGTGTGCGCAGCGTGGTCCGGTATGTACAGCAGCCCGGCGTCGGCAACGTCATCGCACGCGGGCCGCATCGTTCGGTATCGACGCTTGTCGTGAGCAATGGCGATATCCACGACCAACTACTGCACACCGGTGCGACGCTGGAAATCGTCGTGACCGCGCCAGCAATCTCGAGTTTTCATCTGGGCGCCGGCAGCCGGCTCAGCATCGAGGGCTACGATCAGCCGAAGTTGTTCGTGCACACTGAAGGCAGGGCTTCCGTTGACGCCACCGGCCGCGTCAATGACGTCACGGTGGAAATGCAGGGCAGCGGCACGGTGAACCTCGCCCAGCTCAGTGCAGACACCGCCTCCGCGAGCATCGGCGGCATGAGCACGCTGGTGCTGGCGCCTTTGCACGGTGCCACCCTCAACGTGCGCAACTTCGCATCCGTGGTCCTGCTGACCCGGCCGAAGGACCTCACGAGTGCGCTCGCGGACTCTGGCCGCGTGGTGGATGCCGCGGCGCGATAGTTCGCGCGGCACGGCCCGCTTCACAAAACTTTACACGCGCGCGAAGGGCGCGAAACGCGATCCGGGCAGCATGAACCGTCGTCAACAAACGGAGTGCACCCATGACCGAGTCTCTCACGAGTCCAAGACGCCGCGGCATCAAGATCGCGGCCATTACTGCGGCGCTGGTGGCAGTTGCCGCCGGCGCGCTGGCGTTCGCTCATTCGAGCGGCGGGCACCACGGCCCGCCGATGAATAGATCGCCGGAGTTCCATCTCGAGCACATGCGAGCCTTGCTGACCAGGATCGGTGCTTCCGATCCGCAAAAATCACAGATCGAGGGAATTCTCGCACCGGCGCTCAATGAGATGAAAGCCGTGCACGAAGCGCATTACGCGGCGTTCAAGCAGTTCCACGAAGCAATCTCGGCACCGAGCATCGACCGAGCGCGGCTCGAGTTGCTGCGTGCCGAGCAGGTGAAGGCGCTGGACGAGGCTTCGAAGAAACTGGTGGTCGCTTTCAGCGACGCGGCAGAAGTGCTGAGTCCGGAGCAGCGCGCCGCACTCGCTCACGAAATAGCCAGGCATCACGGTGGCTAGCTGCGTGTTGCCGGCAGGGGCAATATGCAGCTCCTGCCGCCGAGTGCCCGCCTTCAATGTCAGCCCGAGTCCTCCTGATCGAAGATGATGCCCGCCTCGCTGCGATGGTCGCCGACTATCTCGGTGAGGCGGGGTATCACGTCGCCAATGCGCCCACCGGCGCAATTGCCACGAAGGTCCTCGGCACGGAAGACTTCGACGTTGTCATTCTCGACCTGATGCTGCCGGACGCGGATGGGCTCGACTTGTGCCGCGGCATCCGCGCCAGATCCGATATCCCGATGCTCATGCTGACCGCGCGCGGCGATCCGCTCGATCGAGTGGTCGGCCTCGAGCTCGGCGCCGACGACTATCTACCGAAACCCTTCGAGCCGCGCGAGTTGCTGGCGCGGTTGCGCGCCATCCTGAGGCGCCGCGGAAGTGCAAAGGCAGCTGAAATCCTTCGTTTCGGCCGCCTCGAGATCGACAAGGCAGCGCGCGAAGTCCGGCTCGACGGAACGCGAAAGAATGTGACCGGCCACCAGTTCGCGTTGCTGCTCACCCTGGCCGAACGCGCCGGCCGGGTGCTGTCGCGCGAGGCGCTCATGGACCTCACGAAGGGTGCGTCGCTGGAGGACTTCGACCGCTCCATCGACGTGCATATCTCACGACTGCGAGCGGCGATCGAAGACGACCCGAAGCGGCCGCGACGGATCCTGACGTTGCGCGGAGCGGGCTACGTATTCGCCAAAGAGCAGGATCGATAGATGCGCAAACTGCATCAGAAGTTCTACCTGGCAATCGTCGGCACGCTCATGATCTTCCTGCTGGCGGGCGCGATGCTCTGGCATCACTTCTCATCACCGCAGTCGGCGGTGTCGGGCATCGAGAGTGCGACCGGCCTTGCCGCCGCCATGCTCAACCTGAACCCCACCGAGGAGCAGCAACGCGAGGTGATCGAATCGCTGGCAGGCCAATTGCATTCGGATGTCGCGCTGTATGACGCCGCGGGCGTGAAGCTGCACGTGAGCGGCAACGACTACCCGCTGACCGGCGCACAGATCGCCGAGTGGGGCTGGCAGATCACGCAAAGTGGTCCGACCTACAACTATTGGCTCGAGAACGGGAGCCACCTGCTCGTGCATCCGCGGCATCGCTTCATATTTCACGGGCTGCACATGGGTCTGCTACTGACCGGAATCGCAGTGATGCTCGCGCTGCTGACGTATCCGATTACGCGCGGCATCACCGCGCGCCTGGCGAGGTTGCGGACGGGCGTGCTGCAGCTCGGTGCCGGCAACCTGGCGGCGCGCGTGCAGGTGGAGGGCCGCGACGAGGTCGCGACCCTCGCGACGAGCTTCAATGAATCCGCGGCCCGCATCGAACAACTGGTACGTGCGCACCAGATGCTGCTGGCCAACTGTTCGCACGAATTGCGCACGCCACTGGCGCGGCTGCGCCTGGGTGTCGAGCGCGTTCCCGGCACCGAGCCCGCGGTCACCGCGGAGCTCGCGCGCAACATCGCCGAGCTGGATGCGCTCATCGGCGAGATGCTGCTCTCGAGCCGGCTCGAGGTATCGAGCGGCCTCGAACGCGCGGAAACCGTCGATCTGCTGGCGCTGGTTGCGGAAGAGGCGGCGCATTTCGATCTGGAAGTGAGCGGTGACGCGGTGAGCCTCAACGCGGATCCGCTGCTGCTGCGCCGCCTGGTGCGCAACCTTCTCGCCAATGCCCGGCTGCACGCCGGTGGCGCGACCGCGCTGCGCGTCGAGAGCGATGAACAGAGCGCGCGCATCCTCGTCGAGGATGCCGGTGGCGGCGTCAGCGCGGAGGATCGCGAGAAGATCTTCGAGCCTTTCTACCGCTCGAAGTCGAGTGGTGCCGGCCTCGGGCTTTCGATCGTGAGACAGATCGCGCGCGCACACGGCGGCACCGTGACGTACGCGCCGCGCGCCGGAGGTGGCAGCTGCTTCATGGTCACATTGCCGCGTTGACGTCAGCCGCGGCCCGGCACCGGCGCGCGTGAGGCAGCGCTCGTCCGAGTGCCTTGCACCATTGTCCTGGTCGCGGAATGGGGCTGCATGCCAGCCTGTATGCATGACTGGTGCCCCATGTTCGATTCAGGCGAGCCGGCAGCCCTCGTCGGCTGATTCTCACCCGCTCCCGTTTTGACGGAACTGATCGCCCTGGTGGCGACACTCACCGTCGTAATAACAATCAAGGCAGGAGCCTCTAATGAAAATCTCTCGATTCTTTGCAGTCGCAAGCTTGGTCGCGGCGGGGACCGCGGCGGCGGGCGGCGGGTATTCTTCGGCCCTTTTCACGTTCGACGGCGGTACGGGCAACCAGGTGTTCCGTTCCGCTGCGGGCGTGCCGACGCTCAACACGGTCGCCGGTGTCGCACCGGCCGGTGCGCCATGGGGCATTACCTCATTCGACGCCACCATCAGGAAAAATGGTGACATCCGTGCCGTCGGCCAAGGTGTTCTGCTCTGGGGTGCCGATGGCCTGGGCTCCCGCGCTGGTCCGCGACAGCTCATCATCTCGCTGTTCTGCCGCAATGCACCGATCGCGCCGGCGCTCACGGGCGCGTTGATCCTGACGCCATTCAACTCGGAACCGTTCGATCTCAACGAAGACGGCGACTTCGTCGTGCGCAGCAAGCTCACGGACACCACTGGCGCCACGCCGCCGCTGACCTGCGGCGACGACCGCGACAACCGTCCCATTCTGTTGATCCGTTCCGTAACGCCTGCGAACCTGGCCACGGGTACGCCGGCGACTCCGGCCGCCTGGTTCGCAGCGGGCTTACTTGCAGGTAAGCATCGCTACGGCCATGGTGGTAAGGGCGACTGGGATCGTTATTGATCCGTCGCTCTTGTTAGGACAGCGCCGGCGAAGGAACGCCGGCGCTTTTCTTTCGGGGCGCATTGACGCCACGCCGCAAACTCATGCGACGGGTCGGCTGATTCCCACTCTCCAGCGGAATTGGCCTATCGACAACGCGGGCGTCTCCCGATGCCCGCAACCACCGCGATGCCGAACCATGCATCTGCGAACGCGGTGTTCGGCCGACCTTCCGGGAGTCATTCAATGCCCACATGTGAAGTCTGCGGTAACGATTACGACAAGGCCTTCCAGGTAATACAGGCAGGCGAGACGCACACCTTCGACAGTTTCGAATGCGCGATCCACGCGCTGGCCCCGGAATGTAGCCATTGCCATTGCAGGATCATCGGCCATGGCATGGAGGCCGGCGGCAGATTCTTCTGTTGCGCCCACTGCGCCGAGCACGCCGGGTTGCCGCAGATGCGCGATCGCGCGGATGATCGTTCCGAAGCGCGTCCGCCTTTCTGATTCGTTCACGAGATTCGAGGTCGAGATGCCACCTCTTCAGCAACGCAAGGTCGCAGACCAGGGACACCAACTGTCATCAACCGGCGCGCTGCGGCAAGAGTCGACGCGGCGGCTGCGATCAGGCAATCAGATGCCGGTGCTCGGGCTTGGGTCCTGGATGTTGACCTCACACACCTCGGAGGCGGTGCAGCATGCCCTTGAATTGGGCTATCGCATGGTCGACACCTCGGCCGACTACATGACGCAGCCGGGCATCGGCGTGGCGATCCGCCGCGGCGACGTGCCGCGCGATGCGCTGTTCGTCGTGATGAAGGTGGAAGAGAACGAAGACGGCTATCGCGCGACACTCAAGAATCTCGAAGAGCTCAAGCTGGCGTACGCCGATCTGGTCCTGATTCACCGGCCGCCGAAAAAAGGCGTCGGCGAGAATGTATGGCAAGGTCTCATGCGGGCGCGCGACGAAGGCCTGGCGCGCGACATCGGCGTGTGCAGCTACAAGATCGAACAGCTCAAACAACTTGGCGAGGTGTCGGGTGAGCTTCCGGCAGTCCAGCAGATCGAGTGGAGCCCTTTCGGGCACAGTCTCGACATGCTGAATTTCTGCCGCGCGAACGACATCGTGGTGCAGGCCTACAGCCCGCTCACTCGCGGCAAGCGGCTCGCGGACGCGCGATTGACGGAACTGGCGAAAAAGTATGGAAAAAGCCCGGCGCAGATGATCATCCGCTGGGATCTGCAACATGGCGTTGTGCCGTTGCCCAAGGCATATCGCGAAGACCATCAGCGCGACAATATCGCCGTGTTCGGCTTCGAGATCACGGAACAGGACATGGCCGCGCTCGATGGCTTCAACGAACGCTTCTCGGCCCTCGAGAAACTGGACTACCTCGAATGAGGCCCGTCAATTGAACGCCATGGTGCAACGCCTCTCGGTCGCCGGCGACTGGTACGGCGGAGCGCAGTTGCACCTCTCGGCCGACTCGCGACTCGTCCTCCCGTCGGGCAACGCAATGCCCGTGATAGGCCTCGGCACCTACCAGCTCAAGCAGCAGACAGTCGAAAGCGTGGCACGGGCACTTCAGTGCGGATACCGGATGATCGATACGTCCGGCGATTATCACACCCAACGTGGCATTGGCGACGCGCTGCGCGCCTGTGGCCTGGACCGGGAATCCATATACGTAGTGACGAAAATCAGGGCATCCGGCAACGCCTACGACGCCGCCCGCACGAATCTCGCGGAATTGCGGCTCGACTATGCCGACCTCGTGCTCCTGCAGCAGCCCCCGGAGCATGGGGTCGGCGAGTTGTTCTGGCAGGGTCTGCGCTGCGCGAAGCGTGACGGCCTGACCCGTGACATCGGGGTCACCAACTACTCGCTGGAGCAGATCGAAGAGCTGGTGTACCGCACAGGCGAGCTGCCAATGGTTAACCAGATCGAATGGAGTCCGTTTGGCCACAGCCCACGCATGCTCGATTTTTGCGCCGACAATCACATCGTGATCCAGGCCTGGAGCCCGCTCACGCGCGCGATGCGGCTCAACGACGACAAACTCACGGCCATGGCGGCGCGTTACGGCAAGACGCCGGCGCAGCTGGTAATTCGCTGGAATCTTCAGCTGGGCGTGGTGCCGTTGCCCAAGGCGAATCATGCGCAGCACCAGCAGGAAAACCTCGGGGTGTTCGACTTCGAGATCCGGCAGCCGGACATGGGCAAGCTGCGGGCGCTCAACGAGCACTACTCGGCGATTGGCGCGCTGCCTTACGTCTGACGTGGTAGTTAGGGAAAGGCGACTCGCGCATCACCCGGCGGTCGCTTCGGTATCGGAATCCGATACGAACTATTTCTCACTTGCTTGTGCGTCCGCGACGTTCCTACGTTCCAACTACCGCGAAACATAACGCGGCAAGGAGAACGAGGAATGACAAGAACAATGTTGTTAGTGACGTTGCTGGCAGTCGCCGCGGGCACGCCGGCAATCGCCGCCGGCGAGGGCGAGGTGCAGCTTGCGGTGTACCTGGGATCCCAGAACCTGCATGTCGACGACGAAATCGTACTGCAAGACGAACGCTTGCAGCGCAACGGAGTGCTGGTGGGTGCCGCGGCGGCGTATCGTTTTCCGCGAGGATTCCTGGTCGAAGCTTCGGTGCTGCACGGCGCATACACGGATTTCTTCTTCCGCAATGTCTTCGAGCGCAGCTTCAGTCAGTACCAGTATTCAGGCGCTGTCGGCTGGCAGTTCGACCGCAATCGCTGGCGGATTACGCCGAAGGTGGGCGTGGCGCGCTCCAAGCTCACCTCGGACGGTTCGCTGCTGTTCCCGCAGGATGATGACGAGGGTGATCAGAAGTTCTACGCGACCGTGCCGTTCGTGGAAGCGTCGGTGGTGCACCGTCTCGGCAGGCATTTTGCGCTGGGTGCATTCCTGCGTGAAACTTTCGAGGACTTCGGTCACTCGCGCAGCTGGGGAGCCACGGCGCACTTCTACTTCGACTAGGTGCTCACGGCCCCGGCCACTCCAACGCGAGCCTGGCACCACCCAGGCTTGCGCTGACCTCGGCGGTGACGCGGCCGCGGTGCAAAGCGGCGATGCGTGCCACGATGGCGAGACCAAGGCCGAAGCCTCCGGTGTCGCGGTTGCGGCTGGTATCGAGCCGCGTGAACGCCCGGAAGATGGCCGTGCGGTCGTTCGCGGGTATTCCTTCACCGTCGTCCTCGACGATGAGACGGTACAGGTCCTTGTCGCGCATGACGGTCACGTTCACGTTGTGGCGCGCGTAACGCAGCGCATTGGCTAACAAGTTGCTGAGCGCCAGCTCCATGAGCCGCGGCTCCATCCACGCCGTATCGATCGCATCCTGCTGGATGGTGGTGACGGTTCGTTCATGCGGCGGGCACGACAGCAACACCTGGCGCAGCCAGGGCGCCAGCGGGATCGCCTGGCAGTTCATGCGCAGACCCGGATGGTCGAGGCGCGCGTAGTCGAGCATGTCGGAGATCAGGTCGTCGATCTGCTGCACGTCGGCATTCACCGCGCGAAGCTGGCCGCGAAGGCTTTCGTCCACCTCGCCCTCGAGCACGGCGGCGGCAAACCGCACGCGCGCCAGCGGGGTGCGCATCTCATGCGACAGTGCCGCGGTCATTTCCTTCTGCGACTGGATCAGCTGGCTCACTCGCGCCGACATCTCGTCCAGATTGGTGGCGAGGCTTACGAGCTGGGTGGTGCGCGATGCCGTGTCGAGCGGTTCGCGGTAGTCGGTCGCGAATTTCTGCGAGGCAGTGGTGAGCACCCGCAGATCGCGCAGCAGCGGCCGCAGCCATAAGCCGACGATGAGCAGGATGGAGGCATAGAAGATGACCGGCAGGAACCGCACCATCCTGCTCTCGTGCACCGGCGCGACTGGCCCGAGGCGAATCGCGCCATTCAGCGCTGGCGAGCTCCACAGGTAATAGGTCTTGCCGTCGTCGCTCTGAAGCTCGCGCGGTCCCGCTTCGGGTGGTGCGGCGCTCGAAATGTCGGCGGCATCGAGCAAGGTCACCTCGAGCTGCAAATTCTGCGCGAGCTGATCGGCGCGCGCGGCGCGATCGGCGGGCGGCACCGCGACGAGCTCAGATTCCAGTAGTCGCAGCGTGGACACGAGCCAGGGGTCCACGGGCCGTCCCTGGCGCGACTGCAGTGCGGAGAAGCCGAGGTCGAGCAGGATTGCAACGACCAGCAGCCCACCGGCGAGCACGACATAGGAGCGGATGAACAGCCCGCGGTGGCGGGCCGCAAGCCATTGCTTCAAGCAGTCATGTCCCAGGCGTCGGGCACCAACAAATATCCCTTGCCCCACACCGTCTTGATGCGCGTTGGCGCGGCAGCGTCGTCGCCGAGTTTACGGCGCAATTTGGAGACGCGGCCGTCGATGGAACGGTCGAGACCGTCGTAGTCGATGCCGCGCATGGTGCGAAAAACCTCGTCACGGCTGACCAGCTCACCGGCCCGATGTGCGAGCAGGCTCAGCAATTCGAACTCCTGCGTGGTCAATGACACCGGCTGGCCGCGCAGCCACACTTCGCGCGAGGATTCGCTGATGCGCAACGCGCCTAACATCAGGTCCGCCTTGCGGTCGCCGGTGGTGGCGCTGCCGCGTTCAGACCGGCGCAGTAGTGCGCGCACGCGCGCCAGCAGCACCATGGGATCGACCGGCTTCATGACGTAATCGTCGGCGCCGGCTTCGAGGCCGATGACGTGATCGAGATCCGTGTCGCGCGCGGTCAGTATGAGGATCGGCACGTCGTGTACGCGGCGCAGCTCGCGGCAGATGGTGAGACCGTCTTTGCCCGGCAGCAGCAGGTCGAGCAGCACGAGGCGCGGCTTCTCGCGTCCGAAACGTTCGAGAGCGCGATCGCCACGCTCTTCGACCGTCACCCGCAACCCGTTCTGTTCGAGATAGGTGGCGGTCAGCTCGGCGAGGCGCGTGTCGTCCTCGATCAGCAGAATGTCGACATTGGACGCGTTCATAGGACATCCCACACATGTCGCGTGCGCCGCTCGCGCCGCCGATCATCGGAACCTACGCGCAGCACCTCGATTTTCACCTCCGCGGCGCGTTCCGCGCCACCCGGAGGCGCCAGCCAGAACACGAAATCCTGGGTGACGATGCGATCCTGCAGGTGCTCGCCTGCCAATGAGCTCGGCCAGCACCGCAACGGCGCGGGCTGCGCCCCGTCGTTGAGGCAATATTCCGCCGAGCGCACGCTTTTCCAACGTATGTCGAAAGTGACGGCGCAGGACGTTGCGCCCTTGTCGATCACACACAGCAGCGGCTTGACGATGAGTCGCACGGGTGGGGGATCCGCGGCGACGGCCGGTAATGCGACGCCCAAACAAACCGCGATGAAGGTAGTCAGGCGCACGCGCATCAGAACTGCCACGCGACGCCGGCGAAGTAGCCGAAAACATAAGGCTGCTCGACGATGGGGCTCAAGGCGACGCTGTGCTGCAAGCGTTCGTAGTTCGCCGAGACCGCCGCGCGCAGGCTCTTCGTCAGGTAGTAGTTGGCTCGCAATCCGGCTTCCCAGCTGAGGCCGCCCGCTGCGTGATACGGAAGCAGCGTCAGGCCACCCTCACCGCCGTGCACTCCCCAGTAGTAGTCGCTGAGCTTCGAGCTCTTGTAGGCCACGCCGACCGATGGCGAAACGGACCACCGGCCACGCGTGAAGCGATAGCCGTAGTCGGCGGACAACTCGAAACCCTCGTGGGTCCTGCTCACGTCGTGGAAGCCGCGCAGCGTGGCTTCACCCCATTCTCCGTCCAGCAACATCTCCAGGCCAAGCTCCACCGCGTAGTCGCGGTCCGGCACCTCGAGCGGAGCGGGCTCCGCCGCGGTCAGCGGCGCGCCGGTGACCGGATTGGTGATCGGGACCGCGTTGCCACCGCTGGCGCGCGCAAAAGAGACATACCGGGTGTTTGTCTTGCTGAAAAACGCGCGATCGCTGTTGACGCGCGCCACTACGTTGGCCGTGAAGAGCCGATTGTCCGCGACCGCGAATCCGACGTCTCCATTGTCGAAGAACCAGCGCTTGCCGAACCACGCTATGTCGAGGTCGACGACGATGGGGATGTCATCGGACTGAATGAGTGGATTGGTGCGCTGCCCGTAACCGAGTCCCACGCCGAAGCGCCAACTCCTCTGCTCGGGCAGCGGGCGCGCCGCGGGAGGCGTCCCGAGCGGTTGCACGGCGGTGTCGGCGGCGGCGACTTCGGCAGGCGTCGTTTGCGCGTGCGCGGCCAGGGCCACAGCCCAGAGCGCTGCCAGCCTCGCAACGTGCTGCAAGGTTGAAAGATTCATGGCGACATTCTAACTATGGCGGTGCGCGTATCCCCGGCAAAGCGTCACGCAAAGCTGTGTGGAAACTGTGAAAAAGTGTCGAAGCCGGGCGCGACACAATTTCACGAATTCTCCCCAATGTAGCCACAGATCAAGGAAGGACCCTGCGTAGGCTCGGTGGTGAATCTTCCGGGAGTCTACGTCATGCGCCGTCCGATCAACTGGGTCGTGTTCTGTATGTCTTTGCTGTTCCTGCTGGTAAACCTGTCGGCCCCCGGCCGCAGGGCGCACCAGCCGGAAATTCCGGTCCCGATGGCGCTCATCGAGGCGCGGACTGCGACGCCTGAATTTGGCTATGTCCGCACGGATGGTTCTTTCCTGCCGCTGTCGCGCGAGTCGTTCGTGGAGTCATCGGTCGATGCGGAAGCGGCGCCGCTCGTCTGGTCCACGCCAGTGCTGGCTCCGGCCGGCAAAGCTGAATCGCCAGCGTTCACTGCAGTTGCGCCAACCTGGCAATGAAACGAGGTGCGGCGCGCAGCTGCTGCTGCAGATAGAAGGTGGGCAGCGCTATGAGGGCGTGCAGGATTTCCTCGCCGCCGCGCCTTGCTGATCTGGTGGAGAAGTCCGCCAGTGCCTGAGGCGCGAGGCCCGCCCGGTGCACGATTGGGAGGAATCGGGCTACCGAGGGACCTCGCTTCAACCGGTTGTTCTCAGGAGACCTTGTAGTACGCGTTTGCGCTTCGGCTATAGGCCGCCGCGCCGTCGCCGCGCGTCAGCTTGTCGAGTGAATCCGCGGGCGCGGCCTTCAGCTCGTCCTTGGTGAACGGCACGACGTAGCTGTCTTCGCTTTCGACGTAGTCGAGAGCCGACCACGGCACCGGGTGAAACTTTTCGTTCATGCCGAGAAATCCGCCGAAGCCGACCACGGCATAGACGATGTTGTTAGACAGCTTGTCCAACACGATGTCCTCGATCTGACCGATCTTTTCTCCAGCCGAGTTCTTCACGCTGGTGCCGATTACCTTCTTCGCGCGAATCACTTCGGTATGGCCGGATGGGGTTGTCATTGCGAATTCCTCCGTCGTATGTGTCGTTTGGTTTGCAGCGCGATGTTATGGACGGTGAGTCGCCGGACCCATCAGCGCATGTCGCGCGGAGGTGTCAGATCACGCGCACCCGACCCTTCGGGGGGCCGTGTATAAAATTCAAATGGGGTCTGACCCCAATTCCAGTCTTCTTACTTGATCGTGAGCGGGATTTCGTCCGAAGAGAAGTTCGATTCCCGGCAGGCAATGCGCAGCGTGCCGGACGATCGGCGCAGCGCGGCGGCGGGAATGGTCATCCTCATTGCGCCAGCGCGGGCGAACCCGAGCTCGCGCCAGTGCTCATCACCATGCGGGCGATACAGCGCCACCGCATTCGCGCACAGCGCCGCGCGATAACGCAATTTCCAGTCGACCACTGCATCACTGAGCGAAGACCAGGTTAGCGCCTTGGCGTCGGTGGTGAGATCGATGGGGCCCAACACCGCGTTCGCGACATTGAGCACGCGCGCCGTTTGGCACTTGCCCTCGAGCGCCGGGGCCGGCGTGCCGCTGGCGAACAGGTGCTCCCGTATCTCGTGAAAACCCCAGCTGGGATTGAGAGCTTTCACCAACGCCGCGCATCCGCTCACGTATGGAGCGCCAATGGCGGCGCTGACCAGATCGCTGTGGCCGCTGCCGCGCCAGTCCGGCACGCGCGCGAATGCGGGCGCGGCCAGGTGTGCGGTTTCGGATGAACAGGGAATCAGCGGCTGCAGCTCCTTGCCTACCGACAGCACATTGATCTGGTTGAGCACCGGGTCGGTACCGCAGCCGTTGACCGCGGGGCACACCACCAGCACGTTGCGCGTCGCGGCATATTGGATGGCCCGTTGCACAGCCGGCGTCGACGTGAGCCCGGCATGCGAGAGATTGATGATGCAGGCGCCCATTTCCACCGCGTACTCGATGGCGTGCGGCAGGTCGAGCGCTTGCGGGCCAGGCCCGGTGGTGACACGCACCGGCAGGATGCGCGTGGCCGGGGCGACCCCGGAGAAACGCTCCACCTCACTCAGCCGGCCGGCCGCAACGCCGGCGGCGTGCGTGCCCGGAATCTCGTGGCGACCCGGAGGAATTATCTGGTGAGCGAGAGCCTTGTGGATATTCGGACCGAGCAGTGGATGATCGATCTGCACACCTTCATCGACGATGCCGATGACCACGTCGGGACTGCCGCGAGTCCGGGTCCACGCGCGCTCGACCCCCAGCCACTCGAAAGCGGCACCGAAGCGGCCCTGGCTGGCGGCGCCAATCGTCATGAAGGTCCCTTGCTTAGGTGCGCGGCCTCGTTGGCTGGGACAGACCGCAAATACCTATCTGCGACCAACCCGCGAGCCGTGACACTTCTGCAGAGGTTTCCGGGCTCAATACTTCACGAACCCGAAGTCCAATGCGTCTTCATCCGACGCCTGTTTGCGCACCCGCAGCGAGTAACTGCCGGAACGCAACTGATCGCTGTCGATCATGACCTCAAGCGTGACGGGTGAGCTGGCGTGCTGGCTGTTCAGCGACGCGATGGTGTCGACGTTCTTGTTGTGCTCGAGGCGATCGAGCGCGACGCTGTAGTCGAAGCCGAGATCGAACAAACCAACAATCTCGACGCGCACGATGCCCGGTTGCAACGCCGGCATGCTGCTGTCGCCGCGCACCAGGGCGAGACGCAGCGCGGCGCCGCTGCGCTGATCGTCGGTGGTCACCGCGGCCATGATGGCTGGCGCGTGCGCGGGCAGTGTTCGGCTCCAGACAAAAAAGATGGAGACGACCGCGAGCAGTACGGCGGCGGCGGCGGCCAGCCGCCAGTGCAGCGGGTGGTTAGAGCGTACGAATTCGGCGGTGGAGCCGCTGGCGACCTGAGCGATACCGGCCTTCAGGCGCTGCTCGAATTCGACCTGTTTCGCGAATTCCGGATTCGCCAGGCAATACTCCTCGAACGTCACGGCCTCGGCCTCACTCAGGCGGCCGGCGACATAACGTTCGATAAGTTCCTGATTCATAAACCCAGGCTCAGGAGATCGCGCTTGGCGAAGCCGCGCTCTTCGAGAATCTGCCTGAATCGCCGGCGTGCGCGACTCAGCGCCTGGTTGAACGCCGCTTCGGTCAAATCCATCTCCTGACAAATGATCTCTTTGTCATGGTCGTCCAGGTAGAAACGTTTGAGCATCAGGCGATCCCGGGGTTGCGGCAATTCGCGCAGTAGCGCACGGACCGCAAGGGCTGCCTCGAGATCTGCCGCAACGCCGTCGACGCTCTGCGCCGGATCGGCCTTCCGCTCCGTCGCATCGCTATCCACATCTGTCCTCTGTCGCTCAGCCTTGCGCAGTGACGCGATCGCGAGATTTCTTGCTGTTTGCGCTGCAAAAGCCGCCAGTTTCTGGGGATCGTCGATACCTGCGCCGCGTAGGCGCTGGATTACCACTAACAGTGTTTCCTGGACGAGGTCCTGCAGAAGCCCGTGGTCGCCACCGGTCCGGCGCCGCAACAGCACCCGCAGGCCAGGTTCGAACTGGCGTATGAGCTCACTCTCGGCGGAGACATCTCCTTCCCGAATTCGGCGCGACAATTCCCCGCCTGGAATGAAATCCATAACCTGTGGAGAGCTCCCTCTATGCCCCGGACTCATCATTAATTGTGTGCACGGCCTGCAGGTAGGATTCTGCCATGCCCCGACACTCTAGCTGTGAACTAGGAAAAACCAGTGCTGAAGACATACCACGGCTCGTGCTACTGCGGCGTAGTGCGGTTCGAAGCGATATCGACCTCACTCAGCCCACTTTTCGTTGCAATCTGCACGCGCAACCGTTTTTGGGCCGCTGTGGTCAAGCCGGCGGCGTTTCGCCTGCTCGAGGGCAAAACCGAGCTCAAGCAGTACCTGTTCTCTTCTGCAAGACCTGTGGCGTTCGTCCGCGCGGAGTCGGCAACAACCCCGAAACCGGCGAGATGATCGGAGTGAATATCGGCTGCCTGGAGGATGCGGCGGTTGAGGAGCTCGCCGCGGTGCCGATCCGCTATTGCGACGGCAAGTACGACAACTGGCAGAACGAGCCAGCCATCAAGGCCCACCTGTGATCAGGTCGCGCCCCTGATCGGCAGCCGCACGAAGAAAGTCGTGCCCTTGCCGAGCTCGGTGGTGAAATCCATCTCGCCGCCGTGAGCTTTGACGACGACACTGCGCGCGATCGACAGGCCCTGGCCCGTGCCGCGTCCCACCTCCTTGGTGGTGAAGAACGGATCGAAGATGCGCGCGCGAATGCCCTCGGGAATCCCGCCGCCGGTGTCACCGATCGCGATGACGACGTGTTCGTTTTCGACTTTCGTGCTGACCGTGATCTTGCCGATCGCGCCGGTCCTCTGGACCTTGTCGGCAATGGCGTGCGCCGCGTTCACCACGATATTGAGCACCACCTGGTTGATCTGGCCGCCGTGGCAGGTCACGAGCGGGATCTCACCGAAGTGCGTTTCCACCTCGGCAACCGGTTTGTATTCGCTGCGCGCAATCACCAGCGTGCTGGCGATGGCGCGGTTGAGATCCACCTGGGCCATTTCGGTCTGGTCCGCGTGCGCGAAATCCTTCATCGACCGCACGATCTCGGCGATGCGTGCCAGGCCCTCGGCCAACAGCTTGATCGCCGGCGGCATTTCCTTGCGCAGCTCTTCCAGGTTTTCGTCCACCGGCGGCGGCTGCGGCATCGAGGCGTGCAGCGCGTCGATGTACTGGACCAGTTCCGTCACGCCTTCGCGAATGAAGGTCACGCTGTCGCTCAGGTACTGGATAGGCGTGTTGATCTCGTGTGCGACACCCGCGGCCAGTCGCCCGATGGATTCGAGCCGCTCGCCAGAGGCCATGCGTGCTTCGGCGGCTTTGCGATCGGTGATGTCAACGCCCGTGCCGACGATACCCGTGACATTGCCGGCTTCATCGTGCAGCGGGACCTTGGAAGTCAATATCACGCGGTCCATGCCGCTCGTCTTGTCGTAGGCGAACTCTTCGTGATCGACGAGCGGCTTGCCGGACTTGATCAGCGCCTGCTCGTCGGAGAAAAACTTCTCCGCCATGTCGCGTGGAAAGAAATCGAAATCGGTCTTGCCGATGAGGCCGTCGGGGTCGACGCCCATGCGATTGGCAACCAATTTGTTACAGGCGGTGAAGCGGCTTTGCGCGTCCTTGGCGTAAATGAACGCGGGAATCAGATCGATCATGGTGCGCAGCACATTACGCTCATGCGCCAGGGCGTCCGCGAGGTTGCGGCGCTCGGCGCTGGCGGTTTCAATGTCGCCTTCGGCGTCGTCTTTGATGTGCTGGGGCATGCTGTTCACGGCTTGAAGGTAACGGCCCGGGCAACCTGATCTGAAGGCTTAGGGGCGGATAAGGTGCGATGGCTCACAGGCGGCCGCGATTCCAATTTCAATTGTCCGGAATACTCGCCGATTTGAGAAGAGTTAGGTGGTCTTGAGCGTCAGCTGATCGAATTTGGCGTCGAATCCGGCGCCTTCCGGTGCAGCGCACATCACGCCGGCCATGACCTGCACATCCGCCGGAAAGTACCCCTGGCGGATGGTCGTGAATTTCTCGCCGTCCTTGGAGCATTGCGCCTCGATGGAGTCCTTGGTACGCACGACCCGCCACCAGACCGCGCCGGTCTGCGACACGTCTTCCATCGTCGACCAGTCCGAATAGTCGTGCGTGAATACAACGCTCGCCCAGCGCTTGCCCTCGACGAGCTCCGAGCCGCATTTCATCCAATGCTTCTCGTCGAGCCGCACCATGAGACCTGCCTGGTCGTATAGGGCGGAGTACTCGCCATTGACGCGCGCCTGCAGCGTGAACTCACCGAGCATCGGCAGATACATGAAATGACCGTTGTCGGTGATGTAGCCGTAGAAGGTCTTGCGCCAGAAATCGGTCTTACCTTTGGAGCGTACGGTGAGCAGGCCTTCGCTGTAGTGCTCCGAAGCGGGCGGATTGAGCCAGCTCATGCGGCTCAACAGATCGCCGCCGATGCGGGACGGCGTCTTCTGCTCCGCGGCGAACGCGGTGCCGGCCTGCGATACCAGCGCAAGTCCGGCCGCTTGCTCGAGAAAGGATCTTCGGGTGGGGCGCATGTCAGGTCCTAAATGATGGGTAGATAGGCGCGCAGCTGCTCGCGGCAACTCGCTGGATCGCTGAACTGGATGGCATGGAAGCCGCACTCGCGCGCCGCAATCACGTTCTTGAGCAGGTCGTCGATGAAGACGCTTTCCGCCGGCACGATGCCGGTCTTCTCGACCAGATGCTTGTAGATCGCGGGCTCGGGCTTCACCAGCAAAATGGCTCCGGAGATCACCAGGTGCTTGAAGTGGCCGAAGAACTTGTGTTGCTTTACCAGGTACTCGAATGTGCTCACCGGCATGTTGGAGAGCAGATACAGATGTGCCCCGGCCGCGGCGAGATCCTCGACCAGCACGATCGTGCCCGGGATCGGCCGCAGCGACTCGCGTGTCGCGTGGATCAGGGTGCGCGTCGCCTCGGCCGACAGCCCGGACTGCTTCGCGAAATGATCGACGGCTGCTGCTTCGCTGAACGTGCCGCGATCGAATTCGAGCCAGTCGGCGTGTTCGAAGATCTGCTCGCGGATCACGGCCTGCGTCACCGGATCGGGATGCAGTGCGGCGACCACGGCCGGCGGGTTCCATTCCAGCAATACCCCGCCCACGTCGAAGACCACGTTACGGATACTCATGGCCATAGTATGGCCGATGAATTGGGCCGGACCTACTTGCGGCTGATCAGCAACTTCAAGCCGAAAAAGATCAGCGCGCCCCCGAACGCGCGCTCCAGCCACGCCAACGCCCGCGAGCCCTTGAGCGCACGCGCGCCGCGCACCGCGATCGAGGCGTAGGCCAGCAGCGCGATGCCGTCGATGACCACGGTGACCGTGAGCATGATCGAGAGCTGCAGCAGCAGGGGATAGTCCGGGCTGATGAACTGCGGCAGCAGCGCCAGCACGAACAGCAGCAGCTTGGGATTCGTGAGCTGCACGGCGAGACCCTGCAGCACCACGCCGCCGTGCGCGCGCGCCGCCGGCGCGGCCACCACCACCTCGGCGCCGCGAGGTTTGCCGAACAACATCTTCGCGCCGAGGTACATGAGATAGAGCGCACCGACGACACGCATCGTCGTGACCGCGCCGCTGAAACCGGCGAGCAGCGCGGCGAGACCGAATGCCACTGCGCCAAAGACGAACACGTGGCCGAGCAGGATGCCGGCCGTTCCCGCCGCCGCGCCGCGCATGCCATGACGCGCCGCCTGAGACATGGAAAACATCACCGCGGGGCCCGGGGAGATAGCGACCAGCGTCCAGGTCGCGAGGTACAAGAGAAAGGTGTCGAGCGGCATGGCGAACACATTAAATGGGGACATTCCTCATTTCCTAGCAAATGGGGACGCGCGTCAGAGCCACGTCCCCATTTGCCCGCTTCGCGGGGAAATGAGGAATGTCCCCTAAGTCTTGACGGGCATCGGCACGGGCATGTCGCGCGTAGGCATTGGCGCGTATACCGGAGTCCCCAGGCCGTTCACGAGATCGGCGATCTTCACCGAGTTGCCGGTCTTGAAGCACTGGTTCGCCGCGGCGCCGATCAGGATGGAATACAGGCCGCCGCGCTCATCGGCGGCCCGTTTGTACTTGTCGGGCTCGGACGTGCCGAAGAGCTCCGTCAGCATGACGTTGTCGCCGCCGCCATGACCGCCGGTGCCAGTCCAGACTTCGAGGTCCTGCGCCTTGCCGCGCAGCGGGATGATGCGCGTGCGTTCGCGGTCACCGCCCGTGCCCTGGTAGTTAGTGGCGCCGGCGGAGATGGCGCCGCCTTCGACGATCTCGTGTTCGATGCGGCCCTTGGTGCCGTTGAACGCGATCGTGTAGCCCTCCCAGGCGTTGCAGGCGTTGAGCGAATAAGAAAGCGTCGCGCCCATCTTGTACTTCACGATGACGTTCATCGTGTCTTCGATGTCGATGTCCGGCCGGAAGACACAGCGGTCGCGGAAATACCCGTCGTGCTGTTCGTTGTCCAGATACAGCGACTTGAAGTTCTTGTCGGCCGCGAGGTCGAGATAGAAGGTGCACTTGTCCTTCTCGGGGCAGGTGCGGCAGCGCTCGTGATGGCTCTGGAGGCCCATGCGCTTGGCCATCGCCGGGGTGTAGAACTCTTTCTTGCCGTACGCCATTACGATCTCGGGGTCGCTGCCCAGCCACCAGTTCACGAGATCGAAGTGATGCGTCGCCTTGTGGATCATGAGCCCGCCGGAAATTTTCTTCTGGCTGTGCCAGCGCCGGAAGTAATCGGCGCCGTGACTCGTGTTCAGCAGCCAGTGGAAGTCGACCGAGAGCACGTCGCCGATCGCGTTGCTCATGAGCAGGTCCTTGACCTGCGTGCGCGGCGGGGAGTAGCGATAGTTGAACAATACGCGCACGTGGCGGTTGTTGCGCTTGCAGGCGTCGAGGATGCGCTGTGCCTTCTCCGGCGTGGTAGTTAGCGGTTTCTCGGTGATGCAGTCGCAACCGGCATCCAGCGCGCGCACGATGTACTCGTCGTGGAAGGCGTCGGGGCAGGTGACGACGACGCAGTCGGGCTTCAGCTCCTTCAGCATCTTGTCGAAATCGGTCGCGAGATACTTTTTCGGTTTGGCCCCGTTGGGCGCGACGAAATTCGCGGCCACGTCCATGCGCCCGGGGTTCGTATCGCAGATGCCGACCAGCTCGTTGCCCTCGGCAAAGGTCTTGGTGATGGCGGTGAGGTACATGCGCGACCGCGAGCCCACGCCCACGTTCACGAACTTGCGGCGGCTTCCGGCCGCGTAGGTGCTGGCTGCGAATCCCACCGCGGCGACGCCTGCGGTCTTCAGCAGGGCACGCCGGTCAATCGTCGACTCACTCATTTAATGTCCCCAAGTTATTCGTGACGTACGATCCGCCGGGAAGATACATCAAATTCGATCAAGTGCGCTCAAAGACAAGCATTACAAATATTTAGGGTCATACTTCGCCGCCATGTTTTTACGACTCGTATTCGTGATTGCGCTGCTGGCCGGCCCGGCGGGCGCCGCGCCCATCGACCGGCACGCCTTGGTCACCCGCCACAACCCGACCATCACGGCCATCGACCGGTCCGCGCCCTTCATGGTGGGGAATGGCAATCTGGCCTTCACGGCCGACATCACCGGACTGCAGACCTTTCCGGAGCAGTATTCGCCGCTCGTGCCGTTGATGACCCAGGCGCAGTGGGCGTGGCACAGCTTTCCGAACCCGCAAAAATTCACGCTCGAGCGGGCGCAGGTGCCGATCAAGGTTCGCGGCAAGACGCAGAAATACCCGTACCTGAGCGACTGGGAGCAGGCGAAGCAGGCGGATATCCAGTGGCTGCGCGAGAACCCGCATCGCTTTTCGCTGGCGAGGCTCGGCCTTCACCTCGCGGGCGCCGGACGGCAAGGCCGCGGCATTCGGCGAGCTGTCCGCCACGCGGCAGACCCTGGACATGTGGACCGGCCGGCTCTCGAGCAGCTTCGTATTCGACGGCACGCCGGTCGAAGTCGAAACCTCGGTGCATCCCGATCGCGATCTCATCATCGTACGACTGAAGTCCAAGTTGCTGGCCGATGGCCGGTTGGGCGTGAACTTGAGGTTCCCCGGCGTCGGCGCGAAGCTGAATCCGGATCCGGCGGACTGGGCGCATCCGGAAAAGCATTCCACGCACGAAGTGGCGCGCGACCCCGGCGGTCTCACGCTGACGCGCCAGCTCGACGACACGCGTTACTCGGTGCGCGTCGCCGCGGATCGAGAGCTCGACATCGCTGCGCCCGCCACGCATGCCTATCGGCTCAGCGCGCCCGGATCCACACAGATCACCTTGTTAGTGGAGTTCTCCGCAGGCGCGGCGCCCGCGCAGATGCCTGGCGCCGAGAGTGCGCGCGACGCCGTGGCAAAGGGGTGGGAAAAGTTCTGGATGCACGGCGGTGTCGTCGACTTCACCGGCAGCCGCGATCCGCGCGCCAAAGAGCTCGAGCGGCGCGTCGTGATGTCGCAGTACCTCACGGCCATCAACAGCGCGGGCAGCTCGCCGCCGCAGGAAGAGGGACTGTTCTCCAATAGCTGGAACGGCAAATTCCATCTCGAAATGCACGCCTGGCACTGCCGCGCACTTCGCCGTGTGGGGTCGGCCCGAGCTGCTCGAGCGCAGCATGCCGTTCTACTTCACGCAGCTGCCGATGGCGCAGGCGCGCGCTAAGGCGCACGGCGTGCGGGGCGCGTGGTGGCCGAAGATGGTGGGGCCCGAAGGGCGCGAGAGCCCGAGCAAGGTGAATCCCTTCATCATGTGGCAGCAGCCGCATCCTATCTACCTTGCCGAGACCATCTACAAGGCGAAACCCACGCGCGAGACGCTGGAGAAATACCGCGACATCGTGTTCGAGACCGCCGAGCTGCTGGCCACCTGGCCGTTCTACGATCGCAAGGCCGACCGGTTCGTGTTAGGTCCGCCGCTGATTCCGGCGCAGGAAAACTTCGAGCCGCTGGACACCTTCAACCCGACCTTCGAGCTCGAGTACTGGCGCTTCGGCCTCGCGACCGCGCAGGAATGGCGCAAACGACTGGGATTGGCGAAAGATCCCAAGTGGGACAACGTGCTGTTCCGCCTCTCGAAGCTGCCGGTGAAAGACGGCATCTATCTCGCCGCCGAGTCGCAGCAGGATCTGTGGGAGCGGGCGCGTTCGGCGCAGTGCTCGAAAGGCAAGACCGCGCCCGAATGCCCGAACCGCGATCATCCTTCATTTGTCGCCGCGCTCGGCCTGTTGCCGGGCTGGGGTGCGGATCGGGAAACGATGCGCCGTACTCTGGATGCGGTGTTGAAGGACTGGGATTTGCGCCAGACCTGGGGCTGGGACTGGCCCATGCTGGCGATGACCGCCACGCGTCTCGATGAGCCCGAGAAGGCAGTGAATTTTCTGTTGTGGGATGCGAAGAATTTCAACTTCGGCGCGTCGGGCATGACGCCGCGCGTGCATCTCGAACAGAACGTGGCGGAGTTGCTGGGCAATGCGGCGCCGGGTGGGCTCGACGGGCCGGGGTATCGGCGGGCGGCGGAGACGTATTTCCCGTCGAATGGGTCGTTGTTGTTAGCGGTGGGGCTGATGGTGGCGGGTGGCAGTGATGTGCATGAGCTGAATCCGGGGTTTCCGCCGAATGGGCAGTGGATGGTGCGCAGCGAGGGGATTCTCCCGCTGCCGTGAAGCGAAATATTGCTGGATTGTCGTGAGAGATTTCGCCGAGTCGTGACACAAGGCTATTAGGCGCCGAGGAAGCGCATGACGCAGCTCACTGGGGCAAAACTAGTGGGAAACCTTAGACCATGAAAAAAGAAGCGCGGCTGACTGATTTTCAGGTGTTTGCTCAGTCGACTGGACTCGGGGTGGACCAGCGCGCAATCAATGAAGTGCTGTTTGCGACGTATGAACCAGTGCGCCTATGGTTGAAGGAAAATCCGATTGACGCGCCCTTTCGCAAGTTGGCTGTGTCTCTTGCGGACGAAGCGTCGTCGTCCCGATGGCACGGGAACGTTGCAGTTGCGGCACAGATCTGTGAAGTGACGGAAGCAGTCGATCTAACCGCGCTCCGACGGAGCGCGGGTGATCACCGCTGGGTCCTCGGTGTCATAGGACATTCACTGGCGTGCGTTCGTCGTAGTACAGGGTGGCAATCGGAGGATCTCGCCGCCGTTGTCGCAACACTGTCAGCGAGAATCTCACCTCTCGTGCACGTCTTTGCCGATCTTTCGCAGATTGACGAGGTCCATGGCACTCAGTGTGTTCTCTGGCTATCGGCGAAACCGGGTGAAACTCAGATTGGCGCTCGGCTCGGTGAACGAGACGTCGTGCTTCTCTCGAAACCGGGACCGCTCTACCTGGAGGACTCTTTTCCCGTCGCAAGGTCAGCGATAAAAGGACACGAGTACCTGCTATTTGACAAGGCCGGTAAAGTCTTGGCGAGCGTTCCAATCGACAAGAACGCTGGAGCCGTTATTTCGGCGGGCTGAATTGGACGGTTGCTGCAGTTGGAGGGAATATGCCCTCCCATGACCCTCACCGAGCTCCGCTACATCGTCGCCCTCGCGCAGGAGCAGCATTTCGGCCGCGCCGCCGAGCGCTGCCATGTGAGCCAGCCGACACTCTCCATCGCGGTCAAGAAACTCGAAGAAGAGCTCGGCGTCCTGTTCGAACGCGGCAAGCAGAAGATCCTGCCGACGCCGCTCGGCGAGAAGATCGTGTCCATGGCGTCGCGCGTGCTCGAACAGGCCGCCGCCATCAAGGATGTCGCCGACGCCGACAAGGACCAGCTCGAAGGTCCGATCGCGCTCGGTACGCTGCCGACGATCGGCCCGTACCTGTTGCCGCAGTTCATCCCGCTGCTGCAGGAGACGTCTAACAAGCTGTCGCTGTACGTGGAGGAGGGCAGCATCACGGAGCTCGCCACCAAGCTGCGCAATGGCGACCTCGACGCGCTGCTGGTGACGGCGCCGTTCGTCGAGGCGGACGTGGTCACGCAGCCGCTGTTCGACGAAGCCTTCGTGCTGCTGCTGCCGGCGGATCATCGCCTGGCGAGCAAGGTGCAGATCGAGGCCTCCGACCTCGTGGCCTCGGAGCTGCTGTTGTTAGGCGAGGGTGACAGCCTGCGCGAGCAGATTCTCGCGGCATTTCCGCACCTGGACCCGCACCGGGAAACCGGCGCCGGCGTGCGCACCTTCACGCAGGGCGCGACGCTCGAAACTCTGCGCCACATGGTGGCCTCGCGGCTCGGCATCACCATCCTGCCGCAGACCGCCGCCGAAGCCCCGCTGTACGCCCCGAACCTGTTGGTCACCCGGCCGTTCGCGGCCCCGGCCCCCAAACGCAGTCTGGCGCTGGCCTGGCGTGTGAGTTTCCCCAGACATAAGGCGATCGATCTGCTGCGCCGCGCGATTCAGGCCAGCAGCTCGGCGTACTGGAATTACAATACGGCGCAGTCCCGGGAGGCTCCCGGGGTGATGGTGGAAAACCGGAACTGGTGATGAGGCCCCTCGGCAAAATCGTAATCGTCGGCGGCGGCACCTCCGGGTGGCTCGCGGCCTCGATGCTTTGCCATCACCTCAAGCGCGAGCTTTGCGAGATCGAGCTGGTGGAGTCCGAGGAGCTCGGCACGATCGGTGTTGGCGAGTCGACGGTGCCGCCGTTCGTCGGACTCATCCAGCGGCTCGGCATCGACGAGCAGGAATTCATCCGCGCCACCGACGGCACCTACAAGCTGGGCATCAAGTTCGTCGGCTGGCATCAGCGCAGCGATTCGTACTTTCATCCTTTCGGCGTCATCGGCAAGCCGATCGGCAATCACGACTTCTACCAGTGCTGGCTCAAGGCGCGCGCCGAGGGCAACACCTCCGCGTTGCAGGACTTCTCGCCTTGCAACGTCATGGCCGAGCAGGGCCGCTTCTTCCATCCCTCGAAAGCCCGCAACACTCCGATCGGCGGCGCTAACTATGCGCTGCACGTCGATGCGCTGCTGGTCACCAAGTTCCTGCGGCGAGTATGCCGAAGAGCGTGGCCTCAAGCGCACCGAAGGCAAGGTCGTCGAGGTCGGGCAGCGTGCCGACGGGTTCATCGAGAGCGTGACGCTCGCCAGCGGCCAGAACATCAAAGCCGACTTCTTCATCGACTGCACCGGTTTCAAGAGCCTGCTCATCGGCAAGACGCTCGGCGTCGAGAACGTCGACTGGTCGAACTATCTACCCTGCGACCGCGCGGTGGTATGTAAAACCGAGAACAAGGGTGCGCTGCTGCCCTACACGCGTGCCACCGCGCAGCCGGCGGGGTGGAGCTGGCGCATTCCGCTGCAGCAGCGCGTCGGCAATGGCTATGTGTATTCGAGCCGCTTTGCCAGTGACGCGACCGCCAAGGCGACGCTGCTGCGCTCGCTGGACAGCGCCTGCATCGAAGAGCCGCGCCTCATTCCCTACACCACCGGCCACCGCCGGCAGTTCTGGAAGAACAATTGCCTGTCGCTCGGGTTGTCATCCGGATTCATCGAGCCGCTCGAAGCCACCTCCATCCACCTGATCGCGCGCGGCATGGACTTCTTCCTGCGCTATTTCCCCGACAAGGACTGCGACGCAGCGCTGATGCGCGAGTACAACCGGCGCATGGTGGCGGACTTCGAAGAAGTGCGCGATTTCATCGTGCTGCACTACGCCGCCACCGCACGCGACGACACGCCGTTCTGGCAGTGGTGCAAGAGCATCCCGTTGCCCGACACGCTGCGCGAGCGCATCGAGCTGTTCAAGGCGCATGGCGCCATGCGCGAAGGCGTGGACGAATTGTTCCGCGCCTCGAGCTGGCAGTCGGTGTTCGAGGGAATGGGAATTCGCCCGCACGGGCATTGTCCGCGCGTCGAGAATCTCGACTACGCGACCATCGAGCAGACGCTGCGCAACGCCAAGGCCGCGATCGCCGGCATGGTCGAACATCTGCCCACGCACGAGCAGTTCCTGCAGACGCAGTCCGCCTGACGGGCGCTTCTCACTAGCTAGCGCCCATCTCACTTCGGAGCGATCTCGCGGTAGAAATCCCGGAGCCAGCCATCCATCGACTTGTCCGAGGAGGCCCACTCGGGAACCGAGCTGCGAAATTGGTCGAACGGCCTTTCCACCGTTAGTTGCTCGAGGGTCTTGTGCTCACGAATGCCGGTGTCGACCACGGCCTTCATCTGCTTCAGCACGCCGAGCCCGCGAACGACATCCGCCCGCGATGAAATCGTTCCGTGACCCGGGACGATCTTCGCGTCGGCCGGAATTTGCGGGAGCACGAATTCCAGGGCCGCGATGAGACCCAGCATGCTGCCGCCGTTGTGGCGGTCGCCGAACGACACGCCGGGAGACATGAAATCGTCTCCCAAGCATACGACGTTCGCTTTCTTGAAGAACACGACGACGTCGCCATCGGTATGTCCGGGTGGAAGATGAAGCAGCCGGATCTCCTCGTCGTTGAGATGCAGGATGATCTCGTCATCGAAGGTGACGGTCGGCAGGAACTCCGGCGATAACGGCTTTTCGCGAGTGACTTGGTTGCCTGCCGCCAGGCGCGTGCGCACGCTTTGATGGGCGATGACGGGCGCGAGCTTCTGGAAGAAGGCGTTTCCACCGGTGTGGTCGCCATGCTCGTGCGTGTTGATAACGAAGCGGATCGGCTTTCCGGAGAGGCGTTGTACGGCGGCCAGCAGCTGCGGCGCGACTTTCCCGCCGCAAGTATCGACCATCACGACGCCATCAACACCCGCCGACACCGCGATGTTGCATTCGTGCCCCTGCAACACCGAGACGCTGCCGCCGAGGGGCATGCTGGCGAATCCGGGATCCGGCTCCGCCGCGCCGGCGCTGCTCGCAACCAGCAGCAGCAACACGCGAAGAGGGCTGAAGGCCTTCATGTCGATCTCCCGGTCCGAACAACTGCGGCCGCCAGATAGTACTCCCCGCTGCCCGCATCCCCCTCTATGATCCGGCCTCGAAGGGGGTTCGAATGGAAAACGCGGAAGCCGCACCTGGTGCGGTCAAGAAGGTCGTCATCGCCGGCGGCGGCACCGCCGGCTGGATGGCGGCGATGACGTTGTCGACGCATTTCGGCAAGTTGCTCGACATCACGCTGGTGGAGTCGGAAGAGATCGGCACGGTCGGCGTGGGCGAGTCCACGGTGCCGCCCATCGTCGCGTTCCACAACTTGTTAGGCATCGACGAGAAGCACTTCATGACGGAGTGCGCCGCCACGTTCAAGGTCGGTATCTGGTTCGAGCATTGGGCGCGCATCGGCGACCAATACATCCATCCGTTCGGCCGGCATGGCCAGGCCACCTGGATGGCCGAGTTCCACAACTTCTGGCTGCACGCGCAGGCCAGGGGCTCGCAGGTGCAACATCGGCGAGTACTGCTACGAGTGGCTGGCGGCGATGAAAGGGCGCTTCGCGCTGCGTGAGAATCCACGCATCAACTACGCCTATCACTTCGACGCGGCCTTGTACGCGCGCTACTTGCGCAAGCTGTCGGAGCCCAAGGGCGTGAAACGCGTCGAGGGCAAGATCAAGCAGGTGCGCACGCATGCGCAGAGCGGCTTCGTGGAATCGCTGGAGCTCGAGAAGGGCCAGATCATCGAAGGCGATTTCTTCATCGATTGCACGGGCTTTCGCGGGCTGCTCATCGAAGGGGCGCTGCAGACGGGTTTCGAGGACTGGAATCACTGGTTGCCCTGCGACAGCGCCGTGGCATTCCAGACTATCGTCGATGAACCGGCGCAGCCGTACACGGCCTGTTACGCGCACACGGCGGGATGGCGATGGAACATTCCCGTCCAGCATCGCGTCGGCAACGGCGTGGTGTTCTGCAGCAAGTACATGTCGGATGACGAGGCGCGTCACCGTCTGGTAACCGACTCCGGCGGCACGCCGGTCAAGGATCCGTGGCTCATTCGCATCAAGGCCGGGCGGCGCAAGAAGGCCTGGAACAAGAACGTGGTCGCGTTCGGACTAGCTAGCGGTTTCGTCGAGCCGCTCGAATCCACCAGCATTCACATGATCATGACCGCCGCGGTTCGTCTCGCGCATTTCTTCCCGTTCAACGGCGTCAACCAGCCGATGACGGATCGCTACAACGAGCTGTCGCGTTACGAGATCGAGCGCATCCGCGATTTCGTCTGCATGCACTATCACTACACCGAGCGCGAGGACACGGAGTTCTGGCGGCATTGCAAGAGCATGGAGATTCCGGACTCGCTGCGCGAGCGCGTGGAGCTCTTCAAACAGGGCGGTTACATCTACAAGGTGGATGGGGAGCTGTTCACCGTGGATTCGTGGATTTCCGTGATGCTCGGCCAGCGCATCAAACCCGAGACCTACCACCATTTCGCGCGCGTCAACGACCGCGAGCTCAAGGACTACATGGCGAAGCACCGTGCGCAGGTGGCGCAGGTCGTCAATGCGCTTCCTGCGCACGCCGACTTCGTGAAGCAATACGCCGGCGCAAGCCCCGAGGCGTGGAAATAGGAGTGCCGGGCACCGCCATCGAAGGTCTTCGATAGGCAGAATTTATGGTCCACCGTCTGGGCGGCCATGGCGTGCCGCCCGTATAAAAGGACCCTTGAAAAAGGGGACACCAGAGCCCCGCCAACAGGGGGTTCAGTGGGCGTCGCCAAGCTTTCGATCACGTTTTTCCTGCAAATGGCAATCATCCTTGCCACCTGCCGCGTCGTTGGCTGCCGGCGCTGTTCTCGATGCTGGTACTGATGGCCATCATCACCACGCTCAGGGCGTCACCCATCTTCGAAGTGGTGTCCGGCAAAGCGGCGCGCGCCAGCGGTGAGCTCGGCGCATTGGAGTCGACCCGGTAAGGTTTGCTGCGACCTCGCCGGCTGATCGCGCATTCGCCCCCCGAGCGCGCGTCAGTCGACGAGGGCGCGCAATTTTGACGGGAGGCGGTGGCCCTGCGCAGGGGAACCCTGCGTCAAACCGCTGGCGTTGTCCGCAACTACATGCGGCCGAGCGATGTGCCACTAATGCTTCAAGCGGCGCTGCAGGAAACATCGGCTGCGCTACTGCGCCGTGCCGACTGTGCCATGTACGCGGCCAAACAGGCCGGCCGTGGATGCGCGTATATTGCTGCAGCGGTGCCCAAGGATTCCTCGGAGACCGCCGCTGCCTGACCGTGTAGGAGATTTGGCGCCACGCCGGCGATACCCGCTGAGTGGCGCCACGATCGACGGCAACTAGTCTGCCGCAATCAATCCAATTCGAATGGCGCGCGTTGCAATTCCGGAGCCCCGATGAAGCTTTTCTCCTGCGACAACTGCCAGCAAGTGCTGTTCTTCGAGAACAGCCGTTGCATGAGCTGCGGCATGAGCGTGGGTTATTGCGTCGAGCTCGCGAAAATCGTCTCGTTGCAGCGCCAGACCGGTTCCTCGCAGGGCTCGGTGTACGAGGTATTTTTTCCGAGCCAGGGTTTGCGCCACTACCGCCAGTGCAAGAACGCCAGCGATCACGATGCCTGCAACTGGCTGGTGCCGGCCGAGAGCCAACAGCAGTTCTGCAATTCCTGCCGCCTCACGGAAGTGGCACCTGATCTCAGCGACACCAGCAATCGCGTCGCCTGGTCGGGTATCGAAGCCGCCAAGCGCCGGCTGCTCTACAGCCTCTACGCGCTCAAGCTGCCGCTGTCGTCCCGGCAGGAATGGCCGAACGAAGGCGTGTCGTTCCACTTCCTGCGCGGCACCGACGAAAAGCCCGTCATGACGGGCCACGACGAAGGCGTGATCACGCTCAACATCGCCGAGGCCGACTCGGCATTTCGCGAAAACATGCGGGAGAAGATGGGCGAGGCCTACCGCACGGTGCTCGGCCATCTACGCCACGAGATCGGCCACTATTACTGGGACCGGCTCATCAGGAACAGCCCGTCGTTGCCCGCGTTCCGCCAGCTCTTCGGCGATGACACGCTCGACTACGATCAGGCGGTGCAGCGTCACTATGAGCAGGGTGCGCCGGCGGATTGGTGGGATTCGTACATCAGTGCCTACGCCACCATGCATCCCTGGGAAGACTGGGCCGAGACCTGGGCGCATTACCTGCATATGATCGACACGCTCGAGACTGCCAAGAGCCACGGGCTCACGCTGCGCGTTCCCACCGCGGAGCAGTATGGCGAGCAGATATCCACCGACGCGGTGGCGTTCCGCGATTTCGAATCACTGACCTCGAGCTGGAATGCGGTGACGCTGGCGTTGAACAGCCTCAATCGCAGCATGGGCCTGAAAGATGCGTATCCTTTCGTGTTGTCGGCCAAGGTGCTCGAGAAACTGCTTTTCGTGCACGACATCATCCAGACGCGGCGGGCCGAGCAGAAACCCGGGAGTCTTCGCGCAACTGCTTGAGATGTCCGGCTGACAATCCCTAACATACGGCGCGTACACCCGAGGGGATTGAAATGCGTCGACTGATGTTCCTGGCCCTGATCACTACAGGGTCGGCTGCGGCAAGCGCGGCTGATCAATTCAAGCTCAACGCCCAGGAATATTTCGAGCGCCCCGGCATCAACGTGATGTACGGGCAGGACTACTACCCCGAAGGCCACCAGGGCGGCCTCAGCGTCATCATGCACGACGAGCGCATCGCTTCGAACGGCGACGTGCGCCTCGAACCTTCGCCCGGCCAGTGGTCGCCGATTCCGAAACCCGGCAAGCGTGAAGTCACGGCGGCCACTCAGGAAATTCGCGTGTCGCTGGCGTTTCCCGACGCCGAACGCGATCGCAAGGGTTTCAATCCCATCGTCTATCCGGATCTCAAGCTCAACTACACGGTGCGTGCGCGCCCCGAAGGCGAATCCATTCGTGTGAGCGTGGACTTCGACGCGCCGATCCCTGCGGAGTGGGTGGGCAAGGTCGGCTTCAATCTCGAGCTGTTTCCGGGATTGTTGTTCGGCAAGTCCTATCAGCTCGGTAAGACCGAAGCGGTATTCCAGCGTCAGCCCAGCGGACCCGGCGAAGTTCCGACACTGGCCACCGGCAAGCGGCTGGAAGTGGCGCCGGAGACGGAGCTGTACCACCTGACGATCGAATCAGTTCAGTGGCGGCGAGCTGGAATTGCTGGACGGCCGCGGCAATCACAACAACGGCTGGTTCGTCGTGCGCGCACTTGCGGCCGCGGGAGCGAGCCGCAACGCGATCGAGTGGTTGGTGACGCCGCATGCCAAGGCAGGTTGGATGCGCGCGCCGGTGATCCAGGTGTCGCAGGTGGGTTACCACCCCGCGCAGCCCAAACAGGTGGTGCTCGAATTCGATGCCGCGGGATACCAAGCGCGGCCAACGTGATCCTGCAGCGCATCGGCAAAGTGGGCCAGGTGAAAACCGTCATCGACCGTCAAGCCGGTCGAGTGGGGCAAATTCCTGCGCTACCAGTACGCGCGTGCTCGACTTCAGCGAGGTGAAAGAGCCGGGGATCTACGTGGTTCGCTACGGCGGCCAGGTCAGCAATCCATTCCGCATCAACACCGACGTGTTCACGCGCGAAGTCTGGCAGCCCACGCTCGAATATTTCCTGCCGGCGCAGATGTGTCACATGAAGGTGCTGGAGAAGTACCGTCTGTGGCATGGCGCCTGCCATCTCGACGATGCGCGCATGGCGCCCGTGAACCACATCCACTTCGATGGCTACGCGCAGGGCCCGGCGACGCTGACTAACTACCAGCCGGGCGAGCACGGTGCCCGGTGCTCGACGCGGCGGCTGGCACGACGCCGGCGACTGGGACATGCGCGTGGAATCGCAGGCCGACACCATCTACGGACTGGCGCTCGCCTGGGAGCTGTTCCACGTCGACTACGACAACACCAGCATCGATCAGAAAACCCTGGTGACCGAGATCCACCAGCCCGACGGCAAGCCCGACGTGCTGCAGCAGCTCGAGCACGGCGTGTTGTCGGTGGTGGGTGGTTATGAGTCATTGGGGCGCCTGTATCGCGGCATCATCGAGCCGACGCTGCGCCAGTACGTGTTCCTCGGCGACGGCGCGCTGATGACCGACAACGTGGTGTTCGATCCGAAGAAGACGCCGGAAGCGTCCGCGCCGGCGGTGGGTTTGCCGGGCTCACCCGACGATCGCTGGGTGTTCACCGAAGAAAACCCGCGACGCGAGTTGCTGACGGCCGCATCGCTGGCCGCGGCGTCGCGCGCGCTCAAGGGTTACAACGACGATCTCGCTGCGCGTTCGCTGAAAGCGGCCATCGCCATCTACGATCGGGCGACGCCGCAGGATGAGCTGGCGCGCGTCGGCGCCGCGACCGAGCTCTTCATCACCACCCAGGATCCGAAGTACCGCCGGCTGTTGCTGGCGCAGCGTGATGCCATCGCGCAGAACATCGAGCGGGTAGGTTGGATGGTCGGCCGCACGCTGCCGCTCATCAAAGACGCTGCCTACACCAAGGCCATTCGCGATGCCGTGGCCGCCTATCGCCTCAAGGTGGATGCACTCGCGAAGGAGACGCCTTACGCCGTGCCCTACAAGCCCGACATCTGGGGCGCGGGCTGGAACATCCAGCGATTCGGCTGGGACCAGTGGATGCTGCACCTGTCGTTCCCGGATCTCTTCCCGCGCACCTACGCGCTGCAGGCGCTGATCATTCATTCTCGGCGTACATCCGGGTTCGAACACCGCCTCGTTCGTGTCGGGCGTGGGTGCGCATTCGTTGACCACGGCTTATGGGTTCAACCGCGCCGACTGGTCGCACATCCCGGGCGGCAGCGCTTCGGGCACCGCGCTGATCCGTCCGGATTTTCCCGAGCTCAAGACCTGGCCTTTCTTCTGGCAGCAGACCGAATACGTGCTCGGCCGCGGCACCACCGACTATCTATTGCTGGTGCTGGCGGCGGATCACGTGCTGAACGAGCGATGACCGCGCGCGCCCGTACGTCAGCCGCCGGGTCGCGCGCCTCGAGGCGCTCGAGCTGCAGGATGAAGCCGATCGCGAACAGCATGCTGAACATGCTGTTGAACTTGCCGGCAAACATCACGTCGGTGCCGGTCTTCACCCACTGGTCCCACCATTGCGGCCACAACTCCTTGCCGTCCAGACCGGAAAAGAACGAGGTGTTGAACCACGGCATGTTCATGATGAAGCTGCCGAGCAGCGCGAATCCACGGATCACGTCGAGCGTATAGATCCGGTCTTTCGACTCGGTGGGGGTCGCCTTGGCGTCCATGCGCTTTCCTTGTGTCGCCCGAGTGTACGCGCGAGGATGCGCGCCCATGAATGTCCGCCGCCTGATTTTTTGGTCACTTGGGCTCATGTCGCCGGCGGTCGGTCTGGCCGCCGACCCGGATCCGGGTCACCTCGCGATCCGCGAGCTCGGGCGCGCGTGGCTCAATGCCAATGACGGCGTGGGCCTGACCATCGGGGTCTACAGCGGCGGGCAACGACTCTTCTACAATTTCGGTACGACGCGCATCGATGGGAACAAGGCGCCAACCAAGGATACGGTCTACGAGATCGGCGCCATTTCAAGAACCCTGACCGGGCAGCTGCTGGCGCGCGCCATCGTCGAGGGCCGGGCCACGCTCAATGACGAGGCCGCGAAGTACCTCGACGTTCCGTATCCGAATCTGGAGAACGGCGGCGAAAAGGTGCGGCTGCTGCACCTGGCGAACATGACCTCGCAGCTCGCCGACAACATTCCCGACCTCACGCAGGTGCGCCTGCTGCCCGGCGAGCCGCTGGTCAGGACGCGCATGCGCGTACTCGAGAACTACACGCGCACTGAGTTCCTGCGGCAGCTGCGTTACGTCGCGCCACAGCGACCCCCGGGCGGGGATCCCAGGCAATCGAACGTCGCCTCCATGCTGCTCGGCGTAGTCCTCGAGAAAATTTACGGCGAGCCGTTCGAGACCATCCTGGCGCGCGAAATCGAAAGGCCGCTGAAGATGAATGGAGGCACGGCGCCCGCGATCAAACTACTGGCACAGGGGTACACGCCGGACAACGAGGAAGCACCGCCGTTCACGGCGAAGACTCAGTATGCGTCCGGCGCGCTGCGCTACAGCGCCGGGGATTTGCTGAGATTTGCGTCGTGGCAGGTGGTGGAACGCGATGCGTCGGTGAAGCTCGCGCATCAGCCCACGTGGCTCACGCTGGACCGCCGACAGGCGGTGGCTTTTTACTGGATCGCCGAGGAGTCACCGCACGGCCGCCGGCTGCGTTTTTCGGGGGCCACTTATGGTTTTGCGAGTCTGTGCGACCTGTATCCGGATGCACAGCTCGCGCTGGTGCTGTTGTCCAACAAGGCCGCGGACGGCGCGCAGGAATCCCTGCGCGCGTTGTCCGCGAAGATTGCTGAGCTGGCGGCGCCGGCCGAGTTGCTGAAGCCCGGTGGCTCCCTCAGCCCGCCGCCTTCGTCAGCAGTCGCTCCGCTGCCGGATCGCTGAGCGCGACCTGCACGGTAGCCGGCCGCGTTGTCACAGCCGCACCCTTGTGATTCATGTCGATGCTGCCGCTGAAATTGGCGCCATCGGCGATGCCGACCCGCGGCGCGAAGATGTTGCCCTTCACCTTGGCGGAAGCGCGGACCGACACCGATTCGCTGGCGTAGATGTCGCCGTCGACGCGGCCTTCGACGATCACGAACTTGGCTTTGATGTTGCCGGTCACGCCGCCTTCCTTGCCGATCGACAGGCTGCGCGTGTGTTCGATCGAACCTTCCAGCTGACCCTGGAATTCCAGGTCCTCTTCACCGTACAGCTCGCCCTTGAAGTGCAGTGTCGGGCCGAGCACGCAGGTGCCGGTGTTTTCCTGGCGCGCTGCCGCAACGGGAGGCGCCATCTTGTCCGCAGGTTTGCTCATGGTTTTCTCCGGCTCAGCGGCTCGCGCCGGGGTTGGAGGATCCTTGCGACCCAGCATTCGACTCCATGGTGACTCCGCCATTGAAATTCGCTCCCTCTGTGATGCTCACGCTCGGCGCGCGGATGTTGCCGCGCACGATCGCTGACTGACTGACCTTGATGCTCTTCTTGGCGCTCATGTCGCCCTGCACTTTGCCTTCGACGTCGATCGTCTGGGCGTTGCACGGTGGCGACGACTTCGCCTTTGGCGCCGACGACGACACGTTGCTGGTGATGGATCGAGCCTTCGATACGGCCTTCGATCTTGATGTCTTCCTGGGCTTTGAGCTCGCCCTTGAAGCGCAGCGTCGGGCCGAAAACCGACATGCGTTCGTTCGTTGCACTCATGAATGACTCCCTGCGATGGCTGGCGCGAAGCGCGGCATAGATTGCGCCGGCCGGATGAAGTAAAACCGTGTCGCGATTCGCAGGCGCAGGCGATTCCTGAGCGAAATCACGCAATATGTTTAACCGTGGGGGTTGTCTCCGGCACCACCCAGCTGACTCATCAACGCCAGCGGCCGGGCGTCCGGATCCTCGAAGAACGCCATCCATTCCTCGGTGCCGTCGGCGTGGCGATGGATCATGTGCGGCGCATGCGTGAACTGCACGCCGCGCGCCAGCAGTTGTCGATGGGCCGCGCCAATGTCCGGCACGCGCAGATAAAGAATGGACTCCTTGGCGACGCCGCCTTCCTCGCTCAGCATGAGGCGAGTGCCACCACAGTCGAAGAAGGCCAGCGTGCCAAACGTGTACAGATGCGGCAGCCCTAGCACATCGCGATACCACTTCTCGGACACGCGGGTATCGCCGACTGAACGGGCAATCTGGCCGATGGCGCCGAGCCGCAATTCCTCTTCCATGTTTTTCCTCCCGGATTGTGCCAGCGCCCCGTCATTGGGCGCGCGAAACCAGCTGCGGAGCTCGCGCCGGTTGCGCAGGTCTAGCTTCGCGAGCGCATTGGTCATGTGGAATTTCACGGCATCCAGGCTCACACCGCGGCGGCGCGCGATCTCGGCATTGGTCATGCCGTGCTGAACCGCGTGCACGGTTCGCCATTCGGCCGGCGTCAGCAGGTCCGGGTGTTTCGGGCGCCCGCGCTTCTTCATTGGCGAATCCTAGCCGCCAATCACCTGATTTTCCCTACCCGTCGCGTGGCTGAGCGATCCAAAACGGGCGTTATGGCGCATTCCTCGCGGGCAGGTTTGCCGCAGGTCGCATCGTTACGTTACCGTGGCGCACGAACGAGGGTCTCGTGACGGAACTCGAAACCGAATCCGCCCGTGAGGGGGACGATACCGGCGACACCAGTGTCGCGGGCGCAGCCGTGGCGTTGTCGGCGCTGACACTTGCCGCCTGCGGCGGCGGCGGCGGCGCAAGCACGCCTCCGCCCAGCGGAAATCCGGGTCCGACGCCGCCCGCACCTCCGCCACCACCTCCGCCTCCACCGGTCACCACGATCACCGATGCCGAAGCAGCCCGTTTCCTGCTGCAGGCGCAATTCGCGGCCACCGATGTCGACCTCACGGCGGTGAAGACCGGCGGCTACGCGGCGTACCTCGCATCTAACTACAACGCCGCGCTCGGGCAGACCGGCGTCGCGTGGCTGGACTCGCGCGGTCACAACTCGATCACCGCCGAGCAGCGCTACTTCTGGCCGCAGTTCGGCGATTTCATGATCTGGAACCAGCTGCTCGCAGGTCCGGACCAGATGCGCAAGCGCCTGGCATTTGCTCTGTCGGAATTCTTCGTCGTCTCGTTGAGCCCGATCGACGGGTTTTATCCGCCGTACGTGATCGCCGCGTACTGGGACCTGCTCACCGACCACGCCTTCGGCAATTTCCGCACGCTGCTCGAGCGGATCACGCTCAACGCCGGCATGGGTTTCTTCCTGAACACCAAGGGAAACCTCAAGGAAGACGCCAACGGCCGCCAGCCCGACGAAAACTACGCGCGCGAGGTCATGCAGCTGTTCACCATCGGGCTGTACGAGCTCAATGCTGACGGCACGCCGCGCCTCGACGCCAACAACCAGCCCGATCGAGACCTACGTCCAGAGCGACATCACCAACCTGGCGCGCGTGTTCACGGGTTACGACTGGGACTACCTGTCGAACGGCGGCACGTTCACCAACGTGACCTGGCACGACTACGACGTGCCCAACACGCGTTTCGCCACCAACCCCATGTCGTTCCGGGCTAACAACCACTCCAACTCTGGCGGTGAGCTTTCTCGGCACGAACATTCCCGCCAACACCGCGGGCCCGGAGGCGCTGCGCATCGCGCTCGACACACTGTTCAATCATGCGAATACCGGACCGTTCTTCGCGCGCCAGATGATCCAGCGGCTGGTGACCAGCAATCCTTCGCCGGCCTATGTCGGACGCGTCGCCGCGGCCTTCGCCAACAATGGCGGCGGTGTGCGCGGCGATCTCAAGGCGGTGTGGACGGCCATCCTCACCGACTCCGGAGGCGCGCACGCTGCCCGCGGCGTCGGACACCCTGTCGGGCAAGCTGCGCGAGCCAGTGGTTCGCTTCGTGCAGTGGGCACGCACGGTGGGCATCACGTCGAGCAACGGGGCCTACGAGATCTACGACCTCTCCGGAAGCGATACTTTGCTCGGGCAGAGCCCACTGCGCTCGCCCTCGGTGTTCAATTTCTATCGCCCCGGCTACGTGCCGCCCAACACCGCCATCGCCACCGCCGGCAAACAGGCGCCGGAATTCCAGCTGCTCAACGAAACCACCACCGCGGGCTACATCAACTTCATGCAGGGAGTCACGCGCAACGGCTATTTCAACTTCGACGTGAACCCGACCTATGCCGCGTTGCTGCCGATCGCGCACGACGTGCCGGCGGTGATTGCCTGGCTCAACCTGCGGCTCACCGCTAATCAGCTGTCGGCCACCACGCTTGCCGTGCTGCTACCCACGCTCAGCGCGTTCAACGTGACCGCTGCGAGCAGCGACAACGCCAAGCTCGACATGCTGGCCAGCGCCTGTTTCCTCATCCTGTGCTCGCCCGAATACCTGGTGCAGAAATGAAGCGCCCACCAGAGAACAATGGAAAGTGGACCCGGCGGGTCGTCCTGCAGCGCGCCCTGCATCTCGGCGCCATGGGTGTCGCCACGCCGCTGGCGATCAATCTCGCCGCCATGGGCGAGGCTGCGGCTTTCGACAGCACCGACTACAAGGCGCTGGTGTGCATCTTCATGTATGGCGGCAACGACTACGCCAACACCGTCGTCCCCTACGACAACACTAACTACAACCTGTATCACCCGATTCGCGGCGGCGCTGCCGGGCAGATGGCTGGCGGCATCGCTTATGGCCGTGCCCAGCTCGACGCCACTGCGCTCACACCGGCGGGCGGACAGGTGCTGACGGACAACCTGCAGTACGCGCTCGCGCCGCAGCTCACGGGTCTCAAGACGCTGTTCGACCAGGGCAGGCTCGCGGTGCAGCTCAACGTCGGCCCGCTGATCCAGCCGACCACGCTCGCGCAATACCTGAGCACCAATCGCGTCGCCAATCCGCTGCCGCCGAAGCTGTTCTCGCACAACGACCAGCAATCGGTGTGGCAGTCGAATGGCACCGAAGGCTCGACCGTTGGCTGGGGCGGCCGGCTCGGCGACATCGCCATGTCGAGCAACACCACCAACTCGCTGCTCACCTGCATTTCCGCTTCGGGCAACGCGGTGTTCGTCGCCGGCCGCGACGCGCTGCAGTACCAGGTGAGCCCAGGAGGCGCGGTGCGCATCAACGCGCTCGGCACGCCGCTGCGCGATGCGCTCAACGCCATCATCACGCGCGCCAGCGCGCACGTGCTCGAGAACGAATATGCCATCGTCACGCGCCGCTCCATGGACATGGAGGGCGTGGTCAATGCGGCACTGGCGGGTGTGAATCCGACGACTGTTTTCCCGGCGGGCAATCCGCTGGCCGCGCAGCTGAAGATCGTCGCCCGGCTCATCGGCGCGCGCGGCGCGCTCGGCATGCGCCGGCAGGTGTTCTTCGTCTCGCTGGGCGGCTTCGACAACCACAACCTGTTGATGCAGGACCACCCGAATCTCATGACCCGGCTCAACGCGGCGATGAGCGCGTTTTACGCCGCGACGGCGGAGCTAGGCGTACAGGACAAGGTGACCACGTTCACCGCCTCCGACTTCGGTCGCACGCTGAGCTCGAACGCCGACGGCTCGGATCACGGCTGGGGCAGCCATCACTTCGTCATGGGCGGTGCCGTCAACGGCGGACGTTTTTACGGCACCGCGCCGCGCGTGTCGATTCAGACCAGACGACCAGGTGGGGCAGGGCCGGCTGCTGCCGAGCACTTCGGTGGACGAATTCGCCGCCACGCTGGCGCGCTGGTTCGGCTGCAATACCGGCGAGCTGCCCGGCATCTTGCCCAACGTCGAAAACTTCACGAACACCAACCTCGGCTTCGTTTAAGGCTATCCTCTGCCTCTCTCGAAGGGGAAGTTCCAACATGCTTTTCAATTGCTCGATTTCTGTCGGCCGCGGAATTCTTTGCTCGTTTCTTCTGCTGTGCTCCGTGACGAGCATCGCCTCCGAGCAGCCGCCCACGTTGGCCATCGGCGCGGCCATGCCGCCGTTCTCGCTGCCCGGCATCGACGGCAAGACCTACACCGACAAGAGTTTCGCGAAAGCGGACATCCTGGTGATGGTGTTCACCTGCCCGCATTGCCCGACCGCGCAGGCCTACCAGGAACGCATCAAGAAGCTGGTCACCGAGTACGCCCCGAAGAACGTCACGCTGATCGCCATCAATCCGAATCATGCTGACGCGGTGCGTCTCGACGAGCTCGCGTATACGGATCTTTCCGATTCCTTCGAGGAAATGAAGGAACGCGCCAGGGACCAGAAATTCAACTTCGTGTGGCTGGATGACGGCCCGAAGCAGCAGATGTCGCAAGCTTATGGCCCGGTGGCGACTCCGCATGTGTTCATCTTCGACAAGGCACGCAAGTTGCGCTTCGAAGGCCGCATCGACGACTCGGAGCGCGAGTCGGCCGCCACGAAATTCGAGACCCGTGACGCGCTCGATGCGTTGCTGGCAGGCAAGGCGCCCCCGGTCGCGACCACCAAGGTGTTCGGCTGCTCGGTGAAATGGGCCGACAAAGTGCCGGACTACGCTAACTACAGAAAAAAGTGGGCCGCGGAACCCGTGGCCCTCGAGAAAGCCGATGCCGCCGTGCTCAAGGCGATCCGCGAGAACAAGGATTCCGGCAAGATCCGTTTCATCAACGTGTGGGCCACCTGGTGCGGCCCGTGCATCACGGAGTTCGACGAACTGGTCGATCACAACCTTCGCTTCCGCATCCGCGGCTTCGAGATGGTGACCATCGCGGCGGAAAACCCTGACCAGGAACCGCAGGTGCTCGACTTCCTCAAGAAGAAACACGCGTCGATGAAAAACTACATCTTCGCCAGCGACAACAAGGACGCGCTCAGCGAGGCGCTGGACCCGGCGTGGAAGGGCCCGCTGCCGTACACCATCATCGTCGATGAGAAGGGCAACGTGATCTACCGCGAGATGGGCTCGATAGATTTCCTCAAGATGCGGCGCGCCATCGTCCCGGCCCTGAATCGCCTCACGCCCTGGGGCGGGCTCTCGCCGATCAAGCCGAATCCACCGCCGAAGGCCAGCAGCTAGAAATCGGGGTCAGCCCCCCATTTGCCTGTAAGAAGCCGGATGCCCGTTCGTCAACTGTCTGAACCCAGACAGGAGGCGAATGTGTGCGTATCCCAATCCCTGAAATCGCCGCGGACATGAGCGCTGCGGCTGCCGAAGATGTCGCCACGCTGGCGCGGCAATATGGTCCAACGGTGTTCCGCGCCGCCTGGCGTGTACTCGGCGCACGGGCTGCGTCCGAAGATGTGCAGCAGCAGGTGTTTCTGCGGCTCATCGAGGCGCCGCCGGAAAGTGTGGCGTCCTGGCCGGCCTATCTCACGACGATGGCAACGCGCCTGGCGATCGACAGCCTGCGGCGCCAACGCCGGTGGAGATTGTTAGCGCCGCTGTGGAAAGCGGATGACCCGGACGACTCGCCCGCCGAAGACGCCGAACGTGCCGAAGCCGCCCGCTTCATGCGCGCGGCGCTCGCAAGGCTCAATTCACGCGACGCCTCGTGTTTCGTCATGCGGCATCTGCACGGCATGGCGCCCGCCGCGATAGGCGCCGCGCTGGGGTTATCCGAAAACCACGTCAGTGTCAGCGTGCATCGCGCGCGCAAGGCCCTCGAAGCAATGCAGGTAAAGGAGCAATCCCGATGAACTCGCTCGACAGAACTCTCGAATTGGTTGGCGACCGCGAACCTGAGGCGGAGCTGGTGAGCACGGCGCAGCGCAAGCTCGATGCCGTGGTGGCCGCGAAGCTCGCGACGCAGGCGGTGCGCCGTCCGGTGCGCCCCGCGCGCGGCTGGCTCGCGGCAGCAGCATCCGCAGTGGTGGCGGCAGTGGCCGTGCTGTGGCTTCCGCTCGGAACCACGCCCGCGCTGGCATTCGCTGATGTGCAGCAGCACTTCCGTGACTTTCAGACGCTGCGGTTCGAGCTCGAGCAGCGTATGAACGGCAAGACGCTGATGAAGGCGCGCGTGAGCGTTCGTCACGATGGCAGCGTGCGCACCGAGGTGGGTGACAACCTGGTCGTCGTGGTGAATTCGGCGGAAAAGCGCATCTTGTCGCTGTTTACCCCGCAGCGCGTCGCGGTGGTGAGCCGGATCGATCAGGCAGCGGTGAAGGAAGACTCGGTCGACTGGGTCGAGGAGATTCGCGACTTTCAGGGTCAGGCGAGGCGTTTGACGGCAACGCGAGTCATCGATGGCCAGCAGGCACACGGCTGGGAGCTGACGATCGATGGTGGCAAGGTCGTGCTCTGGGCCAACGACGAGGGTCTGCCGTTGCGGATGAGCGTCGAGCAGGGCGTGGAGATCGAAATGGACTTTCACTTCGAGTTCGATCTTGAATTGCCCGCCAGTCTGTTCAGCACCGAGGTGCCCGAAGGCTATAGTCTTCGTGACGCGGAGGACTGAACGATGCAGACGTTGGGCCTGGTTTCGCTGGTGGTGAAGGAATACGACGAAGCACTGGCCTTCTACGTCGGCAAGCTCGGTTTCAAGCTCATCGAAGACAGTTTCGTGCCCGAGCAAAACAAGCGCTGGGTGGTCATCGAGCCGCCCGGCGCTTCGGGGCAGGGCGCCAAACTACTGCTGGCGCGCGGCGTCGGGCCCGAGCAGACTTCCCGAATCGGCAACCAGACCGGCGCACGCGTGTTCTTGTTCCTCTATACCGATGACTTCTGGCGGGATTTCAACGCCTACAAGGCACTCGATATCGAGTTCGTGCGCGAGCCTTCCGAGGCGCCCTACGGTACGGTCGCCGTATTCAAGGATCTATACGGCACAATGTGGGATCTCGTGCAGCTGCGCGCCTAGCCGAACTCCTTCGCCGGTTTCTTTCGCAGCTCTTTTCGCAGCACCAGCTTCAACCCCGACCACGTTTCATCCACCGCGCACACCTTGATGTCGACGAGCCCCATGGGCAGTGCGACCGCGCGAATCGTGTCCTCGGTGATGTCGGTGAGCACCTTCGATGTCTTTTTCGGCCACGAAACCCAGATCGCCGCCCCAGGCCCGAGAACCTTCAACCACGCCATTAATTTCTTCGCGAGCTCGGCCTTCGACGTGGTGAAGAGGTGCACGGCGTCCGTGGACTTGGAAACCCGCCTCTGGACCTTGAGCCCCTCGGGCAACGGCGCGAGCAGCTTGCGGTAGTTCGGCGGGGCGCCAGGCGCACTCACTCGCTGACCGGGCTTGAAGCCGAGCTTCCGTGCGAGTGGCGTGCCTGAATACCCGGTGCTCATTTCGCTGCCGATTCCACCATGCGTGATAGCGCACCGTCGAGTGCCGCCGCGAACTTCTGCGGCTGATCGAACATCACGAAGTGGCGCGCTCCGGGAATGGAGACGACTTCCAGCTTTTCGATGCCCGGCAGCAACATGCGGTAGTAACCCGTCTTGCGAGCTTCGTCGACTCCCATCGCCGCGAAGTCCGGCGCGTAGAAGGGCGAGATCTCCACCACCGGCACCTTGATGCCCGTCAGGCGTGGCCGCAGGTCAGCCGTCAGGAGCTGCGCGGCGAAGTCGGCGGTGGCTCCTATGTCGCTCCGGCTCGTGAACCCGGCGAGCTTTGTCGCGATGGTTTCATCGACGCTGCCGATTTGCTTCATATAGGCCTGCTGCCCTGCCGCGAACTGCTCGGAAGTCTGCCCTTCGAACTGCGCGCGAACACCTGCCCCGAGCGAGCTGCGGTCTCCCGTCATGGTTTCGGTGCCCGGAAATACCGGCAGGCCATCCACCGCAATCACGCCCGTGATGAGATCGGATCGTTCCGAGGCGAACGACAGCGACAATGTGCCTCCCATGCTGTGACCGATGAGCACCGGCTTCCTGATCTTGCGGGTCTGGATCAGCGATGCAAGGTCCCTCGACAGGGAATCCAGCGTGGTGCCGGCCACCGGCTTGCGTCCATCGAAGCCGGGAAGTGTCAGTAGATAGATGGAGTATTTCGCGGAAAGCCGTGCCGCGGTGTCCGTCCAGACCCACGGGCCACTCGCCAGTCCCGGTATGAGAATGAGTGCAGGGCCCTTCGCCGATACCTGCTCCACCTGAAGTGCGCCGACCTCATGGGTCGCGGGCGCGGAGAACGCGGGCGCGAGCAGGGAGAGTGCGAGCGCGAGGCCCGCAGGAAATCTGGTCTTCATGGTCATTTCTCCGTGGAAAAGATTTTTTCGATCGGTTTGCCGAACAGCTTCGCGATGGTGAACGCGAGCGGCAGGCTGGGGTCATAACGTCCGGTCTCGATAGCGTTCACGGTTTGCCGCGACACCTCGAGCTTGTCGGCGAGATCGCCCTGGCTCCACCCTTGCGCCGTGCGCAACTCGCGCACCAGGTTTTTCATCGTGTGAACACGCAACGCAGACAGGCGTGCGCGCCCCAGACGAGGCCCATCACGCCCCATGTCCAGAACATGGATATCTTCGGAAACCCTGCGGACTCGAGGAAGCCGTAGGTGAGGCTCAGACCGGCGGTCACCGCTGCGGCGATGGCGAGGCTCTCGAGGCTGCGCAAACGCAGAAATTCGTCCATGCGGCGGAAGTGGCGCGCTATCGCCCAGATCGCGAGCATCAATGGAACGGCCGGCGTGATCAGCAGCAGAGTGCGTGCAAGTCCGGGTTCCATGGGTTTGGCGAGATAAATGGACGCGAACAGGACCACCATGTACACGCCCATCGCCGAGAAAAGCTCCAGTCGATATTTCCGGTTCGCCTCACGCTCTTTCATTTTTTGCAGCCTCTCTTGGTGTGCCTGTAAAGCTTGCTTGACAGGCTAGACGAGCGAAAACGGCTTGTCAAGCATGCTTTACATGGGCGCAACGCGGGCCCCGCCCGGCCAACTGTCGGAAACACGGTTTTCGCTCGGATTCGGCTTACAGCGAAGCGTGATCCATGCACGCGGGCCACTGCGGAATACGGGCGCGAAGGACACCGCTGATTTGGCTGACCGTTCAAACTACGCAGCGCCAATTCGTCGCACTCGCAGATCGTCCGCCAAGCCACTGATGCCCAAGCTCGACTGGAACATTATTTTGCGTTTTGGTGTCCGCCTGAAGAAGGTCTGCACCCTCGGCAACCTGGGCATAACGCCACGGCTTGCGCTGGCGTTCGCCAGCGTCGCGATATTGGCGGCAGCGTCCAATCTCATCGTCGAAAATGGAGTGTCGATTGTCGAGTTCGTGACTCAGTCGGAACAGCCGGTGGCTGCGCCCGCGTCCGCGCCCGCGATCGTGCCGGTACCTGCGCCCGCGCCCCCGATCAAATCTCCAGCCTCACGAGATCACGGCGTCGCGCTCGAGAACGCTGAGTCCCGTGTCTCAGCCTCGCAGCTGGTTCTCGCGTTGGGAGAATTCGATAAAGCGGTGCGCGCGCATGTCGAACCCCGCTCGGCAGACACCGCAGCGTTGTACGCGCAAGCGCGAACGGAGCTCAGGCGACTGACAAGCGCGTACGCGAAGCAGCATTCGCGAATCAAAGGCGACCCTCCGCGAGCCCTGCAGCTCGACTTACAGCGACACGAGAAGAGGGCCGACGCATTGGTGCAGGCCGCGATCGAGCGGCGCGTCGTGCTCGCGGGCTATTCGACGGTCTTTTCGAGGATGAATGCCCGCCTGCATGCGGCGCTGGATGGCGCCTGGAAGATCATGGGGCGCGTCGTGGCGCGACAGTCGGTGCTGAAATTGAGCGCGGAACTCGACGAAATCCAGAATCGCTTTGCGAATCGCGCCGCCGAAACGGCATCAGGTGCGGGACTCGCCCGCCTCGTGGGCGCCGAGGAAGCCTTCGCTGTGACGCTGCATGAGAACGAAGCCACGCTGCGCCGCTCGCAGGGAGCTGAATGGTTCCTGGAGATGCGCGACGATTTCACATTGCTCATGGCCTCGCGTCTGTCACTCGCGGGCGTCGAAGAACGAGAGGCCGTACTCAGTCGGACGTTCTCGCGCGAAACAGTGCGGCTGGTCGAGACCATCTCGCGGACTCTAACTAGAGAGGTGCGTAACGACTCGACTCCCGACCAAGCGCCCATGCCGACTATGGCGACTTCGGTCGCCGAAGCGCCCGCGGCCGATATGCCTGCAAATTTGCCGGCGCCGAGAGTATCGCCACAGGGCGCCAGCCCCGCATCGTCGCAGGCATCATCGCGCCCGCTGGTTGCCTGGGTCAGCGCCATCGTACTCGCGGTGCTTGCTTACATCTGCGTGATGACCATAGTCAGCGTCGTGCGCCCGGTGCGGCGCTTGCTCGAGGCTACCACTCGATTGGCGCAGGGCGGCGATGCAGGACCCGTTGCTCTTGGCGGTATTCGCGAGCTGGATACGCTGAGCCAGGCATTCAACGTCATGGCGGGGCAGCTCGCCGTGGCGCGGGCAACGAATCGCGATATCCATCAGTCCCTAGAAGCCAAGGTCGAAGAGCGGACTCGTCAGCTTCAGGAGCTCGCCGAACGGGACCCGCTGACAGGACTCGCGAACCGCAGGCAGTTGTTTGCCGCGCTCAATGCCTCGATCGCGCGCGCGGCCGCGACGAATCGCCTCGTCGGCGCGTTCTTTCTCGATCTCGACAACTTCAAGACTCTCAACGACAGCATGGGCCATGCATATGGCGATCGCGTGTTGACGGCCATTGCGCGCCGGCTGGAGGTGACTGCGCACTCGTTCGGTTTTGCCGCGAGACTCGGTGGCGATGAGTTCATGCTCGTGCACGAAGGGGCGGAGTCGATCGAGGAAATCGTAACGTCCGGCACCAGGGTCGTCGAAGCTTTCCACGACCCGATCCAGGTCGATGGCAGGGAGCTGATCGTGAGCGTCAGCGTGGGCGCCAGCGTCTACCCCGATCATGAGCAGGATGCGGAAGGCCTGTTGCTGGCGGCCGATGCGGCCTTGTTCAATGCCAAGGCGCTGGGGCGCAGCCAGCTCACGGTTTTCACACCGGAACTGCTGGTCAAGGCATCCGCGAAGTTCGCGATCGAGCAGAGATTGCGGCGCGCCATCGAAAAGGGTGAGTTCGAGCTGTTCTACCAGCCGGAAATCGACGTGCAAAGTTTCGAGGTGTCCATGGTCGAAGCGCTGCTTCGCCTGCGGATGCCCGACGGAAGCTACCGCGGTCCCGGCGAGTTTCTGGCCGTCGCCGAGGAATCCGGCCTCATCATGGAGATCAGCGATTGGGTGCTGCGTACCGCAATCGAAACCGCATCCCAATGGCACCATGGCGCATGGCCGGATGTGCGCGTGGCCATCAACGTCGCTCCCCGGCAATTTCTCGATTATCGCTTCGTCGAAAAGCTGGATTTCCTGCTGGCGGAGTTTGGGCTGCCGGCCCACTGCGTGGAGCTCGAGCTCACGGAATCAGTGCTGCAGACCGGACCGACGACGATCGCAGCGCTGCATCAACTGCGTGCGATAGGGGTCGCCATTGCGCTCGACGATTTCGGCACGGGCTATTCTTCCCTGGCCTCGCTCGAGCAACTGCCGCTTTCGCGCATCAAGCTCGATCGCAGCCTGATCGCCCGCATGGACAGCAATCCGCGTTCGGCATCGATTGCGCGAGCGACCATCGGCTTATGCAGCGAGCTGGGTCTCAAGGTAACGGCAGAAGGGGTCGAGCGCCTCGAACAGTTCACGGCGCTGCTGGGTTATCCGGGCATGTCGCTGCAGGGCTATCTACTGGGGCGTCCGGTGGCTCGTGACGGCCTCCTGACGCTCCTGGAACAGACGCCGGCTCACTGCCAGGAGCTGGTGTTGCTGTCGAGAAATCAGCCAGCAACCATCTGTGTCCCGCAGCGCATGGAGGCGCGGACTTCCAGTCCTGCGGCTTGAACGTGTTGGCCCGAAGATTGGCGAGAAAATCCCGCGCCACCACCGCTAGCGAGGGCCTCGCGATTCAACGAAAAGTGTCGCATTCCTGGACGCTGCCGCCCGCGTAACCCTTGCGGAACCACTGCTGACGCTGTGCCGCGGAGCCATGCGTGAAAGATTCCTGGTTCACGTGGCCCTGCGTTCGACGTCTGGATGGTGTCATCGCCCACTGCCGAAGCCGCGGCCAGTGCTTCGTCGATATCTCCGGCCTCGACCACCTGGCTCGTGTTGTCCGCGTGGTGAGCCCAGATGCCGGCGTAACAATCCGCCTGCAGCTCCATCTTCACCTGCAGCGCGTTGGCGTCGCCTTCCGAGGACTGCTGCCGGGCCGCATGCACCTTGTCGGCGACGCCTAACAAGTTCTGCACGTGATGGCCGACTTCGTGCGCAATGACGTAGGCCTTGGCAAAGTCGCCCTGCGCGGCGAACTCGGTTTCGAGCTGCCGGAAGAACGTGAGATCGATATACACCCGCTGATCGGCGCGGACAATAGAAAGGACCGGCTGCCGAGGTCGCGGAGCCGCAGCCCGTGTTGATGCCGTCGTCGAACAACGCGATGTTCGGCGCGGCATACTGCTGCCCGCCCTGCGTGAAGATGGCCGTCCCAGGTTTCTTCGGTGTCGCCGAGCACGTGCGCGACGAACTGGCCGGCTTCATCGGATGGCGCGCCGGCTTGCACCGGGGCTTCGGCCTGCGGTGCTGTGCTCGACGCCGCCCAGCAGGCTCATGACGAGTTGCGGGCCACCAACGAAATAGGCGATGACACCGATGACGATGGTGCCGAGGCCGATCTTCATGCCTCCGCCACCCCAGGCCGGTGCGCCGGCCGCGATAGTCCTCGACGTTCTGACTCTGTCTCGCTTTGGCGCCAGCGCATGCGGAGGATGTTAGCAGAGGGCGGCGCGGTAAGATGCGCAGCCTCGTGAAATCCGGCCTGCCCATCGATGAAATCCTGCCCGCGTTATCGCGCCGCGCTCGCCCGGCATCGCAATGCCGTCGTCGAAGCGCCACCGGGCGCGGGCAAAAGCACCGTTGTTCCGATTGCGCTGCTCGAAGAGCCATGGTTGCGCGGCGGCAAGATCGTAATGCTCGAGCCTCGCCGGCTCGCGACGCGTGCCGTGGCGACGCGCATGGCGACGACGCTCGGCGAAGCGCCCGGGGAGACCGTCGGCTATCGCATGCGGCTCGAGACGCGCGTCAGCAGGCGCACGCGCATCGAAGTCGTCACCGAAGGCGTGTTCACGCGCATGCTGCAAAGCGATCCGGCGCTCGAAGGCGTCGCCGCGGTGTTGTTCGATGAGTTTCACGAACGCAGCCTGCACGCCGACACGGGGCTCGCGTTTGCGCTCGATTCCCAGGAAAACCTCTCGCCCGAGCTGCGTCTGCTGGTGATGTCGGCGACACTGGACGGCGCGGCGGTGGCAAGGTTGTTAGGTGACGCGCCGGTGGTCACAGCCGCCGGCCGCATGTTTCCAGTCGAGATCCATTACCTTGGCAGCGGCTTGCCGCTGCTGCCGGGTGGACGCGACGCACCCGAGCTCGCCGTGCTGCGCGCCATCAGGCAGCGCGCTCGCCGAAGCGCCTGGCGACATGCTGGTGTTCCTGCCCGGCGCCGGAGAAATCCGCCGCGTGCAAGGCATGCTCACCGACGCCGGCAAGGAGGTCGACGTCATGCCGCTGTTCGGCGAGCTTGCGTACAGGCGAACAGGACGCGGCACTGCGCCCCGCGCGCGCGGGCCGGCGCAAGATCGTGCTCGCCACGAACATCGCCGAGACCAGTCTCACCATCGACGGGGTGCGCATCGTCGTGGACGCCGGGCTCGAACGGCGCAGCTTGTTCGACCCGTCGAGCGGCATGAACCGCCTGGAAGTGCAGCGCATCTCGCGCGCCTCGGCGGAGCAGCGCGCGGGGCGTGCCGGGCGCACGGCGCCGGGAGTCTGTTTTCGTCTCTGGGGCGAGGGCGCGGAACGCAGCCTCGCCGCGTACGCGCGCGCCGGAAGTCTGCGTTGCGGATCTCGCGCCATTGGCGCTCGATCTTGCGGTGTGGGGTACGCAGGCGGAATCACTGCGCTGGCTGGACGCACCACCTGCCGCCACGCTGGCGAGCGCGCGCGACCTGCTTGCGCCGGCTCGGCGCGCTGGACGATGGCGGCAAGGTGACCGCCGCATGGGCGGGCGATGCAGGAATTCCCGGCGCATCCGCGCCTCGCGCACATGTTGTTGAAAGCGCGCGAGCTCGGGTCGGGCACGCTTGCCTCGGCCCTCGCGGCATTGCTGTCCGACCGTGACTTGATGCGCGCTGGAGGAGCGCCGCGCGAACGGGATAGCGATGTGCGCACGCGCCTGGAAGCGCTGCGGCGGGGTGCTGGCGCTGTCGATCGTGGCGCGCTCGAGCGCGTGCGGCGCGCGCAGCGCTCGTTCGAACAGCAACTGGAGGTAGTCGGAAATCCGGCTACCACCGGCGCGGAAGTGGATGCCGGCGTGTTGTTAGGCCTCGCGTATCCCGATCGCATCGCGCGGCGCCGTCCGGGAGCGGAACGCGCGCTACCAGCTCAGCAATGGGCGCGGGGCGCTGTTTGCCAGCGCCGAATCCATCGCCCGCGAGGAATTCATCGTGGCGGTCGATCTCGACGACCGGGATCGTGAAGCGCAGATAAGACTCGCGGCGCCGCTGGCAAAAAGCGAGTTGCTGGAATATTTCGCACCGCAGTTGCGGCGCGCCGACGAGCTCGTGTGGGACGAGCGCACCGAAGCCGTGGTGGCGCGGCGCGTGATCCGACTCGACGAACTTCTGGTCGAGGAGAAACCACTCAACGATGTGCCGCGCGCCGCGAACGCCGCCGCCATGCTCGACGGTGTGCGGTCGATGGGCATCGGCGCGTTACCCTGGGACGATGACACGCGCGACCTGCAAGCGCGCGCGGAATTCGTGCGCCAGCTTGGGCGCAGCGATCTTGGGGCCTGGCCGGAAAGCTCGAACGAGTCGCTGGCCGGCGACCTCACCTGGCTCGAGCCGTTTCTGGATGGCATCACGCGCCGCTCGCAGCTTGGCCGTGTGCCGCTTCTGGACGCGCTGCGGGCCCGGCTTACATATGAGCAGCAACGCAAGCTCGACGAGCTCGCGCCCACGCACATCGGCCTGCCCACCGGCTCGCGCGTTCGCATCGATTATCTCGATGACAAGGCGCCGCTGGCATCGATGCGCATGCAGGAAGTATTCGGGCTCGCGGCCACGCCGCGTATCGGCGGCGGCACGGTGCCGGTCACCTTCACGCTGCTGTCGCCGGGACGCAAGCCTCTGCAGATCACGCGCGATCTGGCCAGTTTCTGGCGCAACGCCTACGTCGAGGTGCGCAAGGACATGCGCGGCCGGTATCCGCGGCACTATTGGCCCGAGAACCCGCTCGAGGCCGAGCCGACGCGACGCGTCAAACCACGCGGCTGACCGGCCTTGAGCTAACATCCGGCTCGATTGCTGCGGATCGATTTCAATGCCAGGGGGTCGCTCATGGACAAGAACAAGAAATCCTCACCAGCCGGCCTGCGCCATCGTCTGCCCGGCGCTCCGCAACGCGAGAAACATTTTCGGTGGCGAGGTACCGAAGTCTCACGCGTCGAGGGTCTCACCGACGCGGTATTCGCATTTGCCGTCACGTTGCTGGTGGTGGCGCTCGAGGTGCCGCACACCTTCGAAGGCCTGATGGATGTGGTGCGTGGATTTCCCGCCTTTGTCATTTGCTTCACGCTGCTCATGACCTTCTGGAATGCTCACTACCGCTACCACCGCCGTTACGGCATCGAGAGCACGTTCACGCGCGTGATGACCATGGCCATCATCGTGCTGGTGCTGTTTTCCGTCTATCCACTCAAGTATCTGTTCACTTTGGTCACCGTTCAACTGTTTGGGCTCGACATGCACAACGTCCCCCACCTGGAGAGTTTCCACCAGGTGCAGGTGCTGTACGTGATTTTCGGCCTGGGATTCGCGGGAGTGTGGGCGCTATACGCCGTGCTCTACGCCTATGCACTCGCCAGGCGCGAGCAACTGCAGCTGGACGCCACCGAGACAGTTCTGACGCGCGCTTCGCTGGGCGAGTACCTGATTCACATTGGTATGTGCGCGCTGTCGATCGTGCTGGCGCTGTCGATATCCAGCAGCTGGATTCCAGGGGCCATCTACGGGCTACTCGGGCCGCTGCAGGCACTGAACGGCTGGTGGTTCGGACGACGGGTGAATGCGCTGGCGCCTGTTGCCGCGCCGTAGTCAGTCGGGCTGCTAGAGATCCCGCGCGCGGTAGCGCGCCTCTTCGTACGCACGCTGCGCATCGATACGCTGCACCGTGAGTACCCCCAGCCGGAACATCAGCGCATCGCGTTCCTTTTTGCCGAGCGGCTTGTCTGAGTCCTTGTCCGAGTCCTTGTCCTTATCCTTGCTCTTGTCCTTGTCACTATTCTCGAGGCGGGTGTTGATGTTGCGAATCTCGTTGTCGATGGAATCGAGCTGCCCGGCGAACCGGTGCACGTCGCGGCCCTTCTCGTAAGCATCCTGTAGACGGTCCTGGTCGAAGTTCCGGCAGATGCCGACTTCGAATCCGCTGCCACTTTCGCCGAACTGGTAGGCGCGATGCGGCACGCAGAAACGTTCCAACCCTCGTTCGCGCCCGTGCAGCCAGGCTCCCCGATCCGGAACCACGTTCACCTTGGCGCAGGCCGTGGAGTGCCGGATGAGATATTCCTCGGGCTGACCATCGGCTCCGTCGCGGATGCCGATGTCTTCCCAGTTGGCATTCATGCACTCGCTCTTGGAAAGGCTGGCGCAGCCGCCGAGACCGGACAGCACCGCGGCAGCTGCGAGAATCCTGGGCAGAGACCTGTTGTTCATGGCACGAACTCTAAGACAGCCGGATTGAATCCCACCTGAACGAACGTCACGTTCCGCTAACAAAGTCAAACCGGAGCGCCATCCTCGCGCTCGATGGCCAGCAGCGCGGCCCGCGCCGGCAGGCCGTTGCCGTCAGGCCAATGGCTGCGTGGTTTATCCAGCGTACCGCCTTCGCCGGGATGCTGGATGGAAAGGAACAGCGTGCGGCCATCGGGAGTGAATTCGCAGCCGCAGACTTCGCAGCCGGTAGGCCCGCTGGCGAGCTGCTTGAGCAGGCCGCGCTGCGGTCCGCTGGTCTGCACCACGAAACAGCCGTTGTTCGGATAGCCGCGGTCGTCGGCATCGGTGACGATCCACAATCTGCCTTGCGGATCGATGCCGAGATTGTCGGGGCAGTGGATGGGGCTCAATTCGGCGGCGTTGGGGTAGCCGCCGAAGTAGGTGTCGGTCGACGACAAACTACCGGGCACGAGCTGTCGCGCGTCGACGATGTAGCGCCCCGCCGCAGGATCGCCGGCGAGCAGGAAAACGTTCCACTCGAATCGGGTCGCCGTCGCATCGTCACCGCCTTCGGCGATTTCGATGATGTGCCCGGACTTGTTCTCCGGCCGTGGATTCGCGGCGTCCACTCCTGTCTCGACGGTGCGTCCGGACCAGGCGTCGTTTTTGGCAACGCCACGGTCCTCGGACTTGGTGCACGGAATGTAGATGCGTCCGGTGATGGGACTCGGTTCGACGTCCTCGGGGCGGTCCATGGGCGTGGCGCCTAACAAGTCCGCCGCGGCACGCACCTTGATGACCACATCGCCCTGGTTGGCAAAGCCGGCGCGCGAGTTGAGTGGACCGTTCTCGTCGTGCACGAGCGGCAGCCACTCGCCGGTGCCGTCCGCATCGAAGCGCGCGCAGTACAAGGTGCCATGATCGAGCAGGTCGCGATTGGCCGCCGGGTTCTTCGCATCGAAGCGATCGCGCGTGACGAACTTGTAGATGTACTCGAATTTCTCGTCATCACCCAGGTAGGAGACGGCGTGGCCGGTCTTGCCAATGATGGTATTGGCGCCCTCGTGCTGGAACCGGCCCAGCGAGGTGCGCTTGCGAGGCACCGACTTTGGATCGTGCGGATCGATCTCCACCATCCAACCGAAACGCAGCGCCTCGCGCGGTTCCACGCGCGCGTCGAAACGCGAATCCTGGGTGTCCCAACCGTAGAAACTATTTTCGCGCAGGCCGAAGCGCCGATAAGCGTCGAGCAACGCGGCATCCTTGCTCGACTCGCGCAGCGTGCGGCCGCCGGCGAAGTAGTCGTCGACGTTTTCCTCGGAAGTGAGGTACGTGCCCCAGGGAGTCTTGCCCGCGGAGCAATTGGCGAACGTGCCGAACACGCGTGTGCCGGTTGGATCCGCGTTGGTGCGCATGAGCTCATGTCCGCGCGCGGGACCGTGGATGTCCATGGGTGTGCGCGCGGTGATGCGGCGATTCTCGCGCGCGCCAAGCTCGCGCTGCCAGCCCTGCGCATCGCGATGAATCTGCATCACCGTGACCCCGAGCGTGGCCTGCAGGAATGCGACGGCATGCGGATGTTTGTCGAGCCACGCGGTGCGGGCGTCGAGCTTCATGCCGGCACCGCGATGCCCGGGCCAGATGAGCTCGGCATTCGTGTATTCATGGTTCACGCAGACCAGGCCGCGCGCCGCACGGCCCGAGACTTGCGAGAAAAACGCCACCGCATCGGCGTTCGTACCAAACTGACGGTCCTGCGCTGACGCGGCGTCGGCGTCGAGCCAATCGTCGGCGGCGAGGCGCCGCGTGTCGAAGTCACGCGTACCGGTTACGAGGCTGTCACCCCAGCGAGCGATGAGGTTGTAACGATAGCCATCCGCGATCACGAAAGCGTCGCGGTGCTGCGGCGGAATGCTGGTGAAGGCGGGAGCTGCCGCACGGGAAACGCCTGGTGTCGGAATCTGCGCACAGGCAGCGAGTCCGACGGTGGCGGCGGCGCTCGTGATGACGGTGCGGCGCGAAAGGCGGGCCGCGAGCACGGCATCAAAGGCAGGTGTGTTCATGGCTGCGCATGCTAACGTGGCCACCTTTAGCCGACCAGCGCGAGGGTCACTGCTCAATGAATTGCCGCACAGCGTTCCATCGAGCCGCTGCGATGGTCATGCTTTCGTTTTCAGCCTGCCTGCTCGGCGCCTGCGCGCGCGAGGAGCCCGCGGCCGCGCCGTCCGTCACTCCCGAGACTGCCGTCAAACCCGAGCTCGCCAGTGTGCATGCCGATGCACCAGGTATCGCCTGGTTCGAAGGATCGGTCGATGAGGCTTTCGCCTCGGCGAAGGCGACTAACAAGCCGGTACTGCTCTACTGGGGCGCGCAATGGTGCCCGCCCTGCAAGCAGCTTAAGTCGGCGGTGTTCAATCGTCCGGACTTCATCGAGAAGTCGAAGCTGTTCGTCGCGGTCTACCTGGATGGCGACCTGCCGGACGCGCAGAAATATGGCGACGAGTTTCGCGTCACGGGTTATCCCACCGTAGTCGTGCTCAAGCCCGATCGCACGGAGATCACGCGCATCGCGGGCAACATGGATCTGTCGCTGTACGCCGCTGTGCTCGACAACGTGCTTGGCGATGTGCGGCCGGTCAAGGACGTCATCGAGCTCGCAGTGAAAGGCGAGGCGCCGCTGGCCGCAGACGATTGCCGCCGGCTCGCGTATCACGCTTTCGGCCTCGAGGATGATGGCGTGTTCCCCGCGGCGAGGCTGCAGACCGCATTCGAAAACGCCGCTCGCACCTGCCCGGCGGACCTGGCAAAGGAACGTGCCCGCCTGCACATCCGCGCCGCGGAGCAGGCCGTCACCCGGCAGAAGGATGCGATCACCAGCGGCGGCAAGGCTGACAAAGCGCTCACCGTCGCCATCGTGCGAGTCAACGAGATCCTGTCGAACAAGCAACTTGCGTTGGCCAACGCCGACGCGCTGCGCGGATTACGCGGCGAATTCTTTCGCGCCGCCCGGCAGACGCTGCCGCAACTCGCGCCCACGCTGCGTGAACGCTGGATGGCCATCGCCGACGCGGCCACTGCCAACCCGGATTTCGCACCGGCTGATCAGCTGGCCGCGCAGCTCATGAAGATCACCGCCGCGAAGGCGTACGCCACCGATACGAAGGTGCCCACCGATGTGCGCAGCGTCGCGCTGGCGACCGCCGACAGGATGCTCGCGGTCAAGCAGGAGCCATACGTGCGCGCCGGCGTGGTCAACTCGGCGATCAATGTCTACATCGCGCTGGACGAATGGCCGCGTGCCCGCGACCTGCTGACCCTCGAGGCCACCACCTCGAACACACCACACTACTACATCGGCGATCTCGCCGACGTCGAGGAGCACCTCGGCAACAAGCAGCGCAGCGTGGAGTTGTTAGCCGAAGCCTACGCCAAGGCGAAGGGTCCCGCGTCGCGCTTCCAATGGGGTTATCAATATCTCGATGGCCTGCTGCGCCTCACGCCGGACGATCTCGCGACCATCGAAAAAGTTGGGTTGCAGGTGATCGGCGAGCTGGACGGACCAAATCGCATTCACCGCCGCACGCTGTCGCGCCTCACCAAGCTCGATCAGAAGCTGCGCGAGTGGAACACCTCGAGTGCGCGCGATGCCGTGGCGGTGAAGCTGCGCAATCAAGTGGCGCAGACCTGCACCAAGTCGGCCGACGATGCGGTGACGGATGCCGGCTGCCGGGCATTCCGATCCGCGTGATCCCGCGCGCGGACTGACTACTCGTCGCGCCGCGGCCGGCGCGCGTTGGTGCGCGAGGCGGTGCGGACCTCACGGCCGCGTTTGGCCAGCGCTTCGCGCAGCAGCCATTCGATCTGACCATTGACGCTGCGCAGTTCCTGAGCCGCTAACGCCTCGATCGCGGCGGCAACCGCCGGATCGAGGCGCAGCAGGAACGCTTTTCTTGGTGGCGGCTCGCTCAAGACGCCACCGCCTTACTGGTACAACGAACCGGCATTGATCACCGGCTGCGCCTCGGACTCGGCACACAACACGACCAACAGGTTGGACACCATCGCCGCGCGGCGCTCCGTGTCGAGCTCCACCACGCCACGTTCGGTGAGCCCCTTGAGGGCCATCTCCACCATGCTCACCGCGCCGAGCACGATTTGCTTGCGCGCGCCGATCACGGCTTCGGCCTGCTGGCGTCGCAGCATGGCACCGGCTATTTCCGGCGCATAGGCGAGGTGCGTGAGCCGCGCGTCTTCGACATGCAGCCCGGCCTTCTCGAAGCGTTCCTGCAGCTCACGCTTGAGGCGCACGACAATTTCATCGCCACCGCCACGAATGGTGAGCTCGGCCTGATCGTCGTCATGCGCATCGTAGGAGTATTCGTTGGCCAGGTGGCGAACCGCCGCTTCGGCCTGTACGGGCACATATTGCTCGTAGTGGTCGATGTCGAGCACCGCGCGCGCGGTGTCCTTCACCTTCCACACCACAGCGGCCGCGATCTCGATCGGGTTGCCGCGCTTGTCATTCACTTTGAGCTTTTCGCTGTTGAAGTTGCGCAGGCGCAGACTCACCCTTTTCTTGTTGAGGAACGGATTCGCCCAGCGCAGACCGGTCGAATAGTCCGTTCCGCGATAGGCGCCGAACAGCATCATCAAGGCCGACTGGTTCGGCTGCAGGATGTAAATGCCTTTGATCAGGAAGAGGAAGGTCAACACGCAGACGACGATCTTGATGGGCGGGAACGGGCCGCCGATGGGTATCGCCACCAACGCGAGAATCGCGATGATCAACGGGACGTAGCCGTTGAAACTCTTGAAGTCGACTTCCTGTGTGCCACCGGGCATGTTCATTTGCTTCTCCCAATCGTGAATTGACTCGAACCGGTGTGATACTAGAGTGATATCACTTTGCATTCAAGCCGGAATTGACCTTCCGCTGTACAATCGCGGCCGGTTGGGCCTGTAGCACAGCGGTTAGTGCAGGGGACTCATCTATATATAGGTGCCTGCGCGCGGTAACGCGCGCAGTGGACGGGATGAATTCAGGGAAACCTTCGCGTGACCGTCACGCATGGCAATCCTGAGCCAAGCCCGCGCGGCAGCGCGGGACGGTGCAGAGACTACCTGAGGGCTCGTAGCGCCCTTGATGACAGGCTAGAGCGTCCCGCACCCCACCGGGTAGTTAGTGCCCGAGGGTGAAGAGATAGTCCACGCGGGGCGGAAACGCTTCGGTAACGTGAATCCCTTGGTCCTTGGTTCGAATCCAAGCAGGCCCACCAACCAGGTTTTGTGGCGATCGGCGTTACCTGCGGGGGATGCTCGAATGAACAAGTCTCGCCGACGAGCAATTGGGTCGCTCGCCGCCCTCGCGATCGCGCCACTCGGCGCGACGCGAGCTACGACAAAGACCGGCTTCTCGCTCAAGTGCTTCGCGACCGACTGGGGCAACCAGGCGCCTTACGATGTGTTCTGCGCCAAGGCCAAGGCAGCGGGTTTCGACGGCGTGGAGACGTGGGTTTCGCTCGATGCGGCCAAACAGGCGGCGACCGTCGCGACCATCCGTCGACACGGGCTCGACGTGGGCATGCTGATCGGGGGCAGCGAGCCCGATGCCACCGCGCATCTCGCCACGTTCGCCACCCAACTACCGGTCGCACTGAAGTCGAAGCCGGCGTACGTCAACTGCCACACCGGGCGCGATTGGTTCGACGCGGCGCAAAACCAGCGCTTCTTCGATCTCACGCACGAAGCGGCACGACGCAGCGGCATACCGATCCACCACGAGACTCATCGCTCCCGCGCCCTGTACTCCGCCTCGGTGGCCAAGGAGTATCTGCGCCGCGACCCGGCACTGCGCCTTACCTTCGACGTTTCACACTGGTGCGTCGTCAGCGAGAGCCTGCTGGCGGATCAGGCCGACGCCGTCGACCTGGCGATTTCGCGCAGCGACCACATCCACGCCCGCGTCGGGCAATCGCAAGCTCCGCAGGTGGGCGATCCGCGCGCGCCCGAATGGGCCCAGGCGTTGAATGCACACCTGGCCTGGTGGGACCGGATCGTGCAGCTCAAGCGGGCGGCGGGCGCGCCGCTCACGATGCTCAGTGAATTCGGTCCCGTGCCGTACATGCCTGGGCTGCCGTATACCCGCGAGCCGGTGGCGGACGCGTGGCAGATCAACGTTTGGATGATGCAGTTGTTCCGCAAGCGATACGCCAAACACTATCTATAAACGCACTCTGCAAGATCGCAAGTGATGAAGTTGGAATCACCCAAGGCGCTTCCCGCGCGACCGAGTCAACGACCGTTCCGCGCGCGATCGGACCGCGATCTGACGATGGCGTTCGAGTCCGCCCTGGCCGCCGGTGACGGAGAGGCTGGCGCACACTGCATCCACGAACGCTGGATGCGTGGCCACTTCGCCGCGCACATCGAGGCCGCGCTGGATCTGCTATGGCAACGTGCGGGTGTCTCGGTCCCGGAATGGCTGCCGATGTGTTACGTCAGCTGGTTACCCACCGCCTACGAAGTCGCCGCGCGCTTCACCACCAAGGGCCGCGGACGTTCGAATGTCTACCTCATCCTGCTGGACTTTGCCGATCGACGCGGCGATGACCACGGCGTGTATGTCGGCATGAGTCGTTACTCTCCATCCCAGCGCTTCGATCAACACAAGCAGGGAATCCGCGCCGCCGGCAGCGTGCTGAAGCGCGGCATCGAAGTGCTCACGGGTCCGACGCTGCACCTTCAACACGTCAAGCGCAGCGAGGCGGCGCGCATTGAATCGGAGCTGGCTGGCGCGCTCGCGGATGCCGGCATTCGCGTCGAAGGGGGCCACTGAGCCTGACGCACTGCGTCGCGCCGTCGTCCGCTGGCACCTTCCAAAAATCTGCGCTACACCCCAGTCCATAACGGGGAGGCCGGTATGAAAACGCCACGCTGGATCTCGCTACTGTTGATCTCGGCGGCATTGCAAGCCGCACCGCCTGCGCCGCAGGTCACGGTCGGCGCGAACCTCAAACAACTGCGCTTCGACTGGCTGCCCTCGCCGGGAGCGACTCGATACGAGCTGTGGCATCGCGCCGCGTCGAACGGCGCCTGGCTCAAGGTGCACGATCGGCCGGCCGCCGCGACGTACACGAAAATCGCCGTGTCGGCGCACTTGCTGGATTGGCGCGGTGCGCGCTGGCGCGTCGACGCCTGCGACGCGAGCTGGGTCGATACGCCATGGAATTCGGAGTCGTCGATATCAACGGCGACGGCACGCGGCTCGTCGCGTCGCACGAGCAGGAGTTCCTCTCGATCTGGCGATGGAACGGGTCGGCGTGGGAGCCCGACAGCCCGACGGGCGCGCTGGCACTGATCACCGTCGCCAGTCTGAGCGTGGCAATGAGCCGCAATGGAAATCTGATCGTGCAAGGCAATCCGGTCGACGCCACGGCGGGCGTTGGTGCGATCTATCCACCGTTCCAGCCTGGCATTTTTCCCAGCGGCATCGCGCGCGTGTATGAGCGCCGCGGCGGAACGTGGACGTTGCGGCAGACGCTCAAAGGCAATACGGCGACGGGGCAGTATTTTGGCCGGGCGGTCGCGCTGGGTGACAACGGCAGTGTGCTCGCGGTGGGCGCGATGTTCGAGGCGAGCGCGGCGACCGGTGTCGATGGTGATCAGAACGACATGTCGGCGCCGTTGAGCGGAGCGGTCTGGCTGTACTAACTAACTTCCTGAGTGCGATGTCCCGAGAGTGGCCCGCATGCCGCATTGGGCCGCGGGCTCGTCCTACGGATAGCACGCCCATCTGACTACGGGCTTCGAAGCGCCCACTTTCGTATAAATCCGCATCCTCTTCAAAAAACCGGAACGGGGCCATGCCAAATCGCACAGCACCTAACTTGTTTCGGGCGGCTTGTCTTGCCGGCCTCTTGTCGCTTGCTTTGACTGCGAACGGCCAGACTGCGGGAAAACCAATGCAAGTAACCTCACGAGACGGCACAAGAATCGCTTACGAAACGGGGGGAAAGGGCCCGGCAGTCATCCTGGTGACCGGGGCGCTGGCCGAACGCTCGGCCAACGCCGAGCTCGCTCAGCTCCTGGCGACTCACTTGACGGTGTACAGCTATGACCGCAGAGGGCGTGGCGACAGCGCTGACACCAGACCCTATTCGGTCAGGCGCGAGATCGAGGACATGGAGGCGCTGATCGACGCCGCCGGCGGCTCAGCCTTCGTGTATGGCAAATCGTCGGGAGCGAGCCTTGCACTGCAAGCCGCAGCGGCGCTCGGCACCAAGGTCAAGAGGCTGGCACTTTACGAAGCGCCTTACAGCGAGGCCGAAGGTGCTGCCAAAGAATGGCGGGAGTTCAGGGTGAAGCTCGACGGGCTGCTCGCCGCAGACCGCCGAGCCGATGCCATCACGCTGTTCATGAAATTCGTCGGCGTGCCAGACGAAGTGCTGACGAAGATGAAAGCGTCGCCGGCGTGGCGGGGCATGCTGGCGATGGCGCCAACCCTGAGTTTTGACAATGCCGTCGTTGGTGACGATCGATCGGTGCCCGTTGGGCTTGCAGCAAAAGTAAAGGCAAGCACCTTGGTGATGGATGGTGGCGCCAGCTTGGGGCCCATGCCGTTCATGCGTCAGACGGCAGACAAGCTTGGCGAGGTGATCCCGGGTGCCCAGCGTCTTGTTGTCGAGGGCCAGGCACACGATGTCAGCGCGAAAGTACTGGCGCCCATCTTGCTGAAGTTCTTCGACCAGCGCATCGCGATGCGTTCGCCCGCCTCGCAGTCCGGATGAGTCAGCTCGAGGAAATTTTCCGCACCGTCTCCATCGTGTCCGCCTCCTCGACGCGCTTGTCAGGACGGTAACGTTTCACGCGCGCCAGCCTCAGCGCCAGACCGCCGGGATATCGCGGGCTGACCTGCAGATCGCTGAAAGCGATCTCGACGACGATCTCGGGCCGGACATAGACGGTTCCTGCATCGCGATGTGATTCGCGCAGCTGGAACTCGCGGGTTTGCCACTCGAGCATCACATCAGTCAGGCCCTTGAAGGTCTTGCCAAGCATCACATAGCGTTGCGTCGCGGTGTCGAATGCGCCGAGGTGCAGATTGGACAGTTTTCCCTGACGGCGGCCGTGACCCCATTCTGCGGCGAGTACCACGAGGTCGAGCGTGTGCGCACGTTTGATCTTGAGCCAGCTCGCGCCACGGTTGCCCGCTTCGTAAGGTGCCTCCAGCGATTTGGCCATGAGGCCTTCGTGTCCTTGCGCCAGCGCTTCGTCGTAGAACGCGGCGGCTTCGTCGCGGGATCGCGTGATCAGTCTCGGGATCAATAGCGCCGCCGGGACCACATCCGCCAGCGCGGCGAAGCGTTCGCGCGCCGGACGTTCGGCGAGCGTGACTTCGTCCCGCCGCAGACAATCGAAGTAGAACGCGCGCATCGGCAATTCCTCCTGCAGCCGCGCGACATCCAGCTTGCGGCCAAAACGCCGCATCGTGGTCTGAAAGGAATGGGGGCGGCCGGTCGGCGCGAAGGCGATGCTTTCACCATCGAGCACGAGCTGCTCGGCTTGCAGCGCACGGGCCTCCTCGGCGATCTCCGGAATCGCGGAGGTCACCTCGTTGAGGCCGCGCGTGAAGATGCGCACGTGCTCCCCTTGTTTGTGCACCTGGATACGTGCGCCGTCCATCTTCCATTCGAAGGCGATGTCCCCACGGAGGGTGTCGAGCGCCTCCGCGACGTCGCTCGCCGTTTGCGCCAGCATCGGCGCGATGGGCGACATCATCTCGAGCTGGAACCGCTGCAGGCCGGCGGAGCCCGCTTCGAGTCCGGCACGCGCTATCGCACCGAGATTGCTCTCATACATGGCGGCACGCCGCACTTCGGGCAATGGCACGCCGGTTACTGCCGAAATCGCCTCGATCATCACACCGGCGAGCGCACCTTGCCGCAGCTCGCCTGTGAGAAGCCGGATCAGGAACTGCTGCTCCTCGGCGGTAGCGCGTCCGAACAGTGTGCGCAGCGCCGCCGTGCGTCGTACATTCGCGCCGCTGCCGCGGATCAACGCCAGCTCGTCGAGCAGGCGATCGACCTCGATCAGCTCGAGGCTGGCGGTGAGTGCCGCGCCTTGCGCGCACGCGCGCAACATCGACGGGCCGATGCCAATACGGCCCTGACGGATTTCGCCGGCGAGGTACAGCACGGCGATTTCGAGCTCATCGCTGTTCAGCGCCCGCAGGCAGCCGGCGAGCAGGCGAGTCTTGGCAGAACGCGCCGAAGTCTGGCCTACCTGGCTGGATGCGGTTACGACAGATGCAAGGAGAGTCATCTGGATGCCGGTGATGATTTCCCCAACCCTAAGAATTACTGCATTCGCCGCCCATGGCCATTCCGCGTGAATCGATGTCGGCCCCTACCTACTTGTAGATGAGCGCGATCAATCCCATCCCGGATTGAACGACCAGCCCACCTGCAGTCCGATATCCGGCGTGTTGTTGATGTTGCCGATGTTCTCCGTCAGTGCGACCGAGATCAGGTGCGCACCGCGGCGATGGTGAATGCCGCCACTCAACTGGATCTTGGTGCCCAGCAATTCACTGAGCTCCGTCTGTGCGCGCCCGTAGACGCTGCGGCTCACATACCCCTGGAAGATGGCGTTGGTTCGCGGCGTCAGCCGGCGCTCGTAGCCGAGCACCAGCGTCGGCAGCACCCGTGCGGGCTCGGGCAGGAAGTTGTCGATGCCGGCGTAGTAAACGGCGGCAAGATTCAGGTACAACGCGTGCTTGCCGGAAAAGCGCTGCAGCGTCATCTGGGCGCCGACATCGGTACGGCCGGTAGATAGCGCGGCGGCGCGATGCGACAGTGGAACCTTGACGGCGGACTCGAGCGACATCCGCCATCGCTCGTCCGCGGAAACCGCGGTGTAGCGGATACCGATCACCGGATCCAGCCAGCCACCATCGCCGGGAGATTCAAAGGTGGCGTACTGGCTGGACTTCAGATCGAACAACACGTTGTAGTCGTTGCGCCCCGCGGCGGGCCTGCCGAAGCTGGATCCGTTGATGAGCTCGTGAAAGGATTCGATCGCGCCATCCAGAAAGCCGCCGCCGAACGACGCGCCGCTGACGATGACGTAGGCGCCCCACCGGTCCGACAGCTGGTAGTTGACCGCCAGGTCGACTTGCGCCAACTCGAGGTCGACTAGATAGTTCTCACCAGGCAGATCGCGAATAGCCTGCAGCTCGTCCGCCCCGAGCTCTCGGCGCCCCGGCAGGGAATTGAGATATTTCTCGACCAAAGGACTCGTGGCCCAGGTGTTCTGGTAGGCGAAATCAGTCTCGATCGTCCATTTCCCGGGCGTGCGCGAGCCGGAGAATCCGGGACGCATGTCGAGGCGCAGGTATCCGAAGGGCGTGAGATCGCGAGCGCGCAGCAGGCCATAAAATGCGGGATTCTCCGCCGCGGCCAATGGCGCGCTCGCCACTGCCAGGACCAGTAATGCCATCCATTTACGCACCACGACTATCTCCACGATGGGCGATGGGCACAAATACGCATCACCGGTGCCATGAATGCTGGCATCGCGGCGCCGGCAAAACGATCACCTGAAGAGCGGTAAACGGGTCTCTCGTTAGGGGCAGGGAACGAGTAGAGATCGTGTTTGTCAGTTAGGGCTGACGCGTCTGGCGGGCTCAGGCCCGCTGTTCGATACTCGAGCTTCTCATGACCAACTATTCAACCCGACGCCGACTGCTTCGTCTCGCCACGACGGCGATTGTTGCGTTGCCTTTTGCGTCATCTCTGTCGCGAGCAGCGCTCGGAAAGGCAGGTTCCATGCGTCCCATCTTCATCACAGGCTCTACTGACGGTCTCGGTCGCGCGGCGGCGATGACGCTGATGAAGGAAGGTCACGCGGTAGTTCTGCATGCGCGTTCGAAGCAGCGCGCTGCCGCACTCGCGGACCTGGCGCCGCGCGCCGCCGGCCTCGTCGTTGGTGATCTCGGCAGCGCGGCGGAGACGCGAGCCATTGCCGAGCAGGTCAACAAGATAGGTCGCATGGACGCGGTCATTCACAACGCCGGCATCTACCGCGAACCGAATCGCGGAACCACGCCCGACGGTCACGCGAAAGTTCTCGCAGTGAATACGCTTGCGCCCTACATGCTCACGGCACTCATCGAGCGGCCTGAGCGATTGATCTACTTGAGCAGCAGCATGCATCGGGGTGGTGACGAATCGCTGCGTGACATCGATTGGACGGAGCGCCGCTGGGACACGAATCAGGCCTACTCCGACTCCAAGCTTTTCGTCACCGCGCTCGCCTTCGCAGTTGCCAGACGCTGGCCGAAAACATTCAGCAACGCCGTCGACCCTGGCTGGGTGCCCACGAGAATGGGCGGTCCCGGGGCGCCCGACGATCTCACGCAGGGACATCTGACGCAGACCTGGCTTGCGACCAGCGACGAACCGGCCGCAACCGTGAGCGGCGGTTATTGGCATCACCGCAAACACCAAGAACCCGCGCCGCAAGTACTCGATGTTGGCTTTCAGGACCGACTGATCGCCAGGCTCGGTGACCTGACAGGTATCGCGCTCTTTTGAACTGCGACGTCGACGTGGTGATCGTCGGAGGTGGTGCCGCCGGAATCGGTGCCGCGCGTCGGCTCGCGCAATCCCGGCTCTCGGTCGTGCTGCTCGAGGCAAATTCTCATTTGGGCGGTCGCGCCTGTACTCAGGAAATCGCCGGCCTCCCTCTCGACCTCGGTTGCGGCTGGTTCCATTCCGCGGATCGCAACGCATGGGTAGGAATCGCCGAGGCCGCCGGCATCTCCATCGATCGCAGCGTGGCGCAGTGGGGCATTCAACACCGCGATCTCGGATTTCCGAAGCCCGAACAGATCAGAGCGCGTGAGGCATTCGCGATATGGATGCGCCGCCTCGAGCAATTGCAGCCGCCGAGCGATTGCGCGGCGCATGCGCTGGTCCCTGGCTGCGAGTGGAACGACTACATCCGGACCATCGTCGGCTTCATCAGTGGCGCCCGGCTCGAGCAACTCTCGATAGCCGACTACCGTGCCTACGACGAGGCTTCCTCGGACAACAACTGGCGCGCGCCATCCGGCTTTGGATCGGTGGTCGCTCGCAGTTTTCCTTCGTCAATGCGGCTTCACCTGGCGACTCCCGTCGAGTCGATCGCCATCGGCGCATCCGGCCTCATCGTGCAAACGCCGGTGGGCGCCATTCGCACACGGGCCGCGATTCTCACCGTATCGACCGCGGTATTGGCCGGCGAAACCTTGAAGCTTCCCACCGAGCTCATGCCGTGGCGCGAAGCCGCCAGCCGGCTTCCGCTGGGACGCAACGAAAAGCTCTTTCTCGAAATCGTCGGCGATGCTCCATTCCAGACGGAGTCGCAGGTGTTGGGTAACCATCGCGACGTGCACACCGGCTCGTACTACATCAGGCCCCTCGGCGTGCCGTCGATCGAGTGTTTCTTCGGCGGGGAAGGCGCTCGAGTCGTGGAAGAGGGCGGATCGGCCGCCGCCTTCGACTACGCCATCGGGCAACTGTGCGCGTTGTTCGGGTCGGGTATCCGCAACACGCTCCGTCCGCTCGCCGCCTCGAGCTGGAGCCGGTCGCGACGCATAGGCGGAGCCTATAGCTACGCGTTGCCGGGCAACGCTTCGGCGCGGAACACGCTGGCGCGGCCATTCGACGAGCGGTTGTTTTTCGCCGGTGAAGCGACGCGCTCCGGCGATTTCTCGACGGCGCATGGCGCTCACGACAGCGGCGTCCTCGCGGCAAATGAAGCGATTGCCGCACTGACGGCGACCTGAAACACCGAAAACGGGCGGTGAAGGCGCTGATTCCAGGGCGAACCCTGACGGTAAAACGCAATGTGGGCAATAAGAGACACAAGCGATCGGATCACGCCTACAAGGCGCGCTGAGACGAATGTAAGTAAATGAATTACATCGAATAACGTCCCGACTCAGGGACGCACTCGCTTCGCCGCATCCGCGTTGTTTATACGCACACGCGTTGCTAGTCTCCGCGCCACTGCAGGAGATTTACGCGTGTAGGTTCGAAGGCCAGCTCCCGATTCTGTCGGGCCCGTGCCGATGCGCAGCCGTGCGCTGACAGGTCCAACCAGGACGCAATTCTTCCGGCAACCCGATGCGCGGTGCGCACCGGACACCAACACAATTTGGGGAAGACACAATGAATCTGAAATCAGGTTTGCCACCTCAACGCCCGGTCAGAGCGGCGGTACGGCGCGCGCTGTTGGCCGCAGCCCTTGCCGCGAGCGCATTGCCTCCTTCACAGGTGCTGGCGCAGGAACCGGACGAAGTACTCGAGGAAGTCATCGTTACCGGCTCGATTCTGCGTCGCACTGACGCGGAAACTCCGTCGCCGGTGACCGTACTCAGCGCGGAGTCTCTGGAAGAGCGCGGCATCAACACCATTGCAGAGGCGGTGCAGAGACTGTCCTCCAACAACGCCGGCACGATCCAGGCGGGTTGGAACACCGGCTTCAACTTCGCGAGCGGCGCGACCGCGCCGGCGTTGCGTGGCCTGACTGTCCAGAACACGCTGTCGGTCGCCGATGGCCTGCGCATGGCTCCCTATCCACTCGCCGATGACGGCCAGCGCAACTTCGTCGACCTCAACACGATTCCGAGCGCGATTGTCGAGCGCATCGAAATCCTGCGTGACGGCGCGTCGTCCACCTACGGTGCCGATGCCATTGCCGGCGTGGTCAACGTCATTACCAAGAAGGAGGTCCAGGGTCTGCATCTCGGCGGATCGGCGGCCCTGTCGGAGGCCGGCGGCGGCGATGAGACGCGCGCGGACCTGACATGGGGCCAGGGAAGCCTCGAGAGCGATGGCTACAATTTCTACATCAGCGGCGAGTACCAGAAGCAGGACGTGCTTTGGGCGCGCGATCGTGACTACCCGTTCAACAGCACCGACCTGAGCCGCAAGTGCGGGCCCTCCGGTAGTTGCATGACCAATCTCAACTTCAACGGCGTCACGGGCGAGCTCGGCGATACTCCCGCAAGCTTCAACGGCCTGCTCAGCATTCCCGGTGTGTCGCTCGTCCGCCCGATTTCAGATCCGGTCGGTGTCGCGGGTGATGGCCGCTATCAGTATCTCGACGCTGCCGCGGGCTGCCGTGAGTGGCCGACGGTCAACATCACGGCGAATCAATCGGAAACTGCGCCGCTCAGCGTTTGCGAAGTCGATATCCAGGACGCCTACATCATGTTGCAGCCGGAAATCCGGCGCGCGGGCCTGTCGCTTCGCTTCACTGCCAACGTCGGTGAGAACGCCCAGTTCTATTCGATGGCGAATTTCTACAAGACCGACACTGCCGCCCAATTCACACCACTCGGCTTGAATGGCACACCTCCGCCCCCGAACCCTGCGAACATGGCCGCGGCCAACGTCATCCTTCCGGTGTATGTCTGCTCGCAGGGCGTGGGAACGTTCAACGGCGTCGGCACCGGATGTGATGCGACCAACGGCACGCTGAACCCGTACAACCCGTTCGCGGCGGGTGGCGAACGCGCCCAGCTACTGCTGCGTTCGCCCTTCGGCCGTTCAGTGGATACGAGCTCGCGGGCGGTTCGCGCCGTGGCGGGTATCGATGGCAGCTTCGCAGAGGATTGGCGCTATACCGCCAACTTCACCACCTCCGAAATCGGCCTGACCCGTGATCAGCGCAATTACCCGATCCCGCAAAGAGTGTGGGACGTGGCGGCCCGTGGCACGTTCAATTTCTCGGACCCCTATGCAAACACTCAGGACACCTGGGACTACATTGCCCCCGAGAGCAGCACGTACTCGGTGTCGAGGCTGTGGCAGTTGCAGGGCACGATAGCGAAAGACCTCTTCGAATTGCCGGGTGGCAACATGCAGGCGGCGCTCGGTGCCTCCTATCGCGAAGAGTCGATCGACGCGCCCAGCAGCAACCCTGCGAATATTTCGGCGCCGTACACCCGCTACTACTCGATCAACGCCGTCGGCACGTCCGGCAGCCGCGACGTGAAGTCGGCGTTCTTCGAGCTCAACGCGCCGGTTCTGCGCCAGCTCGAGCTGGTCGCGTCGGGCCGGTTCGACGAATACTCCACGGGCCAGTCCAACTTCTCACCGAAGTTCGGATTCAAGTTCACGCCTGTGGAGCAGATCGCCGTTCGCGGTACTTTCTCGAAGGGATTCCGCATTCCGAGCTTCAACGAATCCTTCGGCCTGCCAACCACCGGATTCGTCGCGCGCAGCACGGGGTGCGGGGCGACCCCGCAGACCTTCCCGGCGTTCTGCGCGGCGCACGGAAACAATGCCTACGCGACCAACGCATACACGCTGGGACTGACGCAGACCGGCAATCCCGAGCTCGACCCGGAGGAATCGACTTCCTTCACGGCCGGCCTCGTGTTCGAGCCGATGTCGAACTTGAACGTGACCATCGACTACTGGCAGATCGAGGTGGAGAACCTGATCACCGGCGTCACCGATACGTCGGCGGTTGAAGAGGCGTATTACGCGAACAATGGTGTCGTCGACATTCCAGGCTTCGTTGTCACGCCTGGAGTTCCCGACCCGGCGTTCCCGAACGCGTTGCCGGTGCTGGGCTTCGTTGAGACCTCGTTCACGAACCAGGACCAGCAGGAAGTCAGCGGCGTCGATCTGGGCGCGAACCTGACGTTGCCGTTGGGTGACGCGCTCACCTTGCGCAGCTCAATCGACGTTTCGTGGCTGGCGAAATACGAGCTGACGACCGATGCCGGCGACGTGTTGCGCTATGACGGCACGTTGAGCCCGTGCAACATCACCTCCTGCTCGGGCGCGCCGAAATGGCGCGGTTCGTGGCAGAACACGGTGGAGTTCGGCAAGACGGCGATATCGCTGACTGGCTATTACACCAGCGGCTACGACACGGCTTCGATCGACTTCGGCGGCGTCAAGGGCGCATGCGAGGACAATGCGGCGGCGGCCGCTTCGACCGTGGCCTACGTGGACGGGACGCCAGTGCTCTGCGACGCCAAGGCCACCTGGAACGCGGATCTCACCGTCCGTCACAAGTTCAATGACAAGTACACGGTCTACGCGGACGTGCTGAACGTGTTCGACGTCGGCGCGCCGTTCGAACCGTCGGCGGCGTACAACCTGTTCCAGTACAACCCGGCATGGGCGGGACCGAACATCATGGGCCGATACTTCCGTCTGGGAGCGAAACTCGACTTCTGACAATCAGGTGTTGCGTGAACTGGGGCGGTTCCTGCGGGAGCCGCCCTTTTTTTTTGCCAGCCTCGAAGCGCCATCAAGCTTTGAATTGCCGCCATCCGCAATTGAGGATTTCAGGGGCGTGGATGCGCATGGGATGATCGCCGCATGCTCAAGAAAATCCTGGCGTGCCTGCTGTTCGTAACGCCCATCGTGGCCGCGACCCCCGACCTTCGATTCGACAATCCGCTGTTGCGCCAGCGAGCCGATCCTCACGCCATGCTGCACACGGACGGTCAGTACTACTTCACCGCCACGGCGGCGGAATGGGACCGCATCGAGTTGCGCCGCACGCGCGATCTCAACGCCCTGTCGAGCGCGGAAATGAAAGTGGTGTGGCGCAAGCATGGTGCGGGTCCGATGAGCGCACACATCTGGGCGCCGGAAGTCCATTTCATCGATGGCAAGTGGTACATCTATTTCACCGCCAGTCGCTCGGACGCAATCTGGGAAGTACGGCCCTACGTGCTCGAGAACGCATCGCCTGACCCTTTCAAGGGCGAATGGAAAGAGTCGGGACGAATCGATACCGGTTGGGACAGTTTTTCGCTCGACGGCACCACGTTCAAACATCGCGGGAAGCGTTACTTCGTTTGGACTCAGCGCGGCCGAACGCCGGAAGAGGGCACCGGCACGAACAACTACATCGCGCTCATGAGCTCGCCGACCGCCATTGTCGGCCGGGCGACGCTGCTGACGCGACCCGAGTACGAGTGGGAGAAACGCAAGTACTCCGTGAACGAAGGGTCGGCCGTGCTGATCCGCAATGGCCGGGTGTTCATGACTTACTCGGCGAGCGCCATCGATGCCAACTACAGCATGGGTCTGCTGACCGCGTCCGCCGATGCCGACCTGCTCGATCCGGCGTCGTGGACGAAGTCACCCGAGCCCGTTTTCAAGAGTAGTGAGGCCACCGGCCAATACGGGCCCGGCCACAATAGTTTCACGACCACGCGGGATGGCAAGACCGACCTTCTCGTCTATCACGCGCGTGAATATCGGGACATCGTCGGCTCGGAGCTGGCGGACCCGAACCGCAACACGCGCGCGCAGGTGTTGCGCTGGAAGAGCGATGGCACGCCCGACTTTGGCGAGCCCGAAGCGGACCGCGGAAAAATCGCATCCAAGCCGTTGTACCGCGATCCGCTCTTCGACGGAGCCGCCGATCCGGTGGTGGTGTACGGCGGTTCGTCGGGGCGCTGGTACATGCTCTACACCAACCGTCGTGCCAATGCGCCAACGACCCGCGGAGTCGAGTGGGTACACGGCACACGCATCGGCATGGCCGAATCGGTGGACGCCGGAGTCACCTGGCGTTACAGCGGCGAAGCGGACATCGAGTTGCCGGCGCAGTTCGGCGGAGCCAACGCGACGCACTGGGCCCCCGACGTGGTGCGCGATGAGCTGGGGACGTTTCACATGTTCCTCACCGTGGTTCCGGGCATCTTCGAAGACTGGAACCATCCGCGGCATATCGTGCATCTAACCAGTCGCGATCTGCGCATCTGGCGCGACGCGAGGCTCGTCAAGCTCGCGACCACGCACGCCATCGACGCGTCGGTGATCCGCCTGCCCGAGGGTGGGTGGCGGATGTTCTACAACAACGAATTGGACAACAAAGCGATCTGGTTTGCCGACAGCGCGGACCTCGAGCAATGGACGGATCGCGGCAAGTTGATAGCCGACCAGGCTGGCGAAGGCCCGAAAGCCTTTCGCTGGGGCGACAAGTGGTGGCTGCTCACCGATGTGTGGCGCGGGTTGGCCGTCTACGCCTCTGACGACGGCATCCAGTGGGTTCGTCAGCCGCAAAATCTGCTGGAGCAGCCGGGCCGTGGCGCTGACGATCAGGCGAAGGGTGCGCATGCGGATGTCATCGTGAGCGGCGATCGTGCCTGGCTCTTCTATTTCACGCATCCCGGCCGGACAGCCGACGCGAAGGCCGATACCTATGAAGCCCGGCGCAGCTCGATCCAGGTCGTCGAGCTGCGGCAGGAGGGCGGTAAGCTCTTGGTCGATCGGGATGCGCCGGCGCGCGTCTCGCTGCGTCCTTGACGCAAACCCATGCGGCTCCTAGCATCGTTCCCGGCCTGGGATGCGGCCTGCCGCTTGCGCCCTTTTTGGGATGGTGAACGCTCCCGCTCGTGATTCAATCTGATCCCTAACCACCTGGCGAACGGATCGGCAATGCAAGCGCTGGTCACATCGTTCGTCCGGACGGAGGATCGGATGCGTACCTATTTGCAATCAAAGTCCATGGCGAAATCGCTGCGCGAGTCTCTGGCAGCCCTCGGGCTCGACGTCACTCACAGTCAGTGCCTCGAAGTCGTCGCGAAACAATTTGGCTTTCACGACTGGAATACACTCGCGGCAAAAATTAACCTCGAAACGATACCCAGCGAGGCGGTCGCGGGGCTCATTTCGCTGGAGCCGCCGATACCGGTGTTGCGGATCACCTCGCTCGCGGCGGCGAAGGAGTTTTACGTGGATTTCCTCGGCTTCAAGTTCGATTGGGGAAATAACGAGCCGCAGGCGCCCGCCTACGCACAGGTGTCGCGCGATGGCGTGCAATTGCATCTCGCGGAAGATGGCGAGGGCGGCAGGCCCGCCGCGCTGTTGTTCCGTGACATGGTGGGCATCAGTGCGCTGCACGCCGAGCTCGCCGCACGCAAGGGCAGGTTCGCGCCGACGGAAATCCACTTCACGCGCTGGGATTCGCGCGAGTTCGAGGTGACGGATCCGTTCGGAAACCAGCTGCGTTTCTGGGAGAACAATCCGCCTGGCGTTGCGCAATAAGAGCATCGATACCGACCATGAACCTTCGCACCCGCGTACGGTCTGAAGTGCGCACGGCAAATCGTTGCCGTAAGGAGCATCCATGAAAACGCGCCGCGACTTCCTGACCTCCAGCGCCACCGGCGCAATGTTGTTGAGCTCGGGGCTCACCCAGCTCGCGCACGCCGCATCGAAGACGGAGATGCTCCGCCGGCCCATCCCCTCATCCGGCGAATTGCTTCCGGCCATTGGCATGGGCACCTCGGGGAGCTTTCAGATTCCCGCGGGTGGCGCCGAATACAACGCGCTCAAGGAAGTGCTCAAGCGCTTCTTCGCCGGCGGCGCCACGCTCATCGACACGGCGCCCACCTACGGCAATGCCGAGGACAACCTGGGGCCGCTGCTGACCGAGGGCGCATATCTCAAGAAAGCTTTCATCGCGACGAAACTTTCCGGCGTCACCGGACGCGATGACGGCCTCGCGCAGTTCAACAACACACTGCAGCGTCTCAAGACCGACAAGGTGCATCTGCTGCAGGTGCACAACCTGCGTGACTGGAAAACCCAGATCGAAGTGGCGCGCGAGCTCAAGCGGCAGGGCAAGGTCAAATACGTCGGCGTCACGCACTACACAGATTCGGCTCACGACGAAATCGCCGATGTGGTGCAGGCCACCAAGCCCGATTTTCTGCAGATCAACCATTCCATCACCAACCGCGGCATCGAAAAGCGCGTCTTGCCGCTGGCGAAAGAGTTAGGCGTCGCGGTGCTGACCAATCGGAATTTCAACGATGGAGCGCTGTTCCGGCAGGTCGAGGGAAAGCCGTTGCCGGGATGGGCGGCGGAAGCCGGCATCACATCGTGGGCGCAGATGTTCCTGAAATATTCATTGAGCCACGCCGCCGTCACCGCGGTCATACCCGCGACCGGCAAGCCCGATCGCCAGTCCGACAATCTCAAGGCGGGTTCCGGGCCGCTGCTGACGCCCGCACAGCAGAAGGAATTGATCGCTCTGGTCGGTTAATGGCCCAGGCACGACTGCGCGCGCACGATCATGAGCGCCCCTCGTGGCGACTTGATGGCGGCATGCGAGGTCCCGGCAGCCGCGACGTGCATGTCTCCCGCGACCAGCCGGTGCATGCCGATGAGGATCTCGTCCCTCGAGGATCAGGCATTCTTCGGTTTGATGGTGAACGTGGGACTCGAGGCTCGCACCGGGCTGCATGGGGACGGCGCTTCGAACATGATTTGCGTCCCTTTGCGCACCTTTTGCCCAGGCTGCGTCGCAGCTCTACGCGCGAGCCGGTCGACTGGATGCGCTTTCAGGTCCGCCATACGAACCGAGTCAGTTGCGACGTAGGACTATTGCACGGCAAGCGGCGTGCCGGCCACGACGCGTCAAACTCGTATTGATAAAACAGCAGCCGCGATTTATACGCCAGACGAACCCGCCAGGGAGGGCGTATGCCACTCGTTCGAACCCTTTGCCGTCTATGGGCCGCATTGTTGTGTTGTCTGGGACCGTGCGTTGCCGCTCGCGCCGCGACTTTGCCGACCGGATTCGCCGAAACACGCGTGGCAACCGGCCTCGCCAGCCCCACCGCGATGGCGTTTGCACCCGACGGGCGGCTGTTCGTCGCCCAACAGGCTGGTGCGCTGCGCGTCATCAAGAACGGAGCGCTGCTCACGCAGCCGTTCCTCACTGTAAGCGTGAATTCTTCAGGCGAACGCGGCCTGCTCGGCGTCGCCTTCGATCCGAACTTTTCGTCTAACAACTTCGTGTACGTGTACTACACGACGTCGACCGCGCCGGTTCACAATCGCCTGAGCCGCTTCACTGCCAGCGCCGCCAATCCAGACGTCGTGGCTGCGGGAAGTGAAGTCCAGTTGCTCAACCTGCCTGCCTTGAGCTCGGCGACCAATCACAACGGCGGCGCAATCCATTTCGGCACCGACGGCAAGATCTACATCGCGGTCGGTGACAATGCCAATACCGCCAACGCGCAGCCGCTCACGACGACCCTGGGCAAGTTGCTGCGCGTCAACGCGGATGGCTCGATTCCTTCGGACAATCCGTTTCTTGCGCAGACCACCGGGATCAATCAGGCGATCTGGGGAAGGGGGCTGCGCAACCCGTTCAATTTCGCCATCGACCCTGCCAATGGCCGCATCCATCTCAATGACGTGGGCCAGGACACCTGGGAAGAGGTCAATCACGCGATCGCGGGCGCCAATTTCGGCTGGCCACAAACCGAGGGCAACAATCCGCCCGGGGTGGCCGGTGTCCGTTACCCGGTCCATGCGTATCAAAATGCCGGCAGCTTCTGTGCAATCACGGGGGCGGCATTCTACCGGCCCACCACCGCCACGTTTCCCGCTGAATATTCCGGCCGTTATTTCTTCGGTGACTACTGCGGCGGCTTCATTCGCATGTTGAGCCCGCCTAACTACGCAACCTCGGCGGGTTTCGCGACCGGTATCAGCTCGCTGGTCGACATCCAGGTCCATCCCGACGGTTCTCTTTATTACCTCGCGCGCGGTGGCGGCGAAGTCTTTCGCGTGCAGTTCACGGGCAACACCGCGCCGAGCATCTCGTCTCAGCCGGCAAGCGTCACGGTTGCCGCCGGACAGCCGGCGAGCTTCACGGTGACTGCTTCGGGCACGGCGCCGCTCCAATATCAGTGGCAGCGAAATGGCGTGAACATCGTCAACGCCACGTCGCCGACCTACACCCTGACTGCGGCAGCCGCCGATAGCGGAGTGGCGTTCAGGGCGGTCGTCAGCAATACCGTTGGCTCGGTGACCAGCAATTCAGCGACGCTCACGGTGCTGACCAATAGCGCACCGGCGGGGACGATCACAGCGCCCGCCAACGGCACAAACTACCGTGGCGGGCAGACGTTCACGTTCGCCGGAACCGGTTCCGATGCCGAGGATGGTGCGTTGCCGCCCAGCGCCTTCACCTGGCGCGTGGACTTCCACCATGACGATCACTCGCACCCGCACGTGCCGGCCACGAGCGGGATCACCACAGGCTCGTTCACCATCGCCAATCGCGGCGAAACCTCCGCGAACGTATTCTACCGTGTGATCCTCACGGTGCGCGATTCGTCGGGTCTGACGCACACATCGTCGGTCGATGTGCGGCCACTGACTTCCGTGGTGCGCATCGAAAGCAACGTGGCCAACGCACGACTGACACTCGACGGCATGCCTATCACGGCGCCGTTCTCATTCACCGGGGTCGAGGGGATCATCCGCACGCTGGGCGTAGTTACGCCGCAGACTTCTAGCGGCACCACCTACGATTTCGTGTCCTGGTCCGACGGCGGGCAGGCGAGTCACGAGATCGTGACGCCTAACAACGATACGACGTTTACCGCGCTGTTCCAGCCCTCGGCGACCACCATATTGTTCAGTGATGACTTCGAGGTGGCGCGGGGTTGGACGCTCACCGCCGGAAGTGCAAACACGGCGAGTTCCGGTCGATGGCAGCGTGGCGATCCGCAGGCCACGTCTTCGAATGGAATCACGTTGCAGCTGGATATGTGCGACGGGCCGTCGGTCAATTGCTTCGTCACCGCGCTTGCGGCCGGTTCGGCGGCGGGGGCTAACGATGTCGACGGCGGCATGACGTCGATCCAATCCCCGGCCATAGCACTGCCGGCGGCCAGCACGATCAACCTGAGGTTCCGGTACTACCTCGCCCACTTGAACAACGCGACCAGCGCCGACTACTTCCGAATTCGCGTGGTGGGAAACAACGGCCAGCCACAGACCTTGTTCACCCGTGCGGGGACCGCGAACAACCTTGCCGGCGCGTGGACGACGCAGAATGTGAATCTCAGCGCGTTCGCCGGACAGACCGTACAGATCCGGTTCGAAGCCAGGGATTTCAATTCCGCGAGCCTGATCGAGGCGGGCGTCGACAACGTGCTCGTGACACGGCAGTAAGCGACGCGGGCGCCAGAGCACCTGGCGCCCGCTGGGTCTTCCGCGCTTACGATCGACTCACAGGCACGCGACGAACCACTTGCGGATTTCTTCGCGCATCGCCGGAGTTTCCAGATGTGCGCTGTCGTATCGCAACAGTTTCCAGTGCTTTGCATGCCCGGTTGACGCGTACACACCCTTGAGCTCCCGGTCGATCTTTTCGAGCCCCGCCAGCGGAGTGAGGGCATCCAGGTTGCCGGCAAGCGAAAGGTGTGCGCGGGGTGCGATCAGCGCGTTCATCTGCGCCGCCGTGAAGTGGTTGAGCAGGTCAGGCACGTAATAGTAGATGCCGTGACCCTTGAGCCCGCCGACTTCCACCAGGGTGTGCCAGTCGGTGAGGCAGCAGATGTCGATCACGACCTTGAGCCGCGGATCGAGCGCACCCACCCATTGTGCCGTGGAGCTGCCCATCGACATGCCGACCGTGCCGAGCCTTCTGGGTGTCGACGTCGGGGCGGCTGACCAGGTAGTCCACCGCCTTCAGCGAGTCGTAAACCATCATTCCCCAGAGCACGCGGCCGTGCCAGAGCGTGTCCTTGAAGAAATCGAGCTCCGTGCGTTTCGCGCGCTCGCCGAAAATCCACGTATCGAAGCACAGCGCGTTGTAACCCAGCGAAGTCAGGAATTCCGCGTACGGCGGTTTGCTCATGTACTCGCGGCCTTCCAGAAATTCGGTCTTGCCGATCTGGTAGCCGCCGCCGTGCGAGTGATTGAACAGCACCGTGGGAAGCCGGCCTGTCTTGCCCTTGGGCCTGGCGAAATATGCCGGCGCGGGCTCCTCGCCATTGAGGTCGATGATGAGCTTCTCGAGCGTGTAGGTTTTCCGGTCTTCCGTGGAGACGAGTTGCGCGCTGACCTGACGATCGCGCGGCGGCAGTTTGCCGAGCAGACCATACAACTCCTGGCGGCGGGCCGATGCGGAGAGGTTTGCATGGGGCTTCGCGCCCGACATATTCGTGTGGCCAGCCAGCAGCATCGCGCCGGCCCCGGTCTGCAGCAGAGTTCGTCGTTTCATGCCCGCAATTTACCCGTTCGTGGCGTACTCTTGGCATCGAATTCGCTGGTCTTACGGGGTTCTACATGACTGCCATCTTCGGTGTGCGCGGTTCGCTGCGCGCATGGCTTTGTTTGCTCGCCGCTTCCTGCGTCCTGTCAGCGTTGCCGGTATCCGCGCCGGCTCAGACCGGCCCTGATCGCAAGAATGTCGAAGCCGAAATGCGGCGCGCGACGCAGTTCATGGTCGAGAAGGTCGCGTATCGCGGCGGCTACCTGTGGAACTATCTACCCGACTTCTCGCGCCGGTGGGGCGAGATGGAAGCGCGCGAGACCATGATCTGGCTGCAGCCGCCGGGCACTTCGAGCATGGGCCACCTCTTCCTCGATGCCTATCACGCGACCGCCGATGAGTATTACTACCGCGCGGCGGAGCAGGTTGCCGCCGCGTTGATCTGGGGGCAGCATCCGAGCGGCGGCTGGAACTACGTCATCGACTTCGCCGGCGACCGCAGTCTGCGCGACTGGTATGCCACGGTTGGCCGCAACGCATGGCGGCTGGAGGAATTCCAGCACTACTACGGCAACGCCACCTTCGATGATCAGACCACCACCGATGCAGCCACCTTCCTGCTGCGGCTGTACGCGGAGAAGCTGGATGCCCGCTACAAAGTCGCGGTCGATCGCGCCATCGCGTTCGTCGTAGATAGTCAGTACCCGGTCGGCGGCTGGCCGCAGCGCTTCCCGCTGCGCTACGAATTCGCGAAGCATGGCGGTGCGGATTACACCTCTTACCTCACGTTCAACGACGACGTCGCCTGGGAAAACATCTCGTTCCTGATCCTGTGTTACCAGATACTCGGCGATCAGCGGCTGCTCGATCCGATCACGCGCGGCATGGGCTTCTTCCTGGTTTCGCAGCAGGGCGCGCCGAACCCGGGTTGGGCGCTTCAGTACACGCTCGACCTCAAGCCCGCCGCGGCCCGCACCTATGAACCACTGTCGCTCGCAACTCACACGACGGCCAGCAATCTCGAGCATCTGATCACCTTCTACGAGGTCACCGGCGATACGAGATACCTGGCGCGCGTTCCGGAAGGCATCGAGTGGCTCGAGCGCGTCCGGTTGGCGAAGCCGGACGCCGGCGGAAGAACTCATCCCACGTTCATCGAGCTGCAGTCGAACCGCCCGCTGTATGTGCACCGGCGCGGCTCGAGCGTCGGCTTCGGCGAGTACTTCGTCGACTACGACCCGAAGCGTCCCATCGGCCACTATTCGGCCACTCGCAGGATCGACACGGCGGCACTGCGCAAACGCTACGAAGACGCGCGCAAGGCCGACCTGAAGGAATTGGCGAAGAATTCTCCTCTGGCGGCCGGTGCGGGCATCGTCGAACTACCGCGTTTCTTCGCGGAGCGTTATGCGCCGCCCGGGAAGACCGATCTTGGAACCCAGGTGCGCGACTCGCTGTCGACGCTGAATCCAACCGGCTTCTGGCCCGCGCCGCTGGCGCAGACCAGTCATCCGTATCGTGGGGTGGCTAATAAGGCAAACGCCCCGGGCGACTTCGCGACGACGCATGTCGGTGACGAGACGGACACATCGCCGTTCACCGACACGGCGAAAACCATCTCGATCTCGACTGCCGAATATCTGCGGAACATGAATGTTCTCATTCAGTGGCTGGCGCAGCAGCCGAGGTAGCTTTCCGACGTTGCTGGAGCGTGATCGGTTCCGGCCGCCGCCGATTGTCAATGCGAGTGGAAGAGGGTATCGCAGTGCTTTGGGCGGAAGTATCCCCTGCAACGAGGCATCCTCGATGAAAGGTCTCCACGACCTCCGCATGCGATTCCTGGCTCTGTTCCCGATTCTCCTGTCGTCGAATTGCCTCGGCGCAGTCGTCATCCCGATCGTAGTCGAGGACGGTAATCCGATCGCATCCGCGCGAATCAACGGGGTGCTGGTAAAACTCGTGATCGACACCGGTGGCGGCTTTGTGGCGCTCAAACCGGAAACCGCAGGAAAAGTCGGTGCAATTCACACCGGCTCAACTAGAAGCAGCGTCGATGCGCACGGAAAGGCAATCGCACAGGCGGTACTCACTCTGAATACGCTCGAGCTCGGTGGGAGCGAGTTTTCACACGTTGAAGCGACTGAGTATTCGGGTGAGGTGCCGCGCGATGGTAGCGTTGGCCGGGAATTCCTGAACCGGTTCCTGGCGATCTACGACTACCCGTCCCGCAAGATCACGCTCTTCAAGCCGGATGAGCGCGTCGCTTCGGACAAGGAATGTCGCGGTGCTACCGTGCGCGCGATTCCACATCCCGAAGGAGTCATCGTGTCGATGGCGGCGACAGATGCTCGAGTGATGAAGGTCATGTGGGATACCGGAGCCACGCATTCCTTCGTGAAGAAGGCATTCGTCGAGCAGCACAAGCTTGCTGTGCAACCTCCGTTTTATACGTCGCGGCGCTTTTCGTTGGGCCAGGCGGACTTTGGACCGCTGCAACTTGTGGTACTCGACTTCAGCGAGCCAGTCGATGTGGACGGCTATATCGGCTACAGCTTCTTCGCCCGCCATGTTGTTTGCATAGATCCGGCGAGGCAATTGATCAGGGTTCGAAAGGATTGACCGCAAGGAAGATTGTCCAAAGCCCGACGCGCGCCCGGCCTGCGTTCCGATAGCGCGACGGCGCGCGACCGAGGCAAACTCGCCGGCCTCGCAACAAGGTGAGCTCAGACAATGCGGTCGTTACTTTTCGGACTGCTAGGCGCCGCTGCATTCGCAGCGGCGAGCGCCGATGTCGCGCCGAAGTCGTCGGGACTGTCCTTTCGCATCGACGAAGGGCGCAACATCAATAGTTTCCTGCGCGACGGGCCAGTCGCCGCGCATCTGCTGCTGCGTTCGGGAGCCGAGCCGCGCATCCTCGTGGCATTCCCCGCGGGCAATAGCGGCGTGGGCCTGTGGTTCGAGAAAACGACGCAGCCCGTCGCGTGGACGCTCGTCTCACCACCACGGCCGTTCACTTCGCTCGACGAGAAAAAACGCCCGCTGCATGGCATCGAGTTCGAAATAGCGACAGATGCAGTCGAGCTGCGGCCGCGCGCCGCCATCCTCTCATCGGTGCGCGTGTTGCGCGACTTCGAGATTCAACGCAGCGCGCCGGCCGAAGTGATGACCGGTTCGCGCGTCACCGCCGGCGCCATCACTTGGGCGCGGGATCGTCTCGATGGTGCCGCGGGTTATCGGCTCACGATTGCCGCGGGTTCCAGTACGCGAGTGTCCGCCGAGAGATTCATCGCCGAACGGGCACCTCTGCGCCTCAGGATCCAGGCCCTCACCGGCGAGACGCCACTCGAGCCGCTGAACGCACTCCTCACACAGCGCGCCGGCAACGATGCGCGCGCTCGCGAAGCGCTTGCATTCCTGAGTTACCGTGAGAAGTTCCTGGCAGGATCCTGGCGCTTCGATACTTACTTCGGCCGCGATACCCTGATCTCGGCGACTCTCCTCGCATCCGTGCTCGCGCCGGAAGCGGTTGAGAGCGCCATCTTTTCGGTGCTCGATCGACTTGCGCCGAATGGCGAAGTGGCGCACGAGGAGGACATCGGCGAGTTCGCCGTCCTGCGCAATCAACGGGAGGGGCGCGGGCGCGTCGCGACGCCTATCTACGACTACGGCATGGTCGACGATGATTTCCTGCTGGCACCGCTGGCGGCGCGCTGGCTGCTCGACGATGCGCGCGGGCACGCCCGCGCTCGCGAATTCCTGTCCACCCGCGGGCCTGGCGGTGAACGGCGAGGAGCCGCGCTCGCGCGGAATCTGATCTGGGCGATCGAACGCACGGCGCCGTTCGCAAAAAGCCCCGGCTTCGCAAATCTCGTCGGCTTCAAGCCGGGTCGCATGACCGGGGAATGGCGCGACAGCGAACAGGGACTGGGTCGAGGACGTTATGCCTACGACGTGAACGCCGCGTTGGTTCCGGCGGCGCTCGAGGCAGCCGCGCGCTTGGCGGATGCTGGTCTTCTCTCCGAGTACACCGACGCGGGTCAGCGGCGCACGCTGTTGCGTGCCCGCGGGCAGGCACGCGTGTGGGCGGAGCGGGCGTCGTCGCTTTTCGCGGTAGACATGCCCGCAGGAAAAGCACGCGCCGACATCGTGGCTTACGCCGGAGAAATCGGCGTCGATGGCGGGCGCGCAGCGCGCGCGCTCGGCGATGGAGCGCTCGCATTCCACGCATTGTCGCTGGACGAGCAAGGCAGGCCGGTTCCGATACTGCATTCGGACGAAGGTTTTCGCCTGCTGTTCACGGAGCCGCCGTCCGGTGAGATCGAGCGCTGCATCGGCGCCATCATGCGTCCGTTTCCGGCCGGCCTCGTGACCGACGTTGGCCTGGTCGTGGCGAATCCCGCGCTCGCGAAGCCGCAGCTGCGGCGCGAATTCTCCAAGTCCGCTTATCACGGCACCGTCGTCTGGTCGTGGCAGCAGGCGTTGATGGCCGCGGGAGTCGACCGCCAACTGCGCCGCACCGACCTTCCTAAGCCGGTGCGGGCGCAACTGCTGCGCGCGCGCACGGAGTTGTGGGCGGCGATCGATCGCACGGCGGCGCTGCGTACCTCGGAACTGTGGTCGTGGAGCTACGCCGATGGCCAGTACCGCCTGGCGGCATTCGGCCAAAGCGGCGCCGACGCGGACGAGTCGAACGCCGCGCAGCTGTGGAGCACGGTGTACCTTGGGATCGATCGCCCGAACTGACTACCAAAGATACTTGGCTTGCAAATTGATCTCGCTGCCTTCGATCGGGCGCGCCAGCAACACGCCACCGGCGTCCGCAGCCACGCCGAAGATGCGCGAATTACTTTCGGTCAGGCCTAGCTCGTCCGAAAGGTTCGTGCCGCGAAGCGCAAGCTGCCAGTTGTCGCCGACGTTGGCGGTGACGCCGAAATCCCAGGTGAAGTACGAACCGAGCTGTTGCAGCGCAGACTGATCTTGCGTGTGGTCGCCAACATGGGTGTAGGTGACGAATGCCTCCAGATCGCCCCACGAGAGCGGAAAGCGGTAGCTGGGCGTCAGCATGTAGCGCAGCTTGGGCTGGCGCTGCAGTTGCTTCCCTTCGATGGGCGCGCAGCCGTCGCCAGTCACGACATTGCTGAACGGCAAACAGGCGTCGTAGTCCGTGTATTCACCATCGAGCCAGTTGGCCACCACCTGGAACCTGAAATTGTCGCCGGGCGTGATCGCGCCGATGAAATTGACGCCCTTCGACTCCGAGCCATAGGGAATTCGGGCCCCGACCGCTACGCCGGCATCATCGGTCGGCTGGTAGAGCAGGCCGGTGAAGTCGCGGAAATACGCGCTGATATCGGCATACAACAGGTCGTTCTGAAACTTGAACCCGGTTTCGAAATTGCGGATCACCTGCTCGGGCGGCGTATTGCCGGTGGTGCTGCCGCGAATGCCATTGTCGAAATCCAGGAAGTGCCCGCCGCGGTTTACGCGCACATAGGCGGACATGGAATCGGTGAAGCTGTAGTTGGCGCCCACCGTCCACGAGGTGAAGTCTTCGTCGTAATCCGTGACGGCAAACGTTCCGTTGCACACGCCCACGACGTTGTTGTACTGCGTGAGCGGGTTGCCATCGAGATCCTGATTGGTCCGGTTGCACACGCGATTGGTGGCGTCCTGGTTTTCGAAGCGCACCGAGGCGTCCAGCAGCCATTGGCCGATGCGCCACGAGTCCGATAGATAGATGGCCCGGTTGAAGGCATGGCCGCGCTGCGTGATGTTGAAGTCACCGTTGTCGAGAAAGCCTTGTTCGTCGGTGCGCTGGACTGTCTCGCCCATGGCATTGACGTAGCTCACGGTGATCGGCCGTGCATTGGGCTCATTGGTCATGAACATCTGATTGCCGAGCGCCCACTCGTCGTCCATCTCGTAGTACGCGAGATACACGCCGAGCGTCAGCGTGTTCCCGTCGAACAACTCTTTGCTCAGCCGGAAGTCGTTGTTGATGCTCTCGAGCTTCTTGTGAATGAACCACCAGCCCTGGTGGATGACGCTTTGCTCGGGCGCGACCGCGCCACCGCCAACGAACGTGGCTGTCGCGGATCCTGGCGGTAACGCGAGCCCGCCGAGATCGGTGGGGTTGGTGTACAGCGCGTCGAAGAGCGTGGCGGGGTTGCTTCCCGAGAACAAGGCATTGGTATCGACGTCGCCACCGTTGGCGAGAAACTTGTCGCTGATCGACCAGCCGCCGCCCAGTTCGTGATCGAAGTTCGCGCCGACGAAGAGCATCTGCGCGCCACGGCCTTCGGCGAGATCCGCGGTGGTGCCGCCACCGGGATAGCCATCGAGCCGGACGCGGCGAATGGCTTCGCTGTTGTACGTCGAGGTCAGAGGATCGAAACCCGGATAGGCGCTGAAATTATCGGTGCCGCGCTGGATCACCGGAATCGGCGTGATGAACTGATTCTTGTCATCGAGGTAGCGTGCGTACAGCGTGAGTTGACCGTTGTCGGACTCATGCTTGAGCGTCGCCGTCAGCTGGCCACCTTCGTCGGCGGGAAATTCCGGGTCGCGCACACCGTCGGAGGTGCGCCAGAAGCCACCGACGCTGCCGAACCAGTTTTCACCGAGCGGGAAGCCGGCGAACCCATCGAGGCGCCACAGGTTCTCATCGCCGTAGGTGAGTCCAAGGCTTCCCGACGGAGTGTCAGAGCCCGTCTTCAACAGAAAATTGGCGGTGGCGCCCATCTGGCCACCGGCGAAGACTACCGACGGACCACCTTGCAGGATTTCCGCCGACCGCACCGTGTCGTCGAGCCGGAAGATGCTGGTCGTTTCAAAAAACGACAAAGTTGGCATGCCGTACAACGGCGAGCCCATGAGCAGCGTGGTGAAATAGGGAGCGTCACCACCGCCAGGAAAGCCGGCGATTTCAATGTTGGCGCCCGTCTGACCGCCGGTGGCTTCCGGCCACATTCCGGGGGAGATCTTCAGCAGATCGGCAGTGCTCTTGGGATTGGCCCGCCGGATTTCCTCCTCGCTGGCAGTGACGATGTTGTAACTCGCCTCGAGTTTCTTGACGCCCTCGGCCGATGCACTGCCGCTAACTACTATCGTTTCGAGCGAGCTGGTGTCATCGCCCTCCGGCGACGCTATCGCGTCCTCCTGCGCTTGCAGCGACGGCGGAATGGCGACCGCCGCGATCAACAGGGCGGAACGTATCGTATTCATGTTTCTCTCCTCCACTTGGGTGGCCGGTGGCGAGCGATATCGGGTATTTCAGCAATATCACCAGGCAATATCACCGCAAAAATTGAGGTGTCAACGACGCTCGACGCTCACGTCAGTCTGCGACTACACGGGCGCGAGAGATGCGCTCGCATCCGCTGCGCCGCGCGTTGCGGCACGCACACAGCCGGGACAGATGCCGCCACGATTGCCGATAATGCCGAGCTCGGATTCAAGCTTCGGCACACGAGGGCTCACCGACATGCTGCAACTCATCCCACGATCTCGCGCCTCGGGTCTGCTCGCGATCGTTTCGTTACAGATCGCGCTTTTCAGCGTCATCACGCATGCGCGCGATGCCGTTCCGGTGCCCCCATCGCAGATCTATGGCGAGCTGTTCCATCGCGTGCAGTCCGAGAGAATCTTTGCCGACAGCAAGACGTTCGCCGACGCGATCGCGAATGCGGAGCCCGCGGAAATCATGCGCCGGTACGCGGCGGGAAAAGACGGCGCGGGATTCTCACTGAAGGAGTTCGTGGCCGAAAACTTCACGATCCCGAGTGCCGCCGAAGGCGACTTCAAGACGAGGCCGCGCGAGGAAATCCGCGCGCACATAGACCGGCTGTGGGGCGCGCTCACACGAGAGCCGCAACAGTTGACCGGCCAGGGCTCCCTGCTGCCGCTGACGAGCCGCTACGTCGTGCCGGGCGGCCGCTTTCGCGAGATGTACTACTGGGATTCCTACTTCACCATGGTCGGGCTCCAAACCAGCGGGCGTGACGACCTCGTGGCCGCCATGGTCGAAAATTTCGCCGGTCTCATCGATCGATACGGCCACATCCCGAACGGTAACCGCAGTTATTACCTGAGCCGCTCGCAACCGCCTTACTTTGCTGTGATGGTCGAGCTGCAGGCGCAGCACGATGGGGTGAAGGCATTGATCAAGCGCTTGCCACAGCTCGAGCGCGAATACAGCTTCTGGATGGACGGTGCGACGAGCGTTGCCGCTGGCACTGCCCATCGCCGTGTCGTTCGCCTCGCCGATGGGACGTTGCTGAACCGGTTCTGGGACGATCTGGCGATTCCGCGCGACGAGGCCTACCTCGAAGACATCGAAACCGCGCGCAAGAGCAACCGTCCGGCAGCTGATGTATATCGCGACCTGCGCGCAGCGGCGGAGAGTGGGCTGGATTTTACCTCGCGGTGGTTTGCCGATGGGAAAACCCTGAGCTCGATCCGGACGACGGAAATCGTGCCCGTGGATCTCAACAGCCTGTTGTACAAGCTGGAGATCACGATCGCCCGCGCGTGCAAGGCCTCACGGCGCTCGGAGTGCACCAGGGAAATGACTGCCAAGGCGCGCACGCGGCAAAGCGCCATGCTCCGGCTGATGTGGCACGACAAGCTGAACGCCTTCGTCGACTACGACTGGCGGAACAACCGGCAGATGGAGCACCTGACGATAGCCACCGCGTTCCCGTTGTTCGCCGACCTGGTAGATAGGCCGCGGGCCCGGCGCGTCGCACGCACGATCCAGGAGTCGCTGCTGATGCCGCACGGTGTCGTGACGACCACCGAGGACACCGGGGAGCAGTGGGATGCTCCGAATGGTTGGGCTCCGCTGCAGTGGATCGCGATAGACGGGCTGCGCAGGCATGGCTCGCCAGACCTGGCTGCCAGGATCGCGCAAGGGTGGGTCGCGGAGAACGCGCGCGTCTACTGCAAGACCGGCAAGCTCGTCGAGAAGTACAACGTTCGCGACGCAGGCGAAGGAAAAGGTGGTGAATACCCGGTTCAGGACGGCTTTGGCTGGACGAACGGGGTTTTCATCAAGTTGCTGGCGATATACCCCAAGCTGTCGCGCGAGCGATATGCGTTCACCGGGTCCGAATGCCACGCGCCGAACTAACATGGCTCATCGCGCTTCCTGAAACGATACGACTACCGGATTCCATGTCGGTATAAACTCCAGCGCGACCACAAAAAAGCATTCGCCGGGGACGTCCATGCCGCAAAGAACAATGAACGCCGTGTTGGCGCTGATCGCCGTCTCTCTGCTTTCCGTTCCGTTCGCGCAGGGCTGCGACAGCCACGAGAAAGCAGGCTCTCTCGACCTGTCCACGGCAACGCTCGGCGACATCACCGCCGCTCTCGATCAGAAGAAGGTCTCCTCCGCCGACCTGGTGCGGGGCTACCTGCAACGCATCTCGAGCTGCGATCCGCGTTTGCACGCGATCATCGCCACCAACCCCAATGCGCTGCGCGAAGCCGAACAACTCGACCGCGAGCGCAAAGCCGGCAAGACTCGTGGACCGTTGCACGGCGTCCCGATCATCATCAAGGACAACATCGACCTGGCGGGTTCGGTCACCACGGCCGGTTCGCTGGCGCTGGTCGACAACCTGCGCACGCGCAATGCCCCGCTGGTAGATAGGCTGACGGAAGCGGGAGTCGTCGTCATCGCGAAGGCGAATCTGTCCGAGTGGGCCAATATCCGTTCGGGGTGGTCGAGCAGCGGCTGGAGCGCGGTGGGGGGACTGGCCGTCAACCCACTCAATCCGCAGCGCACGGCGTGCGGCTCGAGTTCAGGATCCGGAGTGGCAGTTGCCGCCCGTTTCGCGCCTCTGGCGGTGGGAACGGAGACCGATGGCTCGGTCACCTGTCCCGCGTCCGTGGCCGGGCTCGTCGGTCTCAAGCCAACGGTCGGGCTGATCTCGGGCGCAGGGATCATTCCCATCAGCCACACGCAGGACACTGCGGGTCCGATGACGGTGAGCGTGCGCGACGCGGCGATGTTGCTGACTGCCATGGCGGAGCCGCCCACCACCGGCCAACGAATCGACTACAGCGCGGGACTCAAGCCGGGCGCACTCAAGGGTGTGCGCCTGGGAGTCGCGCGTTTCATCAAGGGGTTTTCACCGCCGACGGAGAAAGCATTCAACGCGGCGCTGGAACAGCTCAAAACGCAGGGCGCCGTGCTGGTCGAAATCGACAAGTTCGATTTCGGCGACCTCGGTGAGCTCGAGCTGACGATCCTGCTCACCGAGCTCAAGGCAGACCTGAACGCTTACCTTGCGACCACTCCTCCGGCCGTCAAGACACGCACCCTTGCGGATGTCATCGCGTTCAACGCCGCGGAGCCGAGGGAGATGGCCTGGTTCGGACAGGAATTGTTCGAGCAGGCGCAGGCGACCGGCGGATTGAGCGATCCGAAGTACACACAGGCGCTGCAAAAAGCACATGACCTCGCCGGCCCGCAGGGAATCGATCGACTGCTGCGCGAAAACAAGGTGGTGGCCCTGGTCGCGCCGACTTATGGACCTGCGTGGACGATCGACCTGGTCAATGGCGACCACGCGTCTGCGTCCTCGACACAATTGCCCGCGGTGGCCGGGTATCCGCACCTCACGGTGCCGATGGGTGACGTGGCCGGGCTGCCCGTGGGCCTGTCATTCATCGGCGCGGCCCGGTCCGAACAGACCCTGCTGTCGCTCGGGTACTCGTTCGAGCAGGCGCGCCTAGCTACCCGCTGAGCGGCTCAGATCGCCAGCCACTCACCGCACAAGCGGTACTCGCGGCCGCGCATGCCGCGCTTGTAGGCGCCGTATTTGTCGCTGGTGGTGAAGCCGCCGAGATCCAGCGCGCGAAAACCGGCCGCCTTCATTTCCACGATTGCATTCCATATCAGCAAACTGTGTGCGCCCAGCCGGCGGCCCGTGTCGCTGGTCCAGCCGAGGAAGTTTTCCGCGTGAGCGCCAATACACGTTCCCATGAGACCCGAGACTGGCTCATTGCCGTGAAACGCCTGCAACAACCAGAAATGTTCCGGGCTCGCGGCGAGCATGGCCCGCACGAACTGCGCCGACGGACCGACGAAATTCTTGGTGGCCATGTTGCCGACATGACGCTCCAGCATCCATTCGAACGCTTGCGGGTCTTTGCGAAAGCGCACCTCGACTCCGGCCCGGATGGCGCTGTTGAGCGGGTTGCGCCATTTCGACGTGAAGCTTGCGCGAATGACTTCGAGCGATGGCTCGAGATCGATCAGCGACGAGCCCCAGCCGCCGGCGCGGCGCTGCATGAATCCCGCCGCGCGCAGCAGCGCGGCGCTTTCATCGTCGAATGGCAGAGCGGGGGCGATCAACAGCAGTCCCCGGCGTGCGAAACGCCAGCGTCGGCGCAGGGCGCTGAGAACGGCCAGTTGCATCGCGGGCGATGGCGCGCGCTGCACGAACACGGGGCCGCGGTTGATGCGCGCGGCCACCGGCACGCCGGCGACGCGCCTGATCAATACCTGGCAGACGGCCACGGTGTCCTCGACCTGGAAAACGAGGCGTTCCACCGACCACCCTTGCGCGCGTTTGCCCTCGCCGTAACACCAGGCCTGCGTGAAGTGCGGGACCGCGAGCTGACCGAAGAGGCGTTCCCACCGCTCGCGCTGCGTCACCGGCGCGATCGTCACTCCGGGAGCACTCGAGCGCTCGCCGGCCGTGAGTTCGTTCAGCATGCCGCGCCGGCGACGAACGCGGGCGGGCGCGTTCGCACGCCAGGGGAGGGTTGCGATGGGTCTCGTCGGTACTCGCGCACCACCCATTTGTATTTGCCATTGGGTAGCGCCGGAATCTGGTCGACGAGCTCCACGTGCGCGACCACGCGGGCCGATACTTGTGCGGCCAGTTTTTCGAGCACCTGCCGGCCATCGTCGGCCGTATATCCCACGCCCGGGACGATGCGTATCACCCAGCGGTCGGCCGCGGATTGGACCACCTGCGCTTTTTCGATGTTGCGCATGCCGTCGAAGGCAAAACCTATGACCGTGCAGTTCACGGCGCGGTCGTCGAGATCGTAGAGCTGATCGGCGAGGCGGCCGCCTATCTTCTCGATGACCGGGTACGTGCGGCCGCAAGGGCAGGGCTCTGGACACCACCGCGCGGTGTCGTTCATTCGATAGCGGATGAGCGGCAGGGCGCTGTTGTGCAAAGCGGTGCCGACGATGGTTCCCTCACCGCTGGTGGGCTGATCATGCTCATCGACGATCTCGAGCACGCCGTACTCCGGGTTGACGTGCATGCGGCCGTGCTCGCACTCCGCGGCATAGGCCACGCGCTCGGCCATGCTGTAGAAGTCGAATACTCTGGCCTTGAACACCGACTCGATGCGCCGGCGCTGAAACTCATACAACATCTCGGACCCGGTGATGACGGCGGGAAACTGCACCGGGATGCCGGCTTCTTCGAGGAGCGTCGCCAACTCATACGCTGCAGACGGATAAGCGCGCAGTTGTGTGGCACCGAACCTACGCAGCTCCTCGGCGATCAGTGGAGCGGTCTTGCGGTCCAGGTGACGCGCCGACAGCACGAGTTGCGCACCGGCAGGATCCTTGAACCAGAAGGGCGGGCGCAGACGCTCGACGGGCACGACCAGATCGCCCCGCAGCACGGCCTGGCGCTGGCCACGCTTCCATCCGGCCCAGTGCCAGTGCTGCAGGTGAAAAGCTTCTTCCCAGAGGATGGAGCCGAGACTGCGGTAAACGTCGAGCGGAGTGCCCGTGGTGCCGCTGGTCGCGGCGACCGTGGCTGGAAACGCCGGCGGCTTGCCACCGGGGAAGAATTCCGTGCGCCTCTGGAGCAACGCGGTCTTGTCGATGATGGGGAAGACGTCTCGCAGGTATCCGAGTCGGTCCTTGTCAGGCGCGTGGCGCGCGAACCGGGCATATGCGGGTATGCGTCTGGCCTCATCGAAAACGCGGCCGAGCAACAACTCCTGGCGGGCAATGTGCGAGGCCGGGGGAGCGGACTCGCGGCTCATCAGGTCCGCGCACCAGCCCATCACCCACGGATTGCGCTTGAGCGCATGACGCCCCGCATATTTGAGAATCAACGCGACGTCCCCTGCGTTTGGTGATGGGTCGACTGATTATCAGCACGCGAAACCGGAGGTTACGTAGGTGCATGCCGCCCTGAATGTCAGCGGGGTTCGACAGGGTTGCCCCGGCTCCGGTTTGCGCGGCCTAAGATGCGGCATGAAGACGCGGCTTTCGCTCGCATGGCTCGCCAGCCTCGCCGGCGCAGTTTTTTACAATTGTCCGGCATGGGCGCAAGGATCGGCCGACAGCTGGATCACGCACAGCGATGCCGCCCACACCACGCCCATCGTGCTGCACTTTCGGCGCGAGCTCACCCTCGAGCACGTTCCGCAACGGCTGCCGGTCAGCATCACCGCCGACAATCGTTTCATTATTTTCGTCAACGGCCACCGCGTCGCCAGCGGTCCATCGACCGGTACGATCGAAAACTGGCGCGTGGCGACCGTGGATCTGGCGCCGCGCCTCAAGCGCGGCCGAAATGTCGTCGCCGCGGTGGTGTGGAATTTCGGCGAGTTCGCGCCTCTGGCCCAATCGATCGTTGCGACTGGATTTCGCCTCGTCGGTGAACCCATTTCGACGAGCGCGCCGGGGTGGCGCGTGAAGATAGATGCCGGTCATTCGGCGACCAAGGGCAGCGAGCAGCTTCCGTGGCAGTACTACGTGGCGAGCGCGCCGGAGATCATCGTCGCCGGCGAAGCGGATTGGGATTGGACGGGGCCCGTCGAACCAGGCGATGGATGGCAGAACGCCGTTCCCGCGCCAGCCGCGGCGGCGCGCAAGCTGGTCCCGGACCGGCTCCCACCGCAGAACTTCGCTGCCGCGAGCCCAGGTACGGTGGTGCGCACCACACAGACAGGAGCCGAGCAATTTCCTGCGCGGCCGGTGGTCGTACCCGCGCACTCGCATGTAACGCTGCTGCTCCAACGCGACGCGATGATATCCGCGTATCCCGCACTCACGGTCTCGCAAGGCAACGGGGCCCGGATAAAGCTGAGCTATTCCGAAGCGCTGTACGACGCGCATCGCCAGAAAGGCGATCGCAACCTCATCGGTGACCGCAAGGTGCTGGGCATTTTCGACACTTTTCTGGCGGACGGCGCCCGCCGGACGTTCGCGCCGTTGTGGTGGCGCACCTGGCGGTTCGCCGAGATCGATGTCACGACGGGCAGCGAGCCGCTCACGCTGGAGGCATTCAAGCTCAACGAGACCGGCTACCCGTTCAACCAGGTGGCGCGCTTCCAGAGCAGTGATCCAAAGCTCGACCGGATATGGGAAATAGGCTGGCGCACACTGCGTATCGACGCCCACGAAACGTTCATGGACAGCTCCTACTGGGAGCAGCTGCAGTACACCGGTGACACACGGCTGCAGATGCTGATCTCGTACGCGGTGGCGGGCGATCCGCGACTCGCGGAGCAGGCCATCGATGCTTTCGCGGAGTCGAATGCCGATGGTGGCCTGGTGCAGGGAGCGGCCCCCAGCCGCGGCGCAAATGTAATCGCGACATTCTCGTTCGCCTGGGTGGGCATGCTTGCCGACTGGTCGCTGGAACAACCGGACGCCGCGCCCATCGTGCGCCATCTGCCGCGCATGCGCGTCGTGCTCGACTGGTTCGAACCCCTGCTCAACACGGAAGGGTTGTTAGGGGCGAACCCGCAGTGGAATTTCATCGACTGGGCGGGGCAGCGCTGGGACGACCGCACCACGTTTCCGTCCTACGGCAAACAGGGCGGCAGTTGCCTGATGACGGTCATGTGGCTCGGAGCGTTGCGACAGGGCGCGGCGCTCGAAGCCGCGCACGGCGACGCCGCGCGCGGCGCGGCCAATACCGCGAGGGCAGACCGCGCACGCACCGCGATTCGCAAGCACTGCTGGAACGCGCAGCGCGAGCTCTTTGCCGACAATCCGGATCGCAACGTCTTCAGCCAGCACATGAATACGCTGGCGGTGCTGTACGACGTCGCGACGCCCGACGAAGCGCCGGGGATTCTCGAACGCATCACCGTGGCCGGCTCCGGCATCGACGCACCAACGGGCATGTTCATGTCGACCTACTACTTCGCGTGGTATCTGGTGCGGGCGTTCGAGCACGCCGGCATGGCCGACCGCTACATCGAGCTGCTGCACACCTGGCGCGAGTTGGCGAAACTCAACTACACCACCTGGCCGGAATCGCGCGGCGATACCCGCTCGGACACGCATGCCTGGAGCGCGCATCCCACCGCCGACCTGCTCGGAATCGTCGCCGGTATCCGGCCGGCCGCACCCGGCTATGCGCGCGTGCGTGTCGCACCGATGTTGGGCCAACTGACGGCGCTCGACGCGACCGCGGCCACACCCGGCGGACCGGTTACGGTTCGCTATCGGCTGAAAGGGGATGTGCTGACGGCTGAGATTGATCTGCCGGGCGGGTTGCCCGGTGAATTCGTCTGGCGTGGCCAGCACCATCAGCTGAACGGTGGGCGCAATCGGCTGAAGGTCACGGCAAAAAAAAGACCGCCCCTTGCGGGGCGGTCTCATTACATCTCGCCAAGTCTTTGATCAGAACTTGTACGTCGCACCCAGTGTAAACGTGCGACCGATCTCCGTCTGGAACAAGCGTGTCTTCACGCTGACTGTCGATGTACAGCGTGTTGCGCTCTCTCGTCAGGTTCTGGATCTCGAAGATGAGGCCCAGATTGTCGTTCACGTTCCATGAGGACGACAGATCGACGAACAGATTCGCCTTGTTCGACCGGACGTCGCTTCCCGCCGAGGCCGGGATGCCGCGGATGAATTTGTCGCGGTAGGAACCCGTCGTGCGGATGCTGAACGTGCCGTCGTCATAGAACAACGTGCCGCTCGCGGTATTGCGTGACAGATCGATGAGGTCGTTGGTCGTCGTCACCGTCGGCACACCACCCACGCTCGCCAGCACGTATTGGATCTCCGACTCCACTTTCGTGTAGTTGGCGAGGAAGCCGGTGTTGCTCCAGAAACCGGGGAGGTTGTTGAACTGCACCTGCGCATTGAGCTCGATGCCTTTCAGCGGTCCACCCTCGGTGTTCTGCAGCCGGCTCACGTTGAAATTGTCGGTCGGTGACGAAGGCGATCCCGCGAGCACTGAATCCGGCACACCAAGATTGCGGAACGGCTCCAATCCCGTGATGCGCTGAATGAAGGTCTCGATGTCCTTGTAGAAGAAGGCCGCCGACAGCAGCGAGCCTTCCGCGAAATACCATTCCAGGGCGAGGTCCGCCGTCTTGGCGCGAATCGGCTCGAGCAGCGGGTTGTTCACGGTCGCATTCTGCGTCGTGGCGGTGACCGCAACGCTGGGCGTCAGGTTGCCGAGTTCGGGGCGCGACATCACCTTCGCTGCCGAGAAGCGCAGCAGAAGATCCGGCGCGAGATCGAATACGACGTTGAGCGACGGCAGCACATCCCGATAGTCCTGGTCGACGTCCTGCCTGAACCCGACGTTCGGGAATGGCGCGCCCATCGGTGCGGCGATCGGAATGTGGCCCATTGCCGACTGCCGCGTGTTCACGTAACGCACGCCGATGTCGCCGCGAATCGGCAGGCCCCATTCGCCGCTGAAAGTCAGCATCGCGAAGGCGCTGCTCACTTCTTCGAGCATCTGGCTTCGGTTCGCGCCGCACTCGATGCCGCAGAAGTTGAAGGCGTCAGGGAAATTGAAGGCCTCAGCCCACTTCTTCGGGTCCATCGCCACCCAACTCGCGGGCGCGCCGTTTCCGAACAAGTCGTCGAGATCGTCGATCGTCCTGGTGTAGTCCGCGAGTGTGGTGCCAGTGGGCAGCGCTTGTGTCACCGTTTGCGCGGCCAGGATGCCTGAGTTCTTGGACTTGAAATTGTTCTGCCGCCACTGCACGCCGGTCTTCAGTCCGAAGGTGTCGTTCATCTGCCAGTCGCCTTCGAGCTCGAACTGCGTGATGGCGGTGACGTTGCGCGACGGCTTGCCCTGGAAGGAGTAGCCGCCGACCACGGTCTGGTTACCGTCCGGCGTCGGGGCGTAAGCGAAGTTGGCCGGATTCGAGACATCCATGCCGAACCCGATGATCGGATTCTCACGGCCGCGGAAATCGAGTGTGAAGTTGTCCACGTCGATGGCGTCGAGGAAAGTCTGCAGACGCACCGGACCGTCCCACACGGAAATCGAACGTCCAGCGGTGGCTTTGATCTTGAAGGTGTCGCTGAACGAGTGCGCGAGCTCGAGGTTCGCCTGATCGAACGTCGATACGAATTGATCCACCAGGCCTTCCGAGCGGATGTCCATGCCATCGAAAGTCGCGGTCTGCACCGAACCCTTGTCGTCGAACGTGACTTCGCGGATCGAAACCATCGGTTGACCGTTGTTGGTCAGGTTGCGGCCCAGCGAGAGACCCAGGATGTAATTGTCGCGGCGCTCCACCTGGTAGCGTGAATGCATGCCGTCGAACGACAGCGTGGTGTTGTCGCCAGGCGCCCATTGCAGGCTGATCGTGCCGCCAGTGCGCTCCGTGTCCTGCTCGGAATTCACGTAGCGCGGCAGGCGCGGAAAGAATGCACCGCTGCCCGGTGTGTTCGGCAGATCGGCACGACGCAGGTCGTACACGGTCTGGAAAGCGGCGAGGCTGCTGGTGCGCGGATTCACGCCATAGGCTCCGGCGCTGCAGTTGGCGGCAGTCGCGCCGCGCGTGCCAGGGACGGGGCTCGGGCCGGTGGTGGTCCAGCCGATCGGCGTGCAGTACGGCAGGAGGATCGGAGCGGCAGCCGTTCCGATATTGTTTGCGCTCGCATTGGCCGAGAGGATGTCCACCGCTGAATATCCGACTTCGCGCAGATGGCGTTCCTGATAGGCGCCCGAGATGAGCACGCCGAAGGTGCCGTCGGCGAAAGTCTTCGAGAACAACGCTGAGGCGCGCGGATCGACGTCCTCGCTGACCGAGTTCATGATCCCGCGGCCGGTCACATTGAAAATTGTGTCGTCGGTGTAGTCGAACGGGCGTGGAGCGCGAAGGTCGACCGTGGCGCCGAGCGAGCCTTCTTCGACATCCGCCGAGGTTGTCTTGCGCACCGCGAGCTGGGAAAAGATTTCCGTCGGGAACACGTTGAAGTCGAAGCTGCGGCCGCCGTTGCCGGCACCGTAGATGTCGCTGGCGCCGGCTTGCGCCGCGCCTTCCATCCCGTTGATACGCACGCGGGTGAACCCGGCGCCGAGGCCGCGAACGGAGATGTTGCGTCCTTCGCCACCGTCGCCGCGCGAGAGCGCGACGCTCGGAATGCGCTGCATGGATTCAGCGAGGTTGCTGTCGGGGAACTTGCCGATGTCTTCGGCGACAATGCTGTCGATCGTTCCGGCCGACTCTCGCTTTTGCGAGAGTGCAGTGTTCAGCGAGCCCCGGAAGCCGGTGACGACGACTTCTTCGAGCTCCTGGGTTTCAGACGGCGCGGCGCTGTCCTGCGCGGCGGCGAAATGAATCGGAAGAGTGACTCCGGCGCTAATGAGCGCCAGTGAGATCGCGGATCGTAAAGACGCAGACGTGTGGTCTGATTTCGACATTGAAGAGCCCCCCTTTTTTCAGTTCACTATTGGATCCGCCATCTCGGTGAAATCGGTTTCACTATCGAAAGCTGATCGGAATTGACGGCTTTCTACCGCATCTGACACAAATTAACCACGGTTTTTCAGTTTCAATCGAAAGAAAACTACGGCCGGGAAACCGGTAGCAATGCCATTATTCCAGTGAAAAGCGCGGCGCGTGTAGGTTTTACGCCAATGGTAGCGATCTCGCGTGCGCGAGAGGCCTAGGCAAGGCCGGTATCGGTGAAGGCATTGGCCACCAGCTGGGCCATGCGGGTGCGGGCTTCCTCGGCAGCGCTGCGGACGATGGCGTCGTAAACCGCGTAATGGTCCGGCATCGGATCGCGCAACCTGGTGTTCTCGCGGCGCGCAAACATGGTGGTCCATTCGACTGCCGCGGCGATCGAGCTGGACAGCGTCACCAGCGGTTCGTTGCGTGTCGCTTCGAGAATCAGGTAGTGAAAGGTCTGGTCCGCGGCGCGGCCTTCCACACTCTGCAGGCCGAGACGTCCCATTTCTTCGAGCGCATGGCCCATGCGCGCGAGCTCGCGGCCGTCCCGCCTCAGGGCCGCGAGCGCTGCCGCGCCCGGTTCGACGATGCTGCGAAGCTCGAAAATACCGCGCACGAACGACTCGCTGGGTTGAGATTCGAACATCCACGCGAGCACGTCGAGATCGAGCATGTTCCAGCTCGAACGTTCGCGCACACGGGTACCGCTTTTCGTGCGGCTGTAGACCAAACCCTTGGCGGCGAGGATGCGGATGGCTTCGCGATAGGTGCCGCGGGAAACCTTGTTCTCATCACTGAAGCGTTCTTCGGCCGACAGCAGCGTGCCGGGCGGGTACTTGCCACTGACAATGGCGATACCGAGGTCGTGCGCAATACCGGTGTGAATGCCCTTGGGGCGCTCCACTCCGAATCGGGTCAGGTTGGATTTCGTGGTGCCGCGAATCATTTTGTAGGGCTAATTATCTATTCGTATATGTATTCGATGCCCGATTTTCGCTTTCTTGCGCAACCATCCACCGACGCGTAAAAAGTAGCCCGACAAAAGAGGCTGATTCGCTGGCGCTACGGGGGATGATGACATGCAGGCGACGAATCGACGGGCAGGAATCTTCATGTCGATGGCCCTGGCCCAGGCCGTGCCGGGGCTGGCCGCCGACACCGCGCCGAGAACGGTCACTGTGACTGTCGACGCGGCCCGCCCTGCAGGTCCGCTGCCACCGGTATGGCGATTCTTCGGCGCCGACGAACCTAACTACGCGACGATGAAGGACGGCCGCAAGCTGCTCGTCGAGCTCGGCAAGCTGCGCACGGGCGACGTGTATTTCCGGGCGCACAATCTGCTCAACACCGGCGACGGCACGCCCGCATTCAAGTGGGGCAGCACCAATGCGTACACCGAATCGAAGGACGGCAAGCCGGTATACGACTGGACGGTGGTCGATCGCATCATCGACAGGTACCTCTCGAGTGGCGTTCACCCCTATCTACAGATCGGCTTCATGCCCGAAGCGCTGTCGACGGCTCCCGCCGGCATGCCGTATCAACACCTCTGGCGTCCCGGCTTCGACTACAAGTTGATCGCCACGGGCTGGAGCTTTCCGCCAAACAGCTACGAGAAGTGGGGCGAGTTGGTCTATCAGTGGACCCTGCACAACGTCGAGCGCTACGGCCGCGACGAAGTCGCGAAGTGGTATTTCGAGGTCTGGAACGAGCCGAATTCGAACTTTTATTGGCAGGGGACGCCCGAGGACTTCTACAAGCTGCATGACGTGGCGATTGCGGGCGTGCGGCGCGCATTGCCCAACGCACGAGTCGGCGGGCCGGACGTTGCTGGCGCCGGCGGCGCCTTCATGGATGGGTTCCTCAAGCACGTGTCCTCCGGCACCAACTACGTAACGGGCGAGGTGGGCACGCCTACCGACTTCCTTGCGTTCCACGCCAAGGGGCGGCCGAGTTTCGTCGATGGTCACGTGCGCATGGGCATCTCCACTCATCTCAAGGGCGTCGACGATGGCTTCCAGAAGATCGCCGCGGTGCCGGCGCTGGCCGCCAAGCCCATCGTGATCGGCGAAAGCGATCCGGAAGGGTGCGCCGCCTGTCCGGGTCCGCAGAACGCGTATCGCAACGGCACCATGTATTCGAGCTACACCGCGGCGAGCTTCGCGCGCATCTGGGATCTCGCGGCCAAACGCGGCGTGAACCTCGAGGGGGTACTCACCTGGGCGTTCGAATTCGAGAACCAGCCCTGGTTCGCCGGCTACCGGCAGCTTTCGACCAATGGCGTCGATCTGCCGGTGCTCAATGTATTCCGCATGTTCGCGAAGCTGGGCCCCGACCGCATTTCCGCCAGCAGCAGCGCGCAGATTCCGCTCGAGCAAATCGTGGCCGATGGTGTGCGCGCAGAGACCGACGTCGGCGTGCTGGCGACGCGCGGTCCGCAGGGCGAGGTCGCCGTGCTCATGTGGAACTACCATGACGACGATGTCCCCGGTCCCGACGCGGCTGTTCATCTGACGATCGCTGGGCTCAAGCTCAAGGCCGCAGGCAGCGCGACCCTCTGGCGCGTGGACGGGGCGAATGCCAATGCCTTCGCCGCCTGGCAGAAGATGGGCGCACCACAGTCGCCGAACGCCACGCAGTACCAGGAGCTCGAGAAAGCATCCGAGCTCGTGCCGCAGCCCTTGCAGGCGCAACGGGTTCGTCTCGGCGCGCGGAGTTTCGAGGTGGCAGTGCCGCGCCAGGGTGTCGTGCTGATCGTCATCGGCAACTGACATGCGGCCACTCGCTGCTCCCAGCGTCGATTTCGAACGTCGCTGGGGCGTCGCACTCATGATTTCGGTGGCGATCGCCATCAGCTACCTGGACCGGCAGACACTGCCCTGGGCCATCACCAGCATCCAGGCAGACATACCGATCGGTCATCAGACCAAGGCCTGGCTCGACTCCGCCTTCCTCGCCACCTACGGACTCATGTATCTGGGCGGTGGCTGGTTGTTGGACCGCATCGGGACGCGTCGCGGCTTCCTGCTCATCATGGTTTTCTGGTCGCTGGCCTGCGCCAGTCATGGCTTCGCGGGCGGCGTGATCGCGTTGGCCGCGAGCAGGTTATTGCTGGGTGTGGGCGAGGGTGGCGGCTTTCCGGCGGCGACGCGCGCGGTTGCCGAATGGTTCGCGCCGCGTGAGCGCGCGGCGGCACTCGGCATCATCAACGCGGGAACCGCCGTGGGCGCGGTCGTCGCGCCGCCGCTGATTGCGCTGATCCTCGTGCAAGGCAACTGGTTTCAGCTGGCGAGCTGGCGCTGGGTTTTTTTCGTGACCGGCGCGTTTGGGCTCGCGTGGGCGGTGTGGTGGTGGGCCCGCTATCACACGCCGGACGTGCCGCCCGATGCGCAAAGCGCCGGGATCGGGCGCGACGCGGCCGAAGCGGCGCCTTCGCTGGCGCAGCTGCTCAGGAAACGCGAAGTCCTCGGGATCGCCTGCGCCAAGTTCCTCAGCGACGGCGCCTGGTACTTCTATCTATTCTGGTTGCCCAAATATCTGTTCGAGGCGCGGGCCTTCGACCTCAAGCAGGCGGCGAGCGTCGGCTGGATCCCTTATGCGGCGTCGGGAATCGGCAGTCTTTGCGGCGGCTATCTCTCGAGCCGTCTGCTGGCGCGGAATTTCTCAGTGAACGCCGCGCGCAAGATAGCGCTCGGCATCAGCGCGGCGCTCATGCCCTGGGTGATGCTGGTGCCGGCCATCGAGTCGATTCCGCTGGTGCTGTTCGTATTCAGCGTCGCCTTCTTCGGTCAGCAGAGCTGGTCGACGTTGGTGATGACCGTCCCCACCGATCTCGTGCCGCGCGGCGCACTCGGCAAGCTCGCGGGCCTCGTCGGTCTCGGCGGTGCATTTGGCGGCATCGTCATGGGCCAGGCCGCCGGCTGGGCCCTCGATCACGGCTACGGCTACACGCCCGTGCTGGTCGTGGCCGCATCGCTGCACATCGTGGGGTTCATCGTGATCTGCGTGACCATCCCGCGCATTCACCAACTCGATTTCGCAAGGACCCGATCTTGAAAATCACCGAAGTTCGTACCCGAGTCGTGGAGTGGGAAGGCAGCACTGCGCCGTTGCCGGCGCACTTCTGCACCAATCCCATGGACCTGATTTCGCCGCGCCTGTCGATCGAGACCATGGGCACGTTCACGTTCCACGGCTGGTTGATCGTCGAAATCTTCACGGACGACGGACTGGTCGGTATCGGCAACGCCGCACTCTCGCCGCGTGTGACCAAACAATTGATCGACCAGTACCTCACGCCGCTGCTGATCGGTGAAAACCCCTGGGACACGGAGTTTCTCTGGCAGCACATGTACCGCAAAACCATGGCGTTCGGCCGCAAGGGCGTGGCGCTGGTGGCGATCTCGGCGATCGACATCGCACTGTGGGATCTCATGGGCAAGTCGGCGGGACAACCGTGCTTTCGCTTGATGGGCGGGCGCACCAAGGCGCGCATTCCCGTGTATGCCAGCCGTCTCTATTCCACGCCACTTGCGGAGCTCGCCGCCGAGGCGCGTCGCTACAAGGCGCAAGGCTTCAAGGCCATGAAGCTGCGTTTTGGCTGGGGTCCCAACGACGGCGCGGCAGGCATGGCGCGTAACGTCGACTTGCTTCGCACGGTTCGTGAAGCCGTGGGTGAGGAGATCGATGTGATGGCCGACGCCTACATGGGCTGGAGCCTCGACTATGCCAAACGCATGATGCGCCTCATCGAGCCGTTCAACCTGCGCTGGCTCGAAGAGGCCATCATCCCCGACGAGATTCATGGCTACCACGAGCTGCGGCGATTCGGTACGACGCCCATCGCCGCGGGCGAACACGAGCACACCATCTACGGCTTCCGCCAGCTCATCGAAGCCAAGGCGCTCGACTACATACAGTTCGACACCAATCGCGTCGGCGGCCTCACGGCTGCCCGCAAGATCCAGGCGCTGGCCGAGTCGTATTCGATCCCGGTGGTGCCGCACGCCGGGCAGATGCACAACTACCACGTCGTGATGGCGAGCCTGAATTCACCGATGGCCGAGTATTTTCCGCCGGTCGATGTCGAGGTCGGTAACGAGCTCTTCTGGCACATCTTCGCGGGAGAACCGGTGGCGAAGGACGGCTTCGTCGATCTCGATGACAGCCTTCCGGGGCTCGGACTCACTGTCAACGAGGGTGCGCTCGCAAAATTCAAGGTGTGGACATGACACTTAAAGTCACGGTGTTAGGCCTCGGCATCATGGGTGGCGGCATGGCGCGCCAGCTCGTTCAAAAAGGTTTCGATGTCACGGTATGGAACCGGAACGCAGCCAGGGCTGCACCGCTGGTGACGGCCGGCGCGCATCTCGCGCCCACGCCTGCTGATGCGGTCCGCGGTGCCGATCTGGTGTTCGCCATGCTGGCCGACGATGAAGCCTCGCGCGCCGTCTGGCTGGGCGCGGGTGGCGCGCTCGCGGCGATGCGCGACGACGCCATCGGCCTCGAATCGAGCACGCTGACGATCGGCTGGATTCGCGAGCTTGCGGCAGCGGCGCAGGCACGCGGTGTGGGGTTTCTCGATGCGCCGGTTACCGGTAGCAAGGCGCAGGCCGAAAACGGGGCCCTGTCATTCCTGGTGGGTGGTCCGCCGGAGTTGCTCGAACGCGCGCGGCCCGCGCTTGCGGCGATGAGCGCCAGTGTCGCGCACCTGGGCCCGAGCGGAAGCGGCGCCATGATGAAACTCATCAACAATTTTCTCTGCGGCGTACAGGTGGCGAGTCTCGCGGAAGCCATGGCGATGGCCGAACGCAGCGGCCTGGACGCTCGTCAGGCCGCTGCGGTGCTCGGATCGGGCTCGCCCGGCAGCCCGCTGATCAAAATCGTCGGCCAGCGCATGCTCGATCGCGCTTACGAACCCAATTTTTTCGTTCCACTGATGGCCAAGGACTTGAGCTATGCGCGCCAGGCATTCGCGCAGGCGGGCATCGAGCTCAAGAGCGCGGAGGCCGCAGGCGAGCGTTTCATCGCGGCCGACCGCGCCGGATTCGGCGACCGGGACATTGCCTCGATCATCGAGCTGCTGCGCCGCTAGAATGCGCCCCGCCAGAAGAACCAAGAGAGGAAGGCCATGAACACGAGATACCTGTCGATTCTTGCCATTTTCCCCGTCATTGCGCTCGCGGCGCCGGCGTCGGACCAGGGCGAATGGCGCTCGCTGTTCAACGGCCGCGATCTCGCCGGCTGGACCCCCAAGATCAACAAGCATCCGCTCGGCGATAATTACGCCAACACCTTCCGCGTCGAAGACGGCGTGATCAAGGTCAGCTACGACGGCTACGGCAAGTTCGACGAGCAGTTCGGGCACCTGTACAGCAACCAGGCGTACTCTAACTACATCCTGCGGCTGGAGTACAAGATCACGGGCACCGCGATTGCCGATTCGCCGCCCTGGGCGAAGCTCAATAGCGGCGTGATGATCCACTCGCAGTCGCCAATGACCATGGGACTCAATCAGGCGTGGCCCGCGAGCATGGAGTTCCAGTTCCTGGCCGTTGCCGCTACCGCGGGCCGACAGACCGGCAACGTGTGCACGCCCGGCACCAACCTTCAGATGAAGGGCAAGCTGCTCACCGATCACATCATCGACTCGACGTCGAAGCTGTTTCCCGTCGATGAGTGGGTGGCGGTGGAAGTCGAGGTGCACGGCAACGATGAAGTCATCCATCGCGTGAACGGCGTCGAAGTCTTGCGCTACCAGCATCCGCAGCTCGATCCGAAGGAAGACAGCGCGAAGGCGCTGATGGCGGCGGGAGCCCCGCTGCAGCTTTCGTTCGGGCACATCGCGCTGCAGGCCGAATCGCAACCGATCTGGTTCCGCAATATCAGGATCCGGCAACTGGACAAATGACCGCCTCCGTATGGCAGCGTGAGCTGGCCGCATCGACGACCAGGCCCGAAGCGCTGCTCGCCGCACTCGGACTCGATCCGGCGCTGCTGACCGGCGCGCAAGCGGCCAACGACTCCTTCGATCTTCGCGTGACGCCGAGTTTTCTCGCGCGCATGCGCCATGGCGATGCGAACGATCCGCTGTTGCGCCAGGTTCTGCCGCTGGCCGATGAGCTCGTGGGCTCGCAGGGTTACGTGGCGGATCCCTTGCAGGAGCATGCCGCCACGCGCGCCCCCGGCTTGCTGCAGAAATACGCCGGCCGCGCGCTGCTCATCACGACGCAAGCCTGCGCCATCCATTGCCGCTATTGTTTCCGGCGTGAGTTTCCTTACTCGGCGCAACAGGAAACCACGCTCGAAGGGGCAACACGGTTCAGCGCCGCGCTTGGCGTCATCGCCGGCGATACCAGCATCGAGGAAGTGATCCTGAGTGGCGGCGATCCGCTGTCGCTGAGCGATGCGCGCCTCACGAAAATCACGGATGCGCTGGCAGCCGTGCCACATGTGCAGCGGATTCGCGTGCACACGCGCCAGCCCATCGTGCTGCCGTCGCGCGTGGACGCAGGCCTGCTGGCCTGGCTGCGCGGCATCCGCAGACCTGTCGTCATGGTGCTGCACACCAACCATCCGAACGAGATCGACGACGACGTGCGCGTCGCCTGCGTGAAGCTGCGTACCGCCGGCGTCGCGCTGCTCAACCAGTCGGTGCTGCTCAAGGGAGTCAACGACGACGCCGACACGCTGGTGCAGCTGTCTCGCGCGTTGATGGACGCCGGCGTGATGCCTTACTACCTGCACCTTCCCGATCGCGTGCGCGGCACCGCGCACTTCGACGTGGCCGAAGCGGAAGCCCAACGGCTGGTGGCGGCAATGAGCGCACGGCTTTCCGGCTACCTGGTGCCCAGGCTGGTGCGTGAAGTTCCCGGTGCACCATCCAAGGTGCCGAGCGCCGCCATTTAACATTGTCCGCCGGTTGGACCTGATCCCCCCCGGGATCCGTTTCCAAGGAAACTTGGAGGCGCTGCGTCTAATGAATAGTTACGAGCGTTCGACCGGATGGATGACCAAATTCTGATTCGCCGTGCGCAGAGTGGGGACGCCAAGTCCTTCGCCGGACTATTGGACCTGCACTACGACACCATTTACCGGTTCGCCTGGAAATGGTGTGGTCACGCCGCCAATGCGGAAGACATTGCGCAGCTGGCCTGCATGAAGCTGGCGAACAGTCTTTCGCAGTATCGATTCCAGGCGGCGTTCACCAGCTGGCTGTACCGCCTGGTGATCAGTTGCGCGCAGGACTGGCAACGCACGCAGCAGCGCCACGAGCACGAGGAATTGCCAGACGAGGAACCGGCGGCGGACACCTCCCGTACCGAAGATGGCATCTATCTCAGCCAGGTGCTCGCGCAACTCGCATTGCTGGGTGAGGGCATGAAGGAAACCGCGTTGCTGGTGCACGCCGAGGGAATGAGCCATGCCGAGGCCGGCGCGGTTCTCGGAGTTTCCGAATCAACGATTTCCTGGCGCGTCCACACCATTCGCAAACACATGAGCAGGCAGGAAGCCAGAGTGAGCGGTGGCCTATGAAAGAGCAGTCGACTGAATCCACCTTGCGCCAGGTGACGGCGCCCGCGCCCGATCCCCAAGCCCGCCTGCGCGCCAAACGCGCCGCGCTCGCGGAATTCGCGCGAGTGCATGCAGCAAACAACGCGGCAAGCGCCACCCCCAGCAAAGGTTTCTGGAACGCGCTGCGTCTCTCCGGTGACGATTCGTCGCACGGGAGAACTTCCATGACCTGGTTTGTTAGTCGGAAACTGATTGCGGGTGTCGCGAGTGTTTGCGTGGTGGGATTGGGAATCGCCATGGTCTGGCCGTTCTTCTCGAGGTACGGCGACGAGCGTTTGATGGAGAGCACGAGAACGCCGATCACCGTCGAACTACCGCCGCCCCCGCCGCCACTTGAACCTGTGACGGCTGTTCAGCCGCAGCCCGGCACCCCTGCGCCCAAGCTCACGGCCGCCAAGGAGAAACTGCGCAGAAATGACGCTGATGCGAAGAAGGACGAATCGAACGAAATCGTCGTGACGGGAAGGCGCGCCGTGCTGCAGCCTTCCCTGGAAGTGAAGCGGGAAGCGCCGTCAGTCGTCGATGCGATCCGCGCGGAAGACGTCGCGGAATTTCCCGGGCAACATCAAAATGCCGCCTCCAGCCGGCAGAAGGTGGCTGGTCTGGCGGCATCCACCGGCGCGGTAATGGTCTTTCCCGCGCCAGAGATGGAGCAACGCGACAAATTCCAGCAATTCGACATCAACCCTCTCAAGCGCGTCGCCGATGAGCCGGTGTCGACGTTCTCGGCCGACGTCGACACCGCGTCGTACAGCCTTTGCGCGGCGCATGTTGAACGCCGGCACGCTGCCGCAGAAAGACGCGGTACGCGTCGAGGAGATGATCAACTACTTCGACTACGCCTGGCCAAAGCCTGAATCCTCCGAGGTTCCGTTCGAGCCCACCGTGGTAGTTAGCGACTCCCCGTGGGGCAAGGGCCGGAAGCTCGTGCACATCGGGATCAAGGGTTACGAGGTCGAGCGCAGCGCGGCGCCCGACGTCAACCTGGTGCTGCTACTCGACGTGAGCGGCTCGATGAACTCACCCGACAAGTTGCCGCTGGCGGTGCAGTCGATGGAGCTGCTGCTCGGCAGCCTAAAGCCCACGCGATACGGTCGCGATCGTCGTTTACGCCGGCGCCGCCGGCACGGTGCTCGAGCCGACGCCGGTGCGCGAAAAAGAGAAGATCCTCGACGCGCTGCATGCGACTGACGCCCGGCGGCTCGACCGCCGGAGCGGCGGGCATCGAGCTCGCCTACCAGCTCGCCGAGGCGAGCTACCGCAAGGGCGGCGTGAATCGCATTCTGCTGGCGACCGATGGCGACTTCAACGTGGGCATCCACGATACCGAGGCAGCTCAAGGGATTCGTCGAGCGCAAGCGCGAGAAGGGCGTGTTCCTCTCGGTGCTGGGATTCGGCCAGGGAAATTATCGTGACGAGCTGGCGCAGGCGCTGGCCCAGAACGGCAATGGCGTGGCGGCCTACATCGATACATTGAACGAGGCGCGCAAGGTGCTGGTGCAGGAGGCGACCTCGTCGCTGTTCACCATCGCGAAGGACGTGAAGCTGCAGGTCGAATTCAACCCGGCAACCGTGGCGGAGTACCGCCTCGTCGGATACGAGACTCGCGCGCTCAACCGCGAGGATTTCAACAACGACGCCGATCGACGCCGGTGACGTGGGCTCGGGCCACACCGTCACCGCGATCTACGAAATCACGCCGGTGGGTTCCAGCGCCCGCATGGTCGATGAAAGCCGGTACGCGGACAACCGTCGCGCCGCCGAATCGGGCGGCACCCGCAATGAATACGGCTACCTCAAGATTCGCTATAAGTTGCCCACCGAGTCGCAGTCGCGCCTGCTGCAACGGCCGATTCCGCTGACCACCAGCTCCTCGGCGGCGCTGCTGCGCGAGGTGCAGTTCTCGACCGCGGTGGCGGGCTTCGGTCAGCTGCTTCGCGGTGGCCAATACACCGGCGCACTCGGCTACGAAGACATCATTCGCCAGGCCCAGTCGTCGGTTGGCGAAGATCGCTTTGGATACCGCGGCGAGTTCGTGCGACTGGTGCGCAAGGCGCAGGCCACCGAATAAGTGCGGCTATTTCTGCGTCTTCACCTTGTAGTCCGCGGGAATCTCGAATGCTTCGGCAGCCAGCGCGGGAGTCTCGATCTTCGTGACTGTGGTGATGATGTCGCTCTTGACCGCCTTGGCAAACATGGCCGCCATGGGATTGTCGCCGCTGGCGCTGATGGCGATGCGGCTCTCGAGAGCCATGCCGGCTTCCGCCATCTGCTTGGTCAGCGCGGCGTATGCCTTGGCTTGCGCCGCACCGCCGGGCGACTTCGCCGCGCGCGGATCGCCGAAGATGAAACCGGAATCCGCCGCGGCCTTGTAGAACTTCTGATAATCCGCCAGTCCCGGAGCGCTGCTGCTCAGGCACACCGTACCGGAGAGAACCATGGTGAGGTCCATGCCCTGACCGGCTTGCCCGGTGGGACTGAACGGCAGCGACAGATTCACGTCGTGAACCGTGCACGGGAAACCGGCGATCTGTTTGGTCTGCGCGGTCTTCTTGAGTGTGGCCTGCAGGGTGCCGACACCTACTTTCTGCAGTTCATCGGCGATGGTTTCGAGCGGAGTGACCAGCGCCGACTTCTTCTTTGCGTCGAGATCGATGAAGCGGCGGCCGTCGATGTCGATGATCAGCGTCTGCATCCTGCCCTTGAACGCACTATCGGTGCGCATGCGCGTGCCCTTGATCTGGCTCACGCCTTCACCGTCGACATTGATGAATGCGGCTTTGCCGGCAGTGTCGGTCGTGACCGTGACATCGGCACGGGCAGGAAAGGCCGCGACGGCCAATGCTGCGCAGATCAGAATCCTGTTAGACATCATTGGCGGCTCCCTCGTGCAAGTGGCTGGCTCTAACCAGTCGTGGCGCGCGTTTATACCTCATACGCTCCATGGCCGGAATGTCTCGATGCACAGACAGCGCCAACCATAATGGGCGGGCAGAGCGCAATGGGCGAACCCGCGGCCGCCGGCGCAGGAAATCGCCTACCGGTTCCATCGAACCGCGCCTGCGGCTCCATGAATAACCTTCTATAGTCTGGCACGGCCGCACCAGCCGGCCACGGCATCCGTGCCGGACGCGGTAGTTAGCCCCGGGGGCGGTGCCGGATCGTTACAGCCGTGGAGCAGCCGACGGAGGAACGACATGAAGAGACGCTTCGTGACCGCCTTGGCGTGCGTTATGACGGTTTCTGTCGCCGTGGCGGGCGACGCCGGCCAGGACACTGTGGTGTTGCTGCCGTCGCCGCTCGAACTGCCGAAACGCATAGGGCCGATGCTGTTCTCGGGTGAGCCGCACAAGTACGAAGATCCGGCACTGGGCGTGTCGTACCAGTACGCCAGTGACGGCATTTCACTCACCGTATACGTCTACGATGCCGGCATCACCGACCTTGCCGATGGCGCCGACACCATGCCGGTCTGCCGCGAATTCCAGAGTGCAAAGCAGGGCGTGACGCAGGCTTACCAGAAGCTCGAGCTGAAGGGCGAGCAGCTGGTTCGCCTGAATCCGCCCGACGATCTGCCGCTAGCGCGCGAGGCGCTGTACGAATACGAACGCGAACAGCGCCCCACCATTTCGTTCATCTGGCTCACCGCCGCCGCGAAGTATTTCGTGAAGCTGCGGTTGAGCATGGATCCGCGGCTGCGCGACGAACTGCCGGATGCCCGCCGTGCGGTGTTGTCGATGGTCGGGGAGGCCATCAAGCCGCACCTCCTGCCGGTCGATCCCAACGCCGCACCCACCGGAGCAACCCTGGGCGTCAACCTGGGTGGCGGCTCTGACGAGGCCATGGGGGCGGTGCTCATGTACCTGATGCTGCTCAACGCCGCGGCAGAGCAATCGCCCGAACAGGCGCCGGTGTGTGGAGGCGAATTCGTGCCCACCTTCGACGCCGAAATCGGACTGTACCGTGGCCTGTTTGCGCCCGGCGCAGGGCTCGGCAGGTCGCGACTCGGCAAGCGCATGCTGCAGATCGACAAGGCCGGATTTCTCGAGGAATTTCTATGGGTTGAGCGCCATCGCAGGGCTTGGGGAGCGGCCCCTCCAGCGACCCTCGACCTCGCGGATTTCCAGGCATGGCGAAAGAAGAAACTGCGGCGTTTCCAACTGCCGCCATTCGGAACGGTCACCATCGACCACCCTCGCCGGTTGCCTCTGGAACCACGGGCGCCACCGTAACGGCAGCCGGCTGGCCCTTATAGAAGAGTTCGGTTGCAAATAAGAATTCTTCTCATGTAGCGTTCGCACTCCTTTTTGGAGCCGGACGCGATGGATTCCCGCCGACGCATGCAGCTGTACCGCACCACGCACCTGTGGCACTGGATCAGCGCGGCAGTTTGTTTTGCGGCGCTCGCCCTGTTCACCGTGACTGGCATCACCCTGAATCACGCCAGCGCGATCAGCGCCCAGCCGGCAATCGTCACCGGCAACGCCCAGCTACCCGGGAACCTCAAAGCCATGTTGACGTCCGCGGAGCCCGGGGGCTCCGCCGCAACGGAAATCGTTGCCTGGGCCGAGCGAACCTTCGATGCGTCACTGCGCGGTGCGACGGCGGAGTGGTCGGACGAGGAGCTGTATCTGTCGGCTCCGGCTCCGGGCGCCGACGCCTGGGTGTCAGTCGACCGGGCCAGCGGTGCGGTGAAATTCGAAAGTACCGATCGCGGCTGGGTCGCCTATTTCAACGACCTCCACAAGGGCCGCAACACCGGCATCGTCTGGACGATTTTCATCGACGTCGTTGCCATCGCCGTCCTGTTCTTCTCGCTCACCGGCCTGGTGTTGCTGTGGATCCAGGCGCGTCAGCGCACCTCCACGTGGCCGCTGGTTGGCGGCGGCGTCGTCCTCACCGTCGTGCTCATGATCTTCATCGCCCACTAGTTAGTCGTCATTCCATCAGCTGGAGTAGAAAATGTTTCGCAAGTCCCGCGCCCTGTTGCTGCTGCTCGCCGTCTGCGGCACGGCAGCCAACGCCGCCGATCTCAGTCTCAGCGTGGAGATCCCGCAGCTGCCCGTGGCCGAGTACCACCGCCCGTACGTCGCCATCTGGATCGAAGGTGCCGACCAGGCCATCGCCACCAATCTTGCGGTCTGGTATCAGCTGCGCGGCGATCACACCAAGTGGCTGCCGGACCTGCGCCAGTGGTGGCGGCGCGGCGGACGCGATCTGAAAGTCCCGGTCGACGGGCTCACGGGCGCGACGCGGCCCGTGGGTCAGCACCTGCTGAAGTTCGATGCGACGCGGGCGCCACTCGCAGCGCTCAAGCCCGGGCAATATGCGCTGGTGGTCGAGGCGGTGCGCGAAGTGGGTGGTCGTGAAGCCGTGCGGATTCCGTTCGAATGGCCCATCAAGGCAGCCAAACGCGCCACCGCCAAGGGCAGCAAAGAACTCGGCGCCGTGGCGCTGTCGCTCAATCCGTGAGAGGGACGATCACATGAAAACTTCGTTAGTTGTTGCGCTGCTGGTGGCACTGACTCCTGCGGCGAGTGAAGCGGCGCGGCCCTGGTTGTTACCGTCGCAGACGGTGCTGGCGCGTTCCGGCGGCTGGGTCGCGATCGATGCGGCCATGGCCGACGACCTGTTCTCGGTCAACCAGGGCGCCATGCCGATCGACGCCCTGATCGTGTCGGGACCCGACGGACAACCCGTGGCGCCGCAGAATGTCACCAAGAGCCGCTCCCGCAGCAGCTTCGACCTGGAATTGAGGCAGCCGGGCACCTATCGCATCGCAGTGGCCGATGATGCGGTGACGGCGCGTTGGGAAGAGGACGGCAAGCCGAAACGCTGGCGCGGCCCCGCCGCCGACATGTCAAAGGGGATTCCGGCGAACGCCGCCAAGCTCGAAGTCGAGCAGGTGCAGCGGCGCGTGGAAACTTTCGTGAGTGTCGGTGCGCCGTCTGAATTGAAAACGGTGGTTGGTTCCGGCGTCGAGCTCGTACCCGCGCAGCATCCCAACGATCTCTATGCGCGCGAAACCGCGAAATTCCGCTTCCTGCTCGATGGCAAACCGGCGAGAGACCTCCCGGTCGAAATCATCGCGGGAGGCACGCGGTATCGCGATGCGCCGGAGGAGCTGGCACTCAAGACCGACAAGGATGGCGAGGTAGCCGTCACCTGGCCGGCAGCCGGCATGTACTGGCTGGAAGTCTCGGTGCAGGACGACAACGCGAAGGCGCCTGGTGTGAAGAAGCGGCGCGCCTCCTACGCCGGCACCTTCGAAGTGTTGACGCAGTAGATCGTTGCGAGCGCTCTTCGTTGCAGCGAGCTTGACGCTCGCCGGCTGCGCCATCCAGCCGGCGCCAGAGACCCTCTTGTCCGGGGAAACGATGGGCAGCGCCTGGACGGTGAAGATCGCCGGGCGCCTGCCGGCATCCGCAGATGAACTGCGCGCCGGCGCGCAGGCGCGCTTCGATGCCGTGAACCTGGCGTTGAGCACGTATCGCGCGGATTCCGCGCTGTCCCGCTTCAACGACAACCAGAGTGCCGAATGGCTGGCCATCGATGCGGAGCTTTGCGAAGTGCTCGCCTATGCACTGAGTCTCGCGAAAGCGAGCGATGGCGCGTATGACGTCACCGTCGGCCCGCTCGTGGATCTGTGGGGCTTCGGCCCTGAGCCCGCCACGCAACAAGTACCGGATTCGGCCGCCATCGAGGCGGCTCGCGAACGAGTGGGCTTTCACAAGGTGGAGGTGGATGTCACCGGCCGGCGTGCGCGCAAGCCGCCGGGCGTGCGTATCGACCTGTCGTCGCTCGGCAAGGGACGCGGCGTGGATCGCGTGGCCCAATTCCTCGACGGGCACGGCGTGACTAACTACTTGATCGACCTTTCGGGGAAGCTGCGCGCGCGCGGCCGCAACGCACACGGAGAGCCGTGGCGCGTGGCCGTGGAGCAGCCGACGGCGGACGCGACCTCAACCGCGCCGTCACTGGCACCGCAGATCATCGAGTTGCGCGATCGCAGCGTGGCTACCGCCGGCGACTACCGCCGCTTCTTCGAAACCAGCGGCAGGCACTACTCGCACATCATCGATCCGCGCACCGGCTGGCCCGTGACGCACGGCACGGCCTCGGCGACCGCGATTGCGCCGGATTGCATGCAGGCGGATGCGCTGGCCACAGTCTTGATGGTCATGCCGCCGGGCGAAGCCATGCAGCTCGCGAATCAACTGCAATTGCCGGCATTGCTCATCGGTCACGTCGACGGCGCTCACCGCGTGTCACACAGCGCCGCATGGCAGGATCGGAACGGCTTGTAGGCATCCACTGGTGCGCGGCGGTTCACTGGACCGACACACCCGGCGGGTTGTTAGGCCGGCGGCTCGGGCAAAATCCGTGCTGTGAGCAGACCGCGAAGTCTCTGGAACACGCTCAAGGGCACGACGGAAAACTGGCTCGAGGACCAGGCGTCGAGCATCAGCGCGGCGCTGGCGTTTTATTGCGCGTTTTCACTGGCGCCGCTGCTCATCATCATCGTCTCCATTGCCGGGTGGATAGTCGGTGACGAGCTGGCGTATTCCTACGTGGGCACGCAGATCACGTTGTTGTTCGGCAAACAGAGCGCCGACCTGATTCTGGAAGCCATGCAGAGCGCGCAGACCCGGGAGGGCACTTGGGCGACGATCGTCAGCATCGTGATGTTGCTGGTCGGCGCGAGCACGGTGTTCGCGGCGCTCGAAAGCGCGTTGCAGCAGATCTGGGGCGGGCGCGAGGGACTGCCTCGCGGCTGGCGCGCTTTCTTGCGCTCCCGTCTCATTTCATTCGGCTTCATTCTCGCGATCGGCTTCCTGCTGCTCGTCTCACTGACGTTGACCACGGCGCTCGCCGCGCTGCGCGGTTATATCCTGCGCCACTTCGAGGGTCTGGTCGGTGTGTTCGCGTCGATGGATTTTCTGCTGTCGATCGTGCTTGGTACGGGCCTGGTGGCGCTCATGTACCGCTATCTACCGGCTCGGCGCCTGCCATGGCGTCACGTGCTCACCGGTGCGCTGGTGACGGCGCTGCTGTTTCACCTGGGGCGCTGGGCGATCGGGCTGTATCTCGGCCGTGCGACCCAGCCTACCGCCTATGGCGCGGCGGCATCGTTCGCCGCGCTGCTGTTATGGCTGTATTACTCGGCGCAGATTTTTCTGTTCGGCGCGGAGTTCACGGCCTGCATCGGCCATTCGCGCAAGCCCAGGCCGTTGATGGCGCCGCCGGCGTAATTACTCGCGCTTGATCGTGAACCTGCCGAACGAGATGCCGAGGTCCCAGCCGCGGCCGGTGCCGGCAAGCGCCAGCGACACTTCACCCTTGGTGAGCGCCTGCGCGCCCGAGGATTTCACTGCGCCGGCATGCGCTTCGGCGTTGGCGTAGCTGCCGAAGATCTCGTCGATGTTCTTGACGTTCGAGAATTCGCCGGTGCCGTTCTCGATGCTGGATTTGCCCGCGGTCAGGCCGCCGCCGCGGGCTTCGAGGCGCACATTCGCGGTCTGGCCGTTGTTGCAGGTGACGGTGCCGGTGCCACTGGACCGCTTGTAGAACGCGGACCATCCGCTCATGGAAAACTTCATCGTGCAGTCGACCTCCGCAGCTTGCGCATTCGCGGCGAAGCTAGCGGCGAGGACGGCGGCGACAAGTCTGAAACGCGTATATTTGTTCATGGGCGGCACGCTACCTGTGCACGCGGGGGTTGGCAAGAATGAAGCAGGTTCCCATCAAGCGGGCCATAGAGCGCGTGCCCGGCGGTCTCATGGTCGTGCCGTTATTGACCGGCGCATTGTTCGCCACTTTTTTCCCGGCGATGCCGCAGTTCTTCGGTTCGTTCACCGGCGCGTTGTTCACCGGCGCTCTGCCGATCCTCGCGGTGTTCTTCGTCTGCACCGGCGCGAGCATCGACTTCCGCGCCACGCCGTACATCCTGAAAAAGGGCGGTTCGCTGTTCATCGTCAAGGCCGGTATCGGCATCTTGTTAGGCCTGGTATTCGGAAGGTTGCTGGGCGAGGCGCCCATCTCCGCGGGTATTTTCGCGGGAATCTCCACGCTCGCCATCGTCGCCGCGATGAACGACACCAATGGCGGCTTGTATATGGCGCTCATGGGGCAATACGGCCAGCCGCGTGATGTAGGTGCCTACACGGTCATGTCGCTCGAGTCCGGGCCGTTCCTCACCATGGTGACGCTCGGCGTCGCGGGCCTGTCCGCATTTCCCTGGCCGACGCTGGTTGGCGGCATCCTGCCACTGCTCGCCGGCATGCTCATCGGCAATCTCGATCGGGAAATGCGCGAATTCCTGAGCCGCGCGATTCCGGTGCTCATCCCGTTCTTCGCCTTCGCGCTCGGCGCGAACCTCGACCTTGCCAAAGTGTGGCTCGCGGGGTTGTTAGGCCTGGGGTTGGGGGTCGGTGTGGTGGTGGTCACCGGCATTCCGCTGTTCTTCGCGGATCGCCTCACGGGCGGCAACGGCGTCGCCGGTGTGGCCGCGGCGTCCACCGCCGGCAATGCAGTCGCGGTGCCGGCCATCGTCGCGAGCGCCAACCCGGTGTACCAGGACGCGGCCGCGCAGGCCACGATCCTCGTGGCCGCGAGTGTCGTCGTCACCGCCATCCTCGTGCCGCTGTTGACGGCCTGGACGGCCCGGCGCGTCGCCCGCGCCGACCAGTAGATGGGGCGACGCTGGCTCATCCTCGCCGACGATCTCACCGGGGCGGCGGATAGTGCGATCGCATTCGCGCGCCGGCGTCTCGCCGCACGCGTCGTCTGGGGCGATGCGCGTCCCGAGGATCACGTGGACGTGAGTGTGCTGGCTTACGACGTCGCCACTCGCGAGCTCGATGGCGCACTGGCGGCGCGCCGCCATGGTGAAGCACTGCGACGCCTGCTGCAGCCGCGGGTAAACCTGTTCAAAAAGGTTGATTCGACGCTGCGCGGTCATCCCGCCGAGGAAATCGCCGCGATGCTCGAGGAGAACCTGGCGCTCGGCTCCAGGCCTCGCGTCGTGCTCGCGCCGTCGTTTCCGGCGACTGGACGTGCCGTCCGCGACGGTGAGGTTCGCGTTGACGGCGTCCCGCTTCCCTTCACCGAATACTGGCCGCCGGGCCGCGATGCTGCGCTCGCCAATCTCGTGACGCTGCTCGGGACTGCGGGCTTGCCCGCCCACAATATTCGGCTGGCGACAGTGCGGGGGGATCGTGCTGAATTGCGTGCCGCGATCGCGAACTCCGGCGCGACCGGGCGAAACGCGGTTGCCGTCTGCGATGCGGAGAGCGAAGACGATCTGCAGCGTATTGCGGCGGCGGGCCTCGATGGCGATGTCCCGACGTTTTTCATCGGCAGCGCCGGGTTGGCGCATGCGCTGGCGCATTTGGTTTCGCGCGCCGATGATCGGCGCGCCGCGCCTCATCACGAGCCTTCGGCGCGCGGCGCCCTCGTGGTCGTGGGCTCACGCTCGTCCGCATCGCGCACCGCGCTGGCGCAGCTCGCGACATTGGCGAATGTACACAGCGTCAGCGTCGAACCGGCACTGCTGACCGGCGATGTGCGGACGCAGGCCGCGCTCGCGCAGGAAATCGGCGATTTGCTGCGCACCGGCGTCGATGTCGTGGTCGACATCGCGCTGCCTCCCTTCGCGCCAAGCCCGCCAGATTCACTGCTCGTCGCCGCGCTGTCGCGCCTGCTGGCGCCCGCGGCGCGACAGGCGAGTGCCCTGGTGGCCACTGGCGGGGAAACCGCGGCCGCGCTGTTCGCGAATCTCGGTATCGATGGGATACAACTTCTGGATGAGATCGAACCCGGAATAGCGCTCGGCATTACACTCGGCGACGTTTCGCTTCCAGCCGTGACCAAGGCAGGCGGCTTTGGCAACGAGGAAAGTTTGAAGCGCATCATCTCGAGACTTCGCTTCATCAGGCAGACGGGCACGCTGGCATGAGCATTCCGACGATTGCGATCACCATGGGTGATGCCGCGGGCATCGGGCCGGAAATCATCATGAAGGCGCTGGCGTCGTCGGCGGTGCGCGCGTTCTGCAACCCGCTGGTGATCGGCGACAGCGAGCGTTTGCGCGCCGCCGGCGAGCTGGTGCGGAGCCGGCTCAAAGTGGAGAGCCTCGACGATCCCGGTGAGGCGTCTTACGGCCACGGCGACGTGGAATGCATCGATCTCAATCTAATTCCGGCCGGTCTGCCTTTCGGCAAAACTTCCGCGGTGGCGGGCGAGGCGGCATACCGCTACGTTGAGCGAGCCGTACGCATCGTCGAAGCCGGACAAGCGCAGGCTATCTGCACGGCGCCTCTCAGCAAAGAGGCGCTGCATGCGGCCGGCCACAAATATCCCGGTCACACAGAGTTGCTGGCCGCGCTCACACGCACCAGCGAAGTATCGATGATGCTGGTCGCACCGCGCCTTCGTGTGATTCACGTGACCACGCACATGGGATTGTTGGATGCCATCGCGCGCATAGATGCGCCGCTGGTCGGTCGGGTGATCGCGCGCGCGCATGACACGCTGGTACGGGCGGGAATTGCCAATCCGCGCATCGGTGTGTGCGGCATCAATCCGCATGCCGGCGAGAACGGGTTGTTCGGCCGGGGCGAGGAAGCCGAGAAGATCGATCCGGCGGTGCGCGCCGCGCTGGCGCGCGGCATCGACGTCAAGGGGCCGCTGCCCGCCGACACGTTGTTTTTCCTGGCCGCGCGCGGCGATTACGACATCGTCGTCGCGATGTACCACGACCAGGGCCACGGGCCGATCAAGGTCATGGGGCTCGAGGCCGGCGTGAACATCACCGTTGGACTGCCCGTGGTGCGCACGTCGGTGGACCACGGAACCGCGTTTGACATCGCGGGCAAAGGAATCGCCGACGAGCGCAGCCTCATCGAAGCGTTGCGTCAAGCGGCGGAGCTGGCCGCGCCACGAGCAGCACTTAGTTGATCATTTGCCGGGTTTTTCATCCCGCCGCGACTGTCGCGATTTGATTTATCGCTGAAGGGTATGGCCGCCCGTGAAATTATTCTGGCCGGTAGCGTTACCAGCTGTGTAGCCTCCAAACCCTGCCTCAGAAACCGATAAATACGATTTTTGATCATCAGTTCGGCCATCTTGTGATAAAACTCGCGCTGAATTGATCGAACCTGATCAGTAATGATCGATTGTGACCGCTAACAGTTGATACGGTCGAATGGTTTTCATGGGCCCGTATGGCCGGCCCAGTCGAGTCCGAGAAGTGCACCTTGTCCGCGCTCTGTGCGCTTTTCGACAATCGGAGCGCCGCCAGCACCCCTTCGCTGGCGGCGCTTCACCTATCTCCATATTCGTATCCGTCAATTCCATCGGGCGATCGCACGCTCGTAAATGCCCGCGTCTGAACGAAATAAGCCTCCGGCGGGGGTATCTTTGCTCGTGTGAGGGCGATATTCGGTCTTGCTCAAGCAAATTCGCTCATACATGATCGGGCGGTGACGGGGTAGAGCGCGGAAAACTCATCCCGTTTCGGTCTTAAAAAACGAAGGGGAAATCATGAACAGCAATCGTCTTGCGGGCCACGCCCGCATTGGGCGCACGGCCGTCTATCTTTTGACCGGCCTCGCGTGGGGAAGTGGAGCGAGCGTAGTCGCGCAGGACCAGAGCACGTCCAACGTCGAAGAAGTCGACGAAGTTGTCGTCACCGGTTCGCGCATCAAGCGCGATGTAACGGACGCCTCGACACCTCTCGCAATCATCAACGCAGAGGAAATCAAACTTTCGGGCTCGCCGAACATCGACAAGGTGCTGAGTGATCAGCCCCAGTTCGTCCAGGCGACCAATGGTGGAGCGACTGCCAACACCGTTCCCGCCGGCTCAGCGGCCGGCGCCGCCTATGTCAACCTGCGCGGCTTCGGTCCGACGCGCAGCCTGACGTTGGTCAACGGGCGACGCTTCGCCATCTTCGGCCCGGAGCAGATCACCGACCTCAACACCATTCCCACTGCGCTGATCGAGCGCACGGAAGTGGTCACCGGTGGTTCCTCCGCGGTGTATGGCTCCGATGCCATCACCGGCGTCGTCAACTTCATCATGAAAGAAGACTTCGAAGGCGTGCAGGTCGGCGGACAGTACGGCTTTGACAGCGCCACCAGCACTCCGACCAAGAACTTCGATCTCACCATGGGTGGGAATTTCTCGGAAGGTCGCGGCAATGCGGTGGTATCGCTGAACTACTACAAGCGCGAAGGTTTCACGCGCGCGGAGCGCGGCGACTGGGCGGAGCTGCCCTACGGCGAGGCCTGCGTCACCGCCGAATCATTCAGTGACGAATTGATCGGTGTCGCCAATGGCTCATCCTCCGCCAACTGCGCGGCATCGGGCGGCAGGATGGGATTCGTCTTTTCCGGCAGCGGTGACATCCCCAATGGGCGCTTTGCGCTGACACCGGCGCAGCTGGCTGCCTCGCAGGCACAACTGGCCGCTGCCGGACTCGCCGGCATGGGCGCCAACGGCTTCACCTTCGACGATGCCGGCACCACCCAGCGGTTGGCGATACGACCGGCGGATGATTTCAACCTGACGCAATTCAACTATCTGCAGGTGCCGCAGGAACGCTGGATGCTGAATGCGTTCACGCACTATGACTTCACCGACAAAGCGACCGGTTACATGGAGTTCCACTTCAGCAACAACCGCGTCGATCAGCAGCTCACGCAGGCGAACATCGGTGGCGACTTCCTGTTCAACGTCAACAATCCGTATCTCGATGCTTCGATGCGAGCTGTGTTGGCGCAGCTCGATGCGAGTGAAACCGGACCGAGGACACTCCAGCAGGGCCCGATCGCCTACACCACGACCCCGAACGACGGTCTAGCTATTCTCACGGCGGGACGGCGCCTGGTGGAATTGCCCTTCCGGAACAACGTCGATGACCATAACGTCTGGCGCGTCGCCGCCGGATTCAAAGGCGATCTCGGCAGCGTTGCGGATAGTTTCCTGCGCGACCTGTCTTACGACGCGTACTACAGCTTCGCGCGCTCCGAGGACAGCAGCCGTCAGCAAGGCGCTGCATCGCGCAGCCGCTACGCCGCCGCATTGCTGTCCGTCGGAGGAGCCGCGCCCGTGGCCAACATCTTCGGGCAGAACCTTTCCGAAGCGGCCGTGAACGCGATCAAGATCAATGCCACCAACACCACGAATGCGGAACAGAAAATGTTCGCGGCGACGCTCGGCGGCGAGGCGTTCGATCTGCCGGCGGGAGCCGTGGGCTTTTCTGTCGGCGCCGAGTGGCGCAAGGCCGAAGCCGAGTACATCCCCGATGAATACCTGCGTTCGGGTGACGTGATCGGTTTCAATCCAGGCCTGCCTACCGCGGGAGCTGTCACCTCCAAGGACTACTTCGCCGAGGTGCGTATCCCGATATTGGCCGACATTCCGTTGGTCAAGAACCTCACCGCCAACGGTGGATACCGTAGCTCGGACTACGACCTCGACGGCGTCGGCAGGGTTTCGTCGTACCTCTACGGTCTCGACTGGCGGCTCAACGAATCGGTCGGATTCCGCGGGCAATTTCAGCGAGCCATTCGCGCGCCTAACATCGGCGACCTGTACGGCGGCCTGCAGCTGAACTTCCAGACGCTGACCGACCCGTGCTCGAGTCGTGCAGCGGTGGCGAATCAAACAGCAGCGGTCCGGGCAGTGTGTGAAGCCACCGGTGTGCCGGCCGCGGCCGTGTTCACTGCCGGGGTGCAGCCGGACAACATCATTCCGACCCGCTCCGGCGGCAACGTGAATCTGCAGGAAGAAACGTCGGACACCCGCACGTTCGGTGTGATGTTCACACCCGAGTTCCTGCCTGAGCTGGCCGTGACCGTCGACTACTTCGATATCAAACTCGACGGCGCCATCTCTCAGCTCGGCGGCGGTGCGCAGAACACTCTGAACCTGTGTTACCTGACGATTCAGGATGCCAGCAGCGACTTCTGCCAGGCCGTCCATCGCAACACGGCCACGGGCGGGATCACGGTCCCGTTCTCCCTCGATGTCTTGCAGGCGAACATCGGGGCGTTGGAAACCTCAGGCATCGATCTGCAGGCGCGTTATGGATGGGACCTGGGTTGGGGCGGCATTGGCGCCGCCAATGGCAGTCGCCTCGTCATCAATTCAGCGTGGACGCAGACGGATGAGTTCACGGTAACGCCGATGCAGGCCGTGCCACAGAACAAGAATCGCTGTGTCGGCGCCTATGGGGCGACCTGCGGTGAGCCGATCCCCGAGTTCAAGGGCGTTACGCGCTTCACGTGGAGCTCGGGCCCGTTGGGCGTGAGCCTGCGACATCGTTACATCGACAGCGTCACGAGCGACCGATATGTCCTGCCGCAGAGCGCCGGTCTCACGCCGCCGTCGTTGGCGACGCTGACGAATCCGAAGTTCAATGCGAAGAACTACTTCGATCTCTCATTCACATTCGACTTCGGCGACAGGGCGGAGATCTACGCGGGCGCCAACAACGTGCTCGATACGGATCCGCCGATCGTTGCCGGGTTCGGTGGCTACGGCAATACGTTCCCCGCGACCTACGACTATGCCGGCATGACCGTGTTCCTTGGGATCACGGTGAAGACGTTCTGACAGACTGCCGTTTAATGAGCGCCGTCGGCACCCCCCGCTGGCGGCGCTCTTTTCTTGCCGCTCGTTAACGTTGGACGAGGATGTCGCGGGTGACTTTGCTCACATCGTTGGCGCCGGTGAGCGCCAGGCTCACACCCAACTCCTTGCGGATGATGTCGAGCGCCAGCGTGACGCCGGCTTCGCCGCGCGCGGCCAGCGCGTATAAGAACGCCTTGCCGATGAGACAGCCTTTCGCGCCGAGCGCCAGTGCCTTGAGCACGTCCTGGCCCGAGCGCACGCCCCCGTCGAACAAGACTTCGCATCGACCCGCAACGGCGTCGACGACTTCGGGCAGCGCGGAAATCGTCGAACGCGCGCCATCGAGCTGGCGGCCGCCGTGGTTGGACACAACCATGGCGTCGACACCGTGCTGGCAGGCGAGCCGTGCATCTTCAGCGTCGAGGATGCCCTTGATGATGATCTTGCGGGGCCACCGCTCGCGCAGCCAGGTGAGATCTTTCCAGGTCACCGTCGGATCGAATTGCTGGGCAATCCATTCGGAAAGCGTCTTGAGTCCGCCGGTGCCTTTCATGCGTGCTTCGAGATTGCCGAAAGTGCGGCGCCGGCCCGAGAGCACCTTGAGCGCCCAAGTGGGCCGCATGGCGACTTCGTACATGTTCTTCAGCGTCAGCTTCGGTGGAATGGAGAGGCCATTCTTGGGGTCGCGGCGGCGCAGGCCCTGCACGGGCATATCGACGGTGAGCATGATGGCCGAACAGTTGGCGGCCAGGGCGCGTTCGAGCAGCTCGGCGTTGAAGCTGCGGTCGCGCATCAGATAGACCTGAAACCAGAAGGGCTTTTGCGTGGCGCCGCGCACGTCTTCGATGGAGCAGATTGACATGGTGCTGAGGCAGAACGGCACGCCGAAAGCCTGAGCGGCACGCGCACCTAACATCTCGCCATTGGCGTGGAAAAGGCCGGTCAGCCCGGTGGGCCCGATGCCGACGGGAATGGTCCAGGGTTCTCCCAAGATGGTGGTGGCGAGCTGCTGCTGCGACACGTCGACCATGACGCGCTGGCGCAGTTGGATGGCGGCGAGGTCCGCCAGATTGCGGTTGAACGTGACTTCGTCGTATGAGCCGCGGTCGGCGTAGTCGAAAATGGCGCGTGGCACGCGGCGGCGCGCGGCCTGCCGGAGATCCTCGATGCTGTTGAGAATGGTCATCGGTAAATTTTATGTACGCCGCCGCTTCGGCGGCGTTGGTAGTGGGGCGCAAGCCCCTGGCTACACTATGCCACCACCGAGGCTCTGTTTGCCCGGCCGCATTTCTGCGCATTTTGCGCGATAGCCGCTCCTGCGATAGGCCGCGACCGGATCGATGGCTGCGCCGCGGGTTACCCGCGCCTGCGCGAGGATGGGCGAAACGTCGGTGGTAAAGCCACGCTTGAGAGTCTGGGCGGCCATGAGCACGTCGTTGCCGATGCGCGATTCGTGCAGTGCCTTGCGATCGACGATCAGCGCCTGCGCGTAAGCGCGCTGCAGCTCGATGGCGCTGGTCATGAGACTTTCCACCGGGTCCGTGACGTTGTGCGACTGGTCGAGCATGTGCGCCGGGCGGAAGTTTGGCGCCTTGGCGAGCTCGGCCTCGACCAGCTCGTTGAATACCAGGAACAAGCGGAATGGCTCGATCGAGCCGGCGTCCAGGTCGTCGTCGCCGTACTTCGAGTCGTTGAAATGGAAGCCACCCAGGCGCTGGGCGTGCACCAGTCGCGCCACGATCATCTCGATGTTCACGTTCGGCGCGTGGTGACCGAGATCCACGAGGCAGAAAGCCTTGGGCCCCAAGGTCTGGGCCGCCATGAGCGAGCTGCCCCAGTCCTGGATGACCGTGGCGTAGAACGCTGGCTCGTACATCTTGTGCTCGATGAACATCCGCCAGTCATCGGGCAGCGCGGCGTAGATAGACTTCGTCGATTCGAGATAACGCTCGAACGCGCGACCTAGATGTGACTGGCCCGGAAAATTGGCGCCGTCGCCGATCCACACGGTCAGCGCCTTCGAACCGAGAGCCTTGCCGGCAGCGATGCAATCGATGTTGTGCGCCACCGCCTGAGCACGAACTGCCGGGTCGGTGTGCGTGAGGCTGCCGTACTTGTACGACAACGGCTGGCCTGGCTGGTCCTGAAATGTGTTCGAGTTCATCGCGTCGAAGCCGAGGCCGAGCGAGGCACCGTGTTCACGCAGGGCCTTGAAGTCGTCGGTCCGATCCCACGGAAGATGCAACGACACCGTGGGTGTTGCCGCGGTCAGTTTGTGGATGACCGCGCAGTCTGCAAGTTTCTCGAATACGTTGCGGGGTTCACCGAGTCCGGGGAACCGGCCGAAGCGTGTCCCGCCGGTGCCCACGCCCCACGAGGGAACCGCCACCTTGAAGCCGGCTACCGCGCGCGTGATTTCATCGATGTTGATGCCGCGGCGCTCGAGCTGAACGCCCAACGCCACGTAGTCCGACGAAAGAGCGCTCGCAAGCGGCTGATTGGCCGACGCGATGTAACTCGCATCGCGCGGATCGGCGTAAGTCATAAACCCCTCTTGAGTCGCTAGCGCGTAAACGCACCGGCGTTGCCGGCGTCGACGTTGACGATATTGCCCGTCGATTTGGCGGAACGCTCGGAAGCGAAGAATGCCACCGCTTCGGCGACGTCTTCGGGATAAACGCTGCGCTTGAGCAGGCTGCGTTCGCGATAAACCGATTCGAGCTCGTCGACGCTCTTTTTGTATTGGGCAGCGCGCTGTTGCGCCCACTCACCCTGCCAGATGCGCGAGCCGCGCAGTACCGCATCGGGGTTCACCACGTTCACGCGGATGCCGATCGGCGCCCCTTCGAGCGCAAGGCAGCGCGCCAGGTGCAGCTCGGCGGCCTTTGCCGTGCAGTAAGCAGCGGCACCCGGGGACGCGGCGAGCGCGTTTTTCGAGCCGATGAAGACGATGGAACCGCCGATGCCCTGCGCCTTGAAGAGCTGAAAGGCCTGGCGCGCGATCAGGAAGTAGCCCGTCGCGAGGATGTCCATGTTTCTCTGCCAGAGCGCGAGCGTGGTGTCTTCCACCGGCGCCGCCGAGGCAATACCGGCATTCGAGATGCAGATGTCGACGCCACCGAACTTCCAGGCGCTGTCACGAAACCCGGCGATGACCGCCTCTTCGCGGGTGACATCCACCCAGGAGCTGGCAACCACGTCGGCGCTGTACGTTTTCTTGAGCTCCGCTTCCGCGCCAGCCAGCGCGTCGCGGTCGATGTCACAGAGCACCACGCAGGCGCCTTCGTCCATGAGCCGCCGTGCGGTGGCGAGACCGATGCCGCCCGCGCCGCCGGTGATGAGCGCGACGCGTCCGGCCAGGGCCTTCGGCTTCGGCATGCGCTGCAGCTTGGCTTCCTCGAGGTCCCAGTATTCGATGTCGAAGGCTTCCTGCTCGGGCAGGCCGCGGTAGCTGGACACACTGGCCGCGCCGCGCATGACGTTGATGGCGTTCACGTAGAACTCGCCCGCGATGCGTGCGGTGGCTTTGTCCGCGGCAAAAGTAATCATGCCGACGCCGGGAACGAGATAGACCACCGGGTTCGCGTCGCGCATTTTCGGCGAGCCTGCGCGCTTGCACCGGTCGTAGTAGCCGGCATAACGCTCGCGATACGCCTCGATCGCGGGCCTCACGCGCGCGGCGAGTTGCTCGATGGAATCGCGTGTCGGGTCGAAAGGCAGCACCAACGGCCAGATCTTGGTGCGCAGGAAATGATCGGGGCAAGAGGTGCCGAGAGCCGCGAGGCCGGCGAGTTTCTCGCCACCCACGAAGTCGAGCACGGTTTCGCTGTCGTCGAAGTGACCTACCTTGATGGTCGGAGCCGGGCCGGTATCGGGGACGGCGCCCAGCGCCGCGCCTGAAATCAGGCCTCTGATCGTTGGCATGATGCCCGCGGCGATCTCTCGGCGCCGATCGATGGTCAGTGCCTGCGTCGTGACCGCGCCGAACGGCCGCTTGCCGCGGCTGTTTTCCGCGAGCCAGGTGGTGGCGCGATTGATGATGTCGAGCGTGTTCTCGTAGCAGGCCTTCGATGAATCGGCCCAGGTGAAGAGCCCATGCGCTTCTAGGACTGCGCCCTTGAGCTTCGGATTCTTCTGCGTGAGCTCGCGCAGCTTGAGACCGAGCTCATAGCCGGGACGAATCCACGGCAGCCAGCCGATCTCGTCGCCGAATATCTGTTTGGTCAGCGCCTTCGAATCCGCAGAAGCCGCGATGGCGATCAACGCATCGGGATGCATGTGATCGACGTGCGAGCGGTCGACGAGCCCGTGCAACGGCGTGTCGATGCTGGCGGCGCGCGGGTTCAGGTTGAACGCGCAGTGCGCATATAACGGCACGAGCGTGCTGTCCGGGTCTTTGCCTGCATCTCTGCAGGCAGCGAAGAACTTCTCGAGCGCCAGGAACCTCTCCATATATAGAGTGGAGAATCCGTCGAGCTTCATGGTGCCGAGATCGCCACCAGAACCTTTGACCCACAGCACCTCGACCTCACGGCCGGTCAGTGGATCCTTTTCCTTGATCTTGGCCGACGTATTGCCGCCGCCGAAGTTCGTGATGCGCTTGTCGCTGCCAAGCAGGTTGGAACGGTAAAGCAGCAGCTCGGCAGGTGAGAGCCGGGCCGCGTGGGTGTCATCCCAGCGATTTTCGATTTCGAGTGACGCCTGGGGCGCCATCTGAACCACAGTCATCCAATGTCTCCGGTCTGAACGGCGCTAAAGTACGCAGGTTCAGCCTCATTTACGGTGAGGCTGTTTAACACACGAAGCCGTCATATACAATCAATCACGTTCATAATCGATCACGACTACGGTCGAGGGTGACCCCATGCTGGAAAAAGAGCGCCACAATCTGATCTTGAAGCTCGTCGATGAGCGTTCCATCGTGAGCGTCGGCGATTTGCTCGATCTGCTGGGAGCATCCGAAGCGACCATCCGCCGCGACATCAACTCGCTGGCGGAGCGCGGTGAGGTCAAGCGCATTCGCGGCGGCGCCGAGGCAGTGCGCCCACGCCATCAGCCCCATCTGGTCGGCATGCCTTTCGCGATGAGCCAGGACGTGAGTGTGCCGCAGAAGCGTGCCATCGCGCGGGCCGCGGCCGAGCTCATCGTGCCCGGCGAAAGCATCATCATCAACGGCGGCACCACGACTTACGCGCTGGTGGAGTTCCTGGAAAATTCGGACCTCGACATCCTCACCAACTCATTTCCGATCGCCGCCAAACTGTTCGCCACCAGCCGCAACCGCATCACGCTGCCGGGCGGCACGATTTTCCGCGAGCAGAACATCATTCTCAGCCCCTTCGAGAACGACACCATCGAGAGCTTCTGGGGCAACAAACTTTTCGTCGGGTGCTATGGACTGAACCGCTTCGGCATGATGGAAGCCGATCCTTTGATCGTGCAGGCGCAGACCAAACTACTCAAGCGCAGCGAACACGTGATCGTGATGGCGGACAGTTCGAAATTGCGGCGCAAGTCGGCGATGATCGTTGCCGGGCTCGATCGCATCAATACGATCGTCACCGACGATGGTGCCAAGGCCGACGAGCTCGAGGATTTTCGCAGCGCGGGCATCAAGGTAATCGTCGCGAAGGTGACGGAAGAAGACGAGATGAAAAAGCTCGCCTGACGGCGGGCGCGGGGGACTGCTTTGTTAAGAAGAATTCTCATGGCAGGCGTGAGCCTGCTGGCACTGGGACTCGCTGGCTGCGGGAAGAACGAACCTGAAAAGCCCGCGCGCACCCGTGTCGGCATCGTCGCGAAGTCGTTGGGCAACGGTTTTTTCGATGCCGTTCACAAGGGCGCCGGGGAAGCCGGCAAGGAGCTCGACGCCGAGGTGATCTTTACGGGGCCGACCACCCCCACCGCTGAGGGGCAGATCGAAGTGCTCAATTCATTGATTGCGCAGCGCGTGGACGCGATTGCGGTGTCGGCGAATGATCCCGATGCGCTCGTGCCCACGCTCAAGCGTGCGCTCGCGCGCGGCATCAAGGTGGTGTCATACGACTCCGGTGTCGCGGCCGCTGGCCGCGTCGTGCACCTGGCGCCGTCGTCAGACCAGCTCATCGGCGAGACCGTGGTGGCCCTGACGGCGGAACTGGCACCCGACGGAAAAGGCAAGTTCGCGGTGGTGTCGGCGACCCCCACCTCCACCAATCAGAATTCCTGGCTCGCGGAAATGCGCAAGGCGCTGCCGCAACATCCCGGGCTCGAGCTCGTGAGCGTCGTTTATGGTGACGATGTTTCCGACAAGTCGTATCGGGAAGCCGTGGCGTTGCTCAAACAGCACCCGGATCTCGCAGTGATGGTGAGCATCAGCTCGGTGGGAATCGTCGCCGCCGCACGCGCCGTCGAAGACCAGGGCCTGACGGGAAAAGTGAAAGTGACCGGGCTCGGCCTGCCGTCGGAACTGGCGGGTTACGTGGCGAAAGGAGTCGTGCCGAAATTCGCGATCTGGAATCCCATCGACCTGGGATATGCCACGGCGCAGATCGCGGCACGCCTCGCGCGCGGCGCCGATCCTGCGCAGCCGGTGCCCATCGGGCGCATGGGCGAGGTCACGTTCGCAGCGGATGGAGTCGGCGCGATGAGCAAACCATTCATCTATGACGCCAGCAACGTGGCGGAATTCGCAAAGATCTTCTGAAGGCCGCCGCGAGGCGAGCAGTGCAACCTTCCTTACTCACGCTGACCGACATCCGTAAGTCATTCGGCGGTATCCGCGCGCTCGAGCGCGCGAGCCTCGACTTGCCGCGCGGAGCGATCACGGCTCTCATCGGCGAGAACGGTGCCGGCAAGTCGACGCTCGTGAAAATCCTGTCGGGCGTCTACCAGCCCGATGCCGGCGAAATTCATTTCGATGGTCACGCGGTGACCATCGCCGACCCGCAGGCGGCGCGCGCCCTGGGCATTGGCGTGGTTCACCAGGAATGCCTGTCGTTCGATAATCTGTCGGTCGCCGAAAACCTGTTCGTGAACGCGCAACCTGTCAGGCGCGGGCTGGTGAACTGGCGCGACCTGCGCGCGCAAGCGGCGGCCGTGTTGCGCGACCTCGACGCGGATTTCGATGCCGAGGCGCCCGCTGGGTCCCTGAGCATCGCCCAGAAACACGTGATGCAGATCGCGCGCGCACTCACGCACGAATCGCGCGTGCTGATTTTCGACGAGCCGACCGCGTCATTGTCGCAGCGGGAATGCGCCGAATTGTTTCGCATCGTGCGCAAATTGCGCGATGCCGGATGCGCGCTGCTGTTCATCAGCCACAAGTTCGACGAGATCTTCGAGCTCGCCGACCAGTACGCGGTGTTTCGCGATGGAGTGTCGGTGAGCGCCGGTCGTGTCAGCAATGTGAGCAGCGATGAGCTCATCAGTCTCATGGTCGGCCGGCCGGTGGAGCAGCTGTTCCCCAAGCTCGAGACCACCCCAGGAGCCGAGCTGCTGCGTGTCGAAAACCTGAGCCGCGACGGCGAGTTTGAAAACGTCTCCTTTGTGCTTCGCAGCGGCGAAATAGTCGGACTGTACGGCCTGGTCGGCGCCGGCCGCACCGAGCTTGCACAGGTGTTGTTCGGGATTCATGCACCGAGCGCCGGCAGTTTTTCGCTTGCGAATCGCACCGCCGCGATTGCGCTCGTGCCCGAGGACCGGCAGCGTCAAGGCGCGGTGCTGCCGTTTTCCGTAGCCGCGAACATCGCGCTGCCGAATCTCGAAGCGCTCGCACCCCGCGGTTGGTGCAGTGCTGCGCGTGAAGCGCAACTCGCGCGCGAGTGGATCGCAAAGCTGGCCATCAAGGCGCAAGGGCCTGAACAGGCGGTGCATAGCCTTTCTGGCGGCAATCAGCAGAAGGTGGTGATTGCCAAGTGGCTGGCGCGCAATCCCGGCGTGCTGATTCTCGACGAACCCACCAAAGGCATCGACGTGGGCGCCAAAGCGGCGGTTCATGCGGTGACCAGCGAGTTCGCGCGCGCCGGCGGCGCGGTGCTCATGATTTCCTCGGATCTGCCGGAGATCCTCGGCATGTCGGATCGCGTGCTCGTGATGAGGCGCGGACGGTTGCGCGGTGAGTTGGCGCGTGCGCAGGCCACCAGCGAGAAGCTGTTGCGTGCCGCGAGTGACGCATGAGCGCCCGCCTTCTCGCGAGAATTCCGAATCACGCGCGCCGCGACTTGGGCTTGGCGGTCCTGATGCTCCTCTTGTTCATCGCCGTGACGATCGCCTTTCCCGGTTTCGCGGCGCCGCGCAATCTCGCCGGGCTGCTCGACGACACGGCGATTCTGATCATGCTGGCGCTCGGCCAGATGCTGGTCATCCTGGTCCGAGGGATCGACTTGTCGATCGCGGCGAACCTGGCGCTGTGCGGCATGCTGGCGGCGCTGTTCGACCGGGCCTGGCCCGGCGCTGGGGTCACCCCGGTGCTCGCGCTGACGCTGATCGCCGGTGGTTTGCTGGGTGCCTGCAACGGTCTGCTGGTGTGGAAACTGCGACTGCCACCCATCGTGGTGACGCTGGGCACGATGTCCATCTATCGAGGCGCTATCTACCTGATGTCCAAAGGCGCCTGGGTGAACGAAAATGAAATGTCGCGCGATTTCCTCGCCTTTCCGCGCCAGGAGATCCTCGGCATCTCGCTGCTCGCCTGGATCGCGCTGGTTGTCGCGGCGGCTTTCATCGTGACGCTGCGCCGTACGCGCGTGGCGCGCGATCTGTACGCAGCGGGTGGCAACCCCGAAGCTGCCAGCTACTCCGGCATCGATCCGGGCCGGATGCAATTCATCGCTTACACCGTATGCGGTGCGATCGCCGGAGTCTGCGGCTACCTCTGGGTGGCGCGCTTCGCGGTGGCGTACACCGACATCGCTCTGGGTTTCGAACTTTCGGTGATTGCCGCCTGCCTCATCGGCGGCGTCGCGATCGCGGGCGGCACCGGCACGGCCGTGGGTGTAGTGCTGGGCTGCCTGTTCATCGGCATCATTCGCAGCAGTCTGCCGCTGGTGGGGATCTCCGCGTTCTGGCAGATGTTCATCAACGGCATCGTCATACTGGTCGCGGTATTGCTGAGCGCGCGCCAGCGCGAATTCAGGCGCACCATTCTCGAGGCCAGGCCATGAAGCCCGCCAGGATGTTGCGCTGGGAATCGATGCTGGCGGTGGTGCTGATCCTCGAGTTCGTATTGTTCTCGTCGATCTCGCCATACTTCCTGAGCGTCGACACGCTTTCGGATGCGACTTTCAACTTCACCGAGCGGGCCATCGTTGCGCTACCGCTGGCGCTGCTCATCATTGCCGGTGAAATCGACATCTCGGTTGCCGCCATCATCGCGCTCGCCTCCGTGGCCATGGGGCTTGCTTCCGCACAAGGACTCGGCACTGCCGGCGTGACGGTCGTCGGGCTCGGCACCGGATTGTTAGCCGGCTGCATCAATGGCGCGCTGGTGACGATTGGCCGGGTGCCTTCCATCGTCGCCACCATCGGCACCATGACCTTGTTCCGCGGTGCGGCGTATGCGGTGCTGGGTGATCGGGTGCTCAAGGATTACCCGGAATCGTTCGCGGCCTTCGGTCAGGGTTATCTCGCCGGACCGATCTCGAACGAGCTGGCGTTGTTCGTGTTCTTCGCGATCCTGTACGCCTTGTTCCTGCATCGCACGCGCTGGGGCCGCGCGATATTTGCGATCGGCGCCAATGCTGTGGCGAGCCGTTTCGCAGGTCTCAGGATCGACCGTTATCGATTCGCGTTGTTCGCGGTAACTGGTTTGTTCAGCGGTCTTGCGGCCGTGCTGCTGACGTCGCGCCTTGGCTCGACGCGTCCGTCCATCGCTCAAGGATGGGAGCTCGAAATCATCAGCATGGTCATTCTCGGGGGCGTGTCGGTGTGGGGCGGCAAGGGCAGCATCGTCGGTGTGGTGCTCGCCGCACTGGTGTTCGGCCTCGTGACCTTTGGCTTGGGACTCATGAACATCCCTGGCATCGTCATGTCGATATTCACTGGCTTGCTGCTCATTCTCGTAGTCGCGGTGCCGGCGCTGGTGAATCGACGATGAGCGCAACGCCATTGATAGCTGTCATCGACATCGGCAAGACCAACGCGAAGCTGACGCTGATCGATCCGGCGCTTGGCCAGGAAATCTGGAGCGTGCGCCGCGCCAACGACGTCGTGCAGGGTGCGGCAGGGCGCGAGCTCGATGTCGCAGGTATCGAGACGTGGCTGCTCGAATCGCTGCGCAACGCACCCGGGCGCGAGCGCATCGCCGTGATCGTGCCCATAGCCCATGGTGCAGCCGCGGTACTCGTGGATCACGGGGGCGAAGTGCTGGCCGCGCCCGATTACGAGGATCCGAGCTTCGATGAGGTCAGTGCGGAATACCTGCCGCTGCGCGACAACTACGCGCTGACGTTTTCGCCCAACCTGCCGCAGGGCCTCAATCTCGGCCGGCAGCTGTTCTTTCTGCAGACGCGGCGCGCCGGGCTGTTTCAACGCGCCGCGCATCTGTTGCTCTACCCCCAGTACTGGTCGTGGCGGCTCTCGGGGATCATGGCCGCCGAAGTCACTTCATTGGGTACACACACCGATCTGTGGCGCCCGCACGAACACGCCTATTCGTCGCTGGCTCGCAAGCAGGGATGGGCCCGCATGATGCCACCGCAGCGCTCCGCGACCGACCGACTGGGGCGCATCAAGGAAGGCGTGGCCGCGGCGACCGGCCTTGCCGCGAGCTGTGAAGTGGCGTGCGGCATCCACGATTCAAATGCTTCCTACCTGCGTTTCCTCATGGACCGCGAACGCGAAGCCTTCACCGTGGTGTCGAGCGGTACTTGGACCATCGTGATGGCGAATCGCGGCGATCTGGGCCGCCTGATCGAGCAGCGCGACATGCTCGCGAACGTCAACGCATTCGGGGCGCCCGTGGCTACGGCCCGCTACATGGGTGGACGCGAATACGAAATCATTGCGCGCAGCGGTGACGAACCGACGGTGGATGCCGTCATCGAAGTGCTCTCGGTCGGCGCCATCGCATTGCCATCGTTCGCCAGCGCCGGGCCGTTCTCGGGCAGGCAAGGGCGCATCGAGGGTGTCGAGTCGCTGCACGGCACGCAGCGCGCGGCCCTGGCCACACTCTATTCGGCGTTGATGACCGCGGTGCTCATCGAATCGCTGGGTGCCGCCGGGGAAATTTTCGTCGATGGGCCGCTCGCCCGGAATCCGTTGTTCGCGCGACTGTTGGCTGCGTGTGTCCCCGTGGGAACCGTGCGCACCTTTGCCGAAGGCGCAGGGACGCGCGTGGCTGCGCATCTGGCGGGTCTGCCGTCACCCGCGCCCGGAGCGCTGCAATCGGTCGCCCCGCTGCGGCTGCCTGGCCTGCTCGAATACCAGGCGAACTGGCGCCACCGGCTCGCAGAAAAATAGTCAGGCCATTTCAACCGCCCGCTTTCGCGAGCTCGACCATGTAAGTGTGCACGTCGCCGTGCATATTCGAGCGGAAGATGAGCCACTTGCCGTCGGGCGTGAAGATGATGTTCGGCTCGAGGCGGTAGTCATGCTTTTTCATGTCGACCAGTCTCTCGGCGCGCAGCGTGCCCGGATGCACGAGGTCTTCGGCATTCGGCGCCGAAATCCCCGCGACGTCCGGAATAGCCGTGGGCGTGAACCGGTAGAGCCACTTGCCGTCCTTGGCATGCGCCACCATCTCCTCGTCGCCACCGTCGCCGGCGAAGGACCTGCCGTCCGGTGAGATGTTGAAGTGCACCGACCAATGATCGCGATCGACGTGGTACCAGCGGCGCTTGCCATCGGGGCTCGCTGCAGCCAGCCAGAACACTTCCCCGCGCGGAGTCTGCAGGTCGTACCAGATGGTCTTGCCGTCGATGTCGAAGAACTCATGCCCGGCGATTTCCATGTTCATGGTGCGACGGTGGACGATTTTCGGCTTCTCGCCGAGCCGCATCGACCAGATGCGATCGACGCGATGCCACGGGCCTTCGTGACAGAACATCAGCACCTTGGGGTCGGTGGGCGAGAACTGCAGATGGTTCAGCCAGTCGGTGGACTCGTGAATGATGGTCTGCTCACCCGTCACCGTGCTCACGGTGAACATTGCCATGGGGATCCGTGCCTGTTCGCGCTGCAGCAACCGCACCTCTTTCGCCTCGGCGAACGTGAGTGGCTTGCCGTCCTTGCCGGTGGCCGCATAGTTGGCGTCGAAACGCGGATCGCGCGGACCCTGCTCGAGTTGATAGGGGCGCTCGGCGTAAACCCCTAACAACAATGTCTCATCGGCATTGACCGAGCCGATGAAGCCGCGTTCGATCTGCGCGATGCGCCGCGGTTTCCCGCCCGTCGCCGCTACCGTGGAGATCGACGTGGCGGTGCGTTGTTCTGAATCGCCCGCGCCTTCGCTCTGCGAGAAATACACCAGGCCGGTCTTGCGGCCGACGAACAACGCTCGCACCTTGCCGGGGACGATCAACTTGTTTTTGCGGGTGGCGATTTCGATGGCAATGATCCCGGCTGGACCTTCGGTGATCACGAAGCGCCCATCGGGCGTGACGCTGTTCTGGTGGAAATACATCGAGCGGGTGCCGGCCTCGCTCGAGAGCCGGATTACCCGATGTCCCGTCGCGGGCTCGATCCATTCCGTCGGCGGTGCGGGCCCGCGGTTGGTCGCCGGCTTCGCCGATTGCGCGGAGGTCGTGCCGGACGCCGCAAACAAAGCGCATAACGCTGGCCAGTAAATCGAACGCATGGGATTTCCTTCGCAGCTTGCGCAGGTCTGCGCGTGATTGAATATGCACAATCCTGATCGGTAGAGCAAAGCCATCAGCCAGCGTTTTGAGACCTAAAAGGAACACCGACCGATAAGCATGCGCACGGCGCGCCGTGAAAATCTGGGAAAAGACGGCGATTCGCGTCGTGGCCATATGGCAACACTTCCGGCCCGATGTGACCGCTCACATTGATGGGGTAAGGGTTTTTTGGACAAAAAGTTGCAATAGCGGTCAATGGAGAGCAAATTCGCGCACAAGTCGAGTCGTCCACGGACGCCGGGCGCGCGAGCGCCGCGTCCCATCAACCACTTTGGGGGGCCAGCTGTGGTGTCAATCAAGCGTCGTGTTTTCGGTTCCAATGCATCCGGCATTTCGTGCGCATTGGCGGGTCTTGCAATTGCCGCGAGTGCGCAGGTGTCGGCGCAAGAAGCTGCTGCCGGTGCTGAAGAGATGGAAGAGGTGGTCGTCAGCGGCATTCGCGCCTCGATGCGCGATTCGCTCGCCGTGAAACGCGAGTCCATCCAGGTCGTCGATGCGATTTCTGCAGAAGACGTCGGCGATTTCCCTGACAAGAACATCGGCGAAGCGATTCAGCGAGTGCCCGGTGTGCAGATCAATCGCCAGGACGGCGAGGGGCGTAGCGTCAGCATTCGCGGTGCCGATCAGTCCTTGATCCGCGTCGAGCTCAACGGCGTGTCCGCGTTGTCGCTGACCGTGGGCGGTGGTCGCGACGTCGATTTTCGCGATCTGCCGGTCGAATTCCTCTCGCGCGTCGAAGTCGTGAAAACGCCAACCGCCGAAATGACAGAAGGCGGCATCGGCACGGTGCGCGTGTTCACGCGGCGGCCTCTGGACAGCCCGGAAGGCTTCTACGCTGGATCCGCGCAAGCTGTCTACAGCGATCTGGCCGACGAATACGATCCCAAACTCGCGCTCATCGGCAGCAAGACCTTCTTCGACAACACGCTCGGGGTGTTGTTGTCGACGCAATTCGAAACGCGTCACATCGATAGCAACAATGCCCGCACTACCGGTTGGCTGCGGCGGGCGCCGACTGCCACCGGCGCAGGCGCAACCCCGGGCCGTGGCACCGATGTCAACGCCGATGGGACGCTCGACTGGATTCCCGAAATTCCGCGCTACATCATCGATCGGCGCGAAACCACCCGTCAGGCATTCAACGCCGTGGTGCAGTGGGCACCCAGCGACAACTTCTCGATGTATCTCGACGGCACGTATGCCAAGGGTCGCGAAGAAGTCAGCAGCATGCTCATGCAGCTCGGCGGCGCCGCCGGACTCATCGACTATGCGAACTCGAGCGTAGGCGCGGACAACACCGTCGATCACATCGAGCTCACCAGCAGCGCGGCGTTTCCGATCGACCTCGCCTATCGCAACATCAATGGCCAGCTCAAGCGCGAACAATACAACGCGGTGCTCGGAGCGGAATGGGGTAGCGAGAAGTGGAAGTTCGACGGGCGCGTGACCTATGCCCGTGGCGAAGTGCAGAACGACGAGAAAAACTCTACGGCGACCATCTTCGGCCTGCCGCGTCTCATCGTCGACTACACGGGTGGCGAAGGTGCTCCCAATTTCTCTTTCCCGGGAATCGACACCACCGATGGCGCGCTGGTGAACAACCTTGCCGCGGTGTTCAACCCTCGTAATAACGACCAGCAAGAAGACGGCGCGCGATTCAACGTGGAGTTCAAGCCGGAAATCGACTGGCTCACGTCTGTCAAGGCGGGTGTCGAACAGCGAGACGTCACCATGGAGAGCCTGCTGTTCTCGCGCACCATCCAGCTGACCAGCCGCACGCCACCCCCGGCCAGTGCCGGCGCGACCACCACTGTGTCGGTGGCACAGTCGGTCATTGCCGGCATCGTCAACAACAACTCCGGCGTCAACGACGTGCCTTTCTTCGACACCGGCGATCTCGGCTTCCCCGCTGGTATCCAATACTGGAACGACAACGGCGATGCGACTTACCAGGCCACCATCGCCGCCAGCGGCCTGACGATGGACCCGTACGGCCCGAACGCGAATGCGAACACTTTGGGTACCTTCCAGAACTACCTGGACACATGGTCGGTCGAGGAAAAGACCCTGGCCGGATACCTGCAGGCGGCATTCTCATTCGACAACGATGTGGTGCCGATCAGCGCGTTGGTGGGTGTGCGTTACTTCGACACCAACACGCGCGCGGATGGCTTCAACCGTCAGGCAACCGGCGCCGGAGCGGCGCAGGTGATCACATTCCCGGCGGCAGCGCGCGAAGGCGGCTACAACGATTGGTTGCCGTCCATCAACGTGCGCTTCGACCTCAGCGAGAAGTTCGTCGGCCGAATGACCGCCGGTGAGGTGATGGCGCGTCCGAATCCTTCGCAGCTGGCGTTCCGCCGTTCGCTCGATGGCGTTGGACTCACCGGTTCGCAGGGCAATCCCGATCTGCTGCCGTTCCAGGCCAAGCAGTATGACGCCGGCCTGGAGTACTACATCTCCGATGTCAGTTACGTGTCGGCCGCGTACTTCCGCACGGAAATCGCGCGGTTCATCATCAACCAGGCGCGGCTCGAAGATGCCAATGGCGATGGAATCCTCTACAACATTTCCACACCTATCAACGGCACCGACAAGGTGATCATCGATGGTTTCGAAGTGGGGGGTCAGTTCGCATTCGACTTCCTGCCGGGCGCCTGGAAGAACTTTGGTGTGCTCGCGAACGCCACGTTCTCGAATGACAAGGGCTTCAAGGGCACCAACCTGTTGACCGGCGAGATCTTGCCATTCCCGGGCGTGTCCGAGCTCAGTTACAACGCATCGCTGTACTACGAAACGGAGAAGTTCAGCGTTCGCACTGCCTACAACTGGCGTGAGAGCTGGCTGCTAACGGCCGCGGGTCGTGGTGGATTGCCGGAATTCAACGATGACTACGGCACGCTGGATGCTTCCGTCAGCTGGAACGCCAATGAGCACTTCACGGTGTTCGCTGACGTGGTCAATCTTCTCGACGAGCAGAAGATCGAGTTCAACAATCCGTTCCGCCGCATCGGCAACGAGACTTTCGGCAAACGCATGTTCCTCGGCGTCCGCGCCAAGTTCTGATTTGCATGGCTCCTGGGCGGGCAGACGTTGGGTCTGCCCGCCCTTCTTCTTTCTGGCTGCGACGCATTCGCATTGGCATTCGCATCTCTGACGTGGCCGCGCACGTGCACTACCATGCACGCCGTTTCCAACGAACTGCATTGCGAGGCCCGCCATGACCGACTCACCGCTCGACGTCAAACTAACCAAGAAAGTGCTCGAGAGCCTGAACCGCATCCTCGAGCTCGAGCTTGCGGGCGTGGTGCGTTACATGCACTACAGTTTCATGATCTTCGGCCACAACCGCATTCCGATCGTCGCGTGGCTGCGCGAACAGGGCAACGAATCCAATTCGCACGCCGTGCTGGCCGGCGAACACATCACCACCTTCGGTGGGCACCCATCGCTCAAGATCGGTCCGCTGCTGGAGACTTCCAAGCACGACGTGAACGAGATTCTCAAGGAGGCCTATCAGCACGAGAAGGAGGGTCTCGACGAATACCACGTGTTGCTGGATCTCGTGGCCGGCAAGGAAATCATGCTCGAGGAATACGCGCGCGATCAGATCGCGGCGGAAACCATGCATCTGGCGGATATCCGCAAGATGATGCGCAAGCCGGGTTCGCTGTAGAAAGCTGACGTCTTTGTGCGCGGCTTTGCTAACTACCGGCGGCCGTCTCGCGCTCGAGCAATCGCAGCGACCACTCGATCGGGGCCTCGGCATCGTGTTTGCGGGCGCGCCGCCACAGTGGCGGCGCGGTCTCGCGCCAACAACGCTCGGTGGAGCCGCCGATCAACACCGCGGGCCCCGGAGCCAGCTCGAATCCGCGCGCCGCGGCGAAGTTCTCGATAGCCGACGGACTCCAGAAACAGAAACCGAGTGGCGGACGCGCCGGGGAATCAGGTGCTCCCAGCGCCGCCACTGCCTGGATGAGGTTGTCCGGGGCCACCGTGGAATACACCGCCTGCGAGTGCAAGCGCATTCGCTGCGACAGGATCGACACCGCCGCCTGATGTTCGGGCTGGCGCAGTGCCACATCGCTGGTGGGATAGAACACCTCCGCTCCCGAAGGGATGGCTGCGGACTCGTGGACGGTTTGTGCGAGGTCGCGCGCGCCGCCGTGAGCCGTAAGCCCAACCCGAATGCCGCGGGCTTCGAGCGTGGCCGACGTCGTCGGCGCGATTGCCGCCACCATGACGCCCTGGGGAACATCGATGCGCGCCGCGGCTGCGCGGCTCGTGACGAACAGCAGCGCCGCGCCTGCTGCGCCGATGCGCCGAAGCTCCGGCCAGTCATGCCATTGATGTTCGATACAGGAAACCGCGAGCGCGCCGAATCCCTGCCGCCGCAGCTGGATAACCAGGCTGTCGGCATGAGGTTGTGACTTAGTGACTATCCAGGTGATCGGCAAAAGGCGACTCCGACATGAATGTTAGCCTCGGCGCCCGTGAGGTGCTGCTGGCGTGACATAGCTGTGACAGTCGCAGGCAATGTGCGCCGTACGCTTTCGCTTGATTTTGCTGGAGTTAACGATGCATTCGCGTGAGCGATTCCTGGCGGCACTGCGCGGCGATGCGGTCGACCGGCCCCCCGTCTGGCTGATGCGCCAAGCCGGCCGTTATCTGCCGGGATATCGCGCGCTGCGCGCCGAGCATAGTTTCTGGGACGTGTGCCAGAACCCGGAATTGTCGACGCGCGCCGCGCTCGAGCCGCTCGATCGTTACGCACTCGACGCCGCCATCGTCTTCTCCGACATTCTCGTGGTGCCGCTCGCCATGGGGCTCGGCGTCAGTTTCGGTCCCGGCGAAGGGCCACGGATCGCGAGACCGCTGCGCAGCGCCGCCGACTACGACGCCTGGCAACTGGATGGTGTGCTCGAGCGTATCTCCTATCTGCCGCGCGCGGTCGCGCATCTCAAAGAGACGCTTCAGGGGCGCTACGGCATTCTCGGCTTCGCCGGCGCGCCTTTCACACTGTTCGCATACTGCGTGGAAGGCGGCGGCAGCGATGACTTCCGCGAGGCCCGCACGCTCATGCATCGCGACCCGGTGCTCGCGCGGCGCGCGCTCGGCACCATCGCCGATGTGGTCGCCGATCTGCTGCTGGCCCAGGTGGACGCCGGCGCCGATGCCGTGCAGCTGTTCGATTCCTGGGGCGGCCTGCTGGCGCCCGATGAATACCGCGACTTCGCGCTGCCCGCGCTGCAGCGCATCACCACAAAGCTCAACGCACGCAAAATCCCAACGTTGCTGTTCGTACGCGGCGGTCATCACCTCATGCCGTTGCTCGGCGAGAGTGGCGTCACGGGTTTCTCACTCGACTGGCGCACCGAGTGGCAGGTGGCGCGTGACATGTATCCGCAGCATTTGCTGCAGGGGAACATCGATCCGGTGCTGTTGTTAGGCAGCGCGGACGTGATCCGTCAGCGCACCCGCGCGCTGCTCGAGACGATGAAGAAAACCTCGGGCGGCCGCAGCTGCATCCTCAACTTGGGTCACGGCATCCTGCCAGGCACGCCGCCGGAAACGGTCGCGGCGATGGTGGAAACTGCCGCGGAATTTTCCTGAGACGCCCATGATCCCGCTGGCACTCGTCGGCATGAGTTATCGCGAGGCACCGTCGGCGGTGCGCGCGGCGCTCGCTGCCTTCGACTCCGAAGCGAGCGGACCCTCGCACCAGCTGCTCGAAGCCGAAGAGATCACGGGCATGGTGCGCATCGAAAGCTGCGCGCGTGTCGAATGGCTGCTCGCTTCCGCGCGGCCGTCGTGGGCCGCGGAACTGTTCAGCGCGGCGCTGATAGGCGCGGCGGAGAATCCGGACCGCGTGCGGCCGCGCGTGCGGCACGGCGTCGCCGCGGTCGGTGGCTTGCTGCGCGTCGCGGCAGGCCTGGATTCGGTGGCGCAGGGTGAACATGCCATCGGCCGGCAGGTACTGCGTGCCTTCGAGCGGGCGCACGAGGCGGGCACGGTGTGCCGCAGCCTGCACGTGGCGTGGCGCGGCGTCGGCGACTTGCTAGGCCGGGCGCGCCGCATCCTGCCCCAGGGCCGCACCGGTGGCGTGCAGGCGCTCGTGGTTCAACGATTGATGGGTCTGCCGCGTGATGCCTCCATCGCCGTATTTGGCCTCGGCGAAATCGGTCAGGCCATGTTGCGTGCGCTCGCCGATGCGGGCTTCACCGCTGTGGAAAGTTTCAATCGGGCCAGCATGCGGGCGTTCGAAGGGGCCGTGAAGCGTGCACATTGCCTGATCGTCTGCTCGGGTGCGCCGCACGCCTGGCTCACGTTGCCGGTCGCGGCGGGCGCGCAGCAGTTGTTCGATCTCGGCAGCCCGTTGCAGGTGATCGCCGCGCCAGGCTGGAAGCTCACCGCGCTCGACGAGCTGTTGGACGGCAACGGCGCCGTGCTGCCCGAAGCCGAATTCGCGGCACTCGAGGTGGAGTGCGCCGGCAGTGCCGAAAAGATCTGCCAGACATTGCTGCAGCCGCCGCCGAGCGACACACTCGCGGCGATGACCGCCATGCGGACCGAATTCATGCAGAACAAACTACCCGGCCTGCTCGAGGGCATTCCGCCGCAGCGAGCGCGCAAGCTCACCTCCGAGGTGAATGCGATGCTGCACCAGTTCATTTCCGCGGCGAGACGCGAGCAATGAGTCTCAAAAGACTGGGCTCGCGGGGCAGTGATCTGGCGTTGTGGCAGTCGCGCACCGTCCTCGGTGCTCTGCGGGGCGCCGCCGCGGCCCCCGCCTGGAATTCCGACATCACCGTCATCGCCACGCGCGGCGATCTCGACCCGTCACCGCTGCTGGTCGGCAAGATGGAGAAAGGGTTCTTCACGCGTGAGCTCGAGCTCGCGTTGCTCGATCACCGCATCGACCTGGTAGTGCATTCGCTCAAGGATCTGCCTACTGCAGAGCCCGACGGCCTCTCGAATCGCACGATATTGCCACGGGCCACGCCCGCCGACTGGCTGCTGGTGCGTCGCGAATTCTACATTGCGCGTGAGGATGGAACTCTGCCGCTCAGGGCCGGGGCGCGAGTCGGGGCTTCGTCGTTGCGGCGCGCCGCTTTGTTAGGCAGCTTCGCGCCGCAGGCTGTTTCGGTGCCGCTGCGGGGCAACGTCCCGACGCGGCTGCGCAAGCTCGCTGAAGGCGAGGCGGTCGACGCCATCGTCCTGGCCGCCGCCGGCCTCACGCGGCTCGCGCTCGATCTGTCGAGGTTCGCGGTCGTCGAGCTGCCGCCCGAATGGTGGATACCGGCCCCGGGACAGGGAGCGCTGGCAGCCCAGCACCGTGCCGGCGACCAGGAAATCGAAACGCAGATTGACCTGCTCGCCGACGCGGCCTGTGTCGAGGCGACGCGCTGGGAACGGGATTTTCTGCGCGTCATAGAGGGTGGCTGCTCCACGCCTTTCGGCTGCCACGTCGACGGGCGCAACGCCCACCTCGGGATTGCCACGGATCGCGGCTGGGCGGCGAGCAGTGTCGAGCTTCCACATGATTTGTTAGAGGAATCGCAACGTGACTCATTCATCCGCGGAGCCGTCGCGGGCTGCAAGCCCTTCGACCGCAAAGAACCTGCCTCTCGCGCGTTCGGCCGAGCTCTTCTCGCGCGCTGAGGCGCTCATCCCGGCGGGCGTTTCGAGCCCGGTGCGAGCCTTTCGCAAGGTCGGCGGCACGCCGGTGTTTTTCCGGCAGGCGCAGGGCGCGTACGCCACTGACGAGGACGGCAACCGGTATCTCGATTTCTGCATGGCCTGGGGCCCGCTGATCCTGGGACATGCGCACCCGCGCGTGGTCGAGGCCGTGCAACGCGCTGCCGCCGATGGCCTCGCCTTCGGCACTGCGCATCGTGGCGAAGGCGAGCTTGCCGAGCGGGTTCTGTCCGCGTATCCGTACGCCAAGCTCGTGCGCTTCGTCGTCAGTGGCACTGAGGCGGTGGCGACGGCGGTGCGGATCGCCCGCGCCTCCAATGGGCGCCGGCGCATTCTCAAATTCGATGGGTGCTACCACGGACACGTCGATTCTCTGATGGTGAAGGCCGGCAGTGGCGTCATCACCCAGGGCCTGGCCGACAGTGCCGGCGTGCCGGCGCAGGTTGCCGCCGACACACTCGTGATTCCGCTGGGCGATGTTGCCGCGCTCGAGCAGGCGTTCCGCGAACAGGGCAAGGACATTGCCGCCGCCATCATCGAGCCGCTGCCCGCCAACAATGGCCTGCTGCTGCAATCAGGCGAATACCTGCTCAAATTGCGCGAGCTCACGCGCGCACACGGCGCGATACTGATCTTCGACGAGGTCATCACCGGCTTTCGCTTCGGATTCCACGGCTACGACAAGTTGTTAGGCATCGAGCCCGACCTCACGACGCTCGGCAAGATCGTTGGCGGTGGCCTGCCGGTGGCCGCGGTGCTCGGACGTCGCGAGCTCATGGAGAGGCTCGCTCCGCTCGGTCCGGTCTACCAGGCGGGCACGATGGCCGGTAATCCGGTATGCCTCGCAGCCGGTATTGCCACGCTCACGGAGCTCGCCGAGGGCGGCGTGTACCGGCATCTCGAGATGTTAGGCAGGCATCTGGAAGCCGCTTTTGCGCGCCATGCTTTGAAGCGTATGGCACAGTTGCCACGCGTCGGTCCCATCGTGTGGCCATACTTCGATGCAGCGGCGGCCCTGCCGGTGGCGGCATCGTCGATTGCCAGCGGCGCAATCGATGAATATCACCGGCGCTACCGCGGCTGGCTCGCGCGCGGCGTGTACCTTCCACCCTCGGCATACGAGGTATGCTTTTTGTCCGCGGCTCACACGACGGCTGATCTCGATAAATTGCTGGACGTGCTCGCAACGAGCGACCCAAGTTGACGGGAAGAGGCTGATGCGACCCAACTTTCGGCAGTGGTTCCTCGAGCGCGCCGAGCTCATTGTGCTCGGGTTCACGCTGCTGGCCACGGCGTCGCTGGTGTTCTGGTGGACCATCCTGTTGCGCGGCGAAATGCGCAACAACGAATATTTCGAGCGCACGCTGCTCGAGCGCGAGCAGGGGTTGAGCGTGCAGGAGGTGACCGAGCGCCAGCTCGAAATCGCGGCCCGGCACGAGCGTCGCAACGTCATGCTGGTCGGCGAATCCACGCTGCTCGGGCTGATGCTGTCCGGCAGCCTCGTAGTGCTGTTCCTGATCGCCCAACGTCGCAAGCAGCAGCGCGAAGACATGGAAAAGCTTTTGCAGTTCACCAGCCACGAATTCAAGACACCGGTGGCCGGCGTGAAAGGTCTGCTGCAAAGTCTGGCCATAGGCAGCATTCCGGAAGCGCAGCGCATCGAGCTCATCAAGCTCGGGCAGCTCGAATGCGATCGCCTCGAACATCTTGCGGAAACCATCCTCGCGTACCAGCGCGCGATGGCGCGCGATCCGCGTGAAAGCGCGCAACGCATCGACGCGGCGCGATTCATCGCCGACCTGCTCGCACATCGCCAGCGCACCGCCAGCGGCGGCGAGGTACAGGTCGCGGCAATCGACGCGGTTCAAGTGCTGGCCGACCGTGATGGCCTTCGCGTGATCCTCGAAAACCTGCTCGACAACGCCAACAAGTATGGCGGCGGCAGCGTACGGCTGGCAGCCGCCGTGGGCGACGGCCGGTGGCGGCTCGATATCAGCGACCAGGGACGCGGTTTTTCACCTGCGACCGCCGAGAAGCTGTTCGACGTGCACAACCGCGGCAGCGGCGATGGCATCACCCATGGGGCCGGCCTCGGGTTGGCGATAGCGAGGCAACTTGCGCGCCGCATGGGGGGGGACATCGCCGCGCGCAGCGCGGGTCCAGGACAGGGAGCCGTGTTCACCGTGACGCTGATGCTGGCGCCGCCGTCGCCGCAGCCGGTGACCTCGGAGGACGCTGCACATGGCTGACCGCATCGCGATCGTCGAGGATGAACGACTGGTGCGCGAGCTGGTGGCGGTGAACCTGCGTCATGCCGGCTATGAAATCGTCGCCGCGGAAAATTTCGCCGACGGCAAGCAACTCCTTGCCGCGCAGGACTTCCAGCTCGCGATACTCGACGTGATGCTGCCAGGTGGCGATGGATTTGCGCTGACGCGTTACGCGCGTGATCTCGGTGTGAGTGCGCCCATTCTCATGCTCACCGCGCGCAGCGACACCACCTCGAAGGTACGCGGCCTCGACGCGGGGGCCGACGACTATCTACCGAAACCGTTCGACGTGAACGAGCTGCTGGCGCGAGTGCGAGCGCTGCTGCGCCGTGCGAGTGGCCGGCCCGCCAGCGCGCCGCCGCGCCTCGTCTTTGCGAATTTCTGGGTGCGCTTCGACACCGGCCAGGCGTTCACCAACGAGGGCGAAGTTTCGCTGTCTGACAAAGAGTTGCGGCTCATGGAAGTATTCTCGGCCAATGAGAACCGCGCTCTGACGCGCACCGACCTGCTCGAAGAAGTCTGGGGCATGGACCAGTTCCCGACCGACCGCACCGTCGACAACTTCATCCTGCGCCTGCGCAAACTGTTCGAGCCGGATCCAGAGAACCCCGTGCACATCGTCACGCTCCGCGGCCGCGGATACCTGTTCAGGAGCGCACCGTGAGTGCCGCCGAAGCCCTTGGCATGAACGCCATCGGCGCCGACGAAATTGGCGCGGCGCGGCATTATTTTGTGGGTCTGCATACGCGATTGAGTGACGCCTGGAGGTCGCTCGACGCTGGAACCAGCCAGCATCGCGACGAATGGCAGCGGCCGCCGGGCGATGTGCTGAGCGGTAGCGGCAGGCTTTCGCTCATCGAGAACGGCGGCGTGTTCGATCGCGCGGGCGTGGCTTTCAGCGATGTCAGCGGGGCGCGCCTGCCGGCAGCGGCGAGTGAGCGCCACGCCGAGCTCGCCGGTCAGCCGTTTCGTGCGATGGGCACGAGCTGCGTCGTGCATCCGGTGAACCCGTACGCACCGACCTCGCATGCCAACGTTCGGCTGTTCACCGCGCGTGGAGGTGAAGTCTGGTGGTTCGGTGGCGGGTTCGACCTGACTCCGGTGTATCCCTTCGAAGAAGACGCACGGCAGTGGCACGCAAGCGCGCGTGCCGCCTGCGCCCCGGCAGGACCGCGCTGCTACGAGCTCCTCAAGGAAGCATGCGACCGCTATTTCTATCTACCGCATCGTGGCGAGACCCGCGGCATCGGCGGCTTGTTTGCCGACGACCTCAACGAGACCACCGCCGAGTTCGGCGGCAGTTTCGAGCATTGCTTCGCGTTGGTTCGCCGCATTGGCGACACCTATCTGGACAGCTACATGCGCATCGTAAAGGCGCGTGTGTCCACGCCGTTCGGCACACGGGAGCAGGACTTCCAGCGGCTGCGTCGCGGGCGCTACGTGGAGTTCAACCTGGCATTCGACCGCGGCACCCGTTTTGGACTCCAGTCGCAGACGCGGACCGAGTCGCTGCTCATGTCGTTGCCACCTCGTGCCGAATGGCGGTACGACTATCAACCGGCACCCGGAACGCCGGAAGCCGCACTGGCCGAATACCTGAAACCGCGCGACTGGGTGTCCTGAGTCCGGTTCTCATGAGCAAGTCGTCATGAAATGGGGTGTATTGCTCGTCAACTCGGGTACGCCGGCGTCACTTTCGACGCGCGACGTCCGCGCTTTCCTCGCGGGCCTGCTCGGTGATCCGCGCGTGGTCGAGCTGCCGCGCCTGCTGTGGCTGCCGATTCTTCACGGCATCATCCTGCGCGTACGTCCGCGCGCGAGCGCGAAGAAATACGCAGCGATCTGGACGCCGGAAGGCTCTCCGCTCGCCGTGCAAAGCGAGGCGCTGCGTCGCGGACTTGAGGCGGCCCTGCGTGTCAGCGGCATACCAGTGGCACTCGCCATGCTCTACACAGGTGGTGCCAAGGTTGCCGATGCCATCGAGTCGTTGCGCGAGGCGGGTGCGGAGGGGATTCTCGCGATCCCGATGTTTCCCCAATACTGCGGGGCATCCACCGGAGCGGTGTTCGACCAGGTCAGTGGAGCATTGCGGAACCTGCGTTCCGTGCCGGCGCTGAAATTCGTCGCCAATTATCACGACGACCAAGGCTACATCGACGCGCTCGCCGCGAGCGTGCAGGAGCACCGCCGCGACATCGGTACCACGCGCCACCTGCTAATGTCTTTCCATGGCATTCCGGAGCGCTACGTAGCGCTCGGTGATCCGTATCGCGAACAATGCCAGCGCACCGCAAGTCTGCTGGCGCAGCAGTTGGGGCTGGCCGGGGATGCGTGGAGCGTTTCGTTCCAGTCCCGTTTCGGCCGCGCACGCTGGCTTCAGCCCTACACCAGCGAAGTGCTCGCGGATTTGCCCAAACGCGGTATCACCAGTGTGAGCGTGATCTGCCCGGGATTCGCGGCCGACTGCCTCGAGACTCTCGAGGAGATCGGCATTGAGAACCGCGACGTTTTCCATGCGGCCGGCGGCGAACAGTATCACTACATTCCCGCGCTCAATGCGCGCGGGGACCACGTCACCGCTTTGAGTGCACTGGTCTCGCGTGAGCTGACTCTCGTGACCGGCACAGATGCCGCCAAGGTGCCTTCCGTATGCTTTGGCTGAAAGCCTTCCACATCGTCGGGGTCGTGAGCTGGTTCGCGGCGCTGCTGTATCTGCCGCGCTTGTTCGTGTATCACGCGCAGATCCAGACCACGGATATTCAGCAAGCTGCCATCGACGATGCGGTGGGCAACGGTCGTTTCAAGATCATGGAACGCAAACTGTTCATGATCATGACGATCGCCGCCGTCGTGGCGATCGGCTTCGGCGTGGCCATGCTGGCCATCGCGCCCGACTATCTACTAATGCGGTGGCTGCATTTGAAGCTGGCGCTCGTATTGGTATTGGTCGGCTATCACGGCGCCTGCTTCGCGCTGTTGCAACAGTTTGCCGCTGACCGGAATTCCCACTCGGAGCGCTGGTTTCGGCTCTTCAATGAACTGCCCGCTGTCCTGCTCATCGCCATCGTCATCCTCGTGGTGGTGAAGCCGTTCTGACATAACCGCGCGGGCCATAGTCCGTAACTTGTTGTTTCAATGAGTACTTGCATTGTCGGCAGACCAGTTCTATTCTCCGGCGCGAATGAGAAGCGTTCTTATTTGAGGCCTCCCATGCGTCATGGTCATTTGGAAGAATCGCCGCCGATGCCCGTACAGCCGATCGCGGCGCGCCCTGCGCCGCCAACCGAACGCGTCGTCTCGACGCGGGAACTGTTGGGCGGGGCTCACCGCATCTGGATCGAACACGCCGCCGAACGCTACCTGCTGCAGGTGACGCGCAGCGGCAAGCTCATCCTGACGAAATAGCGTCGCTAACTAACAACTGTTCTTCACGCAGGGAAGCCACCGCCCGGCGCCTCTGAGTCCTCTCAGCGGCCCACCCATCATCAACAGCAGGCTCAACGGCATGCCAGCGAAGGCATCTGTCTCCGAGGAGCTCGAATTTGCGCGTGCCGTGGTGCTCCGTGGCTCGCGGTTGCTGAGTGACGATGGCAGTGACGTCGACGCCTGGCACGCCCTCGCCACGGCGCTCGCGCTGCTGGGCGATCGCGCGGGAGCATTCACCGCCCTGAGGAATGCGGTAATGCTCGACGAGAGTCGCGCGAAGAATCACCTGGCGCTCGGCAAACTGCTGTTCGACACCGGGTGTCTCGACGATGCGCTGCAATGCTTCGAATGCGCTGCAGCGCGACCCTGAGCATTTCGCATGGCGCGCCCGCATGCTGGGGCGAAAGGCGTGGTGCCCTGATCGGCAGGCTAACAAACAAAATGCCTTGACCGCCCGGCGGCATGAATTGTGTAACTTTGTGTGGCGAAACGTGATGTTGTGTGCGGCGAATGAACTGACGCACCAGATTGACGCTCGCCCGAAGAAAAAATCACGCGAAACCTGGTGTTTCCTGTCGGTATGCGCCGACACGAAGTGACTACAAAATCTGAGGGAACTTCCCGTAGGAAAGATGCTCGGATATCGGTATGCGCAAACTAGTTTTTTCCGCGGCCGTCTGTGCCGCAGTTGTGGGAGTTGCGCTCGCGCAGGTCGAAGCGAGCAGCAGCATATATCTTCTCGATGTTGATCCAGCGCGTTACTCGGGGCCAACCGGCCAGCGACTGGCGCTGCGTGTTGGCGACCAGCCACGCCACATCACGATCGGTGCACAGGACGAGATCTGTGTGCAATTGCACCGTGTAGGGGACACTTCGGACGTCATCAGCGCACGCGTGCGCGCGCTGCGTCCAGAACCGCAGCTCGCGACCGAGGTACGCGTCGTCGCTCCGGACATCTCGCCCGGCACGTTCCGCAGCACGCCCTGGGGCATGCTGTTACGCGCCATTCCCGAGAAGACCGAGAATTACGGCATGGTGAAGGCGCTCGGTACCGACGACGCCCCGATCTGTACTCTCTGATTCGAGCCTAGACCTCGCGCCCTATCGACGCAGCGCGTCGATAACGCGGCTTTCGTTGTCCGCCCCGAACCCTTGTGCACAGAGCTTGCGGTACACGGCCGCCGCCGCTTTCCCGAACGCGCAGTCGGTCCCTGACTTGTTCGCCAGGCGCAGCGCGTAATCGATGTCCTTGAGGCGCAGCGCGGGAGTGAAATTCACGCTGGTACTGTGATCACCAGCGACGAATCGCCGCACGTTGCGAACCACCTGCGGGCTGGCGGCCTGGCCGCTGGCGACCGCATCGGCAACCAGCCTCAGATCGAGGCCGGCGCGCTCGGCGAGCACCATGCCTTCTGCAGCGGACGCGATTTGCACCGCGCCCATCAGATTGATCATGAGTTTGTAGACCGTCCCCTGGCCGACGGGGCCGAAGTGCAGCACTCGCGTGGCAAGCGAAGCGAAGGTCGGCCGCGCTGCGTCGAGATCGGCTGGCTCTGCACCCACCAGCAGGGTCAGAGTGCCGGCCGCCGCCGAGTCGGGCAGGCCAGTAACCGGCGCATCGACGTAGCGAAATCCCCGCCCGCGCACCTGCTGCGCCAGTTCGAGCACCCAGTCATGCGAGAGCGTCGAGCATTCGATGGCAAGCGCGTCCGGCGAATTGTCGGCGGCCAGCGCACCCTCCCCACCGAGCCACATGGCGCGCGAAGACTCATCGTCAGCAGTCATGCCGATGATCACGTCGGCCTTTTGCGCTGCCGCACACGGTGAATCTGCGACGCGTGCACCGAGGTTCGCGAAAGGCGCGGCGCGAGCCGCCGTGCGGTTGAACACTGTCAGCGAGTGACCGGCAGCGAGCAGGCGCCTTGCCATGCCACTGCCCATGTGTCCGAGACCGAGGAAAGCAATCCGCATCAATTGAACCCGAGTTTCCGCTTGGTGTTCACATTGTCCACCGTGTCGATCCCCTTGTGATCCAGACGCCAGCGATCCATGTATTGCACCGGGACGACCCGCTTCACCCCTGCCTGCGCGAGCAGGCCTTCGAGCGCGGCATCGGCGTAGGGTTGCGCAGGGCCCGCTTTGAACGCGCCGAACAGGCCATCCCAATGCACAGGTAGATAGGCTTTGGGCCGCAGGACCGGCAGCACGAGCTGCGCCACCTCGCGTCCGCCCGTGGCGATCCACAGATCGACCGACTCGAGGCCGGCAGCCTTCATCGCCGCGCTCAGGTTGTCGAGTGGTGCGCCGTAGTTTTTCCCGTCGACGACAACGGGCTGGCGCAAGTCGACGGCGCTGGCGGAGTCCTGGAACAGCCAGCTGAAGCGGCCCGCCGGTCCGTCGACCTTGAAGAGATAGGCACGGTTGCCGCCGCCATTCGGAAAGTCCTCGGCGACGCCGGCACGCAATGCGCCAGCCTCGTTGGGGACGGGGACCGCGCGTAGCTCGACCGGGTCGTGTTGCTCGGGGTTCTGTGACGGGTCACCGCTGTGATTCCAGCGGATGACGTACATCTCGACTCCGGGCGCCAGGGTGAATTTTTCGCCGCCGTACACCGGCGTGCAGCGCCGCGCCGGAATTCCCGCGGCGCGCGTTTGCAGGCAAGTGGTCGGCGAGCCGATCACGCGTGCCCCCGACAGCTTCGCCCAGGTCGCGGTATCGAAGGAGTGGTCCCAGTGACTGTGGCCAGTCAACAGTAGTTTGACCGCGGCTTTACCGCCTATGGCGTCGAACACCGAGCGCACGGCGGCGGTATCCGGCGGCATTGCGCGGCGCGTGGATGCGAAGCCGCCACCACCACCGTAAAAGATTTCCGGAGGCAGGCGGGTAATGTAACCGTCGGCGACGATCTGCTGGCTGCCCAGATCGAAATGCATGTTGGCGATCGACATCCAGGTAATGTCGACGTGGTCGGGCGCGGCGATCGCTCCCGGGCCCACAGCGGTCGCCGCGAGGCAGTACCAGAGGTTCCGGAGGATGTGTCGCATTTCGGCTCCAGGCAGGGAGCCGACATCATAACGGCCGCAGAGTCGGAGGCTAGCAGCGTCGCGTGTAGCACCTTCGGTCAGCGAGCGAGCCAGCCACCGTCTACCGGGAGGATTACGCCCTGGACGTAGTTCGCAGCACTCGCGGCCAGGAACACGGCCGCGCCACCAATATCTTGCGGATCACCCCAGCGTCCCGCGGGAATGCGCCCCAGGATCTCCGCATTCCGTTTCACGTCGGCCTGCAATGCCACGGTGTTATTCGTCGCGAAGTAGCCAGGCGCGATCGCATTGACGTTGATGCCGCTGACAGCCCATTCGTTCGCCAGCAGTTTAGTGAGGCCCGCAATGCCGCTCTTGCTGGCAGTGTAGGAGGGTACGCGGATGCCACCCTGGAACGACAACATCGAAGCGATGTTGATGATTTTTCCGCCACCGGCGGGAATCATGTGGCGCGCCGCCGCCTGCGACAGGAAGAACACCGACTTCAGGTTGACGTCCAGCACGGCGTCCCAGTCGGCTTCAGTGAAGTCGATGGCGTTGTCGCGGCGGATGATTCCGGCATTGTTTACGAGGATGTGAAGGTTGCCGAGCGTGTCCACGATCTGTTTGATGATCGCGGAGTACTCCGGTTTTGCTCCCAGATCCGCCTTCACCCATAGCCCGCGCCGCCCCAATGCTCTCACTGCTGCCAGCGTATCGGCAGGATCGCTGCGGCCGATGGCTGCGATGTCGGCGCCCGCGCCCGCGAGCGCCTCTGCGATGGCGCGGCCCAGTCCGGTGTTCGCGCCGGTGACGGCCGCGACCCGGCCCCCGAGATCGAAAGACTCAGCGAACCTGTTCTTCATCACCGCAACACGTTCATGGGTACCCAGGCGACATCTTTGTACTCCTGGTTCTCGCCGCCCATCGCCCAGATGAAGCTGTAGTTCGACGTGCCGCAACCGGTGTGGATGGACCACGGTGGCGCGATGACGGCTTCCTCGTTGGCGACGAAGATGTGCCGCGTCTCGTGCGGCTCACCCATGATGTGCACGACGCGCGCGTCAGGCTTGAGGTCGAAGTAGAAGTAGGTCTCTGAGCGACGTTCGTGCAGGTGGCAAGGCATGGTGTTCCACACGCTGCCTTCCTTGAGCGAGGTGAGGCCCATGAGCAGCTGCGCAGACTTGCAGATGTCCGGGTTGATGTACTGGTAGATAGTTCGCTCGTTGGCGGTGGCCGGCGCGCCGACGGGCATTGGATTCGCCTTGGCGATGTCGATCTTCACTGTCTCGTATCGCGCGTGCGCCGGCGTGCTGGCAAGATAGAATTTCGCAGGCGTTGCGGCGGAATCCGACGCAAACGACAGGGCGGTGGTGCCCATCGGTACGTACAGGCCCTCACGGGCCGCGAGCGCTGTCGCCTTGCCATCGACCGTGACCCTGCCTGGGCCGCCGACGTTGATGATGCCGAGCTCGCGCCGCGCCAGGAACGGGCCCTTGTTGAGCGCCGGAACCTCGTTGAGGTCGACGCTCTTCGACACGGGCATCACACCACCGACGATCATGCGTTCGATGTGACTGAACGTGAGGTGCACGTCGTCCGGCACGAAGAAACCGGACACATGAAACAGCTCGCGCAGCCTTGAAGTGTCGGCGGTTTGAACGATGCTCTGATGGCTGGCGTGGCGCGTTTCGAACTTCATGTTTCTCTCGTCCGGGGCGTATTTGGGACGGCGATTCTACAGCGTCCACTGGCCCACAGAAACCGGTGTCATCGTCAGGCCTACAGCCACTTTTTAACGCCGTCGATGCGACGGCGTCCGTGAATTGTTAAGAGCAGGGCAGCGGCTCAGCGTGGCGGTGGCTGACAGGAATCTCGGATAACCAGGTGCGGCTCGAGCGGCGTCACCATGGCATGCGTGCCTCCCGCGGCCTCTGGATGCAGGATCTTGTTGGCGGCAAGGCGGCCAAGCTCACGGATCGGCAGACGGATCGTGGTGAGGGAGGGCAGCAGCCGTGATGCAAGTGGTCCATCGTCGAATCCGACGATCGACAGATCGCCAGGAACAGCGAGGCCGAGTCGATTGGCGGCGCGATACACGCCGGCGGCCATCTCGTCATTGCTGGCGAATATGGCGGTGGGGCGCGGGCTCAGCGCCAGTAATTTCTCGGCCCCAGCGACGCCGGATTCGTACGTATAGCCACCTTCGACGATGAGTTCGGCGCCGAACTGAATACCGCGTGCGGAGATCGCCTCGCGAAATCCCGCGAGGCGCTCGATCGCCGAACGGAACCCGGGGGGGCCTGCGATATAGCCGATGCGCTTGTGGCCGAGTGAAACCAGGTAGTTGGCAACTTCCGCGACCGCGAGCCGGTCGTTGGAAATCACCAGGCGGGCCGGGTCGTCCATTTGCGCATACGTGATGCGGACGTACGAGCAGTCGGCGGCGGTCAGCGCACGCGTGAGCTCATCGTTCTCTGAGACCGGAGGCAGCAGGATCACACCGCGCAACTTCTGGCGTTCGACGAAACGGCGCACACCGGAGATGAAGTCCGGCTTCTTGCGATCGCAGGGATGCACGACGACTTCGTATTCGGAGTTACGCACCGCATCGAGCGCACCCTCCATGCAATTCACGATGTATTGCGCGTTCGGATTGTCGTACACGAGGCCGATGAGAAAGGCTTTGCGAAACGCGAGGCCGCGAGCCTGGGGGTCGGGGACGTAGCCGAATTTGTCGATGACCGCCTGGATGCGCGCACGGGTTGCTTCCTGCACGAGCGGTGACTGATTGATGACCCGCGATACCGTTTTTTTCGAAACACTCGCGAGACGAGCGATGTCGTTGATAGTGGCGTTACGACCAGGCTTGATGCCGGTCACCTTCGCGGAGCCTGGAACCTTCGGCGCGCCGCGGTTTGCCGCGGCTTTCTTCCGGGTGCGTGTCATGGTGGCGATTGTACGGAAGTGGGCGCCGGTCGGGCAGGTATGTCCCCTAACAATCAGCGCCCGGGCACCGGTGTCATGGGCACCGCAATGCATTTCAGGCTGCCTATGCCGGTGAAAATTGCCTCGGCCGATTGTCCTGCCGCGATGGAGTGGACACCGGTTGCCGCGCCGGTCGATACGTATTCGCCGGCGCGCAGCGGCCGTCCCCGGCGCGCATTGCAACGCAAGGCGAAGGCGAGCGCGGCGAGTGGGCCTCCGCTCACGGCGGCTGCACTGCCACGGCCGACCACCGTGTCATCGATACGAGTCTCGCAAATCAGCGACTCCAGGCTGCGCGTTTGCCAGTCGACGATCTCCGCGCCGAGCAGCAGGCCAGCATTGTTGCCGAAATCGCTGGCAACAACCGCCGGGCCGAAGTCGTTGATGTTCACCAGCGGACTGCTGGCGATTTCGATGCCGATATACATGGCTTTGACAAACCGCCGCGCTGTCTCGGTGGTCCACTCCGCGACATTGGCTGGCGCGTCCTTGGCGAGTTGCACCACGAATTCCGCCTCGATGGCGGCAAAGCCCTGCGCAAAAACCGGCGCGTCGAATCGCGCGGCGCCATGGGCACTTTGCACCGAGCCGGCGAAGATCGGTCCGACCAGCCGCTGCGCGCCGTATTTCTGGCTCAGTGGCTCGGGTATCCAGCCTACCTTCCAGCCGGCTATTGAGTCCCCCCACAGCGCGATAGCCTCATCCTGGCATCGATATGCCGAGTCGAGATCGGGCGGGGGAGAGCCGGGATATTGCGTCAGCGAGCCTGCGGATCGGCGCGCCTTGACGAATTCGGCAGCCACTCCCTTGGCGTCGAACGCGAGGTCGGAGACAACAGAGACCAATTTTATGAACCTTTTTTTGATTTAGCGTTCGGCTGCTGCCGGTGTTATATCGGGAAACCGGTGTCATCTTCAATGGTTCGAAAGGACATTGCAGGTCAAATCATTGGATTTCGCTAGTGAATTGATTGTCTGCGCAATCGATCTTTCGGCGCTGAGACGGCACCCGCATTTCCCGGACCCGTGGGCCCGCGACCAGCGTCAAATCGCGATCCGCCCCGGCGACGGGGTCGACCTTCGCTGCTCAGGTGCCCTGCTGGATAAATGGCACTTTTGCGAACAATTGGCGTTCCTGCCCGCGCGGGTCGTCGGCGAGCCGGCTGTCGACGTTGAACACCATGGTGGCGCGCCGCGGCAGCGTGTAAGGCTCCCAGCGAGCCATACCAGGGTAGTTAGGATCGCCGCTGCGCGCGAATGCCAGCAGCGCCTGCTGCATGGTCGTCGATACCCGCCGAGCGTCGTCGCCCTCGCCGGTCAGGGATTCGCGCGCAGCCAAGCTGCCGAACATCAGCGGTATGTCGAGCGTGTGAAACGCGCCCCATTTGCCACCGTCCTGCGGTGAGGCCCAGTCGAGCTGGTAGGCGAATGCCGGCGAGCCCTGCGCGGCGCGCAGCTCGGCTTCGACGATGGCGGCGCGCCACGAACGCCCCGCGGTGGTGGCCGAAAAAAATACATCGGAAGGCGAATAATGCGGATACCAGCGGCGGTATTCGGCCACCACCAATGCGCCTGAAATATCCACACGTAACTCAGTTTCGAGCCGCTGGGGCAATGCTTCCCAAGTCATGTCCCAAGAGCTCGGATCTCCCCGGCCAATGAGCGATCGTGTCTCATCGTGGGTATTGCCGATCATCATGGGAATTGCGGCCGATTGCGCCGGCGCATCTGGATAGAACGGATGGCGCGTGAGTGTGCGCTCGTCGAGCACCGGCCCCATGTAGAGGCTGCCACGACCGATGTATGGATCTACAGTTCCAGCGTGCGCACGTAATAAATCCACGGCAGGCAGGGTTGCGAGCGCGGCGGCGCGCGCTTGAGTGACGCCCAGCTTGTCGAGCAGCACGCGCGTCCGACCTGCCGCGTGCAGCGGCCCGGACGCGGTCAATTGCTGGCCGCTCATGGTGGCAGCGCGATGAAATAGTCCGGCTGCGGCCGGTATCGCCATCAGAGTCGCGATCTTGGCTCCACCGCCGGACTGTCCGAGCAAAGTAACGCAACCCGGATCTCCACCAAAGGCCGCGATGTTGTCGCGAACCCAGCGCAGTGCCAGCACGAGGTCCAACATCCCCGCATTTCCGGAATCGGGAAATCCGGGCAGATAGAGATAGCCGAACAAGCTGAGCCGGTGATTGACCGTAACGACGACCACATCTCCACGCCGGCACAGCGTGGCGCCGTCGTAGAGAGCACTCGATCCCGAGCCGCTCGAATACGCTCCGCCGTGGATGTAGACGATTACCGGACGCGATGCTTTCCCTTGCGGCGCGGTGACGTTGAGGAACAGGCAATCTTCGGACTGGTTAGGCTCCGAGCCAGGTTGACGACTGGCGGCGCCATATGCCTTCGCGTCGATGACGCCGCGCCAGGGCTCCGGCGCCACCGCGGGCATGAAGCGGCGCGCGCCGGTGTCTGCGCCATATCGAATGCCGCGAAACACCTGCAAGTCGCCGTCGCGGATTCCGCGGATGCGCCCGACGCTCGTTCGCACTACTGGCGCGGCAGCGGCGGCGCGCGCGACCGAAGAAGCTGCGAGCACTCCCAGCGATGCCGTTCCTAACAATCTTCGCCGCTGGCTGTCGACGACCTCAGGGGGCTGGCGCGGCATTGCTCTGTGCCCAGTTTTGCACCAGTGTCGGCCATGCTGCGACGTCTTTCCCGGCGACGCTGCGTAGCCCAAAACCGTGTCCACCACTGTCGAACACATGCAGCTCACTGCGCACGTTCGCCTTGCGCAGCGCTGCGTACATCAACAGCGAATTCTCCACGGGCACGCTGGGGTCGTCGGCGGCGTGTACGAGCAGGGTTGGGGGTGTCTGTGAGCCGACATTGTAGTGCGGAGAGTAACGCGCGAGCTCGGAGGCCGACACGCCGGCCGCCAGCAACTGCTCCGTCGATCCCCTATGCGCTTGCATGCCGGTGGTGGTAATCACGGGGTACATGAGCACGGCAAAATCAGGGCGTGCGGACAGATCGTCGGCGGCATCGCGGCGCTCGTATATCAGATCGGGTTCGGTGATCAGGCGCGCGCAAAGATGACCGCCCGCGGAAAAACCGATGACGCCCGTTCGCGCCGGCAAGTCACCGCCACGTCCGCGACGCGCCCGCAGCAGCCTCATGGCGCGCATGGCATCGTGTACGGGCGCGTCGGGGCCGGCGGCCCAGCCGTCAGCTGGCAGGCGATAGCGCAGCACCGCTGCCGCGAACCCGCGTGCGGTAAACCACTCGGCGGCCTCTACACCTTCCTTGTCGATGACCACACGAACGTAACCACCGCCCGGCACGATGAGCAGCGTAATGCCGTTGAAGGGTTGCTTGGGCCGAAACAGCGTCAGGAGCGGGCGTGTGACGTGCCGAACAAAGCGATCGCGCAACGGTCCGTCGGGCAATCGCTCGATGACTTCTTCCTTGACGGTAACCCGTTCCGCGCCGGGGGCGCCGCCGGGCCACAGTTCGAGTATCGAAGCCTCGACTTCCCGGTCCGGATCGGGATCAGCGCGCGCCGAAGGAGCAAAGGCAGCCATGATGCCGGCGAGAATGACCCGCCGTCGATTGAGAGGCAACTTCATGAGCCCGAGTATGCCGCCACAAACAAGAATGGGGACGAATTTCCTCCGTCCGCCTGCAATCACGCCGAAGCACGCGAACGGTTCCGATCTAACTAGTAACACGTACTCGTGGTGGTGGTCGTACGAGAGGCAATTGGGGTGACTCCGCACCACTGTTCCTCTGTCTTATTCGGTCAGGCGTTCTGCGCCTCGAGCGAGGGGTGCCGGAACACGCGCACCGACGATGTCAAGTTCCTGTGATGCTTGCCGTTCTCGTAGGACGAAACCCGCACAAGAAGCGTGCCCGTCCTAACTTCTTTGCTGTAAAAGGTCGATTGTTAGCGCAACCAGCCACGACGAGTATCTGGTAGATGAATACCCCAAAAGTGCTTGGCCTCGTCGCGGCGATCCTATTGAGTACCGCCGGTTGCGAAACCGTACGGACCACGAGTGCCGGTGCCGTCGGCGTCGACCGCAAGCAGCAAATGCTGGTGCCCAGTGCCACCATCGATCAGGGAGCTGCCGAGGCGTACGAGGCCGAGCTCAAGGCGGCTCGTGAAAAAGGGGTGCTCAACACCGACAAGGCGCAGCTTGCGCGTGTCACCACCATCGCGCGGCGAATTGTTTCGGCAACTCCGACGTTCCGCGCCGATGCTGCCGGTTGGAACTGGCAGTTCAACGTGCAGAAGACCAAGGACGTCAATGCTTACTGCATGCCCGGCGGTCGCATCATGGTGTATTCCGGACTCATCGAGACGCTCGACGTCTCCGACGCGGAGCTCGCCACTGTGTTGGCGCACGAGGTCGCACATGCGCTTCGCGAGCACACGCGGGAGCGCGTGTCGCGCGCGTACGCTCAGCAGCTCGTGTTATCCGGCGCGGCTGCGGTAACCGGCGTCAGCGAGGGCGCGGCCAACATCGCCAACATGGTGGCCGAGGTTACGTTCCAGTTGCCATTCAGTCGCGATCAGGAATCCGAAGCCGACCAGATTGGCCTCGAGCTCATGGCCCGGGCCGGCTACGATCCGCGGGCGGCGGTGACACTGTGGAACAAGATGGCATCCATAGAAGGCGCGGGCGGCCAGCCGAAATTCCTGAGCACGCACCCGGCCCCCAAGGACCGCATCCAGGACATCGAGAAGAATTTACCGCGCGTGCTGCCGCTCTACGCGAAACGGAATTGATCGGCGCGCACAGATGCGGCGTCGTCCTTCAGCGTGGCGCAACCGCCGCGACTGCGCGCCGGAAAGCGACCAGGGCGGGCAGGGCGGCTAACAAGGTATCCGGCAACAGCGGCTTGCGCGCCAGCCACACCGGCGCGTCGGTGAGCCAAGGCACTTCGGCATTGGCCGGATCGCCTGTAAGTATGACGGTCGGCACTGCATGGCCTAACAACCTGGCGAGCTCCTCCGCGACTTCCGTTCCCGTCATCGAATAGCCGAGGTTGTAGTCGACTATCAGTACGTCGAGGCGACCGCGCAGCGACTCCACCTGTGCAAGCGCCTGTTCGCCACTTGCTGCTTCGCGGGTTTCGAAACCTTCGGAGCGCAGCAGCATGGCGGTGGATCGCCGCAGCGCCTCGTCATCTTCCACATGTAGGATGAGGCCGCGAGCGGACCGCTCGGGCAAGTTGAGAGCAACGACATTGGCAAGCTGGGCGGACATGGTGCGCTCTGCGTGACGTCGGTAAGGAGATTCTGTCGGACGAGTCTTCGCCGAGGCGCTGAGCGCGTCAATACGGAGGAATCCTACGAAGTTGCGGGCCGCATTCGCCAAAGTGATTGCCGACGAAATGTGAAGCCCGGATGTACGTGTTGCGATGCACTCATTGAGTGGCGCGCGCGACCTCTTCGCGGAGTGCCGCATAGGAAGGCGGGATTTCGATTACTGCGGTTGCGCCATTGCGCATTGCCGAGACGGCCTCGGCAACATCATCGGGGTCGGTGATCACGAATATCGGCAGGTTGCGCTGCAGTTCGCGCGCCTCCTGCAGAAATTCGTCGATGGGTTCCTCGCGGAGGTCATCGGCGATTACCAGACACCCTGCGTCCGTCGAGCTGGCTTGCGCGAGCGCCGATTCGAGCGACGAGGGCCAGATGACATTGGTGAATCCTCGCAGGGCGCGCAGGACTTCGCGAGTGCGCTGGGACGACTGCCCGGCGACAATGATGGTACGCGGGCGTCGCGTTGCGCCGTCGCCGCCGGCGCTCTCGCCATTGTGATTTGAGCCCACCATCGATGCCGGCAGCATTGCATCGCGATCGGTGCGCTTAAATACGTACTTTCTCGTGCCGTCCCCTGCGACCTTCGTCTCAAGGCGCGACGGTCATCATCATGCGCACCAGCTCGGCCAGCGAACCGGCCTCCATTTTCTGCATGACGTGCGCCCGATGGATTTCCACGGTGCGCTGGCTCACCCCTAGGTCGCCGGCCACCATTTTGTTCGCCTTGCCTTGCGTCACCAGGTCGAGAACTTCCCGCTCGCGCGGACTCAATGAAGCCAGTCGTTCACGGATCCGGTCGGTGTGGCGCAGGCGCGCGCGATATTCGGTATCGCGGATCAGCGCACGCTGCACGCGATCGAGCAGTTCCTGGTCGCGAAAAGGCTTCTGCAGGAAATCGAATGCACCGTGCTGCATGGCTTCCACCGCCATCGGAATGTCGCCATGGCCGGTGATGAAGATGACGGGGATGGCGGCGCCGCGCAGGTTGAGCTCATGTTGCATCTCGAGGCCGCTCATTCCCGGCATGCGCACGTCGAGAACCAGGCAACCGGGATGCGAGACCTCATACGTCAAGAGGAATTCCTGGGCGGACGCAAACGCCTCCGCATGGACACCGGCGGACTTGAGCAACATCCGCAACGAGTTGCGCACCGCGTCGTCGTCGTCGACTACGAAAACGGTCTGCGGCATCTCTTTCATATCCCTGACTCCTGGTGCGCCGGAAGGACAAAATAGAAGCATGCACCCCGCGGCTGGTTGGCGCGATAGCCAAGCCGCGCTTCGTGCGCCTTGATGATCGAACGGCTGATCGCGAGGCCGAGTCCCGTGCCGCTGGTCTTGGTGGTGAAGAATGGCTCGAAGATCTTCTGCTCCATCTCGCCGGCCAGCCCCGGCCCAAGGTCGCTGACTGACACTTCGACGTCGCCAGCTTCCGTGGGTCGCGTGGCGATGCGGACTTCGAAAGGAGCGCCGTCGTGCTCGGGGCCCTGCGCTTCGAATGCGTTGTGCACCAGGTTCATGAGTACCTGCTGGATCTGTACTCCATCGACGGTGACCTTCGGTAATGGAGACGACAGGTCGAGCGCCAACCGGCCGTCGTGTACTCGTGCATCGCTCGCCAGCAGACCGTGTACTTCACGGATCAGGTCGTTGATGTCCTGCGACTCGCGCCGTACATCTTCGTTGCGTACCAGCGAGCGGATGCGCCGGATGATCTCGCCGGCACGCAATGCCTGGCCGGCGATCTGCTCGAGCGCTCCCGATACTTCCGGTATGTCTGCGGCCGGCATGCGCAAGAGCCGCACGCAGGCCTGCGCGTAGTTAGCGATGGCCGCAAGCGGCTGATTCAGCTCGTGTGAAATACCCGCGGCCATCTCGCCCATGGTGGCAAGGCGCGAGACGCTGTTCATGCGTTCCAGTGCCTTGTGCGCCTCGCCCTCGGCACGACGCTGATCGGTGATGTCCTCGCCCGAGAGCATGATGCCGGTGGCCACGTTGTTGGAATCGCGCAGCGACACGCCGCGCCAGGTGATGAATCGATCTTCACCCTCGGCGGGGCGCACGTGGTACTCGGAAATCTGCGGCTCGTCGCTGCCGCTCATGAGTAGTGCACGAAACGCATTGCGCGCGGCGGCGTGGTCCTCCGGAGCCACGCAGCAGTCAATCCAGTTGGTGCCGACGATGCCGGCATCACCTCTTTTGAGCACGCGGATGGCACGCTGGTTGACCAGCTGCACGGTTCCGGCGCGATCAGTGGCCACCAGCATGACTTGCGCGAGGTCGAGGTAGAGCCGGTTGACCTGGCGCTCCTTCTCGAGCGTGGCGAGCGCCTTACGGCGCAGCGAGGTGTCGTGCAGATAACCGACGAACAGTGGCGGAGCGGTGCCGGGGATGAGGCCCACGCTCAGGAACACCGAAAACTCGCTGCCATCCCGATGGCGCACGTGCACGTCGCGCCCTTTGCCGAGCACCCGGGCCTCGCCGCCTGCCAGGTAGCGTTTCAGATGGTCGTCGTGCCCGGCGCGGTCCACCGATGTCATGAGCATGGAGACGTTGCGACCCAACGCGTCGATGGCGCGATAACCGAACATTTCTTCGGCGGACGCGTTGAAGGCCACGATGCGTCCGCGATCATCCATGATGACGACAGCGTCGAGAGTAGCCGCAAGCAGCGCGAGTACATCAGGGGTCGGCGCGGTCATGCGACGCCACGATACTCCTAGCGTGGCCCCGGTTGTGAGGGTCGACTGGTTAGACCGGACGCTGCTAGCCCCGTGGGCCGGACTCCGCCGCATTCAGCAGCTTGGCGTCGACTTCGGCTTCCGCCGCCAGCCAGTCCTGCTCTTCATTGCCGGGCAGGAAACCGCGCTTTTCGGCGCGGAAGAATGCCGCTTCCGCGATCAACGCCGCGCGCCGCTCCAGGTCGACGAAGCGGGCCATGGTAAGAGTGGCTGTACCCCTCCCGACTGATTTGCGGGGAGCGCGCTTGCGAGTCGTCGGGGTTGTCGGACCTTTCTCACGAGGCATTCGAGTCACTCCTCGGGGTTTGGATGAGGGACAGTCGCGCACTCCACATCGTGGGACGCGCGGCAGGCGAGAGACATGCGGAATTATCCCTATTGATCAGGTGCCATGCCCACCGACTTGTGAAGTTCAGCATCAAATAATTTCATGCGCGTGAATGGGCGGCGGCGCTCCTCAGCAAATCTGTCAGCCCGGAAGCGTGGGCATGGACAGGATCTGAACGCCGCGACCGCTGCGCGGGATACGCGAATCGAAATCCGGCGGCTTCACTACAAGGATGTCTCCGACGATCTCGTCCATGACGTACTCCGCCGTGTTGCCGATGAAGAATCGCTTCAGGCCCGAGCGCGACACCACTCCCATGGCGACTATCGCGCTGCGCTCGCTCCTGGCCGCTCGCGGAATCGCTTCGTTGGGTCTGCCGGCAACCAGGTGGCAGTGGCTGGGTTTCACCTCGAAGCCATCGACCGCGCGTTCGAGTTTGCGGCGTGCCTCGCGCTCGAGCTCTTCGCGTCCGGCAGCCACGTCGAGCATCGGCCCGTCGGGCATCGCCGGCACCACCGGTATTCCCTGCTGGAACACGTGCAGGGCATGCAATTCACCACGCAACGCATGAACGAGCTGTGCACCCGCCCGCAGTATCTGCCGATCGAGATTGCTGGGTTTGGCGAATGCATGCGATGGATCGACGGCCGCGAGCACGCGTGGCCGGTGGTACAGCTTCCGATTCTTCACCAGCAGGACGGGCAAGGGGCACAGCCGCAACAGTTCCCAGTCCGTATACGCCAGCAGCCACCGTGCCGGATGACGGCCGGTGCCGTGATGGTTCTCGATGACCACGAGATCCGCTGAGATACGCTGGGCTTTGCGGATGATGGCTTCATACGGCGGAAAGTCCCAATCCGCCGCGACGTCCACATCGATGCCATGTTTGCGGATTCGCGCGGCGAGCTTCTCGAGCTGTTCCCGGCGGATCGTCTGCACCTCGCGCTGCCACGAATGCAAGTCGAGCCCACGACCTTGCAGCGCCTCCGCATACAGCGGCGTCGCAATATCGTGAAACAGCGTTAGCTGCGCGTTGAGGCCCTTGGCAATCTGCGCAGCTTTATTGACCGCGGGCAGCGTGCGGCCCGCAGGATCCTTGACGGCAACCAGAATTCGACGGATTGGCTGCATCACGCGAGAGTCGCGTAAGCGCCGGCAACCGACATCCGGATCAATACGGATGTCGGCGTCGGCGTGTGCCTACTTCACGTCTATTTCGCTTTGTGGCGACCCGACCGCGCCGATTCTTCGAGAAATACCCGCAGCTCCGCCGATTCATCCACCAGAAGATGGGCGGCACGGCGCAACCGGATGATCTGTTCGGCCGACAGGGTGAACGCCGTGGGCACGCGATCCAGATACTCGCGCTCACCCTTGTCCTTGACACGCTCGAACGACAGCTCGACGAGGTCCACATCGAACTTGTCGCAGTCGGGGATCGCCAGGGCCATCTTGCAGCGCGTGCTGCGCACTTCGTTTTCCCAGCGTTTCACGCGCTGGCGCATGAGGTTCATCGTCTCGAAGCTGTAGCGGTTGAACGTGACGCTGACCACCGCATCCGCCACTTTCTTGATGCCGAGCGGCTCGCGCCGCTTGGCATATTTCGGATCGAAGCCCGTGCGGGCATCGACCACGATGAACAACATGCGACGCGCACGCGAAAAGCCGTTGCGGCGCAGGGCGTCGGTGACCGTTTCGCCGAGAGCCACCTCATCGAGGATGGCGCGCGCGCCGAGATTGTCGGCCAGCGCCCCGTCGGCCAGGTGCAGGTATGGGTAGTTGGTCGAGTCGAGAAACGACAGAAGCCGGTCGGCGCGCTCGCGGCGGTAGACATCCTCCTCGCCAACCGCCTCGGCGCTCACGCTGTCAGGCGGCTGGTAACCGCATTGTCCGGCGTAGCTACGCATCACCAGCGGAGCGAAGTAGATAGGCGTTGCCGCGGATGCGAATACCGCGCGTGCCATCGGCACACTCTTCGGGTCCACGCAGATGCCATTGAGCTGCTCGCGCGTGAACGCGAAGGGCTTGGCGCGCACCAGGTCGGTGGCCGACACGATCACGCGAGGCGAGCGCGTCATCACGTCGTACACCGTGGCGCCGCCGAACAGTTCTTCGTCGAAATACTCAACTTCCAGATCGGTGCGGCTCACGAGCGGCTTGGCGAGTCGCGGCCAGTTCACCGGCGCGAGCACCTTGTTCCACAAATCTTTCTCGGTGTCATGGTTCAGGAAGCGCGGCGCGTAGCTGTCGAAAGCCTCCTTGCCGTTGAGCGCGTAGTAGGCCGCGGTGAAGGCGCCGCCTGAAACCGCCGAGATGAGATCGATCTCATCGAGCAGCGAATGCTGTTCACCGTCGGGCGTGGTGACATTCACGTTGCGTAACGCTTCGAGCACGCCGAACGAAAACGCGGCCGCGCGTTTGCCGCCGCCGGAAAAAGTGACCACGACGAACAGCTTGTCGGAATTCGCGGTGACACCCGGCGCCAGAACTGGGGCGGTCAGCGGGATGACTTGCTTGAGCGGCCGCTCGCGAGTGGGAGTGCTGCCGCAAGCGGCGAGAACTGCCGCCACTGCGGCTGCCAGTGGGGTGAAGCGACCCCATCGAGGAATTGTCATGCGCCGCAGTATACGGTGCTATCGCCCGCGCCTGGCTCAGCCGGCGTACATGTCCGGCCGCACGACCTCCATCAGTGTGTGCGATTGCCCGACATCGGTGAAACCCGACTGGCGATACAGTCCATGCGCATCCCGGGTCGCCAGCATGATGCGCCGCGCGCCCGTGAGGGCCGGGTGCGCCATCACCTCGCGCATCATGCGCTTCGCGAGCCCGAAGCCGCGATGCTGTTCAAGCACGTAGACATCACACAGGTAGGCGAAAGTGGCGTAATCCGTGACGACGCGCGCGAGCCCCACCTGCGCGCCCGAGCCTGATTCATACACGCCAAGACACAGCGAATGGCGCAGGGCGCGCGCGACGACTTCGTGCGATATTCCCGCCGCCCAGTACGAGCGCGTGAGATAGGCGTGGATCGAAACGACATCCAGCCGCGCGGGATCGGTGGAGAATTCGTACGCATCCCCAGCGGTGCTTTCAGTCAACGACATACAACCTTGCGCCATTGCGCGTGGAGGAGCGATGCGCCTCAGCGCCATCGGCGACGTGGTAGCTCATTCCCGGCCGCAATGTGAAGCGCCGGCCGTCGGCGAGTTCTGTTTCCAGTTCGCCCTCGAGGCAAAACATGAAATGGCCTTTCGAGCACCAGTGATCGGCGAGATACCCCGCGGAATAGTCGAGCAGGCGCAGACGCACATCGCCGAAATTCCGGGTGCGCCATCGTGCTTCACCGGTAGTGCCGGTGTGCGCGGTGGATTCGACCGTGCTCCAGTCGACGGTGCCGAAGGGCAGATCGGCTATTTGCATGCGGCCGTATCAGTACTTGCCGGCGAGCACGTCGGCAAACACATTGGTGTCGACGTTTCCGCCGCTGACGATGATGCCGACGCGCAGGCCGGCAAGCGACTCGCGTTCGCGCCAGGCGGCGGCGAACGCTGCGGCACCGGCACCCTCGGCGACATTGTGCGTCATCGCGAAGATGGTGCGCATGGCGGCCGCGAGCTCCGTATCCGTGACTTCGACCATGCGCGCGACATTGCCGAGCATGATGGCGAGCGCATCCACATCCGGTTTGCGGCACGCCATGCCATCGCCAAGCTTTGTCTGCACGGGTGCTTCGACCACCTCACGGGCCGCAAACGATTTCGAATAGGCCGGCGCCTGCGCCGACACCACGCCCACGATTTTCGTACGCGGCGAAAGAGCATTGCGGGCGGCCACCGCCGCGCATACCCCCGAGCCCTGGCCGACCGGCACGTACACCACGTCGAGATCCGGCGCTGCGCGAAACAGCTCTGCCCAGTAGCTGCTGACGCCGAGCACGATATCGGGATGGAATGCCGGCACGATGTGCAGGGAATCGCGCGCGCCGATGCGCGCCGCCTCTTCGCGCGCTTCCTGGAAATCGTCACCGTGCTCGATGAGCCGAACGCCGAGCGCGCGCATCGCCGAATTCTTCTCCGTGCTGTTGCCATGCGGCACGTACACCGTCGCCGGTAGTTTGAAGCGGCGTGCCGCCAATCCCACGGCCTGCCCATGATTGCCGCGCGTGGCGGTGATGACGCCGCGGCAGTCCGGCTCGCGCTGCAGGAGTTTGTGGAAGTACATCGCCGCGCTGCGCGCCTTGAAGGCGCCGATGGGCGTGTGATTCTCGTGCTTGAACCAGACCTCGGCGCCGAACGCCGCGGCCACCTGCGGCCAGACGTATTGCGGCGTCGGCGGCACGAGCGTCGCGAGGAATTGCGCCGCGGTTTCGATGGCGGCGCGATCGGGCAATGCCAGCGGCGCGAAAGTTTCCGAAGGTGTGGGCAAGTTTGCGACGTTCATTGGGGATCGAATATACGCGGCCGAACCAGTACAGTTACAGTACAGTTTATCTTCCAAATCACCTCACTGGCCCGCTCTTCAACATGGCTTTACAGACCAAGCAAGATCATCGACTCCCGGCCCAACTGGCCGCGCGGCTCGCCCAACGCATCGAGACTCATGCGCTGCGCCCGGGTACGCGGCTGCCCTCGATTCGCAACTGTGCCGTGGAAACTCGCGTCAGCCGTTCGACCGTGGTCGAGGCCTACGACCAGCTCATCGCCGCCGGGTTGATAGAGTCGCGCCGCGGGTCTGGTTTCTACGTGCGTCTTCGGGCTAACAAGCCTGCGCACCGGCGCGCGGCCGCTGCGCCGCTGCCCGGCACGGTGCTCGACGTGAGCTGGCTGCTGCTCGCGCAGCGGCGGCAGTCACCCGGCAGCGAGCAGCCCGGTGCCGGCCTGCTTCCCGAGAACTGGCTCGATCACGAATTGGTAGCCGCCGCGGTGCGCGGCGTGGGCCGCAGCCGCGGTTCATGGCTGCTCAAGTACGGTGCCGTCGAGGGCTATCTACCGCTGCGGGAGGCGCTGAGCACGCGTCTCTCGCAGGCCACCATCGACGCCGCGCCCGAGCAGATCGTCACGACCGCAGGCGCGACCCAGGCCATCGACCTCGTCGCGCGACGCTTTCTTGCGCCCGGCGACCTGGTGTTCGTCGAAGACCCGGCGTGGTTCGTGATGTTCGCGCGTTTCGCCGCTTTCGGGGCGCGCATCGTCGGTGTGCCACGCGGGGCGGATGGGCCGGATGTCGCCGCGCTCGAGAGCCTGCTGGCGCGCGAGCGGCCCAAGCTGTTCATCCTCAACTCGGTGGCGCACAACCCGACCGGATCGTGCATGAGCGCCGCCGTCGCCGCGCGCGTGCTCGAGCTCGCCACACGCCACGATTTCATGATCCTCGAAGACGATATATACGGCGACCTGCAGGGCCGGCAGGCGGTGCGGCTCGCGAGCCTCGACGACGGGCGCCGCGTGATCTACGTCGGCGGTTTCGCCAAGACGCTCGCCGCGAACTTGCGCGTGGGATTCGTGGCGGCGCATCCGGCGCTGGCGCGTGAACTGCGTGACATCAAGGCGCTCACCGGCCTGTCGTCCAGCGAGCTCGGCGAACGCGTGGTGGCGCGCATCATCATCGAGCGGAGTTACGAGCGCATGCTCGAACGCCTGCGCGTCAAGCTCGATGAATGCCGTGCGCACACGGCCGAGGCGCTGCAGCGCATGGGCGCGAAGGTCGCCGGCCCGCCGCCCGGTGGTATGTACCTCTGGGCGGACTTCGGCCGCGATACCAACGAGCTGGCGACGGCCGGCAGTCGCGAGGGCGTGTTGTGCGCTCCAGGGAGCCTTTTCTCACCGACGCAGTTGCCGAGCACGTGGATGCGTGTGGCGGCGGCGACCTGTCTCAATGCCACCGCAATGGCGTTCATGCAGCGCGCGATGCGGCGGTGAGCGCGCTCACGGCAGTTCCAAGACTGACATCGCGAATGCACGGCCGCAGCCTAGAATAGCCCGCAAGACGGCAGGGTTGTCCCGAATCCGGCCCACACAAGAATGAGGCTCGCCATGTTCTCCGCATTCGCGCAACGATTGCTGCTGGTTGCTTGCAGCGCCACTTTGACTGTCGCTGCCTGCTCGAAGAAAGACGAACCGCCTGCCGCCGCCGAAGCTCCGATGGCATCGACTGCGCTCGAAGGTGCGCTCGAAATCGTCGCGTGGTCCGGTTACGTCGAGCGCGGCGAAGCCGATAAGGATTACGACTGGGTTTCGAAATTCGAAGCCGACACCGGTTGCAAGGTGACGGTAAAAGTCGCGAACACTTCCGACGAAATGGTGTCGCTCATGGCCAGCGGCGGGCCGCAGCCGAGCCCATCGGGCGATGGCTCCTGGCCCCCACCCGGCAACGCGCCGTACGACCTCGTCATCGCATCGGGTGACGCGTCGATCCGACTGATTCGCGATGGCACGGTGCAGCCAGTCGCCATCGAGCGCATTCCCAGCTATTCCAGCGTCGACGAGCGCCTGCAGAAAGGTGCGTGGCACTATGTCGACGGCAAACACTATGGCGTGCCCTACCAGTGGGGCCCGAACGTGCTGCTGTACGACACGGAAGTATTCAAAGCCCCGCCGACCTCCTGGTCAGTGGTGTTCGAGCCGCTGAAACTGCCCGATGGCAAACCCAACAAGGGGCGCGTGCAGGCCTATGCTGGTCCTATCTACATCGCCGACGCGGCGCTGTATCTCAAGGCCAGGAAACCCGCGCTCGGCATCCAGGATCCCTACGAGCTCAACGAGGTGCAGTACGGCGCCGTGCTTGCGGCACTGCGCAGTCAGCGCCCGCTGATCCATCGCTACTGGCATGACGCCAACCTCCAGGTGCGGGACTTCCAGAACGAGGGCATCGTGGCGACGGGCTCCGGGCCCAACCAGGCGAACACGCTGCTGGCGAACAAGGCGAAGGTCGCCACCGCCGTCCCCGCTGAAGGCATCACCGGTTGGGCGGACACCACCATGCTGGCCACAGGTGCCAGGCATCCGAACTGCGCCTACAAGTGGTTCGAGTGGTCCATCTCACCGAAAGTCCAGGGTGATGTCGCCGCGTACTTCGGTTCGAACCCGGTGGTCGCCAAAGCCTGCGAAGGCAATGAGTTGTTAGGCCCCGGCGGCTGCAAGGCCAGTGGCATCGAAACCTTCGACAAGATTGCGTTCTGGCGTACCCCAGAAGCCAGGTGCGCCTCTCACGTCGAGGGCTGCGTGCCGTACAACCGTTGGGCGAGCGACTACGCCGCGATCATTGCCGAGAAATAAGACCCGGTCGCCTCATGGAACATCGTCGCTCGCCGCTTCCCGCGGTGCGGGCGCTGACCCGTGGCGCGGTCCAACCAGCATCGGTACCGCCTTGTCTTTGCAATGTTTGGTCGTCAGCAAACATGGCTCGAACGGTCGCGGATCCATCGTCAGGCAGGTGGTGCCGAGATGGCAGATGCGTGCGGGCGGTTCCGGTGTGCTTGCCATCGGACCTTCAAGAGGCAGGGCGAACTGCAGATCCGGTGGCGGCACAGAAGCCGGAGGCCCTGTGTTTTCAACTGGTTGTCGCGTGCTGTTGCAGGCTCCCAGACTGGCGAGCATCAGGGCTACGAAAAGCGCGCTCGAGATTTTGGTGGTCATGTCTATCCCTCCGCTAAACAAACGGTACCGGCGGCGTGCTGGGGTCGAAGCGTTCATCGGCGGCCCTCGTTTCCACCGCTGAGCTGCTGGTTTGAAACCGGGGCAGGTTGTCCGCGACGTCAAACCACGGGATCCGGTCGCGGGTCCAGACATGATCGTCGATGTGCACCCGGGCCGGTTCGTCGAGACTGCCAACCGCAACCTGCACTCGGTCCGCAAGCACCGTTTCGTGCATCGACAACGTGCTGCCGCAGGTCGCGCAGAATCCTCTCTCGGAAAACTCGGATGAGCGATATCGCGCCGGCTCGCCGCGTAGCCAGGTGAAATCCCTGGCGAGGAAATGCACGAAGGCCAGCGCCGGTGCGCCGGAGTGCTTGCGGCACATCGGGCAGTGGCAAATGACCCCACGGACTGGCGGCGTGGTGGCGCGATACCGAATGGCGCCACACAGGCATCCACCGTCGAAGAGTGTGGTAGCGGCCATGCCGCTCAGCGACGCGCCGCTTTGGAGTGCGCGAGTCTCGAGTAGGTAGGCTGCCGGTTCGCAGGCGCGGCTTGCTCCGTCGTGAAGGTGTTCCAGAAGGCCAGTTTGAACAGCGCGCCGGCGGCGAACCCGGAAAAGTGCGCGATGTAGTTCACCGACGCCAGGTCGGTGTGGCGGTATGCCGCTATGTCGAACGCCAGGAAAGCCAGAATGAACAGCGAAGCCGGCAGCTCGATCTTGTTGAGGAACGGCACCCAACATTCGATGCGATCCCGCGGATACCGCAAGAGGAACATGCCCATGTAACCCCACACGACGCCCGACAGCCCAAGGGTGGGAATCGGTTCGCGCGCCGTAGCGCTGTACGCCAGGGTGCTGACGAGGACGAACACGATGAACGCCAGCAGATAGCCCGATAGGTTGGTACGGGCTTCGATGGTGCGGGCGAAGCAATAGAAGAAGAACAGGTTGCCGAGCAGATGCCAGATGTCGGCGTGCGCGAACGCCGATGTGAACATCTTGAGCGGATCGAGCTCGCCGGGACGGAAAGCCAGTGCGTTGAGGTCACTGGGAGTGTTGGCGAACACGTGCACGATGATGCAGGCCACGCAGACGAACAGCGTGATCATCGGGATGCCCTCGGAACCCTTCCTGCCGAGCGGAACGATCAACATGCGCCTATATAACACGCGTGGCGACGCGTACCACTGTCTCGAGATGATTCCGGAAGCCCATCTTTTCATACAGGCGAAGCGCCGCGGCGTTGTGGCTCATGACATGCAGGAACGGGGTCTTGCCGCGGTTCATCTGCCGGTGCACCAGTTTGAGCGTGAGCTTGCGGGCCAGGCCGCGGCCCTGGAAGTCAGGGTGTGTGCAGACGCCGCTGATTTCGTGCAATTCACCCGCGCACATACGTTCGCCAGCCATCGCAATGAGCTGGCCGCCCTCGAAATATCCGAAATATTCGCCGAGCTCCGGTGTGCGAGGGCCGAAAGGGCCCGGATTCGTCAGCCTGGCCAGAGCCGTCGCCTGGGCAAAATGCTGCGGGTCAAGTTGCGCGGCATCCGGCGCCGCGTCTTCACCGGGCGGCGGCGCCTCCCAGGTCATCTTGAACATCTTCGCTTCCTTGTCGATCTGCCAGCCGGCGGGCGCTGACCCCGACCAGATGTCGATATAGAAGCTTTCTCCGGGCTCGCAGTATTTTTCGAGAGTCGTGAAATCCGGATTGTTCGGATCCTGGCAGCCGACGATGGGTGAAAAGCCTGGCGCGTAACGCCTGACGGCACCTGCGCCGGTGGCGAATTTAGCGTGCGGGCCCGATAGGCAGTTCCAGATGATGTTGTCGAGCAGCTGCTTCATTGGGGGAATTCTGCACCACGCTGCACCGGGGTCTCCACCCGATTCCTGCCATTGCGCGCCTTAAGGATGGTAGCCCTTCGATCCGATCATCTGCGCGAGCTCACTGCGCGGATCGATGCCCGCCGACACGCTACGCAACACGTGCTGGAAATCGAAACGCGGCGACCAGCCCAATACCGTGCGCGCACGTTCATTCACGTACACACGATCGAGTGCCGGCAGCATTTTCCAGTCGCGAGCGGCGTAAACCGCCTGGTACTCGGGAAGCCGGCGCCGCAACACCGCCGGCGCGTCGAGCCCCAACTCCGCGAGATCATCGCGCGTGAAAGGCGTGGTCGCGGTGATGATGAATTTGCCAAAGCCGATCGACGCCGCCTTCTCCATGGCCAGCAGATGGGCACTCACGACATCCGCCACATCGACGCGCCGATAGAGAAATTCGTTGGCCTTCAGATTGGCACCCGCGAATGCGTCGCGTCGCGCCGGAACGTCGTCTTCTTCGGGAAAGAATCGCGACGTCCGCAGGATCAGGCACGGCAACTTGTGATTGCGATGAAACAGCCGGCACAGATCTTCGGCGGCAACCTTTGTTACGCCATAGATGTTCTTGGGGATGGGCACCACGTCTTCGGTAATCCAGGCCGCCGGTGAGCCGCGCGGAGGCGTGAGCGCATCCCCGAAAGTGCTCGTGGTGCTCGTGAACACGAAGGATTGCACCTGGTTCGCAATCGCTTCCTCGAGCAAGTTCAGCGTGCCAGTGATGTTGGTATCCACGAATGCCTGGCGACTGTGTGACGCGACGTGCGGTTTGTGCAGCGTGGCGGCGTGCAGCACTGCATCCACGCCTTTCATGCAGCGGGCAGCCACAGCACGATCGGCGATCGAACCCACGATCGTCGTGAATGGCGAAGGCGCGATATCCACGCTGACAACTTCATGCGGGCCGCCCGCCAGCGTGCGAACCAGCGCCTCGCCCAGGTGACCCGAGCTGCCCGTGACCAGAATTTTCACTGCGTTGCTACTCCGGCTCGCGGCTCACGAACACCAGTTGTTTACCGTCGGTGGACCACGGTGCCGGGCCCAGCGAGCCGGGCCCGCCGTAGAACCGTGCCAGCTCGCGCGGCTGCTCACCTCGAGTCGGGCCTTCGACAGGGACTTCGCGCAGTAGATAGTCTCCGGCTACCGGTTTGCCATCCTCCGGCGGTTCGCTGCCTGAGATGAATGCGATCATGGTCCCGGCCGGTGAGAGACGCGGGGTCCAGTTCGAGAATTGATCCCTGGTGAGCTGCAGAGGTTTCGGGGTGCCGCCGCGGCGAAAAATCTGCGCGCGGCCGCTCTTGATTTCATGCAACACCTGCCATGGCGACGCCGTGGTCGTCAGCGCCGTCACGCACTCTTCCGCATTCTGCTCGCCCACCGTGCGAGGATCGGCGCCCGGGGAGAGGCTGAGCACGTGCAGGCGCCCATCTTCGCGGAAACATATCGCCTTCCCGTTTGCCGTGAAGCTGGGCGAATCAAGATGCAACGGACTCCGGTAAATGACCTTGCGGTCCAAGGAGCCGAGCGGAATGAGTTCGATGGCTGAAACCCGCGTCTCGCCCCGCTTCGGCAGCAGTCCCAATGAGACGCGCCTGAACTTCACCACTTCGAAAGCGTTGTTGTCATGCGCGCAGACCACGAGGCCGGCGTAGAAGGTGCCTTTCAATGCGAGTTTGATCGTGCACCCCGACGCCTCGAAACGCCCGTCGACGTTCTCCAATTGCAGCAGCACGTAGTCGCCGCGCTTTTCCAGCCGAACCGCACTGGGTGCCTGGCTTGCGCATTGCACTTCACGTGTCGGCCCGCCGGCTTCGCTGCGAAACTGCAGTGAGGTCAGTCCGTTGCCATGAATCACCACGTCCACATACGCCGAGTCTGGAGCGAGCGACTGGCGCAACATCAGGCCGGCCTTGCGATGATCCTGCGCGCTCTCGCCCTGCATTTCGATGCGCGCCGCAAGCGCGACGTCGCCCACGGTCGGCTTCCATACGAAGCCGAATGCATCGCGTGCCCCCCACATGTTGTCGCCGCTGGCACCGACCGTGTAGGTGCCGGTCGCGTCTTCGTAGGTGGCTTCGGTGGCGCGACTGACCGCGCCGACGTCACTCACGTCGACGAACGTGCCGACCGCACCCAGGCCCGCCCGCGCGGTCTCGGCTAACAAGACAGCAACGAAAATTCCCTTGCAACACCTCATGGGCGAAGTCTACAACTGCGCATGGCCAAGCTCATACTGCTGCCTGGACTTGACGGCACCGGCGAGCTTTTCGCGCCGTTCATCGAGGCCTTGGGAGGATTCGAGACCCAGGTCGTTTCCTACCCGCCCGATCGCGCGATGAGCTACGCGGAGCACGAGGCGTTTGCCCGCGCCAAACTACCGTCCGATGAGGACTACGTGCTGCTGGCGGAGTCGTTTTCCGGCCCCGTCGGTATTTCGATCGCCGCGCCGGCTCCAAAGCGTCTCAAAGCGCTGATCCTTCCGATCGTCTGATTCCCGCGGCGGCAGGGCGTGCGATCTTGCAATTGCGGCCCGATGTCGAGATGGCCGAGATCGATGCGCCGCATTTCCTATTGCAGACCGAGCCCGGGCGTTGCGCGGCGATGGTCATGGGCTTCATGCGCCGTCACCTTCCGCCCGGGTAACCGTATCCGCCCGAAGCGGGCCGGCACCGGGGGGACGGCGCCAGCCCGCGCAAACTCATCGAACTAGTCCAGACCCATGCAGCTCGCGTAATAGCTCACGGTCGCGGGCCAGTCGGAAAACACGCCCATGACCTCGACATCCTGGGCGAGTGCGTCGAGCGCGAGATACATGTCGCTGTCCTTCTTGACCACGCGGCCCTCAGGGTCGTACGCGGCGTAGAACCCGCCGAAGGCCGCGCCGCGCCGCAAATCCGCGCGTTCGAAGCTCCAGGTGATGATGCCGAGCCCTGCGGCCTTGATGTCGCGTGCGTACTGCGAAGGCACGAGACGGTTGTTGCTCGCGTCCACGGCCAGCAATGCCGGAATGGGAGGCGCGAAAATGCGTACGCCCTGGGCGCGCACCGCGTTGAGATCGGCGGCAGTCAGGGGCGGAATGCCAGCGCCTGGATCGACGTCATCGAGATACACGGCTTGTTTCCCAAAGGCGGGCTCGTGCGTGACCCAGTACGTGACATCCGCGAGATTGAACGACTGTGCGAATACGTCGCGCGGTTTGACTCCGGCGCGCTTGAAGTCGTTGATCATCGCCTGCGCGTATTTCGCCTGGCTGCCGAATACCTGGTTGACTCGCGCCGGATTTCCCGACTTGAGCTCCGGTGTATGTTTGACGCCGAGACGCTGGTTGAGCGCGATGCTTTCCTTGAGCGTCAGCAACGTGCCGCGGCCCGTATAGAGGTCGGTCCGCCAGCCCGCCGTCCCGGCAAGGTATGCCGCGGCCGTCGTGGCGGCAGAGTTCGACGCGTCCATTTTTCCTTTCAGCGTCCGGAATTGCGCCAGCGTGATGTCGCTGGCGCAGCAGCGAGGGCTCGAGCCGGCACCGGACCAGGGCACGGTGCAGCTCGCATTCAGCGGCGTATCCACGATATTGGTCGTGGTGTGCAGATCACACTCGTCGTGCCGGCAGACGAGTTGTCCATCGTTGGTGAACGTGACATCGCATTCGACGATGCCAGCGCCCATGCGCGCGCCAGCCTCGTAGGACTCTTTCGTGTGCTCGGGGAACTGCAACGGCGCGCCCCGATGCGCGATGGAGAAGTTGGTACGGCGAAACGGCCCATTCTGGCACTTGAGGAGTCGCGACTTGAGCGATCCTGTGTCCATGCCCTGCACGAGGTAGAAAGGCCGGGCGCCAAGTTGAACGGACTGGTCTACGCGTTCGTGCCGGCCGTCCCGCTCGTTGTCGTAGTGATCGCCCGCTACGACGGCATTGCTGAACATCGCAAGACCGATACACGCCGCAAATGCGGCAACCTTCGCGTAAGTCATGGCCTCTCCCTCAAGGGTTGTCAGGGCGCCATGATTCCGTGTGCGGATGTCACGCTCGTGACCGGCGGTTTACATTTTGCCGAACGCCGGTGACCCACGCGTGCGACGATCAACCGCCGCCGGACATTTCTTCGTGCGGAACGACGGAGAACCGCATGAGCAAAATCGAATACAAGACCATCCTGCTGCCATACAAGACCGGAATCTTCCAATCGGACTCCGTGGAGGTAGCCGAAATGCTGAACAAGCAGGGTGAAGAGCGCTGGCACCTGTCGCAGATCGTGTTGCCTTCCACGGTATGGGGACGCGCAAACACCATGGTCGCGATTCTGCAGCGTAACGCCCAACCTTGAGCTGACGGCCGCCTTACGGATTCTCAACGCAACTCGCGCGCTGCCGGTCGAGTCTAGCCAACACCTTCATCAAGAGAAGTTGGCCATGAAATCCCGTTCTGCTTCCTGCCTGCTTGCCGCTGCCTGTGTCGCGGCTGCGTCCGCGGTGCATGCCTAGGATTTGAAACCCACTCGCGCGTGGCTGCCGTCGCAGAAGGGCTTGGTGTTGCTGGCTCCGCAACGGCACAGCCGCGCCGACTCCACGCGCGCGACCACGCGGCCGGTGCCGCTGATGATCTCCACGTTGCCGCGAATCTGCAGTGGCCCATCGGCGAGTGGGTCGATGGCCAGCGGGCCGTCGCGTACCGGCAGCATGTCGGCCTTGGTCGTCGGCGGCTCGCCGCTCGCGACGAATTTCACGTCGTGGTGCGAGCCGTCGCAGAACGGCTTGCTCTTCGACGCACCGCAGCGGCACAGCGTGTAGCGATAACTCGCCACTGGCGCGCCGTCGAGGCGGATGTCGGCGCGAATCGCGTACGGACCGCCTTCACGCACGGAAATGAGATTCACGGGCGGCGGTGCCTCATCGGCCTGGCCATCCTTGCGCTGATAGCGGATGGCGCCGGAGACGCACAGATGCGCGATCTCGGTCAGTGCCTCAGTCGACATGGCATCGGGATTGATCCACGGTCCCTTCACATTGGCGATGAATACTTTGGGTCCCAGCGTCACGCAGAACCGTGAATGAATACACTTCTTGCCTTCGTAGATGAGCGTGAGGTCGCGCCCCTCGATGTAATCGACACCGTCGACGGTGCGCGGCCTGGGCGCCACGTTCCCTGGTTCGATCATCGCCGCGCCGTTGGTGGCGGAGGGAGGCGCGGCAGTGGGGGCGGAGCCGATGGGCGTGGTGGGACGGGGCGCCGCCGCCGGCGCGAGCGCGCCCAACACGGGCGAATCTTTCTCGAGGTTCGCGTAACGCTCGGCTCGCTGCGTCAGCTCGGTCAGGATCTTCAGCGATTGAGCAACGCGCGCATCACCATTCGCCGCCAGCGTCAGCGCACCCGCGGTGAGCTCCCGCAGACGCTCGACGAAAAACTTTCCGGCGCTCATCCCCGGAGGTAGCGGGGCGGCATCGCGCAGCGCGGTGAACGACATGCCGCCGTTGCAATCCGGGTTCGACGGGCCTGCAGGCAGGCGTGCGGCGCGCTCGGCGAGCGGCGTCATGGCACGCATGAGACCCAGGCCCAGATCCACGCACAACGCTTTCGCAGGATGTGGCCGCGGCAGCAGGTACGAATGTGAAATCAGCCGCAGCATGAGCATGTAGGCGCTGTTCGCCACGTCGACGGTTGCCGCGGTTTCTTCATTTTCCATCCACACGCGCGCGCCCGCTCGCACCGGACGCCGCAGCACGGGATTCACCGCCGCGGGAAACGCCGGCTGAAATCGCGGATTCGCGGCCTTGAGCGTCTTCAATTCCTCGCGGATTGCGATGAAGCGCTGGTAGTGGGAGTCCGCGTTCTCCTGCGCGGCGCCTTCACCCTGGCTGATGATGGCGTCGAAGGCCTTGAGCGCGGTGATTGAACAGATGACCGGATCGCAACCCTGGAAGTCGATCTCCTTGCGCGAGATCTGCAGATTGCGGTCGCCACAGAAGGCCTCCTTCTCGCCCACGCGCGCGACAAACATCGCGAGGTCCCTCGACAGACATTCGTAGAACGATCCCACGGTCTCGTAATCGATGGGCATGGGCGTGACGCGCGGCCGTGCATCGCCGCGCGTGAACCTGAAGTCCGGATCGAAGCCCGCGCCGTCGGGCTCGACCGAGCACGTCGGCCGCTCCAGGTAGATGAAGTGCTGCAGCACCGCTTCACCGAACGGCGCCAGCCTGACTACCACGTTGGCGGGCAGGCCGCCGGGATCGAGCGGGAAGTTCATCCGGCCGAATCGCGGGCTGCCGCCGAGCGCGGCGGTGATGTTCCACACCGCGGTGAGGTGGCCCATTTCCTCGACCGCCACCTTGAGAATGGCCCGGCGCCAGCGCGCCGTGGCCTCGGCCTCGGCCGCGCTCAATCCTTCCTCGGTGCCGCTGCGCAGACTGAAAGCCGCGTAGAGATAAGTGCACATGAGGTTGTGCTCGAGCTCCGCGGCTTCGTACAACTGGTGCACTAGAGCTTCACGCGTGATGAGTCGCTGCGGGGCAGTGGCGGCAGGCGTCAGCGCGGTATTCATGGGTTCACCTTCTCAGTGTCGAGCGGCGGCGCTCCCCACAACACCGCGACACCGATGATGGCTGAAAGCAGCGACGCCGCAAAGACCGCGACTTTCGCCGCCGCGAAATCCTCGAACGTAGGAAATGCCTGGCCGGCGATAAACAGCGACATCGTGAAGCCGATACCGGCGAGGGCGCCCGCGCCGCCCAGTTGGCGCCAGGAGTACGCCGCAGGTTTTTCGGCCACACCGATTTTTACCGCCAGCCACGAAGCCAGCAGAAACCCCACGGGTTTGCCGACGGTGAGCCCGCCGACGATTGCCGCCATCAGCATGCCGTGACCGCCCATCACCTCGGCCGCAATCACGACTCCGGCATTCGCCAGCGCGAAGATGGGCAGCACCAGGTAACTCGACCGCGGCGCCACATTGCGCAGCAGGCGGTCGGCCGGCGATTCGAGACGGTCGTGAATACTGTCGAGCTCGCGCAATGCAGGGGCGGAAGGACCCTGGCGGAACTGTTCGCCGCCGTGGCTGGCCTCGGCCGCGAGAATGGCCTCAGCCTGCAGTACCAATGAGCGATAGTCCGGCGGTTTACGGGTCGGGATGAAAGCGGCTAACAACACGCCTGCCAAGGTGGCGTGCAGACCGCCCGAGTGCACGCAGGTCCAGAGCAGCACGCCGGTCAGGACATAGGGCGTCGCGCGATACACGCTCGAGCGATTGAGCAACACCAGGAAACCCACCGCGACCAGCGCACCCAGCAAGGCGGCGAGGTTGAGCGCGTCGGAGTAGAAGATGGCCACCACGATGATGGCCCCGATGTCATCGACGATCGCCGCGGCCGTGAGGAAGATGCGCAGCTCCACCGGCACGCGCGGGCCCATGACGGCGATCAGTGCGACGGCGAACGCGGTATCGGTCGCCATGGGAACGCCCCAGCCATGCGCCCACGCGCCCCCCGGTACCAGGGACACATATATAAGAGCGGGCACCACCATGCCGCCGATGGCCGCGGCGATGGGCAGTGCGGCGCTGCGCCGCGTGGCCAGGTGCCCTACGGTGAACTCGCGTTTTATCTCCAGCCCGACCACCAGGAAGAAGACCGTGAGCAGTGCATCGTTGACCCAGTGCAGCAGCGACATGCGAAATTCGGCGTCGCCAAAGGACAGGCCAACGTCGGTTTCCCAGAAGCGCGTGAACGCCGGGCCGACGTCCGTATTGGTGAAAACGATGGCTAACAAAGTGGCGAGCAGCAGCAGCACGCCGGTCGACGGCGCCCAGCTGGCGAAACCCAGCGCCGCGGTGCGTACGCGATGGCCGAGCGAGCCCAGCATGGCGTCGGTGAACGAGGCTTCATCCCAGGGGCCGTCATACCGGCGGCTGTTGATGAAGAAGGTGGGCGTGAAGCGCACGCCGCTGGCGTGTGAGCTGGCCACGTCCTCATCCACGCGCGCCTTCGCCTCGGTGGCGAGCACCGCGGCGACATCGGCCGGCTTCTCGGCCAACCGCAACTCTGTCGCGACGACGACCAGGTCTTCTTCGGTCAGAGTGCGCGAGCGCGTCATCAGCGAGACGTGCGCGCTCCAGAATGCGTCGGTAGTTGCCGCCTGCTCGACCAGCTCCGCGGCGCGGCGCGCCAGTTGGCTGCCCGTGATCGGGCGGTGCCGGAATGCGTAGCGCACGCGATCGCCGAGCTGATCCCGCACCTCGGTGATGCGTTCATTGGCCGCACGGCAGTGTGGGCAGTCATAGCTGCCATATTCCACCAGGGTGATTTCGGCTCGGGCGGCTCCAAGGACATGGTCGCGTGCCGGATCGACTGGGCGGTCGAGGCGGTTGTTCATGGCGGGCATTAGAGCACGCGTAACCCGGTGTATTCTCGTCGTGCTTTGGTATCACCAGGGCAGGGGGTGCAGAACGTGCAGCGCGCGCTGAATTCCGCCCGCGAAATGATTGCGGTGATCGTATTGCTCCTGCTGGCAATGGCAGCGGTGGCACTGTCGGTCAGCACCGACCTTCCAGCCTTGCACTCCATTCTCGATACCGCCGTGTTCCTGCTGAGCGCTGTGCTCGCCTTCCTGCTCTGGGACATGGGATGGCGAACCGCCCAGCCACTGGCACGCCTCCAGGCGGCGTGTTTCGGCGTTGTCGCGTTGCTCGAATTGTTGCACGTCATCACGGCGCTCGACTTCTCCGAGGCGGAACACCTGGCCATGCTGCTGCGACCGGGCACCTGGTCTCCGGCAGCCTATCTATTGCCGCTGGGGTTGCTCGTGGCATTGCCACTCAGCCGCGACGACGCGCGCGTGGCTTGGTTCACCGCCGGGTTGCTCGTCGCGGCCGCGGCGCTGATGGCGCTGTTTGCGCTGGTGCCACGCTACAGCGAGCCAAGTTTTCTCGGCGTCACAAGACCGACGCTCATTTTCGCGCCGCTGCTGTGGCTGCCGGTGGTCGCCGGGTATTGGCAAAACCGCGAGATCGACCGGCTCGGGCACGTGTTCGCCGTGTTCGCAGCCGTGACGTTCTTTGTGCCGCTGCTCATGCTTTTTTCAGTGGCGCCTGCCGACAAGATCGCGAACATCGCACACCTCGTGCGCGTCGGCGGCGAGTTATACCTGCTGTTCAGCCTCACGCAGATGGGCACCGCCGACACGGCGCGCCGCATGCATGCCGAACGCGAATTGAAGGCCAGCAATGAAGTGCTGGAGGCGCGCGTCGCCGTGCGCACCGTCGAGCTCGAGACCGCCAATGCCGACCTGCGACTCGAGGCGCAGACCCGAAGGCTCGCCGAGAGCCGCACGCGCATGCAGCTGGAGCGGCTGGACTTGCTGCAGCGGATCACGCGCGCCATCAGCGAACGTCAGGATCTCGACAGCATCTTCCAAGTGGTGGTGGGCAGCGTCGAAGAGCACCTGCCGGCGGACTTCGCCGCGCTGTGCAACTACGAGCCCGCCGCCGCCATTCTCACGGTGAGCCGCGTCGGCTCGCGCAGCGAGCCACTGGCGCTCGAGCTGGCGATGCCCGCGCAGGCCCGCATCGAAATCGACGCCAACGGTTTGAGCCGCTGCATCGCCGGAAACCTGGTCTATGAGGCCGACATCGGCGCGATTCAATTTCCATTCCCCCAGCGGCTGGCGCGTGGCGGGCTCAGATCGATGGTGATCGCGCCACTCATGGTGGAGGAGCGCAGCGGTGTATTCGGCGTGCTCATCGTTGCGCGCCGCGCCGCCGGCGCCTTCACCAGTGGCGAGTGCGAATTCCTGCGGCAGCTCTGCGATCACGTGTCGCTCGCCGCCAATCAGGCTCAGCTGCACACCTCGCTGCGCAAGGCTTACGAAGACCTGCAACTCAGCCAGAACGCGGTCATGCAGCAGGAACGGTTACGGGCGCTCGGCCAGATGGCCAGCGGCATCGCTCATGACATCAACAACGCGATTTCCCCGATCACCCTGTATGTCGATGCATTGCTGACGCACGAAGCTGGCTTCAGCGAACGGGCACGCAAGCAACTCGAGATCATTCAACGTGCGGTCGCCGACGTGGCGCACACCGTGGCGCGCATGGGTGAGTTCTATCGCCAGCGGCCGGCGCCACTCGAGCTCGAGCAGGTCGACGTCAATCACGCCTTGCGCGAGGTACTGGAGTTCACGCGCGCCCGCTGGAGCGACATGGCGCAGCAGCGGGGCGCGGTGATCGAGGCGAAAATCGACAGCGCAGCGGAAAACCTCACGGTGATGGCGCACGGCAGCGAGCTGCGTGAGGCGTTGATCAACCTGGTGTTCAATGCGACCGATGCCATGCCCGACGGCGGCACGCTCACCCTGCGCACCGGTCATGCACCCGAGGCGGGCGTGGGGCTCGCGCGGCGCGTCTTTATCGAGGTCAGCGACACGGGTATCGGCATGGACGAAGCCACACGCCGCCGTTGCCTCGAGCCGTTTTTCACCACCAAGGGCGATCGGGGATCGGGTCTCGGTCTTGCAATGGTCTATGGCATCGCCCAGCGCCACGGCGTCGATACCGATATCGTGAGCGCCCCGGCCGAAGGCACCACAGTCAGGCTGACCTTCCCGGTGGCCGCGCCGTCCTCGCCGTCAGCAGGCGCCATCCTCATCCAGAAATTTCCCAGGCCCACGCGCATCCTGCTGATCGACGACGACCCGGTGTTGCTCACTTCGCTGCGCGAGACGCTGGCGCACGACGGACATCGCGTGGAAACGGCCAATGGCGGCAGGCTGGGAATAGAGGTATTCCTGGATGCGTTGAACGCCGGCAACCCGTTTCCAGTGGTCATAACGGACTTGGGGATGCCGCACCTCGACGGACGGGCGGTCGCGGCGGCTATCAAAGCGGCAGCGCCCCCGACCTTCATCATCATGCTGACCGGCTGGGGTCAGCGCCTGGTGGCCTCGGGAGAAATACCGACGGAAGTCGTAGCCGTCTTGAGCAAACCACCCAAACTTACCGAGCTGCGCCAGGTTCTCGCCGACTGTACCGGTGAGCTGACGGAACAAGTTTCCCCGTGAGTCGGCAGGCGCGGGGCAGCTTGACGTGTCACGGTGTCATGGCTTGTACTCCCGCGTCCAGAACACCCGAGGGGTAAAAGATGTTCAACCGCCGTTCATTTCTCGTGTCGCTTGGTGCCGGTGTGACCGCCGGTTCTCTGGTGTCGTCAATGGCATTCGCCAACCATCACATCAAGATCCCGCTGGGTATCCAACTCTGGACCGTCAAAGGCGACGCTGAAAAGGATCTCGACGGCACGTTGCGCAAGCTGTACGCGCTCGGCTTCCGCGAAATCGAATTCGCCGGTTATTACGGCAAGACACCTGCCGATCTCGGCAAGCTCATGAAGGGCATCGGCTTCTCGCTGGTCAGCACGCACGCCGGCGCTGACGACATCGCAAGTTCGGGCGACAAGATCATCGCCGACGCCAAGGCGCTCGGCCTCAAATACATCATCTGCTCCTCACCCATGTCGAGCGCCGCCAAGGCCAAGCTCGAGTGGGCCAAGAAAATGGACGCGCTCGATGAGGGCGACTGGAAACTGAACGCCGCGCTGTTCAACAAGTTCGGCAAGCAGGTGAAGGATGCCGGCATGGTGTTCGGATATCACAACCACCACGTCGAATTCAAAAAGTTCGGCGGCAAGAGCGGGTTCGACACCTTGTTCGCGGAGACGGACCCGAACCTCGTGACCATCGAGCTCGACGTGGGCTGGGCCGTTGCCGCGAGCGAAGACCCGGTCGCGATCCTCAACAAGTACAAGGGCCGCGTGGTCGCGTTGCACGTCAAGGACATCGGCAAGCTCGATGCGGATCCGCACAAGGCCACCACCACCGCGATTGGCGAAGGCACCATCGACTGGAAGAAGGTCATCGGTACCGCGCACGCCAATGGCGTGAAGCATTACTTCTATGAACAGGAAGAGCCGTTCAGCCGGCCGATTCTCGAGTCAGCCAAGATGAGCGCGGACTACCTAAGCAAGCTCGCATTCTGAAGTTGGGACGCGCGTGAAGACCATCAAGGGGCCTGCGGTATTCCTGGCGCAGTTCGCGGGGGGTGGCCCGCATCTGTCGAATCTCAACGACATGGCCAAGTGGGCCAAGGAGTGCGGATTCATCGGTGTACAGCTGCCGAGTTGGGACAGCCGCGTCATGGACCTGGCCAAAGCGGCCGAGAGCAAGACCTATTGCGACGAGCTCAAGGGCACGATGGCCAGACATGGCATCGAGCCCACGGAGCTTTCAGCGCATCTGCAGGGGCAGCTCGTGGCGGTGCACCCGGCGTACGACCTGCAATTCGACAATTTCGCTCCATCCGAAGTGCACGGCAATCCGCAGGCTCGCCAGGCCTGGGCCGTGAAGCAGATGGAATACGTGGCGAAGGCCAGCAAGAATCTGGGGCTCAAGAACGTTGCAGCGTTCCCCGGTGCGCTGGCCTGGCCCTATCTATATCCATGGCCGCAGCGTCCGCCGGGCCTCATCGAGGCCGCGTTCGACGAGCTGGCCAGGCGCTGGAAACCCATCCTCGACATCTTCGAGGCGAACGGTCAGAACTGCTGCTTCGAAGTGCATCCGGGCGAAGACATCTTCGACGGCGAGACCTTCGAGATGTTTCTCGAGCGCGTGCAAGGCCACAAGGCCTGCAACATTCTCTACGACCCGTCGCATTTCGTTCTCCAGCAGCTCGACTATCTTGCCTACATCGACATCTACAAAGACCGCATAAAAATGTTCCATGTGAAGGATGCTGAGTTTCGTCCCTCGGGCAGGCAGGGCGTGTATTCCGGTTATGCCCCGTGGGTGCATCGCGCCGGCCGTTTCCGGTCGCTGGGCGATGGCCAGGTCGACTTCGGTGGCATCTTCTCGAAGATGGCCGCCAACAACTTCGAAGGCTGGGCAGTGCTCGAATGGGAGTGCGCGCTCAAGCATCCCGAGGATGGCGCGCGCGAAGGCTCGGCGTTCATCAAGAAGCACATCATCCGCGTGACGGAAAAAGCGTTCGATGATTTCGCGGCCGGTGGCGACACCTCCGTGGCGTTGCGCACGTTGGGACTCAAATGACCCGGCCGTTGCGTTGGGCAATGATCGGCGGCGGCGAAGGTGCTTTCATCGGCGCCGTGCATCGCATGGCCGCGCGCCTGGACGGACGTTATCACCTGGTTGCGGGCGTGTTCTCATCGGACGCGGAGAAAACCCAACGTTCGGCGACGGCATTGAATGTCGACGCGGCGCGTGCATACCCGACCGTCGAGGCCATGCTGAAAGCAGAAGCGGCCCGACCGGACGGCATCGAAGTCGTGTCCATCGTCACGCCGAATCACGTGCACTACGTGCAGTCGGCCGCCTGCCTGGAGGCCGGGCTCGACGTGATCTGCGACAAGCCGCTGACCACCACTCTCGCCGATGCCGAAAAGCTCGTTGCTCTGGCCGCGTCGAAAAAACGTTTGTTAGGCGTGACCTTCAACTACACCGGCTACCCGATGATCCGGCACGCCAAGCAATTGGTGGCCGACGGCGCCATCGGCGCGCTGCGTGTGGTGCAGGTGGAGTATCCGCAGGGCTGGCTGGCCACGGCGCTCGAAAAGACCGGCCAGAAGCAGGCGAGCTGGCGCACCGACCCGAAGCTGGCCGGCGCCGGCGCACTTGGCGATATCGGCTCGCATGCCTTCCAGCTCGCGGAATTCGTCACCGGCGCGCAGGTCGCGGAAGTCGCCGCGGATGTCTCGGCCATCGTTCCCGGACGCGCGATCGACGACAACGTCAACGTGCTGCTGCGTTTCGCCAATGGCGCGCGCGGTAGTTTGTGGGCCAGCCAGGTGGCCATCGGCCATCTCAACAGCCATCGGCTGCGTGTGTACGGCGACGGCGGATCCATCCAGTGGTTCCAGGAGCGGCCCGAAGAGCTGCTCGTCGTCGAATCCGGGCAGCCACCGCGCTGCGTGCGTCGCGGCGATCCGGGCACACCGACCAGCTCGGTGGCGCTGCCGGGTGGTCACCCGGAAGGATTCATCGAAGCCTTCTCGCAGCTCTACTCGGATTTTGCCGAGCGCGTCAGCGCGAGACTCGAATCACGCTCGCCCAAGGCAGCGTCTCTTTTTGCGCCCGATGCAGTTACCGGGACGCGAGTCATGGCATTCATCGAAGCGGTGCTGAAATCGGGCAAGGCGAACAGCGCCTGGACCCGTATCTGAAAGAGATAGGTTCGAAGATAAAATTGTCTAACTAGTTTGAGGGGTGGGGAGCATGAATACAGAAGCCACTATGACCGGTTCGTTGCCGGTATCAGCCGAGGCCAGAAAAACTTTCGCGGTGTGTTTCGCCGCGCTGGTTGCGACTTCCTTTTGCTTCATCCTCCGCGCGTTTTCGATAGACGCGTGGGGGGTGGAGTTTGGGTTGTCCGAGACCCAGAAGGGCGAGCTCGCGGGCGTGGGCCTGTGGCCGTTCGCGATCAGCATCGTGTTGCTGTCGCTCATCATCGATCGCATCGGCTTCAAGATGACGCTGTGGTTCGCCGCGGCCTGTCATCTGCTCGGTCTGATCCTCATCCTGCAGGCCGACGGCTACTGGTCGTTGTACTGGGGCACCTTCGTGCTGTCGCTGGGCAATGGCGCGGTGGAGGCGGGCATCAATCCGCTGATCGCACGCGAATTCCGCCACGACAAGACGACATGGTTGAACCGATTGCATGCCGGATGGCCGGCGGGCTTCGTGCTCGGCGGCATCCTCGCCATGATGTTCCCGGCTGGCATGGGCTGGCGTTACCAGATGGCGCTGATCGCCATCCCGGTGATCACTTACATCGTCATGCTGGTCCCGCGGCAATTCCCGCCCAGCGAGCGCGTGGCGGCCGGTGTGTCGTACCGCGAGATGCTGGCAGAAGCCGGTTTCGTCAGCGCCTTCATCGTCGCAGGACTCATGGTGTTCGAATTGGCGCGCGTGTTCGAGCTCGGCGACGGCATCAAGTGGGGCCTCATCGCCGCGCTGACCATCGGCTATGGCCTGTGGTCGCGATCACCGGGCAAGCCGATCTTCATCGTCATGGCGCTGGTGATGATCCCGCTGGCGGTCACCGAGCTCGGCACCGACAGCTGGATCACCTCGATACTCGCCCCTGCAATGGGGGATCTCGGCGTCAACGCCGGATGGGTGCTGGTCTACGCGATGGCAATCGTGCTGGTCTTGCGCCTTTTCGCAGGTCCGCTGGTGCACAGGTTCTCACCGCTCGGGCTGCTGGCCATCTCGGCGCTGGTTGCGGTCGCCGGTTTGCTGTTGCTCGCAAATTCGCAAGGCGCAGTCGCGATCATCGTGGCGGCCACGGTGTACAGCTTCGGCAAGGCGTTCTTCTGGCCGACGTCATTGGGCGTCGTCGCCGAGCAGTCACCGCGCGGTGGCGCGATCACGCTCAATGTGGTGGCGGGTATCGGCATGCTGGGGGCGGGCGTCATCGGCGGTCCGCTGATCGGCCAGGTGCTGGATCGCCAGGTGGTGCATGGCGTCGCCGCTTATGACGCCAAGAACAACACGCAGCTCGTGGAATCGCTGAAGACGGAGCGCACCGGCATCTTCGGCGACTACACGGCCATCGATCCCACGAAGCGCGCGACGATCACAGGCGATGAGAAGGCCGCCGTCGATGCGGCCGATCGTGAGTCGAAACACGATGCGTTGCGCACCGTGGCGTGGCTGCCGGCGATCATGTTCCTGGTGTATCTGTGCCTGATCCTCTGGTTCAGGAGCCGGGGTGGATACAAGCCGGTGATTCTCGACATCAAAAGATGATGGGGGCACTCCCCATTTGCTAACAAATGGGGCCGGACCGCAAAGTCCGGTCCCTTTTTTTGTGGAGGTCGCATGAGTGAACCAAAGCTTGAAGCCGTGGCGCCTATCTTCCAGGTTGCGAATCTGCAGCGCTCGATCGACTACTACACGAAGGTGCTCGGCTTCGCGATCGAATGGAGCTCAGGCGAGCCGCCGGGCATCGCCAGCGTTTGCCGCGACCGTGTCGAGATCAACCTGGCGCTCAACCCCGCTCCCTCGCCCGCGATGGTCTACATCCGCGTTGACGGCGTCGACGAATACTTCGCGCGCGTGGTCGCCGCGGGCGCGATCGTCAAAGTGCCGCTCGCCGATCGTCACTATGGCATGCGCGACGGACGCATCCACGACCTCGATGGCAATGCGATCAACCTCGGTGAGTCACCGCTCAAAGACTGACCTTCACCCCGAGCCGTGGCGCGATGCCGCGGGCTTCGAACCCTATGAACTGCTCGTACCGCTCGTCGGTGAGGTTGTCGATAGCCAGATAGGTCTCGAGCCGCGGTGACAGCTGCCACACCGCGCTCACGTCGATGCGCGTGTACGCCGGCAGGTCCACATCGCCCGTGGCGATCGATGAATCGAACGACGAGCCGACGTAAGTGGCCGCCGCGGAAAATTTCAGCGCCACGCTCGGCGACCAGTGGGCGCCGATGCCTGCGCGCCAATCCGGCCGGTTGCGCAACTCGCCGCCGCCCTGGTTACCGATACGAGCGATGCGCGTCTTCGCGTTGGTGATCGAGGCGTCGAGCGTCCACTGCTCACCGACGCCCAGTCGCCCGGCGAGCTCCACGCCTTCCGAATCCACGCGATTGCGATTGACCAGCATGGGCGGCGGGCCCGAATCGAAATCGATGGCATTGCGGAATTCGCCGTCGAACCAGGTGGCGCTCCATCGTGCCGCGCCGTCGAGCAGTTGCTGCGACAGCTCGATCTCATGCGACTCCCCGCGCTCGGGCACCAGATCCGGATTGCCCACGAGCGGATGGCCCAGCGCATACAGGCTGGGTAGTTTGAAGGCCTTGCCCCAGCTGCCGGCCACGGTGAAGCCGGTATCGGCCAATTCGTAGGCGACCCGCACCCGCGGGCTGGTCACCGATGAGTATCCATCGGGCTTGTCGATACGTACTCCTGCCTGGGTCGACAGACCGAAACGCGTCTCCAGGCGAACTTCGGCGAACGGGGCCCAGGACGTGCGTGTGAGCTCGAAGGAGGTGGGCAGCACGAATCCACCGCCAAAATCGAGCGACCCGTCGCTCACCCCTTCTTCACGCTGCCACTCAGCGCCGTAGGCAAGCGACACGAAATCCGAGAATTTCTGCGTGCCGGTCATCGTGGCCGTGGAACGCGTGAGCGTGGAATCGACGATGCTCGGCGGCACGCCGAACGGGTCGCGAACGCCGGGCGCGATGCCGGGCGAATCGATGTGATCGTCACGATCGAAATACCCCAGCGTCAGCGCAAACGTGGCATCGCCGGCGCGGTGCGTGACGCCTGCGCCGAACACCGCTTCATTCGCCTCGCGCGTTTCGACGTCGCGGATTGCCGCGAATTCATAACCGCCACTGTCGTCGGGAAATCCCTCGCGGCTGCTCTCCGAATAACGTCCCGAAACGGTCAGCATGGTCGAGCTGGCGAGGGCGATGTCGAAGGTGCCCGAGACCCGCTGCGAATCGAATTCGTTGCCGCGTACCTGCGCGCCTTCGTGGCTGTCACTGAAGCCCATGTTCCAGTTGCCAGCCGCCACCGGTCCACCGGTGTTCAGCGCAATTTCGTGGGTGTCGTAGGCGCCGCCCATGGCGTCCAGCGAGGCGTAGCCCTTCTCAGCTGGCGCATGGCGCGTGACGATGTTGATGACGCCCGCCAGCGCATCGCCACCGTACACGGCGGAATAGGGACCGCGCGCGATCTCGACGCGCTCGACGTCGGCGACGTCGAGCGCGGAGAAGTCGAACGAGCCGCCGCGTGCATTGGTGGGGTCGTTGACACGTACGCCGTCGATCAGCACCAGCGTGTAGTTAGGGTCGGCGCCGCGCATGTACAGCGAGCCGGTGCCGCCACGCCCGCCCACCTGATCGACGTGCACGCCGGCCACGCGGCGCAGCAGATCCGCGAGCTTGGCCGGCTTCTCGACGTCGAAATCCTCACGCTCGAGCACGGTGACATTGGCGGCGATCTCATCCGGTGCGGTGGCGACACGCGAACCGGTGACGACGATTTCGGGCTGCGGCGCGGGCGTTACAGTGCCGGCATTCGCGGCGATGAGCATCCAGAGCAATGAGGTATCCCCTTCGGAGGTAGGGTTAATCGGAGACGCAATTTCGGTTAGTGTAGCCGCACACAAGGGGGGGTTCATGTCCGGAAATGCTCGCCGCCACACCCTGGCGGTACTGACCATCGTTGCGCTCACAAGTTTCCAGGCCGCCGTGGCGCAGACTCCCGCCACGCCGGGCAATGCCTTTCGCGACAACCCGGATTGGTCCTTCGGCGACGGAGTATTGACCACGCAGGCGGCGCCAAAAGACCGGGGGTTGGCCACGCGCTCCACTCTGGCCGACAGTGTCACCGCTTTCGAATACCGGGCGCCCGCGGGCTCGCGCGCCACGCTATATGTTCAGGGACGTTATGCCTTCGATCTCGTGGGCAATGGCGAATGGGTGCCTTTCAGCCTGAGGTTCCGCGCTCCACGCTTCGATGCGGGTTTCAACAAGATAGAGAACGCCTTCGCACTCGAGGTTCGCAACGGTACCGACTTTCGTCGCAGCGTCATCATCGAAAATCCTGGCCCCAACGCGGTTTTCGGCGGAGAGGACCGGCGTGGACCCGCGTTCGTGGTGGTGCAGCAGGGGCCATTTTCGCTGCGCAACTCGCGCCATGATCCCGCGGATTTCGAGCAACTGAAGCTGCCCAAGGTTTCCGGTGGCGATACCAACGAAAAAGAGCTCCAGGATCTGGTTGCGGTCGGCAAGAACACCTTTACGCAGTTGGGTTGCGAAGCCTGCCACCTCGTCGAGCAGAACAGCGCCGCCGTGAGCTCGGGTCCGAACCTGTTCGGCCTGTTCCGCGACGATCCGCGCAACCGCGAAGTCGTCGAGGGCGGCGAAGGCCATCGCTTCCAGATCAAGGCGGGACGTGAATATCTGCACCGCTCCATCCGTGCTCCCGCCGATCAGCTTGCGGTCGCCGAGAGCGGCCCGACGAAGGGCCAGCCCTATCTACCCGTCATGCCGCCTTTCGCCAAGGACATCCTGAGCGACGCGCAGATCGACGCTATCGGCGACTATCTGGCCACGTTGAACGAGGGGAGGAGCCGCGGTCCGATCACCAAGCTCGCCACGCTCGCTCCCGCCGCGCCTTACGATCCACTGACCGACGCCATGCAGTGGCTGGTCGGCGACGAGGTCCGTTTGCAGCGCGGGCCGCTGCCGGGCACATCGGGACGTGCGATCCACGTCGGTAACCCCAACGGCGTGAACTACAGCTTCGACCCGCGCCTGCTGGCTGTCGTCAAGATCTGGCAAGGCGGCTTTCTCGAGATGTCGGGCGAGTTCGTCAATCGCGGCAACAACGGCCTCGCGCTCGGCTTCGACAGCCGCGAGATCGGCTTCGGCGATCGTGAGTACCTGCTCGCGCCCTTGAACGCCGCGGGGCTGCCCGTGGACTTCAGTTTCAAGGAAGGAAAATTTCAGGACTTCTCCACCTTCAAGGCCGCGCTGTACAGCAAGGACGACCAGCTCGCGCGGATCGCCGCCGTCGATGCACAGTTCCTCGGCTACTCGCGCGACTCGAAAGACAAAACCGCCGCGCCCGTATTCAAGTACCGCATTGGCAAGAATGTGATCGAGGTGAGCACGGCGATCTCCGAGCGCGGTGACGTGACGATCGCGGTCAGCGGCGCGCTGGTCGCTGCGCAGGCGTTCGTGCTCAACCCGCAGTTGTTGAAGGGTGCCAGCGTCAGCGGCGGTTCGATCGCCGGGGATCGATGGACGCTGCCCGCCGGAAAGACCCAAGCCACGCTCAAGGGCAATGTGGCCGTCGGTGGCAAGGCCTGGCGTCCGGCGGCTTCTAACTACGCGTACAAGCGCGCGCCGCTCGTGAAGGCGGCGTCCACTGCCAAGCTGCCTGCGGGCTACAGCATCGAGAACTATTATCCGCCCAAGGACAACTACGGCCGCGATCAGCTGTTCGAGGCGCTGGGTCTGAGTGTCGCCAAAGACGGCTCGGTGGTGGTCGCCACCCGCAGTGCGGGTCTCTGGCGCATCGTGAATGGCGAATGGCGCCTGTTTGCCGAAGGGTTGTTCGACAGCCTCGGCGTCGTCGTCGAAGACGGCAAGGGCCTCACGGTCGTGGCCGGACAGAAGGCCGAGCTCACGCGCGTCTCGGACACCAATGGCGACGGCATTGCCGACAAATACGAAACGCTGTTCGACGCGCACTCCTATCACGCGAACTATCACAGCTACATGCACGGCCCCGTGCGTGGCGCCGACGGTGCTTACTACCTCGCGCTGAATCTCGTCCATGACGGCGGCGGCACCGCCTACATGGGCGGCGGCAGTGTCATGGGCACGTGGGGCGGGTTCAACGGCTGGGCCGTGCGCGTCGAGGGCAGCGGCAAGTTCCAGTTGTTCGCCTACGGATTGCGCAGCCCCGCGAGCGTGGGTGCGGCTCCTGATGGCCGCATCTGGTACACCGACAATCAGGGCGATTTCGTCGGTACCTCGAAAATGTTCGAGCTGAAGAAGGACAGGTTCTACGGGCACCCCGCCGGCCTCGTCGATCTGCCCGGCATGACGCCCGACTCGCCCGAGATCGCCTACGACAGATGGGCCGACCGCCGCGAAAAAGCCGTCATCCTGTTCCCGCACAACCGGGTCGCAAACTCTCCGGGAAATCCCGCTTGGCTCACGCAGAAAAAATTCGGCCCATTCGCCGGACAGATGGTGATCGGCGATCAGACGCAGTCGAACCTGTTGCGCGTGGTGACGCAGAAGGTTGGCGATGTGGAACAGGGCAGTGTGATGCCGTTCTTCGAAGGTCTGGAGTCGGGCGTGATGCGTCCGGTGTTCCTGCCCGACGGCAGCCTGTTGTTAGGTCAGACCGGGCGCGGCTGGCAAGCCAAGGGCGGCAAGGTCGCGAGCTTGCAGCACGTACGCTGGGATGGAAAGACTGTCGCGCCACAGATCCTCGACATGCAGGCGAGCGCCCAGGGATTCCGCATCAATCTCACGCAACCGCTGGGCAATGGCGTGAGCGAAGCGATTCTGAAGTCCGCGCTGTCGCTGGAATCGTGGACCTATCGTGACGCGCCCGACTACGGTTCACCTGAGCTGGATCTTCATGGCGAAGACACCACCGCGATCGTCATCGGCAAGGATCGCAGGTCCATCGATATCACGCTGGCGTCCACCGAGCAAAAGACAGTGCATCCGCGCCAGATCGCGCGCGTGTATCACCTGAAGCTCGCGTCACAGACGCTGTTCGACGCGAATGCGCCGGCCGAGCTCAACGCGTATTACACGCTGCGGCAGTTTCCAGCGAAGAAGTAAGTCGCGAAGGCTCGGGGAAAATACGCCGGCTGCGGACGCAGCCGGCGTTTTCGTTCCGGCGCTTCGCCGCGTCCGCTTGCCGCACGCGCCGCTCCAGGCTTGCGGATCCGCGCGACACTCAGGATCCGCGCATTCCGCGCGAAGCACCTGAGGGAGTGTCATGAACACGAATAATCATGCGTGGCTGACAGCGGCGTTGCTCGCACTCGCCATGCCGCTGACGGCGCTTGCCGCAGTGCAGGAAATCCCCGTCACCACCGCTTCCGCCGAGGCGCGGCTGGCGTTCGATGCGGGTCAGGCGGCACTCGACCGCGGTGATGCCGCGCCGGCCAATGAGCTGTTCCGAGCTGCGGTGGCAGCCGATCCAGGCTTTACCTATGCCTGGGTGAATTTGAGCAACGCTGCGTTCTCAACCGAAGAATTCAACGCGGCGCTGCGCAGCGGCGAGCAGGGTGCGGCGAAGGCGAGTGACGGCGAGCGTGCACTGCTCGAATTCAACAAGCTGTTCCTCACCAACAACTTCGAGGCGCAGCTGGTGCTGGCGAGGCAACTCACGGAGAAATATCCGAACTCCCCGCGCGCATGGATGCTGCTGGCCGGCGCGCAGGCCGGGTTGAACCAGTTTGCCGAGCAGCGCTCCACCCTCGCCAAGGTCACCGAGCTGGCACCGTGGTTCGCGCCGGCGCCGTTCGCGCTCGGCGGATCCTACCTATTCAACCAGCCGACGGATTTTGCGAAGGCCGAAAAGTATTACCGGCAGGCGATCTCGGTCGCGCCAGGCAATGACATGTACTACTGGTCGCTCGGCGATGTGTACCGCGGTTCCAACCGGCTGGAGGAAGCGCGACGCTACTACAAGCTTGCTCTGCAGCTCGATCCGAAGGACCCGACGGCGCCGCTCAAATTGGGGCACGTGAATTCCTTCCTCGGCAATTTCGACGAGGCGCGCAAAGACTACGATCGGGGAATCGAGGCTGGCGGACCAGCGAACGCGGGGTTTCTGGTGCCGTTCAAATCGCTGACCTGGGTCTACGCCGGCGAGCCGGCCAAGGCGATTCAGTCGCTCGAGAAACTGGTGGCCGACATCGACGGCTTTGGCGCCGGCAAAGACCAGGTGCTGAATGCAAAGGTATTCGCGCTCACCACCGCGGCGCGCATTGCCTTCCACAGCGGCCTGCACGATGACGCGGAACGCGTGCTGACGATGCGCACGATGCTCATGCGCGAGAATGCCAAGCTCGTGGGCACGCCGGCGTTTTCGAACATCCAGGAAACGCAGATCGCGTTCTTCGATGGACAGCTCGCCGCCTGGAAAGGGGACTACAAGACCGCGGCGAAGCTCGCGCAGAAAACCGCGGCGCTCGTGGCGGGTGAGAGCAACCCGCGCAAACTGGAGCCACACCACGAGCTGCTGGGGTTGATCGCGTTGGGTCAGAAGAGCTACAAGAAAGCAGTCGCGGAGCTGCGGCTCGCGGACCAGACCCAGCTGCGCAACAAATACCTGCTGGCGCAAGCTCTCGAAGCCACCCACGCTTCCGATGAAGCGAAGAAGCTCTACAAGGAAGTCGCGGAAAACAACTTCAACACGGTGGATTTCGCGCTGCTGCGCGCTGAAGCGCGCAAGAAGGCGGGATAGGCGAGAAACAGGGGGCGCGCCCACCGAGGCGCGTCCCCTGCCAATTACGCGGCTTTCTTGAGAAGGCCTTCGACTTCCATTGCCTCCAGCACTTTCGGACGCGCCGCAACGCGGACCAGATATTCCTTGAGTGCCGGCCACGGTTTCAGATCGATGCCGAGGCCGTTGGTCCAGCTCACGACAGCGAACAGATACGCATCGGCCACGGTGAACGCCTCGCCGGTCAGGTATTTCTTCCCTGCGAGCTGCCTGTCGATCCACTCGAATCTGTTGCTGAGGTTCGTGAGCGCGTATTGCTTCACCGCCGGATCGTTCGCGGGATTGAACAGCGGCGTGAAGCTCTTGTGTACTTCGCTGGTGATGTAGTTGAGCCACTCCTGCAGACGGTAACGCTCGAGGGTGCCGTTCTTCGGCGCGAGATTGGACTCGGGTTTCAGATCGGCGATGTACTGCAGGATCACCGGGCCTTCGGTGAGCACCTGGCCGTCGTCGAGCCTCAGAGCCGGCACCGCGCCTTTGGAATTCACGGCCAGGTAGTCGGAGCCGTCTTCGAACTTCTTGGCGCGCAGATCGACGCGTTTGAGGTCGACGGACAAGCCCGCTTCGCGTAGCGCGATGTGGGACGCGAGCGAGCAGGCGCCGGGGGAGAAATACAACTGCATGACATGCTCCATTACGTTTGGTCTGGTTTCGAGAGGACGCAATCTTGGCGGCGGGCCTACCGGCGTACAAGTACTTACCTGGCGGTAAGTGTCGATATTGCTGCTGGCAGGGTACTTACCTTTCGGTAAGTATGGGCAACGTGATAGCCTCGCGCGCATGCCAAAGAATCATCCCCAGCCGAACGTATTCAGTTCACAGTGCCCATCCCGCCGCGTCATGGCGGTGCTCGCCGAGAAGTGGACGCTGCTCATCGTCGCGCAGCTCGCCAACGGCCCCATGCGCACCGCGGAAATCCGCCGCGGCGTGGATGGAGTGTCGGAGAAGATGCTGATCCAGACGTTGCGCAAGCTCGAAGGCTTCGGGCTCGTGAGCCGCAAGGCTTATCCTGAGGTCCCGCCACGCGTCGAGTACCGATTGACGTCGCTGGGCCGATCGCTGTCGCGCCTGGCCGGCCTGTTCGGCAGGTGGGTGGAGCGCAACGTCGCCAGCCTGCTCAAGGCGGAGCAAGACGCCACGTAGCCGGGGTCATGTCTCAGTTTGGAAGCGGCGCTTCCTTCGGCCACAGCAACCACATCTGGCCGTCGTGCTTCATGATGCCGGCCCGTTCGCCGGCCGCCGCGCCGAAGCCGAAGAACAGGTCCGCACGCACCGGGCCGCGGATGGCGCCGCCGGTGTCCTGCGCCGCCACGAGCCGTTGCAGCGGCGCGTTCGTCGCAGGGTAGATAGTCGCGAGGAACACGGGCGCCCCAAGCGGAATTACCGCCGGATCGATTGCGATCGACCGTTCGGCCGTCAGCGGCACGCCGAGCGCGCCTTTCGGTCCGACTGCCGGATCCGCGAGTGGCGCTTCGCGGAAAAACACCACGCTGGGATTGCTGTCGAGCACTTCGCGCAGCCGCTGTGGGTTGGCGGCGAGCCAGGCGCGGATGGCGGGGATGTTCGACTGCTCCAGGGTCATGGCGCCTTGATCGACCAGATAGCGGCCGATCGAGCGATACGGATGGCCGTTCTGATCTTCGTACTGCAGGCGGATCGTCTCGCCCGTCGTGAGTTGCACGCGCCCCGAGCCCTGTACTTCGAGCAGGAAGGCGTCGAGCGCGCTGTTTACCCAGACGATTTCGTGACCCTCCAGTCCCTTCGTCTCGCGCGTCTGCGCGCGGCTGTAGAACGGCACTATTTTGTTCCCCTCGAGACGCCCACGCACACGTTTGCCTTTGAGCTCGGGGATGACGGTGGAGAGATCGACGATCAGCAGATCGTCAGGCCGCCGATAGAGCGGCGTGTTGAATTCATCCGAGCGCTGCCGGGCACCCATGAGCAGTGGCTCGTAATAACCGGTGATGAGGCCGGTCGTGGAGCGCTTGCGCCCCGTCATGCGCACCACGCGGTATGGCGTGAGATGTTGCATCAGGAACGCCCGCACGAAGTCGGCATCGCCGGGATTCGCTGCCACGACGGCAGCGCAGAACGGCTGCCATTCGGGCCGCGCATGAATCACGCTGCACGAGGCCACAACCGCGGGCCAGGCGGCGAGTGCATCGTCCGTTTGCCAGCCTGACAGATTCGACCAGCTCACCGGCTCGAAGCGCGCCGTCGATGGCGGTGGAGTGGTGCCCTTACGCGCCGTCTCGCAAGCGACTAGCAACGTCGCGAGCAGGCCGCACACGACAACGCGCGCAAGGGTCGCAGCGGCACTCAATCGACTATGCCTGCTTGGTCGATGAGGAAGGCGTACTGCTCGGCGTACTCGCGATAGTGCTCATAACGCCCCGACTTGCCGCCGTGACCGGCCTCCATGTTGGTACGCAATACCACCAGGCTGTCGCCGGTGCGGCGCGCGCGCAGGCGGGCGACATACTTGGTGGGCTCGAAATACTGCACCTGGCTGTCCCACAGACCCGAGTGCACGAACATGGCCGGGTAGTTCTGCGCACGCAGATTGTCGTACGGGGAATAAGACAGCATGTAGTCGTAGAACTCCTTCTTCTTCGGATTACCCCACTCGTCGAATTCGTTGGTGGTAAGCGGGATGCTCGCATCGAGCATGGTGGTGACCACGTCGACGAACGGCACACCGGTGATGATGCCGCGGTAGTCGTGCGGCGCCATGTTGGCGATGGCGCCCATGAGCAGTCCGCCGGCGGAGCGGCCGAGCGCAAACGCTCGCTTTGGGTCGGAGTATTTATTGGCCGCGAGCCAGCGTGTGACGTCGATGAAGTCCGTGAACGTATTCTTCTTGTTCAGCAGCTTGCCGTTCTCATACCAGGCGCGTCCCATCTCCTGGCCGCCGCGGATGTGAGCTATGGCCACCACGAAGCCGCGGTCGAGCAGCGACGGCGGCAGATAGGAAAACTCCGGATCGTACGTCGAGCCGTATGCCCCGTAACCGATCTGCAGCAAAGGGGCGCTGCCGTCGCGCGGCGTGGTCTTGGCGTAAACGATGCTTACCGGCACCTTCACGCCGTCCCTGGCCGTGACCCACGCGAACTCCGTGGAGTAGTTTGCCGGATCGTAGCCGCCGAGCACCGGCTCGCGCTTCAGCATCTCGCGCTTGCCAGTCTTGACGTCGTAGTCGTACGTGGTCTTCGGCGTCACCATGGACTGGTAGGTGTAGCGCAGCTTGTCGCTGTCGAACTCGCGATTGATGTCGAGTGACATGGTGTAGCTGGGTTCGTCGGCTTCGACGAGCACATCGCCGCCCTGGTTGTCGGCGTTCCACGGCCGGATGCGCAGCTTGCGCAGGCCACCCGAGTGCTCTTCGAGGGTGAGAAAGTTGCGCGACACGTCGTAGGCGTCGACGAACGCGTCATCGCGATGGGCCACCACGTCTTTCCACTTCGTACGATCGCCTTCGGCGCCGCGCGGCACCTCGACGATGCGGAAGTTTTTCGCCTGGTAGTTGGTGCGCACGATCCAGCGGCCGTTGGCATGCTCAACCTGGTACTCATGATCGCGCTCGCGCGGCAGGAACACCTGGAATTCCGGTTTCGAAGCCGTGGCGTCGGCGTACAGCACTTCGGCGGATACCGTGCTCTGCGTGTGGATGAGCAGATATTTCTCATCCTTGGTACGGGTTAGCTGCGTGTAGAAACTTTCGTCGTCCTGGGTCCACACCACCGGGTCCGCGGTGATGTCATGGTTGTTGGCGCTGTCGAGCCGGTGGCTGCGCACCCTGAAACCGAGCAGGGTTTCCGGATCTTTCTCGATATAGAAAAACGTCTGGTTGTCGCCCGCCCAGACGATGTTGTTATCCAGGTTGGGCAGGGCGATGGGAAACACCTTGTGTGTGGCCAGCTCCATCACCTTGACGACGTATTGCCGCCGGCCGACAGTGTCTTCGGCCCAGGCCATGAGCTTGCTGTTGGGACTGATGGCGATGTCGCCGATCTCGAAGAAGTCGTGGCCCTTCGCAAGCTCGTTGGCGTTGAGCAGGATCTCCTCGGGTGACCCTTCGGCCGCAGCGCGGCGCGAATAGATGGGATATTCCTTGCCGGTCTCGTAGCGGCGGAAATACCAGTAGCCGTTCATGAGATAGGGAACGGTGGAGTCGTCCTGCTGCAGCCGGCCGACGATTTCGTTGTAGACCTTGGTCTCGAGCGGCTTGATGCGCGCCAGCATGGCGTCCGCGTACGCATTCTCCGCGTTCACATACGCGAGCATCTGCGGGTTCTCGCGCTTGTCGTCGCGCAGCCAGTAGTACTCATCTTCACGATTGCCGTTGGGCGAGACGACCTGAAACGGCTTCCTGGCCGCGGCGGGCGGCTGCGGCACTTGCGGTGCGGTGGGCAGGGGGGCGGTAACGGCAGCGGGTGTGTGCTTCATGTTCGTATTGCAGGCGGTCAGGGAAACGACGAGTGCCAACACTGGCAGACATGTGGGGGCGAATCGTGCGGTTGCCATGCTGGCACCTCGTTCGAATGAGATGCGCATTCTAGCGAGGGGGCTGTTTCACCGGCGACTGACTTTCCGCCCACGACGTCAATTCCGTCCCCGCTTGAGGCATCATCCAACAATGCAGACGATCGGCAATCCCCTGAATTTCGCCGCCTTGCGCGATTTGTCGCGCGGTGGCGCCAGCCTGTCGATTTCCGACGCTGCATACGCTGCGATCGAGCGCGGCGCCGCCGCCGTGGCACAAATCGTGAAACGCGGCGAGCCCGCTTACGGTGTGAACACAGGCTTTGGCAGGCTTGCGCAGACGCATATTCCCAACGATCAGCTCGAGCTGCTGCAGACCAACCTGGTGTTGTCGCACGCGGTGGGCGTGGGCGCGGCGCTGCCCGCCGCGGTGGTGCGGTTGACGCTGGCGCTCAAGATCGCGACGCTGGCGCGCGGCTTTTCCGGCGTGCGCCGCGTACTCGTCGATGCACTGGTCAAACTCTACAATGCCGACGTTCTTCCGCGCATCCCGTCGAAGGGCTCGGTGGGCGCCAGCGGTGATCTCGCGCCGCTGGCTCACCTGTCCGCGGTGTTGTTAGGCGTCGGCGAAGTGGAATGTGGCGGTCAGACAATGAGTGCCGACGATGGCCTGAAGCGCGCCGGACTCGCACGCATCAGGCTCGCGGCCAAGGAAGGCCTCGCATTGCTGAACGGCACGCAAGTCTCGACCGCGCTTGCGCTCGTGAACCTGTTCTCCATCGACAATCTCTACGCCACGGCACTCGTGGCCGGCGCGCTGTCGGTGGACGCGGCCGAAGGCTCGGCCAGCCCGTTCGACGCGCGAATTCACGAGCTGCGCGGTCAACCCGGACAGATCTCCGCGGCCAGGGCGTATCGCGAGTTGTTAGCCGGGAGCCCCATCAATTCGAGTCATCGGGACTGCGGCAAGGTGCAGGATCCCTACTCGCTGCGCTGCCAGCCGCAGGTGATGGGTGCCTGCAGCGACCAGATCGAAGCGGCGCGCGCGGTGCTGCTCCGTGAGGCAAACGCTGTCACCGACAATCCGCTGGTATTCATGAACGAGGGAGAGGCCGCGGCCGAGGTTCTGTCAGGCGGAAACTTTCATGCCGAGCCCGTGGCATTCGCGGCCGACAACCTTGCGCTCGCGGTGGCCGAGATCGGTGCGCTGTCCGAGCGGCGAATCGCGCTGCTCATCGACGCGACGCTCTCGGGTCTGCCGCCGTTCCTCGTCCGGGATGGCGGCGTCAATTCGGGGTTCATGATCGCGCACGTGACCGCGGCGGCGCTGGCATCGGAGAACAAACTGCTGGCGCACCCGGCCAGCGTCGATTCGCTGCCGACGTCGGCGAACCAGGAAGACCACGTATCCATGGCCACCTTTGCAGCGCGCAAGCTGGGCGACATGGCCGAGAACACGGCGATCATCCTCGCCATCGAGCTGCTGGCCGCGGCACAGGGCGTCGACCTGCGCGCGCCCCTGGTGACTTCCCAGAAGCTTCAGCGCGTGCTGCGCGAGATCCGCGCGCGCGTGCCGCACTACGACATCGACCGCTATCTGGCGCCCGACATCGCGGCAATGGCCGACGCGGTCAACGGCGGCGTGATCGCCGCGCACGCGCCCGGCTGAGGCCCTGCGGACGGCAATGGCTGTCGAGTTCGTGATCTTCGCGCTGACGTTGTCAGGCGTGGCGGTGTTTCACGAGCGCACACTCACCGTCGCGCTGCTGGGGCTCGCGGTCGTGATCGTCTACAAGCTCACCCTTGGCGACTTCGACGGGCAGCCGGGATGGCTCGGCCTGAAATGGCACTTGCTCGAGGAGTGGGTCATCCTCACCAATCTGTTTGCCTTGCTCGTTGGGTTCGCGCTGATGTCGCGGCACTTCGAGGAGAGCCGCGTGCCGCGGCTGCTGCCGCGTGTCTTGCCCGACGACTGGAAGGGCGGCGTGGTGCTGCTGGCACTGATATTCGTGTTATCCGCATTCCTCGACAACATCGCCGCGGCGATGATCGGCGCGACGGTTGCCGGCACGGTTTATCGCCACAAGCTGCACATCGGTTATCTCGCAGCCATCGTCGCCGCGTCCAATGCGGGCGGCGCCGGCAGCGTCGTGGGCGACACCACCACCACGATGATGTGGCTCGACGGAGTGGCACCCCTCGATGTGCTGCACGCCTACGTAGCCTCCGTTGCCGCGTTCATCGTGTTCGCGATACCGGCCTCGCGTCAGCAGCAGCGGTTCTCGCCCATCGAGAAGTACGCTGACGCGCAGGTCGAGGTGGACTGGGCGCGCGTCATCATCGTGGTGTCGATTCTCGGCAGCGCGATCGCCGCCAATGTCCACGCGAACCGGTTGCCGCCGGCAGAGGCGGGCGCCTTTCCCTATATCGGTGCCACCGTCGTCGGCGTCATCTTCCTGCTGACGCCCTGGCGCCGCCCCGACTGGAAGGCGGTGCCCACGGCCGCCAAGGGGAGCCTGTTCCTGCTGTCGCTGGTGCTGCTGGCGTCGCTGATGCCGGTGGATCACCTGCCCGCCGCTTCCGCCCAAACTACTTTCGGACTGGGTTTCGCGTCGGCGATCTTCGACAACATCCCGCTGACCAAGCTGGCGCTGGAGCAGGGCGGCTACGATTGGGGCGCACTGGCGTATGCCGTGGGTTTCGGCGGTTCGATGATCTGGTTCGGTTCGTCAGCGGGAGTAGCCGTTTCGAACCTGTTCCCCGAAGCAAAGTCCGTAGGCCAGTGGCTGCGTGAGGGCTGGCACGTCGCCGTAGGGTACGTCGTCGGCTTCATCGTGTTCATGGCGGTGCTGGGGTGGCACCCGCACGCTCCGCATCGGTTCTGAAGCGCGGCCGCTGACCAGCGCAAACAACGCCAGCACCCAGTGAAAGGCCACCGGGATGGCACCCTCGCGCCAGAAATCCGCGCCGTTTTCGCTGACGTTGATACCGAGCCGTGCCGCCATCGCCAGGAAATAGCTGACCGCGAAGATGCGCAGCGCCGTGGCAGCCCGTGGATTGGTGCGCGCGAAATTTCCACCGCGGACGCGCCGATTCCACGCGACCACCGCCATCAACATGAGAATCGCGATCTGCGACGGCAGCAGCCAGTGATAGGGCATCAACCCGGAGTACCACGCCTCCATGTCGGGCAGCCACGCTGGCGCCACTAACAAGACTTCGAGTTGCCCGATTACGCGGGAGGCGAACAGCGCTACGCAGCTCCAGAGCAGCGCGGCCGTGCCGGCGTGCGGATTCATGCGCGCGTAGCTCATGCGAGCAGCGCTCTCAAGTGGCGATACCAGTCGCTCTGCAAGACGCCGTGCGGATCCCATGTGTCCTTGGCCGCGAGAAATTTGCGCATCGCAGGGTGCGCGGCCTCGACCTGACTCGCGCTGGCGAAACGGTGATAGGTCAGGAAGTAGCTGCCGCCGTGCCGCAACGCGTGATCGATGAGCCGGCGGAAATGGTCCGCTGCCCGTGCCACGTCCTGCGGTCGATGATCGATGTGCAGGTTGAATATCACGCATGCCCAGCTCTCGCGTGCCCAGGGCAGCGCGGTTTCCTGTTCGGCTTCGATGAGCCGGATCGTCCCGTAGATGAAGTCGACGCCATGCATGCGGAAATCGCGCCGCACATCGTTCATGAACGACAGCAGCCGGGATCGTGGCACGTAGAGTTCCGTGATCATCTCGCTGCCGCGCACGGCGGCGCCGAGACGATGATCGAGTGCGCCGTGATAGTCCTCCAGATAGAGATTGAGCTGGTGCGTATCGCTCCAGTACAGCTGCCCGTTCGTTGCGAGGTAAAACTCGGTGAACTTGCGAAAGGCGGCGCACTTGTCGTTGTGCGAGAGGGTGAGCAACTGACTCCAGTCGTGTTGCGATAGCCTGAGTTGATCGGCGGGTATCGGCCGATCGCCGGCGACGGGCCGGTAGGTCGACAGCACGCCGGCACGCAGGAATTCCACGCTGTCAGGGGCGGTTGCGAACTGGAAGTCGCCGTACAGGTGACCGGCCGCAATGCGCTCCTCGAATGCGTCGATGAGGCCATCGATTTCGAGTTGCTCCACGCAGCGTTCGACTTTCACGCGCGGGACGAGTCGTAATGTCAGTGCCGTCACCACGCCGAACAACCCGTAACCGCCCACGACGTGACGGAACAGATCGGGGTGTTCGCCACGGCTGCAGCGCAGTACTTCACCCATGGGCGTCACAACTTCAAGGGCTTCGATGTCGGCGACGAAAGGCTGTGCGTTGAGGCCGCGGCCATGAATGTTGGCGGATACCGCGCCGCCGAGAGTCAGTCGATCGGCGCCGGTCTGCTTTTGCCGGATGCCGAACGACGGAGCTGGTCCTCGCTGCAGCGCGAGATAGCCTCGAATGACATCGGGCCAGGTGATACCGGCCTCGACTTCGATGAGCGCCTTGCCACGATCGAACCAGCGCACATGGCGGAGCAGGCGCATGTCGAGCAACGTGCCGCCGGAAAGGAACTGCTGGCCGCCCATCGCGTGACGGGCACCACAGACGGCGACGGACTCGCCCTGACGCCGCGCCCGTGCCACCGCCTCGGCGACGTCGCCCACGCTGCGGGGCTCGAGAACCCGCCGCATCGACGTGCGATTCAGCGCCGAATGCGTGTCATTGACCCAGGGCGTCTCGGCGACCTTGCGAACTTGATGAAGTCTGGCGTGCACGGGGCACAAAGTGGCGCACGCAGGGTGCGATCCGCAATACTCATAAAACCGGTATCGGTTACCGATACCTCAAGTGATGGCGCCAAAGCGCCGCGATTGCGGCACAATCCGGCCCCATGGGAGAAACCAATCGCATCATCCTCGCGTTGAAGCGGGGTTTACGGTCGCGTGGCATCACCTACGCCATGCTCGCCAGGCGCATCGCGCTCAGCGAGCCGTCGGTCAAGCGCATCCTCTCGCGTGGTTCGCTGAGCCTGCCGCGGCTCGAGCGAATCTGCGAAGCCGCCGGAATCTCGATGGAAGAGCTGATGCGGCCCGTATCCTCGGCGCCCGGCGAGAGCTCGAGCACGCTGAGCGCGGTGCAGGAGACGGCGCTCGCCGCCGATCCACAATTGTTAGGCTGTTTCTACCTGCTGACGAACGGCCATACCCCGCGCGAAGTGGCGGCGGAGCTCGGTGCCGACGAGAAGCTGTTGCGGCGCTGGCTGGTGAAGTTGGACAACCTGCACTTGGTGGAACTGCGCGCCCGGCTCGGCGCTCGCCTGCGGGTGCACGCGCCGATCTCGTGGCGCGAGGACGGGCCGATCCGCCGCACGTACGAAGAACAGGTGCGTGAAGAATTCATGCGCTCGAGCTTCCAGGCACAGGACGAAGCCCTGCATTTTCGTTCTGCCGAATTGTCCGAAGCCTCACGCATGGTTCTGCAGCGCAAACTGGCGCGGCTGACCGCTGACTTCAACGAGCTCGCCGAGCTCGACCGTCACATACCCAGCCGCGAAAAACGCAGCGTGGCGCTCATGATGGCGTGCCGGCCATGGGTGTTTTCGATGTTCGACGGCTTGAAAAAGCGATGAGTGCTGCCACCACGGCCAGCAACGCAAACGCCGCAACCCATACGTAGTACCCGTACAGCAGATCCGCAATACCGCTTTCGCGCCAGGCTTTCACGAACCAATAGAGGTTGATCAGAAAGCAGGCGAGCGTGATGCGTACGAACATCCCCGGACGCGGGCTCTGTCGGGACACCCACAGTACGAACAGCACGATGAACACCACGTTGGTGAGCGCACTCATGACCTGAGGTGCGGAATCTTCGAAACCCAACGTGCCCGCGTCGCGATACGGGACCAGCGGCGCGAGCGCGTAGCGGAACGCCATCCAGCCGGGCACGTCTTCGAGCACGGGCAGAAACCAGGAGGCAAGGAACATCGCCGCCGCGATCCACGCCAGCGTGTTTGTCAGCTTTGATTGTGTCGGCGCTTCGGGCACTCCCAGCGAAGCGTATCAAGACTGGCGCGGAAACTCCGCGTTGATTTCCCTGCCGGACTCGGACATCTGGCAGCGGCCTTCGCCACCACCGGCCATGCCACGCTGCGGGCTGATGAGCGTGAAGCGGCAGCGCATGTGTTCACCATCTTCCGAATGCAGGTTGGCGAGCACGCGGCCCGAATACGTCTTCACGAAATCGGAGCCCGTATCCGGACCCCAGTAACGCCAGGCGTTGCGGCGATAAGGCCGGCCCCAGCCGTCCCAGAGTGGCTCCATGCGATCCACGCGCGAATCTCTGGTGACCTGGAAATACGTGCCCTTGAACACTCGTCCGGTGCCGAACGTCGCTGTGATGTCGCCGGTGTTGTCGCCTTCACTTTGCCAGGTGAAGGCCACGGGTTTCTGCGAGCCGCGCACATTGCCGGACCCGGTGCCGGCGCTTTGAGTCTCGCAGGCCGCAAGGGCCAACGTCGCCAGCATGACTAAGAAGATCTTGTTCATGCCGCCATGTTGGCCGGCCCAGGTCGGCAAGAATGCCGGACAAACAACTCAACGCGTGTCAGTCGATTCGCGGAGCGCCGTCAGATCGCGGCGACCGCTTCCACTTCGAGTTTCCACTTCGGGTCGAGCAACTGGCAGCAGATGACGGTGAGCGCCACCGAGTGATCGGCGAGATGCCTGGCGCGGATGCGCACATTGGCTTCGTCGAATTTGGGATCCGACAGATAGAAACGCAGCGACACCAGATTTTGTACCGTCATGCTGGCGCCGGCGAGGATGGTCCTGATGTGACCCCAGATGATTTCAGCCTGGTCGTCGAACGTGAGCGGCATGGTCTTGCCATCGGGGAGATAACCGTTGAGTCCGCTGATGAATAGCAGCCGCGACTCGCCGCGCACTTCGACCGCATGGCTGTAGTTGGAATAACGCGGAAAGAGATCGGGCGGATTGTGCAGCAGCGTGGGCACGGTCAGTCGCCCGTGGGTGAGAGCTTGAATTCCAACACGGTGGGATTTGCCTTGAGATCGTTCGCCAGCCGCGATGCCGCGCCGCGGTCGGTGGTCTGCAGCGTCATGCTGTGGCGGAGGACGCGGCCTTCGGTTTCGAGCCGGTAGCTGAAATTCGCAATGGTGAACTTGTGGGCCTGGATGAGTGCACGCATCTCGTCCTCGGACAGCGTGCCGTCCTTTTCGTACTTCACGTCGAAGTTGAAGTAGGCCTGCGTGGGCACGCGCATCTCGATCCAGCGGAACACCGACAACACGGCCAACGTGAGGATCACCGAGATCGTCATCGGCAAATAGAGGCCGACGCCGGCGAGAACACCGATCGCGGCGGTAATCCAGATGGACGCGGCGGTGGTGAGGCCGCGCACATTGAGACCTTCCTTCACGATGACACCGGCTCCCAGGAAGCCGATGCCCGTCATGATGCCCTGTGCCATGCGCGTGGGATCGAGGCGCGACTCGCCCGGGGTGCGCACCCAATGATCTTCATACACCGTGACCAGCATGAGGAGGCTCGATGCCAGGCACACCAGCACGTGCGTGCGCAGTCCCGCCGGCCGTCCATGAAACGAGCGTTCGTAGCCGATGAACGCGCCGGCGATCAGCGCGGCCACCAGCCGCAGAATCATCTCCAGATCGTCGGCGCGTAGTTCCATGGTTCGGCAGGAAGAGTCGCGCGAGAAGGGCTTGCCGTCAACGTGCGCCGTTTGGTGGGGCGTCAGTGCGTGTGTCGCCGGTGCCGCCGCTGCAGCGCCTGGCGGGCCAGGGTCAGCCAGTTCGATGTGGTCAGCGGGCACAGGCAGACCAGCATGTCACCCTCGGCGTGACCAGGATTGGCGCGCGCAAAAAATTCGAGGTCCGGAGCGGCGTCGGGAGGCAGCATGAGCGGCGCCGCCGTGGTGCGCAGGCGCTTTTGCCCGGAGCGCACGGCAACTCCACGCGCCGGGCGCCACGCGGGGCCATACGTCTGCGTGGCCAGCTGATCGATGAGGGCCACCTGCGGCTCGGGCGTGAGTGCGTCGCGACGCGGCCAAAAGGTGCGGAAATTGCGCGGCAGCAGCAGGTAACTCTTGTAGCTGAAGGTGTCGAAGAACCAGTAGATAGGCCGCAGCGGGTAACGCAGGCGCGCCGCGAGAAACGTGCGCAAGCCAAGCTTCTGCACGAGGTTGCGGCCGCGCCAGTTCTCGCGGATCAGGACGTGCGTGGTGGAAATCACCGCGATCTTGCGGCCACGGAATTCCGCCGGGTAGGTGTCGATCGCGGCCATGCCCAGCAGCGCGTCGTTCATGCGGAACATCGCGATCGTCTGGCGACGCCGCAGCTCGGCCTCGGCATACTCACGCTCGACGTCGAAGAATTCGGCGGTGAGCAGCCAGATTTCATCCCAGCTCGCCCGCGCGAGCGCGCCGGTCGCGTGGACGGAAGTAGTTATTCGGTCTCCCTCGGCCATGCACGAGCTTACGTCGGACGCGCGGCGGCCGGCAAAGAGGGCTTGCGCCTACTGCGCACCCCTAGAGTATTTGCTCCAATCACGTCATGAACCAAACAACCGTGCAGGCTTCGATGCTGATCCGCCGGCCGCCCGGCGAAGTGTTTTCGGCGTTCGTCAATCCGCAGACCTTGCGCAAATTCTGGTTGAGTGACGCCAGCGGTCCGCTGGCTCCGGGCGCGCGCGTGCAATGGCAGTTCATGGTGCCCGGCGCCACGGAGAAAGTTTCGGTGACGCGCTTCGAGGCGCCGCGGCACCTGGCATTCGACTGGTCCGACGGCATTCACGTCGACATGGCGTTCGAGCCATTTGCCGAAGGAGCGACCCGCGCCAGTGTCGAGGTCAGTGGATTCAATGGAGCGGACGCCATGGCACAGGCCACGAACACCGTCGAAGGATTCGCCATCGTGCTGAGCGATCTCAAGACGCTGCTCGAGACGGGGGAGTCGGCGCACCTGGTGCGCGACAAGGCGGAACTCATCATCGCGGCCCAAGCAGCCCAAGGTGGATAACAATCGCGGATAAGCCGTATCTGGCGGATTTCGCTGGATTTCCGGCTTGCGGCTGCGCCGTATACAGGTGCCTCGCGCGCGAGGGGCTGGATGGATCGACCGGCCGCCTCTATATAAAGTCCCATCCATGCCACTCCCGCAATTTCACCCCGCCGTCCAGGCGTGGTTCGCCAGCACCTTTCCCGACGGAGCCACGCCCGCGCAGCTCGACGCGTGGCCGGCCATCGCCAGCGCAAACCACGCGCTGATCGCCGCGCCCACGGGCTCGGGAAAAACACTGGCCGCATTCCTGGCGGCCATCGATTCGCTGGCGCGCGAAGGCGCGGATGGGCGGCTGCGTGACGAGACACGCGTGGTCTACGTGTCGCCGCTCAAGGCTCTATCAAACGATATCCAGCGCAATCTCGAACAGCCCCTCGCGGGTATTTCCGCGGAAATGATCAAGCTCGGTTCCCATGCACCGGAAATTCGCGCGGCCGTGCGCACCGGCGACACCTCGCAGAGCGAACGGGCGTCCATGCGGCGGACACCGCCACACATCCTCGTGACCACGCCCGAGTCTCTCTATCTACTGCTGACGAGCGCCTCGGGCCGCGAGATGCTCACCACCGTGCGCACCGTCATCGTCGACGAAATCCACGCCGTCGCGCAGACCAAGCGTGGGGCGCATCTCGCCCTGACGCTGGCGCGCTTGAGCGCCAATGCCGCGCAGCCCATCCAGCGCATCGGCCTGTCCGCGACCCAGAAGCCCATCGATGAAGTGGCGAAGTTCCTGGTAGGAGAGGCGGTGCCGGGCCCCAAAAGTCGTAGTTCGCCGGAACGACAGGTGCGGCTGGATCTGGAGCGGGGCGGCGACCGACGACTTTTGGGGCCCGGCACCGCCTCCCCACCCGGCACGGTCATCGTCAACTCGGGTCACGTCCGCGACCGCGACATCAACCTGGTAGTGCCGGGCGCGCCGCTCGAGGCAGTGATGTCTGGCGAGGTGTGGGCGACGGTGTATGACCAGCTCGCCAGGCTCATCGAGGAGCACCACACCACACTCGTGTTCGCGAACACGCGCCGCATGGTGGAACGCGTGTCGCGGCATCTCGCCGAGCGGCTCGGCGACGAAAACGTCGCCGCGCATCACGGCTCGCTCTCCAAGGAAACCCGCTTCAACGCCGAACAGCGGCTCAAGGCGGGCAAGCTCAAGGTCATGGTGGCCACCGCCTCGCTGGAGCTGGGCATCGACATCGGCGACGTGGAACTGGTCTGCCAGCTCGGCACGCCGCGCAGCATCTCGGTGTTCCTGCAGCGCGTGGGTCGAGCCAACCACTCGGTGGGAGGCGTGCCCAAGGGCCGCATCTTCCCGAGCAGTCGCGACGAATTGATCGATTGCGTAGCCCTGCTCGACTCGGTGCGGCGCGGCGAGCTCGATCGCCTGCACATCCCCGAGCATCCGCTCGACGTGCTCTCACAGCAGATCGTCGCGGAAGTGGCGGCGCGCGAATACGGCGAAGACGAGCTCTACGCGCTGATGCGCAGTGCCTATTCCTACCGCGATCTGTCCCGCCACGACTTCGACGCCGTGGTGCGCACGCTGGCGGAAGGCATCGACACCAAACGTGGCCGGCGCGGCACCTACCTGCATCGCGATGCGGTCAATCACGTGCTGCGCGCACGCAAAGGCGCCCGGCTCACGGCCATCACCTGCGGCGGCGCCATTCCCGACAACGCCGACTACCAGGTGGTCCTCGAGCCGGCGGGTACGTTCGTCGGCACGCTCAACGAAGACTTCGCCATCGAAAGCCTGGCGGGGGACATCTTCCAGCTCGGCAATACCTCCTACCGCATCCTGCGCGTCGAGGCCGGCCGCGTGCGCGTCGAGGACGCGAAAGGGCAGCCGCCGAGCATTCCGTTCTGGTTGGGTGAAGCGCCGGCGCGCACCAATGAGCTCAGCGCTTCAGTTTCGCGACTACGCGAAGACATCGAAGCGCTGTTGCCGCAAGTCACCAGCGAGACCATCGCGCGGGCCATCGACATCGTCGCCGAGCGTTATCAGCTCGTGCGGCCAGCCGCGCACCAGCTCGTGGAATACCTGGCAGGCGCCAAAGCCGTGCTCGGCAAACTACCGACGCTCGACACGCTGGTGTTCGAGCGCTTCTTCGACGAGTCAGGTGGTCAGCAGCTCATCATCCACGCGCCGTTCGGTGCGCGCATCAATCGCGCCTTCGGATTGAGCCTGCGCAAGAAATTCTGCCGCACGTTCAATTTCGAGCTGCAGGCGGCGGCGACCGAAGATGCCATCGTCCTGTCGCTCGGTGAGACACACAGCTTCGACCTCGAAAGCGTGGCGCGATTTCTCAACAGCAAGACCGTGGAAGACACGCTGATCCAGGCGATGCTCGATTCGCCGATGTTCACGGCGCGCTGGCGCTGGAACGCCAGCATCTCGCTGGCGATCCGCCGCAATATGGGCGGCAAACGCACGCCACCGCAGATCCAGCGTATGGCCTCGGAAGACCTGATCGCCGTGCTGTTTCCGGATCAGATCGCCTGCGCGGAAAATCTGTCCGGGCCGCGCGAGATTCCCGATCATCCGCTGGTCAAACAGACGTTGCACGATTGCCTGCACGAAGCCATGGACATCGATGGTCTCAGGGCGCTGCTGGTCGGTCTCGAAACCGGCACCATCAAAGTGGTCGCGAAAGATCTGCCGGCGCCATCGCCGCTGGCGGCTGAAATCCTCACCGCTCGGCCCTATGCTTATCTGGACGACGCACCACTCGAAGAACGCCGCACACTGGCGGTGACGCAGCGACGCTGGCTCGACCCGGAAACCGCCGCCGACATGGGCAAGCTCGATCCGGCTGCCATCGCCACGGTGCGCGAGCAGGCATGGCCTGAAGTCACGAACCCCGATGAGCTGCACGATGCCATGCACGCCATGGGTGTCATCACCGACCAGGAGGGCACGAGCGCCGGCTGGACCAACCACCTCCACCCGCTCATCGACGCGCGCCGCGCCACGCGATTGCACACCGGGCAGCACGTCTATTGGGTATGTGCCGAATGCCTGCCGCTCATCGAAGCCGTGTACCCGGGGGCGCGTCTCGATCCCACGGTCAGCGCGCCGCCTGAAAAGGCCGAAAAGGTCTGGCAACGCGAACAGGCCATCACCGATCTAATGCGTGGCCGCCTGCAGAGTCTGGGGCCCGTCACGGCCCGCGACCTGGCGCAGACGCTTGGCCTTTCCGCCTCCGAAGTTGCCGTGGCGCTGGTGGAGCTCGAAAGCGAAGGTTTCGTGTTGCGCGGCCGTTTCACGGAGGAAGCCAGTGCCTCGGAAGCCGTTCAGTTGGGCGACACCACGCTCGAATGGTGCGAGCGCCGCCTGCTCGCGCGCATTCACCGCTACACGATCAAATCGCTGCGCGCCGAAATCGAACCGGTCTCGGGAGCGGACTTCATGCGTTTCCTGCTCGACTGGCAAGGGGTGACGCGCCAGCCAAAACCCGAGGGCGTCGAAAGTCTCGCGGCCGTCATCGCGCAGCTCGAAGGCTACGAAATCCCGGCCGCCGCCTGGGAAAGCGATGTGCTCGCCGCCCGCCTCAACGATTACGACCCGCATTGGCTCGACAGTCTTTGTTTGTCGGGCCGCGCACTGTGGGCGCGGCTCACCCCGGCGAAATCGGTGGGCGCAGCGCCCGTGCGTACCACGCCGATTGCGCTCGTGACGCGCAAGAACTGGTCGTTGTGGCATTCGCTGGCTGCCGCCCCACATGGGGAAGTGCAGCTCTCGCATGGCGCCCGCGCGCTCTTCGACTACCTGAGCGCGCACGGTGCATCGTTCTTCGACGATCTCGTGGGCGGTACGAATCTGTTGCGTTCTCAGGCCGAAACCGCGCTCGGCGAGCTGGTTTCCGCCGGCCTCGTGAATGCAGACAGCTATTCGGGGCTGCGCGCCTTGCTGATTCCCAGCGACAAGAAGCGCCAGCTGGTCGCACGCCGCCGCCGCGTGGCCTTGTTCGGACTCGAAGATGCCGGTCGCTGGAGTCTGATCCGCAAGGGTGCCGCGAAGACCGACGCCGAGGCAATCGAGCAGGTGGCGGAAATCCTGCTGCGGCGTTACGGCGTCGTGTTCCGCAAAGTACTGGCGCGTGAGGCCGACTGGTTGCCGCCCTGGCATGCGCTGCTGCGCGTGTTCCGCCGGCTCGAGGCGCAGGGAAGAATCCGCGGCGGACGTTTCGTCGCCGGCATGAGCGGCGAGCAATACGCGCTGCCCGAAGCCGTGTCGTCGATGCGCGCCGTTCGCAGGCTGGAAGCGAAAGGCGACCTCGTTTCGCTGAGTGCCGCCGATCCGCTCAATCTCACCGGCATCATCACGCCCGGTGCGCGTGTGCCGGCACTCACTAACAACCGGGTCCTGTATCGCGACGGCGTCCCCGTGGCCATGCACGCCGGTGGGCAATCGGAGTTCATCGTCGCGCTGCCACCCGAAAAGGAATGGGAAGCGCGCCAGGTGCTGCTGCGGCGGAATCTTCAGCCCGGCAGCGCGCGCGCGGCTGCGGCTCGCGGCGAGCGTTCAGCGCACTGATTCGCGCAATCGTGCCGCAGGTCGGCGATGAGATGTGCCTGCTATCTCGTGCTGCTGGGTCAGGAGGGCCGAATCGGGCAATAATCTTCGCCGGAGCCGCTGCCAGACAGCGGCGAGGAGCCGCCATGCACGTATCGACTCGTCATGTCCGCGTGGGGTTGGTGGGCGCGCTGCTCGCCGGTCTCGGCAGCAGTGCGCTTGCCGCGGATCTCGTCGTGCACGAGTGGGGCACCATCACCACTGTCCACGATGCGGAGGGCACTCCGGCCACCGGTCTCAATCGCATCGACGAAAGCGAAGTCATGCCGGAGTTCGTGCATCGCTACGAACCCACGAACACGCGGCAACCGAAGCGGTTGCTCGCGAAGTCGCCGCAGGTTCCCGGCCGGCCCGATGTGACCATGCGGCTCGAAACGCCGGTGATCTATTTCCATCCACCGCCGGGGAAACCTTACACGGTATCCTTCGACGTCAAAGTGCGGTTTCGCGGCGGTGTCATCAACGAGTTCTATCCCGATGCCCAGGCGTGGGTGGAGCTCGACCGCGAGCGTATCGCGGACCAGGCCGTTGCAAACGTCGTCACCACGTGGAACGGCGAGTTGCTCAACAACTCCGTCATCGGTCACATGCAATGGGCCGGAGTGCGTTTGCACGACACGGTGGTGGCGCCGCTCACCAACAATCCCGTCTGGCTGGCGCCGCGGGAAGTGCAGTCGGCGAGCGTGTTCCTGCCGCAGGCGGGCGAGGGCGAGCGGTATCTTTTCTACCGCGGTGTGGCGCACCTCGATGCGCTACTGCAGACCGCGCTCACGCGCACCCATCTGCAGTTGCGCGCGCCAACGCAACTCACCTGGCTCGAAGCGCCCGCGGTGATCCCGAACATCTGGTTCGCCGACGTGCGTGCGGATGGCGTGATTGCGTTTCGCGAGCAGGCCAGTGTGACTCTGCGAAAAGAAGAGGCGGGCGAACAACTCGCGCAGATCAAGCGGTTTTCGGCCGGTGACTACACCGCCGCCGGTGCCGCCCAGCTTCGCAGCTCACTGAAGAAGGCGTTGCTCACACAGGGACTGTTCGCCGACGAGGCCGAAGCGATGTTGAGCACCTGGAATGTGAGCTACTTCGAAAAAACCGGCCGGCGGGTGTTTTACATCGTGCCGCGCGCGTGGACCGACCACTTCCTGCCGCTCGAGCTCTCCGTGCCCGCGCGCGTCAACCGCGTGTTCGTCGGACGCATCGATCTCAGCAGTTAGGAATCAGCTGTTCGTCATCTCGAGTTTGGCAAGCAGATCGTCACCCTTGGCCTTTGCCGAGCGGGCTTTGCGCACCGCGTTCGCGGCCATGCCAGAGGCGAATTCCGTGCCGGCCTCGGTCCATTCGGTCTTCATGGTCTGAAGGTCGGTCTTCACGGCTTCGAACCCGGCCTTGTCGAGATTCTTCGGCAGCCTGCGTGACTTGCTCAGGGTGTCGACGCGCGTCTGAATCGCTTCGACCATCTGCGGCACTTTGGCACTGAGGTCGGTCCATTCAGCCTGGGCCGCGGCCATGGTGGCTTCCTCGTCGGCTTTCCTGGCCGCGACCGTCTGCTTGAGCGAGGTCACTGAGGACGCAACCGCCCGCGCGCTCTTGACGACGGATGTGTAATCCTTGCCGGCGAGATGGTTCTTGAGCTTCGTCACCGACTTTTCCACGCCCTTGAGCTCTTCGGCCGCGAATTTCTCCGCGTCCGCGCGGATTTCCGCCAGCGAAGACTCGACCTGCGCCACCGCCTTCTCGGCGGGTTCCTTCTGGCTGGTGCACGCGGCCAGCATCAACGTGGTGACGGCAAGCGCCACGAGCATTTTGGCAACACGCATCGGAAATCTCCTCGGATCCAATTGGTTCAGGGAATCCGCAGCCGCTGGCCGGGTTTGATCTTGTTAGGGTCCTGCAGAACGTCCTTGTTTGCTTCGAAAATCTTCGGGTAGAGCATCTTGTCGCCGTAGAACTCCTCGGCGAGCTTCGAGAGCGTGTCACCCTGTTTTACGACGTAATACTGCGCGTACGGGTTCTCGGTGGACATTGTTGATCCCCTCTGCGAAGAGCCACGATTCGAAGCGCGGGGAGTATGGACCGCCCGTCGTGCCTCATCTGTCAGAGGGAGCCGACGCCACCTGCTGCAGCACCGGATTGCAATGCACCAAGCGTCTCAGAGCGGGAATGCGCCGCCTTCAGCTTCTTCGTTTGGCGACCTGAGGACACGGAAGTACACGCGGCGCCCCGGGTTGTTGTTGGGCGAGGTGATGTAAACCACCGCGTAGCGCTCGTTGCCCATCTCCTGGAACTCGTGCGGGTGGGCGTTCCAGTCGGGGTAGTGAGTGCGTAGCCACCTGGCGATGAAGCGGTCGATCATGAAATCGCTGGTGGCGATGATGCGAACCGCGGAGTCGTAGGAGCTGCCCGGCGAGCCCGGGCTCGGCATGTTGATCTGCGCACCGGCGACCGAGGCGATGCCTAACAACGTGGCGGCGACGAAAAGCTTGATCGATTTCATGAGACCCCCTTGCGCGACCAATAAATCACAGCCATCGAGGCCGGTCAATTGCGGCGACTAGTCACGCCGCTCCTCGAGTGCCAGCCGAACCGCCAGGCCGGCCAGAACGAAGCCCATGACCCACCGCTGCACGGCGAGCCAGAACGGGTTTTTTGCAAACCAGGCTGCCAGGCGGGCGGCGCACAGGATCAGGGCGAGATTCACGCAGAAACTGACGGCGATCTGCACCAGGCCGAGCTCGATGCTCTGGGCGAACATCGACCCGTGTTCGGGGCGGACGAACTGCGGGAACACAGAGAGGTAGAAGACCGCGATCTTGGGATTGAGCGCGTTGGTGAGAAACCCCATGGCAAACAGCTTGGGTGACGAGTTTGCGGCGAGCGCGCGCGGTTCCAATGGTGAGCCTGCGGCGCCGGGCCACGAAGCCTGCCACGCGAGCCACAGCAGGTATGCGGCGCCTATCCACCTGAGTGACTCGTAGGCCAACGGAACCGCCATGAAGACGGCGGTGATGCCGGCAGCCGCAATGAACATGTGCACCAGGAAGCCGGCCGCGACACCGGCCAGAGAGATGATTCCCGCTCTGTGGCCCTGGCTCAGCGAGCGCGATACCAAGTACACCATGTTCGGCCCCGGCGTCAGCACCATGAGAAGTGCCGCCAGCGCGAACAACAGGAGATCGGTTGCTGGAATCACGCGATACCTATCTTCTTCGCTCCTGCGGAGAAAACCGCGGCGGCATCCGCGGAGTAGCGAAACGCCGCAAGATAGTCCTTGAGTGCATAGTTAGGCACGCGCTCGTGGATCCGCGCCTTGTAGACGTTGGCATCCTCGATACGCCCCGCGAGTCCGAGCGTGAACGCGGCGATGGCCATGATGTGGTGATGGGCATTGGGACGCGCGGCGGCCTTGATGGCCCAGTCGGCCGCCTCTTCGTATTGCCCCAGGCGGGCGAGACTGACGGCGCGCGTGCCCAGCATCGCGAACAGCAATGGGTCGAACGGCGACAGATGCCTGGAATGGTCCGAGAACGAGATGGCGGCGTGCGGATCGCCGGACTGCGAATGAACGAAGGCCAGTGTGTAGTGTGCTGACGCGTAGTTGGGCGAGAGGTCGACGGCGCGCTCGAGCTCGGTGACGGCCTGATCGTGGCCCCCCCTCAGCCACAATGCGCGGCCCATGGCCCAATGCGCGGCCGGATCGCGATCGTCGACCATGAGGCTCTTGCCGGCGGCATCGAAGGCGCGGTCGATTTCCGGGCCGGGTTTTTTCCAGCCGAGGAAGGCGTTCTGAAAATGCGCGAAGGACAGGCCCGCGTAGGCGCGCGCAAAGGTGGGATCGAGGTCGACAGCCTGCGCGAAGAACTGCCGCGCGCGCTCGTTGTCAATCTTGTTGAAGCGGTACATGTGCCACAGGCCGCGATGATGCGCTTCCCAGGCATCGAGCGAATTTGGCGGCTTGAGAATGGCGCGATTGCGCTCGACCATTTCGATTTCATGAGCGACCGAGGCGACGATGCGATTGCCGATCTCCTCGAGCACATTCAACGCGTCATCGATTTTCTCGTCGAAGAGGTCCGCCCAGACGATGCGCGCCGTGCGGGTCTCGATGAGGTCGGCGCTCACCGTGAATTTCCGGCCGTTGCGCCGCACCGAGCCGCTGACCACGTAATCCACGTTGAGGATGCGTCCTGCCTCGTCGGGACCGACCGCGCGATCGCGCAGGGCGAAGGTGCTGCCCTGGGCAATCACGAACATGCTGCGCAGCTTGGCGAGTCGCGTGGTCACGTCGTACGCGAGGGCGTCGCCGGTGCCGCCGCGCTTGTCGGTGTCCGACGAGCGGTCGACAAACGGCATGACCGCGATCGAGGCGCGGCGCGCGGATGCCGGCGTATCGAGCCCGAGGTTGCGGATCTCGGTGAGGTTGGCGCTCACGAGCTCGATCGGGCGCACGGCCTGCGCCGCGACATTCTTCTCCCGCACCGAGCGCCAGATGTCGCGCAGCGGTGCGCTGTCCAGTCCATCAGCTTCGAATAGTTTGCAGGCGGCGTTCAGGTGCTCTTCGCCATCGGCGATGCGTGACTGACGGACCAGCGATGTCAGCAGCAGCTCGTGGGCCTGACGGTCGAAGGGCGAGAGCTTGAGCCACACATCTATATAAGGAGCGGCTTCATCGGGCGGCAGCGACCGCGCGAGATTCTCGAGCAGCACGGTCTGGATGCCGCGGAAGCGGCGGCGCTCCGCGCAGATCCACGCGTCGAATACCGGGCTGCGCGCGATTTCGAGCCCTTCGAGCAGCTCACCGGAGAAATAGCCTGCCAGTTCCTTCTGTCGCTCGACGCCTAACTTCTGGATGCCGTGTTCCGGCGCGCGCGTGACCTCAAGCGTGTCGACCAGGCAATCGGACAGGTCAACGCGAATCGTGGCGCCATCGGCGATGACGCGTTTGCGTCCTTTTTCGTCGATGAGTCCGCGGATCTTGGACAGGCACCAGCGCAGCTCGCCTCGCGGGTCGTTCGGCACGTCCCACAGCAGCTCGCACACCTGCGAGCGCGCCAACGGCCGGCTCGCCAGCACCAGGTACCCGAGCAGAGCGCGCACTTTCCGCGAGGACGGCAGCGTCAAAACGTCGCGGCCGCGCGACAGCTGCAAGGGGCCAAGCAGCCGGAAGGCGAGCGATTCCACGGGCTTTACCACGCCCGGGTCCTAACGTTGTGGCCGCCGATTGGAGGAAGGAAGTTCATGAACGCTGTACTGTCTCGAAACGCTCCGCGAATCGATCATCGGGCAATCCGGTCGCGCCAGCAGCGCGCTTGGGCGAACGGGGATTATGCCGTCGTCGGCAATGCCCTGCAGATCGTTAGCGAGGAACTCTGCGAATCCGTGAAATTGTGCCAGGACGAGCGAGTGCTCGACGTGACTACGGCGGAGAGCTCCGTAGTTCTCAGCCACCGCACGGCTGCGCGCATGGAAGCCGAGGCTTTCGGCGTCCGTTTCATCGATGGCGACGCCGAAGCTCTGCCATTTGCCGATCAGAGCTTCGATTCGGTGGTTTCCGCGTTCGGTACGATGTTCGCGGTGGACCAGGAACGTGCGGCGTCGGAAATGATCCGCGTGGTGCGGCGCGGTCGGCACATCGGCCTCGCCAACTGGACTCCCGATGGCTTCGTGGGTCAGCTGTTCCTGACCGTGGCCAAGCACGTACCGCAAGCCACAGCTGGGGCCTCGCCATTCCTGTGGGGCACCACGGAGCGCCTCGAGGAGTTGTTCGGCGCCGACGGCTCCATCTGCGCCACGTGCAAACAAGTGAGCCTGCGCAGCCGCACGCCCATGGACTGGGTCGATACGTTGCGCGCCAGCTACCTTCCCGTGCAGAAAGCGTTTGCGCTGCTCGAAGCGGATCGCAAGCGGGCCTTGCGTTCGGAACTGTTAGAGCTGGTGGCGCGCTTCAACCGCTCTAGGGATGCGACGATGGTCGTCGATGCGACCTATCTCGAGGTCGTGATCACGCGCCGTTGATGTGCAAAGCGGGCGCGCGAGCCTCTTCTAGCCGGGGCCTCAGCGCGGCAATTTGTCCCGGAAAGTCCATTTAGACCCGTGCGGCCGGCGCAATTGCGGTACCTTGAGGCCCGGCTAGTGATCTTTCGTCTTGCCCGTCTCTGGACCCGCGTCGCCTGACGCTTTCTGGCCAGAGCCAGTCACCTCAAAGCATTCGCGCGCCCGACCGGCGGGATACCCCGCAGGTCTACCAATGGAATGCATCCATGACCAAACTCTACGTTGGAAATCTGCCGTTCTCGGCTACGGAAGATACCGTGCGCGCGTTGTTCGCTGATCACGGTACCGTCGACAAAATTGCCCTCGTCAACGATCGTGATACCGGCCAACCTCGCGGCTTCGGCTTCGTCGAAATGTCGAACGCCGACGCACAGAAAGCCATGCAGGCGCTGAACGGCCGCGATTTCGGTGGCCGGCCGCTCAAGGTCAACGAAGCGCAGGACAAACCTCGCGGCGGTGGCGGTGGCGGCGGTGGTGGGGGCGGTTACGGCGGCGGCGGTTATAACCGGCGCTGAAGGTAAATCCCCGCTACATGCTGCGACTGAACTTCCGCTCCATCAAAGGTGACGCGCCGACGCTGACGGTCGCCACGTTTTTCCGATTCCACGCCGACGGCACATTGCGTGGCCCGGAAAATTACCTGGTGGCGCGCTGCGTCGACGGCTGCTGGCACCTGAGCGGCCGCATGCATCGCGAGCTCGACTGCGAAGGGCCGGTAAAGCTGCGCTTTTCCATGGGCGCGAACGACGTACCGGTGATGCTCGGCCCGTTCGCACACGTGCGCACCGCGGCGGGGATGCTCTACGGCGACGACTCCTGCCTCAACATCTTCGTGCCCGGCAGAAACCCGGGCACCTCGGCTGCGTGCCACGAGCTGACGTTGCTGTCAGCAGCCGCGTCGTAGACTACTGAGACTGCTGGAGACTTTTCCCTTGGCAAAGACTAACTACAACCAGGCAAAGCGACAGAAAGAAAACGCCCGCAAGGCGCGGCAGCAGGAAAAGCTCGCCAAGAAGCTGGCGCGCGTCATCGGCGATCCGGAATCGCCGGATGGAACCGGTGCCGCCGAGCCCGGGTCAGCCGTGCCGGAGGCGCACACCGTGAATCCAGTCACGAAGGACGCTCCGTGAGATTCACCAGCGCCAACAGCCGCAACCAGTTACGCGAGCGCCAGCGCCGCGATCGCGCCATGGCGCAGCTCATGCGCACCATGTATCCGCAGTTCGCTTCGTTGAAATTGCAATTCGGTTTCAGCGAACCCGATCCGGACGCGTCCGCGCCGGCGCCGCATCTGCTGGTCATGCATCCGCCTTCCCAGGCGTACTTCGTGTTTCCGTGCCCCTATGCCGACTGCGACGGCGAGTTCGATCTCGGCAGCGCAGTGGCCGAGCTCGCCCGCTCGCACGAGCATCAGAGTCATGGGCAGCTCAAATGCGGCGGCCAGCGCGTGCGCGACAAGAACGGCCGCACCCCGTGCCAGCTCACGCTCCAGTACACCATCGAACCGGCAACTCCGGCGCCGTAAGCCTCAGGCGTTATCCGGCCGGCGGACTACTCGCCGATGTCTTCGTTCCAGATTTCCGGATTCGCGGCGATGTACGCGCCTAACATCTTTTCGCATTCCAGCGACGCCAGGTCGACGACCCTCACACCGCGCTCGCGCAGCCAGTCGATGCCGCCCTGAAAGGTGCGCGACTCGCCGATCACCACCGTCCCGATCTGGAACTGCACCACCAGGCCGCTGCAATACCAGCAGGGTGCCAGCGTCGTCACCATGACGGTGTCGCGGTAGTTGCGTTGCCGCCCGGCCTTGCGGAACGCATCGGTCTCGCCGTGCACCGAAGGGTCGCCTTCCTGCACGCGCCGGTTGTGGCCGCAGCCTAACAACCTGCCGTCGGTATGGAACAGCGCGGCGCCGATGGGAATCCCACCTTCGCCCAAGCCGCGCCTGGCTTCGGCGATGGCGATCTCGAGCATGCCGTCATAGTCGGTGCCCGGTTTTTTGACTGAGGCGTTCATCACGCGTCGTCCGTGGCGTCGAGCATCTCATCGAGACGCTCGGGATGTTTGACGATCTCCGGGATGGCGGTGCGCCTCCGCCGATACACGGAGACGATCAAGCCCGTGACGATGCCGGCAACCGCCGCGCCCGCCAAAACCCATTTCAATGCGTGACCCATGGACGGCTCCGGTGCGTCAGATCCAGGTTACAACTCCTTCGAATTCGCCAGAGTCAAGATACGCCTGCACACGCTCACTGCGCCGCTACGGCATTGTGCGGGTACGGCTCGCGCAGGATCATAGCGTGCCATGAAGCTTCCACCGTTCAAGCTCGACGCCTGGCTCGCGGCGCACGAGTTCGCGACGCCGCCGATTCGCTACAACCTGGCATCGAGCACCGGGCCCTTGTGGACGTTCTCCGAGCTCATGGGCCTCGGGGGAGGCAGTCCATCGACGCTCGACGGCCTCACGTTGTCTTACGCACCGCCGCAGGGCGGCAAACTACTGCGCGAGCGGATCGCCGCATTGCACGGCGCCGATCCGGAGCATGTGCTGGTCATGACGGGTGCCTCCGAGGCCATCATCGCGCTCACCTGCCTGTTCGCGGAGCCTGGCGGCTCCATCGTGCTGCCCAGGCCCGCCTATCCCGCGGTGCCGGTGCTGGCGCGCGCCTGGGGCCTTGCGGTTCGCGAGTTCGCGATGCCCCGCGAACAGGCGTTCGCGCAGACCGCGGCGAATGTGCTGGCGGCGGTGGATGCGAGCACGCGCGTAGTGTTCGTGAACACGCCGCACAATCCCACCGGATCGGTGATGACGGCTGGCGAGCAGCGCAAGCTCGCCGAAGCGCTGGCCGCGCGCGGCATTCCACTGATCGTCGACGAGGTTTATCACCCGCTGTACTTCACGGACGGCGCGCAGAGCGCCAGCGGCCTGCCCAACACCATCGTGCTCGGTGATTTCGCCAAGGCGCTGTCGCTACCGGCGTTGCGTATCGGCTGGCTCATCGACCCGGATGCGAAGCGCCGCGAAGCGTTGCTCGACTTGCGCAGCTACTTCACCATCAGCTGCTCGCCGCTCACCGAAGCGATAGGCGCGCACGCACTCGCGAATGCGCCGGCCATCCTGCAACGCCTGCGCGGCGTCGCGCACGGCAATCTCGCGCTGCTCGCGCAATTCATGGACGAACATCGCGACAAGCTCGACTGGGCCCCGCCCGCCGGTGGCACGACGTGTTTTCCGTGGGTGCGCGATGGGCGCGACTCGCGTCCGCTGTGCGAGGAGCTGGCGAAGGAGGGCGTGCTGGTGGCGCCGGGCGACTGCTTCGAGATGCCGGCTCACTTCCGCATGGGATTCGGCGCGATGCGCAGCGGCTACGCTGAAGCGCTCCGCCTATTCCACGACGTACTCGGCAGGTTCTAACTACCAGTCCTTGGCCGCGGAGGGATTCTTGGCCAGGTCGTTCCACCAGATCGTGGTGGTGGGCCCGAGGTGCGGCAACAGCGGCTCCGTCCGCAGTCCGGCGGTCTTGATCGAGCTCTGCAACGACGTCATGAGGAAGTGAGTCACGGCCCACTTCTGCTCCTCGCTGCCGTCGCACAGGACGCGCTCGACCACCTTGAGCACCTGCACCATGGCGTCGGTGGGCACTGCCTTCGCCGTGCTGCCGAGGTGAAACCCGAGCTGGTCCAGCGTTTGCGTGAGTTGCGCCGTAAGATCAGCACCAAACAGCTTGTGATCCTCGCGCAGCTGCTTGAGCGGCGCGGCGAACGAGGGGCAGGCACGCAGAAATGCCTCTTCGAGCTCGCCGATCACGCCACTTGCCCGGGGTGTGCAGGTCGCATAGCGTTCTTGGAATTCACCAGGGGATGCAGGATGCTCGAGCGCGGCACGTTTCTGACCAAAGTCACCATGGCGGCTATCCTGCTGTGCGCTGCCAGCGCATCGCAAGGACAGGTGCCCGCTTTGCAGGAGCGATTTGAGAAGAAGGTTCTCGAATACGAAGCCGCCGACAAGGCCAGCGCCCCGCCACGAAATGCGATCCTGTTCGCCGGAGACTCGCAGTTCTATCGCTGGAACACGATCCACGAGGACCTGCCGGGCTACACCCTCATCAACCGGGGCATCGATTCATTCCAGTTTCCCGACCTTCTTCGCTACATCGACCGGCTGGTCCTGCCTTATCGACCCCGGCTCATCGTGTTGCACGTCGGAGGCAACGATGTCCACAACGGCCGCACCCCGGCTCTGTTGCTGGCCGACTTCCAGGAATTCGTGACAAAAGTGCGCGCCAGGCTCCCGGACGTACGAATCGTCTTTTCGAGCATCACGCCGGGGCCCGGCCGTTGGGACGAGGCGCCGCAACGTATTGAGGCCAACCGGGTGCTCCAGCGATACATCGCGGCCCAGCCGAACCTCGATTTCATCGATTTGTGGTCCGCAATGCTGAATCCGGACGGCCAGCCGCGCGAAGAGCTGTGGGTGGAGGATCGAGTGCATCCCAACCACGCCGGTTACCTTATTCGCGTGAGATTGACCCGGCCCCTGCTAGGACCCCCTGGTTAAAACTGCGGCAAAGTGCCGGCTTTTGCTGTACATTCGCGCCCGGCTTGTGATTCCTCGTCTGTTCCGCCCCTGGGCTTGCTCGTCTTCCTGACGTTGCGTTTGGCCAGAGTCGCTCTCGCAGGGTTCCCCTGCCTATCTACATCTACTTAGTGAGTATTCTCTTGACCAAACTTTACGTTGGAAATCTTCCCTTCAGTGCCACCGAAGATTCGGTGCGCGCGCTGTTCGCGACCCACGGCACCGTGGAAAAAGTCGCTCTGGTGAACGACCGTGACACAGGCCAGCCCCGCGGCTTTGGCTTCGTGGAAATGTCGAGCGCCGATGCGCAGAAGGCCATGCAGTCACTCAACGGCCAGGACTTCGGCGGTCGCCCGCTCAAAGTCAACGAAGCGCAGGACAAACCTCGCGGCGGTGGCGGTGGTGGTGGCGGCGGCGGCTACGGTCGTCGTTAAGACTTCGTCCGCGATTGCGCGGGTGGGCCACGTGCCCACCCGCGTACTCGCAACGCAGCCAAAAATGAAATTCACCACGGTAGGCCCCGAAGGGGCGCGCAACATCCTGCGCGAAAAGCAGCGTCGCAATCGCATGGCGGCCAAGGAGCTGCGCGTGCAGTTCCCGCAGCTCGCGTCGATTCGCATCGACTTCGCATTCAGCGACGAAACACTGCAGCCTCCGGCGCCGCAGTCGATCGTGCTGCATCCGCCGGCGCGTGCCTATTTCGTCTATCCGTGCCCGTACGCCAGCTGCAATGGCGAGTTCGATCTCGCAGCACCGGTGACGGACGTTGCCGAACAAGGGCACGACGGTGCCGCCGGACACACCACCTGCAAAGGTGAGCGGGTGCGTGGCCGCCTGGGCAAGACGCCCTGCGACCTGCACGTCGAGTATTCCATCGCGGTGGGCAAGTAGCCCACCGTTGATTCCGTGGGCGTGTTCACGCCCACCACGAGCTTCACCCACTTCCTGACTCCGTTCACGCGGCGCGCACAATGCTGGCGCCGCGTCACGTTTCTGGCGCGTCCGCGAAACCGGACAGTGACGCTCGCTTGCGCATTGCGTTACTGTAGTCGCAGGCCTGTGGCATTAGGGATGCCACGGGCGGATCAATTTCCGGGATAAGAACAACGACACGGAGGTTGCAGGCGCAGCTCGATTCAGGAGGGGGCCTATGGCTGTCGATAGCTCACAGCTCGATACCGTGAACCGGGATGCCTACTGGCAGGCAACCCAGGCGCAATTGCGATCCGCGCAGCATCGCGGGGACATTTTTTCGCTGGTTGGCGTGTTGCTGGTGGCGGTGCTGCTGTGGCGATTCCGCTCGCCGAGCGATGGCTCGGCAACCTGGGCGACCGCGGTCGCCGTCGTCGCGTTGATGGCAGTGGTGGTTCCACAATTGTTCGTCGCCCGGCGCAAGCGCCGTATTTCTGCGGCGCGCGGCATGAAATGCCGGCGCTGCGGCTATACGCCACATGACACCGAAATTTCCGAAGTCGGGGCAACTCGCGAATGCAGGCGATGTGAGCAGCCGCTCGGCTGAGCCGGCGCGCTGCACCAGCAAAAAGGCCGCGTTTCCGCGGCCTTTTTGTTTTGCTTCAATCTTCGATCAGGAAGCTTCTCAGTTGCTCGGACCTCGACGGATGACGCAGCTTGCGCAACGCCTTCGCCTCGATCTGCCGAATACGCTCGCGCGTCACGTCGAACTGCTTGCCCACTTCTTCCAGCGTGTGGTCGGTGTTCATGTCGATACCGAACCGCATACGAAGCACCTTGGCTTCACGCGGCGTCAGTTGCGCAAGTACCGAGTGAGTGGTCTCGCGCAGCGACTCCATGGTCGCCTGGTCGATGGGCGAGGCAACGCTCGTATCCTCGATGAAGTCCCCAAGGTGTGAGTCCTCGTCGTCGCCGATCGGCGTTTCCATCGAGATCGGTTCCTTGGCGATCTTGAGCACCTTGCGGACCTTGTCCTCGGGCATCTCCATGCGCACGGCCAGCTCTTCGGGCGTCGGCTCGCGGCCCATCTCCTGCAGCATCTGCCGCGAGATGCGGTTGAGCTTGTTGATGGTTTCGATCATGTGCACCGGAATGCGGATGGTGCGCGCCTGGTCGGCGATCGAACGGGTGATGGCCTGGCGAATCCACCAGGTGGCGTACGTGGAGAATTTGTAGCCGCGGCGGTATTCGAACTTGTCGACCGCCTTCATGAGGCCGATGTTGCCTTCCTGGATGAGGTCGAGGAACTGCAAGCCGCGGTTCGTGTACTTCTTGGCAATCGAGATCACGAGGCGCAGGTTGGCCTCGACCATCTCCTTCTTCGCGCGGCGGGCCTTCGCTTCGCCGATCGACACCTCACGGTTGATCTCTTTGATGTCCGTGATGCTTAAGTGATAGTCCTTCTCGAGCTGGGCCAGTTTTTCCTGGCGGCGCGAGATTTCTTCCTGCAGGCGGCCCATGGCGTTCGACCATTTCTTGCCGCCCTTGATCTGCTTCTGCAGCCAGCGGCTGGAGGTCTCGTTCTTCGGGAACGAGAGCACGAACTCCTTGCGCGGCATGCCCGCATCGCGCACGGCGATGATCATGATTTCTTTTTCGAGCTGGCGAACCTGGTTCACCTGGTGCCGCAGGTTGCCGATCAGCGCCTCGAACATGCGTGGCGCGAGCTTGAGCTCCATGAACTCGTCGGACAGCTTCTTGCGGACCTTGAGCGTCTTCGGCTCCTTGGCGCCGAGCTTTTCAATGTGGCTCAGCGAATTCGCGAGGTACTTGCCCACGGCCGCGAAGCGGCGCGCGGCCTCCTCCGGATCCGGGCCCGTATCGACGGCTTCTTCTTCCTCGCCCGTGCCGTCGCCTTCCTCTTCTTCGCTCTCCGGCTTCTCTTCGACCACCGGCGCCGCCAGATCCATCTTGGTGGGATTCTGCGGCTGCGCGATGACGTCGGGCGCGTTCGGATCGATGAAGCCCACGATGATGTCGACCAGGCGGGCACCCCCGGTCTTGACCGGTTCATACGCCTTCAGCAGGTACTCGGCCGTGGAAGGGTAGTTAGACAGCGCGAGGCGCACGGCGTCGAGGCCTTCCTCGATGCGCTTGGCGATGCGGATTTCGCCTTCGCGCGTGAGCAGTTCCACCGTGCCCATCTCGCGCATGTACATGCGCACCGGATCGGTGGTGCGGCCGAGCTCGGCGTCGAGTGCGGCCAGCGCTGCGGCGGCCTCTTCGATGGCCTCTTCGTCGGTGGGCGCGGAGGGCTCGGGCGCGAGAATGCTCTCGTTGTCCGGTGCCTTTTCGTACACCGGAATGCCCATGTCGTTGATGGTATTGACGATCTCTTCGATCTGCTCGGGATCGACGATCTCCGACGGCAGGTGATCGTTGACCTGCGAATACGTGAGGTACCCCTGTTCCTTGCCGCGCGCGATCAGCAGCTTGAGCTGCGACTGGCGCTCTTCGGGCAGCACATTGCGGCGCGCCGGTAGATTGATGAGCTCGGCGTTACCCTTCTTGCCTTTTTTGCCGTCGACAGGGGCAGGCGCGGCGGCGGCACGCGCGGCCGCGAGCTTCTGCGCAGCCTTGAGCTCGACCACCTTGCCCTTGGGATCGGCGACCGGCGCAGTCACTTTCTCGGGCGTCTTGCCCTTGCCGGCCACTGCCTTCTTCACTTCGACATGTTTCTCAACATGCTTCCCCTTGTCCTTCGAATGAGAGGCGGCGTGCGAGCCTTTCTCCTTGGAATGAGTGTCTTTGCCATGCGCGGCAGCGGGTTTCGCCGCCTTTTTGGGCAGCTTCTTCGAGGCGGGAGCAGTGGGTCGCTTGTGCTTTTGTGTCATGAGATTCCGACGCCCAAGGCGTATTGCGGTACGACACCGTGGGGTTGCCGACGGTGCGATCAAGGTGGCTTGCGGGGAAAGGGGGCGCATTCTACGCAAAGACCCACCGCTTGACAAAGCGGAAATTGCCTCTGGTTCAACGACTTCCGCTTGGGTTCAGCCCTCCGAAGAACGCAAAAAACGGGCCAAAAGGGTCATCGCCCGAACAATTTATCGGCCGCCGGCGTTGGTGCCTGAGGCCGTGGGGTTGGCCTTGCTCTTGGCCATATGGATGACGACGTTCAGCTCTTTGAGTTCCGCCCGCTCATCGTCGGACAGATCCTCCTTGGCCATGAGCTCGTCGTGCCGGCGCATGGTGGGCTCCAGGGCGAGCTTCCCGATCGCGGAGATGAGGTCGAGGACAGCGGATGCCTCGTCTAGCCCCAGCATCTCCTCGCCGGCCAGGGCGCGCATGCGTGCCACTTCCGGGCGATCGCGCCAGCGTTCCAACAGCTGGGCAGTGTGCGCGGCAGGCTCCTGCTGGAGCTGGTCGAGCAGGTCAAAAAGGAAGCGCGATCCCGGATCGTCGGCCATCTCGAGCCGGGTGAGTTCCGCGCCGGACACCTTCGCCGCGATACTCGGAAAATGCACCACGAGCTTTACGGCTTTGGTGACCAACCCCTTGCCCCCGCCGCCGTCGCGGGGACGCCGTGCCGCAAGATGCGAGGGCGTCGAGCCGGCGCGCCCGGACGGCGCGGACGCTCCGCCACTTAAATGGTTACCGGCCGAATCAGTGACTTCATTGAACCATAATTGGTTCAATCGGACGGCAGGCAGCTTTATAGACTCCGCCAGCCGTTCAATAAGCAGGTCCCTATACACGCCGGGCGCTACCTTGGTGACCAGTGGACGCGCCAGTTCGGCGAATTGCGCGCGGCCGTCCGCGTGGCTCAAGTCCGCCTGTTCTGCCAGTGCGGCGGCCAGATACTCCGAGAGCGGTAGCGATCCATCGAGCCGCTTTTCGAAGACTTCCCGGCCTTCCTCGCCCACCAGCGAATCGGGGTCCTGCCCCTCGGGCAAAAACAGAAAACGGATCTGACGACCGTCGCGCGCCTCGGGAAGTGCATTGCCCAGTGCCCGCCATGCCGCCGCGCGGCCGGCGCGATCTCCGTCGAAGCAGAACACCACTTCGTTGACCAGTTTGAAGATGCGGCGCAGGTGCTCAGGCGTGGTGGCGGTACCGAGCGTGGCGACGGCGTAATTCACGCCCGCCTGGTGCAGCCGCGCGACGTCCATGTAGCCCTCGACCACGAGCAGACGTTTGAGCGTGGTGCGGCTCTGGCGCACTTCGTACAGGCCGTAGAGCTCGCGACCTTTGTGGAACAGCATGGTCTCGGGCGAGTTGAGGTACTTCGGCTCCCCCTGGTCGAGGATGCGCCCGCCGAAGGCGAGTACCCGGCCCCGCGAATCGCGGATGGGGAACATCAGTCGGTCGCGAAAGCGGTCGTAGTGGCGATCGAGCGTTCGGCTGTCGGTGCGTTCGCGTTCGATGATGAGCCCGCAGTCCGAGAGCGCCTTTCGATCGGCGTCTTTCGTGCCGAAGCGCTTGAGCACTTCGTTCCAGGCGTTGGTCGCGAAGCCGATCATGAACTTGTCGATGGTTTCCGGCGTGAGGCCCCGCTTTTTCGCGTATTCCCTGGCGCGCGCGTCATTGGGCAGGACGCTCGCGAAGTACTTCGCCACGCGCAGATTCATGTCATAGAGCGGAGTGGTACTTCCCGCGGTGTCGGTCTGGCTGCCCGCTTCGCGCGGCACGTCGAGGCCGAGCCGACTAGCTAGTTCCTCGATGGCCTCGGGAAACGACAGCTTGTCGTATTCCATGAGGAAACCGAGTGCCGTGCCGTGCGCGCCGCAGCCGAAGCAGTGATAAAACTGCTTGACCGGGCTCACCCAGAAGGACGGGGTTTTCTCGTTGTGAAACGGGCAGCAGGCGCGGTATTCGCGGCCGGCTTTCTTGAGCTCGACACGCGACCCGATGAGCTCGACGATGTCCGCGCGCGCGGTCAGGTCGTCGATGAAGCTCTGGGGGATACGGCCGGCCATGGCCGAATATTACCGCTGCGATCAGCGCAGGATCGCGTAGCCGACGAGCAGGCAGAGAAACAGGGCGCCGATCGAGCCGCCGATGACGAGTGGCAGCCGCTCGCGCGGAAAGTGGCCGAGCTCGCGGCGTTCGGTGTCGATCTTGCGACTGATGGAGATGCAGATGAGCGCGATGAGAATCAGCGCGCCGGCGGTGGCTATGCCCCTGCCGCCCAATCAACTATCCGCCGAGTTTGGCTTTGATGCGGGCGCCGACGGCGCCCATGTCGGCTTTGCCGGCGGCTTTGGCTTTCACGATGCCCATGACCTTGCCCATGTCCTTGATGGACGCGGCGCCGGTGCTGGCGATTGCTTCGGCGATGAGTGCATCCAATTCGGTTTCACCGAGCTGCGCGGGCAGGTACGGCTGCAGGATGGCGATCTCGGCCGTTTCCTTCGCCACGAGATCGGCACGTGCGCCTTTCTCGAATGCGACGATGGATTCTCTGCGCTGTTTGATCATCTTCTCGAGCACGGAAGTGATCTGCGCGTCGTCGAGCGTGATGCGCTCGTCGACTTCACGCTGCTTGATGCCAGCCTGGATGAGACGAATGACCGCGAGGCGATCCTTCTCTCCGGATCGCATCGCAGTCTTCATGTCTTCTACGATGCGCTCTTTGAGCGTCATCCCTTCTCCACGAAGAGTGGGTTATCAGCTCGGACGCGGGCGGGCGCGTGTACTCGCGCGGGCTGTTGCGTTTGAGGTGACGCTTCACGGCGGCAGCCTTCTTCCGCTTACGCTCTTGCGTCGGCTTTTCGTAGAATTCGCGGCGTCGCAGCTCGGTGAGCACGCCCGCTTTCTCGCAAGCGCGCTTGAAACGGCGCAGGGCGGCATCGAAATATTCGTTTTCTCGTACGCGAACGCTCGGCATCGAAACCTCAACCCATTGATCTGTCTGGAGTTTTGCCACAACCTGCCTGGGGCAGGGGTGGCGATTCTATAGAACAGTCTTAAAAAGGCAAAGCCCTGTGTTAGTCACAGGTTCGCACCCTCTATATACATGCGCATCCTGGCCCTCGAATCCTCCTGCGATGAATCCGCGGTCGCCGTCTACGACGATGCCGCGGGCCTGCTCGCGCACGAGATTTACAGCCAGGTCGACCTGCACCGGATTTACGGTGGGGTCGTGCCCGAACTTGCGTCGCGCGACCATGTGCGCCGGCTGCTGCCCCTGCTGCGAACCGCCTTGGCCGACGCGAAGACGCTGCCGGCGCAGATCGACGGCGTCGCCTACACGGCGGGTCCCGGGCTCATCGGCGCGTTGCTCACCGGCGCGGCGCTTGGCCGGTCGCTGGCCTACGCATGGAATGTGCCGGCAATTGCCGTTCACCATCTGGAAGGACATCTGCTGGCGCCGCTGCTCGAGGATGACCCGCCGCCGTTCCCGCACCTGGCGTTGCTGGTGTCGGGCGGGCACACCATGCTCATCGACGTCGCCGCCCCGGCTCACTACACGGTGCTCGGCGAAACAAGGGATGACGCCGCCGGCGAGGCATTCGACAAATCCGCCAAGTTGTTAGGCCTGCCGTATCCCGGCGGGCCGGAGCTCGCGAAACTCGCCCAAACCGGCAATGCGAAGCGATTCGATTTTCCGCGACCCATGCTGGATCGCGCCGGCCTCGAGTTCAGTTTCTCGGGGTTGAAAACCGCTGTTTCACTGGCCGTGAAGGAGCGAGCGAACCTGGGCCTGCTCGACGATGCCACCCGTGCCGACATCGCCGCGGGCGTCCAGCAGGCGATCGTCGAGACATTGCTGGCCAAGACGCTGCGCGCACTGGAGCAGACCGGCTATGACGCGCTGGTGGTAGCGGGTGGCGTGGGCGCCAACCGGCTGCTGCGTGAGCGCATGGCCGCGGCGGTGGCGCGCCAGGGCGTGCGAGTCTTTTACCCGCGCATCGAGTTTTGCACCGACAATGCCGCCATGATCGCGGTTGCCGGCGTGGCGCGCCTGAAGGCGGGCAAGGTTGAATCGCAGGCCATTCGCGCCCGTGCGCGCTGGCCGCTCGCGGAACTCGCATCTAGTTAGACACAGGAAACCGCAAGTTGTCCAAGACGAAATCCACCAGTGGACCGAAGACCGCGACGTTGCCGAGCTCGGAATCAACCGCCGACCAGGGCGATCGCATCTTCCTGCATGGCCTGGCCGTGGAATGCATCATCGGCTTCATCGAATGGGAACGCCGCATCAAGCAGACCATCGTGCTCGACGTGGAAATGCCGGTGGACTGTGCGCGCGCTGCGGCCAGCGATGATGTCGCCGATACCCTCGATTACAAAAAGGTCGCCAAGCGTCTCATCGCCTTCGTCGAGGCCTCGGAGTTCAAGCTGGTGGAGACGCTGGCGCATCGCACCGCGCTGCTCATCCTCGAAGAGTTCGGTCTGGAGTGGGTGCGGCTGTCGATCAACAAGCCCGGCGCGATCCGCGGCTCCAAAGATGTGGGCGTGGCCGTGCTGCGCACGCGCGCCGACCTCACGAAGTAGGCGGCTGTGACGCTTCTCAAGCCCGGCCACGTGCGCGTATACGTGGCCGCGGGCAGCAACCTCGAACCTGAAAAAAATCTCCAGCGCGCCTGCGCCGATATCAGGCACTCCTGGCATGACGCCGTGTTCTCGCGCGCCTATCGCAACGTGGCGGTGGGCTTCGACGGACCGGACTTCATCAACCTGGTGATGGGGTTCACCACGCCGCAACCCCTCGATGCGGTGATTGCGCGGCTGCGCGCCATCGAGACGCAATGCGGACGTCCGCGGTTCGCGCCCAAATGGGCGTCGCGCACCATGGATCTCGACGTACTGCTGTTCGGCGATCGCGTGGAGAAGACGGCAGACTACACACTGCCGCGCCCGGACTTGCTGAAGCGACCGTACATGCTCGGGCCACTGGCGGAGATTGCGCCTGAAGTAGTGCATCCGACGGCTAACAAGACTATCGCCAGGTTATGGGAAGAGTTCGCTCACGACGGGCACGCGATGTCACCAGTGGAATTTGCCTTGGTCTAAAGTTCCGGTGGGCCCTTCCAGAGAACGGCGCCGCCTACCACGCCACGCTGCGACCACCGTCCACGGCCAGGATCTGGCCAGTGATGAACGGCGCCGAGGCAGCGAAAAACAGCGCGGTGCGCGCAATGTCCTCCGGTGTGCCCATCTTCTGCAGGATGGTGCGCTGGATGATCTTGGCGCGCGCACCTTCGTCGCCGCCGTGCTCGGGCCACATCACCGGTCCCGGTGAAATGCCGTTCACCCGTATCTCAGGCCCTAGCTCCTTGGCCAGCGAGCGCGTAAGCATGTGCAAGCCAGCCTTGGCGGTGCAATAGACCGTGTAGTTGCGCAGTGGTCGCAACGCGTGGATGTCGACGATGTTGATGATGAGTCCACGGGATTTCTTCAGCGCCGGCGCCGCGGCCTGCGACAGGAACAGCGGCGCTCGCAGATTGCTGCCGAGCAGATCGTCCCACGCGGCAGGCGTGATCTCGCCGAGCTTGGTCGCATAGAAAGTCGAGGCATTGTTCACCAGCACGTCGAGCGTACCGAAGCTGCGCATCGTGAATTCCACGAGCGCGGGCAGTGACGCGATGTCGAGCAGGTCCGCCTGGACGGTTGCCGCCGATTTTGCGCGGACGGCATTCATCTCGGCGGCGAGCCCTTCGGCATCGGTGGCGGACTTGCGGTAGTGGACCACGAGATTCGCACCCGCGCCGTGCAGCATCCGCGCGATGGCGGCGCCGACGCGGCGCGCGGCGCCCGTGATCAGCACCGTCTTGCCAGTTAGACTCGCGAAACCGTCTTTCACGGCCGCACTTTATGGCTTCTCCCGCATCCATCACAACCCTGCCGCCGCTCACCGCCGACGAGCGCGCGCATTCCGAGCGCGTGGTCGCGCACATCCGCGCCTTTGTGCTCGAGCGCGGCGGCGTCATCGGCTTCGATGCCTGGATGCGCCTGGCGCTGTACGCGCCGGGCCTGGGTTACTACAGCGCCGGCGCCACCAAGCTCGGCAGCAGCGGCGACTTCGTGACCGCGCCGGAAGTGTCGAGCCTCTTTTCGCGCTGCCTGGCGCGGCAGTGCGCCGCCGTGCTGGATGACACGGGCGGCGATGTGCTGGAGCTCGGCGCCGGTTCGGGCCGCATGGCGGCAGACATTCTCACCGAGCTGGCTGCGCTCGATTGCCTGCCCGAGCGCTACCGCATCCTCGAAGTGTCGGCGGATCTCGCCGAACGCCAGCGCAAGCACCTCGCCGAGCTGCCGCGCGCATTGTCCTCGCGCGTGCAGTGGTTAGACCACTGGCCGGAGCGGAACATGCGTGGTGTGGTGCTCGCCAACGAGGTCCTGGATGCGATGCCGGTGGAGCGTTTCGTCGTGCGCGGCCGGCCGGGAGGCATCGATGTGCGCGCGCTCGGCGTAGGCCTCACGGAGGAAGGGTTCGAATGGCGCGAAACCTCGCCGAGTACCGAGCTCATGCATGCGGTGGCCGATATCGTCGAGGCCTTGCCGGCACCATTGCCCGATGGCTACGTGTCGGAAGTCTGCCTGGCCTTTCAGCCGTGGATCGCCGCGCTCGCCGCACAACTGGAGGAGGGCGTGGCGCTGCTCATCGACTATGGCCTGCCGCGCGCGCACCTGTATCACCCCGATCGCGCCGCGGGCACGCTGCGTTGCCACTTCCGCCATCGTGCGCACGCCGATCCTTTCATCAATGTCGGGCTGCAGGACATCACCGCCTGGGTCGACTTCACGCGGGTCGCCGAGGCCGCTGACAGCGCCGGACTGGAAGTGCTGGGCTTTGCGAGCCAGGCCGCATTTCTCATCGGCGTGGGGATGGAGTCGTTGCTGAGCACTGCAATGCAGATCGCCGGCGACGACGCGCGCGCGCAGGCGCGGCTCGCGGGCGAGGCGCGCCGGCTCTTGCTGCCGGGCGAGATGGGCGAAATCTTCAAGGTCATCGCACTCGGTCGGGCCTACCAGTCGCCGCTCGCCGGCTTCAGCACGCAAGCGCTGTCCCTGTAGCGGGCGCGCCCGGTTAGTTCCCGGCACCGGTCAATGATTTCGGCCAGTTCGTCAAACAACCTTTACTCGCGCCGGTCCGTTTGCGTTATCTGCTAGGCCATGTCCCGTGCGCGCAGCCTCACGTCGGAACAGGCGAAAGCACGCTGCTCAGCCGCCTGTCACCAGGCCCCGGAAGCTCGCGATTACGTATCAGCGACCCGTGTCGCTGAGGGTTAAGCTCGCCGTCAGTCATGAACCTGCGCAAGACCAGGCCCTGGATCTTCTACCTGCTCGCGTGGACGCTGGTTGGCGTCATCTATTTCGGCCAGAACGTCACCCGGCGTTTCTATTGGGACGACCCGAATCCCTGGCAGGACCTTCGCTACTGGATGGCGAACATCTATATCTCGGCGCTGATCACGCCGCTGATAGTCTGGGCGGGACGCCGCTGGCCACTCGAACGCCAGCATCTGAAACGCCTGGTCGCCTTGCACTTTGCCTTCAGTCTCCTGTGGGCATTCTTGCGGCTATGTCTCGAGGCTTCCTTCCATCTGACCTGGAATGAATTCTGGCCGATCCAGCCGCCGATCACCTTCAAGAGCGAAATCACCTTGCTCTACATATTCGGATTCCACACCGGCGTGGTGGCGTATTGGGTGGTCTTGAGCATTCAGACTGCGATCCGCAACTACGCACGCTTCCAGGACCGTGCACAGGCGTTGCTGCGCTCGGGCTTGCGGACCTCACAACTCGAAACCCAGGTGGCGCAGGCCCGCCTCGGAGCGTTGAAAGCGCAATTGCAGCCGCACTTCCTGTTCAACACGCTGAACGCCATCGTGGTGCTGGTGCGCCAGCAGAAGGGCCGGCAGGCCGAGGAGACTCTGGCCCGCTTCAGCGACCTGTTGCGCGCCGTGCTCGCCGACATGGATGCGCAGGAGGTGACGCTGGCGCGCGAGCTGGAATATCTGCGCCTCTATCTATCCATCGAGCAGCTGCGCTTCTCCGACCGGTTGCGAGTCGAGATCGACGTGGATTCCGATCTGCTGGATGCCGCGGTACCGCACATGGGCCTGCAGCCCATCGTGGAGAATTCGATCCGTCACGGCGTCAGCCAGCGCGCCACGCCCGGCGTGATCGGCATTCGCGCGGAACGCATCGGTGACTCGCTGCATGTCACGGTGCAGGATAACGGCCCCGGGTTCGGCGTTCGGGGAGCAGCCGGCGGCCTTGGGCTTGGACTGGCCAACACGCGCGCGCGGCTCAAACAGCTGTACGGCGACGCTTCCGACCTGCGCACCGAGAGCGGTCCCGCCGGCGGCGCGCTGGTAACGATGATCCTGCCCTTTCATTTCGTGGAAGCGCGATGAACGTATTGATCGTCGACGACGAACCCCTGGCACGGGCGGGCATGCGCATGCTGCTCGAAGAGGAACCCTCGATCGTTTCGATCGCCGAAGCGCGCAACGGTGCCGAAGCGGTATCCATGGTGCGTGCCAACCGCCCGGACCTGCTGTTGCTCGACGTGCAGATGCCCGAAATGGACGGTTTCAGCGTGCTCAAGGAGCTGGGCGCCGATCACATGCCGCCGTTGATCTTCGTGACTGCACACGATCAGTACGCGATCCAGGCGTTCGAAGTGAACGCCATCGACTATCTTCTCAAGCCCGTAACGCGTGAGCGGTTCTCGCAGGCGCTCGCCCGGGTGCGCGAACGCGTGAGTACGCAGGGGATCGACAACCGGCACGTCGCATCGCTGCTGCAGCAGCTCGCGGCACCGCCGAAGTACCTGGCGCGCGTGGCGCTGCGCTCGGCCGGCAAGATCAATTTCGTCAATATCGAGGACGTGTTGTACGTGCAGGCCGCGGAGAACTACGTGCAGCTGCATCTCAAGACTTCACGGCATCTGCTGCACGTGCCCATCGCCACGCTCGAGTCTTCGCTCGACCCGCAGGAATTCCTGCGTATTCATCGCTCGTTGCTGGTGAACGTGCGCCACATCCAGGAGCTGCAGACCGGACCGCACGGTGAGTACATCGTGGTGTTGCACAACGGCGCGCACCTGCAGTCGAGCCGCAGCTATCACGACAAGATCAAGCGCTGGGCTGCAAATCCGTTTTGAGCAGCACGCTCGCGCCGGCAGGTTGCTCGAGGAACACGAAATCCGCGGGGTTGAGCTCGGCCCAGAACGACAATGCCGCGAGCCCATCGGCGTCGGGCCGCTTGTTCTGCGCCATGCGCGCCAACGTGGATTTGCCGATGCCGATCTCGCGCGCCACCTGCCGCCATGAGGCCGCGCGCTCTTCGCGCTTCGCATTGACCGCCTGGTAAAACTTTTCGAAGTCGAATCTCATGAGGGCCGAGTCTTCCGCAAGCATGGCGGCCCGGAAAAGGGAATTTTGACGAAGTGGAGGAATTCGGTGACGAAACGGGGACGGAGGTAGATGGGGGCGCGCGCGGCTTCGCGCCGCATCCCCATCACCAGCGCACGAGGCCGGTGGTTGCAGTGATGAGGATCACCGCACCGAACACGATGCGATACCAGGCGAAGGCCGCGAATGAATGTTTGCTCACGAAACGGATCAGAAACTTCACGGCGAGTAGCGCGCTAACGAACGACGTCACGCAGGCCACCACGAGCGGAGCGGTCTCGAACTCGGCAATGGCCGCGCGCTCCTTCCACAGCTCGTAGGCCGTTGCGGACAACAGCACCGGAATCGCCACGAAGAACGAGAACTCGGCGGCGGTGCGCCGCGAGAGACCGCACAGCAAGCCGCCGATGATGGTGGCGCCCGAGCGGCTCGTGCCCGGGATCAGCGATAGTGCCTGGAAGGCGCCGAGCTTGAGCGCATCGACGGCGGTGAGCTGATCGACGTCCTGCACGCGCTCGCTATGGGTGCGGCGCTCGGCCCAAAGGATGATGAAACCACCGACTATGAGCGCGATCGCTACCGGCACGGGCTTGAACAGCACCGCCTTGATCTCATCGCCGAACAGCAGGGCGAGTACCGCGACGGGCAGGAACACGATGAGCAGGTTGATGACGAAACGCCGCGAGGCGGGCTCGCGATGCAGGCTGAACGCGGTGTGCAGTAGTTTCTTCCTGAACTCCCAGCAGACGGCGAGGATGGCGGGTCCCTGGATGAAGATGAGCAACGCTTCGATTGCCTCGCCGTGGAGACCGAGCAGCGACTGCGTAAGAATCAGATGTCCGGTGCTCGAGACCGGCAGGAATTCAGTGATGCCTTCGACGAGGCCAAGGATGATCGCTTCGAGCCAGGTCATGCACGCGGCCTCGCAAACTTCGGGCGGGCAGTTTACCGAACGTCAGACCGGTGCGCTGGCGGCCTTCAGCGTCTCGATTGCCGCCAGGCGGCGCTTGCGCAGCTGCTGGCCGATCTGCTCGCCGGACAGGCCGGCGCGGTCTTCAGGGCTCAACGCCACAGCGGCGACGGCAGCGCGCGCCGCCGCGAAATATTCGCGTTGTGGGTAACTGCGTTCCTCGAGTCCTTTGCGCCCGCGGGCGTCCGCCTCGCAGGCCAGCAGGAAGTCGGCGAAGCGCTCCGGCCGGCGCATGGCGTCGCAGGCTTCGAGCGTCTTCAGCACCGTGTCGGCGCGCAGCTCGAATGCGCGATGCACGTGGGAGTGATAACGCGCAGTCACGACCGCCAGCTCGCGCAGGTGGTTAGGCACGCGCAGCCGCGCGGCGAATTGTTCGACCAGGGCCACTCCCGCGTCTTCATGGCCGGGATGCGAGGGCAGTTTTCCGGCGGGCGTCACGCCCTTGCCGAGATCGTGCATGAGCACGGCGAAGCGTACCGGTACGCCGCCGCCGGACTTCACCGCTGCGCGCAGCGCCATCAGCAGGTGCACGCCGGTGTCGATCTCGGGATGCCATTTCTCCGGCTGTGGCACACCGAACAACGCGTCGAGTTCCGGAAAGACGACCTTCAACGCGCCGCACTCTCGCAGCACGGTGAAGTACACGTCGGGACACGGCTCGCCCAGCGCTTTTTCGGTTTCGGTCCAGACGCGCTCGGCGATGAGGGCGTTGGCTTCCCCATCTGCCACCATCTTCTGCATCAGTCCCATGGTCTCGCCGGCCACCGTGAACCCGAGCGGCGCATATCGCGCGGCGAATCGCGCCACGCGCAGGATGCGCACCGGGTCTTCGGCGAACGCTTCGGAGACATGGCGCAGCAAGCGCGCCGCGAGGTCGCGCTGACCGCCGTACGGATCGATGACGTTTCCGGCATCGTCCTCGGCCATGGCATTGATGGTGAGGTCGCGGCGCTTGAGGTCGTCGTCGAGCTTCACATCGGCGGAAAACTCCGTGGTGAAACCGCGATAACCCGGCGCGACCTTGCGTTCCAGGCGCGCCAGCGCATGTTCTTCCTTGGTCCTGGGATGCAGGTAGACGGGAAAGTCGCGGCCGACGGGAAGGTAGCCGGCCCGCTCTAGCTCGGCGGGCGTCGCACCGACCACCACCCAGTCGCGCTCGGACACTTCGCGCCCGAGCAGCCGGTCCCGAACCGCGCCACCCACCAAGTACACTTGCATGGCGCGCATGTTAACCGACGTTTCCAAATGCCTCGTGGTCGTCGTCTGCCTCGCTCTCGGAGGCTGCGGCACCCTGTATGTGGCCCAGGCCGCCAGGGGGCAGCTGCAGATCCTCAACGCGCGCGAGCCGATCGGGCGCGTGCTGGCCGATCCCGGTGCGGACCCCAGGCTCAAGCAGCGCCTGGAAGTGGTCCGGACGGCGCGCGAATTCGCCTCGCGCGAGCTTGGCCTTCCTAACAACAAGAGCTATACCTCGTACGCCGATCTCAAGCGCGATTTCGTGGTGTGGAGCGTGGTGGCGACGCCCGAATTCTCGGTGGAACCGCATGAGTGGTGCTTTCCGATCGTCGGCTGCGTCGCGTATCGCGGCTATTTCCGCCAGCGCAGCGCGGAGAAGTTCGCCGACCGGCTGCGTGCGCAGGGTTTCGACACCATTGTCGGCGGTGTGCCTGCTTATTCCACGCTCGGCAAATTCAACGATCCGATCCTCAACACCATGATGACCTATGGTGACGACGAGCTCGCGTCCATCATGTTCCACGAGCTGTCGCACCAGCTGGTCTACATCGCCGACGACAGCTCATTCAACGAGGCGTTCGCGGTCACGGTAGAGCAGGAGGGTCTGGCGCGCTGGCTGAAGTTTCGCGGTCACGAAGCCGACCTCGCCCAGTACCACAAGCGGCGCGCGCGGCAGGGCGAAGGCGTGACGCTGGTGGCGCGCTTTCGGCGTGAGCTCACCATGCTCTATGCCATGGACATCAGCGCCGACGTCATGCGCGCGCGCAAGGCAGAGGTCTTTGCGCGGCTCGTCAAGGAGCTGCGCGTGCTGGACGCGCGCTACGGCACCGAGTCCGGGCTGGCGGCTGCGCTCGACGGCAAGCCCAACAATGCGCGCCTGGCCTCGCTCGCGACTTACTATGAATGTGTCCCCGGCTTCGAACGATTGCTGGCGGAAGCGCACTACGACCTGACGGTTTTCTACGCGGCCGCCCGCGAGGTGGCCAAACTACCGCGCGACGAGCGGCGCGCGCACCTGTGCAATTCCGCAGGCTCGGCCGCCCCGTGACCGCGCGGCACAATCGGGCATTCACGTAAGGATCAGCGCAATACTCGTGCCGTGCGCTTGTTCGTCGCTCCGGCCGAAATTATTTCCTTGCCTTATGTCACGTCTATCAATTGGCGTGCGCCCGAGTTTTGCGCAGGCCATCATCGGGCGCGAGGTCCTCCGCCGAATGCGCAATCCGTTCCGGGCACACCCCAAGCCGTTCCTCGATGCGTCGCGGCGCGACTGGCAGTTCGAGACGTTCGCCTGGCTGCTGCGCAACTGCGGCGGCTATCCGAAGTTTCTCGACACCACGCTGGTCCTGCCGATCGAAGAGCATTTTCCTGAGCGCAGAACGAATGGCCGCGCCGCGGTTGCGGCATTGTTCCGCTGTGTGCGCGAGCACGCCGGCATGGCCGACTGGCCATGCGCCGTCGAGCCGGCACCCGCTCGCATTCCCGTCACCGCCGACCAGGCGGAGGGGCACGCACCCACGTCGCTGGTGGCGACATTCGCGCACGAGCTCGCGCGCTACCTGGTCGAAACTTTCGAAGAGCCCGCGCCCGGTGGCGCCCTGCTGCACGAGCCGGCGATCGATCTCGCCGCGGTCTTCATGGGATTCGGCCTGTTCATGGCCAATGCTTCTTTCGACTCCGCCAGCCATGAGCTCAACGAAGGGGAGTTCGTACACGCGCTCGCGATGTTCTGCCTGTTGCGCAACCTTGATCCGCAAAGCATCGACCGGCACCTGAATCCGCACCTGCGTAAATACCTGCGGCTCGCGGCGCTCGACCTCGCGCGGCATGAGCTGGGTTTCCAGGCGCTGCGTTCGGTGTTCGCGGTGATCCCCATGGATCCGGCCGAGCGGACGCTGCCGCCGCGGGTGATCTTCGCTCCCGGCAGCTAGAATCGCGCGATCATGCACCGCGTTTCATTCGTTGCTGTTACCTTCGCCCTGCTGTGCGGTCCTGCGCTTTCCGCCGATCGCATGGATTTCTGGGAAACGCCGCAGCACGGCGCCAACTGCTTCAATGAATCGCCGCCGGACGCGGAATATTTCCAGGCGTTGCGCGGCTACGGCGCCACCTGGGTGCGGCTCGCCTTCAGCAAGTGGAAATCGCGCCAGCGCGATTTCCTGTTTGGCAGCCTCGACGAGTACGAGGGTCTCGTCGCCGAGGATCTCGCCACGCTGCGCGCCACGCTCGATCGCGCACACGCGGCCGGCCTCAAAGTGGTTGTCACACCGTTGTCATTGCCCGGCGCTCGCTGGATCCAGCAGAACGACAACAAGTTCGACGATCGGCTGTGGAGCGATGAGCGTTACTGGGACCAGTCGGCCGCATTCTGGCGCGATCTCGCCGCTGCGTTGAAAGATCATCCGGCCATTGCGGCTTACAACCTCGTCAACGAACCCGTCCCGGAGCGCAAGGGCGGACTGGAAGAACACGCGGCCCCGGCGACCCAGCGTGCCTGGTATGCGAAAACCCGCGGCACGACGCGCGATCTGCCGGCGTTGTACCAGTCGCTGATCGTGGCGGTGCGCGCCGCCGACCCGATGACTCCCATCATGCTCGACGGCGGCTATTACGCAGCGGCGGATGGGTGGGCGTACTGGCCAGGCGCGTTGCAGGACCCGCGGCTGCTGTACGCGTACCACATGTATGAGCCGTGGAACGCAACCAGCACCCCTAACACGAAACGAAAAGTACCGTATCGGTACCCGGGCGTGGCACCTTTCGGCGGTACCGACGTTGCATGGGATGCGGCCCGGATCGAAGCCTATCTACAGCAGCCGCTCGACTGGGCGGAAAAACACGGCGTGGCCATCAATCGCCTGGTGGTGGGCGAATTCGGCTGCGTTCGTACCTGGATCGATTGCCCCCGTTATCTCGAAGACGTGCTCACCGCGCTCGATGCCGACGGAGTGCACTGGGCGTTCTATTCGTTCCGCGAAAGCTGGGATGGCATGGACTACGAGCTGGGTGCCGGCAAGCTGCCCTGGCAGTACTGGGAGGCCCAGGAAAAGGGCAAACCGTTCGTGTTGCCGCGCGGACCCAACAAAGTCTTCGAGCCGATCCTGCGCCGGCTGCGCGTCGCGCCGTAGCCGCGTCTTCCGGTGCGGGTGTCAGGGGGCCCGCAGCGGAACCAGGACCATCGCATTGCCGCGGCGGATCTTGAGCACCAGTGCGCCTCCGCGCTTGGCCACATCACGCAGTTCCTTGAGATTGGCGATCGTCTGGCGATTGGCGCCTTCGATGCGATCGCCCTTGCGGAATGACTGCGCAGCAATGCTGCGCGGCTCGACCGCGCGTATTTCGACGCCGCCGTCCGCCGCATCGGCCAGCGTGGCGCCCTCGAGGCCTGGATGAACGTTGGCAGCTTCATTTGCCGGGCCGGCAGCACCGGGTTTGCTGGCGGAGCCAGTGACTTGCGGCAGCTCGGTGATGACCGCCGTGACGTGCAGCGGCTTGCGATCGCGGATCAGCGCGACGTCGAGCTTGTCGCCGACGCGCGAGAGCCCGATGGCGTTGCGCAACTCGCTGTTCGACTTGATCGATTGGTTATTGATGCTGGTGATGACGTCGCCGGCCTTGATGCCAGCCTTTTCCGCCGCCGAGCCTTCGGTGACCTGCGATACCAGCACCCCCTGGGCGTTGGCGATGTTGAGCGACTTGGCCATGTCGGGCGTCAGCGAGTAGATGTTGACGCCTAACAACCCGCGCTTGACCGAGCCGTACTTGAGCAGCTGGTCCATGATGCTGCGCGCCATGTTCACCGGGATGGCGAAGCCAATACCGATGTTGCCGCCCGACCGCGACAGGATGGCGCTGTTGATGCCCACCAGTTCGCCGCGAAGATTTACCAGCGCGCCGCCGGAGTTGCCCGGATTGATCGAAGCGTCGGTCTGGATGAAATCTTCGTAGCCGTCGGGGTTGATGCCGGAGCGGCCGAGGCCGCTGACGATCCCCGAGGTGACCGTGTGTTGCAGACCAAAGGGATTGCCGATGGCGACCACGAAGTCACCGACCTCGAGACGCGTGGAGTCTCCAAGCGCCACCTGGATGAGGCTTTCGGTCGGGACTTTGAGCACGGCGACGTCCGATGGAACGTCGCTTCCGACCACGGTGGCGGCCAGATCTCTGCCGTCTTGCAAGGTGACCGTAATTTCGGTCGCGTTATCAACCACATGCGCGTTTGTAACTATGTAGCCGTTTTTTGCATCAAAGATGACACCGGAGCCCGCGCTCTGGAACTGGCGCTCTCGGGGGCCCATGTCCGGGATGTCAAAGAACCGGCGGAAGAAGGGGTCCTCGAGCAGCGGGTTCTGGGGTGAGCGCTCGCGGATGGTGCCGCGCGTGGCGATGTTCACCACGGCCGGCGAGACGCGCTTGATCATGGGCGCGAGCGTCGGCATCGGAGTTTCGCCGACCGCTGGCGGCAGCGCAGCGTGGCTTGCAACCGAGAGCGTCGCCAGCGCGTAGATACAGGCGGTGACAAGATTTTTTGCGCGAATGGGCATGTCGACGAGGATACTCAAACGATGATCACTTTTCTCTTGTGGGTCCTGTTGTTGGTGATTTGCTGGCCGCTCGCCATCGTGGCGCTGCTGCTGTGGCCCATCGTGTGGCTGATTTCGCTGCCATTCCGGCTGCTGGGGATTGCCGTCGCAGGAGTGTTCGACCTGCTGCGGGCCATCATCACCCTCCCCGCGCGTGTGCTTGGCGGGGGTAGTCGATAGAGCAAAAGGGCCAGCCCCTTTCGGGTCTGGCCCATTTTGCTAGCAATTGGGGTCTGACCCCAATTTCAGGCTGCTTGGATCTCGATGCGGCGCGGCTCGGGCTTGGCGACCTTGGGGATCGTCAACTCGAGTACGCCATCCCTGAACTGCGCCTTGATGGCGTCGGTCTGCACGTTATCCGGCAGCGAGAACGTCCGGACGAATTTACCGCTCACCCGCTCGACGCGTGAGTAGTGGCCTTCCACACCGCGCTGCTCCAACTGGCGTTCGCCTCGCAGGGTGAGGACGCCCTTGTCGGCGGTCACTTCGATGTCAGCGGGTTTCACGCCTGGAAGGTCCGCGCTCACGATGAAGCGCTGCGGCTCCTCATGGATGTCCACGGTTGGCGCCCACGACGCGTCGCGCGCGGTGTTTTCAAAAGTCTGGTCGAGCTCGCGGTGCAAGCGGTTCAGCAGCGCCCAGGGCTCGTAACGCACAACAGTCATGTCAATCTCCTTGTCGTAGCTATGTTGGCTAACTACCGGGACCTCCCCGGCCGTCGCATGGCCCGTAATTGCGGATCGACTTTTACGATTCAAGACTCTTGAAAATCCATTGCGTGGCGCGATGTGGGACGGTCCGCCGGACGCTTTATCCAACAACCTGTGGATGAGCTGTGACTAAGGGGTGGGCAGGTGGTGGACACAATTCCTTGTGTTCGGCCCGATTCCTGCAGTGCGGCGGAAATGACCCATTGACAGGCGATTCCTGCGGCACAAAATCACGTAACTACTTGGATGTAAAAGAAATAACCGAACCCCAATTATGACAGCGATGTTTCTTGACGCGCCGATTTCACGTATCTACTCTCACGACCCCAACACAAGATGTTGTGTCACGACATCTTGGTGGGTTGGGGAGCCGGGGAGAGGAATGGCGGCTGTCTGACAGCAGTCGCTCACTTTAAAGACGCGTTCAACCTCCAAAATTTGGGGGTTTCGGCCGTTCTTTTCCGAAGGTTCATGGGGTTGGCAAACAGGTCCGGAAACTTCGGGGGAGCGGTACCCATCCATGAATAGCGTGGTCAAAGTCGAGCACAAAGACGTCGATTCGATTCCTTTCCAGGAAGCGTCTCTCGACATATGGGACAAGAAGTATCGCTTGTCCGCCAAAGACGGCACGCCCGTCGACAAGACCATGGACGACACCTACAAGCGCGTGGCCCGCGCCCTGGCGGATGTCGAACAGGAATCCGTGCGCGACCAATGGTACGAGCGCTTCGTCTGGGCGCTGCGGCGTGGTGCCATTCCTGCGGGCCGCGTTACCTCGAACGCCGGCGCGCTCGAGCACAAACCGGCCACGTCGACCATCAATTGCACCGTGTCCGGGACCATCGGCGATTCGATGGATGACATTCTGAACAAGGTGCATGAGGCCGGTCTTACGCTCAAAGCCGGCTGCGGCATCGGCTACGAATTCTCAACGCTGCGTCCGCGCGGCGCGTACGTCTCGGGCGCCGGCGCTTACACCAGCGGCCCGCTGTCGTTCATGGATATCTACGACAAGATGTGTTTCACGGTGTCCTCGGCCGGCGGACGCCGCGGCGCGCAGATGGGCACCTTCGATGTCGGCCACCCCGACGCCATGGAATTCATTCGCGCCAAGCGCGAGAACGGCCGCCTGCGCCAGTTCAATCTCTCGCTGCTGGTCACCGACGATTTCATGAAGGCGGTACGTGCCGATACCGACTGGAACCTGGCCTTTCCGCTGCTGACGAAAGAATACGATCCCGCCGAGCACAATCTCGACGACAAGACGAAATTCCTGTGGCGCGAGTGGCCGACCACGGAAAAATACGTCACGCGCGAGGACGGCCTCGTCTGTTGCAAGATCTACAAGACTTTGCCGGCGCGCCGCATGTGGGACGTCATCATGACGTCCACCTATGACTTTGCCGAGCCGGGTTTCATCCTCATCGACCGCGTCAATGAGATGAACAACAACTGGTGGTGCGAAAACATTCGCGCCACCAACCCGTGTGTGCCGGCGGACACCTGGGTGCAGACCAGCGACGGTCCTCGACAGGTGGCCGAGCTCATCGGCAAACAGTTCAGCGCCCGTGTCGACAGCGTCGATCATGCCAGCAGCGCCGAAGGCTTTTTCCGCACGGCGCTCAAGCCACTGGTGAAGCTCAAGACGGAAGAGGGTCATTCGCTGCGGCTGACCTCCGATCATCGCGTGCGCCGCATCTCGACGCTGACGCGTTTCCGCGTCGTGACCGAGTGGTGCGCGGCCGGCGATCTGGTCCCGGGCGACAAGGTGTTGTTGCAGGATCAGCGCCGCGCTGCCCATTGGTCTGGCGACCTCGAGAACAAGCTCGGCGCCAATGAGGGCTACCTCATGGGCCTGCTCGTCGGCGATGGCACCATTGCCGAAGATCGCGCCGAGCTGTCGATCTGGGCGCGCCCGGCGGTCGGCAACAGTGACATCGATGTGGGCGGTCCGCATTCGGTGATGGCGGCGGCGCTCGATGCCGCGCGTTGTTTCAATCACCGCTCCGATTTCTCCGGCTGGCACCAGGGCCGCGGACGTGGCGAATTCCGCCTGGGGATGGGCGCCATCACCGAGCTCTCGCGCGAGCTCGGCCTGCGCCCGGGCCGCAAAACGGTCACCCCGGCGATCGAGCGTGGCGGCAGCGACTTCTATCGCGGCTTCCTGCGCGGTCTGTTCGACACCGATGGCAGCGTGCAGGGCAATCAGCTGAAGGGCGTGTCGGTGCGGCTCGCGTCCGGCGACTTGGGGCTGCTCGAAGGCGCGCAGCGCATGTTGCTGCGTATCGGCATCGCCTCGAGCATGTACGAGCGCGCGCAGCACGAGCTCGTCATCACCGGCGAAAACGTCGCGCGTTTTGCCGAGCTCATCGGTTTCGCCGACACCGTCAAGCGCGCGCGCCTCTCGCGCCTGTTGGGAAGTTATAAACGCACGCTCAATCGCGAGCGCTTCGTCGCCACGATCGACAGCGTGAAGGCCGACGGCATCGAAGATGTCTACGACGTGCAGATCCCCGGCATCAACGAGTTCGACGCCAACGGGTTTCACGCGCACAACTGCGGTGAACAACCGCTGCCGCCCTATGGCTCGTGCCTGTTGGGCTCGGTGAACCTCACTCGCTTCGTGAAGAACGCGTTCACGGATTTCGCGGAGTTCGACTGGAACGAGTACCGCGAAGTCGTGAAGGTATTCACGCGCATGCTCGACAACGTTTGTGAGATCAACGGCCTGCCGCTCGAGCAGCAACGCCGCGAGATCATGCGCAAGCGTCGCCACGGCATGGGGTTCCTGGGGCTGGGCAGCACCATCACCTGCCTCGGCATGAAATACGGCGCTGAGGATTCGGTGAAGTTCACCGATGACGTCGCGCGTGAAATGGCGGTGGCCGGCTGGGAAGCCGCGCTCGAGCTGGCCAAGGAAAAAGGTCCTGCGCCCATCATGAAAGAAGAGTTCACGGTCACCGCCGAGATGCTGCGCAAGCGTCCGGAGATGACCCGCGACGGCTGGAAAATCGGCGATCTCATTCCGGGCCGCATCCTGCACGCGCGTTACAGCAAGTACATGCAGCGCGTGGCCGAGACGGCGCCGTGGCTGGTCGATCAGCTTGCGAACGTGGGTGCGCGATTCACGCACCACACCTCGATCGCTCCCACCGGCACCATTTCGCTGTCACTGGCCAACAACGCGAGCAATGGCATCGAGCCCTCATTTGCTCACCACTACTTCCGCAACGTGATTCGCCCCGGCAAGAAGAGCAAGGAGAAAGTCGATGTCTTCTCATTCGAGCTGCTGGCCTATCGCGAGCTCATCAATCCGCGTGCACTGCCGGGTTCAACGAGCCCGGCCGAACAGCTGCCTGGCTATTTCACGACGGCGGATGACATCTCGCCTCGAGAGCATGTCGACATCCAGGCGGCGGCGCAGAAGTGGGTCGACAGCTCCATTTCCAAGACTGCGAACGTGCCTACGGATTACAAATACGAGAGCTTCAAAGACATCTACCTGTACGCCCACGAGAAGGACCTGAAGGGCTGCACCACGTTCCGCTTCAACCCGGAGGCTTTCCAGGGCGTGCTGGTGAAGGAAGACGACCTCAAGAACACCACCTACGTGTTCACGCTCGAGGACGGATCGGAGGTTTCGGTGAAGGGCGACGAGGAGATCGAGTACGACGGTGAGAAACACACCGCCGCGAACCTCTACGACGCATTGAAAGAAGGCTACTACGGCAAGTTCTAGCCGGAGACTAACTACATGTCCGCCATCAAGATCGACAAGAAGATCGCCAAGTACCGCGTGCAGAAAGCCGGCGAAGCGGCCGCTGAAAAGGCGGCCGAGGGCGCCGCCGCAAACGCGGTCGCCACCGCGGTTGCCGCAGCCATCGCCAAGTTCGAGCCCGCGGTCGAAATGACGCACGACAAGCAGGGGCGTTCCTCCAAGGTCGTGCGCATGACCGAGGAAGTGCAGCGCCCCGAGGTGCTGGTCGGCTCGACTTACAAGATCAAGACGCCGGTGTCGGATCACGCCATGTACGTGACCATCAACGACATCATCCTCAACGAAGGCACGCCGTACGAACAAAGGCGCCCGTTCGAGGTGTTCATCAATTCGAAGAACCTGGATCACTTCCAGTGGATCGTGGCGCTCACGCGCATCATCTCCGCCGTGTTTCGCAAAGGCGGTGACGTCACATTCCTGGTCGATGAGCTCAAGGCAGTTTTCGATCCGCGAGGGGGATACTGGCAGGCGGGCGGCAAGTTCATGCCGTCGATCATCGCCGAGCTGGGCTATGTCATCGAGAAACACCTGCAGACCATCGGGCTGCTGAAGAAGCTCGAGCTCGGTGACAACGAGAAGAAGCTGATTGCCGACAAGAAAGCCGAATTCGAAGAACGCACCAAGCAGACCGACGCGTTCGCCAAGTCGCATTTTCCGGAAGGGGCGCAGCTGTGCGCCAAGTGCAGCACTGCCGCCGTCGTGATGATGGACGGATGCATGACCTGCCTAAACTGCGGCGACTCGAAGTGCGGTTGAAGAGTCGTTAGCCGGGGAGGGTTAACTCCATTACGCGTGTCATGGCCGGGTTCCCCGCCTGGCTTCCTGCCATGATGGGACCAGTGACACGTGTTCTTACAAGGCAGCTGCGAGGCTGCCTTGTTTTTTGCGACCGGCGAAAACTCAGCGGGAGTCGAAAAACGGCGCAAAACTGGCACGGCCGATTTCGCGAAGCTTTTCTCCACGCAAGGCCCTCCACCAGCTCGTAACCGAGCAGCGCCATGACCTGGTCATCGATCAAGACCGGGCGCGCGTTTCCGTACCAGTCGACGCACGAGGCGATGCATGGCAAGCCAAAAACCCCTTGGGTTGCGTCGATCTGCCGATAGAAAAACCCATGGCTGCGCAGGTGGTCGCCGACGAACCGATTGTGGAAGGACCCATCTTCGCGCGGCCGCGCCGCAGGACCACGAAATAATCGCCAACTAGTTTGACGATGCCGCGTTCGTCGACGCCGGAGGTCTGATTGTTGGTGATCGAAGACCCACGCATCCCGGTCACCGCGATTTCCGAGAGTTCATCCTCGCCGCCCGCGAGCGAAGCGCCCCGCCGGTCGACTTTGAGCTTTTCGATGTAGGCGGCAGTTCGCGATCGGAAGTGAAGGGTTCGAGCGTTTTCGATTGTGCGAAAAGGCACGGCGTCGCCAGCAACGAGGTGAGCACGGTGGCCGCAAGCGAAATGTTACGGAGCTCGCAGGTCTTCTGGCGTCACCTGGGCGGTGCGGTGGTTAGTTGTTGTGTCCGCATCTAGCCACCAGCCCGTGTCGGTCAACGCCTGCGTGCTGACGGGCCGCCGCGACGCAGATCATTCCTCATGACCGACATGGGCTTGGGTGCCTGTCGGATGCCCCAACGCTTGGAGGGAAGCGGAGACTTGGTCCACAGTCGTTCAAATGGGGTATTCCATGAAGCTCGGTGCAATTTCCGCCGCGATCGTTTCCTCGATGCTGCTCGCCGCGATCAGCTTTGCCGACGCGTCCCCGACTGCCAACAAATGGCGCATCGAGTTGAGCGGCCAGGCACTGACCACGGGCGACATCGTGTTTCGCGTGACGCCCCGGCAGGGCGAAGCCGTCGATGTGAGCGTGGGTATTCGCAGCGGCCGCGCCGAGAACAACGTGGCGAAAGACGTGCGCGACGCACTCGCCGCGAAACTGAGCCCTGATCGTTACACCATCGAAGTCGACGACGGTGAGGACATCCTGATCAAGAAGAAGGATGGCCAGCCGGATTTCGCCCTCGAGCTGATCGAGTCCAACGTGCAGAACGTGAGCATCAAGGTCGAAGGCGAATAGTTTGGAAGAAGGGGCGCCCCGGAATCCGCCGGGGCGCGCCTGCCGGAGCCCGCCATGAAATTTTGCGCAATCCTGGTGTTTTCGGTCGCGGCGCTAATCACCCCGCTCGCCGACGCCGCGAATACGCCACCGCTTTCGGACGCATGGAGCATCGCGCCCGCCGGCACGGCGGCGTCGAGCGGCGAACTGCTGTTTCGCGTGACTCCCGGCGACGGCAGCGATCCTACTGAAGTCACCGTGTTCGTGTTGTCCGGCACGAACGACACGGGTGTCGCCAGCAACATCCGCCGCGCGCTCAACACGCAACTGCGCGCCGATCGTTTCAACGTTGAACCGGGGGAAGGCGCGAATGTTTTGCTGACCAGCCCCGGCGAGTCGGACTTCTCGCTTGAACTCATCGACTCGGACGTGGAGAACGTGCGGGTGGTGGTGCAAAGCGCGGCGCCAGTCGCGCCTCCCACCGTGCCCAGCCAGGCAGCTCCGGCGAATCCGCCGCCGCCGGCGACTCCACAGGCGCCAGGCGATGCGGTGCCGCCAGCCACCAGTCCGGCACCCGGGAACCCTTCATCGCCTGCCGCGCCGCCACCGAACGCGACGCCGGGTGGCGGGCCGTCGAGTGCACCGCCGCCCAATGCCACGCCTGGTGGTGCACCTGCCAGCGCGCCGCCGCCCAATGCGACCCCGGGCGGGGCACCCACCGGCGCGGCGCCTCCGACGCGCTGAATCGCTAGTTAGATGCTCGGCGCGGCTCGCCGGCCGATAGTTGGACGGTCTGGAGCTGCGTCGTCCAGTGGCTGGTCTCGCTAACAACCAATTGATACTCTGCGGTCATGGAAGACCTGCGCGAGAAAGTCTACGAATGCACGCTCGCGATCGAAGCACACATGATCTGCGACCTGCTTGCCCGCGCCGGAATCTCGGCGCGGGTCGACGGTGAATTTCTCGCTGGGGCGGGTGGCGACCTGCCGCTCGGGTCCGCGATCAAGGTTCGTGTGGATCCTGCGCGCGCCGCCGAAGCGCGCGAAGTCATCGACGAGTGGGAGCGCGAACAGCCGCCGCCCGATCCCGCTTCCCCGCCATCGCGATCGCGCCTGCGTTCCCCGTTGTGGTTCTTCACCGGGATGCTGGCGGGCGCCGCGCTCATGTTTATCGCGTGCCGAATTTGATCGCTGCGGCAAGCCGAAGCAGCGCTGCGCATCCGCGCGAGGGACTTTCCTAGTCCCGGCTCGCACTCGCGGCACACGCCGCGGCCACGGGAAATCCACGACTATCTACCTCCGCCGTCTTGCACTACCCTCGATGCAACTCCGTCACGCGGCAGGCTTTCATGACGACTGTGCGGATCTTGGGTTCGCGCGCCCGCGAACAGGTGCCGGGTACGGGCATCACGCTGCTGGCGCCCGGGTTTCACGGTGCATTGACGCAGGTTGCGGCCGGAACCGCGCCCTTCGCGCCGCACGACCTGCCATTCGCCGAGGCCGCCTCCGGAGCCGAGGTTCTGCTCGCCGCGCAACTCACGCTCAACATCGAGGCACGTAGCGCCGAAGGCATTCCAGGTCTGCGTTCGCGAAGCGCGGTGGCGACGCATCCGCGCGTCATCGTGCCGCGTCGCCAGGGAGTGGCCTACGCACTGCTGCAGACCGATGAGACCGGTGCTTCCAGCTTCGTATCATCCGTGTCGCAGGACCAGGGTGAGGCAATCTTTCCTCTAACTATTTCCGCGTGCGGTGCCACGCGCCGCGCATTGCGGGTACTCATGTGGCCCGCGCGGCAGCCGTTCGGCTCGGATGAGCCGACGATCGCGGCGGACTGGGAGCGGCTGCGCCGGCCGAACCAGCTCGCGCAATGCGGTGCCGACGGATGCTGGCGGGCGCCTGACCGGCCGGCGCTCGCGGCGGGCCCGATACTGCTGCTGTTGCACGATACGTTTTCGACGCCGCAGGCAACGTTCGCCGACTGGATGCGCGACAGCTCGTTTGCGCCGGTGTTTCGTGCATTCGGTGGCCGCTGCCTGGCATTCGCCCACCCGACACTCGCCACCGGTCTCGCAGCAAACTTGAGTTGGCTGGTCACGCAGCTCGCACACCTGCCGGGCCCGTTCGACGTCGTGGCGCACGGACGTGGCGGCCTGCTGGCACGCGCCATCGCCGCCGATGGCCGGCTGCCGTTGCGGCGCGTGTGCCAGTTGGGCACGCCTAACAAAGGCACGGCGCTGGCGCTCGAGGCAAACCTGAGGCGTTTTCTCGACGGACACGTCGCCATGTTGGCGCGCACGCCACCGAAGGTTGCGAATGCGACGCTCGAAGGCGTGTTGTGCATGGCGCGTTTTGTGGCGGTCGGCTCGTCAGAGCCGTTGCCGGGCCTCGCCGCCCTCGCGCCCGATAGTTCAGCGTTGTGCGCACTCGCTACCTTCAAGCCCTCCGCGCAACAGTGGTTCACGGTCGGCGCGCACTTCGCCGCGCCAGGGGGTCATGCCGCTATCGGCGAGTGCGATGAATATTTCCCGGCACCGAACGATCTGGTGGTTCCGAGCGAGGGTTGCCATGAGCCAGGGACCCAGGTCGCCGATTCGCTGCGGCTCGGCGGCTCGGCGGTTCATCACCACAACTATTTCTCGAACCAGCACGTTCGCGATCGCCTCGCCCGATGGCTGCACTGAGTTTCTTGTAGGAGTCCTCTTGCCTTGAGGCAGGGACGGCGGCGATGGCTGCGCCACCTCGCCGCGAGCACTCTGCTCGCCAGTCGGTGCAGGCCTACAGCCGGCACGACCCCCAAAGCCAAACACAAGGGCAAAGACTAATGAGCTCCACCAAGATCATCGCCATCATCCTGATCGTCGCCGGAGTGCTCGGGCTCGCCTATGGCAAGTTCAGCTACACCAAGGAAACGCACGATGCGAAGGTGGGGCCAATCGAATTGTCGGTGAAGGACAAGGAAACGGTGAACGTTCCCGTCTGGGCGGGCATTGGCGCCATCGTCATCGGTGCCGGTTTACTTCTCGCGGGCGGTCGACGCAGCTGACGATCAACCCGGTAGGGTGGTCCCGCCTTGTGGCGCGGGGCCACCCTCCATTCGTGAACTGCGTCACACCGCGGCTTTGCGTCGAAGAGTCTTTTCACCAGACTTAATCAGCAAAAAATCGCGCTTTCGAGCCGCTAGTCCCTCGAATGCGCCCGTCTGTCGGAACCAGGCTGCGCTTCGTGTGTGCTTCATTGAAAGTCCCCCTCAGCAATTCGCAGGGAACAGGCTTCAATGCAACACGCACGTTCATTCCGGAATCCACGCCATCGCGACGGCTTCTCCATCATTGAACTGATGGTGACAGTGTCGCTGGCCGCCGTGTTGTTCGCGATTGCGATTCCCTCATTCCGCCAGATCATCGCGACCAACAACCTCGCGACTCAAACCAACGATTTCATCGGCGCTCTCAACTTCGCGCGATCAGAGGCGATTACGCGCAACGTGACGATCACCTTCTGCCGCGTCGACGCGCCTGCTGATGACGATTGCGGCGGTGGCAGCGATGTCTGGCAAAACTGGATCGTGCGCACAGGCACGGGCACCGTCGTCCGGCGCGGGGAGGTCACGGATGCGGGCGGCATCAGCGTGGTTTCCACTCTCATCGACGACACCATCGTTTTCGGGTCCGACGGCCTGTCGACCACCGGAGGCGTACTGGTGTCCGGCAGCCAGTTCAACGTGTGTTCCGACATGGCGAGCGGAGAAAACATTCGTCAGGTGACGCTGGGCGGCGGAAGCCGGATCTCCACCGTAAAGCTTGCGGGGACTTGCTGAAATGGCTCGTGCAACGACAAGAATTCACAGGATGATGGCATCGGGTAAACAAACGGGCGTCGGGCTCGTCGAAGTGCTGGTTGCCGTGCTCGTTCTATCCATTGGCATGCTCGGCCTCGCCGGATTGCAGATGCGCACGTTGCGCAACAACCAAAGCTCACTCGAGCGCGGCGTCGCAGTCGTGGAGACTCATGCCATCGCCGACGCCATGCGCGCCGACCTGAATACCGCGACCCAGCTTCTTCAGTACAACATTTCGCTGACGGCGCCAGCTCCGGGAGGGGCTACGTTCCACGAGACCGTACTCCGCGGCTGGCGTAATAATCTGATCGCGACTCTGGGGACGGGCGCCACGGGTGCGGTCCTCTGCGATGGGCCGGTCTGCCTCATCACGATTCAGTGGGACGATTCGCGCGGTACCGAAGGAAGCGCGACGCAGACCATCACGACGACGGTGCACCTGTGAGCCGCGCTTCTGTCAGGGGTTTCACGCTGATCGAGCTCATGGTCTCGCTGGTGCTCGGCTTGATCGTCATCGGCGGCGTCATCAGTGTCGTGCTCTCCAATCGTCGCAGCTACAACAGCACCGAAGGCCTGTCGCAGGTACAGGAGAGCGCGCGTACCGCCTTCGAGCTGCTGGCGCGCGACATCAGGCAGTCGGCGGGCAACGGTTGCGACAACACAGCGGGCACCGCCAATGTTCTTAGGCCAAGCGCAGCATGGTGGCGCGACTGGTACGGCCTGCGCGGCTTCGACGGTACGGATGTCGACCCTGCGGTCGCGGACGGTACTGCCATTGGCCAGCGCATTGCCGGCACCGACTCCATTCACACCCAGGGAATCGATGGCGTACCGCTGCCGCTGGAAATTCACAACGCTGCTGGCGGGCGGCTGGAAATCAACGCCGCGACTACACCTTTCGGTGCGGGCGACGTGATGATGGTCTGCGACTTCGATCATGCCGCGATTTTTCAGGCCAGCGCCTACGATCCCGGCACTTCATCGGTATTCCACGCCGAAGGTGTACTGGCACCGGGGCCGGGAAATTGCTCGCAGGGGCTGGGATTTCCCACCGACTGCGGCAGCGTCACGGGCAACGTCTATACCTTTGCACGCAATTCGGCCGTCGGTCGCATGGCGGCTGTCGCCTGGTACGTGGGGGCGAATGGACGCCCCGCTGATGGTGGCCGATCCTTGTTTCGGCGCCGACTCGCTCCAGGCGGACTCCTCGTCACCGAAGAAGTGGTTGCCGGCGTCACCAACCTGCGCGTCACCTATGGCGTCAATGGCAGTGAGCTCATCCGCGACGGTTCCGTGCTCGGCAGCGCCGATTGGCCCAACGTCAATTCGGTTTTCGTCGAACTGACGGCGGACAGTGCGGATACCAATGTCTCGACCAATGCGACCGTGAACAACGGGCGCTTTCAGAAAACCTTTTCCTACCTCATTACCCTCAGGAATCGCGTCCCATGATGTCGTTAGTCGCAAGCCGCAGTTCGCGTACGCAGCGGGTTCACCGTCAGCGGGGTGTTGCGCTCGTCGTTGCACTCGTCCTGCTCGTGGTTGCCACGCTCATCGGGCTTGCTGCCAGTCGCGGTACGATTTTGCAGGAACGCATGAGCGCCAATTCCTATGACCGTTCGCTCGCCTTCCAGCGCAGCGAAGCCGCGCTGCGTGCCGCGGAGGACGCGATCACCGCCGATTGGCGCATCGCGAACCTTGGTGGGACGGATTGTTCTCCGACGTCAGCGCTGCTGTGCGACGTCGTGCCCGCCGCCGCGTTCTCCGGAACCGACGCCACCTGGCGCGATGTGTCGGCGATCTTCGACGTCAACAGTGCAATGACGCCGGGCGTACCGCAGTACACCGTGCAATTCATGGGCACGGGGCGTGCCGACAACGACATGGGCACCGCCGAGAACGCGGACACCGGCAATTATGGAAGCGGGAGCGCGCCCGACAACGTCGCGTATTACCGGATCACCTCGCGCAGCAGCGATCCCACGCCAGCAGTTCTGGGTGAGCGATCCATCGTCGTGCTGCAGGCCACCGTCAAACGGCCGTTCTAAAGCGGCGCGCAAACGAATCAATCAAGGATCATCTATGTCACCTGTCACTGCCAAGAAGAAAACGCTCTGGAACGCGACACGCGGCTTTCCGCGTGCGGTTCTCAGCGCATTCCTCCTGATTGGCGCGGTCACTTCCAACGCACAGGTCGCGCAGACGCCGCTGTCCGTGGCTGATGGCGTCCCCGGCAACCTGGTGCTCACGCCGTCGGTGGAATGGCCAACACTCGACAGCATGGCGAACATCCTGCCTAACTACGATCCGGCGATCGAGTTCCCGGGCTATTTCGATCCAAACAAGTGCTACAACTACATCTACAGCGCCACTGAAGCGGACCGACGGTTCGAGCCCTCTGGCGCCGCCTCCGCGCATACCTGCAGTGCCTCCGCCAATGAATGGAGCGGCAACTTCATGAACTGGGCCGCCACCCAGACCATCGACCCTTTCCGCAAGGCCCTGACCGGTGGTTACCGCGTGAAGGACACCGCCGCAACCACCTGGCTCGAAAAAGCCCGCTCGGACGACAACACGGGATCCAACATCTATCCCGACCGGAACCTGACGAGCCTGGCGCACGTTACCGGCGCCATTCCCAGTACCGTGTGGACCAGCGTCGGAACGCGCGTACGGACCTACGGCAACAAAATGCGCTTTCGCGGGCCGGGTGGCGCGAGCCTTGCAGGCACTGTCGTCGATTACGACCCCGGCTCTCATACACTCGATGACGATTCCGCCGACACGGTCTTCGAGGTCAGCGTCAGGGTGGCGGTGTGTTACTCGGCAGCCCTTGCCGAAGCGAATTGCGTGCGCTACGGCTCTAACTACAAGCCCGAAGGCCTCATCCAGGAATATTCGCGCCGCATTCGCTTCAGCGCGTTCGGCTTCCTCAATGACCATTCGGCATTGAAGGATGGCGGCGTGATGCGCGCCAAACAGAAATTCGTCGGACCGCGCAAGCTCGATCCGGTGTCCCATCTGTGGGTGCCAAATCCCAACAGGGAATGGAACGCTTCGACCGGCGTATTCATCAGGAATCCGGATGCGACGGACGCGACCGCAACGGCGGGCGTCGTCGGAACGACCAGCGGCGGAAGCTCGTATTCAACCGGCACCGACGCGGCGCCTCTCGGCACGACGACGCTGGAGGCCAAGACTGTCACCGACAGTGGCGTGATCAATTACATCAACCGCTTCGGTCAGATGACGACCAAGAACCACAAGACCTACGACCCGGTCAGCGAGCTTTACTACACAGCGCTGCGGTATCTGCGGCGCCAATCGAACATCGCGGCTTACTCCAGTGTCTCTGGATCCGCCGATGAGCGATACGAGCTCGTCGACGGCTTCCCGGTGATTGCGAATTGGGATGGTGCCGCCAACGATCCATACCAATATCGCTGCCAGAAGACCGCGATTCTCGGTATTGGCGATGCCAATTCCCACAAGGACAAAAACTTGCCGGGGCATGATGCCCACAGCGGCTACAACGACAACGACACCAACACCGAGCCAACGGATGATGGCGCGCCGTACGCGACCACGCCCATCGACGTCTGGGCCGCTACTCAGAAAGTGGCCGAGATCGAGGGCATCACCATCTCTGGAACCGGCACGTTCACGGGCCGCGAAAATTCGGCGTACATCGCGGGGCTTGCGTATATGGCGCACACCAGTGACATGCGCCCGGACCTCGAAGGCCATCAGACCATCTCCACGCACTGGGTGGACGTGCGCGAAAACCAGTATCTGGAGCCCAGGGCGAGAAACCAGTACTGGCTGGCTGCGAAATACGGCGGTTTCGAAGTCCCGGATCCCGTGGAGGCTTTCGATCCTTTCGCCACCACGGTGACCATTCCAGTAGCAGCCTGGCATACGAACGCGGACACGCTGGAATCGGGCGATCTTCGTCCCGACAACTTCTATGTCGCCAGCGACGCGGACAAGATGATCCTGAGTCTCACCACGGCGTTCCAGAAAATCGCGGATGAGAACGTCGGGTCGTCGGCGTCCCTGGCCGCGAATTCCACCCGGATCGACACCGAGACTCGAACCTTCCAGGCGCAGTTCGTCAGCGGTAAGTGGACCGGCGAGTTGAACTCATACATTGTCGAGCCAGACGGCTCGCTGCGAACCCCGCCTGCCTGGAGTGCGAGCACGTCGCTTGCGCCCGCCGACTGGGCAACGCGTCGAATCTTCATCAACAATCCGGGCACTGGCCAGGTCGCGTTCGAATGGGCCAACCTGAGTGTCGCGCAGAGATCCGCGCTGGGAAGCACGGAGCTGGTCGACTACCTGCGCGGTGATGGCTCGAGGGAGCAGGAGACGACGGGCGGCATCTACCGCAATCGAAGCGCGATTCTCGGCGACATAGTCAATTCGACCCCGGTGTTCGTCGGCGCGCCCAATGCCAACCTCCATACCGGCGCGCTCTTCAACGGCGCCAGCAGTTACGGCGCGTTCGCGGCCACGACCGCGGGGCGTACCGGCGTCGTGTATGTGGGCGCGAACGACGGCATGTTGCACGCGTTCAATGCCACCGACGGCAGCGAGATGTACGCGTTCATTCCGAACAGCGTGGCACTCAATGGGCTCGAGGCGACAGCGGACCCTGACTACGCCCACCGCTATTTCGTCGACGGTGACATGGCCATCGCCGACGTCTACAACGGTTCCGCGTGGCGGACCATTCTCGTCGGCACGCTTGGCCGCGGCGGCCCCGGCGTGTTTGCGCTGGATATCACCGATCCCGGCAGCATCCAGTTCCTGTGGGAGAAGAGTGGCAGCGACATCGCGGCTCTGGGCAAGAACATCGGCAGGCCGGTAATTGCTCAGGTCGCCAATGGAGACTGGCGAGTGTTGCTTGGCAATGGCCCGGAAAGCGCGGCTGACACGGGCAATCTGGTGACGATCAACGTCTTCACGGGCGCCGTCACCACCATCAACGTCAGCGCCGCGACCGGTAACGCGCTGAGCGCCGTGCTCGCGCGCGATACCGACGGCGATCGATTCGCGGATACCGTGTATGCGGGCGACGCACTCGGCAATCTCTGGAAGATAACCGGCATCAACGGCACCGGAGCCGTGACCCTGCTGTTCGCCGCAACCGATGGCGTCAACCCACAGCCGATCACCGCCGCGCCGCTGGTGGCACGAGATCCAGCCACGGCCATTGTCTGGGTGTTCTTCGGCACTGGCAGCTATCTCAGTGACGCGGACTTCCTCGATACGCAGCAGCAGACTTGGTACGGCATCAAGGATGAAGGCGTCACCGTGCTTCGTTCGCAGCTGATGCCGCGAGTGATCGAGAGCACCATCCAATACGCCATCAACGTCGTCGCGGATCCCAACGATGACGTATTAGGTCAACGGACCATCTCCGAAGGCACGGCCGGTGATCTGGCGGGCAGGAGAGGCTGGTACATGAATTTCGACGTGTCGCGCGAACGCATGGTGGTTCCGAACCGGCTCCAGGGTGGCGCGCTGATCGGTACCACGCGTATTCCCGATCCGACCGATGCCTGCGATCCGAGCGGCGGCGGTTTCGTCATGGCCATCAATCCGTTTACCGGCGCGCGACTCGATCGCACCTTCTTCGACTTGAATAACGATGGCCTGTTCAACAACGCCGATCTGACGGGTGGCGAGATCAACTCGGGCGTGGGTTTCTCCAGCAGCCCTAACAACCCGATCTTCGTCGAGAACGTCATGCAGATCAGTCTCGACGATGGCACTACCAGGACCATCCGGACGCAGGGATCGTCGGTGGACACCCAGCGCATGAACTGGCGCGAAATCACGAATTGAAGGCAGCCAATATGGAATCTCCCATGCACGATCAGGATCGCTCGCAACACCCCCGCAAGGGCGCCGGCTTTACGCTCATTGAGCTCATGATCACGGTTGCGATCGTCGGCCTACTGGCGGCGATCGCCATTCCGGCGTACACGGCGTACATCCTGCGTTCGAATCGCGCGGCGGCGAAATCGTGCATGGCGGAAAAGGCACAGCATATGGAGCGGTACTACACGACCAATCTCAGGTACGACAACGCTCCGGTCGTTCAACTCCCCTGCGAGACCGAGGGTGGGCTCAATCAGCGATACACCATCACGGTTGCGAATCTGGTTGCCGGACAACGTACCTACACGATCACCGCGACGCCCATCAACGCGCAGGCCACTGGCGACACGCAGTGCGGAGTCCTGACCATGACGCAGGCCTCGGTGCGCAACCAGTCCGGTGGCGGCGGCCTTGCCCACTGCTGGGGGCGCTAGTTCTTGAGCTTGTAGCCCGTGCGGAACATCCAGTGGATGACCGCGAGCAGCAGCAGCATGAACCCCATGGTCATGCCGAAGCTCAAGGCGACGTTCACGTCGGAAACACCGTAGAAGCTCCAGCGGAAGCCGTTCACCAGGTAGACCACCGGGTTGAACAGCGTGATCTTCTGCCACAACGGCGGCAGCATCGAGATTGAATAGAAGCTGCCACCGAGGAAGGTGAGCGGCGTCACCACCATCATCGGCACGATCTGGATCTTCTCCCAGCTGTCGGCCCAGACGCCGATGGCGAAGCCGAGCAGGCTGAAGGTCACCGATGTGAGCACCAGGAAGCCGATCATCCACACCGGGTGCAGCACCTCGAAAGGCACGAACAGGCGCGCGGTCAGCGCAATGATGGTGCCCAGGATCACCGACTTGGTGGCCGCCGCGCCCACGTAACCGAGCAGGGTCTCACCGAGTCCCACGGGCGCCGACAGCAGCTCGTAGATGGTGCCGGCGAACTTCGGCATGTAGATACCGAAAGAGGAGTTCGACACGCTCTCCATGAGCACCGTGAGCATGATGAGACCCGGTACGATGAACGCGCCGTAGCTCACGCCGTCGATGCTCATCATGCGCGAGCCAATCGCCGACCCGAACACCACGAAATACAAGGAAGTGGTGATGACCGGCGTGGCGATGCTCTGGAAGAGGGTGCGCCAGGTGCGCGCCATCTCGAATTGGTAGATAGCCCGGACCGCGTGCAGGTTCATGGGCGGGCCCTCACCAGGTTCACGAAGATGTCCTCGAGCGAGCTCTCGGCGGTGTACAGATCCTTGTATTCGACGCCCAACTCGTGGAGCTTGCGCAGCAGTGAGGCGATGCCGGTCTCACTTGCCTGGGTGTCGAAACTGTAGATGAGCTCGTTGCCATCCTTCGCCAGCTCCAGCGGCAGGCCGGCAAGACCCGCGGGAATGGTGCCGAGCGGCGCCTGGAGCTGCAATGTGAGCTGTTTCTTGCCGAGCTTGCGCATGAGTGCGGTCTTTTCCTCGACTACGATGAGCTCGCCCTTGCTGATGACCCCGATGCGGTCGGCCATTTCTTCGGCTTCTTCGATGTAGTGCGTGGTGAGGATGATGGTGACGCCGCTCTCGCGGAGCTTGCGAACCATCGCCCACATGTCGCGTCGCAGTTCCACGTCCACGCCGGCCGACGGCTCATCGAGGAACAGGATGGTGGGCTCGTGCGACAGCGCCTTGCCGATCATGACCCGGCGTTTCATGCCGCCCGAAAGCGTCATGATCTTCGCGTCCTTCTTGTCCCACAGCGACAGGTCGCGCAGAACCTTTTCGATGATGGCCGGATTGCGCGGTTTGCCAAACAAGCCGCGGCTGAAAGTGAGGGTGTTCCACACCGTCTCGAACATGTCGGTGGTGAGCTCCTGCGGCACGAGGCCGATCCTGGCGCGCGCCGCACGGAAATCGCGCACGATGTCATGGCCGTCGGCGGTGACGGTGCCACCCGAGGCGGTGACGATGCCGCACACGATGTTGATGAGCGTGGTCTTGCCGGCGCCGTTCGGACCCAGCAGCGCGAAGATTTCGCCGCGGCGGATCTCGAGATCAATGTTCTTGAGAGCGTGGAAGCCGGTGGCGTAGGTCTTCGACAGACCCGAGACAGTGAGTACATTCATGGTTAGTCACAAAGGTAAACGGGAACGCCCCGTCATGGAAGCCGCAGCCCGACCAGAAAAGCTAACAATGGATTAAGCCTTGCTTCTCGCCGGTTCAGGCGCTTGAATGCCTCGCAAGAGGGAGGTTGGCGTGAAAAAAATAGTGTACGGCGCGGTGGCGGCTGTCTGTCTTGCGAGCGCGTCAGCTCATGCCGCGGATCAACCCGAGGCGGGTTGCAGGTACCGGGAGGATCCACTGGCGGCGCCGGCCGCGGACGCCGCGACGCAGGACAAACATCGCGTAACCTTGTTAGCAGTGGCTCCTGCGGAAGGCGCGGAAGTCCGGGCGAACAGCATGCTCGAGCTCGATGTCGAGTATCACGTGGCCGGCTTTGCTGTCGACAAATTCTTCCTCATGGTGCGGTTTCCGACCGTCTCGCTCGGCTCGATGACTCCCGGCGAGACACGCGACTACCGCTACCTGCAGGCGCCGTCAGGCAAGGTTCACCTATGCGTCCCTTTGACGGAAGCATATGGGCACCCGGGTGTCCGCTGGCCGTTGAGCTTCATGGTCAGCATCAACGAAAAATATCCCGATCACAGCCGCCCGGTGGTCGACAGCCGCATCGTTCAACTGAACTCGGTCGACATGCCGGCCAGCGCACTGGCAAGGCAGGAGCAGGTACCGCCCGAGGATGTACAGCGCGCGCTCACGATGGTGTTCGGCTACATCGAGCAGCAGGGCGCCATGAACAAATTGTGTCCGGCACGCTTCGCCGAGTTTCACTCCCGGTATACCAAGACCTACCGCGCGTGGGAAATGCGTAATGCCGCGACCATCAGGCAGATCCACGAACAGCAGTTCGACTTGCTTCGCCGCACGACGTCCAGTCCAGTGGCAGCGGCAATGGCGTTCGACGCCACGCGCAACGCCGCCTTCGGTTTTTTGGGCACGCTCAAGGAGCCCGACCTCCGTTGGCAATGCGAAGCAACGATCGAGTTGCTGAACGGTGCAAGAGGCGATCTCCCCACCGCCACCGCCACCGCCGCCAACCTGGAGATCGTTCAGAAATACCTGGCCAGCCAGAAAAAACGCGACGTGACCCCATGATGCGTTCCGCAGCGACTTTGCTGATCCTCGCTTGTGTGTGGGTGTCCGATGCCGGAGCCGCCACGCCGCAGCCCGAATTGCAGAAACGCGTGCGCGCAGCCACATTCGAAGTCGTGGTGCCGAAACCTGCCGACACCGGCGTCACTTACGAGCGGCCATTGCCGCTCGAGCTACTGCCATTCAACGAGCGCAACGACCGCTTCTGGAGTCTGGGCACTGCTTTCGCCATCGCGCCGAACACTTTCGTCACCGCGGCGCACGTGCTCGCTGCCGCGGTCGGCGGGCAGGGCGGACCGCCGGAATTGCGCGCGGCGAATGGCGACACCTTCAAGATCGACCAGGTGCTCAAGTTTTCGTTGCACCAGGACTTCGCGGTCTTCACCACGCTGAAATCGCCGGCGACGATTACGCTCGAGACGAGCAGCGACACCACGATCGACGAGCAGGTTTTCGCGGTCGGCAATGCACTCGGCGAAGGAGTGGTGATTCGCGACGGCCTGCTGACTTCGATGACTCCGGAAGATCAGGATGGGCGGTGGAAGTGGCTGCGTTATTCGGCCGCCACGTCTCCGGGTAATAGCGGCGGGCCGTTGCTCAATCTTCACGGGCAGGCGATCGGCGTCGTGATCGGCAAATCTCCGGGCGAGAATCTGAACTACGCCTTGCCCGTCGGGATCGTGTTGTCTGCGGAACAGGCCGCCACCGCCGACCTGCGATTTCCGATGCGCCTGCCGGTGCTGCGCGAGACCTTCTCAGCGAGTTACCAGATGCGGTTCGCGCTGCCATTGCCGCTTGCCGCGTTCGTGTCGCAACTGCAGGCCAACGGGGTCGATGTGTATCGCGAGCAGCTGCGCAAATTCCTCGCGCGCAATGAGGCCGAGCTTTTTCCGCGCGGCCGTTCAGCCAAACTACTGGCGGAAGTCGAGCGCGCCTATTGCCCGATGCTGGTCATGCAGGCGGAAGATCGTACCTGGGAAGTCAACGGCGTCGAGCGCGACGTCACCGAGCTGCCGGATGGCGGTAGTGTCTGCACGCGCGACGGCCTGGAATACACGCTGTTCAACATCGACCGGGGCGAGGTCGTGCCGGACGCGGCCTTCTACTCGGATTCGCGTGCTTCAATGGATGTGCTGCTCAAGGGAATGAAGTTTTCGCGACCCGTGGGTGGCGAGTCTGTCCGGGTCACCTCGCTCGGACCCGCCGTCAAGGACACCGAGTATCTCGACCGGTTCCAGCGGCGCTGGCGCTTGCGCATCTGGAATGTTCCCTACCTCGACGCACAGATCATTGCGCTGGTGCTGCCCACGCCGGACGGCGATGCCGGCATTGCACAGTTTGTGCAGCGGGGCGGATCCTGGTTGGCGCTCGAGCAGCTCAAGCCTCTCGCCGATTACTTCTACTTGTCGTATTCCGGAACGTTCGCCCAGTGGAAGGCCTTCTTCGCGCGGCCCGATGCTCTGCCGGCAGTCTTCGGCAACGTGACCCTCGAGCGTAATGCCGGCGGCGGCGTCCGCTTCCGCTCGCCGCGCCTCGACTTCGAGCTTGCGGCGAACGCCTTCAAGCTTGGCGAGAAGAGCTCGGCGCAGCTGCAAATGACCTTCGGCGACGATGGTGGCAAACCTGTCTGGAATATCGGCGCGGTGTTCGTAAGCCAGGATGTCGACCGGAAGACCTATTTCGGCGCCGTGCGGCAGCCCAAGCCGGCGAAAGAGGCCGGCAAGAAAGCCACCGATCGCTGGGATCAGATGCTGGCCGGCACCGAGGAATTCTCTGGCGAGCGGGGCCACGACAACGACTACAAGAAAACCTGGCGCCGCAGCGCGGTGCATCCCGCGCGCGCAGCGGCCGGTGCGAAATCCGACTCCAAGGTGCTCTACGAAATCGTTTCCGTTCTCGACAATTCCAAACTGCCGCGCGACATCGATGACCTCCACGAACGCCTCCTCGAGAATCTGCGCATCAACGAGCAGTGAGCGTAGGCGGGCGCGCGCCAAACCAGCGCTGCTGGCGATGCTGTGGTTGGTTGCCCACGCCCAGGCGGGCAATGCGCACAACCCCGATATCGCCGCCGCCGCGCGCCAGCAGTTGGACGTAACCGTTCACTACGATCCGACGTATCGCCGCCTTGCCTATCCCGGCGGTGACGTGCCCGTTGATCGCGGCGTGTGCACCGACGTCATCGTGCGCGCGCTGCGCGTGGCGCGCGCCATCGATCTGCAGAAGCAGGTGCACGAGGATATCGCGGCGCACTTCGGCGCGTACCCGCTGAAGCGTCGCTGGGGTGCGTCGAAACCCGACCCCAACATCGATCACCGGCGCGTGCCCAACCTCATGAGGTACTTCGAACGCGCCGGATACGCGATCGCCGCGAGCGGCAATGCCGCCGACTATCTACCCGGGGACATCGTCGCCTGGGATCTCGGACGCGGCATCCTGCACATCGGCATCGTGAGCGATCGGGTGGCGGCCACCCGGGCGCCATTCATTGTCCATAACATCGGCGCGGGCGCCCGGGAAGAGGACATCCTGTTCCGATACACCATCGTTGGTCATTACCGGCTGCCCATGCCCGGGAGCGGTGCGGGTCGACACTGATTGTCGCAGCAGGCTGACGCCATTCCCGCATCGATTCACGGTACGCTTCACCCGCAGACATGGTCGCCAAGCCCCGCATTGCCAAAGAACCCGCCGCCCACGGCGAAGCGCTGAACTCCCCACGCCAGTTTTTCGGCGTTTTCCGCTACAGCAAGCGCGCGCTCGAGCTGCTGTGGAGCACCAGCCACAAACTGTCGGTCTTCCTGGGTTTCGTCACGGTGCTCGCCGGTTTGTTGCCATCGGTGGTGGCCTGGGTCGGCGCGCGCATCGTCGACAGCGTGGTGTTGGCGACCCGGGCGCATGCCGCGGGTGGCGACGTCGACCTCACGCCCGTCCTGGGGTGGGTGGCGGTCGAAGCGCTCACCCTGGTGATCATCACCGGGGCACACCGCGGCATCACGCTGTGTCAGTCGCTGCTCAAGGCCAAGCTGTCTCACCGCGTCAACGTGATGATCCTCGACAAGGCATTGACGCTGGAGCTCACGCACTTCGAAGACTCCGAGTTTTACGACAAGCTCACGCGCGCACGGCGCGAGGCGTCGAGCCGCCCGTTGTCGCTGGTCATGCGCACCTCGGGGCTGTTCCAGAACGCGATTTCCATCACCAGCTTCGCGGTGCTGCTCGCCGGCTTCTCGCCGTGGGCGGTGGTCATGCTGATTTTCGGCGGTCTGCCGGCGTTCTTCGCCGAGACCAAGTTCTCGGGGGACGCGTTCCGCCTGTTCCGCTGGCGTGCGCCCGAGACGCGCATGCAGACCTATCTGGAAACCGCGCTGGCCCGCGAAGATCACGCCAAGGAGGTCAAGCTTTTCGACCTCGGCAATCTGTTCCTCGGCAGGTACAAGGCCATCTACGAAGGGCTTTATGCGAAGGATCGCAATCTCACCGTCCGGCGTGAGGGCTGGGGCTTCACGCTCACGCTGGTGAGCATCGCCGCGCTGTACAGCGCCTATGCCTGGTGCGCGGTCGAAGCTGCGCGCGGCCTGATCACGCTCGGTCAGATGACCATGTACATCATGTTGTTCCGCCAGGGACAGGCAGCGGTAACCGCGAGTCTCGGCGCGATCGGCGGCATGTACGAGGACAACCTGTACCTCTCGACGCTCTATGAATATCTCGAGCAGCCGGTCGAGGAGAATGCCGGCACCGCCGTCAGCGGACCCGATCCGGAAGCCGGCGTGCAGTTCGAAGATGTGGAGTTCCGCTATCCGGGCTCGGACAAGGTCGCGATCACGGGCGTCAACCTGCAGATCAAGCGCGGGCAGAGCCTGGCGCTCGTGGGTGAGAACGGTTCGGGCAAGACGACGCTGATAAAGTTACTCACGCGCCTCTACAAACCCACCCACGGGCGCGTGCTGCTCGATGGCCGCGACCTGCAGGAGTGGGACGCCACCGTGCTGCGCCGGCGCATCGGCGTCATTTTCCAGGACTTCGTCCGCTACCAGCTGATGGTGGGTGAAAACGTCGGCGCGGGCGACGTGCGCGCATTCGAAAATGAAGAGCGCTGGCACGAAGCTGCCACCGCCGGCAAGGCCGCGCCTTTCATCGACGAGATGCCGCTCAAGTACCAGACCCAGCTCGGCAAGTGGTTCAAGGACGGGCGGGAGCTGTCGGGCGGGCAGTGGCAGAAGATTGCATTGTCGCGCGCCTTCATGCGCAGCGACGCCGACATCCTGGTGCTGGATGAGCCCACCGCCGCCATGGACGCCGCGGCCGAAGCCGAGGTGTTCGAGCACTTCCGCTCGCTCATGGGCAACCGCATCGCCATCGTCATTTCGCACAGGTTTTCGACCGTGCGCATGGCCGACCAGATCGTGGTGCTCGACCAGGGGCACATCGTCGAGCGCGGCAACCACGACGAGCACATGAAGGCCGACGGCATCTACGCCAAACTATTCACGCTGCAGGCGCGCGGGTATAGATAGCGGTCCGCAGGTTCACGGCGCGTTCAGTTGGCATTGGGCTACAATCGCCCACCTTCAAAGTAAGTGCAGGGAGCTCCTCGTGCCGACGAACATGCGTCTCAAGGCGTTGATTGTGCTGTGCGGGGCGCTCGCTGCGCCGCTGTGCGAGGCCGCCAGGAAGCCCAAGACAGCAACGCCGGTTCCGCCGCCGGTCGCGGCGCCAGCCACGCCGGAACGCGTCACCACCGTCGAAGGCATCACCGAATACCGCCTCGCGAACGGCCTGCGCGTGCTGCTGTTCCCCGACCAGTCGAAGCAGACCATCACCGTCAACATCACCTTCCTCGTGGGATCGCGCCACGAGAATTACGGCGAGACCGGCATGGCGCACCTGCTCGAGCACCTGGTGTTCAAGGGTTCGCCGCGCCACAAGGACATTCCCGCCGAGCTCTCCGCGCACGGCGCGCGTCCCAACGGCACCACCTCGTGGGACCGCACTAACTACTTCGAGACCTTCGCCGCCACCGAGGAAAATCTGCGCTGGGCGCTCGATCTCGAGGCCGATCGCATGGTCAATTCCTTCATCGCCAAGAAAGATCTCGACAGCGAAATGACCGTGGTGCGCAACGAGTTCGAGGCCGGCGAGAACAATCCGACCGGCGTGCTGTTCAAGCGCCTGCTGTCGGTCGCGTACGACTGGCACAACTATGGCAATACGCCGATCGGCGCGCGTTCGGACATCGAAGGCGTGCCCATCGAGCGCTTGCAGGCGTTCTATCGCACCTACTACCAGCCGGACAACGCGCTGCTGCTGGTCGCCGGCAAGATCGACGAGGCGGCCACGCTCGCCATGGTGAATGAATATTTCGGCGCGATTCCGCGGCCTTCGCGCCTGCTGCCGGAAATGCACACCATCGAGCCGGTGCAGGATGGCGAACGCCAGGTGACACTGCGCCGCGTCGGTGACGGGCAGTGGGCCGCCATCGCCTATCACATTCCTTCCGGCCCTCACGAGGACCTCGCCGCGGTGCAGATCCTCAACGAAGTGCTGGGCAATGCGCCGGCGGGACGCCTGCACAAGGCGCTGGTGGAGCCGGGCAAAGCGGCGGCAGTGTTCCAGGCCAGCCTGCAGATCTACGATCCGGGCATGGCGGCATTCGCCGCCATGGTGCGTGACGGCCAGCCGGTCGAGCCGGTGCTCGCGCAGCTCATCGACATCGCCGAAAAGCCGGCTGCCAAACCCGTCACCGACGAGGAAGTGGAGCGCGCCCGCACGCAGCTGCTCACGCAGATCGAGCTCAATCTCAACTCGTCGGAAAATGTCGGCCTGTCGTTGAGCGACTGGGCCGGCATGGGCGATTGGCGGCTCATGTTCGTGCAGCGTGATCGGCTGCGTGCCGTCAAGACCGCCGACGTGCAACGCGTCTGGGCCAGCTACTACAAGCAGTCGAACCGCACCGCGGCTCTTTTCCTCCCCACCAAGGCTCCCGATCGCGTGGAAATGCCGAAGTCGCCCGACGTCGTCGCCCTGGTCAAGGACTACAAGGGCGACGCAATCAAAGAAGTGGGCGAAACTTTCGACGCCACGCCGGCGAACATCGAAGCACGTACCAAGCGGGTCACGTTGCCCGGCGGACTGCAGATGGCGTTGTTGCCCAAGAAGACCCGCGGCGGTGCGGTGTTCGCGGGTATCGCGCTGCGCTTCGGCGATGTGCAGAGCCTGCGCGGCGTGGGCACGCACGCCACGCTCGGCACGGCGATGCTCATGCGCGGCACGACCAAACACACGCGCCAGCAGCTGTCCGATGAATTCGACAAGCTGAAAGCTCGCATCAACCTGAATTCCTGGGGCTCGGGCGCGTACGCATCCGTGGAGACCACGCGCGAGAATTTACCCGCGGTGCTGACGCTATTGACCGAAGTCTTGCGCGAGCCAGCCTTCGATCCCAAAGAGCTCGAGCAATTGCGCGCCGAATGGCTCGCCGGCATGGAGCAGCAACGCAGCGATCCTTCCGCGCTGGGATTCAATCAATTCCAGCGGCTCCTGAAACCCTACCAGCGCGGTGACATTCGTTACGTGGAATCGATCGAGGAAGGTATTGCCGACGTCAAGGCAGTCACGCGCGAACAAGTGCAGCGTTTCCACCGCGATTTCTTCGGCGCCCAGCCGGCGCAGGTCGCGGTGGTCGGAGATTTCGATCCTGCCGCGATCGAGAAGCAGGTGGGCACGTTGTTAGGCAACTGGAAAAACGCCAAGCCGTTCACGCGCGTGCCGGCCGAATACTTCGAGGTCCCCGCGAAGGAAGTGCTCATCGAAACGCCGGACAAGGCACAGGCCTTCTTCGTCGCGGGGCTCAACCTGGCGTTGCAAGACGCCGATCCCGACTACCCCGCGCTGGTGCTCGGCAACTACATGCTGGGCGGCGGCTTCCTCAATTCGCGGCTCATGACGCGCATCCGCGGCAAGGATGGCCTGAGCTACGGCGTCGGTTCGCAGCTGCAAGGCGACAATTTCGACAAGTCCGGCTTGTTCCTGACGTATGCGATCTACGCTCCGCAGAATCTGGCGAAGCTGCAGCAGGCGTTCAACGAAGAGATCGCGCGCGCACTCGCCGAGGACTTCACGAAGGAAGAGATCGACATGGCGAAATCCGGCTGGCTGCAGTCGCGTACGGTGGCGCGCGCGCAGGACAACGAGCTGATGGGTGCCCTCGGGCATTGGCTGTTCGTCGGCCGCACGCTGGCGTGGGATGCGGAGTTCGAGAAGAAGGTGATGGCTCTCGATGCCGCGCAGATACGGGCGGCGCTCAATCGCCACCTCGTCCCGGCGAAATTCACCATCGTGAAAGCCGGTGACTTCGCGGGCGCCGCGAAGAAGTAGGTGGGGTGGTGCCGGGCACCAAAAAGTCGTAGTTGAGCGCACGCTGAGAGAAGGCCGGGCGCTCGCCCAACGACGACTTTAGGTGCCCGAGACCCCTTCGCATCAGCGCAAAAAAAAGCGGCGCCACCAGGGCGCCGCTCAAGTTGATAGCTTCGAGAAGTTTAGAAGCGGCCGCGGCCACCGCCGCCACCACCACCACCACCGAAGTTGCCACGCGGGGCGCCACGTTCGCGCTCCTGGGCTTCATTGACCTTCAGCGGACGACCACCAAAGTCTTTGCCATCGAGCGCCTGCATGGCACGGGTGGCATCGGCATTCGGCATTTCTACGAAACCAAAACCGCGCGGGCGGCCGGTCTCGCGATCGTTCACGAGCGACACCTTGTCGACGGTGCCATGGGTTGCAAAGAGGGCGCGCACCTGATCTTCGGTGGCGGAGAAAGGCAGATTTCCAACGTAAAGTTTCGTCACAGAATCACTCACAGAAAAATTGGACAGATGACAGGCCAAGCCCTGTCTGCTGGTTCGCGAATGCTTTGGGGTTGCGACGCGCATCGCGTCGTATCGACGAAGAATTGCAAGCCGCCGGCGACGGTACAGGAAACCTTTCTCGGAGGCGACAACTTCTGGTTGAAAATGTCGGGGAGGCCCCGACCCGTCCCGTTTCCGGAGCGCGGGCCGGAGGCCAAAAGGCCCTGTCTAATGCAGCTGGCCGCGGATTTCGCCGCCCGGCCATTTGGTGGAATGCACGTTGGCGTAGGCCGTGCCGTTCTTGATAGCCGCGGCGATTTCCGCGAACGCACCAGGCTCGATGCCCTGGCCCGCAGTCGGTGGCGGGCCTGCCGTCGGTCCCGGCCCAACCACCTGCTCGGGCGTGATGACACCGGTGATCTCCGCCGGACCCACCGGACACACCTGGGTGCCGGTGGGACCGGTACCAAGGTTGCTGCACAGGAAGAAGCTGATGCCGCCGTTGACGCCCATCTGCCCAAAGTGCACGTGCGCCTGGGACACGTCGCCTTCGAGCGCGTCGTAGGACAGCTTCCAGGTGATGGTGTTTGCCTTGGTATCCACCACCGCCCGGAAACGGCCATGCGCCACCGTGGAGAGCGCCGGCACTTCCTGATAGCCAATGAGGTCGGCGCGCACGACGAACCTGTCCCGGTCCTTGTCACGGCCGCGGTCACGATCGTCATCGTCATTGGCCATCAAACTACCGCCAAGCGTCGCCAACGCGAGCGCGGCCAGTCCCGATTTCAACAGTCTTCCATTCATGACATTCCCCTGGTTGTTTGGTTACATGCTTGCCTTCGCGTCAAGGAGAGATTTCCCCCATGCCTGAACTCAGTCTCGTTTACCCCATGCTGGCGCTGGTGCTGCTCACCTTTGGCGTCCTCATCGTGTTGTTCCGATCCCGGGTCCGCATGATTCGTGAAGGCCTAGCCCCGGTGAGTTACTTCAGACTGTTCCAAGGTTCCCCGGAACCTGAATTTGCCGCCAAACCCGCGCGCCACTTCTCCAATCTCTTTGAAGCGCCTACTCTTTTCTATGCGGGCTGCCTGACTGCCATGGTTACCGGGGTCGCGGGTACCGCCGTGGTGGCGCTGGCCTGGGGCTATGTCGCGATGCGGTATGTGCACGCCTTCGTCCATCTTGGGGGGAACCGGGTGAGGCATCGCATGCGGGCGTACTTTGCGAGCTGGCTGCTGTTGCTGGCGTTGTGGATCTTCGTGGCCGTAACCGTGGCCACGCGCACCGCGTGAATAGGAGCAGCACCGTATTTCTGCCGTCGAATTGAAAGTCTCGGTTGAATCGCTCGAGCAGCTCGCGGGCGGACGCGTCTATGGCGGTTTGCACCTGCAGCTGGCGGACGCAAAGTTTCCATCGGCCGAGTGGACTGATTTCGTCGCGGTGGTGCTGTCCTTCTGGTGTGACGGGCTCGCCAGGATTTTCGCCGAGCCCGACCAGGTGGCTGAAGTGAGATTCATGGAAGGCCCGTTTCTCGTGCGGCTCGGTCCCATTACCGGCACCAGGATCCTCGTCAGCATCATCGACAACGGCTCGTCGAGCGCGGTTCTCGATTCGACGGAAGCTCCGCTCGAGCCGCTGATGCGCAATGCATTGACCGCGACTCGCACGGTCATCGATGAGTGCAGGTCCCGCCGCCTCTCGTCGACTGACATCGAGCAGCTTGCCGCGAGCCGCGAGCAGCTGGCACGCGCCTATGGTGCGGCAGCGCTCAACTGAGCTGAGCGCGCCACGCATGCAACGAGGCCTACCTGACCAATTGACTTCGATTTCGACCAGCATATCGGGCGCCACGAGGCCGGCCTCCTGCACGGTCTTGGTGTCGCCCCGGTAGGCGGCGGTGCCGGCCTCGGCCTTCGGGTCGAGCGGGACGGGGGTGGTACCGCTGTGGAAGATGATGGCCTTGCCAGCCGGCACTTCCGCTGCGCGAGCGATCGGAAAGGTGAATGCCAATTTTGCATATTCGCGAGGGGGCCAACGGCCACCGTAACCACGGCGTCGCGTCGAGTATCAACCGCCGCTTATGACAGCACACATGTCGATGCGGCACGCGTCACTGATTCGCCAATCGCTGCGACCGCCGCCGCCCGGCGTATCGACCCCGCATATAGAGTGCCTGCGGCAGAGATATGGAATTGCCATCGAGGCGTCGCTGGGGGCTTTTAGGGTGCGTGCAGTAGGCGGCCGATTGGCGCTGTGGTTCATTGCTTTCAGCGCGGCAGCGGTTGCTGCTGCCGAAACCCCCACCATCCAGTACGCGGAGCCCGTGACGGTCGCGCTCAAAGCGGGCACGGCACAATTCGATGCGTATGGCCGGCGTTTTTCGCTGACCCTCACCGACAACGATCGCGTGCTGCAGAAACTCTCGCCGCAACGCCAAAGTGAGCTCGGCCGGTACCGGCTGCTGCGCGGCTCGCTCGATGGCGCGCCCGGCTCCTGGGTACGTCTCACGGAATCTCCCGGCGGCGTCGAAGGCGCAATCTGGGACGGTCACGATCTGTACACCGTCACGCGTCACGCGAGCATCGCGCCCTATCTCACCACTCCACTCGATGCTGCTGCCGGTCAGACTGTGGTTTACCGCCTCTCGGATTCTCGCGACATTCTGCCGCGCGATTTTTGCGCGCTCGCGGACCACACGCCAGTCCAGTCCAAGAATGGACTCGATCAATATCAGGCGGTGGTCAGTGCCATCGGAGCTGGCCTGATCACGCAGTCGCTCACGCGGCAGCTCGAGATCTCGCTGATCGCCGACGGCGACTTCCAGGCGGCCGAATCCGCCGACCCGACCGCAGCCATGCTGGCGCGGCTCAATATCGTCGAAGGCATTTTCAGCGAGCAGGTGGGTTTGCTGGTGCTCGCCACCGACGTGCGCCTGGTGCCGGCCAACGCCGATCCGTTCACCAGCACCAAGGGCGCCACGTTACTCGAGCAGCTGGGCTCGTATCGCAAGACCACTCCCGAAGTGCGCGCGCGCGGCCTGGCGCACCTGGTGACGGGCAAGGATCTCGACGGCACCACGGCAGGAATCGCCTACGTGCGTACGGTGTGCGACATCGAGCGCGGCGCGTCGCTGAGCGCGCGCTCGTTCGGCACCACGATTTCCGCGCTCATCATGGCGCACGAGCTGGGACACAACTTCGGTGCCGAGCACGACGGCGAGCCCGGCACGTCCTGCGCCAGCGTGAGTGGCGGCTTCATCATGGCGCCCTCGGTGAGCGGCTACAGCACGTTTTCACAATGCAGCATCGACATCATGCAGGCGGTGCTCGCGCAGGCGAGCTGCGTGACGGACGCCGAGTACGCGGACGTCAATGTCGAGGCGGGCGTCGCCACGGTGTCGGGTGAGGGCGGGCTGCCGTTCACGTTGCCGTTTACCGTGCACTCGATGGGCAATGTCGCCGCGGAGGATGCGGTGCTGACGGTCTCGCTGCCCGACAATCCCGCGTTCACCATCGACTCGGTGAACAGCACGCTGGGCAATTGCAATGTCTCCGGCCTCACGGCGCGCTGCGAGCTGGGAACGATACCGGCCGGCGCCAGTGCCATGATCAGCGTGGTCGCGCGCAGCACCAGCGCGGCCAATTTTTCGGCGCGAGTGGCGGTCATCGCGGCCAATGACCGCGTCACTTCGAACAACAACCGGCAGCTGCCGGTGGCAATTCGCGCCGGTATCGACGCGGCGCTCACGCTGAGCACGAGCGCCAGTGAGGTGGCGATCGGCGCGCCCATCGCGGTGTACGCCGACGTGAGCTCGCTGCGGACCATGGCGGTTCGCAACGCGGTGCTGGCGCTCACGCTCAACCAGACTGTGACCTCAGCCAGCATGCCGGGCGCCACCTGCACCCGGAGCGCGTCCTCGGTGAGCTGCATGATCGCCGACCTTCCTTCCGGCGCGACGCTGCGCCTCACCGTGCAGGCCACCACGCACACGGCGGGCGCGCTGTTCGCAAGCGCCAGCGTGAGCGCTGTGGGTGACGGTGACTTCACCAACAACAACAGCAGCGCCACGGCCTGGGTCCAGGCCGAGCGCGATGTCGAGCTGCGTGCTGGACCTGCGTCCGTGGAACTCGGTGTCGGCGCTGTCTACGAGGTGCCGTATACGCTTCGCTCGCGCGGGCCACTGCCAACGGGGGATGTGGCGCTGACCATTTCGCTGCCGTCGAACGCCATGGTCGTGGATGCCATCGATGCCGGTGGCGTCAATTGCACGAACGCCGATCTCATCCTCTGGCGCTGCGAGCTCGGCAGCCTTGCGCCGGGAGCAACGCGCACAGTGCGGCTTCGCCTGCACGGCGTGCGGCCGGTGACCGGCGACATCATCGCCGTCGCCATCGCCGCGGACGATAAGTTCACGGCAAACAACAACGCCATCGTGCAGCTGCGCATCGACCACTTGGTCGATGTGTCGGTGGCGATGGCGTCGGGTGGCGCCGGTCTGGAAGACGCCGTGCTCGACGGCCAGGTGTCGCTGCGTTCGAACGGGCGGCAGACCGCGAGCGGCGCCTCGTTCGACATCGACCTGCATGCCGCGGGCGTGCTGCGCGCGGCATCGGTCCACAACGGCGCGGCCTGCACGCTGCTCTCGGCACAGCGGGCGCGTTGCTCGCTTCCGGCCATGCCGCGCAACACGCAGCTGTTCGTGGACTACAGCGCGGAGTTCGCCGAGCCCGGCAACTATGACGTGACCTTCACGGCGCGCGCGCCTGGCGACAGCGCGGCCGACAATGATGTGCTGAATCGCGCGATCCTGGTTAGGCCGTATAACGACATCGCCGTGACTGGCAGCCTGGGGATGGCCAGCCTCTTCGGCGGTCAGGTGCGCGAGAAGACGTTCACGGTGAGCACCGACCGCCGCGCGCTCGCTTCCGCCCAATTCATCGCGGGACATGCGCTGCCGGGACTCACCGTCGAGACGATCGCCGCCAGCCTGGGTGATTGCCGCGTAGATGCAGCGCTCGGCGGTGTCTGCGATTTCGTGGACCTGCAGCCATTCACGAGCCTGACGGTGACCGTGAGGTATCGCGCCGCCGAAGGATCCTGGCTGGCGGACCCGACGGTGAAGGTCAGCACCGGCGGCGATGTGCAGAGCAGCAACAATGCGGTGTCGGCGCACATCGAAGCGCACGGCGCCACCGATCTCGAGCTGCGCGTCGACCCGACCGTGGGCGGGGCAAAGTCTGCGACGCTGAGCTTCCCGCTGATTTCGGTGATCAATGGTTCGGACAAGGCATTTGGTACCCGGCTGGAGGTGACCCTGCCTCCTCAGGTCACGCTCGTGGATGTGTCGGCGTCGAATGCCAGCTGCAGCGGTACCAGTGTGTTGCGCTGTGATTTCACCGAGCTCGAACCGCTCGCCACCGTCACCGTGGCGCTCACCGTGCGCGCCAGTGCCAACGGCAGCTACGTGAGCTCGCTCAAGCTCTCCGCGACCAACGACAACAATGCCGCCAATGACTCGCGCGCCGTCGCCATCGAGATCTCGGGTGGCGCGACCGCCCAGGCCAGCGGAAGTGGAGGCGGGGGCCGGCTCGAATTCTGGATGCTCGGGTTGTTAGCGATGCTCGTCGCCAGACGAAAAACGTTCCGGAACTCTGTCATCGAGTAGCGAGTCAACGCAGAACATCACTAGAATCGGTCGCCGTAACTGCACCGGCCCTGGGGGGAGCGATGCTCAGACGCGTTATGCCAGTGTTGGCGATCCTGTGCCTCATCCTCGCCGGCTGTGCGACTCAGAAACAGCAGACCAGCGCCGGGTATGTGCCACCCGCCGGCAGTTACAAACTCATCGTCATGCGTCCGGATATCGCTGTGAGCGTGCTCACGATGGGAGGGCAGACCGAGCAGCGCGAGGACTGGACCAATACCGCGCGAGAGAACGTGCTCGCGTCGTTGCGCAGTCAGCAGGCGAAACGCGGTGGCGCTGCGCACATTGCGCTCACGAGTCGCGATGCCGGCAGCGACGAGGCAAGCATCATCGAGCTCAACAAGCTCCATGAAGTCGTGGGTCAATCGGTGCTGCTGCACAAATTTTCTCCTGGCCTGGCGCTGCCCTCGAAGAAAGGTGTGTTCGACTGGACGCTCGGCGATCTTGCCACGCAGTACGGTTCTCAATCCGGCTACGACTACGCGTTGTTCCTCTACGCGCGTGACAGTTTCTCGAGCGGCGGTCGAGCGGCGGTCCAGGTGGTCGGAGCGCTCGGATGCATCGTGGGCCTGTGCATCATTCCCGCGGGCGGATCGCAACAGGCGTTCGCTTCGCTCGTGGATCTCGAGACTGGAACCGTCGCCTGGTTCAACTTACGTGCAGTCCGCCACGGGCGATATCCGCACGCCCGAAGGTGCCGATGCGCTCGTCACCAAGCTGCTCGAAAGCATGAGCGCAGACACACAGAAGAAGAAAAAGAAGGGAGCTTGAGAGCGATGGCGGCGTCGCGCAGACAGTTCCTCACAGGCATCGGCGGATGCGCGGCGTGCATGGCCGGTGCCGCGCATGCCTATGTGCTGCCCACCGATCTTCCGCCGCTCGCGGGCGAGGGCTACCAGCCTTCCGACGCGGACGAGCGCGGGATCTGGCAGAGCCTCGAGCGTATAGAAGAATCGATACGCACGTCTCCGCAGTTGCTGCAGGCGCCGGAGCTGCACGCGTACACCTTGCGCGTCATCGAGCGGCTCGTGGGGCGTCCGGCGCCGGAGCTGCGCCTGTACCTCATGCGCAATGCCGCCTTCAACGCGTCGATGTTTCCGTCGGGCATGATGATCGTGCACACCGGGCTCATGGCGCGCGTGCGAAACGAAGCGCAATACGCCGCGGTGCTCGGGCATGAAGCCGGCCACTACTTCCGCAAACACACCATTCAGCAATACCGCAGCATCCGCCGAAAGAGTGCCGCGATGGCGGTCGTCGGAGCAGCCGCGGGTGCCGCCGCCGGCGTCTCGAGCTCGGGCGGGTCGTGGATCAATGCCGCGTATGCGATCAACTCGGCGCTGCTGCTGTCCGTGTTCCAGTTCAGCCGCGAGGACGAAGCCGAGGCCGATGCCTATGGAATCTCCCTCATGGCGAAATCCGGCTACACGCCCGGAGCGGCTGCGGAGGTCTGGAAACAGCTCATCGAGGAGCGCAGGGCGAGCGCCGAGCAGCGCAACAAGCGTTACCGCGATCGCAGCCAATCGGTACTGTCGACGCACCCACCCTCGGAAGGCCGCATGACCGACCTTGCCGACACCGCCGCCTATCTATCCGCGGCCTATCCAGCCACGGAAAGGCAGCGCGAGACTTCCGGCGGCCGCGCCGAATGGCAGGCGGTCATCGCGCCCCATCGCGTACAGCTGCTCGAGGAACAGGTGAAGCTCAACGACCCCGGTGCGAGCCTCTATCTTGTCGAGAGCCTGGCCCTGGACGGGTGGAACGGTGTGTTGCGCTATCAGGAAGGTGAGATCTACCGCATGCGTGCAGCCGCTGGCGACGACACCAGGGCCGCAGCGGCATACGCGGCATCCGTTGCGTTGCCGGATGCGCCGGCCGAAGCCTGGCGCGCGCATGGATATTCCTTGCTGAAAGCTGGCAAGACTGCGGCTGGCCGCGACGCGCTGAATCGATATCTGGCGATGAATCCCGGCGCGAAAGACTCGGGCGTCATCCGTTTCACACTGACTCAATGATCGGAAGGTCCATGAAATCAGGAATCGCAATGGTCGCAGGCCTGGCCGCGTTCGCGCTCGCCGGTTGCATGCCGGGCTACACGCTGGTGCCCGCGGAGCCGATCTCGGTGGCGGCTAACGCGCTCATCGTGCAGCCGGCCACCAAGTGGAACGTGTTGCCGACAACCCGCTTTGAAACGAAGTGGGAAGAAACCTGGACCAAGAACGGTCCGTTGCTCGAGACGGTGACCTTCATGGGTGGCGTCCCGGATGGAAAAGCCATGGTCGTGCAAAGAAAGAAGGACGATCGGCAGGTATCCGTGTTCCGTGCCGACATGACCGCACAGGATCTCGTGTCGATGATCGAGGCGTCGTATCGGGTCAGGGGCGTGACGGTTTTCGAGATCGAGTCAGTCGATCCGGCCGACTTCCTCGGCGGAAAAGGCCTGAAGGTGCGTTACAAGTACGCGCCAAACAACGGCATTTCCAAGAAGGGCAGCTGCATCGCGCGCGTGGTCGACAAGAAGCTCTACTTCATGAAATTGGACGGTGTATCGAGCCACTACTTTGACGCGGCGCTGCCAGAGTTCGATCGCATGGTCGCGACCGCCGAGCTGCGCTGAATGGGGACATTCCTGATTTCCTAGCAAAAGGGGACGCAGCTGCGGCAGAAGGTCATGATCCTCGTCACTTGGAATTGCTGCCGCGGGCCGTACCTCAAAAAAGTTGCGCTGCTCGACTCTTTGAATGCGGACATCGCCGTGCTCCAGGAATGTCCGCGGCCACCCATCGAGTCCGACCGGTGCTTGTGGTTCGGCGACAATCCACGGCAGGGCATCGCCATCATTGCGAAACCGCCGTATTCGCTGGCGCGCTTGCCGGCACGCCGCGCAGTTCCCAGGTTCATAGTGCCCATGACGGTAACCGGGCCGCGTGCTTTCACGCTGCTGGCCGTGTGGTCGAAAGCGCGCCAGAAGCACACCTACGTTGCGGCGGTCATGAAGGCGGTTCGCATGTATCGCGAACTCCTCGCCGCAGGTCCTGCCGTGGTAATCGGTGACTTCAATTCCAACACGTTCTGGGACGAATCGCGGCCCGCGGACCGCAACCATTCAGCGCTGGTGAAGATGCTCGGTGGTCTGAATCTGGTGAGCGCATACCACACGCATTTCGGCGAGGCACAGGGGGCGGAGACCCGGCCGACCTACTATTTTCAGTGGAAGGAAAAGCAGCCGTACCATCTCGATCATTGCTTCATCCCGGAGAGCTGGGCCAATGTCCTGACGCGCGTGGAAGTCCCCGGTTATGAGCAATGGAAGCAGCACAGCGATCATCGGCCGGTGATCGTTGAGCTTCACGGGTGATGCGATATGCCAGCAACTCTTCGCGCAATACGAGCCGACATCACGACCCTGCCGGTGGACGCCATCGTCAACGCCGCCAACTCCTCGCTGCTGGGAGGCGGTGGTGTGGATGGTGCGATTCATCGGGCCGCAGGACCTGAGCTGCTGCACGAGTGCCGTCTGCTGGGCGGCTGCAAGACCGGCGAGGCGAAACTCACCAAGGGCTATCGGCTGCCGGCAAAGTACGTCATTCATACCGTGGGACCGGTATGGCGTGGCGGCGAGGCCGGAGAGCCTGCGCTGCTCGCTTCCTGTTATCGGCGTTCGCTCGCACTCGCGATGGCTACGCGCTTGGTATCGCTGGCCTTCCCGAGCATCAGCACGGGCATCTTCGGTTATCCGGTCGAACCCGCCGCGCAGATTGCGGTTTCCACCGTACGCGACTCACTGCGCGACGACGCATCACTGGAAGAGATTGTCTTTTGTTGCTTTTCTGCCGGCGACCTTGCGATTTATGAGGCTGCGTTGCAGTCGCCGGTCAGCTGAGCCGGTGCGGCGCACACCGGCTCGACTGAACAAGTCCCGTTGCGTTACAGCGCGTCGCTGTTGCTCACGAACGCAATGTGCGTGCCATCGGGTGACCACGATGGCACGTTGATCGTGCCCTGGCCGCCGTACACGTAGCCGATCACCTTCGGCGGCGCACTGCCGTCGGTCGGCATGATGCGCAGGTAGCACTGCTTGTAGTACGGGTGGTTGGATGGTTCCACGTCGAGCCCGTACGAAATGATCACGATCCACTTGCCGTCCGGAGAAAAGTGCGGGAACCAGTCGTTGAACTTGTGATCGTTGGTCACACGTTCCTGGTTCTTGCCGTCGGGATCCATGCGCCAGATCTGCATCTGGCCTGAGCGCGTGGAGTTGAAGTAGATCTTCTTGCCGTCGGGGCTTACTTCGGGACCGTCGTCGAGCCCCGCCGAATTCGTCAGGTTGATTTCTTTGCCGCTGCCGTCGGAAGCAATCTTGTAGATGTCGTATTCGTTGTCCTTGGCCCCCTTGGGCACGCGGCCACCGGTGTAGATCAGCCACTTCGCATCCGGCGTCCAGCCGTGCATGTACGACGGCGTCAGCGGCGTGATGCGCTTCGGCACGCCGCCACTGGTCGGCATGGTGTAGATGGTGGATTGATTGTTGTCCTGGCTCTGGTCGCTGATGGCGAGTTGCTTGCCGTCGAACGACAACACGTGGTCGTTGTTGTTGCGGATGGCGAACCCGGTGTCGATGAGCGTCGGCGTACGCGTGATGAGATCGAACTTCCACAGCCTGCCGCGCGTGGCCGGATCGCCGCCGCTCGCGTTGTAGATCAGCGTGGATCCGTCAGGCAACCAGTTCGGCGCCTCGAATGGTACCCGGGACGTGTAATACACATTGCGATGGCCGCTGGTGACGTTCATCACTTCGAGCCGGCTGCCGATGTAGTCGCGGTACGGCTGGAAGCCCACCTTCACCGGCTTGATCACGCGCACGTGGCGGAACACCACTTTTTCCTGCACGTCCGCGTTGTGCGACGAAAGGAACAACCCGACGAAGGCTTCTTCGGGCACGTTGGGCACGTCCTTGATCTCCGCCACCTCGAACGGTTCACCAAATCTCGCGGCCGAGAAGATGAAGAGATTGCCGCGGCGTTCCAGCTGGATGACGTTCGCGCCTTTCGCGGCTGGCATCTCGACCTGCGCGGTGTCTTCGCCCTTGACCTTGCGGTATTGAAGCGAGGTGAGCCCGTCGCCGTGTAGCGCCCCGTCGACATAGGCCGAATCGAAGTCGGCGGTCGAAGCGCGCACCATGATTCCCGCTTTGCGGTGCGGATCCACGCCCTTGCCCTGGAACTCCACCTGCGCCTGCACGATGAAGTCACCCTTCATGCGGCGGTATGCGAACTGGAACTCATCGCGCTTCGCCCAGATGTTCACGCCGCCCGCGCTGAGCGTGTAAACCTGCGATGCCGCGTTCCAGGTTGAGTAGCCGGCAATCTTCGGCGAGCCCACGTCCACATGCGCTTCGAAATCCCCCAACGGTCCGCCATTGGGTGAGGCCACGACAATTGCTGACCAGGCCAGCGCCACTAACAACAATCCAGCTCGTTTCACGATTCCCCCTCGGTGATGGCCGCCGATTGTTACAGGGAAATGAGGAATGTCCCCATTTCTTACGACTTTGGTCTAGCTATCGGAGCAGGGCGTTGGCAGTCCAGAGCATCGGCGCCTGCCCGTGCGTGTCGCCCACCGCGCGCGGGCGATTCAGGTAGTGCTGCAGGTCGTTTCTCTTGCCCGTACCCACGCACACCTCGCGCAACAAGCCTTCCGGCGTGAGATAACCCACGAGTGCGATCCACGCCTTGCGCGCCGCCGGTCCGTAGGTGTCTTCGGTCAGCCAGCCATTTTTGATGCCGGTCACGAACGCGTACGCGAACATGGCCGTGCTGGAGGTTTCCTCCCAGCTTTCCGGGTGATCGATGAGCTGCCGCCACATGCCGTTCTGCGCCTGGTGCGCGAGCAGCGTGGCCATCATGCGGCGATAGGCCGCGAGCACACCCTTGTGTGACTTGTGTTTTGCCGGCAGGTCGCGAAGCAGCTCGGCCATCCCCACCGCGACCCAGCCATCGCCCCGGCCCCAGAAGAACGGCACGTCCGGCGCATGGAAGAAGAGGCCATTCGGTTGCTGCAGCTTCGCCAGGTACGCGACCATCGATGTCGTGGCGCGCTCCAGGTATTTCTCATCTGCGGTCGCCCGGTAAGCCGCAAGCTGCAGCGCCGTGATCATGTACATGTCGTCTATCCACCAACGCGTCTGCCGCGAGAGACCGTCGGGCAATGGCCGGTCCCACTGCGCTTCGGCAAAGGTCAGCCCCATGAGGCGATATCGAAAACGGGCGTCCTGCATGTACAGCTCGAGCGGCAATGCGCCGAATACCGTGCCATCGACGTGATCGGTGCGCGGCACGCGAGACCCGGTGACCGCGAAGAACGGATCGAAGCGATCCACGAGCCGCGTCATCAAGTCCTTGTCTGTGGTGAGCCCCGCGAATTGCAGTGCGCCAGTCCATGTGGCCACGTGCGAGTAGTGCAACGCCTGCGGGCCGTGAGCGTTCATTTCCATGTGCGGCGCGCGGATGAAGGCTTCCGCGACGCGTTTGCCGACATCGGTGGGCGCGGTGCCGGCCGGCCACTCGGCGAAATGTTTGTTCTGGGCGAACGCGGGCGAGCCCAAGCCTGAGGCCACCACGCAGGCGAGTGCTACCAGGCGACGCGCTTTCATGGCTTTGCACTCACGGTGGCCTGCAGCGGATGCTGCATGCGTGCCGCGTTTTCGCGCACATATTTTTCCCAGCTTGCGCGGTCGGCGAACAGCCCGCTCTTGGTCCAGCCTGCGCCCGTGAAATAGCTCACGGGTAGCCCGGCCTTGACCTTCACCAGCAGCAGGTTGTTAGCGTTGCCCTTGCCGCCGGGCGCGGCCTCATGCGCAAAGCCTGCGGGCGTGGTGGCGTGCCCGATAACCACGGCAATACCCAATCCGCCGTCCTTGTTTTCTTCCCAGTAGCTCATCCAGCGGCCATCGGGATCCTTGGTGAGCACGGCCGCGGGAAAACCCGCCGCCGGCGGGTGCTGCGTGATGCCGATGCCGGCCACGAGGTCTTCACCTTTGAAAGAGAACGTGCTGACCACCTGGTCGAAGCCCAAGCCGCAGTCGACACGGAAGGCCTTGGTTTCGCTGATCTCCCCCGCGGCGCCTGCATCCCATGGCGCGTACTTGAGCACGAACGCCGCGTGGCGTGGGCCGTTCGCGAGCACGCTGGCATTGGTGAAGTTGTCGGAGGTCCAGAGTTTGCTGCCATCCCAGATGCCGGTGCCGCCCGCGCCGCGCGAGCCGCCGATGCTGTACAGATCCAGGCCTTCGCCTTCCTCGTCCTTGTGGAACTGGTCGTGACCCTTCGCATACCAGCGATCGATGATCGGATACTTGACGCGCTTGGCCCACACGTCGATGCCGCTGCCGCGCAGCCGCTCACCGCCGGCCGCCGGTGTGTTGAGCGCCATGCCGTACATGCGGTGCGCGATGCGATCGTTTTCCCAGGCCATGTCGTCGTATCGCTCCGGCACGAAGCGCGCATACACACAGGGAGGCTCGGGGGGCGTCGCCTTGGCGACCGGTTCGAGCGTGAAGACCGCGCGTTTCTCTGCGGCGGCGAAGTCATAGGTGAATACCAGCCAGTCGTATTTGGCGCCGCGGTGATCATGCTCGTAATTGGCGATCTGCGAGGGCAGCACGCGGCCTTTCGCGTCGCGCACCACGACATGAAACATGCGCAGGTCCGGCGCCACGGCCGCGATCTCCGCAAATGGCACGAGGATCACGGCGCCGGGACGCGCGGCGGCGAGATCATGGGTGACGGTAACGGTGGCGTCGGCGGCGCCGGCAGCGGATGTGCCCAAAATAAGCGCGACGAGGCTCACGCCCAGACATAGTTCTCTCATCCTTCCCCCACCGGCCGCGGCCGGAACAATCGCGCTCTGCGGTGATTGTGGCCTATTCGGGGGGTCAGGGCACGACGATGGTCGGATCCACCACTGTCCAGAACGCCCACTTCGGGTCGCCCGCGGTATCGAACAGCAGCGGGCGATTGGTGCGGGCAACCGGAAAGCTGTTGAGCCAGGTGTGATTGTCGGCTATGCCCCAGAGGCTGACCGAGGTGACGCTCGGGCGATCGAATGCCGCGAACAGCGCTCGATACAACGTGGCTTGTTGAGAGAGCACGGTTTGGGGTGGAGCGGCGCCGAGGTCGGCGAGGCACGGCGGGATGGTGCGCGACGAGTAGCAAGTGCCCGGATCCGCGTAGATGGAGACGTCGAGCTCGGTCACGTGATTGACCAAGGTGCTCGAGACGCCCTCGACCGCGGCGAAGGCAGCATTGACATCGGCGACGTTCGCATCGAGTTGCAGGTGGAACTGATGGCCGACTCCATCGATTGGAACGCCGGCATTCACGAGCGCCTGCACTATCTGGATGACGTTGGCGCGCTTGCCCGACAGCTCGGTGTTGTAGTCATTCAGCATGAGCTTCATGGTGGCGCTGTTCCTGCCGATCGACGTGCGTGCCTGGTTGGCGAAATCGAATGCATCGCGCACGTAGTCGGCGCCATTCATGCCGCCAACGCTGTACGCCTGGTACCAGGGGCTCGATGTGCGATAGGGGTTGGCGGCGTTTTGCGTGTCGCTGGCGATCTCGTTGACCACGTCCCAGGCGTACACATTGGGAAAGTGCTGCACGACAGCGAAAATGTAGGTGCGCAGACGCTGCTGGACCGCGGCGCGGTAGTTAGCCGCGTTGCCGGTATCGCCGGCGAAGAACCAGCTGGGCGCGGTCTGGTGCCACAACAAGGTGTGGCCGCGCAGCCGCATGCCATTGTTGGCGGCGAAGTTGACCAGCACATCCGCCTGCGTGAAGTCTGGCGAGGTTGCTGGCAGCGTCGTGCTGCCGGGCGCGTTGGGCCAAAGGTTGTCCGGCTTCATGGCGTTTTCGGCGGTGATGCTGCTGAAATGCCTGATCAGCAGCGTGGAATCCGGTGCCGTGGTGGTAGAGGCCGGCTCGATGGCCGCACCCACTGGAAAATCGACCACGCCATAACGCGCGGCAAGCACGGTCTTGAGTGCCGGCGCGCTGCCCGGATTCGGCAGCTGCGGGGAATTGCCGCCGCTCGGCGGCGGAGCCACGATCGAGCCTTCACCGCCACCGCAACCTGCCAAAGCCGTCGACAGCGCCGCCACCATGAGTATCCCGATCCGCGTCATCATTCACCCCTCATCGGTTGTGACACCGTCCGCAGACAGCGGCCGCGGCTACGTCGCGGGCTTGTTGAACGTCTGCGCAAGGATGTTGCGCACTTCCCGGGTCCGCGCCGCCGATGGTGGCCCTAACAAGCCGCGCTGCTCTGGCCTGAGATGCCCCATGGAGGTCTCGGGATCCGTGAATATGAAGTGCTCGAACAGCGCGCGCCACACCGCGCGCTGATCGGCCGGCATGTCGCGCAGGCTGAGTGCGGCGTGCAACAGCACACCGAACGGCGAGCCCATTCGCGGAGCCGTGTTCCACCAGTAATTCACCAGCACGTTGAACGGCGTCAGCGATTCGACGTGATGCCACCAGCCATACGGAATGTAGAGCGCATCGCCGGCCTCGAGTTCCGCCGTCTGCGCATGGCGCAGCGCCTCGGCGAAGCGCGGAAAGCGCTCGAGGTCCGGATCGTGCAGCGGCACCATGCTCACCGGAACGCCCGAAGGCGTGAAATCGACCGGCCCCAGATACAGATTGGCGAGCTGGTCGGGCGGAAACAGCGTGAATCGCCGCCGGCCACCGACGGCGCAGGCGATGTTTTCAAAGAGATCGAAATGCGTTCGCACGGTGACGGAGTTGCCAAGCCAGATCCGCGGCTGGAATTCAGGGGCGACCAGCGGCATGGGGTGTGCGGCGGAAAAGGCCGGCAATACGTTCTCGGTGGGCGCCGATTCGATGAACAATGTCGGTGGGTTCGGATCCGATGCCTGCGCCAGCAGCCGATCGAGCGTCGCGCTGAGGGCGCCCGGCCGGCGTTCGAAGTTGAGCCCGCTCATGTCCTCGCGATAGAAGATGCGGCCGCGGATCGACGGCGGCGCTTCCATCACGATCACTTGGTTGCCACGATCGAAGCTCTGCAGGTAGTTCGCGAGTGCGCGCGGCGACTCGCGTGCCGCTTTCACTGCCGGCCAATCACTGACGAGCTCTTTGAGTACCACCGGCTGGCAGGCAGGGACGATCTCGTCGCGAAATGTCTTGAGATCGACGTGGTGCCGGACCAGTATTTGCGCGTGAACCATAGGGGGAGAGATGGTACAGCGAACGGCCACCGCGCTGGCATATGCCGCGCTGGCAGCGATGATCGGCGCGGCGCACGCGCAAGCGCCGTTGATGAGCGGTCTTTTCATCGATCACGCGGTGCTTCAACGCGATCGGCCCATCAATGTGTACGGCCACGCAGCCGCGGGCGAGGAGGTCGGTGTTTCGCTTGCCGGCGCAACGGCCAGCACGAAAGCGGACGCTCAGGGTGCGTGGTCGCTGACGCTGCCGGCCATGCCTGCTGGCGGACCTTTTGTCCTCAGTGCGCGCAGCAACTCGCGCGCGCAGACCGCCAACGATGTGCTGATCGGCGATGTCTGGCTGTGCTCCGGCCAGTCGAACATGGAATGGCCGGTGCGCATGACACTCGACGCCGACGCGGAAGTGGCCCTGTCCGCGAACTCGCGCATTCGCCACGTGAGCATTCCACGCGCGATCAGCGCCGCGCCGCGCACCGATTTCGACGCGCCGCTCGAGTGGCAGGTCGCCGGCTCCGACACGACACAGCATTTCTCCGCCACCTGTTACTACTTCGTGCGCGAGCTGCAGAAAACGGTCGACGCTGCGCAAGGCATCATCTCCTCGAACTGGGGTGGCAGCCGCATCGAGACGTGGATGAGCGTGGATGCGCTGCGCGCCGTGGGCGGCTACCAGCGGCCGCTCGAGTTGTTAGGCGAGTACCAGGGCAACAAACCGCTGGCGTTCTCGCACTGGGGCGAGATCTGGCAGACGTGGTGGCAGCAGCAGCCGGCCACGGAGGGTGCGAAGCCATGGTTAATGCGCGAAGCGGGCAACTGGCTGCCGGCGCCGCAGGCCCTCGGCTACTGGGAAACCTGGGGTATACCGGCGCTCGGGCGCCATGACGGCATGGTGTGGTTTCGCGCCCGCGTGAAACTCGAGGCAGCGCAAGCGAAGCAGGCCGCGCGCCTCGCGCTCGGGCAGATCGACGACGTGGACGTGACCTGGGTGAATGGCCGGGCCATAGGCAATTCGTTCGGACCCGAGTTACGCAGCTACGCGCTGCCGCCGAAGCTCCTGAAGGCCGGCGATAACTTCGTGGTCGTCAACGTGCACGACTTCTGGGGCAATGGGGGCATGCATGGTGCCGCCGAACAGCGTGCATTATTGCTGGCGGACGGCACGCGCATCGCTCTTGCCGATTGGGAATACCAGTTCGCGCCGGCGGGCCTGTGGCCGCCGCATGCGCCGTGGGAGTCCCTGAACGGCGTGAGCGTGCTGTACAACGCCATGATCGCGCCGCTCGGAAAATATGGATTGCGCGGCGTTGCCTGGTATCAGGGTGAGGCCAATGCGGGTCTCGAGGACGCGCGCCGGTACCAGCCGCTGCTCACGGCATGGATGGCCGATTGGCGACGGCAGTTCGATGCGCCGCTGCCATTCCTCATCGTGCAACTTGCCAACTTTGGCAAGCTCGCCACCTCACCGGTGGACAGCGGCTGGGCCATGCTGCGCGAGTCGCAGCGCCGGGCGGTGGCGGCCGACGGCAATGCGGGACTGGCCGTGACCATCGACATCGGCAATCGCGACGACATTCATCCCGCCAACAAGCAGGATGTTGGCAAGCGATTGGCCCGCGCTGCGCGCCACGTGGTGTATGGCGAAAAGATCTCCGCGTCCGGTGCGCTGCCGGCGTCGGTCAGGCGAGTGGGCAGCGATGTCGTTGTGACCCTCAGTGATGTCGAAGGCAGCCTGCTGGTGATCGGCTCCGCGGACCCTGCCGGCTTCGAACTATGTGGCGCGACACAGCAGACGTGCCGGTTCGTGAGCGCGAAGTTGCAAGGCGGCGGGCAGGTGTTGCTCGCCGATCCGCAGGCCGGCAGCGCCACGCGCTTGCGTTTCTGCTGGGCCGACAGCCCGCTGTGCAATCTCTATGACGCGTCGGGGTTACCTGTCGGGCCGTTCGAGCTGGCGATCCAGTAGCCAGGAAAGTGGGGATGTTTCTGACTGGCGTGGGTGTGCGGGGATGTTCGGGTGGAATGTTCCAGGCGCTCGCTGGTGAGCGCGCCGGACGGCGTTCGCTTGCGCGAGGCTGCGCGCCAGGGCTGTCAGCGTTCAATGGGAAACAGCGCAAAACGCGCGGGTCAGGGAAGAACCACCAATGAGGAGCTGCGCGCTGATCGCCTCGCGCTGCGCCGCTCACACGCGAGCGCCTGGAACATTCCACCCGAACATCCTCGCGCGCCCACGCAAGTGGAGAGGAAGGATCCCACAGCAAGCGGGTGTGGTGCGCCCTCAGCTAGCGGAGAGAAGAGTGCAAGTCGGAAAGCTCGCGCGAGCAACCTTCCGTGCGGCTCCGATCTCAACCAACGAGTAAACGGGCACGCGGCTCCATCGAAGTGTGAGCTGGCGTTGCTGGATCGCTCAGGGTCGAGAGCGAGCGTCTGAGCGGCGAGCGCGAGGCGATCAGCGCGCAGGTACTCTTGGTGGTTCTTATCTACGTGCGCGTTTTGCGCTGATTGCAATCGACCGCTGACAGCTCTGGCGCGCAGCCTCGCGCGAGCGAACGCCGTCCGGCGCGCTCAGCAGCGAGCTCTCGACCCTGAGCGATCCAGCAACTCCACCTCCCACTCCCATCCACCCGCGTCCCCGTTTACACGAGTGACACGGGGCGCCCCTTCTTGATCGATTCGTAAATGGCCGTGAGGAACTTCACGTCCGTGAGCCCCATCTCTCCCGACACCTTGCTCGGCTTCTTGTTGATGATGCAATCGGCGAAGTCGTCGAGCTCGACGGCAAACTGATCGGACACCGGGAAGTTGATCTCGGGGCCGTCGCTGCGTCGGCCACGATTGTTGTTGTAGAAGTATGCCGGGTCGAGCGCGAACCAGCCGCGCGTCGTGGCCGCGCGAAATCCCGCAAGGCCGTTGGCGGAATACGTGCAAATGGAGTTGGACACCACGCCGCTCGGGAACTTTGCCGTCCACAGAACGGTTTCGTCGACTTCTTTGAACTTGACCGCGTCTGTCTTGACCTCGCTGGCGTTGATCCAGACCGGGTCTTCGCCGGTGATCATGCGCGTGGTCTGCAGGCAGTAGATGCCCACGTCCATGAGCGAGCCGCCGCCGGCGAGCGCGCGCTTCAGGCGCCACTGCGTGGGATCGCCGATCGCGAAGCCGAAGTTGGCGTCGATGATCTTGACGTCACCCAGCACTTTTTCGCGCGCCAGGCGGATGCACTCGAGCGTATTCGGCTCGTACTGCAGCCGGTAGCCCACGCCTAGCAACTTGCCGGCCTTCTTGCAGGCGTCGAGCATGCGCTGGCAACGGTCTACGGAGATCTCCAGCGGTTTTTCGCAGAACACGTGTTTGCCGGCGGCGGCCGCGGCCAGCGTGTGCTCCAGGTGCAGTGCGTTCGGCGTCACCACATAGACGATGTCGATGTCGGGATTCGACGCCATCTCCTGCATGTTCTGGTAGTTGTAGATGCTCTTGTCGGCGAGCCCGTACTTCTTCTGCCACTCGGCCGCCTTGGACGGCGTGCCGGTGACGATGCCCGCGAGCCGGCAGAAGCGCGTCTTCTGTAACGCCGGTGCGATCTGGTTGGTCGAGAGGCTGCCGAGCCCGCACAGCGCGACGCCGAGCTTGCGCCCGGCACCCTGCGCATTGCCGAGCCCACTGAACAGCGGCATGGCCGCAAGGGCGGCGGTCTGGGCGAGAAATTGGCGACGCGCTTTCTGGGTCATGGTCTTAGTCCTGGGTGAGCCGGCCGTGGAGTCTAGCCGAAGCCCAGAGCGGCTTGGCTTTCGACCGAGGTCGAGGATGGCCGTGTCGGACGCGTCTGCATTTTTATTCTGACGATTTGCCGGGAACCGGCCAATTGCAGCGCGTTACCCATCCCCTGCGCACAGTCAAACAGGGATGCCGGATATGTCTCGACCTATAACTAACTATCTGGGCTGCCAAGGATTTTTCGTCGTTCCCACCTTGCTGCTGCTGGCCGCCTGCGCCGGCAATGGCGAAGGGCTCGATGAAAACGGCGAACCGATTCCGCCCGGGCCTGCACCAAACACCGATTTCCAGGAAATTCAGGCGACGATTTTTACGCCGATCTGCACCAACTGCCACATCGGTGCGGGCGCACCGCGGGGCCTGCGCCTGGACGCCGCCAACAGTTACGCCTTGCTCGTGAACGTCGCGAGCATCGAGGTGCCGGCACTCCTGCGCGTCAACCCGGGCAATCCGGATGCCAGCTATCTCGTGCAGAAGATCGAGGGTAATGCCGCGGTCGGCGGGCGCATGCCATTGGGGGGCCAGCCCCTGCCGCAGGACCGCATCGATCTCGTACGTCGCTGGATCTCGGCCGGCGCCCCGGGGCCCGCCGCGGTGTCTAACAAGTTGACGGTGGCCAGCACCATCCCGGCGACCGCCGAAATCGCGCCAGCCGGCCTCACCCGCCTCAGCGTCATTTTCGCGGGCGATGTCGATGCCTCGCTTGCCAACATCGAGACCTTCGCGCTTCGCGATGGTCTCGATGCGCCGGTGCCAATCGCTCGCGTCGAGGTGCCGCTCGGCCGGCCGAATGTCGTCGAACTCACGCTCGCGCGAGCCTTGCCCGCGGGCAGTTACCAGCTCGAAGTTCACGGCGGAGGAGCAATCGCCCTGGCCGACAACGCCGGCCACGTTCTCGATGGCGACGCCGACGGTGTCGCGGGTGGTGATTACCTCATGTCCTTCGACGTCAGCTTGGAGTCGACCTCAGGAGAGTCCCGATGATCAGCGTCACTCATTTGCTGCGGGCGGCCGCACTGGTATTGCTCATCGGCTGCGCCTCGCAGGCAAACGCCGAACCCTACCTCGCCGCGCAGATGGGCCTGAAGTGCGTGCAGTGCCACGTGAATCCCAGCGGTGGCGGCATGCGGACTGTCTTTGGCAATACCTTCGCGCAGACGCAACTCGCCGCCAAACGTCTCGGCGCGGAGGAAGACTTGTGGACCGGCCAGGTCATGAAGTTCTTCTCCATCGGCGGCAACGCGCGTGCCAACTACAACTATGTCGACGTGCCGAACCAGGGCGAGACCAACGATTTTGAAATCGAAGAGGCGCGTGCCTACCTCGATTTCGGCGTGATCCCGAATCGCCTGTCGGTGTACCTCGATCAGCGCTTCGCTCCCGGCAACTCCATCAACATGGAAGCCAACGTGCGTTACTGGATCAAGGAGAACGCGTTCTACGTCAAGGCGGGCCGCATGTACCTGCCGTTCGGATACCGGCTCGAGGACGACAACGCCTTCGTGCGCCAGGTGTCCGGCATCAACATGCAGGCACCGGACCAGGGCGCCGAATTCGGCATCGAACACGGCAGCTGGAGCGCGCAGCTCGCCGTCAGCAACGGCAGCGGTGGCGCTCCGGAGGACGATCACGGCAAGCAGTTCACGACGCGCGTCGAGTTTGCGCAGTCGGTGTGGCGCGCCGGTGCGAGCCTGCTGTTCAACGATACGGACCTTGGTGAACGCAGCGGCGCCTCGGTGTTCGGCGCGATTCGCGCCGGCCCGGTCACCTTGCTCGGCGAGGTCGACTACATCGACGACGACAGCATCGGCGCGGGCGGCCGCAAGCTCATGGCTTCTCTCGCCGAGGCCGACTGGAAGGTGCGGCAGGGACACAACCTGAAACTGGCATTCGAGTGGTTAGAGCCCAACGACGACGTGGACGAGGACGAGCAGACGCGCGCCAGCCTGTTGTACGAGTGGTCGCCGATCCAGTTCGTACAAGTGCGCGCCGGCGTGCGGCGGTATGAGGGCATACCGCAGAACGACAATCAGAACCGGACGCAGTCGTTCGTGCAGCTGCATGGATTTTTCTAGCGGAGGACTTGCTGGGTTTGTGCCAGGGACGCCGTTACGGCAAAGTGTCGGCCATGCTCGGCATACATGGGTTCTGGCTGTTCATTGCCACCGCGGTCGTACTGATCATCACGCCGGGCCAGGACACCTTCTTCATTCTCGGACGCAGTCTCTCCGGCGGGCGGTCCGCCGGAATCGCCGCCGCGCTCGGCATCAGTGCCGGCAGCGTGTTGCACACTTTCGCGGCCGCGCTCGGGCTGTCGGCACTGCTGGCCGCTTCGCCGTACGCTTTCATGGCGGTGAAGTTTGCCGGTGCGGCCTATCTCGTCTACATCGGCGTGCGCGCACTGCTGAGTCGTTCGAACGGTCTTGCGGGGAATCAGCCGGGCAGCGGCGGTGACGGCCGCTGGGCCGCGTTCAGGCAGGGCATCGTCTCGAACTTGCTGAATCCCAAAGTGGCGCTGTTTTTCCTTGCGCTCATGCCGCAGTTCATCGATGCGCACAGCACTGACAAGGTCCTTGCCTTCCTCGCGCTGGGCCTCACGTTCGTCGCCATGGGTGTCGTGTGGTGCGTGGTGCTGGCCGTCGCCGCGGCGAAACTGCGTGGTGTTTTCCTGCGCCGGCCGTCGATGGCCAATGTACTCAACAAGATCGCCGGTGCCATGTTCATCGCGCTCGGCCTGAAGCTCGCCACCGCGCGACAGTAGCGGTGCGAGCGCTTACCAACGCCGGCGCGACAACACCTGCACCAGATGCTTGCGCACGATCTCGGTGAGTTGCGGCGACGGTGTGCCCTGGATGCCGCGCTGGGGCTGCGTGAGATGCGCGACGGGATCGCCGCCGGTCTGGAACACGTAGTGATCGAATACCTTGCGCCAGATCTCCCGCCGGTGAGCGGGCAGCGCGCGAATCGCCATGAGGCCGTGCAACAGCGCTTCGAACGGTGAGCCATTCCACACCGGCGCGTCATCCCACCAGTAGTTCACCAGGACATTGAAGGGCGCGAGCGACTCGACGTGGTGCCACCACATGTACGGTATGAACAGCGCATCGCCCGGGTCGAGTTCAGCGGATTGCGCCTGCTCGAGAGCCTCGCGAAACTTCGGATAGCGCTCGTGGTCGGGCCGGTCGAGCCGCACCATGCTGATGGGCTGTCCGGCCAGCGTGAACTCGAGTGGACCCACGTAGAGATTCACCAGCTGCTCGGGCGGAAACAGCGTGAAGCGGCGTCGGCCGGCGACGACGCAGGCGATATTGTTGGAGACATCGTAGTGCGCCGGCACGGTGACGCGGTTGCCTATCCAGATGCGCGGCACAATGGCCGCGTCGATGAGCGGCAGTGCGTTGTCGCGCGTGAACCCGGGCAGACTCGATGGCGCCGGCACAGCGCCCGCGTACACCGCCGGTGGCATGGGGTCGTCGAGGTGCGCGAGCAACTGTTCGAGTGAGCGCGAGAACGGCGCGGGCCGGCGCTCGAAGTTGTGCCCGGTCAACTCGTCGTTGTAGAAGAACTGCCCGCGGATGGCCGGATCTCCGTACATGGTATCGACCGGAACCCCGGTATCGAAATCTCGCAGGTAGTTTGCGATGGCGGCGGGAGATTGGTGAGCGGCACGCACCGCGGGCCAATTCCCGACCAGGCCTTTGAGCACCGCCGGCTCGCTCAGCGGAAAGATCTGCTCGTGGAAGGCATTCGCGGTGACGTCGCGCCATTCGCGAATGGGATGTGAAGTCTGCATGGTGGCTGCTTACTACAGCAGCGACTCTTGGCGGTCAAACCTGACGGGTCGAACCCGGCCGGTCCAAACCGTGAGCTCAGCGCTGGACGAGTCGCGAGGTGCGCTCGCCGTACATGCTCACTTCGTTGCGGCGATAGTCGATGACCAGTCGCTCGAGCACGCCAAGCATGTCCATGCCGATGAGCATCGCGGGTTCCTGGTCGAGCTTCCACAGCTTGAAGACATGGAAGTCGGCGAAGATCACTTCCATGTTGGTGAGGGTCATGTCGCCAATCGTGGCTTCCTTCACTTCCTGCACGTCGCCGTCGGTGATGTCGGGCGTCGCGCCATGCACCATCGCCGGCACGACCTCGCGTTTCTTGCGGCGATGCTTGTTGATCGCGTTCTGCAGCGCGACGTTGCCGAGCGTTCGCTCGGCGCCAGTGTCGATGACTGCCTTGGCGCGAATGCGGCGCCCGACGCGGATGTCGAGGATCATGAGTCCGTTGGTGTTACGCGTGGCGCGCGCCGTCACCATGCTGTAGTGCGGCCGCTTGCCATTGGATTCGAGCACGCTCACGCGATCGCGTTTGAAATCGACATCGATACGCTGGTCGTGGAATCCGGCGACCCCGAGGATGCCATCGGCGTTGCCCATGATGGACGTGAAGATGACCGGCAGGTTCTGATCGACGAATTTGAGCGCGCCGATCTCGATGCTCTCGACCGCGACCGTCGGCACTTCAGCCGCGCCGGTGACTCCATTCAGCATGACGTTGCGGCCCACTGACGCTTGCAGGCCGAGCGCGCGGGCAAGATGCGGTGCGAGCGTCGAGCGGCTCGCGCCCGTGTCGATGACGAAGCGGAACGGGCCCTTGCCGTTGACCTTGACATGGGTCATCACGCGACCGATGCGGTCGAGGCGCGTGGGCGCCGCGAAGAGTGGTTCGGGGTCAGCGAGTGCGCCCGACAGGTCGTCGGGAGTGCCGGGAGCGCGCGATGCGATGTTCGGTTCGGCGAAGAGAATAGGGGAGCAGGACAGGCCGCCAAGGGCGAGGAGTGCCTGCAGGGCCATGCGACGATTGGCCGGTGAATCCCTCATGCAAACAACCTACGCCTGATTACCCGTGAAGGAAACTCCGCTGCGCCAAAACGTGCGCGCCGCACGGTGCCGCGTCCCAGTTTTGGACCGTTTTTTAAGGACTTGCGGCGGGTCAGGGAATCGCGGGGTCCGGCAGCGCGTGGAACGCATTACGTAAGGACGCGCCCCAGCATCCTGCCAACGGGTTACTCGGTCTGGTAGGCGTTGCCGCCGAGGTCGTTCATGGTCGCGGAATCGAACCGGCGCCCGACGCCGGTGAAGGTGGAGCTCGCCACGTAGATCTCGGCGCCGTCGGATGCTTCGTATGAACCGCGCGAGCCGCCGATCGAGCTGTTGACGATGTGCACGCGTGCCTGGCGCGCGATGATGCCCACGCCGCCGGCGGTGATGCGCGCGTTGCTGATGTACAGATCGCAACCTTTCTCGGCGATGACGGCATCGCCGGTGAACTCGATGGTCTCTCCGTCGATGCGCATGAGACGGTTGCCCTGGCAGATGATGGGATCGGTGCGGCGCTCGACGTTGGCGGCGACTTCGGGCTCCTGTGTGGCTGCGCGCGGTGTGGGTCCTTGCCGCACGACCGAGTAGCCGGGACCTTCGAGGGCTGCGGGCGCTCTCTGCGGCGCGACCGCCGCGCCGCGTGTGATGCTGTACCCGGGTCCTTCCGCGAGCGGTTGGCCCGCGCCGGCCTGCGGGTTGACGGCGGCAGTAGTTTGATCGAGGCCGGTCGTGGCCGCGTCATCGTCGGCCACGGCGGGAGATTCGACCGCGGCAGTTTCCGGGGATGCTGCTGCCGACGCTGCCAGCGCCGGCTTTGCCGCCGCCTTCGGCACCGGCGCGGCGATGAGATCCTCGAGACGCAAAGTCTGCATCTCGCCGCTCGTCGTGTCGCGCACCGTGAATACGCCGGCTGACTCATCCGTAGCGACGATTTCGTAGGCGGGGTTGCGCGCGAGGGCTGCTTTGGCCCAGTCGATCTCCCGCACGGTTTCCTGTTTGGCGCACGCGCCGAGAAGCGCCAGAACGACAGCGGCCACGCATGCACTCAGGCGGGTTTTCATGAGCGAATCGTAGGCGCTTGCACGCCATCCGCAAGGGGTTGGGCGGGTATTTCTAGTACAGTCCGCGCCCGTGACACCGGAACTCGCCGCCCATTGTGAGCAGCAGCTGACACGCCTCCGCGAGTCGGGGGCATTCGAGGTGTTCGAGATGGCGGCGCCGGAGCTTCGCGACACGTTGCCGCGCGTGCTCGCCGCCAGCGACTTCGTTTGCACCAGCCTGCTGCGCGACCCGGCGGATGCCAGGTGGCCCCTGTCGAGGTGGGCGGTCGGCGAGGCGGCGCTCACGCGCGTGCTGGGGCACGGCGAGATGACGCAACGACTAAGGACGGCGTTGGCCGGTCAGCCGGATCTCGCCGGATTCATGGCGGCACTGCGGCGTCAGCGCGTACGCGAGATGGTGCGCATTGCGTGGCGCGACCTCGCGGGGTGGGCCACGCTGCAGGAGACTCTCGCCGATACCAGCGCCTTTGCCGATGCCGCCATCGAGGCGGCGGTCGAGTACGCCGGCCACGATCTCGCGCGCATGTACGGCGAGCCGCGCAACGTCGCGGGAGAAATACAGCCGTTCATCGTGCTCGGCATGGGCAAGCTCGGCGGCGGGGAGCTCAATTTCTCGTCCGACATCGATCTCATCTTCGTCTTCCCTGATAAAGGCACGACTTCGGGGGCCCGCTGCATCGACAACGAGGACTTCTTCACGCGCCTGGGAAGACTGGTGATCCGGCTGCTCGGTGAAGCGACGGCCGAGGGCGCGGCGTTTCGCGTCGACATGCGGCTGCGTCCGTTCGGCGACAGCGGGCCATTGGTCGCGAGCGCGGCGTTCCTCAACGACTACCTGCAGACCCACGGCCGTGACTGGGAGCGATACGCGTGGGTCAAGGCACGCGGCATCACCGGGGGTGAGGCATATAAACAAATCCACGCCGAGAGCGTGCGGCCATTCGTATACCGGCGTTACCTCGACTTCGGCGTTTTCGAAGCGCTGCGCGAGATGAAGGCGCTCATCCAGAAGGAAGTCGCGCGGCGCGACCTGGCCGAGCACGTGAAGTTGGGTCCCGGCGGCATCCGCGAAATCGAATTCATCGTGCAGGCCTTCCAGCTGATCCGTGGTGGACAGGACCGTCGCATGCAGACTCCGTCGCTGTTGACGGTGCTGCCGCAGCTCGCCGGCGGCAAACTCTTGCCCGGACGCGTCGCGCAGGAGCTCGAGGCAGCGTACGTGTTTCTGCGGCGCCTCGAGAACCGGCTGCAGATGCTGAGTGACACCCAGGTGCATGCCATTCCCGCCGACGCGCTCACCCGCGAGCGCATCGCCATTGCCATGGGATATGCCGACTGGCGCGCCTGTTCCGCCGCACTCGACGAGCATCGCGCCCGCGTGACGCACGCCTTCCAGGAAGTCATGTTCGCGCGCACCGACGCCGCGGCGCCCGACGTGCCCGGAGTCAATGGCCTGGTCGAGGCCTGGGTGCGCGGCGCCGAAGGGGCGCGGCTTGCCGCCGCCCTCGAGGCGAGTGGATTCGCTGCCGCCGCGCAGGCCGCGGCGCTGCTCAGCGAGTTCCGCGGCATCACTACGCTGCGGCGGCTCGATGGTCCCGGGCGTGCGCGGCTCGACATGCTGATGCCAAGGTTGTTAGCGGCCATTGCAGAACTCGGGGCCGATCAAACGGCCGAAGTCCGTCCGGCCGATATCGGGCCAATAGGATCGGCGCAACTCGATGTGCTGCGCCGCGTCCTGCGCGTGCTGGAGGCCATCGGTTCGCGGTCGGCGTACTTCGCGCTGCTCAATGAAAACGCCCAGGTGCGCCGCAAGTTGGTCGAGCTCGCGGCACGCGGGGAATTCCTGGCGGCGCAGATCGCCGCCCATCCGCTGCTGCTCGACGAGTTGCTGGACGAGTCGTCCGGCGGCCTGCCGGCGCCGCGCGCGGAGCTCGAAGCCGAAGTCGCAGCGCGAGTCGATCACCTCACCGAGGATGAGCCCGAGCGGCAGGTGGAGGTGCTGCGCCAGTTTCAGCGTGCGGCGATCTTCCGCGTCGCGATGGCCGATCTCAACGCAAAGATCCCGCTCATGCGCGTGAGTGACTACCTCACGGAAATCGCCGAGATCATCGTCGAGCAGGCCATGCGGCTGGCCTGGACGCAGATCACCGCGCAGTTCGGCGTGCCGCAAACCGTGGACCAGGATGGTAAAGGCCGGCGCGCCGTCGAGGTGTGCGCCGTGGGCTATGGAAAGTTAGGCGGCAACGAGCTCGGCTACGCGTCCGATCTCGATATTGTGTTCCTGCACGATTCGGCATCCGGCCAGGCCGAGACCGACGCGGCGAAGCCGGTGGACAACCAGGTGTTCTTCATAAGATTCGCGCAGCGTGTGCTGCATCTGCTGACCATGCATTCGGCGGCCGGCCGGCTCTACGAGGTCGACGTGCGCCTGCGGCCGTCCGGCAAGGGCGGCATGTTGATCACCCGGATCGGCGCGTTCGCCGAATACCAGGAGACGGAGGCCTGGACCTGGGAGCACCAGGCGTTGCTGCACGCGCGCGCGGTGGCCGGTGATCCGGGTTTGCGCGCCGGGTTCGAGCGGGTGCGCGTCGATGTCCTCAAGCGTTGCGTGCGTCGCGCCACGCTGCGCACGGAGGTTCGGGACATGCGGTTACGCATGCGCAAGGAGCTGTCGCGCGCAGTCTCAGGGTCCGGCAGGTTCGATATCAAGCAGGATGCCGGCGGAACGGCCGATATCGAATTCCTGGCGCAGTACTGGGCGTTGCTGCACGCGGGGACACATCCGCCCGTGGTCATGTTTGCCGACACCATTCGCCAGCTCGAATCCGTGGCCTCCGCCGATCTCGTGCCGCAGGCAACCGTCGATGTACTCACGCGCACATACAGAAGGTATCGCGAGCGCACCCATCACCTGTCACTGGAGAAAGCCGAAGCCGTCGTCCCGGCGGAAGAATTCGCGCAAGAGCGTGCCGCGGTGAGCGCGATCTGGAACGCGACGATGAACGACTGACCCCATATAATCCGCGCCCATGCCAGCCACCAAACCGCTCATCCAGCCCAACGCGCAAAACGAATACAAGGTGGACGCCAGCGACCTGCCGCTCGCGTGCCCGATGCCGGAGATGTATCTGTGGAATTCGCATCCGCGCGTGTACCTGCCGATCGAGCAGACCGGGTGGGCGAAGTGTCCGTACTGCGGAGCGGAATACACTCTTCAGCGCTAACGCGCGTTCTCAACGCCGCCGGAGCGGCGGCGTCCGTTATCCGAACGGCTGGTCGAGCGATGGCGGTGGTGTCGAGAACCAGACAGGCTTTTCCGCGCCCATGTGGAAGCAATCCTCCAGCCGGATGCCGAACTTGCCGGGTAGATAGATTCCCGGTTCATCCGAGAAACACATGCCAGGCGCGAGCAGGGTCTGCTCGCCGTGCACCAGGTTGACGGGCTCGTGGCCGTCCAGGCCGATGCCGTGACCGGTGCGGTGCGAGAGGCCGGGTAGTTTGTAACCCGGACCGTAACCCCATTTCACGTATTGCGCGCGCACGGCGTCGTCGACGGCCCCCGCGGCCAGGCCGACGCGCGCGGTTTCGATCGCGATCTGCTGGCCGTCGCGCATCTGCTGCCACACCTTGCGCTGCTCGGCCGAGGCTTCGCCGAACACGAAGGTGCGCGATATGTCGGACTGATAACCCTCGACCGCGCAACCGCAGTCCATGAGCACGACTTCGCCTTCGCGCACGGCCTGGGGCTTTCCCGAGCCATGTGGATAGGCACTGGCTTCGCCGAGCAGGATCAGCGCGAACTCCGGCGAGCCGCCGAGCGCGAGGTGCGCCGCGTCCATGAGCGCGCCTATGTCTTTGGGCGTCATGCCAACCGAGATGAGTGTTGCGGTGTGGCGGTAGGCAGCGATGGTGATATCCGAGGCTTTCTGCATGAGCGCAAGCTCGGCCGCGGATTTCACCATGCGGCAGCCGCGCACCACCGGCGCGCCATTGCGGATGTCGACTCGCGGCATGGCGCGGCGCAAGCCGTCAACGGCGAAGAAGCGCACGGTTTCCTCGACCGCCACTGGTGCCGTGACCTTCCGGTCGCGCAGGATGCCGGCCACCGTGAGAAGCGGATCTTCGTCCTCATTCCACACGCGCACTTCGGCGGGAACCTCGAGGCTCTCGCGCACGGAAGGCTCTTCGAAGTGCGGCGTGACGATGGCGAGGTCGCCGTCGCGCGGCAGAATCGCGGCGGTGAGGCGTTCGCTGCGCCACCACTGCACGCCGGTGAAATACACCAGCGAGGCACCAGGCTCGATGAGCAAGGCGCCCACGCCGTGCCGGGCCATCAGCTTGCGGGCCTTGTCGATGCGCGCGAGATATTCGGCGCGCGGGATCGGCGCCACGTCAGAGGTCATGGCTTTGAGGCCGGCGACCGCGTCCTCGGCGAATGCGCGGCGCGGCGCGAGCGCGGCCAGAGCCGCAGAGGCTCCGAAGGTCAACACATCGCGGCGGCTGTTATTCATGGCAAGACCCGAGTGCACGAACTGCGATTCTTGGTGCCCAGGACCACCTAGTAGGCCTTGTAGGATTTCTCTTCGAGGATGCTCGAGCCTAACAAGGTATTGATGCGCCGCTTGATGGCGGCGCGCTCGTCGTTGGTGACGTACACGGCCCGCGCGAGCTCGATGAACTTCTCGCCGAAACGGTGCTCGCGCTCCTCGTCACGGATGTCGTCTTCGATGACCCAGAGCATCTCGTTGACGCGCGTCAGATTCGCTTCTTCGCTACCGAGATTCACCGCCGCAGCACCGGAATCTCTCCAGGTCTTCTCGAGCAACGCGAGCTCGTGTTTGACATTGGCCACCTTGGCCGCATCGCTCATGCGCGCGGCCTTGATGCGCAGGATGGTGATCTTGTCGAGCAATTCGCCTGGCGAGATCGGAACGAGGATGTCGTTCATGTCGGGCTCACTTGCCGGCTTCGAGGACGAACCACGTGGGGTTCATCGGCGCCAGTGGCGTGCGCAACTGCTCGAGCTCGGCGGCCGGACCGTGCACCTCCAGACGGGCGAGAGTGGCGATCTTGAAGAGCTCAGCGAGCGGCTGGGCGATGTTCTCCAGATGGATCAGTGCGCCGGCAGCCCCGACATACGCTTCCCGGCAGAACACTTCGTCACCGTTGATGGTGAATTCATAGAACAGGTTGCCCTCTTCGGTCCGGGCCTTGTTGATGAAAACAGGCAGCGCAGCCTTGAACGCCGGCATCTGGCCTGGATGCACTTTGAAGTACGGGTGGATGCTGACGACATTGCTGGGGTAGTTCATGGCGATCCTTTTAATTCCGCGATCAAGGCTAGCAGCTCGTCGAGCTTGCTGCAGACCGCGGCAACTTCGATGAGCTCCATGACGCCGGGTACTTCTATCTTTTGGGTCCACGGCAGCTCGCTCGCCGGCTTGCCGAGGAATTTGCGAGCGGCGGCATCGTATTCGTCCACGCACCAGCGGCGGGAGAGGTACGGCCCGCTGCGCGCGGAATTGGTGGCGGCGTACAGCCCGACGACGGGTGTCTCCACCATCATGGCCATGTGCGCGGGGCCTGAGTCGGGCGTCAGCAATACCGTGGCGCGAGCGAGCAACGCGAGCAGCTGGGGTAGCGTGTCCTTGCCGACCTGGTTGATGAGTGGCACCTGCGTGTGCCTGGCGATCGCGAACGCCATGTCGCGTTCGATGGCCGCGGGGCCGCCGCACAGGATCACGCGCATGCCGTGGGTTCGCACGGCATGTTCGGCCACGGCCGCATAGCGTTCCGCCAGCCAGTTGCGTGCCGCGTGGCTGGAACAGGCGCTGATCACCAGCGTTGGCTGGGAGTCAGGGATCAGCTGCTCGGCGTAGGCGACAGCGGCAGGGGTGAGCGGAATGTCCCAGCGCGGCGCAGTGCGCGGCACACCCAGCGCCTCGGCGAATCCCATGAAGCTGTCGAGCACGTGTTCACGCGAACGCGCGGGGATGCGCCGGTTCGTGAACAGCCACTGCAGTTCGCGCGCGCGAGGTCTGTCGAATCCCAGCTTGATAGGCGCGGGAATACAGGCCGCAGCCATGCTCGCGCGCAGTGACAACTGCAGGTGCAACAGCAGATCGAAAGCGCCGCGGCGGCGCATATCCTCGCGAAGCCGGGAGAACGCCGACAGACCGGCCGCCTTGTCGACGGTGATAAGCTCCACATCCGGAATGAGGCTCATCAATTTCGCTTCGAGTTTGCCAATCACCCAGGTGAAGCGTGTTCGCGGCCAGGCTTCCTGCAGCGTGCGCAACAGAGGCACCACATGGCAGGTATCGCCGATGGCCGACAGGCGGAGCAGGCAGACTTTTTCCGGTGCATCCATGGAAGTGAGTGAATGAAGCGCCACTGGCCGGTGGGAGCGGAAGTCGCCGAAGCCGCCATCGAAGGCGGCCGGATGCTATACGACACCCAACGCACGAGCAATTTCTCGACGGAGTTCTTCGAGCCCGAATACTGGCGCAGGCACGACGCCATCGAGGGCAGCGCTCTTGGCCGTGGCACCACGTGGTTCATCCGTACCGGCGAGAGCAGTTACGTGCTGCGGCACTACCGGCGCGGCGGCCTCATGGCAAAATTTTCCAGGGACTCCTACCTGTGGGGCGGCGAGTCGGAAACCCGCTCATTCGCCGAGTGGTATCTCACCTATCACCTGCATCGCGCGGGCTTGCCGGTACCGACGCCCATCGCCGCGCGTTATCAGCGCCGCGGCATAGTCTACCGTGCCGACCTCATCACCCAGCGCATCGAGAACAGCGAGCCGCTCGCTGCACGGCTGCTCAAGGGACCGCTGTCGCTCACGCAATGGATCGCCGTGGGCCGCTGCCTTCGCCGCTTTCATGACGCGGGCGTGTGCCACGCCGATCTCAATGCGCACAACATCCTGCTGACGCCGGAGCAGGTTTACCTCATCGACTTCGATCGCGGTGAGTTACGCAAGCGTGGCTGGTGGGCGGACACGACCCTCGTGCGGCTGTACCGCTCGCTCGAAAAGGTGACACTGCTCGCCGCGCCGGAAAGTTTTACCGATGAGGATTGGCATTCGTTGCTGGCCGGCTATCGCGAATCCGCGGGGCTGCCGCAGCCGTCAGTCGTCTGAAGCAGACCATTGCGCTTCGTCTACATCTGTATCGCGTATCTGATTTCGCCGCTGGTAATCGGTGCGCTGGCGTTCCGCGGCTTTCGCGATCGCAGTCATTGGCAGGGGTTTTCGCAGCGGTTCGGTCTCGGGTCAAAACTGGGCCAGCGCAGCATCTGGGTACACGCGGTTTCGGTGGGTGAAGTGCAGGCGGCTGTGCCGCTCATCGAAGCGTTGCTCAAGCGCTTTCCGACGATTCCATTGGTGCTGACCACGGTCACGCCGACGGGCCGCGGCCGCGCGAAGGCATTGTTCGGCTCACGGGTCGACGTGCGATATGTGCCGATCGACCTGCCGGGCGGCGTGCGCCGTTTCTTCCAGCGCGTGCGACCACAGCTGGCGCTGATCCTCGAGACCGAGATCTGGCCCAACCTCTACCACCGCTGCGGACGCCTGGGTGTACCGCTGGTGCTCGCCAGTGCACGCATTTCGCCACGTTCCGTGAACAGTTATCGGCGGCTGGTCGGCTTGTTTCGCGAGACTCTGTCGCACGGCATCTTCATCGCCGCACAGAGTGCGGAGGACGCCGAGCGATTCATCTCGATCGGCGCCAATCCGAAGCTCACGCACGTGGTCGGCAACATCAAGTTCGATTTCGGTTACCCGCCCGACATGGAAGCGAAGGGTCACGAGTTGCGCCGCTTGTTAGGTGTGCATCGTCCGGTGTGGGTGGCGGGCAGTACGCACGCGATCGAGGAGGACGCGCTGCTGGCCGCGCACAGGTTGATTCGCGAACGTTTCTCCAACGCGCTGCTGGTGCTGGTGCCGCGGCATCCGCCGCGATTCGCCGAGGTCGCGACCTCGCTGCGGAGCCAGGGAGTGCGTTTCGCCACGCGCACCGCCGGCGGCCCCGTGGCCCCGGAAACGCAGGTGTACCTGCTCGACACGCTCGGCGAGCTGCCGCCGTTCTATGCCGCCGGCGACGTCGCCTTCGTGGGTGGCAGCCTCGTGCCGATCGGCGGCCACAATCTTCTCGAGCCCGCGGCGCTCAGCCTGCCCATCGTGGCGGGCCCCCACAACTTCAATTCCGCGGATATCGCCAGGATGCTGGTCGAGCGCGGTGCAGTGCGCATCGTGCACGACGCGGCGCAGCTGGCGGCGGTGGTCGGAGGGTTGTTAGCCGACCCCACCGCCCGCGCCACCATGGGGGCGAGCGGCAGGAAGGCGGTTGACGACAATCGAGGCGCGGTCGCACGCCTCATGCAGTTCCTGGAACCCCTGTTGCCCTAACTATTGGGCAGGGGGCGTCACGACCGGGGGATTGGCCGGCGGCGGCGGCGTTTCCAGCCAGCTGTTCACGTCCTCGAGCGCCTTGCGATCGAGGATGCCCGCGGACTGCTTGAGACGCAGCACGTTGAGCATGTAGTCGTAGCGGCTGCGGGAGTAGTCCGTCTGCGCCCGCACCAGCTGCTGGCGCGCGGCCAGCACGTCGACCGCGGTCCGGGTGCCCACGTCGTAGCCGGCTTCGGTGGCGCGCAACGCGGTCGCGGAAGATTCCAGCGCCTGCTTCAGGGCTTGCACGCGCGACATTTCCGACATGACGCCGAGATAGGCATCGCGCGAAGTGCGCTCGGTTTCCCGCGAGACGCGCTCGAGACGCTGCTTCGCCGCCTGCCAGAAGTAAGACTGCTGCCGCACTCGCGACTGCGTGCCGCCGCTGGCCCAGATGGGCACGATGACCTGCAGGGTGATGGACTTGTCGGTGTCCTGATCCTGCGTGGTGGGCACGGTGCCGCCATCGAACACGCCCGGGATCGGGGCGAAGTCTTCGATGTCATCGCTCTCGCTGTGGCTCCGTCCAACCACCAGATCGATGGTGGGGAGGTGCCCGCTGACGGCCCTGCGCACGTTGTCACGGGCGATGTCGGCAGCGAGGCGGCTCGAGGTGAGCGACAGGTTTTGTTCCATGGCTGCTTCGACCCACTTCTGCGGATCGGCGGGCTCAGGGATGGCGAGCGGCATGGTGCCCCGCGGCGTGGCGAGCACCTGGTATTGCATGTCGGTGATCTCGCGCAGGAATTCCTGCGCGGTGGCGAGCTGGCGCTTGGAGGCGATCAGATCCGCAGCGGCGGTGTCGCGCGCGGCCCGCGCCTCCTGCACGTCGGTGATGGCGATGAGGCCGACTTCAAAACGCTTGTCGGCCTGTTCGAGCTGGCGCGAGATCGCGTCGAGCGAAGCCTGCTGGGCCTGCACGTTGTCCAGCGCGGCGAGCACGTCGAAATAACGAGTCGAGACCCGCAGGGCGAGATCCTGCTGCGCCACGCCGTAGTCCGCATCTGCCTGGGCGGCGATGCGCCCCGACTGCTTGAGCTGTACCAGCCCGTCCCAGGAGAAGATGGTCTGGCGCAGCTGGATTCCCCAGCCCGAGGTTTCAGGCGCGAACGAATTGTTCTGCGCGAATGGCTGCAGGATGAGGCGGGCAGGATCAGCCGGATCCTCGATCTGCTGAGCGCCGGATACAGTGCGGCTGCCCTCGCTCTCGCCCTTGTTGTAGCTGCCGTTGATCTGCGGCAGGTAGGCGGCCCAGGCCTGGGGCCGCGCCTCACGCGTGGCTTTGCGCGTGAACTCGGCTTCGCGGACCGTAGGGTCGTTGACTACGGCTTGGTCGAAGATCGTGAGGAGGTCTTCGCTTGACGCGGTGAAGGAGGCCAGGCAACCCAGCCCCAGGGCGAGTAAACGGCGCATTAATGAGAATCCTCTTTAGTGTTGTAGTTCACTATATCACCTGCCGATAGGGCGCAGGCAATCATCTATCGAACAAACTTAGACGTTTCAGTACAGCGGTACGGTTGCATCGACCAGCTCGCTCCAGGCAGATATTCCGCCCTCGAGATTGGCGACGTTGGTAAATCCTTGGTCCGTGAGAAATTGCGCCACCCGCATGGACCTTCCGCCCGCGTGGCACATGATGATCGTTTCCGCGTCGCGCGAGAGCTCTGCCAGGCGTGCCGGAAGCTGGTTCATAGGCAAATGTACGACGCCTGGAATGCTCGCAAGTTGCAGCTCCCAGCCTTCGCGCACGTCGAGGACCAGCGGGTTTTCCCCGCGATCACGCCGCGCTTTGAGCTCTTGCACCGAAATCTCGCGCATGCTTGGGTCTCAACCTGAAACTAGAACTGAAACGGCTCGGGGCGCGCGGCATTTTCGAGCGCATCGATTGCTGTTTCGAACTGGCCGGCGCTGTTCCAGTCGTTTTGGCCGGTGCGCGTCACCAGCAAGGCTTCCTGCGGTAGCGCCTCGCCCACCACGACAAAAAGTTTGCCTCCCACAGCTAACGCGCGAGCGAACCGATCGTCGTACAAGGGGAGGGCACCGCATACTGCAATGAGCGCATAGTCCTTTCCCAGTTCCAAGTTGAATGTGTCACCCGTAACCACTTCGATCTGGCCAAAGCCCGCGCGCTTGAGGTTGCCACGTGCGGCCAGGGCGAGCTCCTCGTGGATCTCGATGGCGCGCACGCTCGCGCCCATGGCTGACAGGCAGGCCGGAACGTATCCCGTGCCCGCGCCCACCACCAGCGCACGCATGCCGGGGTGGGCGTCCAGTGCCTGCAGGAGGCGTCCCACAACTTTCGGTGCGAGCATGTGTTGCCCGCTGCGCAGCGGAATATCGGTGTCGGCGAACGCGACCTCGGAGTAGCGTTCGGGCACGAAGAACTCGCGCGGCGTGCGCCGCATGGCCTCGAGCACGCGTTCTTCGAGCACATCCCATGCGCGGATTTGCTGCGTGATCATCTGGGTGCGCGCGAACTCGGTGTGCATGAGCAAATCCATGTTTGGGATGCTACTTATTCTGCCCGAATCCTGCGGTTCGCAGTGCCTCGTTTCGTCGCGGAACCAGTCGTCACATCGTTTCTTTTTATGGTTAATGTCGAATGAGCAGGCGACGGTATGACGCTATTCTGCCGCTTGGCAAGGATGCCACGCACAACAAGGTGCACTAATAACAGCGCCAAGATAATTACGGGATAACGCTTCGGGATGTCGATTCTAGGGTTGATCTGTGTGCTGCTCGCACTCGTGGCGACGCTGCTCTTCGTGCTGTTCATGTTTCAGCGGCGCGATTTGCGGGCGATCTCCGAGCTGTCGCTCACGGTTCAGCGCGCGGTGAGCAACGAGCGTCTGCCGCAGCGCATCGAAATCGATCCTGAGCACGAGTCCCAGCTGGACGTGCAGGCGCTCGGCGTCTCGGTCAACCAGTTATTGCTGCGTGCTGAGCGCAGCGGGGCGCAGAGCAAATCCGGGCCGAAACTGTTCACCGAGCTCGGTGAGCGCATTCACGAGGCGGTGCTCGTGCATCGCGATGTCATCCTGTACGCCAACAGTCAGTTCGCGACCTTCGTGGGCGTCGACCGCGTCGATCTCATCGATCGCCGGCTGTCGGATCTCGTTGCGCCCGAGTATGCCGAGCTCGTGGGCGAGAACCTGCGCCGGCGCCTCGCGGGTGCGCATGGCGCCGAACGGTTCGAGGTGGAGATGGTCGGGCTGCAGGGGCAGGTGAGCCTGCTCGAGCTAACTACCGCGCTGATCGATTTCGAAGGGGCTCCCGCATTGCTGGTGACCGGTGTCGAGGTGATTCCCACCAGGAAATTGCGCGCGCTCGCCAGCGGCAGGATCGATGAAAAGGAGGCCGCCGCGCGCGCCGCGCTGGTGGCGCCGCCGCTGCCGCCGCCACCGCCGCCGCCGCCGCCGCTGCAGGTGTTCGCGATGCATTCGCTGAGCGAGGCCATCGTGACCACCGACCTGGAAGGCCGCCTCGCATATCTGAACCCGGCCGCCGAGACCTTGTTGGGCGTCGCCGGTGCGCAGGCCATGGGCCGGCTGCTCGAGGAAGTGGTCGGGCTGGTTGACCAGAACGACCGTAAATTGCTGGCCGACCCGGTGAGGGAAGCCTTGGGCGCCGACAGTGGCAGCCCGCAAAACCTGAGCCGTCGCGCCGTGCTGCTCGGAAAAGCTTCGGGGGAGGAACGGGCCATCGAGCTCGCCGCGTCGCCGTTGCGCGATCAGGAAGGCGATCTCGTTGGCGCGGTGATCCTCATGCACGACGTGACCGAGCTGCGCGGACTGCACCGCCAGATGTCATACCAGGCGACGCACGATGCGCTCACCGGTCTCGTGAACCGGCGCGAGTTCGAAAGCCGCCTGCATGAGGCCGCGGAAGCAGCGCGGCGCGGCGAAGCGGCGCACATGCTGTGTTACCTCGATCTCGATCGCTTCAAGATCATCAACGACACCAGCGGGCACCTGGCCGGCGACAGCATGCTGCGCGAAGTTGCCAAGCTCCTGCGCGAAGCCGTGCGCGACTCGGACACCGTGGCGCGTCTTGGCGGCGATGAGTTCGGCATGTTGCTGGTGGGCTGCCCACTCGACAAGGCGCGGCAGATCTGTGACGACGTGTGCCGCTCGATCGCCGCATATCGATTCGCCTGGCACGACCGCGTGTTCAACATCGGCGTGTCCATTGGCCTCATTGAAATCGGCCGCGAAGCCGGCTCCGTGGAGCAGTTGCTCGCCGCCGCGGATTCGGCCTGCTACGTGGCCAAGAAGGAAGGTGCCGGACGCGTGTCGGTGTATTCGGCGCGTGACGAAGCGATGGCGCGCAACAACGGCGAGATCGAGTGGCTGCAGAAATTGCAGTCGGCACTCAAGGAAGAACGCTTCGCGCTGTACTACCAACCGATCGTGTCCGCCTATGGCGCCGACATCGTCGGTCCGTCGATGGAAGTGCTGCTGCGCATGCTCGACGAAACCGGTGCCGAAATCGCCCCGATGGACTTCATGCCGGCCGCCGAACGTTACCGCCTGATGGCCTCGGTAGACAGATGGGTGGTGCAGACCACGCTGGCGGCGCTGTCGCGCAATGCCTTTCAACTGGCGCCGGATCGCAGCGTGGCGATGAACATCTCCGGCCAGACTCTGGGCGATCCTCTGTTCCTCGAGTTCGTGGTCGAATGCCTCGATCGCACGGGGGTCGCGCCCGAACAGGTGTGCTTCGAGATCACCGAGAGCGCGGTCATCAGCAACATGGAGCACGCCAGGCGCTTCGTCGGTGTGCTGCATGGCATGGGCTGCAAGTTCACCATCGATGACTTCGGCTCGGGCGTCGCTTCATTCTCGAGCCTCAAGAACCTGCCGCTCGACTATCTGAAACTCGACGGCTCGTTCATGCGCAACCTCGCGCTGGATGCCGTCAGCCAGACCATGGTGACCGCGATGATCAAGCTCGCGCGCACGCTCAATTTCAAGATCATCGCCGAGCAGGTGGAAGACAGCGCCGCGCTCGACGTCGCCCGGAAGATGGGCGTCGACTTCGTACAGGGATTCGTGATTGGCCGGCCGGCAAAGCTCGGACTCGCGGCCTGACCACTCACAACGCGAACCAGATTGCCGCTTCGGAGAGTTTTCAGATGTCAGTCGCACAAAGCCGGACCAGCGCGCCCTGCCGCTTCCGGGGAGAACATCCAACCGTCAGACGTCCAGCCTCGCGCCGGTCGCTCATCAGCACGCGGGCACGTCTGCGTGCGGGCGCGGTGTGTCCCGTTACCCACCGTGGCGTCCGCGCCAGCAGCCGGCCGCGCCTGCGCGATTCGGGGGCACGCCGTCCAGCCGCCAGCAGTGCCCGGAGGCGCCGGACCTCTTAGCGCTTCCCCGTCACGCAGGCTCTGGGCGATGATTCCGGCCCATGAAACTTGCGACTGCCATACGCGGATGTGTGCTGCGGCCATGGACGCAGGCCGACATACCCAGCCTGGTTGCCAATGCCAACAGTCGTGCCGTCTGGCGCAATCTGGCCGACGCTTTTCCGCATCCCTATACCGAAGGCGACGCGGAGGCGTGGCTGCGTAACGCCGGCGATCCGGGAAGAAACGTGATTCTGGCAATCGAGCACGACGGATTCGCGATCGGCGGTATCGGCGCGAGCGCGGGCGCCGGAATTTTCGCGCGCTCCGCGCAGTTCGGCTATTGGCTCGGCGAAGCGCACTGGGGCCGCGGACTCGCCACCGCTGCCGGGCGCGCATTTCTCGACCACCTCGCGGCGGATGCGCGCTTCGTGCGGCTCGAGGCCCCGGTATTCGAGTGGAATCCCGCGTCGATGCGCGTGCTCGAGAAACTTGGATTTGAGCGTGAAGGAATATTGCGCAAGAGTGTCACCAAGGACGGGCGGCTCATCGACAGCGTTCTCTATGCCCGCCTGCTGAACCAATGAACGTGGAGCGAACATGCTGAAAACTTACCAGGGCAGCTGCCATTGCGGCGCGGTTCGCTTCGAAGCGGACATCGATCTGTCGCAGGGCACGAACAAGTGCAACTGCACTGTCTGCACCAAGACCCGCAACTGGAACGTGATCATCAAGCCTGACGCCTTTCGCCAGCTGGCCGGCGTGGATGTGCTGACCGATTACCGCTTCGGCAGCAAGCAAGGTTCGCACCTGTTCTGCAGGCAGTGTGGCGTGCGCACGTTCGAGCGCGGTCACATCAAGGAAATAGGCGGAGACTATGTGTCGATCAAGATCGCCAGCCTCGATGATGTCGATCCGAAGGAGCTCATCGAAGCGTCGGTCAAGTACGCGAATGGACGCGACAACAAATGGTGGGAACCGCCGGGGGAGACCCGGCATCTGTAGTGGAGTTGCACCGACATGAATACGCAAAACTCACGCCGGCACTTCATGAAGGCCGCCGGAATCGCCGCGGGTGTTTCGGTGCTGACCCCGTCTGCGGCGGCGGTGGCCGACACTCTTCGCCGCACGCCCACGCAGGCGCTCGGCCCGTTCTATCCACTCGAGCCGCCGCTCGATGACGATGCGGATCTCACGCTCGTCAAAGGCCGCAAGACGCGCGCCACGGGGCAGGTAATCCACGTGATGGGCCGCGTATTGAATGTGGCCGGAGAACCGGTGAAGGGTGCGCGCATCGAGATCTGGCAGGCAAATGCGCACGGGCGCTATCGACACCCGAATGACGACAACCCGGCGCCGCTCGACCCGAACTTCGAGGGGTTCGCCCGGCTGTCCACCGACGCCGAGGGCCGATACCGCTTCAAGACCATCAAGCCCAGCGGTTACCCGGCGGGCGCGATGATGCGGCCGGCCCACATCCATTTCGAGGTCGCCGGACACGTCGACCGCTTGGTCACGCAGATGTATTTCCCCGGCGATCCACTCATCGGCAACGATGGCATCCTGGCGGCGGCCATGCAGAACAAACAACTGTTGATCGCCGAGGTGCGGCCGCCGACACGGGACCTCGAGCCCGACTCGCTGCTCGCGAACTGGGACATCGTGCTCGAGAACGGCTGAACCCTCAGAGTTCCTCGCGAATTGATTCGGTCAGCCATTTCTCGGCGGGTCTTCCGCTCCAGCGTTTCGCGACTCGCCCGTCGCGGCCGATGAGATAGCTCAGCGGGTATATCTGGCCCGCGCGGTAGTAGTCGGCAGCCTGCGCCAGCCGGCCCATCACGCCATCGAAACGATTCGTGCGCAGAAAGCCCTGCAGCACGGCCGGCTCCTCGAGTGATAGATAGACGACCACCAGCCCGGCGTCGCGAAATTTCGCCTGCGCGTCCGATAACATCGGCATCTCGAGCCGGCAGGGCCCGCACCAGGTGGCCCAGAAATTGACCAGCACCACCTTGCCGCGCAACTCCGAGAGTCGCCGCAGCGTGCCGGCGTCATCCAGGTAGGTGAGCTCCGGAGCGACCGCACGCATGGTGGGCAGGAAAGTCGACAACGGAGCCGAACGGCCATCGTGGCGCATCACCACGGCCGCGGCGCCGAGCAATAGCAGTACGGCTGCCGGCAGCCCGAATCGAATCGTGCGCGCGTGCGGATGGGCGATGGGGCGGCGGAACCACCAGAAAGCGCCGGCCAGCAGGATCAGCGCCGCCACGTAAAAAGACGGCGCGCGAAACCATAATTGCGCCGGCCCCAAGCGTCCCGTGAATTGCGCGGCCGCGAGTCCAGCGACGAGCGCAAAGCCGGCGGCGATCAGTATCCAGGCAAAGAACCGTTGGGCGGGTACGGTTGCGCCGTGTCGCGTCGCGACATGCGCCACCCAGGCAATGCCGGCGACGATCGACACAGCCGCCACGGCGAGAAAAAAGAGGATCGAAGAGGTTGCCAGTTCCATGCGGCAGCGATTCTGTCAGCCCGGCGCCGGCTGGTAAGTCAGCCGAATTTACCGGTCACCCGCACCCTGCCTCGCGGCGAGAGAATACGCCCCTAGTCTCGGCAGCAATCGCCAGTCAGGTCACCTGTGAGTTCTGCGCTCGCGAGATGCCGAGCTTCTTCATGCGATGGCGCAGCGTGGCGGGTTTGAGGCCGAGCTTGAGCGCGGCGCCGGCATTGCCCTCGATGACCCAGTGGGTGGAATTGAGCACGCGCAGGATGTGATCGCGCTGTATCACGTGCAGGCCGGTGCTCAGCGTATCGTCGAAATCCACGGGTCCCGCAAGCGCGGTGCGGAGCGTGCTCCGCGCGTCGCCGGCCGCTGCGGCGATGAGCGCGCGCTCGCCCGGGGCAGTGGCGGCCAGCAGGTCCAGGGAGACTTTCAACACGGGCGCATCCTGCATCACCAGGGAACGTTCCACGAGATTCGCGAGCTCGCGGATGTTGCCTGGCCAGGCGTATCTCGAGAGCTCGGCCAGCGATTCCGGATCGACGCTTTCAACGCGGCGCCCGAGCCGCCGCGCGTACTTGTGGGCGAAGTTCTGCACGAGCAGCGGAATGTCCTCGACGCGGGCGCGCAACGGCGGCAACTCGACGGTGAATGTGCCGACGCGAAAATACAGGTCCTCGCGAAAGTCGCCGTGCGTGACCTGACTGCGCAAGTCGCGATTGGTCGACGCGATGATGCGTGCGTCGACGCTGGCGCGCGTCTCGGTTTGCGGCGCCGGCAGATTCGCGAACAGGCGGGACTGCATCTCCGGCGCAAGCGCGCCCACCTCCTCGAGGAACAGCGTTCCGCCGTTGATGAATGCCAGCATCTGCGGCAGGCCGGCGAGCTGCGCGTCGATGGATAGTCCCGCGCAGTCGACACTGACGAATGGCTTCGCGGCGCGCGCGCTGCTGGCGTGAATGGCGCGCGCAACGAGTTGCTTGCCGGTTCCGGGCTCACCGCGAACCAGCACGCCGGCGGCCGCCAGCGCGGCACGGCGTATCTCCTCGATGACGCGCTGATGCGCTGCACTCACGCCGATCAAGTCGTCGATGTCGTGATCGGCCGAGATCTCTGCGCGCAGCTGTCGCCTCTGTCCGCGCAGCAGCGCCCGCTCTCGCTTGACGTGGACCAGGCGCAGCTCCGCCGCCGCACGATCCGCGAGGATGTCGCAGATGGCGCGATTGCCGGCGCAGAGGTCCGGAGGTCCTGGTGTGTACGCGCACAGGTGGCCGAGCACGGCGCCGTCATTGGCCGTGAGCGGCATGCCGAAATATCCACCCGAGCTCCTCGCAGCGCCAGGGTGGACGGGCGCAGGCAACTCGATGGCCAGAATCTCGCCCGCATGGACTGCAGCGCAGGGCGTTCCTTCCAGTCCATATTCGTAGTTAGGCAGGAATTCGCCGGAGCGCCAGGCAGTGAGTGTGCGCGCGCGTTTGTCCGGCGCGGCTTCGCAGATCAAGATGTCCGTGGCCGCGAGGGTGGTGGCCAGGTGTGTCGCCAGAGCCGGAAAAAAGAGATCGCCCCGGGCGCGAGCCAGGCTCGCTGCCAGCAGTTCCAGTCCCTCGCCCGTGCTCGCCGCGGCCATTCTTCTGACACATTTGAAAGAGTGTCGCGAGTATAGGCGACGCGTTCGACGGTGGCGACGAGCGCCCGGCGCGCACCTTCCGAGGGCGTCCGGCGGGCCGGCGCTAGCGGCGCACTAACTTTTCATCGAGCGACAGAGCGCCGGCACCAGCTACCGCGATGATCGCGAGCATGTATCCCCAGAGAATATGTTGGGCGAGGCCGGCTTCGAACCCCTCGCCACCGAGAACATGCCAGTAAGAGATCACCGCGAGCGTGTTGACGGCGAAGAGCCCCAAGGCGCCCGCGCGCGCGAACAGCCCGAGCACCAGCAGGATGGGGAAGAACAGCTCACCAAACGTGCCGCAGATTGCCGCGACGGCGGGCGGCAGCACCGGGACCTGATACTCACTGCGGAATAGCTCGAGGGTGACATCCCAGGTGGTTAGCTTGAGCCAGCCGGACTTCAGGAACTGCCAGCTCACCCAGAGGCGGGTGCCCAGCAGCAGCCACGGCCGAAGGGAGTCCAGGCCGCGCGCAAGGGTGGTGTGCAGACGGATCACCTGAGTCAGGCTGCTCATTTGGTCTCCCTTAAGTTTGTTAGCAAGTGAGACCGGTTTGCCGAGGCGAATATTTCGCAGCAAATGGCTTCGCTGGCGGCGGTTTTGGAATGTTTTCAAATCGCGCAATGGACTCGCCGCAACGTCAGGCTCGCCAGGCACAGGGCGTAGCGAATCAAACACTTAAGCTGACTCCACAGTTGCGCGAAACTTGTTTGTTGGACCGGGACCACGTTTGGGCCAATCCGCTACCGGCACTTGGCCTCCTGGCACGTCAAAAAATGCCCGGGACGCTTCCAGCAAATTGGGTTACTTTCGGCCGCAATCCGGGATTGGGAGGCGAGAGCGATGCAACTGTCGCAAATGTGGCGTGAGCATCTGCAGGCGGGCTGTCCACCTGAAATGCGCGGCCTGAACATTGCCGGTACGGCGGCCAGCGCGCTGGATGCCGAGATCACCGCCTGCGTCAGTGCCTGTGTGACGCACTCCCTGAAGATGGACTCCCGAATCGAACGTCGGCTGCATGACATCGCGCATGCGCTCGAGGATTTCGAAGGACAGGGCACGCCAGCGGTCGCCGCCTACTGCAATCGCCTCAACAAGCTGGTGAGCGCCGTGCTCGTGAACGCAGGACCGGCGGACGAGCCGCGGAACGGCTTGCCGGAATTGGAAACCGCCAAACATCCGGTGCGCCCGCGGATGCGCCGTCGATAAAGGCCGTTGCGGGCTACTGCGGCTCGAACTTCAGCGACACGCCGTTCATGCAGTATCGCTCGCCGGTGGGCCGCGGGCCGTCGTTGAACACGTGGCCGAGATGGCCCCCGCAATTCTTGCAACGGACTTCCACACGCGCCATGCCATGCGTCGAATCCGTGGTGGTGGCCACGGCGCCGGGCAGCGGCTGAAAAAAGCTGGGCCAGCCGGACCCGCTTTCGTACTTGGTACTGGACTCGAACAGCGGGTTGCCGCAAGCGGCGCAGTGAAACACGCCGGTGCGTTTTTCCAGGTTCAGCGGGCTCGTGCCCGCCCGCTCGGTGCCCTGCTCGCGCAATACGCGAAACTGATCGGCGGACAGTATCTGGCGCCACTCGGTTTCTGACTTCTCGACGGGATACTTTTCGTCGGACATTTGGATGCTCCTTCGCGTCTACCCACAGGACCGGCTACCTGGGGACGATATTTCTGAGTACCAGAACGAAGAAAGGGCCGCACCCCGCAGGTGCGGCCTCAATTTGCTGGGAAATGGGGAGTATCCCCAGATTCTTACAGCAGTGGCACCAGCAACAGCGCCACGATGTTGATGATCTTGATGAGCGGGTTGATCGCGGGTCCCGCGGTGTCCTTGTAAGGATCGCCGACCGTGTCGCCGGTCACCGAGGCCTTGTGCGCCTCGCTACCCTTGCCGCCGTAGTTACCCTCTTCGATGTACTTCTTGGCGTTGTCCCACGCTCCGCCGCCGGTGCACATGGAGATGGCGACGAACAGGCCGGTGACGATCGTGCCGATGAGCAGACCGCCGAGCGCCTTGATGCCGGCGCCGTCACCCATGAGCCATTCCATGCCGAAGGCGATGATGACCGGAATGAGGATGGGCAGCAGCGAAGGAATGATCATTTCCTTGATCGCCGCTTTCGTCAGCAGGTCGACCGCGCGGCCGTATTCGGGCTTCGCCGTGCCTTCCATGATGCCCTTGATCTCGCGGAACTGGCGGCGCACTTCTTCCACCACTGCGCCAGCGGCGCGGCCCACGGCTTCCATGGCCATGGCGCCGAATAGATAGGGCACGAGGCCGCCGATGAAGAGGCCGATGATCACCGCCGGATCCGACAGCGAGAACTGCACCATCTCGCGTCCGGTGGCGAGCAGGTGAGTCTCGAGGTTGTGCGTGTAGTCGGCGAACAGCACCAGTGCCGCCAGGCCCGCCGAGCCGATGGCGTAACCCTTGGTCACGGCCTTGGTGGTGTTGCCCACGGCATCCAGAGGGTCGGTGATGTCGCGGATCTTCTTGGGCAGACCCGCCATTTCGGCGATGCCGCCGGCGTTGTCGGTGATCGGGCCGTAGGCGTCGAGCGCCACCACCATGCCGGTGAGTGACAGCATGGCCGTCGCGGCGATCGCGATGCCGTACAACCCGCCGAGCTCATACGCGCCATAGATCGCGAAGCAGATGGCGATGACCGGCAGCGCCGTCGACTTCATCGAGATCCCGAGACCGGCAATGATATTGGTCGCGTGACCCGTCTGCGAAGCCGCGGCCACCTTGCGCACCGGACTGAATTCGGTGGCGGTGTAGTACTCGGTGATCACGATCATCGCGGCCGTCAGCGCGAGACCGATGAGCGCACAGCCGAACATGTGCATTTGCAGGCTGGGATCGGCAGGCGTGTTCGGCATCAGCTGTTCGGTGATGAACCAGAACGCCGCCGCGGAGATGAGGCCCGAGACGATCACGCCCTTGTAGAGCGCGTTCATGATCTTGCCGCCTTCGGAAGTCTTGACGAAGAAGGTGCCGACGATCGAGGAGATGATGGAGGCGGAGCCGAGTGCCAGCGGGTAGAGCACGGCGTTCTCGCCCATGCCCGACATCATGAGGCCGCCTAACAACATCGTGGCGACCAGCGTCACCGCGTAGGTCTCGAAAAGATCCGCGGCCATGCCGGCGCAGTCGCCGACGTTGTCACCGACGTTGTCGGCGATCACTGCGGGGTTGCGCGGGTCGTCTTCGGGAATGCCGGCTTCGACCTTGCCCACCAGGTCTGCGCCGACGTCGGCGCCCTTGGTGAAGATGCCGCCACCGAGCCGGGCAAAAATGGAAATGAGCGAGCCGCCGAAGGCGAGGCCGACGAGCGCGTGCAACGCCGCTTCGGTGCCGATGCGCGGCTGCAGGAACATGTAGTAACCCGCCACGCCGAGCAGGCCCAGGCCAACCACCAGCATGCCGGTGATGGCGCCACCCTTGAAGGCGACCTGCAGCGCGGCGTTGAGTCCGTTATTAGCCGCCTCGGCCGTGCGCACGTTGGCGCGTACCGAGATGTTCATGCCGATGTAACCGGCGAGGCCGGAGAGGATGGCGCCGATGGCGAAGCCGCCGGCCGTCACCCAGTTGAGGGCGAAACCCAGCGCGACGAACAACACCACGCCGACGACGGCGATGGTGGTGTACTGGCGGTTGAGATAGGCCTTGGCGCCGGCCTGGATGGCCGCGGCAATGTCCTGCATGCGCGCGTTGCCGGCGGGCAGCTTCAGAATGGCCATCATTGAGAACACGCCGTACAAAACGGCGACTACGCCGGCGCCGATCGCCAGCCACAGCCACGTCGTGGCAACCATGTGGACTCCTTACGAAATCAGATACTTAGTTGTTATGCGAGAGTGCGGCGTCGAGCCTGCCACCCCAAAAGGGGGCGCACTATAACAACGAGTGGCCGACGGGCCAACCGGCGCAAGCCAATGACAACGTGAGACAGAGACGCTGATTGGCAGCCGGCAGCCAAATCCCGGGCCGGCGCCCGGGACTGCCGTTTACCTACGGCTTGAAGTCGGTGTTCAGCTTCTTCTTCACCGCCACTCCCTTGATCTGCACGTAGTCGGGCAGGCCGTTCTTGAAGGGCGGGTAGTCCTCGCCGGCAATCAGCGGCTCGAGATAGGCGCGGCACTTCTCGGTGATGCCGAAGCCATCTTCAGTGATGTAGTCGCGCGGCAATTTCTTTTCCACGTTCGCCACTTCCGACAGCGGCACGTGGCCGACGACCCACTTATACGGCTTCGCCTTCTTGCGCACGATGGTGGGCATGACGGCATCGTAGCCTTTGACCGCGAGCTCGACCGCGGCCTTGCCCATGGCATAAGCCTGGAGCACGTCGGTCTTCGAGGCGATGTGGCGCGCGGCGCGCTGTAGATAGTCGGCGACGGCCCAGTGATATTTGTAGCCGTGCGCTTCGCGCACCATGTTCGCGACCACCGGGCCCACGCCGCCCAACTGCGTGTGGCCAAATGAGTCCTTGGTGCCGGCATCGGCCAGGAACTTGCCATCGGCGTAGTGCGCGCCTTCGGATACCACGATGACGCAGTACCCGTTGTCGGTGACGCACTGCTTCACCTTGGCGAGGAACGCATCCTTGTCGAAGGCGATTTCGGGAAACAGGATGATGTGCGGTGCCTGCTTCGGGCCCTTGCCCGCAAGCCCGCCCGCGGCGGCGATCCAGCCGGCGTGACGTCCCATGACTTCCATGACGAACACCTTGGTCGATGTCCTGGCCATCGACGCCACGTCGAGCGCGGCCTCGCGCGTGGACACGGCGACGTATTTTGCAACTGAACCAAACCCAGGGCAGCAGTCGGTGTGCGGCAGATCGTTGTCGACTGTCTTCGGCACGCCGATGCAGATCACCTTGTGACCGAGCTGATCACCGATCTGCGACACCTTGTTAGCGGTGTCCATCGAATCGTTACCGCCGTTGTAGAAGAAGTAGCCGATGTCGTGCGCCTTGAACACCTCGATGAGCCGCTCGTATTTGGCGCGATCCTGGTCGAGGCTCTTCAACTTGTAACGCGCGGACCCGAAGGCACCCGCTGGGGTATGTCTAAGCCCTTTGATGGTGGCGCGCGATTCCTTGCTGACGTCGATCAAGTCTTCGGTGAGCGCGCCGACGATGCCGTGGCGGCCGGCGTACACCTTGTTGATGAGCCGGGTTTTCATCGCCGCTTCGATGACGCCTGCGGCAGAGGCGTTGATGACGGCGGTTACGCCGCCCGATTGAGCATAAAACGCGTTCATGGGTTTCGTTTTCAAGGCACGCTTGCTCATAAATGGCTCTCGTAGGTCTCGTTTGCTTGCAACTAATGCTTTGGGTAGTGTGGCGACCCTTCGAGGGGGTCTCGCTTTCAGGTCAAGAATTTAGCATGCGCATCGTTCTCATGGGCGCGCCCGGATCGGGCAAGGGCACTCAGGCCCAGCGTCTCATCAAGCAATTTGGAATTCCGCAGATCTCGACCGGAGACATCCTGCGCAAGCATCGCAAAGAGGGCACGGAGCTCGGCAAGCGGGCAGAAGCCATCATGGCGAAGGGCCTGCTGGTCGACGACGCGACGATGCTCGACATCATCCGCGATCGCGTTGCGCAGCCCGATGCGCGCAACGGCTTCATCCTCGATGGATTCCCGCGCACGCAGCCGCAGGCCGAAGCCCTCACCAAGCTCATGAACGATCTGGGCACGCCGCTCGACGCGGTGGTGCTGTTCGAAGTGGGGGATGCCGAGCTGGTGCGGCGCATTTCCGGCCGGCGCACCTGTGCGCTGTGCAACAAGGTTTTCAATATCCACACGGCACCGCCGCCCAGCCCGGCGACGGACTGCGTGCCCGGCAGCGACGAGCACCAGCTGTTCCAGCGCAAGGACGACGAAGAAGCGACTGTCGCCGAGCGCCTGCGCGTCTACGCCAACCAGACGCAGCCGGTGCTGTCTTACTACTCGGACGTGGGACTGCTGCGTACCGTGCACGCCGAAGGTGCGCTGGAAGAAATCACCAGGCGTCTGCTCGACGTGCTCAATGCCAAGCCGGCGGCCACCGGCGTGGCCCGCAGGAAGCGAGCCGCCAAACGCCGCTCGAAGCCGGCGCCCAAGGCCCGCGCGCGCAAAGTCGCCCGCCGCAAGGTCAATACCGCCAAGCGCAGGCCGGCCGCCAAGAAGGCTGTCAAAAAACGCGCGATGGTCCGCAAGGCCTCGCGCACGACGAAGCGCCTGACGCGGCCCGTGCGCCGCAAGTCAAAGCGCCGCTAACAAGCGCTCGCCGACGACCTCTTTGCGCCAGCCGCGCAACAGGCTCACGTCGCGTCTGCCGGCGGCGAGTTTCTCCAGCTCGCGACGCGTGGCCAGCACTTCGGCATTGATCTCGAGGCCTTTCGCAGTCTCAGCGGCAATGTCGGCGAGCCGCTTCACCAGCGCGAGCTGCGCCGGATCCGGACGCTCGCGGCGCGGCAGCGCCGGTGGCGGATCGCCGATCCGCGCATCGCGTATCAGCGCCAGCAGATCGTCGCCGCACTTGCGCACGACGGACTCCTGCATCTCCGGCAAGGCCTGCAGCGCTTCGAGCGAACGCGGCAGCCTGATCACGATCTCGCGCAGGACGACATCGTCGAGAATCCAGCCGCGCGGCCGGTTGCGTTCGTCGGCGCGCCGTTCGCGCCACGCGGCGAGCGCCTGCGCCAATTGTTGACGCGCGGGATCCAGTGCCGGCAGGCCCTTGACCTTGCGCCATGCCTCTTCGGGGGCAACGCGCAGCGCGTCGGGGTTGGCGAGCGCCGCCAGCTCTTCCTCGAGCCATGCCACGCGGCCCTTTGCCGCCAGCGTGTCTAACAAACTTGCGCGCAGCGGGGCGAGGTGCCGCACGTCGTCGAGCGCATATTGCTGCTCTTCGGCACTGAGCGGCCGCCGCGACCAGTCGGCGCGTGTGTGTGCCTTGGCGAGTTCGACACCGAGCAGGCGCCGCGCGAGCTCCGCGTAGCCGACCTGCGATGGATGTCCGGCGAGCGCGGCGGCGATCTGCGTGTCGAATACCGGCTGCACCATGCCGACCGCCGGCAGCAGCACTTCGAGATCCTGCCGTGCGGCATGCATGATCTTCACGACGCCGGGAGCACCCAGCAGCGGTGCGAGGCTCGACAGATCGGCGATGGCAAGCGGATCGATGCACACGGCGTTGTCGCCATCGGCGACCTGAATGAGACACAGTTCTGCGCGATAGGTCTTCTCGCGCATGAATTCAGTATCGAGCGCGAGAGTCGTTGCGCGCGCGGCGCCGGCCGCGAAAGCCGTCAGTGCATCGGCAGAGTCGATCATCAAGGGCGCCGTTCTCCGGGTGACGTGTACAATCGGCCCGGCATTATGCTTGTGAATCTCCGCGTATTGTTCGCACGTCTCATCGACATCATCTTATTGCGCGCAGGACCGGAGAGTCTGCCGGCGTCGGCGAGCCTGCTTGCCATCATGATCGCGTTGAACGTTGCGGTTTCGGCGATCATCACCTCGCTCATTCCCACCGCTCCGTCGCGCTTGCCGGTCGAGTTTCTGCTCGACACCGTCGTGGCGCTGGTGTGGTTCCAGGTGGCCTTCGCGCTGGTGAACAAGCGCGAGCGATTCGTGCAGACGATGACCGCATTCTTCGGCGTCTTCACGCTGTTCCTGCCGCTGCTGCTCCCGCTCGCCATCTCGCTGCTGCCGTACACCATAAAGCCGGATCCGGCGAATCCGCCGCCGACATTGCCGACGCTGGTTGGGGCGGCGCTCGTCGTCTGGCTGTTGGTCGTACTGGTCCGGATAGTGAAGGCGGCGTTCGAATGGCCTTATGTCGCCGCCATCATTTTCGTCTTCGGGCTGAGGATCGCCACCGCGCTGGTGTACGCGATGCTGTTCGGAATTCCGTCCAAACCGGTCTAGAAGCTCAAGGCTCGTCATGCACGTTCATATTCTCGGCATCTGCGGTACGTTCATGGGCGGCATCGCCGCCATCGCCAAGACCGCCGGCCATCGTGTCACGGGCTCCGACAAGAACGTCTATCCACCCATGAGCACGCAGCTCGAGGCGCTCGGCATCGAGCTCACCACAGGGTTCGACGCTGCCCAGCTCACTCCAAGGCCCGATGTCGTGGTAGTCGGCAATGTGATGACGCGCGGCGTGCCGGTCATCGAGGCGCTGCTCGAGAGCAATATTCCATACACCTCGGGACCGGAGTGGCTCGCTCGCGAAGTGCTGCGCGACGCGCACGTGCTCGGTGTTTCCGGCACGCACGGCAAGACCACGACCTCGAGCATGCTGGCGTGGATCCTCGAGCACGCGGGACTCGCGCCGGGATTTCTGATTGGCGGAGTGCCGGCGAACTTCGCGGTCAGTGCGCGCCTCGGTGGCCGAAAACACTTCGTCATCGAAGCGGATGAATACGATACGGCGTTTTTCGACAAACGCGCCAAGTTCGTGCACTACCGCCCGCGCACGCTGATTCTCAACAATCTCGAGTTCGATCACGCCGACATCTACGAAAACCTGGCGGCGATCCAGAAGCAGTTCCACCACCTGGTGCGCACCATCCCCGGCTCCGGGCTCATTCTCTGGAATGCGGCCGACGATCATCTCAAGGCGACGCTGGCCATGGGTGCGTGGACCCCGCTCGAGGGGTTCGGGCGCACGCCGGCATCGCAGATCGCCTGGTCGCTCGACGTGGAGGAGGGCGGCGACTTTTCCAAATTCGTGGTGCTCGAGGCTGGCAAACCGACGCGCACGGTGCAGTGGTCTTTGTTAGGTGCGCACAACGCCGAAAATGCACTGGCGGCGATCGGCGCAGCGCGCCATGCCGGCGTGTCGGTGGCGCAGTCGATCGCCGCGCTCGCCGAATTCAAGGGCGTCAAGCGCCGCATGGAGCTGCGCGGGGAAGTGCGCGGCATCGCGGTATACGACGACTTTGCGCATCACCCCACCGCCATTGCCTACACCATCGACGGACTGCGCCGTAAAGTCGGCGGGAAGCGCATCATTGCAGTGCTCGAGCCGCGTTCGGCCACGATGCGCATGGGTGTGCATCGCGAGACGCTGGCGCCGTCGCTCGCCGGGGCGGATTCGGTGTGGATGTTCGCGCCGGCCGATCTCGGCTGGGATGCGGACGCGGTGGTCACGAAACTCGGCTCCAAGGGCAGGCTTGCGCGCTCAATCGAGGAGCTGGTCGACGGGCTGGCGGCCAGCAGCACCGCCGGCGATCAGGTGCTCATCATGAGCAACGGCGGGTTTGGCGGCCTGCATGGCAAACTACTCGAGGCGCTGGCCCGGGGTCCCCGTTCATGAGCACACTGATGGACGCATCGAGCATGTGACGGACAGCAGCGTCATTCCGCTCTTTCCGCTGCACACCGTGCTTTTTCCCGGCGGCCCCTTGCCGCTGCGCATCTTCGAAACCCGGTATACCGACATGGTGCGCCGCTGCACGCGCGAGCAGCTGCCGTTCGGCGTGGTGTTGATCCAGGACGGCGACGAAGCGGGCGTCGTCGCCACCACCGCGACCGTCGGCTGCACGGCGCGCATCGCGGACTTCCATACCCTGCACGACGGCCTGTTAGGTATCAGCTGCGTCGGCGAGCGCCGGTTCCGCGTGCAGCGCGTATGGCGTGCCGCCGATGGTCTGAACATGGGTGAGGTCTCGTGGCTGCCCGAGGAGCCAGTGCTGCCGCTCACGCCGAACCACACGCGTCTGGCCCGCACGGTGCGCCGCGCGCTCCAGGACCTCGCCGAACATTACGAACACGTGGAGAAAAAATTCGAAGATGCCGCGTGGGTCGGGTCACGGCTGGCGGAACTTCTGCCCATCGCGCTCGCCGACAAGCAGGCCTTGCTCGAGCTCGACGACCCCCTCGAACGGCTCGACGTATTGCTGACCGTCGTCCCCGAATAGGCAACCTGCCTATTTACCGATGACGCCGACGTCGTCGGCGAGTACCTCTGCCCCGGTTTCCTTTTTCCGGTACCACCAGCTGAGCACGGCGCCGATCACCACGGTCCAGCCGAGCACCATCCAACCGATGAAACCGTCATAGTCGCTGAGTAGCCAGGCTCCCGGGCCGTCAGCTCGCCGCTCGGAAGTTTCGCGCACCACGTAGATCACCGCGACCCAGCCGGCATGCAGGCCGATGGGCGCCGCGATGCCGCCAGTGCGCGCGCGCACCATGCCTAACAAGATGCCGACCGCTACGAGGCAGAGGAACGCGTCGATGATGGCGAGCGGGTTGGCGAGCACCGCGAACGCGTGCGCGAGCATGTCCAGACCGCTGCCGGCATTGACGTCGGCGGGCGCCACGCGATAACGGCCGATGAAATGCGTGGTCGCGTACACCAATGCAGTAAGCAGGATGGCGACGGACGTGCCGGACTCGCGCGCGATCGCCGTCTGCATCGCTCCGCGCAGGAAGGTTTCCTCGATGAGCGCCACCGTGAGTCCGGTGACAATGCCGCCCACAACGAGCCGGACCCATTGCTCGACATCCATTGGGTCGCCGACGAGCTGGCGCATGTCCAATGCGATCATGGTGATCAGCGCCGGCATCATGAGCAACGCGCCGAAGAAGACAGCCTTGGCCACCTCGGTGATGAATTGGCCAAAAGGCAGCCCGAATCCGAGACTGCGCCGGTCGGCGACCTTGAGGCGCCGCGCGGCGACGACGAAGCCGACCACCAGCAGCAACATGCCGATGCGGCTGGCGATGCGGTGGAATTTCGGGTTATCGAGCAATGGCGAGATGAGCAGCCATGCCGGATAGCCAAGGATCGCGATACCCGCGAGGCCGAGCGCAATCAGTCCGACGAAGATCGCGAAGGCGCGCATCGATGCTGTATCAGCGCGGCGTCTTGGCGGCCGGTACTGGAACGGCGTTGTGGCCGCCTTTCTTGAGAAGCGCGAGCAGACCGTCACTGCCGACGAAATGCAATGCGCCCACGACCACCAAATAGTCGCGATCTTCCTTGAGCAGCGCCTCGATTTTCGGCAACCACAGGCGATTGCGCACCCCTAACAACGCATCGTAGAGGCCTGGCGACTTGGCACGTTCCCTGACGAATGCATTTTCCAGCGCGCGCAGGTCGCCCACGCGCCATGCGCCGATGAGCTCCTGCAGGTCTTTGTTGAGGTTCGGGGCGTCGTCGGCCGAGTCGAGCAGGAAACGGGTTTGTTCCTCGAAACTGCGCGCATCGAACACGCTCAGCTGGTCGATCACCGTCTCCAGGCCTTCGATGGGTTTGCCATCGGCGCGGGCGCGCTCGGTGATCTGCATGTCGATGCCGAGCTGCGGGTCGAAGCCGGTCTTGGTGAGCGCGAATTGGGTGAGAACGAGCGCCGCGGCCCAGGGCTCGAGTTTTGCGATCACCACTTCGGGTATCTGCAGCGACTCGGCGAGCTTGCTGATCCGCGTGTACGGCTCTTCGCCCACCACGTCTTTGAGCGACTGACTGGCGGGCAGCGTGCCGTTGGCCGTGATGAATTTCACCGCGTCGAGTGGATTCATGTCGTCGAGGTCGACCTCGAGCACGACGACCTCGGCCGCTTCATACACGCGCTCCAGCTGTTCGGGAAACGCCGAATCCCCCTTCGGCAACGCGTGCACCGAGCCGGCGAGGTACACGGTGTTGCGCGTGCCCTTCATGGACCAGACCGAGGTGTCGCGCGCGTGCGCACCCTGCACGCCGGATGCGAGCAGCAGCGCGCCCGCGAGGCCGCGAGCGAGGCCTCGGCGCATCGCTTCAGGGAAAATCATGCCGCGGATTCTGCGGCAGTCAGGAAGTGCACGCCAGTGTCGATTGCGCCGTTGGAATGCAACGTCAGCAGTCGATAGGCGGGTGGCTGGTTGTCGATGACGAATTGATCCGATCTCGGCTGGAATTGCGCGCAGGTGGATGGAGTGGCAATCAGCCTTACATTTCGCCGCACACCTTCGAAAGCCTGGTGCACGTGACCCCAGACCACCGCCTTGACCTGCGGATGACTGTCGATGACCGACCAGAATTCGTTGGCGTTCGCCAGACCGACGTTGTCGAGCCACCGGCTTTGCATGGCGATCGGGTGATGATGCAGGCACACCATGGCGTGGCGCTGGCGCGCGCGGCCCAGCTCTTCATCCAGCTTGGTCAGCATCTCCACCGATATGCGGCCGCCGGCCTGTTGCGGCACGACGCTGTCGAGCAGGACGATGCGCCAGGCGCCGATGTCGGCGGGGCCGTCGAGATCGAACGGACGGCCCGCCAGCGCTTCGCGCATCTGCGGAACGAAATCGTGATTGCCGGGGATACACAGTACCGGCTTGCCGAGGCGTGCAAAAATGCGGCGGAAGTGCTCGTAACCGCCGGCATCGTCCTGCACGAGGTCGCCGGTGACCAGGATGGCATCAGCGATGGCGATGTGGCCCGAGGCATCCGACAGCGTGCGCTCCAGCGTATCGAAGGTGTTCACGCCACGCAGAGTGCCGGCGATGTCGCCAAACAAGTGGGGGTCGGTGAACTGGATGACTCTGATTGCACTCATTCAATCGAACTCTACAAACAAGCCGCAAACGGGCGGGTGATGCACGTCACGACACGGTTCACCGCGCTGTAGCGTGGTGAACCAGGTCGCAAACTACACGCGGAAAAATGTGAAGCCGCGTCTGTATATAGCGACTTTCCGAAGGTGCTTCGAGTTCAAAAAACAATGGTAAATCGGGACCGGTTCGACACTTTCTGCCTCGCTCGGCGCGCGTCGAAGATGCGCGGCGAAAGTATGCGCTTTCATTCCGCGCTTTCCTCACGTGGCCCCACCCACTACAGTGTCGGCCGACATGAAAAGACCCGGCAAGAGTGATCCGAGCCGGCCGCGGGAAGACGGCTACGACTACAAGCGCGATTTCTATCGCAGCTCACAGGTGGCCGAGGACTACGACTTTCACCGGTTCAGCTCACCCGAGCGCCAGAAGCGCAACCGGCGCAAATGGGCTGCGATCACCAAGGCACTGCGCGAAACCACCGGCGTGCGGACCATCCTCGATCTGCCCTGCGGCACTGGCCGTTTCACCGGAGCACTGGCTCGCGAAGGCTTCGAAATCATCGGCAGCGATATCTCGCTGGAGATGCTGCACAAGGCCGCATCCATTCCGGACGGGCAACAGAAGTCGATACGCGGCTACGTGCAGGCGAACGCGGAGCACCTGCCGCTGCGCAGCGATTCGCTCGACTGCGTGGTGTCCATTCGTTTCATGATGCACGTGGATCCGAAGACACGCGTGCGCATGCTGCGCGAGTTCCATCGCGTCTCGCGCCGTTGGGTCATCATCGACTACCGGCACTGCTACACGTTCCGCTATGTGCTCACCCACACATTCGGCAAGCTCGGACTTGGGCGTGCGCCGCTGTCGCGAGTGTCGCGCGGAGAGCTCGAGAAGGAATTTGCGGACGCCGGCTTTGCGATCCGTCAGGTAATCCGTGTGTCGACGCCGCTGTTGTCCGACAAGTGGATCGTGCTCGCCGAGCGTGCGTAGGCACGGCACTCCGATCTCGTCGTCACCGTTTGGATCGTGAGTCGCTCCAAAGCCCGACTACTGCGCAGGCCTCCGATCGCCCGCCAGGTCGAAGGCGGTGGGTCCCGCGGGACGGTTTGTCCTTCGGGACAATGGCGCGCCAATTTCACACCCCGGCAGCCATCTTTTCTTGGGTTTCGGTTGCCCCCGCCAGCCCCCTGTCGGACAATGCGCGCCCTTTATGGATACCCCAATCAGCACCCCCCAACGCCGCGCCCTGGCGAATGCCATCCGCGCGCTCTCCATGGACGCCGTGCAGGCGGCGAATTCGGGACATCCCGGTGCGCCCATGGGCATGGCCGACATCGCGGAGGTGCTGTGGCGCGACGTCCTCAAGTACAACCCCGGCAACCCGAAATGGTGGAACCGCGACCGCTTCGTGCTCTCGAACGGCCACGGCTCGATGCTGCTGTACTCGCTGCTGCATCTCACCGGTTATCCGGTGGCCATCGATGAGCTCAAACACTTCCGCCAGCTGGGTTCGCGCACCGCAGGACACCCGGAGCGCGACCTCGAGATGGGCATCGAGACGACTACGGGCCCGCTAGGGCAGGGCTTCGCCAACGCCGTCGGTATGGCGCTCGCGGAAAAACTGTTGGCCGCCCAGTACAACCGCGACGGGTTGTCCGTGGTCGATCATCACACTTATTGCTTCGTCGGCGATGGCTGCCTCATGGAAGGCATCTCGCACGAAGCCGCCTCGTTTGCCGGCCATCTGAAGCTCGGCAAGCTCATCGTGTTCTACGACGACAACGGCATCTCCATCGACGGTAAGACTGCCGGCTGGTTCAGCGAGGACACGCCGAGGCGCTTCGAAGCCTACGGCTGGCACGTGGTCAAGAATGTCGACGGTCACGACGCCGATGCCGTTGCCGCTGCCATCAAAAAGGCGCGCAACCGCAAGGATCAGCCGTCCATCATCTGCTGCAAGACCATCATCGGCTGGGGCGCGCCTAACAAGCAGGGCACCAAGTCGGCGCACGGTGAAGCGCTCGGCCCCGATGAGGTCGCTAAAGCGCGCGAGACGCTCGGCTGGACGGCGCCGCCGTTCGTCGTGCCTGATGACATCCGCGCCGCCTGGGATCATCGCGAAGCCGGGTCCGCCGCGGAAAAAAGATGGCTGCGCGTATGGCGCCGCTTCAAGCGCGAATTTCCAGCCGAGGGCGCGGAGTTCGAGCGCCGCATGAAGGGCGATCTGCCAGCCGACTGGGCCGAGATCGTGCAGAGTGCCATCGCGGCGGGAGCGGCCGTCACCGGCGCGCAGGCGACGCGCGCTTCCTCACAGCTGGTGTTGAACGTGCTCGGCCCCAAGATGCCGGAGATGCTCGGCGGATCGGCCGACCTCACAGGCTCGGTGAACACACGCCGCAAGGATTCGGTCGATCTCACCACCGACAACTTCAAGGCTAACTACGTCTATTACGGCGTGCGCGAATTCGGCATGACGGCCATCATGAACGGCGTCACCGTGCACGGTGGCTTCCGCCCCTACGGTGGAACGTTCCTCGTGTTCTCCGATTACGCACGCAACGCGGTGCGCGTGGCGGCGATCATGCATTGCCCGACCACTCTCGTGTACACGCACGACTCCATCGGCTTGGGCGAAGACGGGCCGACGCACCAGCCGGTCGAACATCTGGCGAGCTTGCGCGCCATGCCCAACCTGCACACCTGGCGCCCCTGCGACGCGGTGGAGTCGGCGGTGTCGTGGGCCGCGGCGCTCGAGCGCAAGAACGGCCCGACCGCGCTCATCTTCACGCGCCAGGGACTTGCGCAGCAGCCGCGCACGCCCGAGCAGTTGGTCGCGTTGCGCAAAGGTGGCTATGTGCTCATCGACAGCAACGGGCCGCCCGAAGCCATCGTGATCGCCACCGGCTCGGAAGTCGGGTTCGCCGCCGAAGCGGTCAAGGAACTGCAGGCCGCGGGCAAACGCGTGCGCCTCGTGTCCATGCCGTGTTGTGAGGCTTTCGACGCACAGCCCGCGCCGTATCGCGAAAGCGTGCTGCCGGCATCATGCACGCGCCGCCTCGCCGTGGAAGCGGGCTCCACGCAATCATGGTGGCGCTATGTCGGCTCGCAGGGCCGCGTCATGGGTATCGAGAGCTTCGGCGCTTCGGGCAAGGGCCCGGACCTGTTCAAACATTTCGGTCTGACTGCCGCCGACCTCAAGGCGCAGGTCGAGCAGTTGCTCGCCTGAAGACGACCACAGTTCTTTCCTGAAGATTCAACGTAAGGGGATTGCGAGAGATGGCCATCAAAGTAGGTATCAACGGTTACGGACGTATCGGCCGCAACATCCTGCGCGCGCTCTATGAAGCGAAGCGCACCAACGAAATCCAGATCGTCGCGGTCAACGACCTGGGCGACGCGCAGACCAATGCGCACCTCACGCAGTACGACACCGCGCACGGCAAATTCCCCGGCACGGTGAGCGTCGAAGGCGATGCCATCGTCGTCAACGGCGACAAGATCAAAGTGTTCGCACAGCGCGACCCGTCGAAGATCGACTGGGCTTCCGTGGGCGCCGAATACGTGTTCGAGAGCACGGGCTTTTTCACCACCAAGGCCGATGCGGGCAAGCATCTCGCCGGTGGCGCGAAGAAAGTCGTGATCTCGGCACCGGGTGGCAAGGACGTCGACGCGACGGTCGTCTACGGCGTCAACCACAACGTGCTCAAGAGCTCGCACACGGTCATCTCCAACGCCTCGTGCACGACTAACTGCCTCGCGCCGTTGGCCAAGGTTCTGAACGACAAGATCGGCATCGTCAGCGGTTTGATGACGACGATCCATGCGTACACGAACGACCAGCGCCTGACCGACGTGTATCACGAGGACATTCGCCGTGCGCGTTCCGCCACGATGTCGATGATCCCCGCGAAGACCGGTGCTGCCGCGGCCGTGGGTCTCGTGCTGCCGGAGCTCAAGGGCAAGCTCGATGGTTTCGCGATCCGCATTCCGACCATCAACGTCTCGCTGGTCGATCTCACCTTCGTCGCCAAGCGCGCGACGACCGTGGAAGAGATCAACAAGCTCGTCAAAGAAGCCGCCGACGGCGCCATGAAGGGCGTGCTGGCGTACACGGACAAGCAGCTCGTCTCGATCGACTACAACCACGATCCGGCTTCCTCGACCTACGACTCCACGCTCACACGTGTCACCGAAGGCACGCTGGTCAAGGTGTGCTCCTGGTACGACAACGAGTGGGGCTTCTCGAACCGCATGCTGGACACGACCCTGGCCTGGGCGAAGGCGGCTTGAGGTACGTGTCCCTATGAATGTGTTGCGCATGGCGGATCAGGACCTGGCTGGCAAGCGGGTGCTGATTCGCGAAGATCTGAACGTGCCCATCGAAGGCGGCAAGGTCACCAGCGACGCGCGCATCCGTGCGTCGCTGCCGACCATCAAGCTCGCGCTCGACAAAGGCGCGAAGGTGTTCATCACCTCGCATCTCGGGCGTCCGGAAGAGGGCGTCTACGCGGAAGAGTTCTCGCTCGCGCCCGTCGCCGCGCGCCTCTCCGACTTGTTAGGCATGCAGGTCCCGCTCAAGAAGGACTGGCTGGCGGGCGTCGATTGCCCGGCGGGCTCGGCGGTGCTGCTCGAGAACGTGCGCTTCAACAAGGGCGAGAAGAAGGACAAGGAAGATCTCGCGAAGCAGATGGCGTCGCTGTGCGATGTCTTCGTCATGGACGCGTTCGGCACGGCGCATCGTGCCGAGGCCTCGACGCATGGCGTCGGCAAGTTCGCGAAGATCGCCTGCGCCGGGCCGCTGCTGGTCGGTGAGCTCGAGGCGCTGGAGCGCGCGCTGGCGAAGCCGGCGCGTCCGCTGGTGGCCATCGTGGCCGGCTCGAAAGTGTCGACCAAGCTCACGGTGCTCGAGTCCTTGTTAGTCAAGGTGGACAAGCTCATCGTCGGTGGCGGCATCGCCAACACATTCCTCGCGGCCACCGGCATCAACGTGGGCAAGTCGCTGCATGAAGCGGACATGCTCGACATGGCGCGCAAGCTGCTCGAAGCGGCGCGGGCGCGCGGCGCGGAGATCCCGTTGCCGACGGACGTGGTCGTGGCCAAGGAATTCGCGGCCACCGCACACGCCGACATTCGCGGCATTCACGACGTGCGTCCCGACGAGATGATCCTCGACATAGGTCCGGATACCGCCGAGCGATTCGGCAAGGTGTTGCAGACCGCGGGCACGATCATCTGGAACGGCCCCGTGGGCGTGTTCGAGTTCGATCAGTTCGGCGAGGGCACCAAGACCATCGCCCAGGCCATTGCAAAGAGCCCGGCGTTTTCGCTCGCCGGTGGTGGCGACACGCTGGCGGCCATCGAGAAGTACGGCGTCGAAGAAGGCATTTCGTATATCAGCACGGGTGGCGGCGCATTCCTCGAGTTCGTCGAGGGGAAGATGCTGCCGGCGGTGGCGATGCTCGAGTCGCGCGCGAAGCGGTAAAGAGAACCGTCGAGCGCGCGCGGGCGGCGGAGACTAGCTATTCCGGTCTCGCGAAGGTGCGCCGCGGAATCCTCCTTCTTGCCTTGCCGTACGCGCGATCGAACGCCTCAAGATCTCGCGTGCTCATCGCAACGGCGAGTAATCCGTCGCTTCCACGAACACTGACTCGATTTTCTCCACGATCTTCCCGCCATCGGCTTCCGACGCGGCGGCGATCTTCTTCCACTCAGGATCATTGCGGAAAGCGTCCCAGCTCGCCTTGGCCGCATCGCGGCTCGCGTGCGAGATCACATAAACCAGCGTGGTCTCATGCGCCGGGCTGTCCTGCGGCACCCAGTACCCGACATTGGTCATGCCGTGCTTCTCGAACATCCTCATGGTGTGTTCGCGAAAGCGCTTGTGCAGGGCGTCGAGCCGCCCGGGGAAGGTGTGATAGGTGCGCAGCTCGAACACCCGCCCAGGTGATTCCGTGCCCACGGCGCCCGTCATTTGCAGGCTCGCACCTAAAACGAGCCCCACCACGAGAACCAGCCAAGACCGCTTTGCCATCGAACTTCCCCTCGATTTGAATTACGTCTTTCGATTATGCGCCAGGCACGCAAACACATGGCAGAATGCGCGCCCATGCCAGAACGCCAGATGCATTCGCGCACCAAGATTGTCGCGACCTTAGGCCCGTCCACGGATTCCATCGAAGTGCTGACCGAAATGGTCCGCGCCGGACTCGACGTCGCGCGCGTCAATTTCTCGCACGGCAAACACGAGGAACACGGCCGGCGCATCGACATGGTGCACGAAGCGGCGCGCCGCGCTGGCCGCTATGTGGGCATTCTCGCCGACCTCGGCGGCCCGAAGATCCGCATCGAGAGCTTCACTAACAAGAAGGTCGATCTCAAGGACGGCCAGGCTTTCGCCCTCGATACGGCGCACGACATCAACGCGGGCAATGAGCAAGTCGTCGGCTGCGCATACAAGGATCTGCCGAAGGACGTGAAGGCCGGCAACATCCTGTTGCTGAACGACGGCCTCATCGAGCTCGAGGTGACCAAGGTTTCTGGCACGCGCATCGACACGAAAGTGATCGCGGGCGGCGAGCTGTCGAACCGCAAGGGCGTGAACCTGAAGGGCGGCGGCATCTCCGCGCCGGCGCTCACCGACAAGGACCGTGAAGACATCAAGTTCGCGTGCGGCAGGGGTGTCGATTACGTCGCGGTATCCTTCCCGCGCGACGCCGCGGACATGAACCTCGCGCGCGATCTCGTGCGCGCCGCCGGCGGACACGCGCACCTGTGCGCCAAGGTCGAGCGTCACGAAGCGATCCACAACCTCACCGAGATCATCGACGCGTCCGACGTCGTGATGGTCGCGCGCGGCGACCTTGGCGTGGAAATGGGCTACGCGGCGATCACCGGCTTGCAGAAGACCATCATCCACGAATCGCGCACGCGCAATAAAGTCGTGATCACGGCCACTCAGATGATGGAGTCGATGATCACGAGTCCGGTGCCCACGCGCGCCGAGGTGTCAGACGTCGCGAATGCCGTGATGGATGGCACCGACGCGGTGATGCTCTCGGCCGAGAGCGCCATCGGCAAGCACCCGGTCAAAGCGATCCAGGCGATGGAAGAGGTCATCGCCGGCGCCGAGAAATACGAGATCAAGCATAACCGCATGCGCACTCGGGCCGAGGGCATCGTCGATCGCACCGAAGAAGCGATCGCCATGGCGGTGATGTACACCTCCAATCACATGAAGGTGCGCGCCATCGTCGCGCTCACCGAATCCGGCACAACGCCGCTGTGGATGTCGCGCGCGCGTTCCGACATTCCCATCTACGCCTTCACGCGTCACGAATCCACGCGCCGGCGCGTCACGCTGTATCGCGGCGTGTTCCCCGTGCCGTTCGACATCCCCGAAGTGCGCACCGGCGAGCTGTTCAAGGCCATCGTCACCATGATGCTGCAGCTCGATCTGGTGGAGAAGGGCGAGCTGGTCATCGTCACCAAGGGTGAGCTCACCGGAATTACCGGCGGCACCAACGCGTTGACCATCCTGCGCGTTCCGCAAGACTGACGGGCTGCCGGTAACCCCGATGCGTTGGCTCCGCTGGCTGCGATGGACTTTGTTAGTCGTCGCGAGCCTCGCGGTGCTGGCGCTTGGCCTCGCATGGTGGGCCATGGACCGGAGCCTGCCGCAACTCGACGGCACCGTGCCTGCCGCGGCACTTGGCGCCGAAGCCAGCATCGAACGCGACGCGCGCGGAATCCCCGTGATCACCGCCGGCACGCGCGCGGACCTGGCCTTCGCCTTGGGGTTCGCGCATGCACAGGACCGTTTTTTCCAGATGGATCTGTCGCGCCGCCTGGCGGCGGGCGAGTTGTCGGAGCTGTTCGGTGCGGTGGCGCTGAAATCGGATCGGCGCACGCGCCGCTTCGGCTTTCGCGCGGTGGCGCGTCGCGTCGTTGAGGCGGCACCGGATGTCGAACGCGCGATCGTCGAGGCCTATGCGCGCGGCGTGAACGGCGGGCTCGCTTCGCTTCGCGCGCGGCCCTGGGAATATCTGCTGCTGCGGGCGACTCCGCGCCCCTGGATCGCGGAAGATTCCGTGCTGGTCGTGCACTCGATGTGGTGGCAGCTGCAATACGGCAGCCTGCGCGCCGAGCTCGACCGCCGGCGCCTGCAGCGCGCGGCGGCGGCGCGCAGCGACGCGGCGGGCGCGCAGGCCTTGATCGCCTTCATCTACGCCGGCCACTCGGATTGGGACACGCCTAACTATTCCGCCGAGGCGCCGTGCGTGCAGGCGGACTGCACCGACTCCGCCGGCGTGCTCACGCAGCCGTTTCCCGCGCAGCTGCGCTTCGTGGGCGCCGTGGACGGGCCGGTTGGCGAGGACAAGGCTCCAGGCAGCAACAGCTGGGCGGTCGCGGGTGTTCACACGCGTTCCGGAGTGGCGCTCATCGCCAACGACATGCATCTCGATCTCGGGGTTCCGGCGGTCTGGTATCCGGCGCGACTGCGTGCAACCGGCAATCCCGCCGTCGACATCACCGGTGTGACGTTGCCGGGCACCCCCGCGGTGGCCGCCGGTTCCAATGGCCAGGTGGCCTGGGGATTCACCAACAGCTACGGCGATTTTGCCGATGCTCGCTGGGCCAGGTGCGCGAGCGCGGACTACGCGGTGCGCCGCGAGCACATCGCGGTGAAGGGTTCCGCGGACGTCGAGGTCACCTATCGCGACGTGGGTGCGGGCGTCGTGCTCGACGGCGAAGACTATGCCGACGATGTCGCCAGCGGCGATTGCCTGCAGGCGGCCTGGCTCGCGACGCGACCCGAGGCCACCAACTTCGCGCTCCTGTCGCTCGAGAACGCGCGTGGCATCGATGATGTGCTCGAGCTCGCACCGCGCATCGGGATTCCGGGGCAGAACATCGTGATCGGCGATTCGCGCGGGCGCATCGCCTGGACATTGTTAGGCCGCGTACCCGCCACGAGCGGCCCCGACCGCCTGTTCGGTGCGCTCGAATACCGCGACGCCGCCGGACATCCGCGTATCGCCGACCCACCCGTCGGACGTCTCTGGACCGCCAACCAGCGCGTGGTCGCGGGCGAGCTCGAGGCCGTGCTCGGCGACGATGAGGTGGACGTGGGCGCCGGCGGCTACGACCTGGGGGCGCGGGCACGGCAGATCCGCGACGATCTGCTCAGGCTTTCTCATCCGGCCACCGAGGGCGACATGCTGGAGATCCAGCTGGATTCGCGTGCGCTGTTCCTGGCGCGCTGGCGCGACCTGCTGCTCGCGCTCATCGACGCGGACGCCATGGGCGATGCGCCGCTGCGCCGCGAGTTTCGCGCGCTCGTCAGCGACTGGAAGGGCGCGGCCACAGCCGATGCCGTGGGCTACCGGCTGGTGCGCGCATTCCGCGACGACACGCTGGATGCCTTGTGGCGCAGTCTCGTCACAGGGTTGTTAGACGAAGGCTTCGAGGGCCGGCGGCCCGGACTGTTCGAGGCCGCCGGGTGGCGGCTGGTCAGCGAGCGCCCCAGCGCGATCGCGCCGCCGGGCGGCGGCGATTGGCGCGCGTTCCTGTTGCATCGCCTGGATGCGGTGAACGCCCAGCTCATCAAGGACTGCGGCACGCTCGCCGCGTGCGAGTTCGGCCTGTTCAAACCCATCGAGGTGCGGCATCCGTTGTCGCGCGCGGTGCCGCTGCTGTCGAAGCTCCTCGACATGCCGGCACTTCCGCGGCAGGGGGACCACCACATGCCGCGCGTGCAGGACGGCGCTTTTGGTGCTTCGCAGCGTTTCGCGGTGTCGCCGGGACGCGAGGCCGACGGCTATCTCGAACTACCCGGTGGCCCTTCCGGACATCCGCTATCACCGTTCTACCGCAGCGGCTTCGCTGATTGGGCGGAAGGGAAGCCGGCGCCATTCCAGCCTGGCACCGCTGCGCACCGGCTGACGCTCAGGCCCTGATTCGCGCCCGCAAAAAATGCTGGTGGTGCGCAATCCGGTAGTGCTACGCTGTGTAGCAGTACAACGGGTAGCAACACAATGACGCACAACGTTTCCGACCTGGGTGATCTCGAACGTGAAGTCCTGCGGCTCGTGTGGGACCACGGTCCCTCCACCGCCGACCGTGTGCAGAAGGCACTGTCGCGACCACTCAAGGAATCCACGGTGCGCACCGTGCTCAAGCGGCTCGAGGGCAAAGGCCATCTCACGCATCGCGTCGACCAGCGCACTTTCATCTACGAGGCTGCCGACACGCGCGGCCGCGCCGCCGCGCGCGCGGTGAAACGCATCGTCGACCGGTTCTGCAGCGGTTCGCTGGAAGAGGTGCTCGTCGGGCTCGTCGACACCCGCATTCTCGACCGGCGCGAGCTGCAGCGCCTGGCGGAGAAGATCGCAAACGCGCAGTCGGACGCGGGCGTGACCAGGAGAAAAAAATGACGCTCGAAATCCTCATGAACAGCGCTTTGCGCCTGCTGCTTCTTGGCGCCGCCGTCTGGCTCGCCTTACGAATCGCCCGGGTACGCAACCCGCACGTCGAAGCTCTGGTCTGGCGAATGGTCCTGATCGCAAGCCTGGCCTTACCGGCGCTGCTGTACTGGCGCCTGGCTCCGAGTTTCGCGACTTCGTTGGACCTGCCCGTGATCGCAGCGGCCGGTGTCGGCGGCACGGACGCGCCACCGGCGACTGCGTCCACCACCTGGCTGACCGCGCGCGTACTCGTGGCTATCTACCTGGGTATCGCGCTGCTGCTGCTCATACGCCTGGTGTCGGCTCTAACCATCATGTGGCGCATCAGTCGTGCAGCGCGGCCGATGGCGACACCCGACGACATTCGCATCAGCGCGCACGTTCGCAGTCCGGCGACTTTCGGCACGGTAGTGCTGCTGCCGGACGGGGCGCACGCGTGGCCCGCGCGCAAGCTCGACGCCATTCTCGAGCACGAGCGCGCGCACGTGCGTTCGCGGGATGGGTACTGGTCCTGGCTGGCGCAGATCCACACCGCGATCTTCTGGTTCAGTCCGCTCGCATGGTGGCTGCAGCGCCGCCTCGAAACACTGGCGGAGACCACCAGCGACGACGCGGTCATCGGCGCGCGTCATGACCCGATCTCCTATGCCGCGCTGCTGCTCGATTTCGCCCGTCAGCCCAACTCCAGGAGCGTTGCCATGTCCGTCGCAGAATCAAATGTACCCGAGCGCATCGAACGTCTGCTTGCCCGTACACCGCCTGCCGCCGTGCTGTCGCGCGTCGCGCGCTGGAGCGCTTTCGCGGCATTGATCCCCATCGCTGTATTCGCGGCCTCGACGATACGAGCCGCGCCGACGGAGCCCGCCGCGAAGCCTCTGTGGGTCACGGCTCCGGCGCGCATCGTTCATACCGCGAACCCGGACAACTATTATCCGGCGGTCGCCAAACACGCGAAGGTGACGGGCGCCGTCGTGGTCGAAGTGGACGTGGATGTGCTCGGGCAACTGGTGGACGCCCGTGTCGTGGAAGTCGAGCCAGCGGACCCGCGCTACGGTTTCGCCGACGCGGCGTTGGAAGTCGCGCGAAACACGACTTACGGAAATCCCCACCAGCGGGCTGCTTCCCTGCGGTTCAAGGTCAAATTCGATTTGACCGCTGCGGCCGCGAACACGACGCCGGCGACGGCTCCCCAAGGTAACCACCGCATCGCGGCGACGCCGGCGATGACTGCCCACAGCGTGGCGCTCATCGCGGTGGCGGATCCGGACAACTATTATCCGCCGCTCGCCAAGCAGGAGAAGGTGTCGGGCTACGCCATTGTCGAAGTTGCCGTCGATCCTTCCGGCAAGCTGGTGAATGCCGCCGTGCTGGAAGTGCAGCCGGCCGATCCTCGATATGGCTTCGCAGCGGCAGCGATCCAGGTCGCGCAGAACAATCAATATCGGAATCCGAACGCAGAAGTCTCGAGCGCGAAGTTCAAGGTGAAATTCGCCCTGGAGCCGTGAATCCCGAATCGGTGCCTGCTGGGTGGCCACCGCCACCCGGCACGGCATAAGCTCGCGCTCATGAACGACGCCCGCTTCACCGGCACCGAAAGCTACATCGCGACTCCCGATCTCATGATGGCGGTGAACGCCGCGGTGACACTGGCAAGGCCATTGCTCATCAAAGGCGAGCCCGGCACCGGCAAGACGCAGCTCGCCGCGGAAATCGCCCGCGCACTCTCCCGGCCACTGTACGAGTGGCACATCAAATCCACGAGCAAGGCCCAACAGGGCTTGTACGAATACGACGCCGTCTCGCGCCTGCGTGATTCACAGCTCGGTGAGGAGAAAGTGCGCGACATCCGCAACTACATCGTGAAGGGCAGCGTGTGGGAGGCGTTCGAATCGGCGACGCAGCCGGTGTTGCTCATCGATGAGATCGACAAGGCCGACATCGAGTTTCCCAACGATCTGCTGCGCGAGCTCGATCGCATGGAGTTCTTCGTCAACGAGACGCGCGAAGTGGTGACCGCCCGCCACCGGCCGATCATCCTCATCACCAGCAACAACGAGAAGGAGTTGCCGGATGCCTTCCTGCGCCGCTGCTTCTTCCACTACATCCGCTTTCCCGACGCCAGCACCATGGAGAAAATCGTCCGCGTGCACTTCCCGGCCTTGAAATCGGACTTGTTGCGCGAAGCGCTGTCCTCTTTCTTCGAAGTGCGCGAGACGCCTGGCTTGCGCAAGAAACCCTCGACCTCGGAGCTGCTCGACTGGATCAAACTACTGCTCGCCGAGGACATCGCGCCCGAGGTGCTGCGCGGTGACGATCCGAAGAAGGTGATCCCCGTGTTGCACGGCGCGCTGCTCAAGAATGAACAGGATGTGCATTTGTTCGAGCAGCTCGCGTTCCTCAACCGCCGCGCAGGGCGGTGAAGCCGCGACGCGATGCTGGTCCGGTTCTTCACCGAGCTCAAGGCCGGCGGCGTGCCGGTGACGTTGCCCGAGTTCCTGTCATTGCTCGAGGCGCTCGAAGCGCGGCTCGCCTGGCTCTCACCTGAAGATTTCTACTACCTGGCCCGCATGGCGCTGGTGAAGGACGAACGGCACTTCGACCGCTTCGACCGCGTCTTCGCCCGGCACTTCGAAGGTGCTCAGGCGCTATTCGACGAGATCATGGAGGACTTGCCGCCCGAGTGGCTGCGGCAGCTCACCGAACGCCTGCTCAGTGAGGAGGAAAAGCGACGCGTCGAAGCGCTTGGCGGCTGGGACAAGCTGCTCGAGACTTTGCGCCAGCGCCTGGCCGAGCAGCGGGGGCGGCACGAAGGCGGTAATAAGTGGATCGGCACCGCCGGCACCTCACCTTTCGGCAACCAGGGTTTCAATCCTGAAGGCGTGCGCATCGGTCAGGCCGCCTCGCGCCACCGGCACGCGGTGAAGGTGTGGGAGGCGCGGAATTATCGCAATCTGGATGACAGCCTCGCGCTCGGCACGCGCCATATCAAGATGGCCTTGCGGCGTCTGCGACGGTTGGCCCGCGAGGGCGTGGCGGAGGAACTGGATCTCGACGGCACCATCGACGCCACGGCACGCAACGCCGGGTTGTTGGATCTGCGGCTGGTACCAGAACGTCGCAATGCGATGAAGCTGCTGTTGCTGCTCGACGTGGGCGGGTCCATGGAACCTCACGTCACCGCGTGCGAGGAGCTGTTTTCCGCGGCACGCACGGAATTCAAGCACCTCGAATACTTCTATTTTCACAATTTCCCCTACGAGCGGCTGTGGAAAGACAATCGAAGGCGCTTCAGCGAAATCACCGACACCGCGGCGCTGCTGCGCACGTTCAACGCCGACTACCGCGTGCTGTTCATCGGCGATGCCACCATGAGTCCCTATGAAATAGAACAGCCGGGCGGCAGCGTCGAACACTGGAATGAGGAGTCCGGGCGCGTGTGGATGACCCGCATCGCGGCGCACTTTCCGCGCCTCGCATGGCTCAACCCTGAGCCACAGGAACGCTGGCAGTGGACGCCGTCGGTGGAAATGACGCGCGCGTTGGTAGGCGGGCGCATGTTCCCGCTGACGCTCGAGGGGCTCGATGGCGCGATGCGTGAGCTGAAACGCCGCGGTGCATATACTGCGCCGCATGTTAGCTAGAGCGATCTCGGTCTCGTGCGCCCTGCTGATCGGGGAATCCGTACCGGTCGAGCTTGAGGTGCCGCCGGTTGTCACGGAAGTCACGGCCGCGGCAGAAGCTCCTGACACGCAGCACGCGTTGGTAATGGTTCCCGCGCTCACACCACTTTATTTGCGCATCGATGAAGAGCTGTCATCGAAGAAACACAAGAACGGCAATCGCTTTCCGATCGTCATCGACGAGGACGTGCAGATCGGTGGTGCAGTCGTCATTCCCGCTGGCAGCGTCGGCGAAGGCGAGATCATTCATGCCGCCAGATCCGGCATGGGCGGCAAGGCGGGCGAACTGCTGGTCACTGCGCGATTCGTGCGCGTCGGCGATCGCGAAATCCGCCTGCGCTCGTTTTCGCTCGGCGCCAGGGGCCGGGATCGTTCGGGCGAGGCTCTCGGCCTCGCCATCGTCGGTGGGCCGATCGGCCTGTTCGTGGTCGGTGGCGTCATGATCATTCCTCGCGGCACCGTGGCTGCGGCCAAGACCGCCGAAGAAATTCAGCTGCCGGCGATGCAGCGACCAGTTGATACAACCAAGGGAGAAGAATGAATGAACAGGAAAATTCAGCAGTCTGCTTTCGCGCTGGGAATCATGGCGTCGTTCGGCGCAAGCCCCCAGGAGCCCGCCGCGGCGGCCGCCACGGCGCCGGTCGCGACTGCGGCTGCCGACGGCAGCTCCGGAACCGTGGTGTTCTTCCGCGAGAAGAAATTCGCGGGCGCCGCCGTGAGTTACAAAGTCCGTGAGAACGGCGTCGAGCTGTGCAAATTGAAGAGCGGAACGTTCTGTACCGTGCAGGCGCCCGCCGGCAAACACGAATACGTGGTGCACTCGGAAGCCAAGGACGTGCTGACGTTGGAAGTCGAGCCTGGCGAAACGTACTACGTGGTCGGCGCCATTTCCGTGGGTTTCCTCGCCGGCCATCCGAATCTGTCGCCGTCCGACAAGGGCGCCTTCGAGGGAATGAAGGCCAAGCTCAAGGACAATACCGGGCAGGACCTGGACCCGACGGACAAGGGCGCAAAGAAGAAATAGTCGCGGAGGCGACTGGCAAAAAAGGCCCGGCGTGAGCTCCACGCCGGGCCTTCCCGTTAGCTCTCGAGACTCGCGCTATCAGCTGGCTTTGGCCGGTGCCTTGTCTGCCGAATGGGCCTTGATCTCGGCCAGCACCATGTCGGAGTGTCCCTTCGGATCCACCTTCGCCCAATGCTTGACGATCTTGCCATCGGGGCCGATCAGGAATGTCTGGCGGCTGGCCAGCTGCGAAGTGCCGGCGCTGAACAGCACGCCATACTTGCCGGACACTTCGCGCGTCGGGTCGGCGAGGATGTCGAACGGCAGGCTGTGCTCCTTGGCGAATTTTTCGTGGCTGGCAACGTCATCGACGCTCACGCCGAGAATGACAGCGTCAGCCTTTTTGAACGCGAAGATGTTGTCGCGCAGCTCACAGGCCTGGGTGGTGCAGCCGCCGGTGAAGTCCTTGGGGTAGAAATACAGCACCACCCACTTGCCCTTGTATTGGTCGAGCGTATGCCACTTGCCGGCCTGGTCCTGTAGTTTGAGCGCCGGCGCGGCGGAGCCTTCGGTGGGCGCCGCGGCGGGAGTCTGTGCGCATACACTTGCGGCCACCGCGAACATGGCGGTGACCAAAGTCCGTCGAAGTGCGAGCATGTTGTTCTCCGTGAAAATGGAAGGGTCGTGGGGGAAGCGAATTCTAACGGCAAGCCGGCGTCCCGCGCAGGTCTGATCCTGACCGGCGGAGGTGCACGCGCCGCCTATCAGGTAGGTGTGCTCAAGGCGCTCGCCGAGATAAATCCGAGCCCTGAATGGCCCTTTCCCATCATCGTTGGTACTTCGGCCGGCGCCGTATCCGCCAGCATTCTGGCGGGCAATGTCACCCGCTGGCACCAGTCGGTGGGCGAAATCGAACAAGTTTGGGCGAACTTCCACGTCGCCCAGGTGTTTCGTTCCGACGCCGCGGCCATGCTCAAGGCTGGCGCCCGATGGATGGGTTCGCTGTTTACCGGCGGAATGATCGGCCCCCCGAAATCCCTGCTCGACAACTCCCCGCTACGCGAGTTGCTGTCGAAGGTCACGGATTTCGACGCCATCCGCGCCAATGTCGCCAATGGCCACTTGCGCGCGCTGGCGCTGTGCGCCACCAGCTATTTCACCGCCCGCTCGGTCTCGTTCTTCGAGGCCGAGACCACCATCGGCGAGTGGTCGCGCGCGCAGCGGCACGGTGAGCGCGTGCCGCTGAATCTCGACTACCTCATGGCCAGTCTCGGCATTCCGTTTCTGTTTCCGCCCATGAGCCTGCAGGGAGAGTTCTTCGGCGACGGCGCGATGCGCCAGACCGCGCCGTTGAGCCCGGCGATTCATCTCGGCGCCGACCGATTGCTGGTGCTAGGCGTGCGGCCCACACATCTCGATCTCATTCCGCGATTCGTCGCCTCGGACTCGCCGCCCACTCCAGGCCAGCTGTTCGGCTACATGCTCGACACACTGTTCAGCGACCAGATTTCAGCCGACCTCGAGAACCTCAATCGCATCAACCGGCTCTCGGCGCTCGCTGGCGGCAGCATCGGCACACGCCAGATCCAGACCATGCTGATCGCGCCTTCCGTCGACCCATCCGCGCTCGCCGCGCGGCATGGCGACTCGCTGCCGGTAAGCCTGCGGGCGCTGATGCGCATCATCGGCGCGCGCGGTACGGCGGGCAGCCTGCTCGCCAGCTACCTGATGTTCGAAGGTGGCTACACGCGCGAATTGATAGAGCTCGGATATCGCGACACGCTCGCCCAACGCGACGAGCTCACGGCCTTTCTCGTGTCTTGAACTTAGGCCCTTGAAACTCGCGGTCGATGAAATTCACGTCTGGGTTGCCGCGGACGGCGAACTGCACGACACCGCATTGCTGCGCGGGTACGAGGCAATGCTCGAGCCCACGGAGCATGAGCGTCGCGGCAGGTTCATGAGCGAACACCTGCGGCATCAGTTCCTCATCACGCGCGCGCTGCAACGCCTGGTGCTCGCCGAATACGTGCCCGGCGTTGCGCCCGGTGATCTTCGCTTCGTCGTGGGCGCGCAGGGCAAGCCGGCGCTCGCGACCGAATTTGCGGGGCTGAACCTGCATTTCAACGTGGCGCATACCCTGGGTCTGGTGGCGCTCGCGGTGGGTCGCGAGGCGACACTCGGAATCGACGTGGAAAACATCAGGGCGCGCAGCGCACCGTTGCCGATTGCGAATCGTTTCTTTTCCAGCGAAGAGGCGCGCGCCCTCGCGGCGTTGCCGCCGCACGAACAGCCGGCGCGTTTCTTTGCGTTGTGGACCCTGAAGGAATCGTGGATCAAGGCGACCGGCCTCGGAATCGCCGCGGGACTGGGCAATGTCTCGTTCGAGCTCGGTAACGATCATCGCGCCACACGCGTGAGCATCGTGAACGACGAGGCGCGTCAGTGGGCCTTCTGGCAGGCGCGGCCGACGGAGGAACACATGCTGGCGTTGGCACATCGTGGAGCGGGCGTGCCGCGCGTGCAGATGTGGCGATGCGTGCCGGGATCGCCGACGCGCCATGCGCTGCCGGCGGCCCTGCTGCTGGGCGCTTAAGTCAGGAAGAGGGCTCCCAGTCCTAACAACGTCGCGAAACCGATGCAGTCGGTGAAGGTGGTGAGGATCACGCCTGCCGACAGCGCCGGATCGATGCGCATACGGCGCAGCAGCAGCGGTACGATGACGCCCACGGCGGCCGCGGCCAGCAGGTTTATCAGCGTTGCCGCGGCGATGATGGCGGCGATCTTCCAGGTCCCATACCAGACGATGGTCACGGCACCGACGATGGCCGCCCAGATGAGGCCGTTGAGGCCGCCCACCGCGATTTCCTTCCACAGCAGCCACCGCGCATTGACCCACTCGACCTGCCCGAGGGCGATGCCGCGAATGATTAGCGTGACCGTTTGCGTGCCGGCGATGCCGCCCATGCTGGCGACGATCGGCATGAGCGCGGCCAGTGCCGCGACCTTTTCGATGGTGCCCTCGAAGCGGCTGACGACGGCGGCCGCGAGGAAAGCGGTGACCAGATTGATGCCGAGCCACACCAGCCGGCGGCGCGTGGACGGGAATACGCCGGCGAAAATATCTTCTTCGTCGCGCAGGCCGGCCGCCGACATGACCTCGTGCGCGGCTTCTTCGCGGATGACGTCCAGCACGTCGTCGACGGTGATGCGGCCTAACAGCTTGCCGTCAGCGTCGACCACCGCGGCGGACACGAGATCGCGGTCCTGGAACAACTGCGCGACGTCGTGGGCGCCGGTTTCCGGCGCGATTCGCGACCCTTCGGAATCGAGGATGTCACCCACCGATTTTTCCGGGTCTTCGGTGAGCAGGCGCGTGAGCGCGACCGTTCCCAGGAATCTGTCGTTGCGGTCGACCACGAACAGGCGGTCGGTCTTGTCCGGCAATTCCCCACGCATGCGCAGGTAACGCAGCACCACTTCGACGGTGACGTCGGCGCGCACGCTCACCGTATCGGTGTTCATGAGGCCGCCGGCGGTGTCGTGCTCGAATGACAGCACGGTCTTCAGGCGCTCGCGGTCCTGCTGGTCCATGGACTTCACGAGCTGCAGCGAAACCGCCTCGGGCAGATCTCCCACCAGGTCGGCGAGGTCGTCGAGCTCCATGTTTTCCGCGGCCGCGAGCAGTTCCTCGGCATCCATGCCTTCAATGAAGGCCTGGCGTACGTCCTCGCTGAGCTCGACCAGCACGTCACCCTCGATCTCGGGCTCGACGAAATTCCAGACCACCTCGCGTTGAGCCGGTGGCAGGGATTCGATGAGCAGCGCGATTTCCGCCGGATGCATCGCGGCGATCATGCGGGCGGCGCCGCGCCAGGATCCTTCGCGCAACGCCCCGCGCAGCGCCGCAAGGCGACGTTCTTTACGAGGGATGATGGTGCTCTCGGCCATTTCGGCCGCGAGTGTAGTTGGGGACGGGTTCCGATTCCTAGGAAATGGAACGCGGCGCCGGAAGTTTTGGGCGCGCCCCGTTTACGCCACCGAGGAGGAAGCTCCGGCCAGCGTCGGCGCGCGGGTGATCGAGCGCATTTCACCGAGAGAATTGTGTCGGATCGAGACTACGGGATGAGTCTGCGCGAGACGCTCGGCGATGCGTTCGGCGAGATACACCGAACGATGACGCCCACCCGTGCAGCCGATGGCGACGGTGAGGTAGCGGCGATTCGCGGCCTGGTGCTCGGGAATTCGCGCCGCCACGAATTGCAGGATGTCTTCCATGAGCCGCGGCACGCTGCGTTGCGCCTCGAGGAAGCGGATGACGTCGGGGTCGCGGCCGGTGAGGGCACGCAACGATGGATCCCAATAAGGGTTGGGCAGCGAACGTGCATCGAACACGAAGTCCGCGTCGCCGGGAATGCTGTTCTTGAACCCGAACGACTCCACCAGCAGCGAGAGACGGCCGGCACTGCGTTTTTCCACGCGCTGGCTGATGAGCTCGCGCAGGTCGTGCACGCCCATGCGCGAGGTGTCGATGACCAGGTCTGCGGCGTTGAGGATGGGTTCGAGCAGGCGGCGCTCGATGGCGATGGCTTCCTTGAGCGAGACGTGATCGGTGCTGATCGGGTGCTTGCGGCGCGTTTCGGAGAAACGCCGCAGCAGTTCGTCATCGTTCGACAGCAAAAAGATGATTTCGCACTGGATGCCGCTTTTCTTGAGCTCGTCGATGAGCGGCGGGACTGTTTCGATCTCCGCCGCGGCGTTGCGCGCATCGACTCCCACAGCCGCGCGACTGTACTGCGCCTCATTGTTGCGCAGCGTGTGGGAGATGAAGGGCTTCAGCAGGGCCGCCGGGATGTTGTCCACACAGTAGAACCCGGCGTCTTCGAGCATGTGCAGCGCCACGCTCTTGCCGGATCCGGACAGCCCGCTGACGAGGATTAGCCGCATCGTTCGCTATCTGCCGGTGATGTTGCGGGCTTCCGCGGCGTGTTTGTCGGCCTTCATTTCCTTGTGCTTGAGCACACGGCGGTCGAGCTTGTCGGCCAGCAGATCGATGGCGGTGTACATGTTTTCCTCGGTGGCGTCGGCATGAATGGCATTGCCGCGCACATGCAATGTGGCTTCGGCCTTCTGTCGGAGCTTCTCAACCGTCAGGACGCAGTGCACGTCGATTACGTGGTCGAAATGGCGGGAAATGCGCTCGAGCTTCTTCTCCACGTACGCGCGCATGGACGGGGTTACCTCGACATGATGACCGGAAAGCGACAATTGCATGATTCGTCTCCTTTTTTGGCCTATCTACATTGAATTGGCGTTGACACTACCTGTTTACTTGCGCGGCCTTGGCCTTGCGTTCGTTGGAGGGCGCCAGCCCGAGCGCCTCGCGATATTTCGCGACGGTGCGGCGCGCCACGGCAATGCCTTCCCCGGAAAGCATTTCGGCGATGCGGCTGTCGGACAGCGGATTGCCGGGATCCTCTTCTTTGATGAGCTTGCGGATCTTGGCGCGCACCGCGGTGGAGGAGGCGCCCCCACCATCGGCGGCTTCGACCTGGCTCGAAAAGAAATACTTGAGCTCGAACACGCCGCGCGGCGTGTGCATGTACTTGCTCGAGGTGACCCGCGAAATGGTCGACTCGTGCATGTCGATGGCCTGGGCGATGTCCTTGAGGATCATCGGCCGCATGCTTTCCTCGCCATGCTCGAGGAACGCGCTCTGGCGTTCGACGATGCTGCGGGCAACTTTCATGAGCGTTTCGTTGCGGATCTCGAGACTCTTGAGCAGCCAGCGGGCCTCCTGCAGCTGCGCGCGCATGGATGAATGCCCGGCGCCACGGCCGAGCATGTCGGCATAACTCTGGTTGAGGCGCACCCGCGGCAGCGTGGAGCTGTTGACCTCGACCGTCCAGCCGCGGTCCGTACGGCGCACGAACACATCGGGCACCACGTATTCAGCCTTCGCGCTGCTGACGGTCGCGCCCGGGCGCGGATGCAGACTGCGCACCAGCGCTACCGCCTGCGCGAGTTCTTCGTCGTTGGCGGAGAGCTCGCGGCGCAGCAGCGTGAGTTCGCGATCGGCGAGTTTATCGAGATGTTTGTCGGCAATGGCGAGCGCCAGGCGCAGGCCTGGTGTGTCGGGATGCAACGTGCGCAATTGCAGCGCGAGGCATTCGCTCAGGTTTCGCGCCGCGACCCCCGCGGGGTCGAGCGTCTGCACCAGGCGCAGCACGCGCTCGACCTCGGTGGCGTCGGCGGTAACTTCCGGCAGCAGCGTGGCGGCAATGTCGTCGAGCGAATCGGTGATGTAGCCGTCGTCATTGATCGCGTCGACGATGGCGCGCGCGATGGCGAGCTCGTGCGGTGCGAGGTTGGCGTACTCGAGCTGGCCGACGAGGTGGTCCTGCAGCGACAGCGTGGCGTCGTCGGCAACTTCGGCGGCGCGTTCGTCGTCATCGCGCCACGAGTCCGACCCGGCGCTGCGCTCGCTCCAGTTGTCCTCGATAACTTCGGACTCGACGATCACTTCGGGTGCGGCCTGCGCATCCACGCGCTTTTCTTCCGGCATTGGATGCGGCTCGAGCGCCTCGAACTGGCCGGTGGCTTCGTATTCGTCCACGGGCTCGAGCATGACGTTGCTTTCGAGCTGCTCGCGGATATGCGCCTGCAGCTCCAGCGCGGGCATTTGCAGGAGGCGGATCGCCTGCTGCAGCTGCGGGGTCATCGTCAGCGTCTGACCCAGTCTCAGCTGCAGGGATGGCTTCATCATCGACACGTGCGTGGGTGTCTCAAGGCTATGAAAGAAATAGTTTTTTCCGCGTTCGCTGTGGAACGCTACATGCGGAAAGACTGGCCCAAGTACACCTCACGGACTTGGGGGTTGGCAAGGATTTCTTCCGAAGAACCGGACGCGATAACGGTTCCGCCGGAAACGATGTAGGCACGCCCACAAACACCTAAGGTTTCTCTGACGTTATGGTCTGTAATGAGCACGCCGATGCCCTTGGCGGTGAGCTCGGTCATGATCCGCTGGATGTCGATGACCGACAGCGGGTCCACGCCCGCAAAAGGTTCATCGAGGAGCATGAAGCGGGGCTCCGCGGCCAGCGCACGCGCTATTTCGACGCGCCGGCGTTCGCCACCCGAGAGCGCCATGCCGAGGCTCTTGCGCACATGCGCGATGCGCAGCTCGCCGAGGATCTGTTCGAGCCGTTCGTGGCGGGCGGTGTCGTCGAGTTGACGGGTTTCGAGAATCGCCATGACGTTGTCTTCGACTGTCAACTTGCGGAAAACCGAAGCTTCTTGCGGCAGGTAGCCGATGCCGGCATGCGCGCGCTGATGCATCGGCAGGTGCGTGATGTCGCGCTCGTCGATGGTCACCGTGCCTTTGTCGGGCGGAACCAGGCCGACGATCATGTAGAACGCCGTGGTCTTGCCGGCGCCGTTCGGCCCTAACAACCCGACGATCTGTCCGCTCTCCACCTCGACCGAGAGGTCGGAGATCACTTGGCGCTTTTTGTACGCCTTGGCGAGATGGGTGGCACGCAACGTACTCAATTCTTTGGGCTCACGGCTTCTTCTCTTGCGGCGGTTTGTCCGGCTGAATCACGATGCGCACCCGGTCATTGCCGCTCGCGGTGCCTGGCTTCACCTGTCCCTGCACGCTTTGCGTGCGGATGTTGTAGACGAGCTGCTGCCCGGTGATTTCATTGCGTCCGTAAGTCAGCTTGGCGTTGGTTTTGAAACTCACCGTGCCGCTGGCGGTTTCATAGTCGATCGTATTGGCATGCCCGCGGGCGGTGGTGCCGTCTTCACGCTGTTGCTGGAACTGGGCAGGCGCCCCGGTGATGGTGGCCGCCGAAATGACTTTGTTGCGGAAAGAAACGACGGCCTTGTCCGAGTTCAGGCTGCCGCCTTCGGCCGTGATGCGCACGTCGCCGGAAATCGTCCATTGACTGTTCTCGAAATTGAGCCCGCCGGTGATACGTGCTTCGCCGGCCTGGATGCGCGTGTCGCATTGCGTGATGACCACGTCGCGCAGCACCGCATTGTTGTTGCGGTAGTCCATTTCCAGCGGCTTGGCTTCCACGACGATTTCCTGGTTGGCACAAGGCGCGGGCGCGGCTTCGGCCACGCCTAACAAGCCGTTGGCGCTCAGGACGCACAGCGTCGGAATCAGGTTACTGCGGAAGGAAATGGCCATTGACGTCCGATTCTAGTCGCAGCGTGCCCGCCTTCAAATCGGCCTGCATCCCGCGCGCGGTGATCTCGTGACCCGACCAGCGCAATTTCACCGGTGCACTGGTTTCGATGAATTCCGTGGGGGTGTTGATGCTCATGGTTTCCGTGCTCAACGACAGCGGCTCGCCACTGCCCGGCGCCGGTCCGGTGACCCGTACGTTGCCGTTCAGCTCCACATCATCGCCGTCGGCGCGAACCTGGCCGCGATCGGACCTCAGCTGCCAGACCTCGCCCGCATCTTTCGCAGCAACCGCCGCCTCGCCCGGCACTTTGGGCTGGGCGCCGACGTGGTACTGCATTTCCAGATTCTCGAGATCGATGAACCCCGACTCGGTGCGCTGGCGGATGACACTCGCCTTGAGGCGGTAACGTTCGCGCCCGTCGTAACCGGTTTCAATGACCTCGGCGTCGCGTGCCGCGTAGCCGGGATCGAGTGGTGCTCCGCGCGCGGCGTTGGCGGTGTCATCATCGCCCGCACCCCGGCCGATGTAGTACGCCACCGCCACCGCGACGATCAATGCCGTGTAGGCGAGCGCGCGTTGCCAGCGTTTCATGCCGACGCCTTGCGCGCCGCCATCAGCCAGTCGCAGACCTCACGCACCGCGCCGTGACCGCCGGCGCGTGTCGTGACCAGATTTGCCGCCGCGAGTGCGTCGGGATGCGCGTCGGCGACCGCAATCCCCAAGCCGGCGGCTTCGAGAATCGGCGCATCCGGCGAGTCGTCGCCCACGCAGGCGCAATCGGCGAGCGTCACGCCACGCGCCTTCGCGAGCTTGCGCAGCGCTGCGAGCTTGTCGCCAGCGCCCTGCGTGACGTGGCGGATGCCGAGATCGCGCGCGCGGCGCGCGACCGCCGTGGACTTGCGGCCGGAAATGATGGCGACCGTGATGCCAGCCTCCACGACCTGCTTGATGCCGTAACCGTCGCGCACGTGAAATGCCTTGAGCTGCTCGCCGTTCGGGCCATAGAGCAGCCGGCCGTCCGTGAGCACGCCATCCACATCGAGGACCAGCAGCCGCACACCACTCAGTGCGTCCTGAAAACGCGCGACGATGCTCACAGCACTCCGGCGCGCAACAGGTCGTGCACGTTGAGCGCACCGACGAGCACGCCTTGATCGTCGATGACCGGCAGAGCGGTGATGCGGTGCTTTTCCATGAGGTGCGCCGCCTCGGCGGCGAGCTCGGTGGCCTTCACCGACTTGCCCGGAGAGGTCATGACGTCGCGCATGGTGGTCTTGTGGACGCTCGCTTCGCGATCGAGCACCCGGCGCAGGTCGCCGTCGGTGAATACCCCCTGCACGCGGCCGCCATCGACGATGACGCACATTCCCAGGCCCTTCTTCGACATGACGACGAGCCCTTCGGCCAGCGACTGTGCCGGACTCACTACCGGCAGGTCGGCGCCCGTGCGCATCACGTCGGCAACGTGCAACAGCAATTTTCGGCCGAGTGCGCCACCGGGATGCGAGCGCGCGAAGTCCTGCGAGGTGAAGCCTCGCGCCTCGAGCAGTGCGACGGCAAGAGCATCGCCGATGGCGAGCGTGGCGGTGGTGCTGGCGGTCGGCGCGAGATTGAGCGGGCAGGCCTCTTCGGCCACGCTCACGTCGAGATGGACGGTGGCCGCACGCGCCAGGTTCGACTTGGCGTTGCCGGTCACGGCGATGATCGGTACGCCGAGGCGCGACAGGTGCGGTATGAGCAGCAGCAACTCGGCGGTTTCGCCGGAGTTGGAAATGGCGAGCAATACATCGTCGCGCGTGATCATGCCGATGTCGCCGTGGCTGGCTTCGGCGGCGTGCATGAAGAACGACGGCGTGCCGGTGGACGCCAGGGTGGCGGCGATCTTGCCGGCGATGTGGCCGGATTTGCCCATTCCACAGACGATGACGCGCCCGCGGCATTCGAGGCAGATGGTGCAGGCGCGCGCGAAACTGGCATCGAGCCTCGGCACCAGCGCGGCAATCGCGCGACCCTCGATTTCGAGGGCCCGGCGACCGGCTGCGATCAGCGCGGCCGGATCGGCCTTGAGCTGGGCGTTCATGCGCGGATCATAACGCTTAAGATCACGCCATGAACTCGAATGCCATGACTCCCGATCGCGTTGCCGGTCTCATCCGCACGGGCCTGCCCGGCGCGGCGGTGCGCGTCGAATCCGACGACAACACGCATTTCGCCGCGCAGATCGTCGCGGCGCAGTTCGCGGGTCTGAAGCCGATCGCGCGCCATCAGCTGATTTACCAGGCTCTGGGTGCGCTCATGGGCCGGGAAATCCATGCCTTGTCCATCGAGGCCCTGACCCCCGAAGAGTTTCACAAGCGCGCCGGGGCCTGACCCCATTTTTGCTAGTGTTGCGCCCCCCAGAAATGGGTCTGACCCCTTCCGAGAGCGAGATACGACGTGGACAAACTGCAGATCAATGGTGGCATTCACCTCGAGGGAGAAGTGCGGATTTCGGGCGCCAAGAACGCCACGCTGCCGATCATCGCCGGCGCGCTGCTCGCCGAGGGGCCGGTAACGATTCGCAACGTCCCCCATCTTCAGGACGTCACCACCATGATCGAGTTGTTAGGCCGCATGGGCGTCTCGGTCACCATCGACGAGAAGATGCAGATCGAGATCGACCCCTCGACCACTCGCGAGTGCTTCGCGCCGTACGAGCTGGTGAAGACCATGCGCGCCTCGATCCTGGTGCTCGGGCCGCTGCTGGCGCGCTTCGGCAAGGCCGACGTGTCGCTGCCCGGCGGCTGCGCGATCGGCGCACGGCCGGTGAACATCCATGTCGCCGGCCTGCAGGCCATGGGCGCCGAGATCAACATCGACGGTGGCTACATCCGCGCGCGCGCCGGACGCTTGAAGGGTGCGCGGCTCAACCTGGAAACCGTCACGGTCACGGGCACTGAAAATCTCATGATGGCGGCCACGCTCGCCGACGGTGAAACCATCATCGAGAACGCCGCGCGCGAACCGGAAGTCGTCGATCTGGCTAACTTCCTGATCGCGATGGGCGCGAAAATCCAGGGCGCCGGAACCGACAAGATCGCGATCCAGGGCGTCGCGAAGCTGCAGGGAACGAGCTACGAGGTGCTGCCCGATCGCATCGAGGGCGGCACATACCTGGTCGCGGGCGCGATCACTTCGGGTTTCGTGCGCATCAAGAATACGGCGCCGGAGCATCTCGATGCGGTGACGGCGAAGCTCATCGAGGCGGGCGCCAAGGTGGGCGTCGGCCCCAACTGGATCGAAGTGGACATGCGCAACAAACGGCCGAAATCCGTCGACGTGCGCACCGCACCCTATCCGGCATTTCCCACCGACATGCAGGCGCAGTTTGCCGCGCTCAACACCATCGCCGAGGGCGTCGGCACCATCGTCGAAACGATTTTCGAGAATCGTTTCATGCACATGCTCGAGATGCGGCGCCTGGGCGCCGAGATCCGCCTGGAAGGTAATACCGCCATCATCAAGGGTGTGCCCAAGCTGACCGCGGCCCCGGTGATGGCCACCGACCTGCGCGCCTCGGCGAGCCTGGTCCTCGCCGGCCTCGTCGCCGAGGGCAGGACGGAAATCGAGCGCATCTATCACATCGATCGTGGCTACGAGGCGCTCGAGGAGAAGCTGGCGCAACTCGGTGCGCAGATCCGGCGTGTGCCTAACTAAGACAATGGGGACATTGCCCATTTCCCAGCTCTCTTTCTGAGACCCGGCGGGACGCGTCTCGATCAACGCTTTGCACTTGTTTTCAAGGCTCCGGGAGCCTGTCGCCAGGCATGTCCCCTTTTGCCCCGGCAACGAGGAATGTCCGCCCGTGCACCATTTGTGATCCAGGTCGCGATCCGGGCTTTCGCGGAATGATCCCGTGTGCCGTATGTGACTCAGTGCCAGTCAGCGGCAACCGACTGACTTAATACTGGCCCTCATTGTCGTTCCCCGGATACAGGCGGGAAAAGCCTGGGCCGCGAGGACAGAGCCACCGTCGCAAACATTTCGATGAGAGGTCGAGGGTCCATGCAAGCACGTTCGGAATTCAGCGCGGCCGCGCAATCAGACACCGCGGGTAAGGGAAATACCGGAGCGGGCTCCTTCAAGTCGAAACGTCCGCTGGCGGTCATCGCCACGCCTGACCTCGACTTGTGGGCGCAGCTCGGACCCATGCTCGAATCCACCTGCGCGTTACGCCACGCGGACAGCCTCGTCAGCGCCGCCGCCATGTTCAAGGCGGGCACCCGGACCATCCTCATCGCCGACCTGCGCGGCGTGAATCCCGAAGACTTCGCGCCGATTTCCGCGAGTCCCCACAAGCCAGTAGTCATCGCGATTCGCGATGGCGCGTCTGCCGGCGTCGTGGATGCATTGATGCTCGAAGGCGCCATCCAGGCGCTGGTCGACTCGCCGGTCGAAGCGCCCGCCATGCAGCGCGCGATCAACGACGCAGCCCGTATCTCCTCGACGGCCGACGCGCTGAGCGCGGTCACGGCACCCTCGAGCGGCAGCTCGGGCGGTGAAGAAAAATCCGGCAAGTCGCCGGTCATGATGATCGGCATTGTCGTCGCGGTGCTCGCCGCTGCAGGCGGTGGCTGGTTCTTCATGTCGAAGGGCTCATCCGACGCGGCTCCCGCCGGCACCTCCACGACTTCCTCCGCGACGGCGCCGGCCGCCGGCAAAGCGCCCGCTGCTCCGGTGGCGTCGCTCGACGAAGTTCTCGAGAAGGCGCGTCTCGCCATGGACGAGCGCCGCTACATCGAACCGGCCAAGAACAATGCGCTCGATCATTTCCGCACCGTGTTGCAGCTCGAACCGGGCAACGCCGAAGCCACCGAGGGCCTGAAGCGTCTCGGCGGCCTGCTGATCGCGCGCGCCCGTACCGCGCTCGATGAGCGCCGCTTCGACAACGCGCTCGCCGAGCTCGAAGCCGCACGCAGCATCGATCCGAACGATCAGCGCCTCGTCGAAGTCGACGCGCGCCTCGATTCCATGCGCGCACAGACCGCCCTGGCGCAGATCCAGGCGACGCTTGCCGCGCAGAACTTCGATCGCGCGCAAACGCTGCTCGAAGCCGCGCAGAAAGACGCGCTGCTGCCGCCGGCGCAGATTGCGCAGCTGTCCAAGGATCTCGACGGCAAGCGTCGCGCCGTGACCGTGGGACGCCTGGTGGCCAGCGCCGAGGCGCGACTCACCAGCGGCCGTCTCGTGACGCCGAACGATGATTCCGCGAAAGACGCGATCAAGTCCCTGCGCGAAGCGGGTGCTCCGGCGGATGTCATCGCTCGCCTCAACAATGATTTGAATCAGCGTCTGCTCGCTGGCGCGCGTGACGCCGCCGCGAAGGGCGATGAGGCTGGCATGAAAGCCATGCTCGCTGCGGCGCGCGACAATGGTGTGTCGGCCGCGGCACTCAACGCCACACAGCGCGATGCCACCGCCGCCGCGCAGAAGCAACAGCGCACCAATGAAGATATCGCTCGTTTCGCCAAGGCGGCCCAGGATCGCCTCGCCAGCGGCAACCTGCTGACACCGGCCAACGATTCGGCGGTATCGAATGCCGAGCGCCTGCGGCTGCTCGACGTGCGCAGCCCGATCACACTGCAGGTGGTGCGCGATGTGCGCGCCCGCCTCGTGAGCGAAGCGCGCTCGCGCCTGTCGGCCGGCCGGCCGGCCGATGCCGCCGGACTGCTGGACGCTGCCGAAAGCCTGGGTGGCGACGCCGATCTCGGTGAGCTGCGCGCCGCACTCGCCGCGGCGCAGCAGGCTGTCGCGACCGCGGCCGCCGCGCCCAAACTACCGCCTCTCAAGATGTCGCGCCCGCCGCGCCCGAAATATCCGGCTTCCGCCAAGGGCGTCGAAGGCTGGGTGCGAGTCGAATTCTTCGTGACGCCGGAAGGCCGCACAGAACGTGTGCGTGTGTTGTCGAGCGAGCCCGCGGGCCTGTTCGACGCAGCGGCGATCTCGGCAATGGAGGGCGCTCGGTTTGAAGAATTCGAATCGACTGATCCGCGCCTTGCGGTCCAGCGCATCGTGTTCAAGCCGGAGTGATGGAGGGTGAGCTCTGTGAGTAAAGAGAAAGCAAAAGCGGCCAAGAATTTTTCGTCACGCATGCAGGGCGCTCGCGCCGTGTGGGTGGCGGTCGGTATTCTTGCCCTGGCGTTCCTGGTCGGCGTGCTCGCGCCCGCCTGGTATTTCGCCGGACGCCTCGTGGAAAACAACACCGCGGTTCGCGCCATCGGCGAGCTGCAACAGCAGCCGTCGCGCATGCAGGCGGCCCTCAACTCGATTCAGGACCGCTTGCGCGCCCGTGGCTTCGTGCGTGATTCCATCGAACAGTTGAAGAAGGCCACCGCGCAGTTCGAAACGTCGACGGCGAACCTCAAGGCCGGCGGCGGCGTTCGCATCGGCGGCTTCGGCAGCGACGATGACGTGCAGGCGACCATCACCGAGATGACGCAGGCGTGGAAGAAATATCAGCCGGCTCTCGATCCGGTGGCCAATTTCACGGCAATTCCTTACTCGGACAGCGAGCGTGAAGGCACCCAGCTCAACATGGATGGCCGCGAACTGCAGAAAGCGGTGACCAATGCCGCCACGCAGGCGCGCGTCTACACCCCGGCACTCGAGAAGAATCTCGCGCAGATCATCTCCGGCCTGCAAAGCTCCTCCGATTCGTTGGCGACCGCCTTGCGTTCCGTCGTGCTCATCGGTGTCGGCCTTGCGGCCGCACTGGCCGCGCTCGTCGGCTACCTCTCGCTGGCACGCGGTAAACAGGCCGCAGCCGCGGCTGCTGCCCGTCAGCAGACTGAAGACATTCTGCGTACCGTGCGCGAAGGTCTCTTCCTGCTCGACGCCGATCTGAAGATCGGTGAGATTCACTCCGACGCCACCGGCTCGCTGTTCCAGCGTGAATCGATCGCCGGCATCACATTCGAAGACCTGCTGCGCAACCTGGTGTCGCCCAAGACGCTGGCCATCGCCACCAAGTTCGTCAAAGTGCTGTGGAGCGAGCGCACCAAGGAAAACCTCATCCGCTCGATCAACCCGCTCAACGAAGTGGAAGTGGTCACCGGCGGCGACGGCAAACAGGACAAGGGCGAGACCCGCTACCTCGAGTTCAACTTCCACCGCGTGCGTCGCGATGGCGCGATCACCCACGTGCTGGTGTCCGTGGCCGACGTCACCGCGCGCGTGGCGCTCGCTGCGCAGCTGAAGGGTGCTCAGGACAGCGCGCAGACGCAGATGGACGCGTTCCTGTCGATCCTGCACGTGGATCCCAACCAATTGAGCTCGTTCCTCGACGATTCCGATGTGGCGTTCAAGATGATCAACGCCACGCTGCGTGACCCGGCGCGCGACAGTGCCTCGTTCCGCCGCAAGATCGACGGTCTGTTCCGCCAGATCCACAGCATCAAGGGCGAGGCGTCGGCCATCGGGCTCGGCTCGATGGAGCAACGCGCGCACGCGCTCGAGAGCGATCTCGCCGCGCTGCGTGAGCGCACCGACCTCACCGGCGATGACTTCCTGCCGCTGCTCACCAAGTTCGACGATCTGGTCTCGCACTCGCAGTCGGTGCGCGAGATGGTCGTCAAGCTGGCGAGCTTCCGCGACAGCTTCGCGCCGAAGGCTGGCCACGCACCGGCCGCCACCGGCAGCTCGCGCGTGTCCACCGGCGACACGACGACGCGCGGCAAGGCGCTCGACGCCGACTCGATTGCTGCCGAAGCGACCTTGCAGCGTTCAGCCCGTGAAGGCTTCGTCGCCTCCGCGCAGCAGCTCGCCGATCGCATCGCCAACGACCATGGCAAGAAGGTCGTGGTGACCTGCCGCGGCCATGACCAGGTGCCCGAGACCTACCGGCGGCCGGTCAAAGATGTGCTGATCCAGCTCATTCGCAATGCCGTGGTGCATGGCATCGAGACACCTGACGAACGGCAGCGTTCGGGCAAGTCCGCCGAAGGCCACATTCGCATTCAGTTCGAAATGGTCGAAAACGGTCGCGCGTTCCGCATGCAGTGCGAAGACGACGGTCGCGGCCTCACGCCCGACAAGCTGCGCAAGACGGCGGTCAGCAAGGGCATCGTTTCGCAGACCGACGCGGCTGCGCTGTCCGATCAGGAAGCGATGATGCTGGTCTTCCGTTCCGGCTTCTCGACCGCGGCGGATGTCACCCGCGATGCGGGGCGGGGAGTGGGTATGGACGTCATCGCCGAGATTGCTGCCCGCCTCGGGGGGCGCATCTCGTTGAATTCTGAGGTCGGCAAGAATATGAAGTTGTCGCTGTCGTTCCCGGCGCAGGCAACTGCCGCCGGCGTCGTCGCGGCCTGAGGGAGTGTTCTAGATCATGAGTGCAGTGCCCAAACCGCGCCAACAGTTGCGCATGATGATCGTCGACGATTCGAACGTGATGCGCCGTCGCATCGAGCGTTCGCAGCAGAATGAACAGCTCGAAGTGGTCGGTACCGCCGTGAACGGGCTGGACGCGGTCACCAAGTTCAAACAGTTGCTGCCCGACGTCATGACGCTCGACCTGACCATGCCGGAAATGGACGGAATAGAGTGCGTGGAGCACGTAATCAAAATAAAGCCCGATGTGCTTATACTCGTGGTGTCGGCTCTGGCCGATAAAGCCACAGCCGTTGAAGCCATCGAAAAGGGTGCAAACGGATTTCTGTGTAAACCGTTTACGGACGACCAGCTCAATGAAGCTCTCGCCGAGTTGATTGGGGAGTAAGAGAAATGCTTGACGCAGAAGAGGTTCGAACATTCGTGCAGGGCACGGTGCACTTCTTCGAGACCGCGACCGGTCACCCGGCCACGGTGGGTTCGCCATACCTGTGCATCGACAAGTCGGCCGTGGTCCAGGACTACGCCGGCGTCATCGGCATTTCCGGCAACCGCGAAGGCAAGGTTTATTTCACGGCACCGCGCGGCATGCTCTCGGTCATGCTCATGTGCATGAACGAAACGGACACCGGCGAACAGAACGTGCGCGACCTGGTGGGCGAAGTCGCCAATACCATCTCGGGCAACGCGCGCCGCGATTTCGGCCGCAACTTCGTCATCAGCACGCCGACGATCTGTGATCGCAACAATGCCGCGACGGCCGCCGCCACCACCGGGCGCTCGTTCGTCATTCCGATCAACTGGCGCAGCTACGCCGCCAACGTCGTGGTCTGCCTGCAATAATTTGACGGACACCGGCGCTCCGCCGGTGTTTTCCGATGTGGGGCGCAGCCCCTTTCAACGCACGCGGGTCTTCTCGCTGACTTCAACGACGGTGTTGAAGCGTTCGGTGCCGCGTATCCCCGTGATCCTGACCTTCTCGCCAGGCTTGGCATTGGCGATGCGCGTGAGCGTGTCCTGCGCGCTCACGACCTTGACGCCATTCACCGTGAGCACGATGTCGCGCGGCTCCATGCCCGCCTCGGCCGCCGGGCTGTCCATATAGAGTTTGGCCACGACCACGCCTGCCTGCGGCAGCTTGAAGCGACGCGCTTCGATCTGATCGATGTCCGCGGGCACGATACCGATCCAGCCGCGCACCACGCGTCCCTTGGTGAGGATCTCGGTCATCACGCCGCGGACCAGGTTCACCGGGATCGCGAAACCGATGCCTTCCACGCCGAGGTTCTTGGCGAGCACCGCGGTGTTGATGCCGATCAGCTCGCCATCCGCATTGATCAGCGCGCCACCAGAGTTGCCCACGTTGATGGGAGCGTCGGTCTGGATGAAATTCTCGAAGGTCGCGACACCCAGTTGGCCGCGCCCCGTGGCGCTGACGATGCCCTGGGTGACCGTCTGCGAAAGCCCGACGGGATTGCCGATGGCCAACACGATATCGCCGACGCGCAGCCGGTCGGAATGCCCGAGCGGCATGATGGGGATATTGTCCTTGAGATCGAGCTGCAACACGGCCAGGTCGGTGTCCGGATCGCGGCCGACGATCTTCGCATCCGCCACGCGTCCATCGGCGAGCTGCGCGCGGATCAAATCCGCTGACGCGATGACGTGATGATTGGTGATGACATGCGCCTGGGCGTCGACGATGACGCCGGATCCCAGGCTCTGTTCCAGTCGCTGGCGGTAGCGAGGCCGGGCATCGCCAAACAACTCCTCGATGGCATTCGGCCGAATGCGTTCGGTGACCAGGCGCGCCGTATAAATGTTGACCACGGCCGGCGCCGCCCGCTCGACTGCTTCGGCATAAGAGTTGGCGGGCGGCGGCGGTTTCTGAGGCTGCGGTGCCGGCGCCACGGGTTCGGTGGCGCGCGCGGGCGCGGGCTCGGCAGCTCGCGCCGGCGCCGGAGCAGCGTCACGCCGGGCGATGAGCTCCGGACGCACTACCACGGCGATGAACGCTGCGGCGAGTCCAACGATCGCGGAGGCAGAGACAAAAGTCAGAATTCGTAGAAACGGTCGAGTCGACATGAGTCCGATAATCCTCATTGGCCGAAGGTCTTAGCGTTGATCCGCATGTGTATAATGCGCCGCCTCCCGGGGTCTCGCAGCGCCGCATCTTGTGGCCGCTCGACCTTGAGGCTGTTGAACGATCCTGAGGTCAAGAATGAGCGATCACGCGGCCGACGATACCGTCCCCGAAGTCGACGAGAGTCGGCGCAAGTTTCTGATAGCAGCCACTGCCGGTACCGGCGCGGTCGGCGCGGTACTTACCGCGGTGCCTTTTCTGGCGTCGTGGAAGCCCTCCGAAAGCGCCCGGGCCGCAGGTCTGCCCACCGAGATCGATCTCACCAAGATCGAGCCAGGCCAGATGTTGAGCAATATCTTCTGGCGCAAGCAACCGATCTACGTGGTGAGGCGCACGCCGGAAATGCTGGCGTCGCTGGCTGCGCACGATGGCGAGCTGAAGGACCCGAAGTCCGAGAACTCCGAGCAGCCCGACTATGCGAAGAATGACACGCGTGCGCTCAATCCCGAGTTCCTGGTCCTCATTGCCACTTGCACACATCTCGGGTGCCTGCCGAAGACCCGATTTACGCCGGGCGACGCATCGGTGATGGCCAACTGGCCAGGGGGCTTTTTCTGCCCCTGTCACGGCTCGAAGTTTGACCTTTCGGGCCGCGTGTTCGAGGGCTCGCCGGCCTCGGCGAACCTGAAAGTTCCGCCATACAGCTTCGAAGGCGACAAGAAGCTGGTCATCGGTGTGGATACCTCTGCGAAAGGGGTGGCCTGATGTCATCCACGATGGACAAAGGAGGCGGGTTCCGCGCCTGGCTCAACAAGCGCCTGCCGGTCGATCAATTCGTTGCCGATCAGCTCACGGGCTACTACGCGCCGAAGAACTTCAACTTCTGGTATTTCTTCGGCTCGCTGGCGTTGCTGATGTTCGTCATGCAGATCGTGACGGGCATTTTCGTCACGATGCACTTCAAAACGGGTGAGGCGGAAGCCTTCAACTCGGTGCAGACCATGGTGCGTGAAGTTCCGTATATGTGGCTGATCCAGACAATGCACGCGGTCGGCGCATCCTTCTTCTTCATCGTCGTGTACCTGCACATGGCGCGCGCGCTCATGTACGGCAGTTACAAGGCGCCGCGCGAGCTGCTGTGGATCATCGGCATGCTCATCTATCTCGCGCTCATGGCCGAAGCCTTCATGGGCTACGTGCTTCCCTTCGGCAACATGTCGTACTGGGGCGCGCAAGTCATCGTCAACCTGTTCGGCACCATTCCCGTCGTCGGCCCGGATCTCGTGCTGTGGATCCGTGGTGACTACGGCATCGGCGATGCGACGCTGACGCGCTTCTTCTCGCTGCACGTCATTGCGCTGCCGTTTGTGATCGCGCTGCTCATCGCGTTGCACCTGGTAGCACTGCGCCAGGTCGGCTCGAACAACCCCGACGGCATTGAGATCAAGGACAAGCTGGGTGCGGATGGCAAGCCGCTCGACGGCATCTCGTTCCATCCTTATTACACCGTCTCGGACATCATGGGCGTCGGCGGTTTCCTGACGCTGTTCGCGATCGTCGTATTCTTCGTGCCGACGTTCGGCGGCCTGTTCATGGAAGCGCCGAACTTCGAACCGGCGAATCCGTCTTCGACACCCGAACACATCGCGCCGGTGTGGTACTTCACGCCTTACTACGCGATCCTGCGCGCGGTACCGGATCTGAAGCTCGGCGCGCTGCTCATGGCGCTGTCCGTGGTGGCATTCCTGTTCCTGCCCTGGCTCGACCGCGCGAAGAACAAATCGATCCGCTATCGCGGCCTCGCATCGAAGATTCTGCTAGGTTCATTTTTCGTCACGTTCTTGGTGCTCATGTGGCTCGGGCTGAAGCCTGCCGACGGCATCTACGTGCTGCTGGCGCGCATCTTCACGGTGCTGTACTTCGCATTCTTCATCTTGCTGCCGTTCGTCTCCAAGGCGGACGGCAACGGTCCGGTTCCCGATCGAGTGACCTACCATGCGCACTAGTAGCTACATCGTCGCCCTCGCGCTGCTGTTAGGCGCGGCAGGGTCCGCGGCGAATGAAGGTGAGCATGCCGGCTGGCAGCGCGAGTCGAATAACGTGGTCGCCAATCTGCCGTCCCTGCAGCGCGGCGCGCGCAACTTCATGGCCTATTGCTCGGGCTGCCATTCCCTCAAGTACATGCGCTACTCGCGTGTGGCCGAGGACCTCAAGATTTCCGACGACCTGCGTGACTCGCTGCTGGTGAAGCCGGGCGACAAGTTCTCCGACTACATCAAGACTTCGATGCCGGCCGCCGATGCACAGGAATGGTTTGGCAAGCCGCCGCCGGATCTGTCGCTGGTGGCACGCTCGCGCGGCACGGACTGGCTCTTCAATTTCCTCACCACGTTCTATGCCGATCCGGCCAGCCTGCAGACAGGCGTCAACAATCTGCAGCTGCCGGGCACGGCGATGCCGCACGTGCTCGCCAGCGTGCAGGGCGTGCCGACCGCGGTGTGGAGCGACGTCGAGCACAAGGGCGAAGATGGCAAGCCGGTGGTCAGCCGCGAGTTCAAAACATTCGAGCCTGGCGTAGCCGGCACGCTCACATCCGGGCAGTACGATGAGTTTGCGCGCGACATCGTGAATTTCCTCGATTATGCGAGCGATCCGTCGCAGCTCGAGCGCCAGGGCCTGGGGCTCTGGGTTGTCTTGTTCCTTCTCATGTTCACAGGAATCGCGTTCATGCTGAAGAAGGAATATTGGAAGGACGTCCGCTGAACGGCGCCATTCTCATCGAGAGGGTCTTCGAGAGCGCCGTTGTGCGTGGAGGGCACTGAGTGTCGAGCCGCCGTGCAACGATGACGCTGTTCTCAGCGCCCGATGACCTCTGGAGTCATCGCACGCGCATCGTGATCGCGGAGAAAGCAATCGATATCGAGATCGTCGATGTCGCGCCCGGGAAGTATCCCGAGGATCTGCTCGATCTCAATCCGTACCACACCACGCCCACGCTCATCGACCGCGATCTCGTGCTCTACGATTCGCGCGTGATCATGGAATATCTCGACGAGCGATTCCCTCATCCGCCGCTCATGCCGGTCGACCCGGTGTCGCGCGCGCGGGCGCGACTGGCGCTCTACCAGATCGAACACGATTGGTATGACCTGGCGCGCAAGATGGAAGCGCCCGGCACCAAGGATCTGATCCAGCTCCGCAAAGTGCTGCGCGACAACGTGCTCGGCAGTGCCGACCTGTTCAAGCTCAAGCCCTTCTTTCTCTCGGATGAATTCTCGATGGTCGACGCGACCATCGCACCCATCCTGTGGCGCCTGCCGCGGTTCGAAATCGATCTGCCGCCGCAGGCCCACCCCATCCTGAAATACGCCAGCACCATTTTTTCGAGGCCGGCATTTCGCGCCAGCCTGTCGGAGACCGAACGGGAGATGCGGCTCGCATGAACGATCGAGCGCGCAACTCCAAGCGCCCGTATCTGATTCGTGCCATGCATGGCTGGATGATGGATAACGGCGAAACCCCGCATGTCATCGTCGATGCCGAGAAGCCGGGCGTCGAAGTGCCGCGGGCCTACGTCAAGGACGGCAAGGTCGTGCTCAACCTGTCCTCCACCGCCACCCAGCGGCTGGTGATGGGCAACGACTGGATCGAGTTCGAAGCGCGTTTCGCGGGCGTGGTGCACCACGTGCGCATCCCTGTCAGCACGGTGCTGGGAATCTACGCCAGGGAAACCGGCGAGGGCATGGTGTTCTCCGAGCAGGACCTGGGTCCGGAGCCGCCAACCAAGCCGGCGTCGCCCGAAGACGGCAGCCGCCGGCCGCAGCTCAAGGTCGTCAAGTAGCTAGCCGCGCTTTCCAGGCTCGCCCGTTTCGGTGGCGAGATTGACGACGTTCATCACGCGGTGACGCGACTTCCACACATCCTCCAGCGTCTCCTCGACCTGGGTGCCCGCCAGCTGCACCACGCACACCGGTGGCTCGTGGCGAGGCAAAGCCATGAAGCTGGTGACCCGCATCGCGCGCCGGCGCGCGATCTCGGCGACGAGCGGCAGCACGTCTTCTCCCGGGCTCAACGAGAACGTGATACGTATCGCGCGGTCCGGTGCTTCGAAGACCTCGACCATGGCGCGGAAGATGTCGGATTCGGTGATTATCCCGACCAGGACGAGCTGGCTCACCACTGGCAATGCGCCGATCTTGTGATCGAGCATCAGGCGCGCGGCCGCTTCGATCGGCGCGTCGGGCGCGGTGATATGCGGCTCGTGCGCCATGAGATCGGCGGCGGTCACATGACTCCTGCCGCTGGCGGCCTCGATCGCCGCGACGCTTTCGGTGGCGTTGACGGCGAAGGGATTGATGTCGGCGGGAAAGGCGTGCAGCACGTCCGAATGCGTGACGATACCCAGCAGCTTGGGACCTGCGGCGGAATCACTAACTACCGGAAGCCGGCGAATCTTGTGGCGCGCCATGCGCATGGCGATCTGCGCGAGTGTCGCCGAGGGTGCCACGGTTTGCAGCTCGCGAGTCATCCACATGCTGACGAACACCGCGGGATTTCCCTAGCGCGATGCGTGCGGCATTGAGGCGTGGTGGCCGGTCATGCGTTCTGCGCGCGGTGTGCGCCCTTCAGTTGCGCCAGTGCTGCCTCGTAGACGGGAGCGGCCTCGCGGAAATCGGCCACCGTGGTGCCGAGATCGCGCGCCAGGCCGTCAGCGATGCCGTAGATCCAGCCATGCACGGATAAGGGCTGGCCTCGCTCCCAGGCATCGCGCGCGATCGTCGTCTGGCATACGTTCGCGACCTGTTCGATGACGTTCAGCTCGCACAGGCGGTCGGCGGCAGCGCCTTCGCTGTCACAGGCGGCGAGAGTGTGCTGGTGTTTCTCGTGCACGTCCTGCACATGGCGCAGCCAGTTATCGGCGAGGCCGACGCGCGAGCGCCGCATGGCCGCCTGGACGCCGCTGCAGCCATAGTGCCCGACGACGATGATGTGTTTGACCTTGAGGATGTCGACCGCGAACTGCATGACCGACAAGCAGTTGAGGTCGGTGTGCACGACCATATTCGCCAGATTGCGATGCACGAAGATGTCGCCCGGGAGCAGCCCGACGATCTGGTTGGCCGGCACACGGCTGTCCGCGCAGCCGATCCACAGGTAGGTGGGCGATTGTTGGCGCGAGAGTTTGGCGAAAAACTCGGGGTCCTGGCGGCGGATTCGTTCGGACCATTCCTGGTTGTTCTTGAACAGATCGTCGAGGGTGCGCATGTGGGCGCGACCTTAAACGTCCGCGCCCGGTTTGGCAAAAAAATGGGGACTATCCCTATCTCTGCTACGCATCAAACGCGTGCTTGAGCCACTCGATTACGCCGTCGCGCACCACGATCACATCGAATCGGACCCGACAACGGCGCAGCTCTGGGCGGTGCTGAAGAAGCAGGCCGGTGGTTGCGGTGATCCGCCGTTGTTTGCCGCGGCTGATGCTGGCCGCGGCGCCGCCGAACCGCTCGCTCGCGCGCGTGCGGACTTCCGCGATGACCAGGAGCTCTCCTGCGCGTGCGACCACGTCGAGTTCACCGACACGCCGCAGGAAATTGCGCGCGACGATCGTAAAACCCTGCGACTCGAGGAAGGCGGCAGCGCTGTTTTCGGCCAGCGTGCCGGTTTGACGGCGATCCATGCCATCACTCCGGTGGGAACGGACTAGATCTGTGGTTATTGGCTGGCGGCGGTGTCGCTGCGCTCGAGCGGCGTTGGTACGCCGCCCTTGATGCGAACCCATTCGAGCCCGCGGCGCACACGGCCCTGGGCGTCGATGGACAACGTGCCGGTGAGACCCTGGGGATTGATGACGCCGCCACGCTGCAATGAACTGGCGATGCGGAAGGCGTCATAGCCGAATGCGAACAGGCGCCCGCGGCGCGCGGCCGAGTCGCCGAAGGCGAGCTGCGCTGCGTCTCGCACCTCACCCGACAAGCCCTCGTCGCCTAACATCCACGGCATGTCGGGAAACATCACGCCGTCGATTTCCTGGTTGGCGGTGGGGTGCGGCTCGTAGGCGTCGCCCAGTGTGTAGGTGGGGATGTCGCCGGCGAGGTGATAACGCAGTTGCGGCCGTAGCAGGCGCGCGGAGCGCGGCTGGCTCGGCGCAAAAATGAACTGGATGTCCGGACGGCGGCGCGGCTCGAACTCGATCTTCTGGCCGATGGTCGCCTGGATGCGCTGGTGGCGCGTGCGGCTGTCGTCGGTGCGCAGCACCTGCATGATGCTGTCTTCGAAGTCGGTGCGCGCCGCGGTGCCGAAGCTCGCCTGGCCGAGCAGGTAGCCGCCCGCGGCACGCAATTCTTCGTCGAATGCCGCGGCTACGCGCGTGCCCCAATCACCTTCGGGTGTGAGAACCACGCCACGCCGGCGACCGCTGGCGCTTATGTAGCGCGCCGCCTCGCGCGCGTCGTCCTCGGGCGAAAGCGCGAACTGGAAATAGCGTTCCGGTGTCGGCCGGTCGGCAGGCAGGAAATTGAGCGCCAGGACCGGCGGCCTGGTAGTTAGCAGATCGGCGGCGGCCACGACCTCTTCGCGGGTGAGTGGTCCGACGATGAATTCGGCGCCGCCGGCGGCCGCGGCGGCGATGGTATCGGCGATCGACCCGGCAGCCGTGTCGTAGACCCGCAGCCGCGGACGCGTGGCCGCCGACAACTGGTAATAGGCGGTCATGAAGCCATCACGGATCTGCGCCGCCGGTTCCGCGGTACGCCCGCTGAGTGGCAGCATGAGCGCGACATGCGGGGCCGGTTCGAGCTTCGCGAGAGGTTCGGGTATGCCGACGCCGGGCTCGCCGGACAGCGCGGCGAGCGCCGGGTGTGAAGGATAACGGGCGCGAAACGCCGCCAGCCGTGTCGCGCCGAGAGTTGTACTGCGAGCGTTGTCGACTGCGACGGCTGCAGCCTCCAACCACCCTCGTACCAGCGCGTCGCTTCCGGGGGGTGGTACCAGCGAAACGCCACGCTCGGCGGCGGCACGCAGCTGCGCTAACAACTCGGAACGGGCGGTGCGAGCGTCGCCCGGGCCGACGAGCCGTTCGCGCGAGAGCTCTGAACGAATGCCATCGACGAGATGGCCCGTGGCGATGGCGACCTGTTGGCGCGTTTCGTAGTACCGTGCCGCGGCTGGCTGCGCGGTGGGTGCCTGCATGCCGGTAACCTGGCGCCAGGCCTCTTCCCCGCGGCCCTGCGCGACGGCGGATTGGATGCGCAGCAGATTCTGTTCGAGCGATTGCTGCTGCGTGAGTGCAGGCGGTAGCAAGGCGAGCTCGCGATCCGCATCCACCGCGCGACCGGCGGCGAGCCAGGCGCGCGCGGCGCGGAGGCGGAACTCGGCGCTGTCGGCGCCGGTGGTTTCGGCAGCGAGCCGGGCAAAGATGGCGGCAGCGGCGGCATGGTCGCCGGCGCGCACAAGTTGTTCGGCGCGATCCACGTTTGGCGGACCGCCGCGGCGAGAGGTGCTAGGGCAGCCGGTGAGCATCAGCACCGCCGCGAGGACGGCGACCAACGCATGTGGCTTGCCCAGGTTCTTTCCCCAGTTCTTTTCCGGGGCTTTCTTAGCCGTCATACGTCGAATAGCCTTCATGAATGCCTGCGGATCCTTCGCGGGGGAGAATTATAGTGGCAGCGATCTTGGGGCGTCTTGCGGTGATCTCGACTCCCATCGGCAATCTTGGCGACCTTTCGCCGCGTGCGCGCGATGAACTTGCCGCTGCGGAACTGGTCGCGGCGGAGGACACGCGCAGGACGGGGCAATTGCTGACAACACTGGGCTTGTCGCGCCCGCTGGTGTCGCTGCACGAGCACAATGAGCGCGAGCGCATCGACGAGCTGCTCGAAAAACTGCGCGCGGGCGCGCGTATTGCGTTGGTGAGTGACGCCGGCACACCGCTGCTCTCTGATCCGGGGTTCGAGCTGGTGCGGCGCGTCGCCCAGGAAGGCATCACCGTGGTGGCCGTGCCGGGCCCTTCAGCCATTACCGCGGCGCTCAGCATCGCGGGGTTGCCCACCGAGCGGTTTTCGTTCGAGGGATTTTTGCCCGCACGGCTCGCCGAAAGGCGTGCGCGGGTTGCCGAGCTTGCGAGCGAAGCGCGCACGCTGGTGTTTTTCGAGGCGCCGCATCGCATCGCCGAATCACTCGAAGACCTGGCGGCCGGTTTTGGGCCGGCGCGGCGCGCGGCTGTGGCGCGCGAGCTCACCAAGGTTTTCGAGACCGTATACCGCGGCACGCTGGCGGAGCTCGCGCTGCAGGCACGCAGCGACGCGAACTTTACCCGTGGCGAGATCACGGTGGTGGTGGAGGGCGCACCGCGCGCCGCTGCCGACGCAGCGCCACGCGCACAGCTGGATGCCACTTTGAATGTGTTGCTCAGCGAGCTCGCGCCCAGCAAGGCCGCCGCCCTGGCAGCGCGCCTCACCGGCGCGAAGCGAAATGAGGCCTATGCGCGCGCGCTGGAGCTGGCGAAGGCGCTGCCGGTGCGATAAACACCGGCGAAAACCGGCAACTTGTGAAGGCTGGGTCATGCCGCTATGGTGCGCGCGGAGTCGGCCGGACGGTCGCTGCATTTCTCACGAAATGGGGAGGAAAGTCCGGGCTCCCGTGGACAAGGTGCCAGGTAACGCCTGGGCGGCGTGAGCCGACGGAAAGTGCAACAGAAAGCAAACCGCCGAAGTGCCAGAAATGGTGCTGGTAAGGGTGAAACGGTGCGGTAAGAGCGCACCGCGCCAGTGGTAACACTTGGTGGCATGGCAAACCCCACCTGGAGCAAGGCCAAATAGGAAAGTAGCCACGCAAGTGGCAGCGTGAGTCCCGCGTGCTTTCGGGTAGGCCGCTTGAAGTCGCCGGTGACGGCGATTCCAGAGGAATGATCGTTCTCGACAGAACCCGGCTTACAGGCCGACTCCTATTTTAGTTAGGCGCCTCCACTCGCCTGACCAGCACCGATTTGAGTAGTTAGTCTGGCAGTCGAGGCGCTAGAGGCGTGCTCGAAACGCGCGCACCCGCCGCATCGACGAGCGGAAAATCGGGCACCACCAGCGCCCGGACTGCTGAATCAATCGGGCATAATTGCGCAGCAGTGATTCATTAAAGAAACAAACTCCCAAAAGGCACCCGGTTGCAGACCCGAGGTCACCGGAAAATCGCCATACAGCTCGTGCCTTCGTGACCCACTGTATGAACAAGCGATGACAAGCCACTGATCGATAACACTCTCGCTGCGACATTTTCCGCAAAACCAGACTGCAAAGCGGTCGTAAGTCGCTGTCGCTACGGGAAAATCTCGCGACTTTTGTCTTGACCGCGCCCGCAGCCATTCCTATAGTGGCGGCAAGTGGGAAAAAGTGGGGAGAAATGGGCTCAATGAGCCTATCCATCCATGTTTCGCGGTGCAGCAAAAGTGACCCTGGACGACAAGGGCCGGATGGTTTTACCCACCCGGTACCGCGAGCACGCGCTCGAAAGAAGCCAGGGAAAACTGGTGGTCACCGTGGACCGGGATCAATGCCTCCTTCTCTACCCCTTGCCCGACTGGGAACAGATCGAGCGGAAGTTGATGAACCTGCCTTCGTTACACGCGCAGGCGCGTCGGCTGCAACGGCTCATGGTGGGACACGCCACCGAACTGGACCTCGACGGGCACGGACGATTGTTGTTGCCGCCGGAGCTGCGCGAATTCGCGCTGCTCGAGCGGCGCGGAATGCTGATCGGTCAGGGCAATCGCTGCGAGTTGTGGGACGAGGCGCGCTGGAACGAGCGCCGTGCCCTGTGGCTCGCCAACGAAGCTGCCGAGACCGGGTTGCCCGCAGAGCTCGATTCGCTGACGTTGTAGTTGAGTAGTTAGATAGTTTCGTGGGTGGGGCGAAGTGCCGCGTGCGGTTTTCGTCCATGGCAATGGGGCAGATTGAAACGGGGGCGGACTGACAGCCGCTTGACAGGAGTGAGTGTTTGAACGCCCATGTTCCGGTGCTTGCCCGGGAAGCGTTCGAAGCACTCGCGGTGCAGGCGGACGGTCTATACATAGATGCGACGTTCGGGCGCGGCGGTCACACGGCACTCATCCTCGGGGCACTCGGCCCCGAAGGGCGCGTGCTCGCGTTCGACCGCGATCCGACGGCCATCGAGGCCGGCCACCGCCGTTTTTCCGACGAAGTGCGGCTTACGCTCGTCGGTGCGCCGTTTGCCGATATCGCCGCGCGCGTGCAGGAGCTCGTTCCGAGCCGGCCCGTGCGCGGCATTTTGTTCGACCTCGGCGTCTCTTCGCCGCAGCTCGACGACCCGGCACGTGGTTTCAGTTTCCGGGCGGACGGCCCGCTCGACATGCGCATGGACCCGTCGAGCGGCGAACCGGTTTCCGCATGGCTCTCGCGAGCGGGCGAGCCTGAGATTCGCGAGGTGATCGCGACCCTGGGGGAGGAGCGTTTCGCGCGACGCATTGCCGCGGATATCGTCGCGGCGCGTTCCCGGGAGCCGCTCACGCGCACGCTGCAGCTCGCGGAGATCGTGGCACGCGCCGTACGCACGCGTGAGCCCGGCAAGAATCCCGCGACGCGCACGTTCCAGGCGCTGCGCATGCACATCAACGATGAGCTCGGCCAGCTGCGCCGCGCGCTCGAGCGCTTCGCTCGAGCTGCTCAGCGTCGGCGGGCGACTCGCGGCCATCAGCTTTCACTCGTTGGAAGATCGACTCGTCAAGCAGTTCATCCAGGCGCATTCGACCGTCGATCCGGTGTTCGCCGGCCTGCCGCTGATTCCCGAGTCCGCGCAGCCGCGCCTGCGCCGCATCGGCAGCAAGGTACGCGCCGGCGAGAGCGAGCTCGACGCCAACCCGCGTGCCCGCTCGAGCGTGCTGCGCATCGCCCAGAAGGTGCGCTAGTGCGCACGCCAACCAACAAGCTGTTGCTCGTGGCGATCCCGCTGCTGTGGGCGGCCGCGCTCGCGTCGGCCGCCGGAGCTATCTACTCGAAGCACCGGGCCCGGGAGCTGTTCGTCGAGCTCGAGCGGCTCAACGTGAAGCGCGACAACCTGGAAATCGAATGGGGCCAGCTGCAGCTCGAGCAGAGTGCGTGGTCGACGCACGCCTTCGTCGAGAACGTGGCCGGTACCAAGCTCAAGATGGCGATGCCGAAGCCTGCGGACATCGAGCTGGTGGCGCCGTGAAAGTTTTCCCAGGCAAGCGCCGCGAGCCCCGCGGCCGCGGCGACGGCGCCTCGTCGGCCGCTCGCGATGATCCACGCAGCTTTCGCTGGCGCGCGCATTTCGTGCTGGGAGTGCTGGTATTCGCGGCGCTCGGGCTGGTGTGGCGCGCGGTCGAGCTGCAGCTCAAGGACCACAAATTTCTCGCCGGCCAGGGCGACGCGCGCTTTTCCCGGGTTGCGGACATCACCGCGACGCGCGGCACCATCACCGACCGGTACGGCGAGCCGCTCGCGGTGTCGACGCCCGTGGATTCCGTGTGGGTGAATCCGAAGGAGCTGGCGCTCGCCAGCGACCAGCTGCCGCTGCTCGCGAAAGCGCTCAAGCGGGACAAGAACGAGCTCGCGCGGCGCGTGACCTCGAACCTCGACCGCGAGTTTCTCTATCTCGCGCGGCACATGCAGCCGACCGACGCGCAAAAGATCCGCTCACTGGAGATTCCGGGCGTCTATCTGATGCGGGAATACCGCCGCTATTACCCGGCGGGTGAGGTTGCCGGCCACATCATCGGCTTCACGAGCGTCGATGACGAAGGCCAGGAGGGCCTGGAGCTCGCGTTCGATCACTGGCTCGCCGGCGAGGATGGCGCCAAGCGGGTGATCCAGGACCGCTACGGCAAGATCGTGCAGAACGTAGAGGAAATCCGCGCGATGCGGCCGGGCCGCAATCTCGTGCTGTCGGTCGACCTGCGGATCCAGTATCTGGCCTATCGCGAATTGAAAGCGGCGATCCGCGACCAGCGGGCCAAGTCCGGATCGGTGATCGTGCTCGACGTGGCGACCGGTGAAGTGCTGGCGATGGTGAATCAACCTGCCTACAACCCGAACGACCGCGATCAGATCAAGGCCAAGACCTATCGCAACCGCGCGGTCACCGACATCGTCGAGCCGGGTTCGTCGATCAAGCCGTTCGTGGTCGCCGCCGGGCTCGCCTCTGGAAGGTTCGATTCAAACAGCATCATCGACACGAACCCCGGCTACATCAAGGTCGGCGCCAAACTACTCGAGGATCCGCACAACCTGGGCGCGGTGAACCTGTCCACCATCCTCGCCAAGAGCTCCAACGTCGGCATGACCAAGGTGGCGCTGTCGCTCGAGCCGGCGCAGATGTATGGCACGCTGGCCGCGCTCGGCTTCGGGCAGGTCACCACCTCCGGCTACCCGGGCGAATCGGCCGGCCTGCTGCCTCACTACTCGCACTGGCGCCCGGTGGGCATCTCGTCGATGTCGCGCGGTTACGGACTGTCGATCACGCCACTGCAGCTGGCGCACGCTTACGCCACGGTTGCCGCGGCAGGGGTGTCGCGGCCGATCTCGTTCCTGCGCGTGGAAACACCGCCCGCGGGCGAGGCGGCGCTCGATCCGGCGGTCGCACGCATGCTGATTCACCTTCTCGAAGCGGTGGTCGCGCCGGACGGCGGCGGCAAACATGCCGCGATTCCCGGCTACACCGTGGCCGGCAAGACCGGCACCGCCTGGAAGGCGACCGCCGGCGGGTACGCAACGGACCGCTATCTGGCGGTGTTTGGTGGAATTGCGCCGGCCAGTGCGCCGCGCCTGGCGGCGGTGGTGATCATCGATGAGCCGGGCGCCGGCAAATATTACGGCGGCGATGTGGCTGCTCCGGTGTTCGCGGGCGTCGTCGGCGGCGCGTTGCGCCTGCTCGCCGTGCCGCCCGACGCGCCGGTGCGCGACGAGAAGGAACCCGCGCGTCAGGTGGCCACGCGATGAGCACCGCCAGCGCCGTGCCGCGCAGTCTCGCGAAGTTGCTGGATGGCATCGCCGCGCTGCCGCGCGACCTCGACGTCAGCGATCTCACGCAGGATGGCCGCGCCGCGCGGCCCGGCAGCGCCTTCCTCGCCGTGCGCGGCAGCAACGAGCACGGACTCAAATACGCACCGCAGGCGATCGCCAATGGCGCGCGCGCGGTGTTGTGGGAGCCGGCACCGGTGGCGGTGGTCCCGGACCTGCCTTCGGAAATCCTGGTGGCGCCGGTGCCGGGCCTGCGCGAGCAGGTGAGCACGATCGCGGACCGTTTCTTCGGCGCGCCCTCGGCGCACCTGGCCGTGGCCGGCATCACCGGCACCAACGGCAAGACCACCTGTGCCTATCTACTCGCGCAGGCCCTCGAGGCTGCGGGCCGGCCCGCCGCGTTCATGGGCACCATCGGCACCGGCCGGCCGCACCGCCTGACGGCGAGTGCGCTCACCACCGGCGACGCGATCACCGTGCAGCGCACGCTGGCCGCGTTGCGGTCCGGCGGAGCGGGGAGCGTGGCGATGGAAGTCTCCTCGCACGCGCTCGACCAGGCGCGCGTGGGCGCGGTGCGGTTTCGCACGGCCGCATTCACCAACCTGACGCGCGATCACCTCGACTATCACGGCACGATGGACAGTTACGGCGCCGTCAAGGCCAAGCTGTTCGCGCTGCCTGACCTGAAGTCACGCGTGATCAACGTCGATGACGCCTTCGGCCGGCAGCTGGCGATCGACCCGCGCGGCCGCGGCCGCGTCGTCGTCACCAGCCGCGGCCAGCAGTCCCACGCGCACGCCGCCGCCGCATTCGTGCGCGCCATGCACGTCAGACTGTCGACGCGCGGCATCGAGCTCGAGTTCGATTCGAGCTGGGGCACCGGGGCGGTGACCTGCCCGCTGGTGGGTGACTTCAACGTCGACAACCTGCTGACAGTGATTGCGCTTCTGCTCGACTGGGACGTAACGCCTCAACCAGGCCATCGAGGTGCTGGCGCGCGTGCGCGCGGCGCCGGGTCGCATGGAAACGTTCGGCGGCGGCCGCGCACCGCTCGCCATCGTCGACTACGCGCATACGCCCGACGCGCTGCGCAAAGCGCTTGGTGCGGTACGCGCTCATTGCGAAGGGCGCCTCGCGGTGGTGTTCGGCTGCGGTGGCGATCGCGATGCGGGCAAGCGACCGCTCATGGGCGCGATCGCGGCCGAGCTCGCCGACGACATCGTGGTCACCGATGACAACCCCCGCAACGAGTCGCCGCAGGCGATTGCCGCGGATATTGCCGCCGGCATTCCGGCGGGCCAGCCGTTCCGGATCGAGCTCGATCGCGCACGGGCGATCCGCGAGGCGCTCAGCGATGCGACCCCGGCAGATCTGGTGTTGATCGCCGGCAAGGGCCACGAGGACTATCAGATCTACGGCAGCGAGCGCCGCGCTTTCAGCGACCAGAAGGTCGTGGCGGCCGCGTTGGCCAGGCGCACGGACGGTGCCTCGTGAAGCGCACGCTGGCTGAATTCGCGCGCGCGAGCGGCGGCACGCTCAGCGGCGCCGATCGCGCCTTCACCGGCGTATCGACCGACACACGCACGCTCAAGCCCGGCGAGCTGTTCGTCGCGTTGCGTGGCCCGCGGTTCAACGCCAACGATTTCGTCGCTGCCGCGGAAACCGCCGGCGCGGCCGGCGCCGTGGTCGACACGAGCGTCGAGCGGCCGCTGGCGCAGGTTCTCGTGCCGGACACGCAGGCGGCGCTAACTACTTCGGCCGCCGCCTGGCGCGCGCAATTTTCGCTGCCGATCATCGGCGTGGCCGGCAGCAACGGCAAGACCACGGTCAAGGAGATGACCGCGGCCATTCTCGAACGGTCCGGTGCGACACTGGCGACGCGCGGCAATCTCAACAACCACATCGGTGTGCCGCTCACACTCCACCGGCTCGAGGCCACGCATCGCTACGCGGTCGTGGAGATCGGCGCGAACCGCGCCGGTGAAGTCGCCGAACTGGTGAAGATCGCGCGACCCAGCGTGGGGCTCATCACCAACGCCGGTGCGGAGCACCTCGAGGGTTTCGGCAGCATGGAGGGCGTGGCACGCGCCGAAGGCGAAATGGTCGCCGGTCTCGAGACTTCCGCCACGGCGGTCATCAATGCCGACGACGAGTTTGCTTCGCTGTGGCGCGGCATGGCGCGCGGGCGGGTCAGCACTTTCGGCGTGGCGAAACCCGCCGATTTTTCCGCGAGCGACATCCACACCGCCGTCGATGGCAGCGGATTCGTCACGCGCTTCAAGCTCACGGCACCCGCGGGAGTCATTCCCGTCGAGCTGCACCTGGCGGGCGATCACAACGTGTTGAACGCGCTGTGCGCGGCAGCGGCGGCGACCGCGGCCGGCGCCTCGCTCGACGACGTGCGCGCCGGGCTTGCCACAATGCGCCCGGTTCCTGGCCGATTGCAGTTCAAAACGGCGCCGAGTGGTGCCTGGATTGTCGACGATTCTTATAACGCCAATCCCAGCTCGATGAAGGCGGGGATCGAGGTGCTGGCGAGCGTGGATGCGCGGCGCTGGCTGGTCATGGGCGACATGGGCGAGCTCGGCAGTTTCGCGGACGAAAGCCACGGAGAAATCGGGCGCTTCGCGCGCAACCACCGCATCGACCGGCTGTTCGCCACCGGCAAGCTGTCGGCGCTCGCGGTCGAAGCCTTCGGCGCGGGCGGCGAGTGGTTTGCCGACACGGAGGCGCTGGCGAGTGCGGTCAATGCCGAGATCACGCGCGAAGTGTGCGTGCTGGTCAAGGGTTCGCGCATGAACCGGCTCGAGCGCGTGGTCGAGGCGCTCGTGGGTGCGGGTTCATCGGGTTCGTCGGCTGGCTCAACACGGAGCGCGCACTAGCTTCACATGCTCTACTGGCTCGCAAAAATACTCACGCCTTACTACTCGGCATTCAACGTCTTCTCGTACCTGACGGTGCGCGCCATCTTCGGGGTGATAACCGGGCTGGCGCTGGCGATGCTGATCGGCCCGTGGATGATCGAAAAGCTCAAGTTCGGCAAGGTCGGTCAGGTGGTGCGCGACGACGGCCCGAAGAGTCATTTCTCCAAGGCCGGCACGCCGACCATGGGCGGCATGCTGATCCTCATCGCCATCTTCGCGAGCACGCTGCTCTGGGCCGACCTCTCGAACCGTTTTGTCTGGGTCGTACTGGGAGTCACGTTCACGTTCGGGCTGATCGGTTTCTGGGACGACTACCTCAAGCTCGCGAAGAAGAACCCCAAAGGTTTGATCGCGCGCTACAAATATTCCTGGCAATCGCTGTTCGGACTCGCCGCCGCCGTCTTCCTGTTCTATACCGCGAAAACCCCGGCGGAGACGACGCTCTTCCTGCCGTTCTTCAAGAACTTCGCCGTGCCGATGGGCGCTGTCTCCTTCATCGTGCTGTCGTATTTCATGATCGTCGGCATGAGCAACGCGGTGAATCTCACCGATGGGCTCGATGGCCTCGCGATCATGCCGTCCGTCATGGTCGGCGGCGCGCTCGGCGTGTTCGCGTACGCCAGCGGCAATGCCAACTTCGTCGAGTATCTGCAGATTCCGCCGGTGCCCGGGTCCGGCGAATTGTTGATCTTCTGCGCGGCGCTGGTCGGCTCAGGTCTGGGGTTCCTGTGGTTCAACACCTATCCGGCGCAGGTGTTCATGGGTGACATCGGCGCGCTGGCGCTCGGCGCGGCTCTCGGCACCATCGCCGTGATCGTGCGGCAGGAGCTCGTGGTGCTCATCATGGGCGGCATCTTCGTGGTCGAGACCGCCTCGGTGATCCTGCAGGTGATCTCGTTCAAGACCACGGGCAGGCGCATTTTCCGCATGGCGCCGATTCATCACCATTACGAGCTCAAGGGCTGGACCGAGCCCAAGATCATCGTGCGTTTCTGGATCATCACTTTCATCCTGGTGCTCGCGGGTCTCGCGACGCTGAAACTGCGATGACCGCGCAAGCCGCACAAACCGCCCGCAGCGCCGTGATCGTCGGCATGGGACGCACCGGTCTCTCGGTCGCGCGCCACCTGCAACGCTGCGGCTATCGGCTGGCCGTGACCGACAGCCGGGCCACGCCGCCGGAGCTCGCCGGCGTCCAGGCGCTGGGGGCGGGCATCGTCACGCGCACCGGCGGGTTCGACGCGCGGTTGCTCGAGCAGGCCGACATCGTCGTGACTTCCCCGGGCGTGCCCCTCGACGATCCGTTCTTCGTGCAGGCGCGCGCGCGCGGGCTGGATATCGTCGGCGACATCGAGCTGTTCGCGCGCGCCGTGGACGCGCCGGTGGTGGGCATCACCGGAACCAACGGCAAGAGCACGGTCACCACGTTGTTAGGCCGGATGGCCGAACGCGCCGCTGTTCGCGTGCGCGTCGGCGGCAATCTTGGCCAGCCGGCGCTCGACCTGCTCGATCGCGGCCCGGTGGATCTCTACGTGCTCGAGTTGTCTTCGTTCCAGCTCGACACCACGCATTCGCTGAAATTGAAGGCGGCCGTGGTGCTCAATCTGACCGCCGACCACATGGACCGGTACGCGACGTTGCGTCACTACGCCGATTCGAAGGCCCGCATCTTTGCCAACAGCGAGACCGCGGTGGTGAACGCCGACGAACCTGAAGTAGTGCGCATGCCGCGCACCGGGCAGCGGGTGATTTCCTTCAGCGTGGCGGGGGCCCAGGCCGACTACTCGCTGCTGACACCGGCCGGTCAACAACCATGGCTGGCGCGCCGCGGCGCGGCGCTGCTGCCGCTGACCGCTCTCAAGATCTCCGGCCGCCACAATGCCGCCAACGCGCTCGCGACGCTGGCGCTCGGCGATGCATTGCGCCTGCCACTGGCGCCGATGCTCGACGAACTGCGCGAGTTCACCGGCCTGCCGCATCGCACGCAGTGGGTAGCCGACGTCAAGGGCATCCGTTACGTCAACGATTCCAAAGGCACCAATGTCGGCGCCGCGCTGGCCGCGGTCGATGGGTTCGCAGGTCCGCTGGTGGTGATCGCCGGCGGCGATGGCAAAGGGCAGGATTTCACGCCGCTGGCCGCGGCGTTCCGCGGCAAGGTCCGCACCGCCGTGTTGTTAGGCCGCGATGCCGGCCTCATCGAGACGGCGCTCGCCGGCATCTGCCACGTCGCGCGAGTCGAGAGCATGCAGGACGCGGTGCGCGCCGCGGCGCGGTTCGCGCAGGCCGGCGACACGGTGCTGCTGTCGCCGGCGTGTTCCAGTCTCGACATGTTTCGCGACTACGCGCAGCGCGGCAACGCGTTCGCGGCCGCGGTGCAGGAGCTCACATGAGCACCCGTGGACGCGGCCTGCACATCGATGCGGTGGCGCTGGCACTGGTCGCCGCCATCGTGCTGCTCGGCCTCATCATGGTTACCTCGGCATCGATCTCGATCGCCAGCAAGGAATCGGGCGACGCGTTCTCCTACCTCGAACGGCAGCTGGTGCTGTGCCTGGTCGGCTTCTGCCTGGCCGCGCTGGTGTTCTGTGTGCGCACCGAATATCTGGAGAAGATGGCGTGGCCGCTGCTGATCGCCGCCGTCGTGCTGCTGTTCATCGTGCTCATCCCCGGAGTCGGTCACGTGGTCAACGGCAGCCGCCGCTGGATCCGCGTGCTGGGATTCAACTTCCAGGCATCGGAGCTGGCGCGCGTACTGACGCTCATTTTCATCGCCAACTACGCCGTGCGGCGCGAGAACGAGCTGCGCACCACCGCCATGGGACTCATCAAGCCCATCGGCTTGCTGGTGTTCGTCGCGCTGCTGCTGCTCGCCGAGCCGGACTTCGGCGCCGCGTCGGTCTTGTTCGTCACGGGGTTCGGCATCCTGTTCATCGCCGGCGCCCGCCTGCGCTACGTGGCGCTGGTCGCGGCCGGTGGCGCCGCCGCCATGGCGCTGCTGGTCATGCTCGTTCCGTACCGCATGGTCCGCGTCACCTCGTTCCTCGATCCGTGGGCCGACCCGTACAACAGCGGTTTCCAGCTCACGCAGTCGCTGATCGCCATCGGGCGCGGCGAATGGTTCGGCGTCGGCCTGGGGGAGAGCGTGCAGAAGCTCTTCTATCTACCCGAGGCGCACACCGACTTCCTGTTCGCGGTGCTGGCCGAAGAACTGGGACTCGTGGGGGTCGCGGCGACGCTGGCGCTGTTCATCGCCTTGGTGTGGCGCAGCTTCTGGATCGCGCAGCTCGCCTCGCGCGCCGGATTGCGCTTCCAGGCTTATCTCGCCGCGGGTTTCGGCCTGTGGCTGGGCGCGCAGGCGCTCATCAACATCGGCGTGAACATGGGCGTGTTGCCCACCAAGGGCCTGACCCTGCCGCTCATGAGCTACGGACGGTCGAGCATGATCGTGGCGCTGGCGTGGGTGGGCCTGCTGCTGCGTGTCTATCACGAAGCCATGCAGAACACGCGTGGCATGGCGAGCGCGCGCCGCGAAGGCGAACGCGGCGAACGTAGCGGCCGCATTGCCGGAGCGCACGCATGAGCAGCGCTCTGAAATCCACGGGCGCACCTGTTCTCATCATGGCAGGAGGCACCGGCGGACACGTGTTTCCCGCGCTGGCGCTGGCGCGCCTGCTGCGCGCGGCTTCGTACGAAGTGGTCTGGCTCGGCACGAAAGCCGGCCTCGAGGCGCGGGTGATACCCGCGGAGAACATCGACATGGAATGGCTCGCGATGAGCGGCCTGCGTGGCAAGGGCGTCGCCACCTTGTTAGCCGCGCCGTTCAAGCTCGTGCATTCCATCTGGCAGGCACTGGGCGTGATGCGCCGCCGCCGTCCCGGCCTCGTCGTCGGGTTTGGCGGGTTCGTGACCGGTCCCGGCGGAGTGGCGGCGTGGCTCACGCGCCGGCCGCTGCTGATACACGAGCAGAACGCCATCGCCGGATATTCGAATCGCTGTCTGGCGCACCTGGCCCGCAAGGTGCTCGCCGGCTTTCCCAACGCGTTTCCACCCGGCATCGAGGCGCGCGTGGTCGGCAATCCCGTGCGGTTGGAGATCGTGACGCAGCCGCCGCCGGCCGTGCGGTTCGCGAAGCGCGAAGGGCGCGCTTCGCCTGCTGATCGTCGGCGGTAGTTTGGGAGCCGCACGCCTGAACGCCGTCGTGCCGTATGCCGTGAAGAACTCGGGCCTCACCCTGCACGTGCGCCACCAGGCGGGTGAGCGGGGTATCGAGACAGCTCGTGCCGCATACGCCGCGGCTGGAGTGACGGCCGACGTGTCGCCGTTCATCGATGACATGGCGCGCGCCTACGCCGACGCCGACCTCGTGATCTGCCGTTCCGGGGCACTCACCGTCTCGGAACTCTCGGCCGTGGGCGTCGCCTCGGTGCTGGTGCCGTTTCCCGCGGCCGTGGACGACCACCAGACCGCGAATGCCCAATACCTGGTACGCGAGGGTGCCGCGGTCCTCATCGCGTGATCGCGACCTGACCGCCGAACGTCTTGCTGCCGAGCTCAAGGTGCTGTGCGAAGGGCGCGGCAAGCTGCTCGCGATGGCCGAACGCGCGCGCCTGGTCGCCAAGCCCCGTGCCGCCGAGGAACTGGCCGCGGCCTGCCTCGAGCAATTGGAGGCCGCATGAGCGATCGCATGCGCCGCATTCACCGCATCCACTTCGTCGGCATCGGCGGCAGTGGCATGAGCGGCATCGCCGAGGTGCTGGTGAACCTCGGCTACGAGGTGCAGGGCAGCGACCTCAAGCCCAATCCGGTCACCGGGCGGCTCGAGAAGCTGGGTGCTCGCGTCATGATCGGCCACCGCGCGGAAAATGTCGGCGACGCCGACGTGGTGGTCATCTCGAGCGCCGTCTCGCAGCAGAACCCCGAAGTCGCCAGCGCGCTGGAGCGGCGCATTCCCGTGGTGCCACGCGCTGAAATGCTCGGCGAGCTGATGCGCTTCCGTTACGCCATCGCCGTCGCCGGAACGCACGGCAAGACCACCACCACCAGTCTCACCTCATCGATCCTGGCCGAAGGCGGCGAGGACCCCACGTTCGTGATCGGCGGACTGCTGAAGAGCGCCGGCACCAATGCGCGGCTCGGCGCCGGCAAGTACCTGGTGGCCGAAGCCGACGAGAGCGATGCGTCGTTCCTGCACCTGAATCCGATGATCGCGATCGTCACCAACATCGACAACGATCACCTCGGTACACACGACGGTGATTTCGACCGGCTCAAGCAGAGTTTCGTCGAATTCCTGCACAACCTGCCGTTTTATGGCCTCGCGGTGCTGTGCGTGGACGACGCGCACGTGCGCAGCATCCTCGGCAAGGTGAATCGCCCGGTGGTCGGCTACGGATTCTCCGAGGGCGCGGATCTGCGCGCCGAGAACCTGCGCCGCGAAGGGCTGCGCACCCATTTCGAAGTGGTGCGGCGCGCCGATGGACTGCGCCTGCCGGTCACCGTGAACCTGCCAGGGATGCACAACGTGCTGAACTCGCTGGCGGCGATTGCCGTGGCACTCGAGATCGGCATCGCGCACGAAGCCATCCAGCGCGCGCTCGCCAACTTCCAGGGCATCGACCGGCGGCTCACGCACGTCGCCGACGTCAAACTATTCTCGGTGGTGGGCGAGGGCGGCGACCCGGTGACCATCGTCGATGACTACGGACACCACCCGACGGAAATCGCCGCGACGCTCGACGCCATCCGCCAGGGCTACGCCGGCCGCCGCGTGGTGCTGGCCTTCCAGCCGCATCGTTACACGCGTACGCGTGACCTCCTCGACGATTTCGCCAGCGTCCTGTCCACCGGCGACGCGTTGCTCGTGACCGAGGTGTACGCCGCCGGCGAAGCGCCCATCGCCGCGGCCGATGGACGCGCCATCTGCCGCGCCGTGCGCACGCGCGGCAAGGTCGAGCCGGTGTTCGTCGAGAAGGTGGAGACGCTGCACGAGGCATTGCGCGCGGTGCTCAAGCCCGGCGACGTGCTCGTGACCATGGGTGCCGGATCCATCAGCGCCGTGTCGCACGGGCTGCCGGGAAAGATAGGGGCCGCCGCGTCCCGGAGGCAGGCGTGACGTGCGTGCTCTGCTGCACAAAGCGCCTCCAGAGGCAGCATTCATGAGCGACGGCGCACTCATGGTCGACGCCGAGTTCGAGTCGCGCGTGAAACGCGACGAGCCGATGTCGCGCCATACTTCGTGGCACATCGGCGGTCCGGCCGACCTGTACTTCAGTCCGCGCGATCGCGCCGACCTGCTGGCATTCCTGGCGACGCTGCCGGCGGGCACGCCGCAGTTCTGGCTGGGCCTCGGCAGCAACCTGCTGGTGCGAGACGGCGGCATTCGTGGCGTGGTCATCGACACGCAAAGCGGACTCACGCGGCTCGAGCGCGTCAACGACACCACTGTCACCTGCGAAGCCGGGGTGCCCTGTGCGCGGCTCGCACGACAGTGCATCAAGTGGGGCCTGAGTCCCGCGGAATTCCTCGCCGGAATTCCCGGAACACTCGGCGGTGCGCTCGCCATGAATGCCGGTGCGTTCGGCGGCGAGACGTGGCCGCGCGTGCGCAGCGTCGACGTGTGCGACGCGCATGGCGTCGACCGGCGGCGCGATGCCCGCGAATATTCATACGGCTATCGCCACATCGTGCCGCCTGCATCCTGCGAATCCTTTCTCGCCGCGACGCTGGAATTCGAATATCGCCCCGGGCTCACCGAGGAGGCCATGCGCGAGCTGCTGGCCAAGCGCAAGGAAAAGCAGCCGATCGGCGAGTGGAGCTGCGGGTCGACGTTCACCAACCCCAAGGGCGACTACGCCGCGCGTCTCATCGAAGCGGCGGGCCTCAAGGGCTTTCGCATCGGAGACATCATGGTTTCACCCAAGCACGCGAACTTTCTCGTCAACGTCGAGGCCGCCACCGCGGTGGATGTCGAGAAGCTCGTCGCGCACATCGAGCGCGTGGTGCAGGAGAAGTTCGGCGTGACGCTCACCCCCGAGTTCCGTACCGTCGGGGAATCACTCTGATGCGTCTGCGCCACGACCCGAAAATCGTCCGGCACGTCACCTCCGCCGCCGAGTTCGGCCGCGTCGCCGTGCTGTTCGGCGGCACGTCGAGCGAGCGGGAGATTTCGCTGAAGACCGGCGCCGCCTGTCTCGCCGCGCTGCAGAAACGCGGCGTGGACGCGCACGAATTCGATCCGCGCGACCGCCCGCTCAACGAGCTCGTCACACGAAAATTCGATCGCGTGTTCATCGCGCTGCACGGACCGGGCGGCGAAGACGGCACGCTGCAGGGCGCGCTGGAATTCCTGGGGATGCCGTACACCGGCAGCGGCGTCATGGGCTCGGCCATCGGCATGGACAAGTTGCGCACCAAGCGTCTCGCGCAAGCGGTGGGAATTCCCACCACCGATTACATGGTGCTGCGTTCTCCCGCCGACCTCGAAACCTGCATCGAGCGCCTGGGACTGCCGATGATCGTCAAGCCCGCGACGCAAGGGTCTTCGGTCGGCATGACCAAGGTCGAGAAGGCCGATCAGTTGTTAGGTGCCTACCAGGCTGCCGCTTTGCTCGAGCCCGATGTGTTCGCCGAGCCGTGGGTCATCGGCGCCGAATACACCGTGGCGATCCTGCAGGGCCGCGCGCTGCCGTCGATCCGCATCGAGACGCCCGCCACGTTCTACGACTATCAGGCGAAGTACTTCCGCACCGACACGAAGTACTTCTGCCCGTCGGGCCTGTCGGCCGAAGCAGAAAAGCACCTTGCCAACCTGTCGCTTGCGACCTTCGCGGCGGTGGGGGCCGAGGGCTGGGGCCGCGCCGACTTCATGATGGACCAGGCCGGCAAGTCCTATCTACTGGAGATCAACACCGTCCCGGGCATGACCGACCACAGCCTGGTGCCGATGGCGGCGCGCGCGCTGGACATCAGCTTCGAGCAGCTGGTGTGGCAGGTACTCGAAACCTCTTTCACAAGGACGATCGTTTCCTGATGTGGGGCAAACCCAAAAACCGGCGCAAGAGCGAGGGCAGCGGCCTGCGTGTGCCCACCGTTGCGCTGGCGCGTTTTGGAATCGCAGCCGCAGTGCTCGCGGTGCTCGGCATTGCGGCCACGCTGGGCCTGGGCGCGCTCGATCAGAACATCACGCAGGTGGCGGTGACCGGCCGCTTCCAGCGTGTCTCGCCCATCGAAGTGGAGCAGGCGGTCAAGGCCCGCGTGCGCGATGTGGGCCTGGTCAGCGTCGACCTGGCCGCCGTGCGGCGCGCGGTCGAGCAGTTGCCCTGGATAGAAAGCGCGACGGTGGAACGCCAGTGGCCGCGTGCGCTCAACATCCGCGTCACCGAGCAGGTGGCCGCGGCGCGCTGGGGCGCGAACGGGCTGCTCAATACGCGCGGTGAGCTATTCATTTCCGAAGCGCGCCACATTCCGCCGGAGTTGCCGCGACTCTCAGGGCCACGCGGCACCGAAAACGAAGTGGCGCGCCGCTATCTCGCCGCGCAGGGACAGCTCATCGAAGCCGGCATGCGGCTCACGGCGGTAAGGCTCGATCCACGCGGTGCCTGGGAATTCGATCTCGACAATGGAATCACCGTGCGCCTCGGACGCCGCCAGATCGATGAGCGCTTTGCGCGCTTCGTCGCCGCCGGCGTCGGCCAGATCGCCGCGCACGCCACCGACATCGGCTACATCGACATGCGCTACACGAACGGATTTGCGATCGGCTGGCGACAGGGCGGCGCCCGCGTCGCCAGCGGTGTGCCCGACGACGACAACCTAGATGGCACCTATTAATGGCTAAGCGGCCCGACAAAAATCTCATCATCGGTCTCGACGTGGGCACTTCGAAGGTGTCGGCGCTGGTCGGCGAAGTGCATTCCGACAACTCCATCGAAGTGATCGGTATCGGCACGCAGCCCTCGCGCGGCTTGAAGAAAGGCGTGGTGGTCAACATCGAATCAACGGTGCAATCCATCCAGCGCGCCATCGAAGAAGCCGAGCTCATGGCCGGCTGCGAGATCCGCTCGGTGTTCGCCGGTATTGCTGGATCGCATGTGCGCAGCCTGAACTCACACGGCGTGGTTGCGATCCGCGATCGCGAAGTGAGCGACGCCGACGTGCAGCATGTGGTGGACGCCGCCAAGGCGGTGGCGATTCCGGCCGACCAGAAAATCCTGCACGTGCTGCCGCAGGAATTCATCATCGACGGCCAGGAAGGCATCCGCGATCCCATCGGCATGTCGGGCGTGCGCCTCGAAGCCAAGGTGCACATCGTCACCGGCGCCGAAAGCGCCGCCAACAATCTCGAGAAATGCATCCAGCGCTGCGGTCTCGAGGTCGACGACATCGTACTCGAGCAGCTCGCCTCCAGTTTTGCCTGCCTCACCGACGATGAGCGCGAGCTCGGCGTGTGCATCATCGACATCGGTGGCGGCACCACCGACCTCGCGGTGTTCTCGCAGGGTGCGATCCGCCACACCGCCGTGATCCCGATTGCCGGCGACCAGGTGACCAACGACATCGCCATATCCATGCGCACGCCCACGCAGTACGCCGAGGACATCAAGGTGCGTTACGCCTGCGCGTTGTCGCAGCTCGCCAACCCCGACGAAAGCATCGAAGTGCCGTCGGTCGGCGATCGCCCCGCGCGACGGCTCGCGCGCCAGACGCTGGCCGAAGTGGTCGAGCCGCGTTACGAGGAATTGTATGGCCTGGCACGCGAGGAGCTGCGCCGCTCGGGCTTCGAGGAAATCATCGCCTCGGGTGTCGTACTCACCGGTGGCAGCTCGAAGATGGAAGGGGCGATCGAGCTCGCCGAGGAAGTGTTCCACGTGCCGGTGCGCTTGGGGGTGCCGCAGCATATTCGCGGGCTCTCGGACGTGGTCCGCAACCCTATCTACTCGACCGGCGCCGGGCTGCTGCTGTACGCGCGCGACAACGCGCTCGCCGGCAACCGCGGACGCTCGATTTCGGGCAACGCCCGCACGATGGCCGAGCGCATGAAGAATTGGTTTCAGGGGAACTTCTGATCGGGACTGCCGAAAAGAAGACCGTTGATGTGCAGAAAGAAGCTGACAGCTTGAATCAACTAGTGAAGGAGCGACACGATGTTTGAACTAATGGATGCTTACAGCCAGAACGCTGTAATCAAGGTAATCGGCGTAGGTGGCGGCGGCGGCAACGCGGTTGCACACATGGTCACGAGCGGAATCGAAGGAGTGGAGTTCCTGTGCATCAACACCGATGCGCAGGCTCTCAAGCACTCGAAGGTGAAGACCAGCCTGCAGATCGGCTGCAACATCACCAAGGGTCTCGGCGCCGGCGCCGACCCGGAAGTGGGCCGCCAGGCGGCGATGGAAGATCGCGACCGCATCATCGAGATGATCGAAGGCTGCGACATGTTGTTCATCACCGCCGGCATGGGGGGTGGCACGGGTACGGGCGCCGCGCCGGTGGTGGCGCAGGTGGCGAAGGAGCTCGGCATCCTCACGGTGGCCGTGGTGACGCGCCCATTCGAGATGGAAGGCAACAAGCGATCGCTGGTGGCGAACCATGGGCTCGCGGAGCTCGGCAAGTACGTCGACTCGCTGATCACCATCCCGAACCAGAAGCTGCTCACGGTGCTCGGTGCCAAGACAACGTTGTTAGACGCGTTCAAGAGCGCGAACCACGTGCTGCAGGGCGCAGTGCAGGGCATCGCCGAGCTCATCACGCGTCCCGGCCTCATCAACGTCGATTTCGCCGACGTGCGCACGGTGATGAGTGAAACCGGCATGGCGATGATGGGCTCGGGTGTGGCCCGCGGTGAGAATCGCGCCAAGGAAGCGGCTGAAGCTGCCGTCTCCTCGCCGCTGCTCGAGGACATCAATCTGTCGGGCGCGCATGGCATCCTGGTGAACGTCACAGCGGGCATGGACCTGTCAATCGGCGAATTCCAGGAAGTCGGCAGCATCGTCAAGCAGTTCGCTTCGGATGACGCCACGGTGGTCGTGGGAACCGTCATCGATCCGGAGCTGTCCGATGAAATGCGCGTCACGGTCGTGGCAACTGGCCTGGGGAAACCCGAGGTCGTGGCCTCCGGACGCTCACCTTTCGGTCGCGAACTGCCCACCTTGTCGAAGGCGGCCCAACAGGCCCATGCGGCACAGCCTGTGGAACCGTCCATGCGCGTGGTGCCGCGCCGTCCGCTGACGGCCGCGGACTATGCCGCGCTCGACAAGCCGGCGGTGCAGCGTCAGAGGGCAGTGGGTGATGGCCTGCATGGCAATGCGGAAGCTGAGGACGTGCTGGATATTCCAGCCTTTCTACGGCGTCAGGCCGACTGACGTCGAAGACTGAATTAAGGCAATTGTGTTACGGTAGCGCCCCTTTTGGGGGTCTCGGTGCCGCGCGTGCGGCCGCTCCCCGAGCCACCTTCCAGGTGGCGCTACCCGTGCACCGGCTCATCGTGGCACTGGGAGATTTTGCAGATGCTCGGACAACGAACTCTTAAAAACTCCATCCGCGCCCAGGGTGTCGGCCTGCACACCGGCCAGAAAGTCCTGATGACGCTTCGGCCCGCGGCGGTCGACACCGGCATCGTGTTTCGCCGCACCGATCTCGAACCGCCCAACGAAGTGCGTGCCTACGCGGAAAACGTGGGAGATACGCAGCTCGGTACCACTCTTATTAATGGCGCCGCGCGCGTCTCGACGGTCGAGCATCTGCTCTCGGCGTTCGCAGGGTTGGGTATCGACAACGCTCACGTTGACGTGAGCGCGCCTGAAGTGCCGATCATGGATGGCAGCGCCGGTCCCTTCGTGTTCCTGCTGCAGTCGGCGGGTTTCGAAGAGCAACGGCAACCCAAGAAGTTCGTGCGCATCAAGCAGCGCGTGCGCGTCGAAGACGGCGACAAGTGGGCCGAGTTCAAGCCGTTCGACGGCTTCAAGGTCAATTTCGAAATCGAGTTCAATCATCCGCTGTTCAAGCGGCGCGGGCAGAAGGCTTCGATGGATTTCTCGACCACGTCGTTTCTCAAGGAAGTCTCGCGCGCGCGAACTTTCGGTTTCATGCGCGACCTCGAGATGCTGCGCGCGCGCAATCTGGCGCTCGGTGGCAATTTCGACAATGCCATCGTGCTCGACGATTTCCGCGTGCTCAACGAAGACGGCCTGCGTTACGAGGACGAGTTCGTGAAGCACAAGATCCTCGATGCCATCGGCGATCTCTATCTACTCGGCCACAGCCTGATCGGCGAATTCAGCGGCCACAAGTCCGGCCACAAGCTGAACAACCAGCTGCTGCGCAAGCTGATCGGCGATACCTCCACCTGGGAGGCGGTGACATTCGAGAAGCCTTCGGACGCTCCCATCGCCTACGTCCAGCCCCCACCCGTGGCGGCCGGCTCCACGATCTAGACCTGCATTCGCCTGTGATGCCGCCGCGACTCGCGCGGCAAGGTATTGCCGCACCTGTAGTCCCGTTTCCACGCTCGCCGATAGTTTGAAGGGCCGCACGCCCGCCACTTCCAGTTCGCTGCATGGTGGCCGATACAGCGGGGCGGAGGAGCCTTCCCTTGGACTCGGAAAAAAGCACCAAACTCAATCGTCGCACCATGTTGCTCGGCGCCGTCCTTCTCGTCGGCGGGGCTTCCGCATTGACGCGTTTCACGCGCAACTCAGCCGCTGGCGGCGACGATCGGGGTCCTGCGCTCACCGCTGAGCAATTCGCACTGCTCGAGCAGGTATGCGAAATGATCATTCCCACGACGGATACTCCTGGAGCGATCGCCGCCGGCGTCCCGGGCTTCATCCGCGAAATGCTCGAGCAATGGAGCTCGGCCAAGTCGCGCGGTGAAATCATCGGCGTGCTCGTGGATATCGATCGGCTTGCCTGGAGCCGGTCAGGGGCGCCATTCCTCGAGCTGCCGCCGGAGCGCCGCCTCGAAGTGGTCAGCGCCGTCGATGCCGATGGCGTGAGCCGTCAGGATCCGGGCTACAGCAAGTTCAAATACCTGGTGCTCGTCGGTTACTACCAGTCGGAAATCGGTGCCACACAAGAACTGCGCTTCGAGCTCGTGCCGGGCGCGTGGCGTTCCTGTGTTCCCTTGTCGGAGATCGGGCGCGCTTCGGCGGTCTGACAGACATCATGGATTTCGATGCCATCGTCGTCGGCTCGGGCATCAGCGGAGGCTGGGTCGCGAAGGAATTGTGCGAGCGCGGGCTCAAGACATTGGTGATCGAGCGCGGCCGCAACGTCAATCACCGCTCTGACTATGAAGATTTCACGGCGCCCTGGGACATTCCCAATCGCGGCATGGTGCCGGAGGCAGAGATCGCCGAGCACTACGCGGTGCAGAGCAACTGCTACGCATTCAGTTCCGCCACCAAGCAATGGTGGGTGCGTGACAGCGAGCATCCGTACTCGACGCCGGCGGATCGTCCGTTCTCATGGTTTCGCGGTTATCACCTCGGCGGGCGTTCCATCACGTGGGCTCGGCAGACCTACCGCCTGAGCGATTTCGATTTCAGCGCCAACAGGCAGGATGGCCATGGCGTCGACTGGCCGATTCGCTACGCCGACATCTCGCCCTGGTACGACCGAGTCGAGCGCTTTGCCGGAATCTCGGGCGCGAACGAAGGCCTGGAACAATTGCCGGACGGGCAATTCCTGCCGCCGATGGCGCTCAACTGCCTTGAAACCGCATTCAAGAGCAAGGTCGAAGCGGAATTTCCCACGCGCCGCATTACCGTTGGACGCTGCGCGCATCTCACCGAGCCCACGCCCGAACACATCTCCCTCGGCCGCGGTCCGTGCCAGCTGCGCAACACTTGCGCGAGCGGCTGTAGCTACGGCGCCTACTTCTCTTCGTTGTCGGCCACGCTGCCGGCGGCCCAGCGAACCGGCAACCTCACCGTGGTCACCGATGCCACCGTCGAACGGCTCGACTACGACCACGCCAAAGGCCGCATATCCGGCGTGCGGGTCATCGACACCAAGACGCGGCAGGCGAGGTCGTATCAGGCGCGCGTGGTGTTCGTGTGCGCTTCGACCATCGGCACGGCGCAGATCCTGTTGACCTCGCAGTCCGAATATTTTCCGCAGGGCCTCGCCAACCGCTCCGATGCCGTCGGCCGCTATCTCATGGATCACGTGGTGGGCATTGGCGCGTCGGGTACGTATCCCGGATTTCTCGATCGCTATTACTACGGACGGCGGCCGACAGGTTTCTACCTGCCGCGCTACATCAATCTCACGGAGAAGGCGGACGTCGATTTCAAGCGCGGCTTTGGCTTCCAGGGTTATTCGGGACGCAGCACCTGGAATCGCGGCGGACACGAAGTCGGCGTGGGCGCGGAACTCAAAAAACGGCTGCGCAATCCGGGACGGTGGGAAATGCAGCTCATCGGATTCGGCGAGATGCTGCCGCGGCCGGACAACCGCGTGACCCTGCATGCTTCGCGTAAAGACAGTTGGGGTATTCCGCTGGTTCACATCGACTGCACGCACGGCGAGAACGAGCGCAGGCTGGCGGAGCGCGCCAACCGGGACGCAGTGCAGATGCTGACGGCGGCCGGGTTCGAAAACGTGATGCCGGACTCGGGCATCAAACCCCCAGGTTATTGTGTGCACGAGATGGGTACCGCGCGCATGGGGCACGACCCCGCGACCTCGGTGCTCAATGGCCGCAACCAGGCGCACGACGTGCGCAACCTCTTCATCACCGATGGCTCGTGCATGACGTCGAGCGGTTCGGTGAACCCGTCGCTCACTTACATGGCCTTGTCTGCACGGGCCGCGAACTACGCCGCGGACTTGCTCGCCTCAGGCGAAATCTAGGCCCATTTGCTGGGTGCGCTCAGAGCTTACCCCTTGGGTACGGCCGCCCGGCGGGGCCGCACCCGGATAGTCAGCTCGCGAAAACCAGGGGTAATTCGTCGCAGTTCCGCCTCGATCTCCGCCAGCGCAAACCGCATGCGCGCCGCCCAGGCAGAAGATTCAGCAATGACCGTAATCCTTCCGCTATCGAGGGTGCATCGATTTACCTTATTCGCGAGCCCGGGCCCCAGTGCGCTCATTACTGCGACTTGCCACTCGGACGACTCGGGAGCCAAACGGGCACGCTCGGCGAGGGCTGGCAGGCGCGCCAGAATCAAGGCTGCGGCCGTCGCGGGTTTCGTGCCCGGGCGGATGGTTTGCTTGTTTCGGGAGGGTCTTTTGGGCATAGTTTCGCGCCTGCTGGGCCTACGGTTTTGCCGGTCCAAAACTCTCACAGGGAGCGGACGTTGAGGATGCCAGCGAGGTGCAAGTCTTTGAAGTACAAAGAACAGGGTCGTAGCGATCCGCTTTGCCCCGTGGTTGCGGAGCCCGCGCGATGAACATCATCTTTTTCTCGCGCCGCGAAGGACGTGCCCGCCACGTGAACCTCGGCCACCCGTTCGCCGTCGCATCTTTCGCGGCGGTGCTCATCGCTATTCTCGCCACTGCTTTCAGCCTCGGTTTCAAGATCGGTGAGAGCAAGACCGCGCCGCGCGGGGTTGCCAGCTGGACCGAGACCCTCGCCGAACAGCAGGCCGAGATCAAGGAACTCAAAGCCGAGCTGCAACGCCGCGTCGACGCGGTGGCCATGCGCATCGGCCAGATGAACGCTCATGTGATTCGCCTCGACGCGCTGGGCAAGCGGCTCACGCAGATGGCGAACATCGACAACCGCGAATTCGATTTCGAGAGTCAGCCGGCGATCGGTGGCCCTGAATCGGACCTCGGCGCCGCCATGCAGGCACCGGACCTGAACGCGATGCTCAATGGCCTGGAACAGAAGATTTCTTCGCGCGACGCCCAGCTGGCGGCGCTCGAGAATGCGCTGCTCTCGAAGAAACTCGATGAGCAGATCCGCCCCGATGGCCGGCCGGTTCACAAAGGTCATATCTCCTCGTATTTCGGTGAGCGCCAGGATCCGTTCTCGGGTCACCAGGCGTTCCACAAAGGCATCGACTTCGCGAGCCCCCGGGGCTCGGATGTCATCGCGGTGGCGGCCGGCGTCGTCACTTTCTCTGGCGAGAAGACCGGCTACGGCAACCTCGTCGAGGTCAGCCATGGCAATGGGCTGATCACGCGCTACGGGCACAACCAGAGTCTCGCAGTCGGCCTCGGCCGTACGGTGGAGCGTGGTGACACCCTGGCCTTCGTCGGCTCCACGGGCCGCTCGACAGGCCCGCACGTGCACTTCGAAGTGCTCAAGAATGGCCGGCAGATAGATCCGCTGACCTTCATCGGCCGCTGAGCCCCGGCGGTGGTACCGGGAAGGGGTTCTCGGGGTTCGTCCCGAAGCCCACCCGCGACACTTGAGTTTCCCTTGCGAACCCCGAGAACCCCCTCCCGGTACCACTGCTGAAACCAGTACCGTGGATCCGGGTCTATCCGTAGAATACCGGCCCGGCTGCGTTGTGCACTGTCCTAAGTGCCTGTACGCCTTGAGTTTTCTCGCAAGGATTTCTAAGTGCTCAATCTTCTGACGCGGCTCTTCGGCAGTCGCAACGACCGCATCGTCCGTGGGTATGAAGCGGCGGTGCGCAAGGCGGCTGCTTTCGAGACCGCCCTGCAGGCATTGAGCGACGAAGCCCTGAGTGCGAAGACCGACGAATTCCGCAAGCGCCTGGCCGCGGGCGAGAAGCTCGCGGATGTGAGCTCCGAGGCCTTCGCGGTCGTACGCGAAGCCGCACGCCGCACGCTCAAGATGCGCCACTTCGACGTGCAGCTCATCGGTGGGCTCACGCTCAACGACGGCCGCATCGCCGAGATGCGCACCGGCGAGGGCAAGACGCTGATGTCGACACTCGCCGCGTATCTCAACGCGCTCAGTGGCGAAGGCGTGCACGTCGTCACGGTCAACGAGTATCTCGCGCAGCGTGACGCGGACTGGATGTCGCCCATCTACCGCTTCCTCGGGCTGACCGTCGGCGTCATCAAGAATCAGCAGGACCCGACCGAGAAGCGCGCCGCCTACCGCTGCGACATCACCTACGGCACCAACAACGAATTCGGCTTCGACTACCTGCGCGACAACCTGGCCTTCAGCCTCGACGATCGCGTGCAGCGCGGTCTCGTGTTCGCCATCGTCGACGAAGTCGATTCCATCCTCATCGACGAAGCGCGCACGCCGTTGATCATTTCCGGTCCGGCGGAAGAAAACGAAGACCTCTACATCAAGGTCAACACGCTGGTCCCGCGGCTCAAGAAGCAGAAGGGCGACGAAGACAGGCAAAGCGCGCCCGTCAAGGAAGGCCAGGAGCCCGAGTTCATCCCCGGCGACTACACGGTCGATGAAAAACAGAAGCAGACGCATCTCACCGAAGCCGGCCACGAAACGGTCGAGGGGCTCATGGCCGAGGCCGGGCTGCTGCGCGAGGGCGAGAGTCTGTACGACCCGCAGAACATCCGGCTCATGCATCACCTGAACGCGGCGCTGCGCGCGCATGCGATCTACAAGCGCGACGTCGAGTACATCGTGCGCGGCGGCGAGGTGATCATCGTCGACGAGTTCACCGGCCGCACCATGCCGGGCCGGCGCTGGTCCGACGGATTGCACCAGGCGGTGGAAGCGAAGGAAGGCGTGAAAGTGCGCGCCGAGAACCAGACCGTCGCCTCGATCACCTTCCAGAATTACTTCCGTCTCTACAAGAAACTCTCGGGCATGACCGGCACGGCCGACACCGAGGCGCCGGAGTTCATGCAGATCTACGGCCTCGAAGTGGTCGTGATCCCCACGCACCGCCCGATGATCCGCAAGGACAACGCCGACTTCGTCTACCTCACGCAGTCCGACAAGTTCAAAGCCATCATCGAGGACATCGAAGATTGCGTGTCGCGCGAGCAGCCCGTGCTGGTCGGCACCACGTCCATCGAGACGTCGGAGCTGCTGTCCGGCGTGCTCAAGGAAAACAACATTCCGCACGAAGTGCTGAACGCCAAGCAGCACGAGCGCGAGGCGCACATCATCGAGAACGCCGGCATGCCGGGAAAAGTGACCATCGCCACGAACATGGCGGGTCGCGGCACCGACATCAAACTCGGCGGCAACAATGAAGCTGAGCTCGAGCAGGCGGCTGCCGCGGCAGGCGAAGCGGGCCTCGATGAAGTCACCGCCGCCCGCATCCGGGCGGACTGGCAGGAGCGGCACAACAAGGTGGTGGCTGCCGGCGGCCTGCACATCGTCGGCACCGAGCGTCACGAATCGCGCCGCATCGACAATCAGCTGCGTGGCCGTTCGGGACGCCAGGGCGATCCGGGCTCGAGCCGCTTCTATCTATCGATGGAAGACAACCTCATGCGCATCTTCGGCGATCCGGCGCGCACCAAGCGGTGGCTGGCGCTCGCCGGCATGAAGGAAGGCGAGGTGATCGAGAGCGGCATGCTCACCAAGCAGATCGAGAAAGCGCAGCGCAAGGTCGAGTCGCACAACTTCGACGTGCGCAAGCAGTTGCTCACGTTCGACGACGTGGCCAACGATCAGCGCAAGGTCATCTACCAGCAGCGCACCGAGCTCATGGGCGCCGTCGATCTCGCCGATGCCATCCGCGGCATCCGCGCCGAGGTAGTCAGCGGCATCCTCGACACGCATCTGCCGGCCAACGTCAGCCACGAAGAGTGGAACCTCGAAGGACTGGCGGCGACCATTGCCAAGAGTTTCTCCACGCAGGTCGATCCGGCGCAGTGGCTCAAGGATCAGCCCGAGCTGGAAGAGGAAACGCTGCGCGGCCGCATCATCGGCGCCATCGATGCCATGTACGACGCCAAGGTGGAGCGCATCGGCGTGCCCATCATGCGGCACGTCGAGAAGGACATCATGTTGAAGGTGCTCGACCAGCAATGGCGCGAGCATCTCGGTGCCATGGATTACCTGCGCCAGGGCATCCATCTGCGCGGTTATGCGCAGAAAGATTATCGCTACGAGTACAAGCGCGAGGCCTTCGAGCTGTTCGCCGCCATGCTCGAGCGCATCAAGTTCGAGACCGTCACGATTCTCGCCACGCTCGATGTGCAGGTGAAAAGTCCCGAGCAGATCGAGCGCGAAGAGGAAGCGCGCCGCGCACGGCTCAATCGCGCGCTGCAGGCGCAACATGCCGAGGCGGCGTCTCTGTCGCAACTCGGCTCCGCGGGCGATGAGCCACAGCAGCAGCCACCTCCTGGCGCACGTCAGGCACCGCCGCAGATGCCGCCGCAGCAGATGCAGCGGCCGGTGCGCGCCGCTCCCAAGGTGGGACGCAATCAGCCCTGCCCATGCGGCAGCGGCAAGAAATTCAAGAACTGCCACGGCGTACTCGAGGGAGTCGAGTAGCTTGTCGAAGTTGCGGCTGCGCGTAGTGGCCGCGGCGCTGTTCGACGCCGGCGGCCGCGTGCTCATCGCCGAACGTCCAGCCGGCAAACACATGGCCGGCTGGTGGGAATTCCCCGGTGGCAAGGTGGCGGCGGACGAGAGCGACGCGCAGGCGCTGGTGCGCGAGCTGCGCGAGGAACTCGGCGTCGAAGCGCAACTCGACCACGAAGTGATGACGCTGTCGCACGACTATCCGGACCGCGTGGTCGATCTCGTCTTGTGGCGTGTGTCCTGGGACGGCGTGCCGCGCGGCCTCGATGGGCAGCAACTCAAATGGGTGGACTGCGAATCACTCGGCGCCGAGCGCCTGCTGCCGGCGGATCGCCCCTTCATCGCCGCATTGCAGTTGCTATCATCGCCCGCACATTCCTGACACGAATCCTCGACGGAAGAATCACATGGCCCAAGAACAGCAGCAGCTCCCGGATATCAAACTGGACGTCTCCCAGCTTTATCGCGAGGAGATCTTCACCGATCGCAAGGCAGGCACGTTGCGTCGCCTCGTTCCGGTGCTCGCCGATGGCAACACCGACACCACGCGTCATGTGCTGTATTCCGGCCAGACGCAATTGCTGACGCCGGCCGGCGTGTTGCCGCTGTCGTTCGAGATCGAAGCCGATTCGCTCGAGGATGCCTGCAACAAATTCCCCGACGCCGTGAAGATCGCGATCGAGCAGGCCATCGAGGAAGCGCGCGAGATGCGCCGCGAAGCCGCGTCACGCATCGTCGTGCCCGATGCCGGTGGCGTGCCCCCCGGCGGCGGTGGCCGCATCAAGCTTTAATGGGGTCAGACCCCATTTGCTAGCAAAAGGGGCCGGACCTCGCTATCTCGGCCCCGCCCCCATCTCGCGATCGAAAAACCGCACCAGGTTCCCGTGCACGTGCAAGCCGGTCGCGCTCTGTCGCACCAGCCCGTGTTTGCCGCCCGGATAGGTCATGAGATCGAACGGCTTCTGCAGATCCTGCAGCTTCTTCATGAGCACGGTGCTGTTGGCAAACAAGACGTTGTCGTCGGCCATGCCGTGCACCAGCAGCAGCGGCCGCTTGAGGCCCTGCGCATACTCGAGCACGTTGCTGCGCTGGTAGCCTTCGGGATTCGCGGCCGGAGTAGATAGATACCGCTCGGTGTAGTGCGTGTCGTACAGCGCCCAGTCGGTCACCGGCGCGCCCGCCATTCCCGCCGCGAACGCATCCGGCGCCTGCATCAGGCACATCAGCGTCATGTAGCCGCCGTAGCTCCAGCCGAAAATGCCGATGCGCCGCGCGTCGACGAACGGCAGGCCGCCGAGGAACTCCACGCCCTTCAGCTGATCCTGCACTTCGACCCCACCGAGCCGCCGCCCCAGCACGGTTTCGAACCGCGCGCCGCGCAGCCCCGTGCCGCGATTGTCGAGCGCGAACACCACGTACCCGTGCTGCACGAGGTATTGATGGAACAGGTCGCCCCAGGTGTTCTTCACACGCTGCACGCCCGGTCCGCCGTACACATCGATGAGCACGGGATAACGCTTGCCCGCCTCCAGACTTCGCGGCTTCATCAGTTTGTATTGCATCGCCTGGCCATCCGCGGCCGCGATCGTGCCGAACTCCGCGCGCACGTGCTCATCGCGGAACGGCGCATACGGATGCGTGCCGTCGAGCGAGTTCGGCAACATTGCCGACAGCACGCGGCCATCCACGGTACGCAACTTCACGCTCTTCGGCGTGTTCACGTCCGAATGCGAGTCGACGAACACGCGCGCGTCCATCGACATGTTGATGCTGTGCCAACCGCCCCCTGCGGTCACGCGTTGCGGAGCGGCCGGCTCATCGAGCGATACCCAGAACAGCTGGCGTTCGGTGGGCGAGGGCAGGTTGGCGGTGAAGTACACGCGCCGCGCGCGCTCATCGACGGCGCGAATCGCCGCCTCCGGAGATTCACCCATCACCATGAACTCACCCGAGGTCAGCTGGCGCACCAGCTTGCCGTCGTTGCCGTAGAGGTACAGGTGCTGATAACCGTCGCGCGACGACGCCCAGATGAATTGCGAGCCGCGTTGCAGGAACGTGAGCTCGCGATGCAGCGGTACCCAATGCGGGTCGCGCTCGGTGAGCAGTACCCGCCCGCGGCCCGAGAGTGCGTCGAAACGCAGCAGCTCGAGTGTTTTCTGATCGCGGCTCTGGCGCTGCACGGCAATGCCGCGGTTGTCGGGGAACCAGTCCACGCGCGGTAGATAGACGTCGGAGTTGTCGCCAAGGTCCAGTTGCTGCAGGCTGTCGGCCGCGAGGTCCGCGACGAACAGGTCCACGCGCGCGTTGCGCGCACCGGCGGCGGGATAGCGCTGACGCACCACCGTCGCCCCCACGGCCTGGATCTCGAACCGCTCCACCTCGGGCACCGCTGTCTCATCGACGCGCGCCAGCGCGATGTGGCGCTCGTCGGGCGACCACCAGTACCCGGTGTCGCGATCCATTTCTTCCTGGGCGATGAACTCGGCCATGCCGAAGCTCACGAGGTCGCCGCCTTCGCGAGTGATGGCACGTTCCTCGCCCGTCGCCAGATCGATGACGTACAGGTTCTGCTCGCGCACGAAGCTCACGAAATGCGAACGCGGCGAAAAACGTGCGTCGGTTTCATAGGCCTCGGTGGTGGTGAGCCGGCGTACCGCCTCAGCGGGTTTGCGCGCCAGATCGTAGACGTACAGATCGCCGTTCAGCGGAATCAGCAGGTGGCGGCTGTCCGGCGCGAAGCTGTATTCCACGATTCCCGAGTATGCCGAGGTGCGCTGGCGCTCGCGGCGGGCCTCCTCTTCGGGCGACAACGCCCGGTCCGCACCCGCCAGCGTGCGCGAGTCCACGAGCAGCCGGTCGCGCGAGGCGCGCACGTCGAACGCCCACAGATCGAACCGGTCCTTGTCGTCTTCACGGGCGCGCAGGTAGGCGATCAGCTTTCCGTCGGGCGAGATCTCCACGCCGCGCAAGGAAGGCCCCGACAGGTCGGGTGCGGCAAACAAGCGCTCGAGGGTGAGTTTTTCGGCGCGCGCGGGCGCCGGCGCAGCCGCCACCAGCACCGCCGCAAGCGCAAAACCCAGGCCGCCAAGACGAGAAGAACACACGACGCGGCGAGAAGCCGCGCGTGCACCGTTTGCTACACTGCCGTTCAAAATCATTGTGGGAGTTTAGGGATGGTCACCAATCCTCGCTACCGGATTGCACTCGTCGCGAGCGCATCGACGGTACTGCTCGCCGCATGCGCGATGGGACCGCAAGCCCAGCACGCGCCGCCCGCTCCGCAAACGCTCCAGTATCCCGCCACCACACGCGGTGACACGGTGGACGCTTATCACGGCGTGAGTGTGCCGGATCCGTATCGCTGGCTCGAAGATGCCAGCGCGCAAAGCACGCGTGACTGGGTGAGCGCGCAGAATTCCCTGGCGCAGCCGTATCTCGAACATCTGCCGCAGCGAGCCTGGTTCGGTGAGCGGCTCAAGCAGTTGTGGACCTACGAGCGCTTCGACGTGCCGCGCAGCGAAGGCGGCAAATATTTCTACACACGCAATGACGGCAAGCAGGATCAAAGCGTGCTGTACGTCGCCGACGCGCTCGACGCGCCGCCGCGCGTGCTCGTCGATCCGAACGGCAAGCGCGACGACGCCACCATCGCGCTGTCGCAGTGGGAGCCGAGCCCCGACGGCAAGGTGCTCGCCTATGCGCTGTCCGACGGCGGCACCGACTGGAACACCTGGCACTTCCGCCGCGTCGCCGATGGCGTCGATCTGCCCGTGATTCTGAAATTCAGCAAGTTCTGGCCGGTGTCCTGGGCGCGTGATAGTTCCGGCGTGTACTACAGCCGCTATCCACTCAAGGCGGGACAAACCGCCGAAGACGCCGAGCGCGGCGATGATGCGGGCCGGCCTGATGTGTACTTTCACGATCTCGATGAGCCGCAGACCGCCGATCGCCTCATCTACAACGTGACCGATCATCCGACGCGCGTGCCGTCGGCGCAGATCTCCGAGGACGGACGATATCTTCTAATTGGGTTGTTTGACGGTTATCAGACCAATGCCTATCTGCTGCAGGATTTGCGTAAGCCGGACGCGAAAGCGCAGCCGCTGCTCACTGCCTGGGATGCGCTCTATAGCTTTCTCGGATCGAAGGGCGACGAGCTCTATTTCCAGACCACGAATGCCGCGCCGCACGGTCGCGTGATCGCCATCGATGCGCGTGACCCCGCGCCCGCGAAGTGGCGCACCATCGTGCCGCACGGTGACATCACTATCGCCAATGCGGCGTATATCGGCGGACGCATCGTGGTCGAGTACACGCGCGACGCGCGCACCCTGGTGCGCTTGTTCGAGACGAGCGGCGCACCGGTGGGCGATGTGAAACTGCCCGGTCTCGGATCGGCCGGCGGCTTCGTGAGCAGCGGCAGCAATCCCGAGACTTTCTTTTTCTATACGGATTTCCTGACTCCGAAGCGCGTGATGCGACTCGACGTTGCGTCCAATGCTGTTAGCGACTTCCGCAAGCCCAACGTGCCGGCGGATTTTGCGCCGTATGTCACCAACCAGGTGTTCTACACCAGCAAGGACGGCACGCGCGTGCCCATGTTCATCACGCGCCGGCGCGATGCGCCGCGCGATGGCAACCAGCCGGTAATGCTGTACGGCTATGGCGGGTTCAACCTCACGCAGTCGCCGGCCTTCAGTCCGTCGATTCAGGCGTGGCTGGAAATGGGCGGCGTGTACGCCGTCGCCAACCTGCGCGGCGGCGGCGAGTATGGCGAGGCCTGGCACATGGCCGGCACGAAGCTGAACAAGCAGAACGTCTTCGATGACTTCATCGCGGCGGCGGAATATCTGATCCGCGAGAAGTACACGAATTCCAAACGACTGGCGATTCTCGGCAAGAGCAACGGCGGGTTGTTAGTCGGCGCCGTGCTGACGCAGCGCCCGGATTTGTTTGGTGCTGCACTGCCCGGAGTCGGTGTCATGGACATGCTGAGGTATCACACTGCCAGCGCCAACGCGCGCCAGTGGTCGAGCGACTTTGGCATTTCGGAAGATGCGGCCGAGTTCCGCGCGCTGCGCGCGTATTCGCCGGTGCATAACGTGAAGGCGAATACCTGCTATCCACCCACGCTCGTGACGACGGCCGATCGGGATGACCGGGTGGTGCCGTGGAACAGCTATAAGTTTGCCGCCGAGATGCAGCGGCATCAGTCGTGTGCGAATCCCGTGTTGATCAGGATTGAGACGCGCGCGGGCCACGGTCCGGGCAAACCTGTGTGGATGCAGATCGAGGATATCGCGGACCAGTTTGGGTTCGTCGCGAATGCGGTGGGGATGCCGGCGCCGGCTGCCAACTAGCGAGCATAAGTCGGCTCAGTAGTGCGTCAGTCGTACCCGATTCAGCGCAGCATCGATGAGCGTGGCCGCGTAATCATTGTCTACTCGGGCCGGCGTACCGAAGGTCATTCCGCTTCGCCAGCTTTCCGGTGCTTCCGGATGTATTCCCGAGAGGAGCACCCATCCCACACCAACCGAACCTTGCACGATGGCAGGCGTTTGTCGGGATACCTGGCAACTACGTCGCCCCAACCCATGAGCTGCGGACCGTCTTCTCAGCAGTAATCGAAGGTGGATGAGCCCACAACGGCAACTGCCACGGTAGCCTTGCGGACCTCGCGGCCTTGCGGGACATAGAAGAACGCCGCCGGTGAGATTGAGCCATTGTAGGGAGAGTTTCCGGCGAAGAATGCGCCCGCGCATATGACGAGGTAGTTCAATCCACCCTGTACTGAATCGCGAATCGTCGCTGTCGTGCTCGGCGTCAGCCCACTGCCGATCTGCTCGAAGTTACCGCCTGGAACAATCAACAGGCGATAGGCGCGAAGCTGAGCTTTGCTCATTGCATTCAGCTGCCGCGAATTCACACGGGTATAGCCGAAGTGGTTGTCATCCAGAATAGTTTCGAGGGCGGCGACATCATTGGGTGACGTCCCATCACCGCTGAACAATAAAATCGCATGGGAGTCATTCGTGGGTGACGCGCGATCGGTCGGCGAACATGCAACGAGGGAAACAATACCAAGAGCGACCGAGAGGGCCTTGAGGATGCGGAGCGCGAGCGCAGCTCGCGCCAGTTCATGCGCGATGCGAACTGGAGAGTTCTTAGCAAGCCACATAAGCAACCATTGGAAGGTTCGAACGGCCATCCAAGATAATTCGAGTTTGCAACTGGTGATGGTCGCAATGTACGCGACGACTGGAGAGCTCGTGCACCCACCAGTCCCCAGCACCGTAGCATCGGTTTCACCCCGATCGCGATTGACGACGGCACGAGAGGAGCCGCGACCTGACACCAGCGCCGCGCAGCGGGCTCGCAGGTGAGCTCAGAGAGCGTCGAGCGCTTCGAACTCCGGGCGGCCGATGCCGAGAATCTGGAAGAGCTCGGCGATCGATCCAGCCCGCTCGATCCGCGCTAGCAGTTCGGCATCCGGGAGATCGAAAAGGCCCCGTCGCGCCGCCGTATTGGCACGCAACCCCTTACCCACCTCAGCGACGATGCTCGCGAGTCCCATTTGGCACTCTTTGAGGCGTACCGTAATGTTCCAGTTGGAATTGAGCACGCTCAGTATCTTTGCAAACGCCGAGCCTCCGGCAGGACCCACGATGTCCACTTCGGCCATCATTGCAGTACCCGATAGCGAAACGACGAGCGCCCCGGCATAAAGTCTCTTTACAGTCCACGGCCATCCCGCCGCTTCCCCCAAAGCTCCGCGGTAGACTGGCAAAAGAGCCCCGTCATTTCTCAGGACAAGCAGAACTTCATCGACATTCATTTCCTTCATTTCGCGCGACCGCTGCGGTGCTCTCCCCCAAGGATCTCAGGAACCCACGAAGTCGCGCCGAACGCTGCGCTGTACAAATTCTTACCTCTTGTTCGCGTCAAGAGACGTCATGAGATTGGACTATGTCTTGGCGCGATGACGTTGTTGTCGCATTGCGCGACTGCCAGCAGCTTGGGCTGCTCAACACTCTTACGTGCAGCAAGTCAGCGTAAACGGCACGTCTTCAGTAGTCTGCACCGGCCGCGTCTGCAATCCATTCCACGCCAACAACCGCACGCTGCAGCGGTAGTGAGACCCGCTGGTCTCCGGATACAACCCAGAATCCGCCGGCAGCGCAATCCGCACCAGCTGAATCGGCGTGTCACGCTCGAAAGTGATGTGATACACGCCACCACGCGCGATCTCCTGGCGCGGCTTGCCGTGCTGGCGCGTGATCCACAACAGCTCGGCGATGGCATCACACAGCGGCCGCAGCGTGGCTAACCACTCATTGAACGAACGCGCGCGCGCGTCGGTCGCCTGGTTGAGCCAGAAGAAGAAATCGGGTAGATCGAACTCACAAGTGCCGCCGGGAATGGCGCTACGATGTTTGATGGCCGACAAGAATTCCGAGTCCTTGAGACCGGCCAGATAGTTAGAACCGCAGGCGACGAGGTCGGCGCGCAGGCGCAGCAGATTGGACATGACCGTGCGCAGGCGCGCCGAATCCACACCGGGTTTGCTCTGGAACACGTTGAGCTGGGCCAGGTGGCGCTCGAGCTCTTTCTGCACGTCGGCGCGCACGTCGCCGCGCGCGGCGATGGCGAGGATGTCGAGCAGGCTGCCCATGGCGGCGCGGCTGCCCCACTGGCTCTGCATCTCGTTGTGATACAGCGCCTGGCTGTACAGGAAATCGAGGCGCAGGAAGGTGCGCATGCGCTCGTTGAGCGGCTGCTCGAAGATCAAGGGCGCCGCTGCCGGCACCCGCTCGTGCTGCTCGTCGCTGGTTTTCTGGGCCTCTTCAGACATCGCGCTATTCTGCGCGACCGCAGCGGCATCCGTAAACCGCGCATTCTCCGCATCTGCGTCTTCGGTGCTCATGTGCTGCTGTTCTCCGCTGCCGCAACGTACTGGCGATGCAGCTTTTCGACCTGGTCTCGAAGGGCGGCGATGTCGCCGTCGTTGGTAATCACGTCATCGGCGGCCGCGAGGCGCGCCGCGCGCGGCGCCTGTGCGGCGAGCATCTGTTCAGCTTCCTTCCGCGTGGTGCCATCGCGCGCCACGAGGCGGGCGAGCTGCAGCGCTGGATCGCAGTCGACCACGAGCACACGGTCGAATCGTTCCGCAGCGCCGGTTTCCACCAGCAGCGGGATGGCGACCATGCAGTAGGGGCCAGTGGCGGCGTTGCAGCGCTCATCGGTGAGCGCCCGGATCGCCGGGTGCGTGAGGCGTTCCAGCCATTGGCGCTGCTCGGCGTGGGCGAAAACCCGCGATCGCAGCTCGCGGCGATCGAGGCTGCCGTCCGCGGCCAGCACGTTAGGCCCGAAGTGCGCGGCGATCTGCGCCAGCAGCGGCGAGCCCGGCGCTACCACTTCGCGCGCCAGCAGGTCCGTGTCGACGATGGACGCCCCCAGCGCTGCGAACAGGTTGGCCACGGTGGTCTTGCCGCAGGCGATGCCGCCGGTTAGTCCGATGCGAAATCCGCCGCGCATCGTCAAGGGTTGCGCGTGTATAGCGCGAGGTATCTATCGACGGTCTGGTGGCCAATCAGCAGGAACAGCCATCCCGCGGCGGCGAGAAATGGCCCGAACGCAATCGGCGTATCGAGGCCCTTGCGCTGGCGGTAGAGGATGTAGATGCCCACCACCGAGCCCACCAGCGATGCGATCAGGATGATGGGCAGCAGCATGCGCCAGCCAAACCACGCGCCGAACGCGGCGAACAGCTTGAAGTCGCCATAACCCATGCCTTCCTTCTTCATGATGAGCTTGAAGATCCAGTAGACGCTCCACAGCGAAAGGTAGCCGCACATCGCGCCGACGATGCTGTCGGCCGGCGTCAGCGGCGCGGCGCCCTCGGCCCAGACCGGGTGGGTGGTGCTGAGCAGCAGGCCGATCCACAGCAGTGGGTAGGTGAGCTCGTCGGGCAACAACTGCGTGTCGAAATCGATGAGCGTCAGCGCGATGAGGAACCAGGTGAACAGCAGGCCGGCCACGGCCAGCATTCCGTAGCCGAAGCGCCAGGCGATGAGTCCCGACGCGATGCCGGTGAACAGCTCCACCAGCGGGTAACGCGCGCTGATCGGAGCTTTGCAGTTGGCGCACTTGCGGCCCAGCGCAAGCCAGCTCACCACCGGGATGTTCTGCACAGCGGTGATCGGCGCCTTGCAGTTGGGGCAGGCCGATCGCGGCACGATGAGATTGAAAGTGGGCGGAAGCGGGGCGTTGGGATCCGCCAGCAGCGCGCATTCGGCACGCAATGCGTTGTCCATCATCACCGGCACGCGATAGATGACGACATTCAAGAAGCTGCCGACGAGCAGCCCGACGATGACGCAGCAGCCGATGAACAGCGCGGGGCTGGCGGCGAGTGGCTCGAGAAACTCCATGCTCAGTCTTTGGCTCGTACGTTCAAAAAGAAACGCCGCCCCCATCTTTCAAAAATGGGTGCGGCGTTTCGGTGAGGGCGTATGGCTACGCGGGCGATTTACACCACCGCGCCGAGTTTGAAGATGGGCAGGTACATGGCGATGACCAGGCCACCGACGAGCACGCCGAGAACGGCCATGATGAGTGGTTCCAGCAACGACGACATGCTGTCGACCGCGTTATCCACTTCCGCCTCGTAGAAAGTGGCGACCTTGCCGGACATCGCATCGAGCGCGCCGGCTTCTTCACCGACCGCGATCATCTGGATGACCATGTTGGGGAACAACCCGGTGTTTTCCATGGCGCGCTGCAGCCGCTGACCGGTGGCGACTTCGTCACGCATCTTCAAGACCGCGTTTTCGAACACGATGTTGCCCGTGGCGCCGGCCACCGATTCGAGGGCTTCGACCAGCGGCACGCCGGCGGCGAACATGGTCGATAACGTACGTGCAAAACGCGCGATCGCGGATTTGTAGATGATGGGCCCGATGATCGGAAACTTGAGCAAGGCGCGATCGAGAAACTCGCGCATGGCCTTGGAGCGCTTCTTGAAATAGATGAACGCGTACACGGCGCCGGCGATGATCATGGCGAAGACGATGCCGTTGTCCTGCAACCATCGCGACATGCCGATGACGAACTTCGTGAACGCCGGCAGATCCGCGCCGAACCCCGCGAACAGCGCTTCGAACTGCGGAATCACGAAGATGAGCAGAATGACGGTGACGATGACGGCCACGGCCATGACTGCCGATGGGTAGAAGAGTGCTTTCTTGACCTTCTTTTTCAGCGCCTCGGTCTTTTCCTTGTAGGTCGCGATCTTGTCGAGAAGGGTCTCTAGCGCACCGGCCTGTTCGCCGGCCTCGACCAGGTTCACGAACAGATCGTCGAAGTGCAATGGGTGTTTGCCGAGCGCTTCGTGCAGCGAGGTGCCGCCTTCGACATCCTGCTTGATGTCGAGAATGAGTTTCTGCATCGCCGGCTTGTCGTTGCCGCCGGCGACGATTTCAAACGACTGCACCAGCGGAATACCGGCGGCCAGCATGGTGGCGAGCTGGCGGCTGAAAGTTGCGATGTCTTCCGCCTTGACCTTGCCGCCGCTCTTGAAAGAGGTGGACTGTTTCTTGACGCGACTGACCGCGATGCCTTGCCGGCGCAAATCGGCGCGCAGCGCCGTTTCGTCCGGCGCCAGGCTCTTGCCAGAAACGCGGTTGCCCTTCTTGTCCATGCCGGACCAGGAGTAGGGGATGTCGCGTTTGACGCCCTTTGCGGAGGAAGATGCTACGGCGGTTGCCATGAATAGGTCCTTATTCGATCGTCACGCTGTTGACTTCTTCGATGCTGGTCATGCCCTGCTTGATCTTTTCGAGACCGGCACGCCGCAAATCCCAGACGCCTTCTTTGGCGGCCTGGTCGGCGATGTCGATGGCGTTGCCGCCTTCCATGATGATGCGTCCGAGAGCTTCGGTGACCGGCATGACCTGGTAGATGCCGACGCGGCCCTTGTAGCCGTCGGTGCATCCCGAGCAGCCCTTGGCGCCGAAAATCTTGATGCCCGCCCGCACGTCGGCTTCCTGGAAGCCTTCTTTGAGCAGCGCTTCGGCAGGAACGTCGACGATCGCCTTGCACTGCGAGCAGAGGCGGCGCGCCAGGCGCTGCGCGATGATCAGACTGACCGACGTCGCGATGGCGTAGGGCTTCACGCCCATGTCCACCAGGCGCGTCAGCGTCTGCGGCGCGTCGTTGGTGTGCAGCGTGGACATCACCAAGTGTCCGGTCTGCGCGGCCTTGATGGCGATTTCCGCCGTTTCGAGGTCACGGATTTCGCCGACCATGACCACGTCCGGATCCTGGCGCAGGAACGCGCGCAACGCGGCGGCGAAAGTCAGACCCACCTTGTTGTTGACGTTGACCTGGTTGACGCCAGGCAGGTTGATTTCAGCCGGGTCTTCCGCGGTGGAGATATTGGTGTCTTCGCGATTGAGGATATTCAAGCCGGTGTACAGCGACACGGTCTTGCCCGAGCCGGTGGGGCCGGTGACGAGGATCATGCCCTGCGGCTTGGCGAGGTTCTTGAGATAGATCTCGCGCTGGAATGGTTCATAGCCGAGTGAGTCGATGCCCAGCATGGCCTGCGACGGATCGAGAATTCGGCAGACGATCTTTTCGCCGAACAGCGTGGGGCAGGTGCTCACGCGAAAGTCGATGGCGCGAGTCTTCGACAACTTCATCTTGATGCGGCCGTCCTGCGGCACGCGGCGTTCGGCGATGTCGAGGCGCGCCATGACCTTCAAGCGCGCCGACAGCTTCATGGCCAGCTGCACCGGCGGCTGTGCCACTTCTTTGAGGATGCCGTCCATGCGCAGGCGGATGCGGTACATCTTTTCGTAGGGCTCGAAGTGGATGTCCGAGGCGCCGCGGCGGATGGCGTCTAACAACAACTTGTTGACGAAGCGCACGATGGGCGCGTCTTCGATGTCGTCGCGGGACACGCCCGCGCCTTCCACATCATCGTCGCCGCCGCTGACATCGAGATTCTCGAGATCGAAACCGGTCTCGTCATCGGTGAGCTGCGGCATTGCCGACTCAGCTTGCTCGACCGCCTTGTCGATGAGCTTTTGCAGCTTGTCGTCTTCGACGACGACCGCCTCGATACCCAGGCCAGTCTGGAACTTGATCTCGTCGATGGCATGCAGATTGGTGGGATCGGCGACACCCAGGAACAGGCGCTTGCCGCGCCGATACAGCGGCAGGCAGCGATGTTTCTGCAGTAGTTTGTCCTGCACCAGCTTGATGGTCTCGAGATCGACACTGTGCGAGTCGAGGTCGTAGAGCGGCACGCCGAATTCCGCGGATGCGGCAATGGCGATATCACGGGCCTTGGCGGCGCCCGCGGTAATCAATTGGGTGACGAAACTCGACTTGCGCTCTTTGGCCGCCTGCAGCGCGGTGAGCATCGCGGCTTCTTCGACGACGCCATCCTGCACGAGCCGCTGCGGCAAGCCGCCGAGACCCGATCGTTGACCAAGAGCTGCTAAAGATGCGTTGTCGTTCATTGGGTTACGTGCGAGCGACCAAACCCGCGGGGGCCTAGTCTACTCAAGGTCCACAGGCAGGCAATTGTTAAATCTGTGGCCAATAGTCGCATACGCGAGGGCAGATTCTGCGTGACCGGACTCCCAAAAGAAGAAGCCCCTCCGCGGGGAGGGGCTTCTTGATCGTCAGCCTCTGTCTATTACAGGCGGCAATCGGCCGGAGCGTACTTCGCCGGCAGGGTGCCAGCGGCACCCGGGTTGGCAGTGGCGCCAGCCGGAACCACGGCAGCCGTCGAACCGATAGCACGGCACTTCCAGTCAATGCCGCTCGTCGTCAGCATCGGGATCAGGTTGAGGGTCGTGCCGTTCGCCGTCGGGTTACCGCCGAGGTTGGCACCGTAGGTGACCGTGATCACGCCACCGACGCCAGCAGCCATCGGGGTGACAACGATGTTCGCAACGTGCTTGGTGGCACCAAACACCGGCAGGCCAAGCTGCACGAGCGTGAAGGTCCCGCCGTTGGCGGCTGCGGTCTCCGAAATCGCCGTCTTGTACGACGAGGCCAGTGACAAGCCTTCCGTCACCTTCGACTTGATCATGTAATCCTGGTAAGCCGGGATCGCGATCGCGGCCAGAATGCCGATGATGGCGACAACGATCATCAGTTCGATGAGCGTGAAGCCCTTTTGTACGTTCTTGATCATGAATAACTCCTGAGAAAAAAAGCGGATGGAATCTGTAGGCGCATGGCGCCAAGAGACGCCAGTTGGGGTGAAGAGGAGCAAGCTGTGTGCCAATGGCGACGCTAGCAAAGCAACTGCATGATTTGCAGGGAGATATTTGCCGGCTTCGGCGACATTTAACGTAGTTCTGTCGTCTATTCCGCACGTCGCCGACTACGCCGCGTCACAAAGTGACGCTGGGCGTCACTTTGTGTCACTCGATTCCGAGCTTTTTGATCCGGTAACGCAGCGCGCGAAACGTCATTCCCAACGCCTTGGCTGCCGCGGTTTTGTTGTAACGCGCGTGCTCCAGCGCCTTGACGATGGCGGCACGCTCGACGTCTTCGAGCTGCTCGCCAAGCGCCGCGCGATTGTGCGTCTCGCCGGCCTCCGGGTGGTTAGGTGCACTGCCCGAGCGCAGTTGCGCGAGTGTATCGGGCGACAGCGGCGGCGCGTTCTCGAGGCGAGGGGCCACGCGAAGCTGCAGATCGCCGGTGTCGACGCGCCCCAGGTTGCACAAAGCCAGTGCACGCTCGAGCACGTTCTCTAGCTCGCGCACATTGCCGGGGAACGAGAACTTCTGCAGCGCCTCGAGCGCCGCCGCGGTGAGCGTTGGCGGCTCCATGCCGAGCCGGCGCGCAAGGCGGCGCACGATGGCGTCGGCGAGATCGGGAATGTCCTCGGCGCGCTCGCGCAGGGCCGGCACGCGCAGCTCGATCACATTGATGCGGTAGAACAGGTCTTCGCGAAACTTCGCCTGGGCGACCAGATCGGAGAGATTTTTGTGGGTCGCCGACAGTATGCGCACGTCGATCGGAGCTTCGCGCTGCTCGCCGATGGGCCGCACGGTTTTCTCCTGGATGACCCGCAGCAACTTGACCTGCATGTGCAGTGGCAGGTCCGCAACCTCATCGAGAAACAGCGTGCCGCCTTCGGCCGATGGAATCAGGCCGATCTTGTCGGTCACGGCGCCGGTGAAGCTGCCGCGCTTGTGACCGAAGAATTCGCTCTCCATGAGCTCGGAGGGAATGGCGCCGCAATTCACGGGGACGAACGGCCCTTCGGCGCGTGGACCCGAGGCGTGAATCATGCGCGCCACCAGTTCCTTGCCCGTGCCCGATTCGCCGTAGATGTGTACCGGAGCCTGGCTGCGCGTGACGCGCAGGATCATCTCGCGCAGGCGCTCCATCGCCGGTGCGCTGCCGATGAGCGGCGTGCCGGTGCGCATCGACGCGCCGGCATCCGGCGTCTGCGACACTTTCAGAGCCGTGGAGACGATGCGGCGCAGGGCGCCGATATCGAGCGGCTTGGAGACAAAGTCGAATGCGCCGAGCTTGAGCGCGCGCACCGCGGACTCGACGTTGCCATGCGCGGTGATCACGGCGCAGGGAACGCCGGGGGTGTTCGTCCCCATCCACTCCAGCAGGTCGAGGCCGTCGCCATCGGGCAGGCGCATGTCGGTGAGGCATAGGTCGAAGCGCTGCGCCTTGAGCAATTTTTTTGCGCCCGCCACATCGCCTGCCGACTGCGTAGCGAGCTGCATGCGCGACAAGGTCAGCGTCACGAGCTCGACCAGGTCGGGTTCATCGTCGACGATGAGTACAAGAGGTGGCGCCATGCGCTGTTCCTGCGTAACTCAGGCCACCCAGCGTTCCGGATCGCGGAATACGATGCGGAACAGGCTGCCGCCGCTGGTGCGCGGCTCATATAGAAGAGTGGCGCCATTGGTCTGGGCGAGCTCGCGCGCCAGGAACAAGCCGAGGCCCGTGCCGCGCTCGTTGCCGGTGAAGAACGGTTCGAAGATCTTTTCGCGGTGCTGGACCGGGATGCCCGCGCCGCGATCCGCCACTTCGAGGAAGGGGCGCGCGGTCGAGGCCAGCCGGCCGATGCGCAGCTCGATCACGTCGTTGCCGGCGGTGCTGGCGCCATATTTCACCGCGTTCTCGCACAGGTTCCAGATGATCTGGCGAAGCTGCGAAGGATCGACCTGCACTTCGACATCGCCGAGCAGCGAGGACACGGCCAGGCGTTGCGGATCGATCTGCATCGTGGCGCAGAATTCTTCGCGGAATCCTGCGAGCCAGGTCGAAAGGATCAGGCGCTCCGGGCGGGAGTTTTCCCGCCGCGCCATCGACATGACGTTCTCGATGATCTGGCGCACGCGATCGCCATTGGTGCGCACGATCTCGGTGAGGCGCTTGTCTTCGCTGGAAAGCGAAGGGGATTCGCCCAGCAGTTGCGCGGCGTGGCTCATGGCGCCGACGGGATTGCGTATCTCGTGCGCGATGCTGGCCGAAAGCCGGCCGAGCCCCGCGAGCTTCGATTGCTGGATCTTCGCGGCGAGCAGCTCGGTATCTTCGAGAAACACGATGACCGGTGAAGGCTCGGACCCGCCCAGCGGCGCGAAATGCGGCTGAACGACGTGACCGCCGTCGGCAGCAACGAAAGTCTGGGAAACGGTGGGCGTGGCGGCGCGCTGCCGCCATGTCTCGAGTAGGTAGAGCAGTTGTGGCGATGCCTCGCCCAGCAACGCGCCCGGGTAGGCGTTGCGGTCGCCGAGTAGTTGGGCGGCGGATTCGTTGATCAGCCGGATACGGCTCTCATGATCGACGACGACGATGCTCTCGCGCAAGTTCTGCACGATGTACTGCGACAGTTGCGCGAGGTTGGCGAGATCGATCTGCTGGCGGCGCACCGTGGCTTCGGTGTCGCGCAGACGGCGCGCCAGAGGCCAGGCGAGCAGGGCCACCAGGAACACGATAGCGCCCAGAATACCGGCACTCGGATAATCGCTGGAAGCGGCTATTCCGGTCATATGCGCGCCGATCTGCTGAGCGAACAGCGCCAGCGTCGCGAGCGCGGCCAGGACGAAAGCATCGCGGCTGTCGGCCAGCAACGCCATGGCACCCACCGGGACCACGAACAGGATGCCGAGACCGCTGGCGACACCCCCGCTCGAGAACAAGATGAGGCTGATCGCCGCCGCGTCGACCATGGCGTGCACGAACGTGGTCGCACGCAAATTGGGCAGCAATCGTCGGCCGCCGAAGACGATGGCTATTCCCGCGCCGAAGTAGACGATGCAGGCCCAGAGGAATAGCAGCGGATGAGCCGAGCCGATCGCTGTCGAGGCGCCGAAGTACACGTATAGCGCGTACAGCGCCGGCGGGATCAGCAGCCGGTAGAGATTGACCAGGCCGATGACGCGCCAGGCGAGATCGGTCGGTGTGGGCGGTACGGCGGCGACAAGCGGCATCGGCCGCGACTGTATCAGCTGGGGGCAGGCAGGACGAGTTGCCGGGGCAGTACGAACTGGCGAGTGCTGCACGATTCCGGGAGAATACCGGCTCTTTTTTCCGACCGAATCCAGCCAAACACGCCATTCAAATCCCAGGGGCCTGATGAATCTCCACGAGTACCAGTCGAAAGAAGTGTTCCGCGAATACGGCATCCCCGTCCCCGCGGGCAAAAACGCCAAGAGCGCCGAAGAGGCGGTCGCGGCCGCGCAGTCGTTAGGCGGCAAGCTCTGGGTGATCAAGGCCCAGGTGCACGCCGGTGGCCGCGGCAAGGCTGGCGGCGTGAAGCTAGCTCGTGACCTGGACACGGTTCGTTCGGCCACGGCCGACATGCTCGGGCAGCGGCTGGTCACCAAACAAACCGGCCCCGAAGGTTTGCCGATCGAATCGGTGTACGTCGAGGCCGGTTCGGACATCGAGCGCGAGATCTATCTTTCACTCACGCTCAATCGCGAGCGTGGCCGCATTGCCGTCATTGCTTCGGAAGCCGGCGGCATGGACATCGAAGAGGTCGCCGAGCACACGCCGGAGAAAATCCTGCGCGCGGATATCAACCCCACGGCCGGTCTGCAGCCTTACCAGTGCCGCAAGCTCGCTTTCGGTCTTGGCTTCAAAGGTCCGCAGGTGGGCAAGTTCCAGTCCATTCTCATGGCGCTGTACCGCATCTATCTCGAAAAAGATGCCGCGCTGCTCGAGGTCAATCCGTTGATCGTCACGAAGAGCGGTGAGCTCATGGCGCTCGACGCGAAATTCAACGTCGATGCCAATGCGATGTTCCGCCAGAAGGCGTTGGCAAGTTTCCGCGATCCTTCGCAAGAAGATCCCATCGAACGCCAAGCGAGCGAACACGATCTCAACTACGTCTCACTCGACGGCGACATCGCTTGCATGGTCAATGGTGCCGGGCTCGCCATGGCGACCATGGACCTCATCAAGCTTCATGGTGGCAATCCCGCCAACTTTCTCGACGTCGGCGGTGGCGCCACGGCGGAACGTGTGACCGCGGCGTTCAAGCTGATCCTTGCCAACAAGAAGGTGCGGGCGATTTTGGTGAATATCTTCGGTGGCATCGTGCGCTGCGATCTCATCGCCGAAGGCGTGATGATCGCGGTCAAACAGGTGGGCGTGGCGGTACCCGTGGTGGTGCGCCTCGAAGGCACCAACGCCGAGCAGGCGCGCGAGATGCTGGCGCACAGTGCGCTCGCCATCACGCCCGCCGCCGATCTCACGGACGCCGCCATGAAAGCCGTGGCCCTCGCTTCCCAGAACAAGGGCAAAGGTCGCGCATGAGCATTCTCGTCAACAAGAACACGAAGGTCATCTGCCAGGGATTCACCGGCTCGCAGGGAACTTTCCATTCCGAGCAGAGCATCAAGTACGGCACGAAGATGGTCGGCGGTGTCACGCCGGGGCGTGGTGGCGAAAAGCATCTCAACCTGCCGGTGTTCGACACCGTGGCGGACGCGGTGAAAGACACGGGCGCCACCGCCAGCGTCATCTACGTGCCGGCGCCCTTCGCGGCCGACGCCATTCTCGAAGCTGCCGACGCGGGCATCGAGCTCGTGGTGTGTATCACCGAGGGAATTCCGATCAACGACATGGTGCGTGTGAAGGCCACGCTCGAAGGTGTAGGCACGCGGCTCATCGGGCCTAACTGCCCGGGCATCATCACGCCGGGCGAATGCAAGATCGGCATCATGCCGGGCTTCATCCACAAGAAGGGCCGGGTCGGCATCGTGTCGCGCTCCGGCACGCTCACGTATGAAGCTGTGTTCCAGACCACCAACAAGGGTCTCGGGCAGAGCACCTGTGTCGGCATCGGCGGCGATCCGGTGCGTGGCATGAATTTCGTCGACGTGCTGGAGCTCTTTGAAAGAGATCCGCAGACCGAAGGCATCATCATGGTCGGCGAGATCGGCGGCACCGACGAAGAGGCTGCCGCGGATTTCATCCGCAAATTCGTCACCAAGCCGGTGGTGGCTTACATCGCCGGCGTTACCGCGCCGGCGGGCAAGCGCATGGGTCATGCAGGTGCGGTCATTGCCGGCGGCAAGGGCACGGCCGCCGACAAGTTCCGCGCGCTCGACAAAGCCGGCGCGCGCACGGTGAAATCGCCGGCCGATCTCGGCAAGGCCATGGTCGAGCAGCTCGCCAAGCGGCGCGCCAGGCCGCAGAAGACTTCACGCCCGAGCGTACTCATCATCGAGCCGCGCAAAGCGAAGAAGAAAAAGCCGGTGCCCAAAAAGAAGCCGGTAGCCAGGAAGAAGCCGGCAGCCAGGAAGAAGGCTGCGAAAGTGCGGCGCGCGAAGGCGCGACACAAGTGACGCGCGGCTGCCCAACGAGGTGAACGCACCTGACAAACTGCGCGTCGCCCTGGGGCAGCTCAACATGCTCGTGGGCGATGTCGCGGGCAACGCGCAGCGAATCGTCGCGGCGGCGGAGCGCGCCTGCGAGGAGCTCTCCACCGATCTGCTGGTGCTTCCCGAGCTCACGCTGTCGGGTTATCCACCCGAAGATCTGCTGTTCCATCGCGGGTTTCGCGTGGCCATCGACAAGGGCATGGCCACGTTGCGCACCGCCCGGGCCAGTTGCGGCTTCCTGGTCGGCTTTCCGGAGTACGCCGGCGCGCAGATTTTCAACTCCGCGGCGCTGATCGAGCAGGGGGCGTTGCGCGCCACGCATCGCAAGAGCGCGCTGCCCAACTACAAAGTCTTCGACGAGAAGCGCTACTTCAAGCCTGGCGGGCAGCCCACCGTGGTGGACTTCCGCGGGTTCCGCATCGGAATCCTCGTGTGCGAAGACATCTGGGAACCGGAACCCGCACAACTCGCGCGATCCGCGGGCGCGGAGATGTTCGTGGTGCTGAACGCCTCGCCGTTCGAAATCCACAAGCAACGCAATCGCGAGGACATCGTCGGCCGCTGCGTGAAGGAGCTCGGCCTGCCGGTCGTGTACGTCAACATGCTGGGTGGCCAGGACGAGTTGGTGTTCGACGGCAACTCTTTCGTAATGGATGGCGCAGGCGCGATCGTCATGCGCGCGCCGCCGTTCGAAGAAGGGTTGTATCCGGTGGAGTTCGAGCGCGTCGACGGCGTGGTGCGGGTCGTGCCAGGCAAGGTCGAGGCCGAGCTCGGCGATGCCGAAAGCGTGTATCGCGCGCTGGTGATGGGCGTGCGCGACTATGTTGGCAAACACGGTTTCCCAGGCGTGGTGATGGGCTTGTCGGGCGGCATCGACTCCGCGCTCACGCTCGCCATCGCCGTGGATGCGCTCGGCCGCGAACGCGTGCACGCGGTCATGATGCCGTCGCCCTACACCTCGCAGATGAGTCTCGACGATGCGCGCGGACAAGCCGAATCGTTGGGCGTGAAGTACAGCGTGCTGCCCATCGGCGACATGATGGCGGCCGCAGAGGCGACGCTGCGCGAAGAGTTCGCCGGCCGCAAGCCCGATACCACCGAGGAAAACATCCAGTCGCGTTGCCGCATGGTGCTGCTCATGGGCATTTCCAACAAGACCGGCAAGATGCTGCTGACTACGGGCAACAAGAGCGAGATGGCCGTGGGTTACGCCACGTTGTACGGCGACATGGCCGGCGGGTTCGCGCCCATCAAGGATTGCAGCAAGCTGCTCGTGTACCGTTTGGCCGAATATCGCAACACCGTGGGAAAGGCCATCGCGCCCGTGATTCCGCGCCGGGTGATCGAGCGACCGCCCTCAGCAGAGCTGCGACCGGACCAGAAAGACAGCGATTCGCTGCCGCCATACGAAGTGCTCGACGCGATTCTCGAAGCCTTCATCGAACAGGATCTGTCCGTCGATGAAATCTGCGCGCGCGGTTTTGATCGTGCGACCGTGGCGCGCGTGCTCGATCTCGTGAAGCGCAACGAATACAAGCGACGGCAGGCGCCGCCCGGAGTGCGGGTGTCGCGGCGTGCCTTTGGCCGCGACTGGCGTTATCCCATCACCAGTGGATATCGCCGATAAGAATGGTCTAGAGCCCCGACAGGTGCAGAACGATTTCCCGTTGCGAGGGATGGTCGCGATGTTCGAATAGATAGATGCCCTGCCAGGTGCCGAGCATGAGCCTGCCATCCATCACCGGCACCGACAGCTGCACCTGCGTCAAGGCCGTCTTCAGGTGCGCCGGCATGTCATCCCGCCCCTCATCGTCGTGTTCGTACAGGCCCGCGCCCTCGGGCGCGATCTTGTCGAAGAACTTCTCCAGGTCGCTGCGCACCGCCGGCGCGGCGTTTTCTTGAATGAGCAACGAGGCCGAGGTGTGCCGGCAAAACAGCGTGAGCATCCCTGAGGAAATCGCCTGTTGCGCTACCCACTGACGCACGTCAGCGGTGATCTCCATCAGGCCGCGGCGTTGGGCGCGTGCTCGAAGAACATGCATTGCCTGTCGCATGCGGTGCAGCTGACCTGCGCATTCGCGCGGATTTGGATCCGCGCCAGCCTCAGCTCGACAGCCAGAGTTTGTACCACTTCCGCTTCGAGGCGCCCTTGTTGCCGCGTCCTTCGCCGATCTCGCCTTCGAAGTTGTTGCGATACATGGCCCGCGTCTGCGCGGCGAGCTCCTTGAGCTCCATCCTGTCGTAGCAGTACGCCATGATCTCGAGCGCCTCGCGCACGGCCGGGGAGCCGTCGAATTCTTCGATGGCCACCTTGGCGCGCTGCGCGGCGGCGACGAAGGCGCCACGGTCGACGTAGTAACGCGCGACCGCGATCTCGTAATCCGCGAGCCGATTGCGCAGATAGACCATGCGGCGCCTGGCGTCATGCGCGTAGTCGCTGTTGGGGTATTGCTCGACCACCGTGGCGAAGGCGAGGAACGAGCGGCGCGCTTCCGTGGGTGGACGCTGGTTGAGATCGACGCGGAACCAGCGCTCCATGAAATTCGGCATACGCTCGAAATCGGTGAGGCCCTTCAGGTACCAGGCGTAGTCGATGCGCGGGTGGGTGGGGTTCTCGCGGATGAAAGTGTCGGCGGCGTCGATGGCCTGCTCCGACTCACGGGCGCGGTAGTAGGCATAGATGACGTCGAGGCGGGACTGGCGCGTCTCGGCGGCGAAGGGGTAACGCGCCATCAGTGCTTCGTAGATGCGAACCGCGAGCGGATAGTCGCCCTGCAGCAGGGCCTTGTGGCCGCGCTCGTAGACGACCGCCGGATCGGTCAAGGCTTCTTCGCGGTTGCGGCTCTTGCAGCCGGTGAGGGCCACGCCAAAGGCGAAAATCAGGAGTGCCAGGCTACCGGCGGTGCGCATTGTCATGAAGTGCCGTTTCTCGGGTTTGCCGGTGTCTTTAGTTTGAAATGCTCGCCGGACGCGTGAAGTATAGCGGCCCCAGCCCGATTCGGACCAACAGGTTGCCCCCCAAGTTCCAGACCCATCGCCTCGATCTGCCCTCGGATTTCGCCGGGCGCCGCCTCGATCAGGCACTTGCCCAGCTCCTGCCGCAATATTCCCGTACACGCATCCAGCGCTGGATCGAGGACGGAGCGGTGCGGGTCGATGGCCTCGCGCCCCGCGCACGCGACGTAGTCGTGGGTGGCGAAATCGCGACCGTGGAAGCGCGCCTGCCGGCGGCGACGGCCATCGCGGCCGAAAAGCTGCCGCTCGACATCGTGCACCAGGACGCGGCCGTCATCGTGATCAACAAGCCGCCGGGGCTGGTGGTGCATCCGGGTGCGGGAAATCGCGAGCACACGCTGCAGAATGCGCTGCTGGCGCACGATGCGAAACTGCGGCGCGTGCCGCGAGCCGGCCTCGTGCATCGCATCGACAAGGACACCAGCGGGTTGTTAGTCGTGGCGCGCACACTCGAGGCGCACACCGCGCTTACGGCTGCGCTGGCCGCGCACGAGATCGAGCGCGAGTACCTGGCGGTGTGCACCGGCGCCATGACCGGCGGCGGCACCGTCGACGAACCCATCGGCCGTCACCGCACGCAACGCACGAAGATGACGGTGCGCAGTGATGGGCGCGCGGCCGTCACTCACTACCGCATCGAGAAGCGATTTCGCGCGCATACGCTGGCGCGGGTGCGGCTGGAGACCGGGCGCACGCACCAGATCCGCGTACACCTTGCGCACGTCAAATACCCCATCGTCGGCGACCCGGTGTACGGCGGGCGCCGCAAACTGCCCGCGGGCGCCACGTCCACGCTGGTGCGCGCGCTCGGGAATTTTCAGCGCCAGGCGTTGCACGCGGCGCGGCTCACGTTCACCCACCCCAAATCAGCGAAGCGCGTGAGCTACGAGGCGCCGCTGCCCGCAGACCTCACCGAATTGTTAGACGCGCTGGCGAGCGATCTGGCGGACTCGAGGCGATGAGCCTGTTGCGCTTCGACTGGCCGCTGCCTTCCGGGCTGCGAGCTGCGTTCACCACGAGAACGGGCGGGGTGAGCGCGGCGCCGTGGGATTCCTTCAACGTCGCCGCGCACGTGGGTGATGAGCCCGCCGACGTTGCCGCGAATCGCGTGCGCCTCAAGGAGCAGCTGGCGTTGCCCGCGGAGCCGTGCTGGCTTAACCAGGTGCACGGCGTGAAGGTGTGCAACCTCGATTCGGCGGCGATGGATACCGCGGTCACGGCCGATGCCTCCGTCACCAGCGTCCCGGGCCGCGTTTGCGTGGTCATGGTCGCGGACTGTCTGCCGGTGCTCTTTGCCAGCCGCGACGGCCAGAAGGTCGCGGCGGCCCACGCCGGTTGGCGTGGACTGGCCGCCGGCGTGCTCGAGCAGACGGTTGCGGCCCTGGGGGTGCCGGGTGGTGAGCTCAGCGCGTGGCTGGGGCCCGCCATTTCCGCCGAGAATTTCGAAGTCGGAGAGGAGGTGCGCGCCGCCTTCGTCGACGCCGATCCTGGTGCTGCGGCCGCTTTCGTGCCGAATGCGCGTGGGCGATGGCAGGCGGATCTCGCGGGTCTCGCGCGACGCCGGTTGGCACGTCTGGGCGTCACCGACGTGAACGGTGGTCAATGGTGCACGTTCGGCGATCGTGAGCGTTTCTTTTCGCACCGGCGCGATGGCCACCTGCATGCCGGACAGGGCGGCCGCATGGCCGCGCTCATCTGGCGCGCTTGAGCCGCGTGTTAGGATCGCGGCGCTTTGACCACTCTCCTCTGGATCATTCTCGCCACGCTGGTGTCCGGTGTGCTGTCGGTGCTCGCGGCCGGCATTTTCCTCGCGCTGCCTAAAAAGCAGCGCGAAGGTGCGCTCCCGCACCTGGTTAGCTTCGCCACCGGCGCCTTGTTAGGCGCGGCGTTGCTCGCGCTCATTCCTCACGCCGTGCTCGGTGCCGGCAGCGATCGCGTCCACCAGGTGGGCATGGCGCTGATCGCCGGCATCGCGCTGTTCTTCGTGCTGGAAAAATTCCTGCTCTGGCGCCACTGCCACGACGATCATTGCGACGAACACACCGTCGCGCCCGCTCACGACCACGAACATGCCCGCCGCAAGGCGAGCGGCTCGCTGGTGCTCATCGGTGACGCCCTGCACAACGTGCTCGACGGCGTGTTGATTGCCGCGGCGTTCCTCACCGACGTGCACCTCGGGGTGGTCACGACGGTCGCGATCATGGCGCACGAGATTCCCCAGGAAGTCGGCAACTTCGCGGTGCTGCTGAATTCCGGAGTTTCGCGGCGACGCGCGCTGGTGCTGAACCTCCTGACCAGCCTCACGGCGGTGATCGGCGGCGTGGTGGGCTATTTCGCGCTCGAAACGGCGCTCGCCGCTTTGCCATTCGCACTGGCAGTCGCGGCCTCCAGTCTTCTATATGTGGCGGTGGCCGACCTCATTCCCGGACTGCATCGCCGGATCGATCCGCGCTCGAGCATCACCCAGGTTTTGCTCATTGGCTGCGGAATTGCCATCATCGCCTTCGCCGAAAATCAGGCTCACTAAGAAGCCAGGCCAGGGAGAGCAACCGTGGAAAATCCGGACAAGGAAGCGGGTCCGACGCCCGTCACGCCCGACGGCCAGCGTTTTGCCGACTACGAACCGGCGATTGGCCCCAATGCGGCCTACTACCTGCCGCGCTTTGTCGAATTCGATCAGGGCGCTTCGCGCCTCGGCTGGAACTGGCCGGCGTTCTTTGCCACCTCGCCGTGGTTTCTCTATCGCAAGATGTGGGTGCCGGGCCTGCTAAACCTCATCTTTCCGATCATTGTGTGTTTCCTCGCCGGAATCGGCGCGGCAATACTCGCCGGCCCCGTCAAGGCGCATCCCGTCCCCTTCGCGGCAGCATTGCTCTTGCTGCTCGCGGTGCCGTGGTTCGTGCTGCCGATGTTCGCGAACGCGATCTATTGGCGCCATGTCCGCGAGTCGATCGACAAGATCCCGTTGCTCGAACAGGCGCCGGACAAACGCGCAGCGCATCTTGCGCGTCACGGCGGAACGAGCGTGGGTGTCATGGCCGCCGGGCTCGCCATCGCGCTGGTGCCGACACTCGGCGTGTTTGCCGGCATCGCCATCCCCGCCTATCAGGACTACACCATCCGGGCGCAGATCACCGAGGGCCTGAACCTCGCCGGCGCACCTAAAGCCTTGGTGGCCGAGTACTACCTCCAAAACGAAGTCTGGCCCGAGGATTCGGCGGCGGCGGGTATGGAGACAGTCTCGGGGAAATACGTGGAGTCGGTGATGGTGCAGAACGGCAGCATCGTCATCGTCTACGGCGCGGCTGCGAACACGCAGATCGCCGGCAAAACGCTGATCCTGCTGCCGGGCTTGAACGAGTCCAAGGACGTCCTCTGGGTCTGCGGGAACGTCGAGCACCCCCAGATCAGCCGATACGCCCAGGGGCCGTACGGCACCGATATTCCGAACAAGTACCTGCCAAAGGCGTGTCGCGAAGAACCGCGAAAACCCGATTGATCGCCTTGAAGGTTCGCGTCTGAAGCCCCAATTTGGGGGCCATGCGAATGGACAAACTCACCAGCCGGTTTCAATCGGCCCTGGCCGACGCCCAGTCCCTGGCCGTTGGACGCGATCACCAGTTCATGGAGCCTGCGCACGTGCTCGGCGCGCTGCTCGATCAGCAGGATGGCAGTACGCGACCGCTGCTGGTCAAGGCCGGAGCCAATGTCGCGAAGCTGCGCAAGGACATCGATGCGACGCTCGACCGGCTGCCAACGGTTCAGGGCACGCCCGGCGATGTTCATGTGTCGCAGGACCTCAACCGCCTGCTCAATGTCACCGACAAGCTCGCCCAGCAACGCAAGGACGACTACATCTCCAGCGAGCTGTTCGTGCTTGCCTCGTTCGAAGACAAACAGACGCTGGCCAAACTACTCAAGGACGCCGGCGCGTCCAAAGCCGCCATCGAAAAAGCGATCGAGCAGGTGCGCGGCGGTGAGGCCGTGAACGACCCGCAGGCGGAGGAGAAACGCGGCGCGCTCGAGAAGTACACCATCGATCTCACCGCGCGCGCCACGGGTGGCAAGCTCGATCCGGTCATCGGCCGTGACGATGAGATCCGCCGCACGATCCAGGTGCTGCAGCGACGCACCAAGAACAACCCGGTGCTCATCGGCGAGCCGGGTGTCGGAAAAACAGCCATCGTCGAAGGGCTCGCTCAGAGAATCATCAACGGCGAAGTGCCCGAAGGACTCAAGGGCAAGCGCATCCTGTCGCTCGACATGGGTGCACTCATCGCGGGCGCCAAATTCCGCGGAGAATTCGAAGAGCGCTTGAAGGGCGTGCTCAACGACCTCGCCAAGCAGGAAGGCCAGGTCATTCTCTTCATCGATGAGCTGCACACCGTGGTGGGCGCCGGCAAGGCGGAAGGCTCCATGGACGCCGGCAATATGCTCAAGCCCGCGCTCGCGCGCGGTGAGCTGCATTGCGTGGGCGCCACGACGCTCGATGAATATCGCAAGTACATCGAGAAGGATGCCGCGCTCGAGCGCCGTTTCCAGAAAGTGCTGGTCAATGAGCCGACCGTGGAGGACACCATCGCGATCCTGCGCGGCCTGCAGGAGCGCTACGAAGTGCATCACGGCGTCGACATCACCGACCCGGCCATCGTTGCCGCGGCGACCCTGTCGCATCGCTATATCGCCGATCGGCAGTTGCCCGACAAAGCCATTGATCTCATCGACGAGGCGGGTGCGCGCATCCGCATGGAGATCGATTCCAAGCCTGAAGTGATGGACCGGCTCGAGCGGCGCATCATCCAGCTCAAGATCGAGCAGGAAGCGCTCAAGAAAGAAAAGGACGAGGCCACGAAGAAACGCCTGGCCACGCTGCAGGAAACGCTGCGCGGGCTCGAGAAGGAATATTCGGATCTCGAGGAAATCTGGAAGAGCGAAAAGGCGTCGCTGCAGGGTGCCGCCACCATTCGCGAAGAGCTCGAGAAGGTGAAGCAGGAAATGGAAGTCCTGCGCCGCAAAGGCGACCTCGCGAAGGTCGCGGAGCTGCAGTACGGCAAGATTCCCGAGCTCGAGAAGCGCCTCGCGCAGGCGCAGATCGCCGAGACCAAGGAAACGCAGCTGGTCCGCAACAAGGTAACGGAAGAGGAAATCGCGGAAGTGGTTTCCAAGTGGACCGGCATTCCTGTCTCGAAAATGCTCGAAGGCGAGAAAGAAAAGCTGCTGCGCATGGAAGAAGCGCTGTCGAAGCGCGTGGTGGGACAGGACGAGGCCGTCAAGATCGTCTCGAATGCCATTCGCCGTTCGCGGGCTGGCCTGTCCGATCCGCGGCGTCCGAATGGATCTTTCCTGTTCCTCGGGCCCACGGGCGTGGGCAAGACCGAGCTGTGCAAGGCGCTGGCGGATTTTCTGTTCGACACCGAAGAGTCGATGGTGCGCATCGACATGTCCGAGTTCATGGAAAAGCACTCCGTGGCGCGGCTCATCGGCGCGCCGCCGGGGTACGTCGGTTACGAAGAGGGCGGCTACCTGACGGAGGCCGTGCGCCGCCGCCCCTACGCTGTCATCTTGTTAGACGAGGTGGAGAAGGCGCACCCGGACGTGTTCAACGTGCTGCTGCAGGTGCTCGACGACGGCCGCCTCACGGATGGCCAGGGCCGCACCGTGGACTTCCGCAACACCGTGATCATCATGACGTCGAACCTGGGTTCGGACGTCATTCAGCAGTACTCGGGCGAGGCCAATTACAGCAAGATGAAAGCGGCGGTCATGGACGTGGTGCAGCAGAACTTCCGACCGGAGTTCATCAACCGCATCGATGACATCTGCGTGTTCCACCCGCTGGGCCAGGAGCAGATCCGCGCCATCGTGGATATCCAGCTCGTGCACTTGAAACGCCGCCTGCTCGATCGCGATCTTGCGCTGGTGCTCGACAACTCGGCGCTCGATCGCTTGAGCGAAGCGGGATATGACCCGGTGTACGGCGCGCGGCCGCTCAAGCGTGCCATCCAGCAGCAGGTGGAGAACCCGCTGGCGCAGGCGATCCTCTCGGGCAAGTTCGTGCCGGGAGATCGAATCCGGGCGAGCGCCAACGGCAACGGCCTCGAGTTCAGCAAGGAAAAGTAATTTCGCTGCTGGTCACTGCGCCGCGTCGATGCCTGGGACCGGTACGCGCACCGAAGCCTTCGGCAGAATCCTGCGCCACTCAGCGCGCCGCGCCTCGAGCGCGGCCAGCAGCGGCTTGATCTCCGGATCGTTCAGGTACAGCTGAATCATGGGTTCGTGAACCGAAAACGCGAACTTCATGGATTTGGTTTTAACCAGTGCGCGCAGATGCGTCAGCAACGCGCTGCGATCGCCCATCGCGGCAGCCATGCGTGCGCGCAGGCCATCGTCTTCTCCTGGCTGCGTCGGAGGTGCGATCTGGATTTCGAAAGCCTGCGCGAGCTCCGCCGCGCGAGTCGCGTTCCCCTGCTTGCGCTGGCAATAGGTGAGCATTGGCACCCAATCGACTCCCCATATGACATCCAATGCGGGCGGAGGCTGGTTCGCCCAGGGCTGCGCGAGAAGGATGGACTCGATTGACCCGGCACAGTCTCCGGTGAAGTATTGCAACTCGGCGCGTGCGCTCAGCGCGAGAAAATCGCTGGGAAACAGTGCCATCGCTTCCTGCACCACTGGCCGCGCCGCGGCGACATTGCCGGAAAAGAGATGAATGTGCGCGACGTTGTACCAACCAGCCGCGTTTCTCGGGTTGATGCGCTGACACATCCTGGCGTGATGCAGCGCTGCTTTGGTCTCGCCGAGATTTGAGTAGTCGAGCGAGAGCCAACCCTGCATTGAGAGCTCGCGCGGCCCGAGCTCGACCTGCCTTGCCACCAGGCGATCCCAGTCGAGCGCGCGTCCTTCAATGAAGGCCAATTGCGCCAGAAGGTCGCTCGGGGTTGGGCTGTCGGGCGCGATACGTTCGGCCTGAGCAATGAGATCCAGAAAGCGCTGCCGGTCGCCTTTCCAGCTGTAACTCGACTGCGCTAACGGATAGATGCTGGAGGGCCAAAGCGGATCCGCGAAATAGGCGCGCTCGAACATTCGATACGCGTCTTCCCGTCTGCCCAACCGGCGATACACCGAACCCAATGCGAAAATCGCCTCTGCGTCATCCGGGTCCGATGCCACCGCACGTTCGAGCCGGGCTGCGGTGACGACGAACAGAGTATTTTGGCGCTCTGAGAACCAGTGCATCCACCATAGCTCGGCGAGCGTGGGATCGAGCTGCAGCGCGCGCTCCACCGATGCGTGCGCCAGCGACTTCAATTCCTCGTAGTTCCCTGCAGTGCGATAGGCCATGAATTCGTAGCAGCGGGCGAGGCGGGCGTGCGCCATGGCGAACTGTGGATCGAGCGTCACGGCGCGCTTCAACTCGTTGCAGGAGCGTGGCAGATCGGTTTCCTCCTGGCGGAACAGATGCAACCCGCGAAGATAGGCCGCATAAGCATCGGGGTTACGGGTCAGATTGGCACGTTCGGACTGATTTTTTTTCGCGCGTCCCATCGGGTCTAGCGCCGCAACCACATCACGCGCGATCGATGCTTGAATGTCGAGGACGTCGACGAGCTTGCGGTCATATGTCTCGCTCCACAGACTGAAGCCATCCGCGGTCCTCGACAGCTGTGCGGAAATCCGCAGTCTTTCGCCGTCCTTGCGCACACTGCCTTCGAGGATGCTTGCGACCTTGAGCTGTGCGCCGATGACGCGCACATCCTCGTTCCTGCCCTTGAAGGTGAATGCGGACCTGCGGCCTACCACCTTCAGTCGGCCGACCTTTGTGAGACTGCTCATCAGTTCTTCAGCGAGTCCGTCTGCAAGATATTCCATGTCCTGCGCCGGGCTCAGGTCGGCGAATGGCAGGACCGCGATCGTTTTCAACAGTTCGGTGGGGTCGGACAGTGGGGAGACGGCCGCGGAAGACGGTTGCGCTGTTTCACGCGGCCACAGCAGATATCCGAGAGACGCCAACAGCACGAGCGCGGCGCCGGCGATCAGCCAGACACGGCGGTTGCCGCCCGACATTGCACCGGCAGCGGCGGGCGTGGCGTCCCCTGGAAACGGAGGTGTGTCGCCGATCGGGGCGCTCGCGTTCACTTGCGCGACAAACTGATATCCCCGACCCGGAACGGTGGCGATGAACCGGTGCTCGGACGCAGTGTCGCCCAATCCCTTGCGCAGCGCGAAGACGCATTGGCTGAGATTGCTTTCCTCGACCACCGTCGTCGGCCAGACAGCCTTGAGGATCGCCGCCTTGTCGAGCAGGTCGCCCGGCCGCTCGACCATGAACAGCAGGACATCGAAAGCGCGCGAAGGCAGGGGTATGGGAGCGCCATCGGTTCCGAACAGGCATCGCTTTGCAGCATCCAGCCGAAACCCGCCGAATTCGAAGCTACGAGCGTCCGCCGCAGTGCCCATAAAGAAGGATTAACACCGAATAAGAACGATTCAGCCCCGCACGAAGAGGTCTAACCACACGACGACGACTGTACTCCCACGCCTTGCAGCTGAGAACCGGCAAGGCGGACCCCGCATTCACCTGGGAGTGAGTCATGTCTGCTTCACATTGTTGCCGTTCACGCGGCTTGCTGGTGCAAGGGCTGCGCTTTGCCTGCTGCATTCTGCTTTCGTCACATATCGCAGCCCACGCCGACTCAACCTGTACTGACGCCGAAGTCATTTCCCACGTTCGCGACCAGTACATGCTCTACGGTCCGCAGTCGCAAAAGCACGAGTACTTCGGGTTCATCTACCGGTATCAGGGCAACGTCGAAAGCTCCGTCGTGCGCAGTACCGAGTGCCGGGGGAAGGATCAATGCGCGCTGAATACCGGCGCGGCCGCCGCCCACATACCCAGGGGCGCGAAAGTGCTGGGCGAATGGCATACCCATCCACATTTGCATGGTTCGCGCAGCTTGTCGGCCGACGATGTGCGCGGCGCGCACAACAATCATCACTTGAAGTGTTATGCCGCGTTCTACAGCGGTCCGGCCGGCAACATGTATGCGTGGGACCCGCGCAGTTCTTCAGTGCCTGTCGCCATGGCTTCACGCGTGGATCTCGGGAATTACCTGGACACAGTCCCTCCGGCTGGTTCCTTCTATGTCCAGGTAGCAAGCGACTGAAGCTCGATCCCCAGAGTGCTTGAAACCTTGGTCCCGGCCACGAGGGCGCCTGCGGTCGATATAATCTCGACGCCTAAGATCCGGGGACCCAATGCCTTTCTACGAATACGAATGTCCGAACTGCGGCTTCCGCGACGAAGTGCTGCAAAAGATCAACGACAAGCCGCTCAAGAAATGCCCGAGCTGCGGCAAGAACGGGCTGCGCAAACTGATGTCCGCGCCCGTGTTCCGGCTCAAGGGCTCGGGCTGGTACGAGACCGATTTCAAAGGCGACAAGGAGAACAAGCGCAACCTCGCGGGCGCTGACAAGGAGGAAGCCAAGGTCGAGCCCAAACCCGAGACGAAGGCCGAGACGAAGGCCGACACGAAGGCCGACGCCAAGCCGGAGACGGCCAAGGCCGAAAAAAACGAACCCGCGAAACCTGCGGAGAAGGCGAGTAAGAGCGCCAGCAAGCCCGTGGCGAAACGCGCCAAGCCAAAGGCCGCGCCCAAGCGCAAAACGCGCAGATGAGTATTCAAATGGCGGTGAGCGCGCTGGACTACGCCTGACGCCCGTCTGGTCAGCCGCTCAGCGGCATTCGATGCGCTGCCCGACCGACTTGCAAAAATCCGCGAACCCGTACGCACGCCAGTAGTCGACCATCCCCAGGCGCTGCGCGAACTCAGTGAATCCCGGCAGTGTTCGTGCCTGTGCGAAAAGAGAATGCCAGATCACGCCCGGATGGCTGCGCCGCGGCGCGACGTCCGTCACTATTTCCAATGCTTGCGCCGGATTCTCGTAATACGCGGCCCACACGGCGAGCGCGACTCTCTCGGCGTCGTCTGACGTCGTCACCAGCGTGTGAATTTCGGCCGAGGCGTCCGCGGGTCTGTCGAGGAATTGCGCCAGTCGACGGTTGACTCTCGCAGTGGGAACTTCGTCGGTGAGTGCAGCGAGCCGCCGAGCTATCTCGGCCCGGTCGCGGCTCGCGAGTGCGATGCTGAATCCCGAAGACAGCAGGTTTTCGTGCAAGCCCTCGAGTTGCAGACCGCGATCGATCTCGGCGAGTGCGGAGCGGTGATCTCCATTCGCAAGATAGGCGAGACTCAGGAACGAAGCGTATCCAGGCGCCAGCGGATCGTGCGCACGCGCACTCTCGAGCGCCGGGATCGCGTCGCGGACCCGGCCGGCGGCAAGCAGCAGCGCGCCGCGCGGGCCGGCCGATTCGGCCGACATCCCTCTTGCCGCGTGGACTTCTTCGAGGCGCCGAAAAAAATCGGCGCAACCCAGCCAATTCCCGCTCCGCATCGAAACGATCCCGAGCCCGAGCAATACATGAGGGGCGTCCGGCGTCAGTTGACGGGCATGCTCCAGCGAGTCCGCGGCGGCGCGTCGCCATTCGGATGCACGCTCGGGAACGGTGAATGCGCCGCTGCTGTAGACGCCACTAAGCGCCGACCAGGCCATCGAAAACTGCGGATCGATGGCAATCGCGCGTTGCAGGTGTGCAATGGCCGGCGGAAAAGTCTCGCGCCGGCCGACGATATTGAGCGCCATGCCACGCAGGTATTCGTCGTAGGCCGCGACATCGCGAGTCATGCCCGGCATCCGCGACAGGTCGCCCACGCCCAGTTTTACTTCCATCGCAGTGGCCACGGCCTTCGCGATCTCGTCCTGGACGGCAAAGATATCCTCGAGCCCGCGTTCGTAGGTCTGCGACCACAATTGCTGGCTGGTGCGAGCCTCGGTGAGTTGTGCAGTGACGCGCACACGGCCACCCGACTTGCGTACGCTGCCGACGAGGACGTGTTCCACGCCCAGTTTTTCGCCGACGACGCGCGCTTCGGCGCTCTGTCCACGAAGCAGGAACGATGATGTGCGCCCGATCACACGCAGGTCGCGAACGCTCGCGAGACGATTGAGCACCTCTTCGGTAATCCCGTCGGCGAAATAGGCCTGGTCGCCCTCAGGGGACAGATCGGCGAATGGCAGAACGGCAAGCGAGTGATCGGCAGCCGCTCCGACTGGACGCAGCATCCAGACGAGCGCGAGCAAGGTCGCGACGGCGGCCACCGCGAGCGCCGGGGTTTTCCACGAGCGTGCCGACGGTTGGGGCTTGGGGTCGGCCACCTGTTCGGTCGCGAGAGGCTCGACCAGAACGACCAGGCGATAGCCGCGTTTGGGTACGGTCTCGATGTAGCTGACGCCATTCGGCGCATCCCCCAATGCCTGGCGAAGCTGACTGATCGCGAGGTAGACCGATCCATCGCTCACGACCAAGCCTTTCCAGACCGTGGTCATCAGGTCTTCGACCGACGTCACCGCGCCGACACGCACCGCCAGCTGCATCAGAACGTCCATGGCGCGCGGCTCGAGGCGCACGGACCGGTCGCCCCGTTGGAGCAGGTTCAACTCAGGGTCGGCAGTCCAATCGCCAATTCGGGTTTTCGTCGCGGCCATCGGATTGAATTAAGACGAAGCTGAGGCTTTCCTCAGGCGTGGCGGGAATCGCGATTGTAGCTTTCGACGCGGACATTCCACCCTCGGCCCAAGGACAATCCGATGAAACGACTCCCCGAACTCTTCGTGCTTGCTGCGACTGCGCTCGTCTCCGCGGGTTTCGCGGCTGACCCTGAGGCGCCTCCGGCGATTCCGGCCGAGATCACCGCCATGCTGCTGGAGCACCGCGGCGAGTGGCGTACCGACGGTTGGATCATTGAAGGCGAGAAACGCACGCCAGTGAAGGCGAAGTGGGAGTGCAAGGCCGCCGTCAATGGCGTGGGAAATGTATGCTCCTGGTATCACGAATGGGTCGATAGACCCCATGACTCCGCGCTCGACATCATGGGCTACGACCCTGGCGCCAAGGTGTTGAGGATGCAGCGCGTCAATGACACGGGGCTTATGGGCCCGGGGGCTCAGGTCACCGTGCGCGGCAACACCATGACGGTCGTGCGGGAATCCAAGAGCGAAGACGGCAAGCCCAGAGTGATGCGCAACGAAATCGTCGTCACGAAGCCCGGCGAATGGGACCAGCACATCACGTTCGAGGAAGATGGGAAACGGGTGCGCGAGTGGCGCCTGACCCAACGACGGACTGCTACGAGCGCAGCGGGGGTGCCATCGCCCGGGCCTTCACCGTCGCGCACGCCGACCACCGAAATCCCCGTCGACGCCGTCGCGTGGCTCCAGGGTCAACGCGGAACGTGGCGCAGCGAGGGGCTGATCATCAACGGCGAGAAACGCACAAAGGCTCATGCCACCTGGGAGTGCAAAGCCGCGGCGAACGGCGTTGGAAACGTGTGCACGTGGAATCACGAATGGACCGACCGCCCGCACGACTCGGCGCTCGAAATTTCAGGTTACGACCCACGCCTGAAGATGTTGAGCATCACACGGGTCAGCGACAACGGGATCATGGGTGAGGCCGTCACCGTCACCGTGCGAGGAAACAGGGTGACCGCGCAGCGGCAGATGATGGAGAACGACAAGCCCGCCGTCATGCACAACGAAGTCGTGGCGAAGTCGCCGGACGAACGGTCGCAACGGATGTGGGTAGAGGTGGACGGCAAGGTCGTGCGCGAGTTCATCATCACGCACCGGCGCGTCAAATGACGCGCCGATGTCCGCCTGCTGACGTAGTTAGGGCTTCTTGGCGGGCGGCGGCGCCGGCGCCGCTGCTGTCGGCGCGCTTTCCTTGGCGACGAGGAACTTCACGAGATCGATGAGCTGCACGGAAGTTTCCACGCTCTCGTTGTGCACGCGGTACTTTCCATTGACTACGATCGTCGGCGTGCCGCTCACCTGCATGGCGCGAATCTGCCCGTCGGCCTGGCGCATCTTGAGGTCCACGGCGAAGGATTTCGAGGCGGTCACGAAATCCGCTGCCTTGACGCCGGCTACGCGCTGATAAAACTTCGCGGCGTCGTCGATGGTGGGCAGCTTGGTCTTCAGGCGGCGCGTGACCGGGTCGGCAACGGCGAGCTCACCCGTGGTCCAGATGGCGTCGTACATGGCATCGTTTGCCTTATCGGCGATGCCCATGGTCTGCGCGGTGATGTACGCGCGCTGGAACATCGGCCAGGCCTCCGCGGCATTCCACGATGCCGGCAGGTAGACGAGCTGCGCATTGGGCGGCAGTGCCGCCTTGAGCCTCTTCATGGTCGGGCGGAATTGATTGCACGCCGGGCATCCGTATGAAAAAACTTCGAGCACTTCAACCTTGCCCCCGGCAACGTTGGTCCGTTGGGTAGGAATGACCGTGTAATGCTTCCCTGCTTCCCAGGAGGGGGATTGCGCGGATGCAAAGCCGGCGAGTCCGGCCAAGGCCACTCCGACAAAAGCGCGGAAGGCGAGGGCGAGCAAATTACGTGTCATGTTTGGACCTTGAAAAGAGCGCCGGAGTGGCGCGAAGTCTGCCGTGGTGATGGGGGGTTGCCAAGGAAGATAAACAGCATGATGAATCGGCTTTCCTGACTTGTACCTGAACCGTTAACATCGCCGCCCTTTCTCACGCGCAAGCTGCAAGGTTTCCATGCGTTCTCACTACTGCGGCCAGGTCAACGAAAAGCTGGTCGGTCAAGAGGTTACGGTTGCCGGCTGGGTCCATCGCCGCCGCGACCATGGCGGCGTCATATTCGCCGACCTGCGCGACCGTGAAGGCCTCCTGCAGGTGGTATTCGACCCGGACAACCAGGCCCAGTTCAACGAGGCGGAGAAGCTGCGCAACGAGTTCGTGGTGACGGTGCGCGGCCTGGTGCGCGAGCGGCCCGCCGGCACGGCCAACGCCAACCTCGCCTCGGGCAAGGTGGAGCTGCTGGCGCGCGAGCTCGTCACGCTCAACCGTTCCGAGCCGCTGCCGTTCCAGCTCGACGAGCACGTCAGCGAGGAAGTGCGCCTCAAATATCGCTACATCGACCTGCGTCGCGAGGACATGAGCAAGCGCCTGCGCCTGCGTCACAAGATCACGCGCGCCATGCGCCACTATCTCGATGACGCCGGGTTCGTCGACATCGAAACACCGGTGTTGACCAAAGCGACGCCCGAAGGCGCGCGCGATTACCTCGTGCCTTCGCGCACCCACGCTGGCAAGTTCTTCGCGTTGCCGCAGTCGCCGCAGATCTTCAAGCAGTTGCTCATGGTGGCGGGCTTCGATCGCTACTACCAGATCGTGAAATGCTTCCGCGACGAAGACCTGCGCGCCGATCGGCAGCCCGAGTTCACGCAGCTCGACATCGAGACCGCGTTCCTCAGCCAGGACCAGATCATGGAGCTCATGGAGCAGCTGACGCGGCACTTCTTCAAGGATGGCATCGGCGTCGAGCTCGGCAATCCGTTTCCGCGCATGGGCTATGCAGAAGCCATGCGGCGTTTCGGTTCCGACAAGCCCGACCTGCGCAACCCGCTCGAGCTCGTCGACGTGGCGGATCTCGTCGCCGGCTGCGACTTCAAGGTGTTCGCCGGTCCGGCTAAAGATCCCAAGGGCCGCGTGGCCGCGCTGCGCGTGCCGGGCGGCGGCGCGATGCCGCGTTCGCAGATCGACGACTACACCGCTTTCGTGGCGCGATACGGCGCGAAGGGTCTCGCGTATATCAAGGTCAATGAAACGGCGAAGGGCAAAGACGGCCTGCAATCGCCCATCGTGAAATTCCTCTCCGACGAGTCGGTGAAGGGCATCCTCGAGCGCACCGGCGCGAAAGATGGCGACCTCATTTTCTTCGGTGCGGATTCCGCGAAGGTAGTTAGCGACGCCATCGGCGCGCTGCGCCTGAAGGTGGGCGTGGACCAGAAGCTCACCAGCGAAGGCTGGAAGCCGCTGTGGGTGGTCAATTTTCCGATGTTCGACTGGGACCCGGACGAGAAGCGCTGGGTGGCCATGCATCACCCGTTCACCGCGCCGGTCAGCGACGACGTGGCGGCGCTCAAGGCCAAGCCGGATGGCGCGCTCGCCAAGGCCTACGACCTCGTGCTCAACGGCAGTGAAATCGCCGGTGGTTCGGTGCGTATCTACCGCCAGGACATGCAGTCCGCGGTGTTCGAGCTGTTGGGCATCGGCGCCGAAGAAGCGCAGCTCAAGTTCGGCTTCCTGCTCGATGCGTTGAAGTACGGCGCACCGCCACATGGCGGCATCGCGTTCGGGCTCGATCGCCTGGTCATGCACATGGCCGGCACCGACAGCATCCGCGACGTCATTGCGTTCCCGAAGACGCAGACGGCCGCCGATCCGCTCACCGACGCACCCACCGAGATCAGCGAGAAGCAGCTGCGCGAGGTTCATATCCGGGTGAGGACGGCGCCGGCACCTAGCTGATAGGCTGCCCCGGTGGCCAGCGAACGGACTGCGGCGATTTTCGTACATGGCTTGTGGTTGACGGGCGTGGAGTCCGCGCTGCTGCGCCGGCGTATCAGCGCGCGTCATGGCTTCGCCTGCCACAGTTTCGCCTACCGCACCGTGGGCTCATCGGTGCAACCCGTGCTCGAGAAGCTGGCGCAATTCGTCAGCCGCATCGATGCCGACCGCGTGCACTTCGTTGGTCACAGCCTGGGCGGCATCGTGCTGCATCGTTACTTCGAGAGCGCGAAGGATCTGCCGCCGGGGCGCGTGGTCTTTCTCGGCTCACCCACCGTGAAGAGCAAGACCGCCGAGCGCGTGGGACGCCTGCCGGTGTTTCGCTCGATGATTGGCCGCATGGTGGCGGACGAGCTCGTGCAGCCCACCGCCGCGCGCGAGTGGCGTTGCGATCGCGAGCTCGGCTGCATCGCCGGCACGCGGCCGATGGGTCTCGGCCGATTCTTCGCGAAATTCGACGAAGACTGCGACGGCACCATCGGCGTCAGCGAGACCAAACTACCCGGCTACAGCGCGCATCTCACCCTGCCCGTGAGTCACATGGGTATGCTGTTGTCCACGGACGTCGCCCACCAGGTTGGCGAGTTCCTTGCGAACGGCTGCTTCAAGACTGAGCTCTGACCCCTTTTGCTAGGAAATGGGGTCTGACCCCATTTTCACGGCCTGCACGAACGCGTCGGTGGTCGTGAGGTCGCGATCCGGAATCGCGCGGAACTGCGATGCGAGCTGCTTGCGCTTCACACCGGAGGCGCGGCGCACGAGCTGCTCGCTGACGATGCGGAACCCTGTTTTCTCCATGAGCTCGACGTGCGTGGAATAGGGCAGGCGATTGATGAGCCAGACGTCCTTGCCGCGTACCAGCTTCCACATGAAATTCGAATAGGCCCAATGGCCGTTCCACTCGCTGGCCGAGTTGTGGCACTTGAAGTCGATCTGGTGCGACATGTATGCGCCTGGTTTGAGCCAGGCGTACATGGCGCGGTAAACCTCCGGTAGGCCATCGACGTGCTCGAGCGTCGCCTGTGAGTACACGAGATCGAGCGTCTCGTGCTCGACCGCGCCCGCGGTGCTCCACGGCGCGCGATACTGGATCATGGAATCCTTCGCATCGGTGCGCTGGATCGATTCGCGCACGCGCTCCAGGCGCCCAGGCTCGAGCGCCGCGCGCAGGCGGTCCGGCGTGAGGATATGGCCGGGGAAGCGATAGTCAGCGAGCGTCGGTCCGACGCGCGGATATTCGCTGGCATCGGGAATGCCAGCCTGCGCGCGAAACAGCTCCACGAGCCCATCGAAGATCGCCAGATTGCGCGGGGTGTTGGCGTGCGCCACCACGTCGAATGCGAAGTACCGCTCGACGCCGGTGAGCACCGCGGCGATGCCGATACCGATGGAGTCGCCCGGCCCGAGCTCCGCCACAGCGCGGGGATTCGTGTCCAGGTCGTTCGCGGCCGCGCTCATCAGGTGTCGCAGCCACACCGAATAGCAGTAGCGGGCTTCGATCGTGCCGTGCGTGCCAATGGAGTGGCGTTTGAAGACCCGCTGCACGGGGGGTAGCTGGGCGACACCGGGAATGAAGGTTGCCGCGTTGAAGAGGAGCCGCTTGGTGCTGATCACGGTGCGAAGGGTCGCAGGGGCAGGGTCCGCGGGCTGTCGGTGAGCGTGCCGCCGCTTGTCGGACGCCGCCCCAGGTGCCGATGCGCTTACAATCGCCGGCGATTCGAGAGCGCCCCCTTCAATCGGAACCAAAACATGGACAACCGTCGTACGTTTCTTCAGCAATCTGTCGCCGCCGGTACCGCTGCCGCGTTGCTCGGCAACACGGCCGCCGCCGCCAAAAAACCTGCCGCCGCCGCACGCCGCAAATTCAAGCTGCGTTATGCCCCGCACTTCGGCATGTTCAAGGAGCACGCCGGTCCCGACCCCATCGCGCAACTCGAATTCATGGCCGCCCAGGGCTTCACCGCGCTCGAAGACAACGGCCTCATGGGCCGCCCGGTGGAAATGCAGCAGCGCATTGGCGAAACACTGGCGCGCCTCGGGATGACCATGGGCGTGTTCGTCATCGATGGCGGTGACAACTGGAAGCCTTCACTCGCCACCGGGCTGCCCGAGTTCCGCGAAAAATTCCTCGAGACCTGCCGTGCGGCGGTGGACGTGGCAAAGCGCGTCAATGCGAAATGGGCCACCGTGGTACCGGGATACTTCGAACGCAAGCTGCCCATCGGAATCCAGACCGGGCATGTCATCGACACGCTGCGTGCCGGCGCCGCGATTCTCGCGCCTCACAACCTCACCATGGTGCTCGAGCCGCTCAGCGACAATCCGGACCTGTTCCTGCGCACTTCGGACCAGGCGTATGAGATCTGCCGCGCGGTAGATAGTCCGGCTTGCAAGATCCTCTACGACATGTATCACATGCAGCGCAACGAGGGTGACATCATCCAGCACATCAATGTCGCCTGGAACGAGATCGCCTATTTCCAGATCGGCGACAACCCGGGCCGCAAGGAACCCGGCACCGGCGAGATGAATTACCGCAATCTCTTCCGGCACATCAGTGGCAAGGGGTTCGACGGCGTGTTCGGCATGGAGCATGGCAACGCCAAGCCTGGCAAGGAAGGCGAACAGGCACTCATCGACGCGTACGTCGCCGCCGATTCGTTCTGAGAGGTCTCATCATGAACATGACTGCAAAGATGCAGCGCACGCTGCTGGTCGCCTTGTCCGCGTTCGCCACCGCGAGCGCCGCCGCCGAAGCACCGGCAGCCGGTGCGCCACCTTCACTGGTGCCGCTCGAAATCTTCGCCGTTCCCGAAGGGCTGGAAGTCACGTTGTGGGCGCGCTCGCCCATGCTCAAGAACCCGACCAACATCGACATCGATGCCGCAGGCCGCATCTGGGTGACCGAGGGCGTGAACTACCGCCGGCACAAGGAACGCGACCCGAAGGGTGATCGAGTGGTGGTGCTCGAGGACACCGATCGCGACGGCCGCGCCGACAAATCGACGACGTTCGTGCAGGAACCGACGCTCGTCGCGCCGCTCGGCATGGCGGTCATCGGCAACAAGGTCATCGTCTCGAACGCGCCCGACCTCATCGTCTACACGGACGTCGACGGCGATCGCGTCTTCAATCCCGCCATCGACAAGCGCGAAGTGCTGCTCACGGGTTTCGACGGGCGCAATCACGACCACGCACTGCACTCGGTCACGTTTGGCCCCGACGGCCGCTGGTATTTCAGCCAGGGCAATGCCGGCGCATTTTTCACCGATCGCGGCGGCAAGACCTTCCGCGTGGGCAGCGCCTATAACCCTGTGCCCGATGGCGGCGCGCAGGCCGTATTCGGCTATACGCCACTCAACTTCTCCGGGGCCAAGAGCGACGACGGCCATGTCTATGTCGGCGGCTTCTCCGCCCGCATGCAGGCTGACGGCACGGGCGTCGAGATCCTCGGGTTCAACTTCCGCAACAGCTATGAGCAGACGGTCACCAGCTTCGGCGACATTTTCCACAACGACAATGACGACCCGCCGGCTTGCCGCACCACGTATCTCATGGAGTACGGCAACCTCGGCTTCTTCTCGCGCGACGGCAAACGTTTCTGGAACGCCGACCGCCGCCCGGGACAATCCATTCCCACTGCGGAATGGCGCCAGGAAGATCCCGGCGTGATTCCCTCGGGCGACGTGTATGGCGGCGGGGCGCCAACCGGCATCGTGTTCAATGAAGGTGACGGGTTGGGCAAGAAATGGCGCGGGCTGCTGCTGTCGGCTGAAGCGGCGCGCAATACGATCTTTGGATATTTCCCCAAGGCGCAGGGCGCCGGTTATCAGCTGGACCGGCTCAACTTCCTCACCAGCAATGCCGCGGAGCAGTTTGCCGGCACCGACTTCAAGGGCGGCAAGGTCAACAGCGAAATTCAAACCTTTTTCCGGCCGTCCGATGTCGCTGTCGGGCCCGATGGCGCGATTTATGTCGCCGACTGGTTCGATCCGCGCGTGGGTGGTCACGACGACAAGGACGACACGACCTCGGGGGCTATCTACCGCATCGCGCCCAAGGGTTTCAAACCCGTCATCCCCGTTTTCGATCTTGCGACGATCGATGGGCAGATCACGGCGATCAGGAGCGCTGCGGTGAACGTTCGCGCTGCCGGGTTCAATGCACTCGCGGCGCGTGGCGCGGCCGCCATCCCGGCGGTGCAAAAACTGCTCGACGATGAAAACCCGTTCATTCGTGCCCGTGCCGTGTGGCTGTTGAGTCGCCTGGGGCCATCGGGTGTGGCACAAGTCGAAGCGCTGCTCGCGGATAAAGACCCGATGATGCGCGTCGTGGCGTATCGCGCGTTGCGGCCGGTCAATCGTGCAGTGCCGAATGCGGCGCGCGTCGCGCGCGACGCCTCCGCCGCGGTGCGACGTGAGGTGGCGCTGTCGCTGCGGGATGTTCCCTTCGAAGTGTCACGCGATATCCTGCTTACGCTTGCGCAAGGGTACGATGGCAAGGACCGCAGCTATCTCGAAGCCTGGGGCATCGGTGCCACGCACAAGGAAGAGCAGCTCTATGCCGCGCTGACGGCTCCCGACAGCGATGCCGCCAAGTGGCCGGCTAACTATGCCGATCTGGCGTGGCGGCTCACGCCGCGCGCGGCGGTGCCGGCCTTCGCGGCGCGCGCCCGCGCCACGTCACTGCCGGTGACTGAACGCACCAAGGCGACAACGGCGCTGGGCTTCATCGCCACGCGCGACGCCGCCAACGCGCTGCTCGACATCGCCCAGCATGGCGGCACGGACGTCAAACAGAACCCGGCGTTGTGGTGGCTCATCAACTACAAGGATTCGCGCTGGGCGGATAGCGGCATCGACGCCGAGCTCAAGCGGCGCGGCCTCTTTGATCCCGACGCCGTGGCGATCAACGAAGTCACGGTGCCGGCACCGCCGGAGAAATCCACGCTGCCCGCGGTCGCGGATATCGCCAAACTACGTGGCGATGCGAAGCGTGGCGCGACAGCGGCCAGCGCCTGCCTCATGTGCCACCGTATCAAGGGGCAGGGCGTTGACTATGCGCCGGCGCTCGATGGCTTCGCGAGCCGGCAAACCCGTGACGTCGTAATCACCGCCATCGTCAATCCCTCGAACGATATCGCGCACGGCTATGACGGTGCCGAGGTCACGCTGCAGGATGGCCGCAAGGTCCACGGCGTCGTGCTGAGCGGTGGCAACCCCATGCTGGTGCAGAGCACAGGGGGAGTGACTCAGATGATCCCCGCCGCGCTCATCAAGGAACGAAAGCGGCTGGGCCGCTCGCTCATGCTCAGCGCCGATCAGCTAGGTCTCACCGCCCAGCAGGTGGCGGACATCGTCGCTTACCTCAAATAGACGGGAAACGACCCCACTAACCGAGTAACGCACGCAGCTTGTAGACCAGATCGAGCGCGGCCCGCGGTGTGAGGTCGTCGGTGCTCACAGCGCGCAGCGCCGCTTCGAGCTCGAGCAGGCGCGGATCGGGCGGCGGCGGAGTCGGCGGCTCCAGTGGCAGTTGCGCCTGCGGTGTGTGCGCCGGCGTTGCGCGCCCGCGCGAACGGGGGTTGTGTGCGGCGGAGTCACCGTGTGAGCTGCCGCCCTTCTCGAGCGCCGCAAGATACTCGCGCGCGGCCGCGATGACCTCGCGCGGCACGCCGGCCAGCTGCGCCACGGCGAGTCCATAACTGCGGCTCGCGGGGCCTTCCTTCACGGCGTGCAGGAACACGATGCCGTCGCCATGCTCCGTGGCGTCCAGGTGCACATTGGCGCAGCCCTCGATTTCATGAGCGAGGCTGGTGAGCTCGAAGTAGTGAGTCGCGAACAGCGTGAACGAACGATTCACGCGCGCGATGTGGCGCGCCACCGCCCAGGCGAGCGACAGCCCATCGAACGTGCTGGTGCCACGCCCGATCTCGTCCATGAGAATCAGGCTCTTGTCGGTGGCGTTGTGCAGGATGTTAGCCGCCTCGGTCATCTCCACCATGAACGTGGAGCGGCCACCGGCGAGGTCGTCGCCCGCGCCGATGCGCGTGAAGATGCGATCCAGCGGTCCGAGGATGCAACGCTCGGCGGGCACAAAACTGCCGACGTGCGCGAGCAAGGCGATCAGTGCGCCCTGGCGCATGTAGGTGCTCTTGCCGCCCATGTTGGGGCCGGTGACGATGAGCATGCGTCGCGACGCGTCGAGCACGAGGTCGTTGGGCACGAACGCGCCATCGATGAAATGCTCCACCACCGGATGGCGGCCGCCGCGAATCTCGAAGCGCGTCTCGCCCACCAGCTGCGGCTCGACCCAACCGAGCTGGGCGGCGCGCTCGGCGAGCGCCGCGAGGCAGTCGAGCGCCGACAGCGCATTGGCGGTGGCCTGCAGCGCGCCCAGACGATCGGTGAGTTGCGTGAGCACGATGTCGTACAACTCGCGCTCGCGTGCCAGCGATTTCTCGCGCGCGCCCAGCACCTTGTCCTCGAAGCTCTTGAGCTCGGGCGTGATGAATCGTTCCGCGGATTTGACGGTTTGCCGGCGAATGTAGTCGGCGGGCACGCGATCGGCATGCGAACGCGTCACCTCTATATAGAAGCCCGACACGCGGTTGTAAGCGAGTTTCAGCGAGGGGATACCCGAGCGTTCACGCTCGCGGCGCTCCAGCTCGAGCAGGAACTCGTCGGTGTTCGTGGAGATCTGGCGCAGCTAGATCGAGTTCCTCGTCGTAGCCAGGCGCAATCACGTCGCCATCGCGCAGCACGACGGAGGGCTCTTCGGCGATCGCGCGCTGCAGGAGATCTGCAACGTCCAGGTGCTCATCGACGGAGGCGGCGAGCTCGACGATCAACGGCGCCTCGATTCGCTTGAGAATGGCGCGCAGCGCGGGCAACGCCGCAATCGAGGCGCGCAGGCTGGTCAGGTCGCGCGGCCGTGCGCTGCGCAGCGCCACGCGCGAGAGAATGCGTTCCACGTCGCCGATGGCGCGCAGCGGTTCACGCAGGCCTTCGAAGCGGCGCGCGTCGACCAACAAGGCAATGGCCTGGTAACGCCGCCGCAGCCCGATCTGATCGGTGAGCGGGCGGTTGAGCCAGCGGCGCAGACTGCGCGAGCCCATCGGCGTGACGGTGGAATCCAATAACGCAAACAACGTGGCCGAGTCCTGGCCCGACAGCGATACGTCGATCTCGAGATTGCGGCGCGTGGCGGCGTCCAGGTGCAGCGCGTCGCCGCGTTCCTCGACCGCGAGCGTCGTGATGTGAGGCAGCGCGGTCTTCTGGGTCTCGCGCACGTATTGCAGCAGTGCGCCCGCGGCCGATATGGCCAGCGGCAGGTCGTCGGCGCCGAAGCCGCGCAGGTCGAGCGTGCCGAGCTGATCCGTGAGCAGCCGCGATGCGCTCGAGAGCTCGAAATGCCAGGGCGGACGCAACCGCAGCTCGCCGTGGGCCAGGGAGTCGACAATCGCGCCGATCTCGCGCGCCTGATCCTCCGGCACTAACAACTCGGCCGGCTTGAGCCGCTCGAGCTCCGCTTCGAGCGCCGCCGCGCCATCCGCCTCGAGCACGGTGAAGCGCCCGGCGGCCAGATCGAGCCAGGCCAGGCCGAACGACGTGCCTCCTTTCGAGGGCCGCGCGGACACCGCGGCTAACAAGGTTTCGCGCCGCTGATCGAGCAAGCCTTCGTCCGTGACCGTTCCCGGAGTCACGACGCGCACCACCTGACGGTCCACGGGACCCTTCGATTTGGCCGGGTCGCCGACCTGTTCGCAGATGGCCACCGACTCGCCCTTGCGCACCAGACGGGAAAGATAGGTGTCCACGCTATGGTAGGGCACGCCGGCCATGGGAATCGGCTCGCCGGCAGACTGCCCGCGCGAGGTCAGCGTGATGTCGATGAGCCTGGCGGCGCGGCGCGCGTCGTCGAAGAACAGCTCGTAGAAATCGCCCATCCGATAAAACAGCAGGGTGTCCGGATGTTCGGCCTTGATGCGCAGGTACTGCTGCATCATCGGGGTGTGCTGGCTCGATGCGTTCTGGTTCATGGGGCCCTTTTGTCGAGGCCGGCTAGCCTACGCCAGCCGCGCGCGTGCGAGAATCATGGCGTGAACACCCCAACCGACACTGTGTTATCCGCGCTGGCCCGCGAGGTCTCGGGCCTGCTGCTCGCCGCTCATCGCCGGCTCGTCACGGCGGAGTCGTGCACCGGCGGCTGGATCGCCAAGCTGTGCACCGATATTCCCGGCAGCTCCGAGTGGTTCGATTGCGGATTCGTGTGTTATTCGAATGCCGCCAAGACCCGCGATCTCGGCGTGGCGGAAAAACTCATCGAAAACGAAGGCGCGGTGAGCGACGAGGTCGTGCAAGCCATGGCGGAAGGAGCGATTGCGCGCACTGGCGCGAGCGTGGGCCTCGCCGTGAGCGGGATCGCGGGGCCGGACGGCGCCGTGCCCGGAAAACCGGTGGGCACCGTGTGGTTCGCATTGGCCTACAAGCAGGAAGACCGGCTGGAATGCCAGGGCCACCTGATCCAGTTCAACGGCGATCGCGATGCGGTGCGCCGCCAAGCCGTGGAATACGCGTTGAATCTGCTGCGCGCGTTGCCGCCGCCGTTGTAAATGCTGCGGCTATTCTTCGCGCTGCAACCCACGCCCGAACAAAACGCCGCACTGGCGGCGCAAGCCGCTCCGCTCGTCGCGCAACTTGGAGCGCAAGGTTCGCCTGTAGAAAATCTGCATGTCACGTTGTGCTTCATTGGCGTCATCGAAGCCGAGAGGCTCGAGGTGCTGCGCGCGGCAGTTACGACGCTGCGTGGCCGGCCGGTCAGCCTGATCTTCGATACGCTCGAGTATTGGGAGACGCCGAAGATTCTTTGCGCCACTTCCAGCCGGGATTCGTCGTCGGCAAGTGAGCTTTCGATTGCGCTCGGTGAGGCGGCGGTCGCCGCGGGTTTTACCCCGGACATCAAACCTTTCCGCGCGCATGTCACGCTGGCCCGAAAGATTTCCGCGGCGGTAGCGGCCGACTGTGCCGTGGCCGCGGGCATTGATGCCGCCGATCGCGGTGCACGCCGACAAGTTTGTGTTGATGTCGAGCCGCCGCGAGGAGGCGCGCTCGATATACAGTGCCGTCGATTCCTGGCCACTGTATGACTGAGAAACTCAGTATTCCGGCAAGAAATTAGCTGTGTATTTATACAGCCGCATGTGCTAAATTTTTTCCATCAAAACTCGCACGCAAAGACAAGGGGATTTCGCGATGGATGACAACCGCAAGAAGGCGCTCTCCGCCGCATTGGGCCAGATCGAGAAGCAATTCGGCAAAGGCTCCGTCATGCGCCTCGGTGACAACGCCGCCGCCTATGACGTGGAAGCCGTTTCCACCGGCTCGCTGGGCTTGGACATCGCGCTTGGCATCGGTGGTCTGCCGCGCGGCCGCGTCATCGAAATCTACGGACCGGAATCTTCCGGCAAAACCACGCTCACGCTGCAGGTGGTTGCTGAAATCCAGAAGCTCGGTGGCACCGCCGCCTTCGTCGATGCCGAACACGCGCTCGATCCGTCGTATGCCGAGAAGCTCGGCGTCAATGTGAACGAGCTGCTCGTGTCGCAGCCCGACACCGGCGAACAGGCCCTCGAAATCACCGACATGCTGGTTCGTTCCGGCGCGGTGGATCTCGTGGTGGTGGACTCCGTCGCCGCGCTCACGCCCAAGGCTGAAATCGAAGGCGAAATGGGCGAGCCGCAGATGGGCCTGCACGCGCGCCTCATGTCGCAGGCGTTGCGCAAGCTCACCGGCAACATCTCGCGCTCGAACACCATGGTCATCTTCATCAACCAGATCCGCATGAAGATCGGCGTCATGTTCGGCAACCCGGAAACCACCACTGGTGGCAACGCGCTCAAGTTCTATGCGTCGGTTCGCCTCGACATCCGCCGCATCGGCGCCATCAAGAATGGCGAAGAAGTGGTGGGCAACCAGACGCGCGTGAAAGTGGTGAAGAACAAAGTGGCGCCGCCGTTTCGCGAAGCCGAGTTCGAAATCATGTACGGCCAGGGCATTTCGCGCCAAGGCGAAATCATCGACCTCGGTTCGACGCACGGCATCATTGAAAAATCCGGCTCCTGGTACAGCTACAACGGCGAGCGAATCGGCCAGGGTAAAGACAACGCCCGCGATTTCCTCAAAGCTCGTCCCGAGCTCGCCAAGGAAATCGAAGACCTCATCCGCGCCAAGCTCGTGCCGGTCAAAGCGCCGCGTCCTGAGCTCAAAAGCGTCGGTGGGAATGACTGATTGCATGGCGCGGGCACGCGGGATCATCCGCCGTGCCCGCGCCATTTTCATTCATGGTCGGCGCCGCCATCTGGCGTTCCTCGCGTTCCTGGTCGCGCTAAGCAGTGCCGGGCCGGCGTTGGCTGCTGATACCTGGGTTATCCAGGCAGCGAAAATCTATCCCTCTCCGTATGCAGAGCCCATCGAAGACGGCGTCGTGCTCGTACGCGCTGGCCGGATCGCATACGTAGGCAAGCGCGATTCAGCAAGAATCCCGAAGTCGGCACGAACTTCAGACTGCACCGGTGGCGTGCTGACTGCCGGTTTCCAGAACAATCATGTTCATTTCATAGAGCCTCGCTGGGAGGATGCGGCTCACAAGCCCGCCGCGACACTTGCCCAATCTCTCAAGGACATGCTGACGCGGTACGGCTTCACCACCGTGTTCGACACCGCCTCGGACCAGGCCAACACCTTCGCCTTGCGCGTCCGGGTGGAGAAGGGCGAAATACCTGGCCCGCGCATTCTCACCGTCGGCCTTCCTCTGTTTCCGCCCGACGGCATTCCGAGTTACATCAAAGATCTTCCACCACAGATGCTGGCGCGCATGCATCAGCCGCGCACCGCGGAAGAGGCCAGGGCGGCGGTCCGCGCAAACCTCGGCGCCGGCGCCGATGGCACCAAGCTGTTCCTGCACACCTCGCCTCGCCAGGACGTGGTGACGAAAATGTCAGCGGAAATAGCGCGAGCTGCCGTCGAAGAAACTCACGCACGCGGCAAGCTGGTGATGGCGCACCCCACTACGCTCGAAGCCGTCCGCCTCGCACTGGATGTGGGCGTTGACGTGCTGGTACACACGACGCTGGGCGAACAATCGCCATGGGACGTGGCCACGCTCGCGAGGATGAAAGCGGCGCACATGTCCGTCATTCCCACCTTCAAGCTCTGGGGGTATGAATTGAAGAAGGAAGACGTGCCGCCGGCCGTGGTTGATTCCCTGGTCGGCGGCACATTTCAACAGCTGCGTTCGTTCCGCGGTGTGCACGGCCAGGTGCTGTTCGGAACCGACGTGGGTTACATGCACGACTACGATCCCACCGACGAATATCTGCTCATGGCCAAATCCGGCATGAGCCCGGCGCAAATCCTGGAATCGCTCACCACCGCGCCCGCCGCTCGTTGGAAAGAGGAGAAGCGCCACGGACAGCTCGCGAAGGGATTTGCCGCGGACCTGGTGATGCTGGCCGCGGATCCCTTCGACGACGTCAAGAACTTCGCCAACGTGAAATGCGTGCTCCGCGCCGGCATGCCGATCTATTCGCGGGCAGGGCCATAACCATGCGGCGTCCGGGCGGTAAAAAGCAGCTCGATACCGAGAAGGCCGCTGACCCCAAAAGCGCGCACGCTTTTGCCATCGCGTACCTCGCCCGGCGTGATTTCTCCGCGGCAGATCTGCGCCGCAAACTCAAAGATCGAGGCTTCAACGACTCCGCCATCGAGCCCGTGCTCGTGGAGCTCGAAGCCAGCAATGTCATCAACGATGATCGCTATGGCGAGAATGTGGTCGCCTATCGGGCGCGCCGTGGCCAGGGTCCGGCGCGCATCCGCCGGGAACTCAAGCGTTCGGGCCTCGGATCAGAAGTCATCCAGAGCACGATGGACAAGGCTAAAGATGACGGACCGGACTTCATAAGCCTCGCCCGGGCAGCCAGAGCTCGGAAATTCGGTCCGGAAATCCCCAAAGACTGGAAAGAGCGCTCGCGGCAGGTCAGATTTTTGCAATACCGAGGCTTTTCAACGGATCATATCCGCGCTGTTTTGGAAGGGACCCCCGATGACTTCGAGTCGGACGCCCCAACACCCAGCGAATCCGACTTCAATTAAGCCTTAGCCTCGAGCCCATGCCCCAAAAACCGCCCTTCATGAGCGCGGCGGACGTCCGTCGCGCCTTCCTCGAATTTTTCCGCGAGCGTGGCCACGCCGTGGTCCCTTCGTCCAGCCTCGTGCCGGGCAACGACCCGACGCTGCTGTTCACCAACGCCGGCATGGTGCAGTTCAAAGACTGTTTCCTCGGCCGTGAGAAGCGCGACTACGTGCGGGCCACGTCGAGCCAGCGCTGCGTGCGCGCCGGCGGTAAACACAACGACCTCGAAAACGTGGGCTACACCGCTCGCCATCACACCTTCTTCGAGATGCTTGGCAATTTCTCCTTCGGCGACTACTTCAAGAAGGACGCCATCCGCTTTGCCTGGGACTTCGTCACCGGAACTTTGCAGATCGACCCCGCGCGCCTCATGGTCACGGTGTACGCCACCGACGATGAAGCCTTCGATCTGTGGCACAAAGAAGCGGGCGTACCGAAAGAGAAGATCGTGCGCATCGGCGACAAGCCAGGCGGCGGTTCCGACAACTTCTGGCAGATGGGCGACACCGGTCCCTGCGGCCCGTGCACGGAAATCTTTTACGACCACGGCGCGCACATTCCGGGCGGTCCGCCAGGTTCGCCCGACGCCGACGGTGATCGCTGGATCGAGATCTGGAACCTCGTGTTCATGCAGTTCGACCGTTCGGCCGATGGCAAGCTCACGCCGTTGCCCAAGCCCTCAGTGGACACGGGCGCGGGACTCGAGCGCATGTCGGCGGTGATGCAGGGCGTCACCAACAACTACGACATCGATCTCTTCAAGAACCTGGTGAAAGCGGCGGCCGCGCTCGCGAACACCGCCGATCTCGCCAACAGCAGCCTGCGGGTGATCGCGGATCACATCCGCGCCTGCACCTTCCTCATCATCGATGGCGTCACGCCCTCGAACGAAGGCCGCGGTTACGTGCTCCGGCGCATCATTCGCCGCGCCATCCGTCACGGCTACAAGCTCGGCATCAAGGACGCGTTCTTCTACAAGCTGGTGGATACACTGGCCGCGGAAATGGGCGCGGCATTTCCCGAGCTAACTACCAGCAAGGCACTGGCCGCACGCGTGCTCCGCCAGGAAGAGGAGCGTTTCGCCGAAACGCTTGCCAACGGCATGCAGCTGCTCGATGGCGCATTCGCGTCGCTCAAGGGTGGCAAGACGCTCGACGGCGAGACAGTATTCAAGCTTTACGACACCTATGGGTTCCCGGTCGACCTCACGGCGGATATCGCGCGCGAGCGTGGGGTCGCGATCGACGTCGCGGGCTACGAAGCCGCGATGGAAGTGCAGCGCAAGCAGTCCCAGGCGGCCAGCAGGTTTGGCGTGGACATGTCGGGCGGCGTACACCTCGACGACAAGACTGATTTCCTCGGCTACCAGGCCGTGACGGACCTGGGTAAGGTGGTCGCGCTGCTCAAGGGCGGCGCGCCAGTTCAGACGCTCAACGCTGGAGACGAGGGAGAAGTGGTGCTCGACCGCACTCCTTTCTATGCGGAGTCCGGCGGCCAGGTGGGCGACGCGGGCGAGCTCGGCAATGTGAGTGCGAAGTTCACGGTCACCGACACGCAGAAACGCGGCGCGGCCTTCTCGCACCTCGGCAGGCTGACGGCCGGAACCATCAAGCTGGGTGATGGCCTCGCAGCGAACGTGGACGCGGCACGCCGCAAGGCCATCATGGCCAATCACTCCGCCACTCATCTATTACATGCCGCCCTGCGCAAGGTGCTGGGCACGCACGTGCAGCAAAAGGGCTCGCTGGTGGCGCCGGACCGACTGCGCTTCGACTTCTCGCATTTTCAGCCGATCACACCCGACGAGCTGCGCCAGATCGAGCGGCTGGTGAACGCCGAGATTCGCAAGAACTCACCCGCCGAGACCCGCGAGATGAACTATGACGCGGCAGTCGCCGCCGGTGCCATCGCACTGTTTGGCGAGAAATACGAAAAAGACGTTCGCGTGTTGCGCATGGGCGACTTCTCGATGGAGCTGTGCGGCGGCACGCACGTCGAGCGCTCCGGCGACATCGGCATCTTCAAGATCGTCAGCGAGGGCGGTGTGGCCGCGGGCGTGCGGCGCATCGAGGCCATCACCGCCGAAGGCGCGTTCGACTACGTCGAGCATACCGACCAGCTCGTCAAAGAAGTCGCGGGCCTGGTGCGCGGCTCGCGCGACGACGTGAAGGCCAAGGTGGCCGACGCGCTCGAGCGTATCCGCCAGCTCGAAAAGGAAAACCGCGACTTGAAGAACAAGCTCGCTTCGGGTGCGGGCACCGACCTTTCCGCCGGCGCCACTGACATTGCGGGGGTCAAGCTCGTGGCCAAACAGATCGACGGCGCCGACGCCGGTGCGCTGCGCAACGCGGTGGATCAGCTCAAGGACAAGCTCGGGTCCGCGGTCATCGTGCTGGCTACGGTGGACAGTGCGACAAACAAGATCACCTTGGTCGCCGGTGTAACGTCGGACAACGTTGCCCGCATCAAGGCCGGAGATCTTGTCGGGAGCGTTGCGAGTCAGGTGGGCGGCAAGGGCGGGGGCCGTCCCGACTTCGCGCAGGCCGGCGGCAATAACCCGGCTGCACTCGGCGCAGCACTGGCCAGTGTCGAAGCCTTCGTCCGCACCAAGCTCGGCGCGTGAACCTCGGGACCCTGTCGAAGACAATCGTCCAGAAATACGGCGGCACGTCCGTGGGCTCGATAGAGCTCATCCAGCGCGTCGCGGACAAGGTTGCCGCGGTTCGCGCGCGCGGTGATCGCATCGCCGTGGTGGTTTCCGCCATGGGCGATTCCACCGATCGGCTCGTCGACCTCGCCGCTGCCATCGCGAGCGAGCCGAATTCGCGGGAGATGGACGTGCTGCTCGCCACCGGCGAGCAGGTAGCGATTGCACTGCTGGCCATGGCGCTGTGTGAGCGCGGCGTGCCGGCGCGATCGTTCACCGGCAGCCAGATCCGCGTGCGCACCACCAGCATCCACCGGCGCGCGCGCATCACCGCGGTCGAGACCACGCGGCTGCGCGAAACGATCGATGCCGGCATCGTTCCGGTGGTTGCCGGTTTCCAGGGGGTGGACGACGAAGGCGACATTACGACCATCGGCCGCGGCGGCTCGGACACCAGTGCCGTAGCACTTGCCGTCGCGCTCAACGCCGACGAGTGCCAGATACTCACCGATGTGGATGGCGTCTACACGACCGATCCGCGCCTGGTTTCAGACGCGCGCCGGCTCGAACGCATTTCGTTCGAGGAGATGCTAGAGCTCGCCGGGCAGGGTTCGCGCGTTCTGCATCTGCGAGCGGTCGAGTTCGCCGCTAAACACAACGTACCGTTGCGGGTGCTGTCGTCGTTCCTTCCCGGACCCGGCACGCTCATCTGTAAAGAGGACACGCACGTGGAAGCTCCGCTCATCTCTGGCATCGCCTTCAACCGCGATGAAGCGCAAATCACGATCTCCGGCTTGCCTGACACGGCCGACTGTGTGGCGCGCGTGCTCAAGCCCATCTCGGTCGCCAATATCGAGGTGGACATGATCGTGCTGGCCACAGGCCGGGATGGCCTTAAGGATTTGTCGTTTACCGTTCATCGCGACGACTTTCTCGAAGCGCAGCGACTGATGCAGAGCGTGACCATGGAGTTTCAGGGCGCGCGCATGACCTCGGACAACAAGGTGGCGAAGCTCGCGGTGGTTGGAGTGGGCATGCGCTCGGCGGCAGGAGTCGCCACGCAACTCTTTGAATCGCTTGCGCGCCAGGGCGTGAAAGCGCTGCTCATTTCCACCTCGGAGATCAAGATCGCAGTCCTGGTTCCCGAAGATGCTCTCGAAGATTGCGTCAGATGCCTGCATCGCGATCTGCGACTTTCATAACGGCTACTGTCCTCGCGTTATGAGACTTGGGACAAGTGACCGAAGTGGTCTGCAAGTGGTAAGGTTCCGCACCGCTGCCCGTCCGCTTCCGCGGGGGTCCGGGCAGCGCTAACGAACGCGATAATAAAGAGGCTCGGCGGAGGGCCCGCAACATGCTCATTTTGACGCGACGAGTTGGTGAATCTGTCGTCATAGGCGAGGACGTGACCGTCACGGTCCTGGGTGTGAAAGGCAATCAAGTCCGCATCGGCATCAATGCGCCGAAAACCGTGGCCGTCCACCGTGAAGAAATTTTCGAACGCATCAAGAGCGGCCGAGGGGCCGGCGAAGGTGTGGGTTCGGGGTCGGACGAGCCGAGCGGCGCCCTTCCGCGGGAGACTTTGCCCGCCTGAGCGCTCCAAGGCGTGTTCTTTGCCAGCCAGTCTCCGGCTCATTATGATTGCGCCCCCCGGAGAGATGGCCGAGCGGTCGAAGGCGCACCCCTGCTAAGGGTGTAAGGGTCAAAAGCCCTTCGAGGGTTCGAATCCCTCTCTCTCCGCCAATTCTTTG